>NZ_JACERN010000030.1 GCF_013911085.1 Aquitalea aquatica
ATGGGGAACAGCGTCACGCCATCAGTGTGCAGCTGCTCGCCCAGGAATTTCATCAAGGGCATGCCCCAGGCACCCACGGCACCACCCAGTTGTACCGGCGCGGCATCACCCGGCTGCTGGATGGCCACCCCCAGCAGGTAGCGCAGGAATACGCCCTCTTCTTTCAGGGTAATGGCCGCACCGTCCAGCGCTTCGCCGGCAAGGGGGGCCGCTGCATCCAGTTCACGGGTCAGGCGATACAGCTTGGCCGCATCCATAGCCACCACACTGTCCGGATGCAAGAGCTGGCCGAACACGCGGGCCTCGCCATCCGAACTCAACACCCCGTGCTGGCGCAGCAAGGCATTCAGGCCATCTTCATCAGCAATCTGCGCCGGCAGCGTCGCCTGATTCTTGCTGCCTGCCACCAGCACCAGCGGCAAGGCAAACAGGTGAGCACGGCGGCCATCCGGCTGCTCCACCGCCGCACGCAACGCATCCCAGACAATCTTATAAGTGTCTTGCGACGGCACCATCGCCAATGCGACCGAAATCGAGAGCAATTCGCCACGCTGCAGCATTTGCGCCATGGCATCACGAATGGCGACAAACCACAGCTCGCGGTCGGCATCGCTGGTGGCATTTTGTACCGACAAGGCGTTGTGGATCAGCATATTGGTCAGCGACACCGGCGGGTGGTACTGGCGCGGGTCCGGAAGAGTGAGAAGCGGCTGCGACATCATGTCATCCTGCTGAAATCGGGAAAGGGCATATTGTCGCACAATCAGCCGCGCCCGGCTCACCAAGCAAGCGCTTGACTTTCGATTTCAAACATAAGCATGTGCTAATTAGCGACAGAAACGGATATTTTTAAGCTTTTCGAAAATACTAATGTTGACACCCGAGCGCGACATCCGGATAATCCGTACTCGTTGAGATGCAGCAATTGCTTCTTGATAGTTTCTCCTCTATTTCTCCTTTGTAGACTTGGCGCGGGCCTCACGGCACCGCGCATTTTTTTGTCCATTCGCCAGGCAAGCCCAAAGAAAATCCATATAAGACAATGTTATTAAAGATTTTTTACACGGGCGGCAGTATTCTCCCTCTGGCCAAGAATCACGCTGACCACCATGACGGCCCTGTCATCTGCCACTCTGCGCATACTTGCAGCCACTGCGGCGGCAGGACATTGGAATGTACATTGGCATGTTCGAATTTGCGCAATCTTGTGCAGCAAATGAAACATATACTGTATACAAGTTCAAATTGTGACAAAAAAGAAAAACCGAACATGCGGAAATGTTCGGTCTTGCTGAGCTAGCAAGGCAAAACAGCGGGAATTGCGCTGTTGATCGGGGAATCCAGTCTGGGGACCAAACCGGAAATGATGTGACAGCGCCAGGGAAATTAAGTTCTGACTTGTAGAAAATTCCACAGCGCACATGATCAGCACTGTGGCAAGCAGTACACCGCTTAGCGGCTGCCCGACATCAGGCCAGCGCCGGGCGCGGTAGCTGCAGCCACTGCTGCACTGATGGTCGCTGCCATTGCCGGGCCGCATAGTCTGCCAGCCGCGCAGGCAGTTCATCGCCATTCAGCCGCAGGCGGTTGAGCATCAGCGCCAGATCGACATCGGCAATGCTCCACTCTGCAAACAGATGATCCCGCCCCGGTAACAGCAACTGTTCGGCAACGCGCAGCAGCTTGTGGGCGGCGCGCTGGCCGCTATCCGACAGGGGCTGTGTCACTGGCCGATAAAACACCACCAGCGTGTCGCGCTCCTGCCTGAGTGCCAGCAAATCGCTACGCAGCCAGGCCTGGATTTGCCGCGCCCGCGCCTTGTCCTGGGCCGATTGCGGGTACAAAGCCGGGCCGGGAAACAGCTCGTCGAGATATTCGGTAATGGCCGAAGACTCACTGAGCACGAAATCACCATGCTGCAAGGCGGGAACCCGCGCGGTCAGCGAGCTGAAGGCATAGGCCGGCGCATGATTGGCCCCGGCATCCAGATCCAGCGTCGACAGGGTAAAGGGCAGCTGCTTTTCCTGCAGCGCCACATACACCGACATGGCATACGGGCTGCAGTACTGGGCATCAACGGTCAGGTGTAGTGAAGCGGTATTGTTCATTGCCAAGTTCCTCCGCTGGTGACATCAATCCACACAAGCCTGGTCTAGTTGCACAGGACCGGAGACAAAGCTTGCGCTGCTTATCTTCCCTTCTTCCACGGTATACAGGCACAGCAGCTCGATCTGGCCCGGGCCTTCGGCAAAATTGCGCCTGACCATTTCGTGGTCAATCACCACCTGCCCCAGTACCTGACGCCGTAACAGCCGGGCATGCAGATCGGGCTCGGCGAAGCGGGCGATGGCCCGCTGGCGAATCTCGGCATGACCACGCGCCAGCAAGGTGGCAGGGTGCTGGTACTGGCAGGCATCTGCCGCATAGGTAGCCAGCCAGGCGTCCAGATCATGGGCGTTATAGGCGTCCAGCTGTTGCTGGACCACCTCTTCAAGGGACAAATGCAGGGTCTCTGCCATACTGGGTATTCTCCGGTGAGCACTAAGCGAAAAAAACGGCAGCCACAGCTGCCGTTCTTGCACATTCAGCGGGCAGTCCGCTTATTTTTCCACCTGGGTCACATCACGCACCGCACCGGTATCGGCGCTGGTGGTCATGGCAGCGTAGGCACGCAGGGCGGCGCTGACCGGACGCTGGCGGCCCAGCGGTTTCCAGGCATCACGACCACGGGCGTCCATGGCGGCACGGCGTGCTGCCAATGCCTCGTCGCTGATCGACAGGCTGATGCCACGATTGGGGATGTCGATCTCGATGGTATCGCCCTCTTCCACCAGACCAATCGCACCGCCTTCGGCTGCTTCCGGCGACACATGGCCGATGGACAGGCCGGAAGTGCCACCGGAGAAGCGACCATCGGTCAGCAGTGCGCAGGCCTTGCCCAGGCCCTTGGACTTGAGATAGCTGGTGGGATAGAGCATTTCCTGCATGCCCGGCCCGCCCTTGGGGCCTTCGTAGCGGATGACCACCACATCGCCGGCCACGATCTGGTCATCCAGAATGGCGGCGACTGCGTCGTCCTGACTTTCGAAAATACGGGCACGGCCGGTGAACTTGAGGATGGAATCATCCACCCCGGCGGTTTTCACGATACAGCCACGCTCGGCGATATTGCCGTAGAGCACGGCCAGGCCGCCATCCTGCGAGTAGGCATTGGCCTTGTCGCGGATGCAACCACCGGCACGGTCGTCATCCACGCCGGGGTAGCGCATGGATTGCGAGAAGGCAATGGTGGTGGGTACGCCACCCGGAGCCGCACGGTAGAAGCGGCGGGCTTCGCTGTCTTCGCCGTGGCGCATGATGTCCCAAGCTTCCAGTCCCTCGGCCAGCGTCTTGCTGTGGATGGTGGGGACATCGCGGTGGATCAGGCCGGCGCGGTCCAGCTCGGACAGAATGGCCACCACGCCACCAGCGCGGTGCACGTCTTCCATATGATATTTCTGCGTAGCCGGGGCCACCTTGGACAGGCAGGGTACCGAGCGCGAGATGCGGTCGATGTCGGCCATCTTGAAATCGACACCGGCTTCGCTGGCGGCAGCCAGCAGGTGCAGCACGGTATTGGTGGAACCGCCCATGGCCACGTCCAGGCTCATGGCGTTTTCAAAAGCCTGCTTGGTGCCGATGGCACGCGGCAGCACGCTGGCGTCGTCCTGCTCGTAATAACGCTTGGTGATATCGACGATCAGGCGGCCGGCACGCAGGAACAGCTCCTTGCGGTCGGCATGGGTAGCCACCAGGCTGCCGTTACCCTGCAGCGACAGGCCCAGTGCCTCGGTCAGACAGTTCATCGAGTTGGCGGTGAACATGCCGGAGCAGGAACCGCAAGTCGGGCAGGCGGAACGTTCCACCCGTTCCACGTCTTCATTGGAAATGGCGCTGTTGGCCGCTTCCACCATGGCGTCCACCAGGTCGAGCTTGCGGATGTCGTTGCCCCACTGCACCTTGCCGGCTTCCATCGGGCCACCGGAAACGAAGATTACCGGGATGTTCAGGCGCATGGCGGCCATCAGCATGCCGGGGGTGATCTTGTCGCAGTTGGAGATGCACACCAGTGCGTCGGCACAGTGGGCATTCACCATGTATTCCACGCTGTCGGCGATCAGGTCGCGGCTGGGCAGGCTGTACAGCATGCCGCCGTGGCCCATGGCGATGCCGTCGTCGATGGCGATGGTGTTGAATTCCTTGGCCACCCCGCCGGCGCGTTCGATTTCACGTGCCACCAGCTGGCCCATATTGTGCAGGTGGACATGACCGGGCACGAACTGGGTGAAACTGTTGGCAATGGCGATGATGGGCTTGCCAAAATCCTCGTCTTTCATGCCGGTGGCGCGCCACAGGGCGCGGGCACCCGCCATGTTGCGACCGGCGGTAGAGGTTTTGGAACGGTATTGGGGCATGTCTTGTTTCCTTGATGATTCAGATGCTTGCAGAGCACATTGCCGCTGACCACGCCTGTGTTGCAGGCAGGTCTGCCCTTTCCGGGGTGCCGCAGGATCGGGCTGGCCACATTCTGTCACGGTAATGACAGGACGCGGCGGAACGCATTCCGTATAATTTCGTCCATATTCTTTTACCGCAAACGCACCGACCTGACAAATGATCGTTCATCCGCAGTTTGACCCCGTCGCCATCCACCTGGGCCCGCTGGCCATTCACTGGTATGGCCTGATGTACCTGCTGGGCTTTGGCCTGTTCCTGCTGCTGGGCAATTACCGCATCCGCCAGGGCCATGCTTTTCTTACTTCCAAGCTGCTGGACGACCTGCTGATGTATGGCGTGCTGGGGGTGGTGATTGGCGGCCGGCTGGGTGAGGTGCTGTTTTACGAGCCGGGTTATTACTTCAGCCATCCGGCAGAGATCTTCATGGTGTGGAAGGGTGGCATGTCCTTCCATGGCGGTTTCCTGGGGGTGCTGGTGGGCATGGCCTTGTTTGCCCGCAAGCAACAACGCAGCTTCTGGGAGCTGACCGACTTCATCGCCCCACTGGTACCGCTAGGCCTGGCGGCCGGGCGTATCGGCAACTTCATCAATGGCGAGCTGTGGGGACGGGTAGCCAGCCCCGAGCTGCCGTGGGCCATGCTGTTTCCCCAGGCGCGGGCCAATGACCTAGCCGAGGGCCAGACCTCGTCCGACCTGCTGAACATGCTGATGCAGTATGGCGCGCTGCCGCGTCATCCTTCGCAGCTGTATGAATTTTTGCTGGAAGGCATCGCCCTGTTTGCCGTGCTGTGGATCTATAGCAGCAAGCCGCGCGCCCGTGGCCAGGTATCGGCGGTGTTCCTGATCGGTTACGGTCTGGCGCGTTTTGTCAGCGAGTTCTTCCGCAATCCGGATGCCGGTATTTTCGGCCACTCCTACACCATCAGCATGGGCCAATGGCTAAGCCTGCCGATGATCATCATCGGGGTGCTGCTACTGCTATTCTTCGGCAAACGCCAGCCACGCTAGGTTATAATTGCCGCTGGCAGCTTTTCGTCTGCCACCATCGCTTTATCCAGAAAGCCAGTCATCGACTGGCTTTTATTTGTCCTGCGGCCTTTCGCCCGCACCGCTAAGGAAATCTGGCATGAAAACCCTCAAGCTCACCCTGGCCACGGCCTTGCTGGCAGTCTCCGCTCTGGCCTCGGCCGAAGAAGCCGTGTTGAAAGTATCGGCCATTCCCGACGAGGCTCCTACCGAGTTGCAACGCAAGTTTGCGCCGCTGGGCCAGTATCTGGAAAAGGAGCTGGGGATGAAGGTGCAGTTCGTGCCGGTGACCGACTACGCCGCGGTGGTGACTGCGCTTAACAGCGACAAGATCGACATGGCCTGGCTGGGTGGCTTTACCTTTGTGCAGGCCAGCCTGCATGGCAAGGTGGTGCCGCTGGTACAGCGCGAGGAAGACAGCAAGTTCACCGCCAAATTCATCGTCAATACCGCTGTGGGGGCCAAATCGCTGCAAGACCTCAAGGGCAAGAGCTTTGCCTTTGGCTCGGCCTCCTCCACTTCCGGTCACCTGATGCCGCGTTACTTCCTGCAGAAGGAAGGCATCAAGCCGGAAACCTTCTTCAAGAACGTCGCCTACTCCGGCGCACATGACGCCACCGTGGCCTGGGTCGCCTCCGGCAAAGTGGATGCCGGTGCGCTCAATGCCTCGGTATGGGAAAAGCTGGTGCAAAGCGGCAAGGTGGATGGCAGCAAGGTGAAACTGCTGGCCACCACGCCGCCCTTCTATGATTACAACTGGACGGTGCGTGGCAATCTGGACAAGAAGCTGCAGGCCAGAATCAGCGCGGCTTTCCTCAAGCTGGACCCGAAAAATCCGCAAGACAAAGCCATTCTCGATCTGCAGCGTGCCAGCCGCTTCATTCCCACCAAGGCGGACAACTACAAGGGTATCGAGGCTGCGGCAGAAGCGGCAGGCCTGCTCAAGTGAGCCTGCGGTTTGACAGCGTCAGCCTGCAACTGGGCGGAACAGACATCCTGCGCGATATCAGTCTGAGTCTGGCCCAGGGGGAGCAGGCGGCGCTGATCGGCCCGTCTGGTGCCGGCAAGACCTCGCTGTTATTGCTGGCCGCCACGCGCTACTGCCCCAGCCACGGCAGCCTCAACCTGCTGGGCGACAATCCCTGGCACTTGTCGCCGCGCTGGCTGGCCGGTTTGCGTAGCCGCATCGGCATGATCTACCAAGCAGCACCGCTGCCGGCCCGCCAGCGGGTAGTGCATGCGGTGGCAGCCGGACGACTGGGCCAGATGTCCGGCTGGAGCGCACTGCGCCAACTGCTGTGGCCTGATGATACCGCCGCCATCCTGGACAGCCTGCAGCGGGTGGCGCTGGCCGACAAGCTGTGGCAACGCTGCGATCAGCTGTCCGGCGGGCAGCGCCAGCGCGTCGGCATTGCCCGGGTACTGCACCAGCGTCCCGCGCTGATGCTGGCGGACGAACCGGTGGCAGCGCTCGACCCGCGGCTGGCCGATGACACCATCCGCCTGCTGTGCGAAGAAGCCAGCACCCACCAGTCCACCCTGCTGGTCAGCCTGCACTCGGTGGAACTGGCGCTGGCTTATTTCCCGCGCATCATCGGGGTGCGCGATGGGCAGATCATGTTCGACCTGCCACGCGAGCAGGTGCATCCGGGCGTGGTCAGTGCCCTGTATGCCGGTGAAAGGCTGCGCGAGCCGGCTGAGCCGCCCGCCCCAGCAGCCAGCCGCCAGGACCTGCGATGCTGAGCAGCCATCCGCGCGATCCGGCGCGCTGGCCGCGCCTGCTTACCCTGCTGCTGTGTCTGGCCTTGCTGGCCCCCAGCTTCAGCCTGACCCAGTTCAACCCGGCTACCCTGGCCAACCCTGATAGCTGGCGCACCATGGCCGGCTTTGTCGCAGGGTTCTTCCCCATGGCGCTGCAGGCGGATTTCCTGCGCGATGTGGCACGCGAAACCCTGACCACCCTGGCCAGCGCCACCGCCGGCATCGCCCTGGCCATGCTGCTGGGTGCGCCGCTGGCCTTTGCCACCAGCCATGCCTTGCAGCGCCATGTGCTGGGCGGTGAGCGCCCTGCCCGCCTGGCCGGCTGGCTGGCCTCGCTGCTGCGCGGGCTGATGGTGATCTTGCGCGGCATTCCGGAAATCGTCTGGGCGCTGCTGTTGGTGCGGGCGGTCGGCCTGGGCAGCCTGCCTGCCGTGCTGGCCATCGGCCTCGCGTATGGCGGCATGCTGGCCAAGGTATATGCCGAGATTCTGGAATCACAAACACCTGGGCTGGCTTCTGCCCTGTATCTGCAAGGTGCCAGCCGCTGGCAGTGCCTGCTGTACGGCCTGTGGCCACAAGCCCTGCCCGAGCTGCTGAGCTATAGCGTGTATCGCTGGGAGTGCGCCATCCGCGCCTCGGCGGTGATGGGGTTTGTTGGCGCCGGTGGCGTGGGCCAGTTGCTGGACACCAGCCTGAAAATGCTCAATGGCGGTGAAGTCAGCACCCTGTTGCTGGTTTTCCTGCTGCTGGTCAGCCTGAGCGAAGGCATCAGCCTGTTGTCGCGCCGTGCCCTGGCCAGCGTGGCCGCTACCCGCATGCTGCCGGCACTGGGCCTGCTGGCCGTGGCGGCCAGCGTGCTGTGGCTATGGCCGGGCTGGCGTGATAGTGGTTTCGACACCAGCGCCATCGTGCGCTTTGCCCGGGACTTCTTCCCTCCGGCCAGCGACATGCTGACGGAAATTGGCCACGGCATTGTAGAAACCCTGGCCATGTCGGGGCTGGGCAGCGTGCTGGCTTTTATGGCTGGCGCGGTGCTGGCCATGCCGGCCGCCGGCCGCTTTGGCACTGCCGCAAAGTGGCTGAGCCGGCTTTTGCTGAATGTGCTGCGTGGCGTGCCTGACCTGCTGTGGGCATCCATTGCCGTACTGGCAGTCGGCCTTGGCCCGGCGGCCGGGGTGCTGGCGCTGGCACTGCACACCACCGGCGTACTGGGGCGGCTGTTTGCCGAAACACTGGAAAACGCCGACCCGGAACCTGAGCTGGCCTTGCAACAGGCCGGGGCCGGCAGACTGCTGGCCTTTGCCTACGGTCAGTTGCCCACGGTGTTCAGCCAGTGGCTGGCCTACACCCTGTATCGCTGGGAAAACAATATCCGCAGCGCCACCGTACTGGGCATTGTGGGTGCCGGTGGCCTGGGGCAGCAGCTGTATCTGGCACTGTCGCTGTTCCAGCAGCACCGGGCGGCCAGCCTGATCATCGCCATGCTGCTGCTGTCGTGGGCGGTGGAACAGCTCAGTCGTTATTGCCGGCAGCGCATGGGCTGAATCGTCAGCATGCACAGCGCCTTGCAACGGCAGCCTTGGGCTGCCGTTTCTTATTCCATATTCTGATAAAAAATGCAGTTTTAATCGTTTTACCTGCTGAGCAGCTGCGCCTAGCATGGGGGCCATTCACAGCAGCGCCTACCGGAGCTGACTGTCCTACCCTTCTCACTCCACAAGAGGCTTAGCCATGAAAACCCCTTCCCTGCTACTGGCACTCACCCTGCTCGGCACTGCCGGCCACGCCCTGGCCGATCGCCTGGACGACATCAAGAAAGCCGGCGTGCTGCGCGTGGCGGCCTTCGACAGCAACCCGCCCTTTGGCTTCCTGGATGCCCAGACCCACCAGATCAGCGGTCTGGATGTGGAAGTAGCCCAGGCCATTGCCAAGAAACTGCAAGTGAAACTGGAACTGGTTGCCACCAACCCGGCCAACCGCATTCCGCTGCTGGTAGCCGGCAAGGCCGATCTGGTCGCCGCCAACTTCACCGTCACCGATGAGCGCAAGAAGCAAGTGGATTTCAGCCTGCCCTACTTTGCCTCCGGTCAGCAGTTCATCGCCCGCAAGGGCAGCCTGAGCAAGCCGGAACAGCTGGCCGGCCTGCGCGTGGGTGTAGACAAGGGCACCACCCAGGAAATCTATCTGCGCGAGAAATACAGCAAGACCACCGTGGTTGCCTACGACGACACCCCGCTGGCCTTTACCGCACTGCGTAACGGCAATGTGCAAGCCATTTCACAGGACGGCTCCAAGCTGGCTGCGCTGCTGGCCAATGCCCCGGACAAGGCCAAGTACGAGCTGGCGCCGTTCACCCTGACCCGCGAGTACCAGGCCATCGGCCTGCCCAAGGGGGAAGCCCGCCTGACCAAGACAGTGAATGACACGCTGGTGGAACTGGAAAAATCTGGCCAGGCCCGCAAGATCTACGACCGCTGGTTTGGCCCCAAGACCAAGGCCCCGCTGCCGCGTGATTTCAAGATCGGCGACGCTGCCTGAGTCTTGCAACACCGCCCAAACCGGCCTGAGCGCTTATGGCGCAGGCCGGTTTTCCCGTTTCATCTCCGGATTTTTGAGCAGGAAAGATTGCCATGACACCCCCCTCCTGGCTGGGACAAGGCTGGCTGGCGCCACACTATCTGGGCTGGCTGCTGCAAGGTGCAGCCATGACTGCTGCGCTGGCGCTATGCGTCTGCCTCAGTGCCACCGTGCTGGGTGTGCTGCTAACCGCCGCACAAGATAGCAAGCAGCGCTGGCTGCAGTGGCCGGCGCGTCTGTTTTGCAGCCTGCATCGCAACAGCCCGCTGCTGGTGCAGGTTTTGCTATGGTATTTCGGCGTGGGCGGCCTGCTGCCGGATCAGGCCATGCAATGGCTGAACAGCCCGCACCAACTACCGCTGCCGCTGGGCTTGAACCTGTCCTGGCCCTCCTTTGAATGGCTGGCCGCCTGGATTGCCCTGTCCTTGTATTCGGCCTGCTTCATCAGCGGCGAACTGGCCGCCGGGCTGCGTACCGTCGGCAGCGGGCAACGGCTGGCTGGCCGGGCCCTGGGCATGAGCGAGTGGCAGATTTTCCGCTTTATCGTGCTGCCGCAGGCATTGCGCCACATCCGCCAACCGCTGCTTGGCCAGTACACCGCCATCATCAAGAACACCTCGCTGACCATGGCCATTGGCGTGGCGGAGCTGTCCTATACCTCACGCCAGGTGGAAAGCGAAACCCTGCTGGCCTTTCAGGCCTTTGCCGTGGCCACTCTGCTCTATCTGCTACTGGTGATTGCAACACAGCTGGCAGGTAGCCAGCGCAGCGCCGAGGAGCCTGGCCGATGATGCTGACCTTGCTGCATGACAATCTGGACTATCTGCTGTGGGGCAATCTCACCCGTGGCCAGCCGGGTGGCCTGCTGCTGACCCTGGGTATCAGCCTGGCTGCCGGCATGCTGGCCACGCTGGGTGGGTTGGTCGGGGGGGTTGCGCTGTGCATGGGTGGGCCGCGTCTGTGCCGGGTACTCGACACGCTGGTGCAGATTCTGCGGGCCATCCCGGTGCTGATGCTGATTTTCTGGTGCTATTTTTTGCTGCCGATTTTGTTCGGCATTGATATTCCTGGCGTGTTGACGGTGATTGCCGCGCTGGCGGTGATCAATGCCGCTTATCTCAGCCAGTCGGTCAAGGCCGGCATCGATGCCATCGGTGACGGGCAATGGCGCGCGGCCCAGGCACTGGGCATGACCCGCTGGCAAGCCTTGCGCTACATCATCCTGCCACCGGCCTTGCGCGCCATGTTGCCGTCCTTCGTCAACCAGTGGATCACCTTGCTGAAAGACAGCTCGCTGGCCTATGTGGTGGGTGTGGCGGAGTTCACCTTTGTCGCCACCCAGATCAACAATCGCGAGCAGGTCTATCCCTTGCAGATCTTCGGCCTGCTGGCCATCGGCTATCTGCTGCTGTGCAGTACGCTGGAATGGCTGGGCAGGCGGGCCGGCCGCATGCCGGCCTGAGGTCGTCCGGCCCGGCAGCACACGAGCGGGCTTGCCACCACTCGATGCACTCCGGCGCAATGCTGCGCCATCGACTACACTGGCTACAGGTTGATCCGGCTGATGAGCGAGGGGTTCCACATGCATGTCAAGGTTCTGGGTGCGTCCGCCGGTATCGGACAAGCGGCGCGTACCACCAGTTTTCTGGTTGATGGCAATTGCCTGATCGACTGCGGCAGCGGCGTTGCCGACCTCGATACCGACGCCCTGTTGCAGATCGACACCGTGCTGCTGACCCACAGTCATCTGGATCACAGCGGCAGCCTGCCGCTGCTGGCCGATGCCCATGTGACACACGGCGGCAGGGGGCTGGACGTCTATACCCAGCAGGAAACCATCAGCGCGCTGCAACAACACATGTTCAACGGCCTGCTGTGGCCGGACTACACCAAGGCGGCCCCCGGTAATATGCCGTGGGTGAGGCTGCATGCACTGGAAGTGGGTGACTCGATTCCCTTGCCCGACGGCATTGCCACCGCGCTGCCGGCCGAGCACAGCGTGCCGGCAGTGGGCTGGCTCTTGGAGGGGCCATGGCGGGCGCTGGCCTTTACCGGTGATTCCGGTCCTTGCCTGGCTTTCTGGCACTGGATCAGCCATGTCCCGTCATTGACGGATGTGATTTGCGAATTGAGTTATCTGAACGAGCAGTCGGCACAGGCGATGAAAGGTGGCCACATGTCCCCCGCCCTGCTGCTGCCACTGCTGGAAATCCTGCCACCCAATGTCCATGTGTGGATTACCCACACCGAAAACAGCCTGCGCAGCCAGATGCTGGAGCAGGTACGCAAGGAACTGCCCTCGCTATTGCACCTGCATCCACTGGAGCAAGGCATCACCATCGAGCTATGAGTGCCACTTGGAGCCGCGAACAAAAACCCTGCGGCTGCGTTGCGCCTCCTTGCCGTACTATTTGTACTATCTGCGTCGCCAGGCCTTGCACCAGAGACGCTACGCTATTTTTGTAACCGCTCTTATTCGCTCACACCATAAATGCGATTGAGTGGCTCCATGATGCGAGCCAAAGACCCATTACGCCGAACGCGCTCAAAGCCATCACGCACCTGCTGTACCAGGGCATCGCTGGTATCACGGTTAAACACCATGTACAAACCAGACTCCAGCTCGCTCAGCACATACACCGGCTCGATACCGCTGCAATCCAGGCCATGGGGGGCGCACTTGGCCAGCCCCAACGGCACCAGATCGATGCGCCCAGCCTGCAACATGGGCAGCAGCAGGTCACTGGAACTCACCACCATCAAGGTCTTGTCGCCGCCATCGGCAAAGCCCTTGCGCCGCAGGTACTCCTCGCGGAAATCCATATTGACCACGCCGATGCGATAACGCCGGGCATCATCCAGGCTGTGCACCACGACATCCCCGCGCCCCTTCTTGCGAAACAGGGCAATGCGGTTGCTCACCAGCGGACCTATCCATTTGAACTTGTTCTCACGGTCCGGCGTTCTGGCCACCGGATACATCAGCGTGCCCGGCCGGGCCAATGTAGTGGTGTAGATTCTGGCCCAGGGCTGGATTTCCACCTGGTAGGGCAAACGGGCGGCGCCCAGGGTGGCGCGCATGATGTCGGTGCAATAACCCTGGATCGCACCATTCTGCCGATAGGAAAAAGGCAGATTATCCTCGGCCAGTACCGGTATTGGTGCTGCCAGCACCTGCCCGCTGCAGACCGCCAGCCCACACCATACTGCTACCCACTTGATCGAAAAGCGCATCATCGCGTCATCTGCGGCTTGTAGCCGTCTGCTTGTAAACGACTGATGCCGGTCAGGGACCGGCATCTGCAATGACAGCAGTATAAGTGTTTATACCGATAGCCGGTACTTATTCATTAGCTGGCGACTACCTCGAAGCCGGCATCCACCACGGCGGCGGCCAGCTCCTCGGGCGACACGGTAGCCGCATCGTAAACGATGTGTGCCTGCTTGTTTTCCAGGCTGACCTCGGCACTGCTGACACCAGCCATGGTGGACAACACCTTGCTGATGCTGTTGGAGCAGCCAGCGCAGGTCATCCCTTCGATATTCAGTTTCAGTTCGCTCATGCTTGTTCCTTTCAGTTTATTTCCAGCGGCGCAGCAGCAGCGAATTGCTGACTACCGACACCGAGCTCATGGCCATGGCAGCACCTGCCAGCACCGGATTCAGCAGCCCCAAGGCCGCCAGCGGAATGCCCAGTACATTGTAGATAAAGGCAAAAAACAGGTTCTGCCGGATCTTGCCCAAAGTGGCACGCGACAGACGGATGGCATCGGCTACCTGCTGTACATCACCACGCATCAGGGTGATGTCGGCGGTTTCCAGCGCTACATCCGAACCGGCCCCCATGGCGAAGCTGACATCCGCCACGGCCAGCGCCGGCGCATCATTGATGCCATCACCCACCATGGCTACCTTCAGGCCTGTTGCCTGGATTTCGCGCAGTGCATCCGCCTTGTCCTGCGGCCGCAAGCCAGCGCGGTAGTCGTCGATGCCGGCTTCCGCAGCAATGGCAGCGGCTGTCGACGGATTATCGCCGGTGAGCATGATGACCCGCACCCCCATTTGCTGCAAGCTGCGCACCGCAGCCGCCGAGGTGGGACGCAAGCGGTCGGCAATGGCCAGCAAGCCCAGCAAGACGCCATCGCGGGCAAGCGCAATCACGCTTTGCCCCGGCGCACTCCACGCGGGAGGCAAGGGCTGATTGCTGGCCCACTCCGGCCGCCCGACCCGTATTTCACCGTAACCGGCGAGGTGGGCAATCACCCCCTGCCCTACTTCGGCGCGGAAGGACTGCACCGGCAACAAGGATAGCTGACGCGCCGCCGCCTGCTGCAGCAGGGCCAGGGCTAGCGGATGCTCCGAACCGCTCTCTGCACTCGCCGCCAGGCACAACAGCCGGTCCTGGTCACCATCAGCTGCCCAGATGCTGGTCAGTTGTGGCCGACCTTCGGTCAGTGTCCCGGTCTTGTCCACCACCAGCAGCTGGATGCGGCCAGCCGTTTCCAGCGCTGCGGCATTGCGAAACAGCATGCCACGGCTGGCTCCCTTGCCTACCCCCACCATGACGGCAGTCGGGGTCGCCAAGCCCAGCGCGCAGGGGCAGGCAATCACCAGCACCGCTACGGCATTGATCAGTGCCTGACTCCAGTCGCCCAACCACCAGCCGTTCAGTAGCAAGGTCAGCGCCGCCAGGCCAGCCACCACCGGCACAAACACCCCGGCAATACGATCGGCCAAGCGCTGGATCGGTGCCTTGCTACCCTGCGCCTGGCCAACCAGCCGGATGATTTCCGCCAGCTGCGTGTGGGAACCAACACTGCCAGCCCGTATTTTCAGCATGCCTTGCAGATTGCGGGTAGCGGCATACACCTTGTCACCCACATCCTTGGCCACCGGCATGCTCTCACCGGTCAGCATGCTTTCGTCGAGGCTGGCCTTCCCTTCCAGCACCACGCCATCCACAGGCAGGCTTTCACCATGACGCACCAGCACCACATCGCCCACTTGCAGCTGGTCAACTGCGATCTCCTGCAGGCTGCCGCCCCGCTCTATGCGTGCCGTGCGTGGTGCCAGCCGCAGCAGGCTGGCAATAGCCCCTGCACTCTTGCCACGTGCCCGCGCCTCCAGCAGCTTGCCCAGTAATACCAGGGTAATCACCGCCGCACTGGCCTCGAAATACACATGCTGGTGCTGCCAACCCGACAGGGTAACCACGGTGGACAGCAGCCAGGCCATGCTGGTGCCCAGCGCCACCAGCACATCCATATTGGCGCCGCCGCTGCGCAGCGCATGCCAGGCTCCGCGATAAAAGCGCCAGCCAATGATGAACTGCACCGGGGTTGCCAGGGCCAATTGCAGGCCGCGTGGCAACATCAGCTGGTGCCAGCCGAACAACATGGCCAGCATTTCCAGGAAAAATGGCAGCGTAAGCAGCGCGGAGACGGCAAACCACAACAGTTCGCGCCGGTACGACTGCATCTGCTGCCCACCATCCTGGCTGGCAGCCTGCTGTAGCGTGGCAGTGAAGCCGGCCTTGGCCACTGCGGCAATGGCATCGGCCGCCTGCAGCGTGCCCGGCGCAAACTGCAGGCGCGCAGTGGCCGTGGCGAAATTGACCTCGGCCTCCAGCAGCGGCAGTTTGTTCAGCACTTTTTCCAGCCGTACCGCGCAGGCAGCACAGCTCATGCCGGCGATATCCAGTTGCAGTTGCTGCAGCGGTACGCTGAAACCGGCTTTGTCGATGGCGGCCTGCAGCTGCGCGATGGTGGTGGTGTCGGGCCGATAACGGATAACGGCCTGCTCGCTGGCAAAATTGACATTGGCACTGACATCCTCCAGCCGGTTCAGCACCTTCTCCAAGCGGACGGCGCAGGCAGCGCAACTCATTCCGGCAATGGGCAGGGTAATGGCAGATTCATTCATGACAGCCTCCTTGATATTTCAGTATATACCCCCAAGGGGTATATGAAAACCATCATTACCAAAACTGCAGGCATGAAAAAACCGCAGGGCCCATGGCGCTGCGGCTGGGGGAGCAACGGGGGTGGCTCAGATCCAGTTGCGCTTCCAGAACAGCCAGATCAGCCCGCCGGCAATGGCAGCCATCAATCCCAGTACACCAAAGTACCCATAGTGCCAATGCAGTTCTGGCATGTTCTCGAAATTCATGCCGTAGATGCCGGCAATCAGCGTCAAGGGCATGAAAATCATGCTGAACACGGTGAGCACACGCATCTGCAGGTTCAGCCGGTGCGACTGGGTAGACAGATACAGGTCCAGCATATCGGCTACCATTTCGCGGGACATTTCCAGAGATTCGATGACATGCATGGTGTGGTCGTAGGCATCACGCAAATACACCTGGGTTTCCGGGCGGATCAGCCGATATTCGCCGCGCAGCATCGTCAGCAGCATCTCGCGCAGCGGCAGAATGGAGCGGCGCAGCTTGAGGCAGTCATGCTTCAGCCGTTGCACCTTGTTCAGCACACCTTGCTCACGGCCGTGCAGCAGCAACTGGTCGGTACGCTCGACATGCTCGGTAAACTGGCTGAGCACGCCGAAATAGTCGTCGATGATGGCATCCAGCAATGAATAAGCCAGATAGTCCGCCCCCTTGCTGCGCAGCACACTGTGCGGATTGCGCAGCCGCTCGCGCACCGGCTCGAAGACCCCGGTCGGCCTTTCCTGAAAGCTCAGGACGAAGTTTTCGCCCACCACCAGATACATCTGGTCGTAGCTGAGCCGGCCACCATTTTTGGGAAAATCGAACACCCGCGTGGCGATGAACAGATAGTCGCCATAGTCTTCCAGCTTGGGCCGCTGCCGGTTGTTCAGAATGTCTTCCTGCACCAGCGGGTGTAGCTGGAAACGCTCGCCGATAGCCTGCATCACGGCAGGGTCGTGCAGACCATAGACATTGAGCCACAAGACTGGCTGTTCCGGCTGATAGGCCAGCCCCGCCGCGATACTGTCAAAACGGTTTTCACTCAGCTGCTGCGGACCGAACTCCACCAGGGCAAGACTGGAGCTGGGTAATTTCTGCTCACCGACTGGCAGCAGGCTACCGGGTGCCTCACCCAGGCTGGGCACCCGTTGTTTCACTTCGGCATGGCGCATGATTAGAGCTTGCTGACGTCGAGTTCGAAACCGACATTCTTCCACTGCAGCACTTCCTGGCGGAAGGCGCTGGCAGTCAGCGGATTATCATTCAGCCAATTCTGACTCATGGTCAGCACAAAACCTTTCACATCCAGCTTCAGATCCAGCAATTCCGGCAGGGTGATGGCCATGCGGCTGCGATAGAACAATACCGCCAGCCGCAGCGCAACTACGGCCTGCCACAAGGCAGGGTCGTTCACCACCTGCAGCATCTTGCCCATGTCGCCGCGATGGCCCAGCACGATGGTAGCCAGCATGGCCTGCTCACGCTTGGAAAAACCCGGCATGTCGGCATTCTGCAGGATATAAGCCGAATGCTTGTGGTAAGCGGTATGGGCGATGGTCAGGCCGATTTCATGCAGCCTGGCGGCCCAGATCAGCCGCTTGAGCATGTTCTGGTCCACATCCTCACCAGCCACCATGCGGTACAACCGCTCGGCCAGCACTTGCACCCGCTCGCTTTGCGGCACATCCACGTGATAACGGCGCTTGAACAGCTGTACCGTGCTTTCGCGCATATCCTTTTCGCGCTGGCGGCCCAACAGGTCGTACAGCACGCCATCACGCAGCGCACCTTCAGCCACGGTCATCTTGCTGATGCCCAGCTCTTCGAAAATGGCAATCATGATGGCCAGCCCACCCGGCAGCACAGGCAGCCGGTCAGCCTTCAGCCCATTCAGGCTGAGGTTTTTCAGGGACTCACGCTTGATCAGCTCGGCCCGCAATTGCAGCATGCCTTCCAGCGTGATGTCGGAAGCCGACCAGTCGTTGATTTCCAGAATATCGCGCAGTGAACGGGCAGTGCCCGAGGTACCCACCGCCAGTTGCCACTCTTCCGGACGGTATTCGGTGGTAATGCGCTGGATTTCATTGCGCGCGGCCAGCGTGGCATCGGCGAAATTGCTGCGGCTGAGCTTGCCGTCGGCAAAGTAGCGCAGGCTGTAGCTGACACAGCCCAGCGGCAGGCTTTCGGTTACATGGGCCTTGAACTGGCTGCCGATGACAAACTCGGTCGAGCCGCCACCGATGTCCACCACCAGCCGTCTTTCCTTGGTAGCAGGCAAGGAGTGCGCCGCGCCGATATACACCAGCCGTGCCTCTTCGCGCCCGGCGATGATTTCGATGGGGAAGCCCAGCAGTGCTTCGGCGCGCTGGATGAAATCGGCCGAGTTTTTCGCCACCCGCAGGGTATTGGTGCCGACGATACGCACCTGCGCCGGGCTGAAACCACGCAGGCGCTCGCCAAAACGAGCCATGCAGGCCAGGGCTTTTTCCTGGGTGGCGTCGTCCAGGTATTTGTCGGCAGTCAGGCCGGCGCCCAGACGCACGGTTTCTTTCATGGCGTCCAGCGGGTAAAGCTGGTCTTCTACAACGCGGGATACTTGCAGACGAAAGGTGTTGGACCCCAGGTCGACCGTGGCCAGCACATCCGGGGTGGGCAGGGTTGTGGTCAAAGGCTAGCCTTTTCCAATTTGGTTTGCTGCGCAGCCATGTTCAGGGCTCCGCCTGTACCGGGCTACGCCATGGATTATTCAATAAAAAATGGCAGTAACATGCGCGATGTTACCGCCATTTGTGCCCTTGCGTCATTGCGCTTGATCAGTGGCCCAGGGTTTCCCGCTTGATGGTTTCCAGCGAGGTGTGGCGGATGTCCTTGCCCTTGACCAGATAAACCACGTACTCGGAGATGTTCTTGGAATGGTCGCCAATGCGTTCGATGGCCTTGGAAATGAACAGGGTGTCGATGGACATGCTGATGGTGCGCGGGTCTTCCATCATGAAGGTGATCAGCTGGCGCAGTTCGGCGGCGAAATCGTCGTCCAGCCGCATGTCTTCTTCGGCCAGTTCCAGTGCCGCGCTGGCATCCAGCCGGGCAAAGGCATCCAGTGCGCGGCGCAGCATGGCCAGGGCCACTTCCGCCATTTTGCGGATTTCGCGGAAACGCGGCATCTGGTAGCGCTCGGACTGGTAGATAGTTTTACCCATGCGGGCTATTTTTTGCGCCTCGTCACCAATGCGCTCCAGATCGGTAATGGTCTTGATCACGGTGATGATGATGCGCAGGTCGCTGGCAGCCGGCTGACGGCGCGCGATGATGTGCTGGCAGTCGTCGTCGATGGTGACTTCCATGGAGTTGACCAGCGCATCTTCGGCAATCACCTTGTCAAACTTGGCGATGTCACCGGACATGAGCGCATCGATAGCAGAGAGGATCTGTTGCTCCACCAGGCCGCCCATTTGCAGGACGCGGGTGCGGATGGTTTCCAGTTCCATGTCAAACTGCTTGGAGATGTGTTCTGCCATGTCTGCCTCTTAAACGAATCCGGATTTCAAAGAATGGATGATGGTAAGCCTGCTGGATGACAGGCTGATGACATTTAATCAAAACGGGCCTGTCAGCGACAGGCCCGGCGACATGCGACAACGGGCTTAGCGAATGACTTCCACGCCATCCTGACGGCCCAGCACCAGTACATCGGCGCGACGACGGGCAAACAGACCACAGGTCACGACACCGGCGATATGGTTGATGGCTTCCTCCAGCTCGACCGGGGTGTTGATGGTGAGACCATGTACGTCAAGAATCAGGTTGCCGTTGTCGGTGACCACGCCCTGGCGCAGTTCCGGGTGGCCGCCCAGCGCTACCAACTGGCGGGCTACCGAGCTGCGCGCCATCGGAATGACTTCGATCGGCAGCGGGAACTTGCCCAGCTTGAGCACGTACTTGCTTTCATCGGCGATGCAGATGAACTGCTCGGCTACACTGGCCACGATTTTCTCGCGCGTCAGTGCTGCGCCACCGCCCTTGATCATGTGCAGGTGATGGTTGATTTCATCCGCACCATCGATATACACCTCGAGCTTTTCCACCTCGTTCAGCTCGAATACCGGAATGTGGTGTGCTTTCAGGCGGGCGGTGGAGGCTTCCGAGCTGGATACCGCGCCCTTGATACGGCCTTTGATGGTGGCCAGTTCTTCAATGAAGAGATTGACCGTGCTGCCAGTGCCCACACCGACGATACAGTCGTCCGGCACGAATTCCAGCGCCTTTTGGGCCACGGCCAGCTTGAGTTGGTCTTGGGTCAGCATGTTGATACCTCCATCAGGTGAGTTCGATTCCGCATTCAGACAGGGATTATCCCACATCGGCTGGCTTCTGTCGGTGCGCCAGCCATCACTGCGCCGGCATCAGCAGGCAAATGGCCTGCGCTTCGATTGCCTCGCCACGTCCCAGATAGCCCAGTTTTTCATTGGTCTTGCCCTTCACATTGACCGCATTCACGGCAATGCCCAGGTCGGCAGCAATGCAGGCACACATGGCATCGATGTGCGGTGCCAGTTTGGGGCGCTGCGCGATCAGCGTGGCGTCCACATTCACCACTTGCCAGCCAGCCGCCCTTACCCGTACCGCCGCTTCGCGCAACAATACCCGGCTATCGACACCTTTGAAGCGCGCGTCGGTATCCGGAAAGTGCCGGCCGATATCGCCCAGTGCGGCAGCTCCCAGTATGGCATCGGTAATCGCATGCAGCAGGGCATCGGCATCGGAATGCCCCAGCAGGCCATGGCTGTGCGGAATGGTCACCCCCCCCAGGACCAGCGGGCGGCCTTCCACCAGCTGATGCACGTCGTAACCTTGTCCAACTCGGAACATGCTGTTCACTCCTTTCTTGCGGCCAGAATGGCACGCGCCAGCGCCAGATCGCGCGGGTAGGTCACCTTGAAATTCTGTGCATCCCCCTCCACCAGGCGGGGTTTGTGTCCATATTGCTCGACAGCGGAGGCTTCATCGGTGATATCCGTCACATTGGCCGCAGCCAGCGCCTCGGCCAGCAGCCCGGCGCGGAACATCTGTGGTGTCTGCGCCAGCCACAGTCCCTGACGCGGCACGGTGGCGCTGATGCGCCCTTCGCCATCAGCCCGCTTCACCGTATCCGGCACCGGCAAGGCCAGCAAGCCGCCTACCGGATCGTCAGCCAAGGTGGCAATCAGCCGCTCCACGGCAGCGACAGACAGGCAACAGCGCGCCGCATCATGCACCAGCACCCAGTCCTGCTCGCTGGCTTCCATGGCCTGCAAACCATTGCGCACGCTTTCGGCGCGGCTGGCACCGCCCACGCGCAGCACCCTGAGCTTGGGCAGGTCCCATTCGAAATCATCGAACCACTCATCACCCGGTGAAATCACCACCACTACCTGGCTGATGGCTTCCACCTGACACAGTACCTGCAAGGTGTGCCACATCAGCGGACGATTGTTCAGTTGCAAGTACTGCTTGGGGCTGGGACCGCCAAAACGGCTGCCGGAACCGGCGGCCGGTACCAGGGCAAGATAACGGCTCATGCAGCATCCCCTGCCGGTGGGTTCTCCAGCGTGCGCCACAGGCAACTGCCCTTGACCGCCTTGTCCAGGTCACCCAGATAGCTCTGATGTGCGGCCAGTTCTTCCTCGCTGGCCCGGCGTACCGACAAGGGCTTGCGCTCGAACTGGATGTCGCCGGCCTGCTGGCTGCCATTGTCGACATCGATATCCATGACCAGGCTTTCCTGGCCCCGGGTCATCCACAAGTAAACTTCCGACAGCAGCTCACAGTCGATCAGCGCGCCGTGCAGGGTACGGTTGGAGCGGTCGATTTCAAAGCGGTCACACAAGGCATCCAGGCTGTTGCGCTTGCCGGGAAACTGGTCACGCGCCATGGCCAGGGTGTCGGTCACCTGCTCGGCCACATCCTTGATGCGTGGCAGGCCCATGCGGTCAAATTCGGCATTGAGGAATTTAACGTCAAACGGCGCGTTATGGATGATCAGCTCGGCCCCACGCATGAAGTCGGCCAGTTCGGCCGCCACCTGAGCAAAACGCGGCTTGCCCTCCAGCGAGGCCAGCGAAATGCCGTGCACCCGCTCGGCATCCGGATCGATATCTCGCTCCGGGTGAATGTAAACGTGCAGATGCTTGCCGGTCAGCTTGCGGTTCACCATTTCCAGACCGGCGAATTCAATGATGCGATGGCCCTGATCAGGGTCGAGGCCAGTGGTTTCAGTATCGAGAATGATCTGTCTCATGCTGCTGCTTTCGGACGGACCGGCCTGCGCCGGTCGCAATCAATAAATCTATCTGGGGGATTTACAGCGTGTCGACGCCACGGTTGGCCAACTGGTCGGCGCGTTCGTTGAATTCATGGCCGGCGTGGCCCTTGACCCAGCGCCACTCGACATGGGCATGGCGGTTGCGTTCAGCATCCAGTGCCTGCCACAGGTCGGCATTCTTGACGGGTTCCTTGGCGGCAGTTTTCCAGCCACGGGCCTTCCAGCCGTGGATCCACTCGGAAATGCCTTTCTGCACATATTGCGAGTCGGTGTAGACCACCACACTGCAGGGCCGGTTCAATGCTTCCAGTGCACGAATCACCGCCAGCAGCTCCATGCGGTTATTGGTGGTACCGCGCTCACCACCAAACAATTCCTTTTCCTTGCCCTTGAAACGCAGCAGCGCACCCCAGCCGCCAGGGCCAGGGTTACCCTTGCAAGCACCATCGGTATAAATCTCAACGCGATCTTCAGTTGTCATGTGTCTCTAGTCAGTTCCGCCCCGTCCTGCCGACCGGGCATGGTCATTCTTTGTGCTCTCCCGCACACCGGCTAGGAGTGGCGGCTTGTTTGTGCGTAGGATGGCGCTCGTTACCGCCGGCCACCACCAGCCCCTGTGCCGACTTGGCGGTTTTCCATTTTGGGGTAATCAGCCGCATGCCGCGTTGACGCTTGATGGCTTCAATACCATACACGCCGGCAGCCAGCGGCCACCATTTATCACCCGCCCGCTCCAGGAAGCCAAAGCGCTCCAGCCAGTCGTGCTGTGAAACGGGGGGGGCATAAGCCATGAAACAGCCGGCGACCGGTTCCAGATCCAGCAATTTCAGCCAGTCGCGAATGCGGATCAGCGGGAAAAAATTGCCACGCCACGGCGTGTCTGCCCGCCCTTGTATCAGGCGACGTACCCCCCACAAGGACACCGGATTGAAACCGGTCATCAGCAGACGCCCTTCCGGCACCAGCACTCTTTCCACCTCGCGCAGTACCTGATGCGGCTCGGTGGTAAAATCCAGCAAATGCGGCATGACCAGCAGATCGAGGCTGCGCGATTCGAATGGCAACTGCGCCGGATGGCAGATAATCTGCGCTGCCTCACCGCTTTCGGCAGCCCGGCATTGCCAGGGAATGCGGTTAGCCGCCAGAAAATCCACCTCTGGCAAGCCCACCTGCACCGCATGAAAACCAAAAATATCGGCAACAGCCCGATCGAAAAACGCCTGTTCGCACTCCAGCAGGTAATGTCCCAGTTCGGTCGTGGCCAGCCACGTGGAAAACGCTTGCATCATTGAAGGAGTCCGATCCGACCATGTTTACCATTACCCCCGTTCGGGCATTTGCCGACAATTATATCTGGGTTTTGCAGCAGGGCACCGGCGCACTTGCAGTTGATCCGGGCGACGCGGCACCGCTGATTGCCTTTCTGGAGCACGGCGGTCTGGCGCTGCAGGGCATTTTGATCACCCATCACCATGCCGACCACTGTGGCGGGCTGGCCGAGCTGTTGCAGCGCTGGCCACAGGCCAAGGTTTACGGCCCGGCCGGCATCAGCGGCGTGAATCAGCCCGTTGCGGAAGGCGAACAGGTCGACTGGCAGGGCTATCAGTTCGAGGTATTGGCATTACCAGGCCACACATTGGACCACCTGGCTTATTACGGCCATGGCCAGCTGTTTTGCGGTGACACCCTGTTCGGAGCAGGCTGTGGCCGGCTGTTTGAAGGCAGCCCGGCCCAGATGCTGTCCTCGCTGGACAAGCTAGCCGCGCTGCCGGATACCACCCGGTTTTACCCGGCACACGAGTACACCTTGTCCAACCTCAAGTTTGCGCAGGCAGTTGAGCCGGACAATGACGAAATACAGCTGCGTCAGTTGTTGGATCAAAAGCAGATCGCCATGGGTTTGCCCACGCTGCCAACCGAGCTGGGACTGGAAAAAACCACCAATCCCTTCATGCGCTGCGGCAAACCAGCGGTACAACAGCAGGCCAGCCGACAGGCCGGACATACGCTGCAAGACCGCCTGCAGGTGTTCACGGTGTTGCGCGAATGGAAGAACAACTTCCGCTGACATGCATTCCGGGTAGATCATTCTTGCGAAAAGGCTGGCTGCCAACCTTTATTAAATATATCGACTCATTCAAGCAAAGCTCATGAAATGATTTGCCTTTTTCGATTGACACACCCTTGGGGGGTGTTTAGCATCGGCCGAGATCAGAATTCCGGGCTGGCCAAATGAAAAGAATTACACCATTGGCACTTTCGTTGTCATTTGCATTTTCCGTTTCATCCCTGGCACATGCCGACTCAGGGGCATTCAGACAATCAGTCGGCGTCGACGAAGCCCAGGCTGCCGGCCTGGACATGATGCTGCTGAACTCCACCCTGCTACGCAATGGCGACAATGTGTGGGAGCGTGCGCGCGAAGGCTTCCAGCTGACTGAAGTCAACGCCGACATCGTCCGCAAGCAGGAACGCCTCTACAGCAGCAAGCCCGAATACTTCAAACGCATGCTGGACCGCAGCCACAAATACCTGTTTCACATCATGAATGAAGTGGAACGCCGTGGCATGCCAACCGAAATCGCCTTCTTGCCGGTGGTAGAAAGTGCTTTTGTCCCCACTGCCAACTCACCGGTAGGTGCAGCGGGTCTGTGGCAGTTCATGCCGGCTACCGGCCGCCATTACGGCCTGGAACAGACCTGGTGGTACGATGGCCGCCGCGATGTCATGGAAGCCACCCGCGCCGCCCTGGATTATCTGCAGAATCTGTATGCGCAGTTCGGCGACTGGAATCTGGCTCTGGCCGCCTACAACTGGGGCGAGGGCAATCTGGCACGCGCCATTGCCCGCGCCCAGGCCGCAGGTCTTGAGCCGACCTACGAAAACATCAAGATGCCGAATGAAACGCGCAATTACGCTCCCAAGCTGATTGCCGTGCGCAACATTCTCAGCCAACCAGAAAAATACGGCGTCAAGCTGGATAAATTCCCCAACAAGCCCTACTTCATCGCGGTGTCCACTGGTCGTCATATGGACATCGATGTAGCCGCCAAGATGGCGGGTATTTCTGTTGCCGAATTCAAGGAACTGAACCCCGCCTTCAATCTGCCGGTATATGCCCATAAACCGGGCCGGCAAATGTTGATTCCGCTGTCCAAGGCCGACAAGTTCGATTACAACCTGTCGCACTGGAACAAACCCCTGCTCAGCTGGCAGGTTTACACGCCGTCGGCTGATGAAAATGTCGCCAGCGTGGCCGAACGCTATGGCATGAGCTCGGCAGAGCTGCAAAACGTCAACAAGGTGGGTTCGCGTAACCTGACCGCCGGCCGCCCGGTACTGGTTGCCTTGCGCGGCAAGACTGATGGTGCCAGCCCACTGGACGCTGGCGATGGCAATCTGGGTGATGGCAGCAGCCTGATTGCCTCTGCTCCTGCCCCGGCATCGACGACTCAGGTCGTTGCCAACAAGCTTGAGACTCAAACTATTGCCAGTGCAGCCCCAGCCAGCGTCGCCAAACCCTTGGAAGTCAGCACCAGCACGGTTGCCGTAGCACCGGTGAACGTAGCCACGCTGCCAGTTACCAACACGGTTGCAGCGGCTGAGCCGACCATCATTGCCGATAGCACACCGGCAAAACCGATCGTGAGCGCAGCGCCTGCTGCGACGACCAAACCGGTCTTGCTGGCCAAGGCTGAGGCACCCAACCTGCCCTCCAGCACCACCCCGCCGCCCAAGCCGCTGGAAGCCCGTCTGGCCAGCGTCAATCCGGCAGCTAGCCAGCACACCGTTGCCAGTGGCGATACCCTGTTCAATATTGCGCGCCGCTACAATGTCAGCGTGGCAGACCTGAAAGCCTTCAACAATATGGCGGACAACACCGTCAAGTTGGGTCAGGTCATCAAGGTGAAGGGTAATCCGCTGGCAGCCAATACCATGCTGGCCGAAGCTGTGCCGGTACCCAGTGCGCAGGATGAGGCGCTGGTCAAAGTCAGCAGCAGCATGGCTCAGGCCACCGGAGCGGTACCGGCCGAATACGTGGTACAACGTGGCGATACCGTTTACAGCATTGCCCGCCGCTTTGGTGTGAATCACGCCGATATCCAGCGCTGGAACGATGCCAACCAGTTGACCCGCCTGCAACCGGGCCAGCGCGTACGCATCGAAACCCAGGGCCTGTAATTCACCGGGTTCTGCCAATGAAAAACCCGCTACTGCGGGTTTTTTCTTGCCTGCCATCAGAGCACTGCAGCGCTTACTCGGGTTCGCGGCTGTCCAGCAAAATGGTCACCGGCCCGTCATTGACCAGTGCAACCTGCATGTCCGCCCCAAATATTCCCGTCGGCACCGCACAGCCGATTGCCTGGCTCAGGCTGGCAACAAACTGGTCAAATATAGGCCGGGAAATATCACCACGGGCGGCACGGCTATACGAAGGTCGATTGCCTTTGCGAGTTGAGGCAAACAGGGTGAACTGGCTGACCGCCAGCACCTCAGCCCCCTTTTCCTGCAGGGAAAGATTCATCACCCCGGCGGCATCATTGAAAATGCGCAACTGGCTGATCTTGCGCACCAGCCAGTCGATATCCTGCTGGCCATCCACCTCCTCCACCCCCACCAGCAACAGCAACCCTGCGCCAATCTCACCGCACACCTCGCCGGCAACCGTCACGCTTGCTTCGCTTACCCGTTGAACAACGACCCGCATGCCCACATCTCCTAGAATCTGACGTGTCATTCTACCCGGTGGGAGCCTGTGATGAATATTCTGAAGATTGCCGCCTTTTCCGATGGCGACAAGGGTGGCAACCCGGCCGGAGTGGTGATCCAGCCCAGCCTGCCCAGTGACGACGAGATGCAAGGCATTGCCGCCCAGCTTGGCTTCTCGGAAACCGTATTTGCCATGCCACAAGGCCAGGGCTGGCGGGTACGCTATTTTTCACCCGAAGCAGAAGTCCCGTTTTGCGGCCATGCCACCATTGCACTGGGTGCCGCGCTGGCCATGCAATACGGCAATGGGGATTTCCCCCTACAACTGAATCAGGCCAGCATCAGCGTCAGTGGCCACTACCAGGCAGGCCAGCTCAGCGCAGCCCTGCAATCCCCACCGACACGCAGTACAGCGGCACCGGCAGCCTTGCTGCAAGAAGCACTCACCCTGTTCGGACTTGGCTCCAACCAGCTCTGCCCGACACTGCCACCAGCCCTGATCCATGCCGGAGCCGATCACCTGCTGCTGGCCGTGCAAGAGCGCGCCACCCTGTCCGCCATGCGCTATTCGCTGGAAGCAGGACGCGACCTGATGCGCCGTGCCGGACTCACCACCATCCTGCTGCTGTGGGCAGAAAACCGGCAACGCTTTCACAGCCGCAATGCCTTTGCTGCAGGCGGCGTCTATGAAGATCCGGCTACCGGTGCGGCCACGGCAGCACTGGCCGGTTATCTGCGCGATATTGGCTGGGAGCATGGCGGCCATATCGAAGTAGTACAGGGTGAGGACATGGGGCAGCGCTCCTGCCTGCAGGCCACGATCCCGGCAGAAAAAGGCAGTTCCATCCGCGTGTCCGGCACTGCCAGGCTCATGGAGCCAAGGCGCTGAGCGGCTGTCTCCGCTACAATCCCACCCTACCCCGCTGCAAGGATTCGCCTCATGTTGATGGTACTCTCCCCGGCCAAAACGCTGGACTACACTACCCCACCGCACACCACACGCCATAGTCAGCCGGATTTTCTGGTCGACAGCCAGCAACTGATCACGGTATTACGCGAAAAAAGCCCGGCAGATATTGCCCGCCTGATGAGCATCAGCGATGCGCTGGCCACCCTGAATGTGGGCCGCTATCACGACTGGACTCCCGATTTCACGCCTGACAATGCCAAGCAAGCCGTGCTGGCCTTCATGGGCGATGTTTACGAGGGACTGGATGCGGCCAGCCTGAACGAAACACAGCTGGATTATCTGCAAAACCATCTGCGCATCCTGTCCGGGCTGTATGGTCTGCTGCGCCCGCTGGACCTGATGCAAGCCTACCGGCTGGAGATGGGAACACGGCTGGCCAATCCACGCGGTGCCAACTTGTATGCATTCTGGGGCGAACGCATTACGCAGGCGCTGAATCAGCTGCTGGATGCAGAAGATAACCCGACACTAATCAACCTGGCTTCCGACGAATATTTCAAATCGGTCAAACCGGCCCAATTGCATGGCCGGCTGATCACGCCGGTATTCCAGGACTTCAAGAACGGCCAGTATAAGATCATCAGCTTCTACGCCAAACAGGCACGTGGCCTGATGGCGCGCTGGGCAGCCCTGCATGCAGTAGACACCCCTGAAGCACTGCAGGACTTCAATCTGGGTGGCTACCGGTTTGATACAGCCGAATCAGACAGCCAGCGCTGGGTATTTCGCCGCCAGCTTGCCTGACCCCGGCCTAGCTGCCACTAGCCCCTCAGTTTCCCACCTTGTTGGCCAGCACCTGCCCCTGCTCAAATGCCGTGGCGTTGGCCAGCGTGGTTTCCGCGATATTGTCCAGCGCCTCCCGGGTAAGAAAGCCTTGGTGCGCAGTGACCAGCACATTGGGGAAGGTCAGCAAGCGTGCCAGCTGGTCATCCTGCAGGCCGACTTCAGAGTGGTTTTCAAAAAACACCCCCTCCTCCATCTCATAAACATCCAGCCCTACCCCGGCCAGCCGGCCATCCTTCAAGGCTGCGATCAGGGCCGTCGTTTCCACCAGCGCTCCACGACTGGTATTGATCAACACTGCACCGCTTTTCATGCCTGCCAGTGCATCGGCATTGATCATGTGCTGGGTTTGCGGTGTCAGCGGCAAATGCAGGCTGACCACATCGCACTCCTGTAGCAAACGCGCCATCGACACATATTCAAAACCCAGTTGCTGGTCCAGCCCGGCCTGGGGATAAACATCGAAGGCCAGTACGCGCATGCCAAAGCCCTTGGCAATGGCAATGGTGGCCTGCCCGATGCGCCCGGTACCTACCACCCCGATGGTCTTGCGGTATAGGTCGAAGCCCACCAGACCATCCAGTGAAAAATCCATTTCGCGCACCCGCACATAGGACTTGTGAATCCGCCGCACCACGGCCAAGAGCAGGGCAAAAGCATGCTCGGCCACCGCATGCGGCGAATAGGCCGGCACCCGGGTCACCACGATGCCGTGCTGCTGACAGGCCGCCAGATCCACGCCATTGAAGCCGGCACAACGCAAGGTGATCAAACGCACGCCACGCTGCGCCAGACGGGCAATCACTTCGACATCGAGCCTGTCATTGACAAAGGGGCAGACCGCATCAACGTCATGCACCAGATCCAGCGTGTCCTGATTAAGCCGGGGCTCGAAATAGCTCAAATGATGGCCAAACTGCTGGTTGGCAAGATCCAGGCTTTGACGGTCGTAATTTTTGGTATCGAAAACAGCGATGCGCATGGTGCTTGTCGCCTGAAAGTGGGAGGGCTTTCAGTATAGCGCGGGCAAAGCGCGGCCCCGAGGCCTGAAATACCGCAAGACAGCTGCCAGACGCTGCTAGCAAATAGCAGGCGCTACAATGCAAAAACCCCGTCAAGCATGGCTTGATCGGGGTTTTTACTACCGTGCAGCAAGCTGCAGGGAATTGGTTGCGGGAGCAGGATTCGAACCTACGACCTTCGGGTTATGAGCCCGACGAGCTACCAGACTGCTCCATCCCGCGTCAGTGTTCTGTCGCTGTCTTCTGCGCTGTTTCTTCAGAAGAGGAGTGAATAGTACCTGCCATGGCCGGCAGCGTCAACACTTTCTTAAAATAAATTTAATATGCCACGGGAATCATTTGTAAAACTTATTAACATTTAGCGGCTTGCCTGACACATCTCCTCAATACGGCTGGCCTAAAGTAGCCAATGTGTTACCGCCAGTCACTTCTGCCCCATGAGTGGCTGGCCGCTTGCAGCACACCCCGTCGACTTCCCCGAGAGGCGAACGTGTTGCAGACAGGTAGCCAGTGCAGTTTGAATCGTACTGCGCCAGCTCAGGCGAAGTGCAGCGCGTATTCTCCTAAGTGTTCATCACGGAAATTTTGGGCCGCCGTTTGGCGGCCCCTTTTTTTGCCTTCAGAATGGCAAGGCACGGCCCTGTCCATGCAAGCGCTGCCGACCAAGCCAGGTTAGTCCAATCAGCAAGGCCATGATTCCATAGCTGACAAAGGGCGAAAGCAGCAAAAAGCTGTCCACCGATAGCTGCCAGATCATGGCGGCTCGAATCAATGCTTCCAGAGTCAGCCCCCACCCCCACAAACCAGTCATGCGCCGGATCGCCTGACGAAAGGCCGGCTCTTGCCAGCGCTGGATAAAACGCGCCCGCCCATCGGCCGACTCGCGCACAACCGTGGCCAGCGCCAGATGGTAAACCAGCGGCCGAGCTGTCAGCAGCGACAGCAGGAAAACCACGCCAAACAGGCCCGACAGCAAGGACTCCCGCATCAGCAGGACACGTGGGCTTCCTCCCAGCAACATCACCAGCAAGGACAGCACAATACCGCCGACGACCAGCAGGCTGAGAGCATCAATGCGGCGAAAACGCAGTAGTTCGACCACGCTCCACAGAATGGGCGGCAGCGCAGACACCATCAGTGCAATGCTTTCCCCCCACGGGGCTAGCGCCCAGCGATAGCACAACCAGGGCAGTAGAAAATTGCAGACCAGTTCAGGCAGCAGTTTGAACAAACGGGACATGAGTACGTTACAGGTAAAAAATCGATGATAGGGTAGAAGCCATGCCAGCGACCAGCAGCGGGCAGGAGGTCCATAAAGCAAAACCCCGCCGACGGCGGGGTTGTGTTGTCTGTGTACTGACCGGCTTGGGCGGTCAGTCGGTACTGCAATTATGCGGCGGCGTGGATGAAACCGTTGGCCGGATAAAAGGCGCTGGCAAGACCCAGCACGGATTGGAAAGTGACTTCGAACATCTTGCCAACCTGGCGAATGCTGACGACGGTGTAGTGGACGATATCGCCACTGTCTTTATGCTCAAGAACGGTATAACCCGGTTGCAATTGAGAGATTTTCATTTAGGTATTTCCTTATTTTTTTTATCATTGCGACAAAATTTTTAGTTTGATCTAAAGGTTTAACACGTTATTGACAAATTAGCCAACAATAAAGTTCCGTATCGCGCTGATGAAGCACTGTAACAGCGACAAATGACACATTCGTGACGAATTTCCGGCAAGAATGCTACAAAAAACAAAGCCCTGCCGATACTGAATCGGCAGGGCTTTGAGCTTGGTACTGGTGTAGAGCTTAAGCGATACGCATGCCCGGTACCGCGCCCTGGTCCACATCCAGCAGGAACAGACCGCTATTGTCGTCGGCACCAGAGGCGCAGACGATCATGCCTTGCGACACGCCAAAGCGCATCTTGCGTTCGGCCAGATTGGCCACCACCACCACATTGCGGCCCACCAGTTTTTCCGGCTCCTGATAGGCAGCGCGGATGCCTGAGAAAATATTGCGCTGTTCAAAACCCAGATCCACGGTGAACTGCAGCAGCTTGTCCGAACCTTCCACGAAATTGCAGGCGAGTACCTTACCGATGCGCAGGTCCACCTTGGCAAAGTCGTCAATCTTGATGGTGTCGGCCAGCGGCTCGTAAGTAGCAGCCGGAGTGTTGGCAGTTGCTTGCATATTCTGTTTGTTTGCTTCGATCAGTTTGTCGATCAGCGCCGGGTCGATGCGTTGCATCAGGTGCTGATAGGTGTTGATGGTTTTGCCCAAGAGCAGGCTTTCGGCATCAGCCCAGCTCAGCGCGGCCACGCCCAGGAAGGCTTCCACGCCTTCGGCCAGCTTGGGCAGTACCGGCTTGAGGTAGATGGTAAGCAGGCGGAAGGCATTAAGCAGCACGGTGCAGACTTCCTGCAGGCGTGCATCCTGCCCTTCCTGCTTGGCCAGCTCCCACGGCTTGTTGGCATCGACATAGGCATTCACCTCGTCGGCCAGCGCCATCACGTCGCGCAAGGCCTTGGCGTATTCGCGCGCTTCAAACGCAGCGGCCAGTTCGGCGGCGGCGGCCTGCAGCTTGTGCAGGATGGCGGTGTCAGCCACGCTGTCGGCCAGCTTGCCGGCAAAGCGCTTGCTGATGAAACCGGCAGAGCGGCTGGCGATATTGATGTATTTGCCGACCAGGTCGGAGTTGACGCGGGCGACGAAGTCATTGAGGTTGAGGTCGATGTCTTCAATGCGGCCATTCAGCTTGGCCGCCATGTAATAGCGCATCCATTCCGGGTTCAGGCCGCAGTCCAGATAGCTCTTGGCCTGGATGAAGGTGCCGCGCGACTTGGACATCTTCTGCCCGTCCACGGTGAGGAAGCCGTGGGCAAACACACCGGTGGGCACGCGCATGCCGGAGTACTGCAGCATGGCGGGCCAGAACAGGGCGTGGAAATACAGGATGTCCTTGCCGATGAAGTGATACATCTCGGCATCCGAGCCCGGCTTGAACCAGGCATCAAAATCGATGCCCTTGCTGTCGCACAGGTTCTTGAAGCTGGCCATATAGCCAATCGGCGCGTCCAGCCACACATAGAAGTACTTGCCCGGGGCATCAGGAATCTCGAAACCGAAATATGGCGCATCGCGGCTGATGTCCCAGTCTTGCAGGCCGCCTTCGATCCACTCGTTCATCTTGTTGAGTGACTCGGGCTGCAAGTGCGGCTGGCTCACGCCATCGGCACGGGTGGTGCTGCCGCTGGTCCAGCCTTTGAGGAAATCAGCACACTCGCCCAGACGGAAGAAATAGTGCTCGGAGGTTTTCAGTACCGGCTTGGCACCGGATACCGCCGAGTAGGGGTTCTTCAGCTCGGTCGGGTTATAGGTGGCACCGCACACTTCACAGTTATCACCGTACTGGTCCTTGGCCGCGCACTTGGGGCATTCGCCCTTGACGAAGCGGTCCGGCAGGAACATCTGCTTTTCCGGGTCGAACAGCTGCTCGATGGTGCGGCTGGAAATCTTGTCATCGGCGCGCAGGGCTTTGTACACCTGCTCGGCAAAGGCTTTGTTTTCCGGGCTGTTGGTACTGTAGTAGTTGTCGTGACCGATCAGGAAACCCTGCGAATCGGCCAGATGCAGTTCGCGCACGGCATCCACCAGCTGGGTGGGGGTGATGCCCTGCTTTTCGGCGGCTAGCATGATGGGCGCGCCGTGGGTGTCGTCGGCACACACGTAATAGCACTCGTGGCCGCGCATTTTCTGGAAGCGTACCCAGACGTCGGTCTGGATCTGTTCAAGCATATGGCCCAGATGCAGCCCCGCGTTGGCGTAAGGCAGTGCGCTGGTCACCAGAATCTTGCGTTTGCTCATTGGGTGTTCCTGAAGGTAAGCGATCTCAAGCGGTCGATTATAGAGCCGGATGCCGCTGCCGGTCACGGCGCAGATCGGCAAAAAACCCGGTGAACCGCGGCAAAAGCGGGCCAACCGGGTTGATTGGAGAGTACTTCGCAGAAAATCAGCTGTTTTGGGTTTGCAGTTCCGGCGGCAGATAATCTGCCGGTGCGGCACGCTCGGCCATGGCCTGCGGCACGGTACTGCGTGCCAGCTGGACAAACAGCAAGGCGGTGAGCACCGAGCAGGCGGCAAAGCCAGCCATGCCACCCAGCAGGTAGGCCACGCGGAAGATCTCGATACCCAGCGCGTAGCCGGCCATCGACAGCATGCTCATGGACGCCGATACCGTGCCCTTGGCCACCGGGGAAGACATCAGGGCAAAGCGGTAGAGCACGCCAAAGCTGAGGCCTTCGCCAAAGCTCATCAGGCTCATGCCGGCTACCATCAGCCATACCGGCTCTGCAGCAAACAGCACACCGCCCAGCATCAGCAGCAGGCCACTGACGATAGGCCCCATGCCAACAAATACCGAGCGGCCCAGCGGCCAGCGGTCGGCCAGCAGCACCAGCGCGAAATTACCGGCAATCAGGCCGCCGAACACCGGCAGCTGCATCATGCCGTATTGCAGGGTAGTCATGCCCAGGTCCTGCACCAGCAGCACCGGCGACAAGGCAATCCAGCCCATCAAGGGCAGGGCCAGCAAGGGAATGCACAGGGCAGACAGCACAAAGCGGCGCTGGCTGAACAGACGCAGGTAATCACGGCCCATTTGCGACAACGGCAGCTTGTCATGACTGGGTTTTACCGTTTCCGGCATTTTCCAGATCAGGCCCAGCAGCGCAATAAAGGACATAGCCGCAATCACCAGGAAGCAGCTGCGCCACGGGGCGACTTCCACCAGCGCGGCACCGGCCAGCGGGCCAACCAACGGCGCGATCAGCGCCACATTGGCCATCAGCGCCGTTACCTTGACCGCTGCGGTTTCTTCAAACGCCTCTTGCACGGCGGCATAGCCCACGGCATTGATGAAGCACAGCCCCATGCCCTGCAATACACGCAGGGCAATAAAGCTTTCGATGGAATGCACCAGATAGCTGGCGAGGCAGGCCAATACGAAATACGCCACGCCAAACAGCAGCACCGGGCGGCGGCCGATACGGTCCGACAGCGGGCCGGTCAACCAGGGCAGCACAGCTCCGCCGATCAGGAAAGCGGTCATCGAAGTGGGAACCCACGAGGTATTCACCATGAATTCACGGGTGACCTGCAGCATGGCGGGCTGCACCATGTCATTGGCGATATAAACGGCAAATTCGAACAAGACCAGCGCGAGGGGGAACAGCAGATTGGCCGGACTGAGAGAAACATGTTTGGACTGCAATGCAACAACCTTTCTTGATGACAAAGAGCAAAGCCATGGCCTGACAGGGCCGAGCCGGTGCCGGACGACACGCGAAATACGTACCGTGGCGTGAAAAAAAAGGGGCTAATTCTACGCTTATCAAGCGCTTACGGCAAAATCTTTCGAGGTGAAGCAATCAATAACCGCCAGCAACCTGCCACCCTGCGATGGCCATAGCCACTCGGGCAAGGCGGGAGTAACATGCCAGCTGGCGCAACGGGAGCCACGCACCCGTGCTAAAACATAGTAAAATTGTCGGGTATTCCACCCATCCTAATTGCCCCCATGCTCTCCAAACTGACCAAGCTGTTCGGTGCCAAGCCGGACGCAGATAGCGCAGCCGACACCATGACCCTGACCGACGCCCAAGTACTGGAGGCCGTTGCCGGCCTGATCGACGCGAACACCGGTAAAACCTATGCCGCCGCCAAGGCGGTGAAGAACATCCAGATCAGCGCCGAGCAGCTGGCGCTGGACGTGGTTCTCGCCTACCCGGCCGCCAGCCAGTTCGACAGTGTGCGTAGCCAGTTCGAAACCGCGCTGCAAACCATTGCCGCAGGCCGTGCGCTACAGATTACCGTACGCAGCCAGATCACCAGCCATGCTGCCCAGCGCGGCGTACCGCTGCTGCCTGGCGTGAAGAATGTGATTGCGGTCGCCTCCGGCAAGGGTGGCGTGGGCAAATCCACCACCGCCGTCAATCTGGCACTGGCGCTGCAAGCCGAAGGCGCGCGCGTGGGGATTCTGGATGCCGACATCTACGGCCCCTCGCAGCCGCTGATGCTGGGCCTGCAAGGCCAGCGCCCGGAAACCCCAGATGGCAAAAGCCTGCAACCCATTGTCAATTACGGTATCCAAACCATGTCCATCGGCTATCTGGTGGATGCCGACCAGGCCATGGTGTGGCGCGGCCCGATGGTAAGCCAGGCACTGCAGCAATTGCTCAACGATACCCGCTGGGACAATCTGGATTATCTGGTCATCGACATGCCCCCTGGCACCGGTGACATCCAGCTGACGCTATCGCAAAAAGTGCCGGTTACCGGCGCGCTGATCGTCACCACTCCGCAAGACATCGCCCTGCTGGATGCCCGCAAGGGGGTCACCATGTTCCAGAAAGTAGGCGTGCCGATCCTGGGTATGGTGGAAAACATGGCCATTCACATCTGCAGCAACTGCGGCCACGCCGAACACATCTTTGGCGAGGGCGGAGCCGCGCGCATGGCTGCCGACTTTGGTGTGGAAGTGTTGGGCTCGCTGCCGCTGGACATGGGCATTCGCCTGGCAGTGGATGAGGGCAAGCCGACAGTTGCGGCCGATCCCGATGGTGCCATCGCCACCCTGTACAAGGACATTGCACGCAAGCTGGCGGTCAAGGTGGGTGAAAAAGCGCAGGACTTCTCCGGCAAGTTTCCCAAGATCGTCATCCAGAACAACTAAGCACAGCATGATCGCGATGTTCGACTCCGGCCTAGGCGGGCTGTCCATCTGGCGCGCCGTGCACACGGCGCTGCCTGCCTGGCCGATTACCTATCTGGCCGATCAGGCCTACTGCCCCTATGGCGGCCGCAGTAAGGCCGAAATCATCGAACGCAGCCTGAAAATCGGCCACTACCTGCACCAGCAGGGGGCCAGCCTGCTGGTGGTAGCCTGCAACACCGCCACCACGGCAGCCGTGGCGGCACTACGCCAGCAGCTGCCCATTCCCATCGTCGGGGTCGAGCCGGCGATCAAGCCGGCAGCGGCAGCCAGCCGCACCGGCCGCATTGCCGTACTGGCCACTGCGGCCACGCTGGCTAGCGAGCGGGTGCAGTCCTTGCTGGACAAACATGCTGGCGAGGTAGAAGTACTACGCCGGCCGGGGCTGGGCTGGGTGGAACAGGTGGAAGCGGGCGAGCTGGACAGCCCCCTCACCCGCCGCCGCGTGGCCGAGGTCGTCCGCCCGCTCTTGCAGGAAAACATCGACCATATCGCGCTGGGCTGTACGCATTATCCCTTCCTGTCACCGCTGATTCGCGAACTCACCGGCGACAGCATCGCCCTGTACGACCCGGCCGAGGCCATCGCCCGCCGTGTCGATTCGCTGCTGCAACTGCACGGCAGTGACAGCATCGGAGATCATTGCTACCGTTTCATCACCACAGCGGACGACCCGCAAGCGATGGCAGCCATGCTGCCGCTGCTGATCGGCCATGGCTACGCTGTCGAATCCCTGAACCTGGAGTAAATCATGTTGCTACGCCGTGCCATCCCGAGCCTGCTGCTCTGCGCCCTGCTCGCCCCTGCCGCCTGGGCCTTGCCGCAATGCGCCAGCGTCGCCAGCAATGTCAATCAGCAAGTCGGCAACCGGCTGGACGCACGGGAACTGACCACCGTGCTGCAAACCCTGGGGCAAAGCGGCAGGCTGCCGGATCAATTCCTCACCAAGCGCCAGGCGCAACAGGCTGGCTGGCAACCCGGCCGCAGCCTGTGGGCCGTCCCCGGACTGCAAGGCAAGTCGATTGGTGGCGACCGCTTTGGCAATTATGAAAAGCAGCTGCCCAAGGGTCAGTGGCAGGAAGCCGATCTGAACTATAAAGGAGGCAAGCGCGGCGCCTATCGACTGGTGTTCTCGCGCGCCGGCCAGCGTTTTGTCTCTCTCGACCATTACCAGCACTTTATCGAGGTGCCAGCATGTCAGTAAGGATTTGCGAACTTCATCACATCATTTCGCTGGAACAGTTCTATGACGAGCTGACCCGCCAGCTACATCTACCCACGCATTTCGGCCGCAATCTGGATGCGCTGTACGACAGCCTGAGCGCAGATGTCAGCGGCCCCTTCGAAATCATCTGGCGCGATACCGAACAGTCACGCCAGCAACTGGGTGCCGACCTCTACGCCACCCTGCTGGAGATCCTGCAATCGGTGGCGGAAGAACGCGGCGATGTCACCCTGGATATTCATCACTGAAATCACCCGCACCATGCAAAAGGCTGCCACAAAGGCAGCCTTTTTCACATCTGGCACACACAGCGCAACCGCATTAACCCCCCCTCAAACACAGCCCGGATCAAGGCGCACGGACACCAACAGTCCAGCCAACAGGGCAAGGCGGCGCAATAAAGGAGCCGGGCTTTTGTCCGTGGCTCTAAGCCAGGCTGCCAATACGCGCCACGGCCTCAGCCAAACGCTCAATACCGGTGGTATACGCCACCCGCACATGCTGTGCGGCCCGATAACAGCCAAAATCTGCCCCTGGCGTAATGGCGACATTCACCTCCTCCAGTAGCCGTGCACAGTAGGCAAAGCTGTCATCGGTCACCGCACTGACATCCGCATACAGATAAAACGCCCCCTCAGGCTGCACCGGCAGTTTCCAGCCCAGCTGCGGCAAGGCCTGCAACAGGAAATCGCGCCGCCGGCCAAATTCGGCACGACGCTGCTCCAGCTCGGCAATCACCTGCGGCTGGAAAGCCGCCAGTGCCGCGTGCTGCGCCATCGTCGGCGGACACAAAAACAGATTCTGCGCCAGCCGCAACGCTGGTTCCACATAAGCATCCGGCACCACCAGCCAGCCCAGCCGCCAGCCAGTCATCTGGAAATACTTGGAAAAACTGTTGATCACAAACACATCCGGGTCCACCGCCAAGGCCGTGGCAGCATCACAGCCATAGGTCAGACCATGATAAATCTCGTCCACGATCAGGCTGCCACCATGGCGCTTGCAGCTGGCGCTCAGTGCGGCCAGCTCTGCCGCCGTCAACAAGGTGCCAGTCGGATTGGCCGGGCTGGCCACCATGGCCGCCACCGTGCGCTCGGCCCAGGCCGCATCCACATCCCCGGCCAGCAACTGGTAACGGGAATCCGGCCCCACGGCCAGGCAAACCGGCTCACCACCCAGCAAGCTGACAAAATGCCTGTTGCACGGATAAGTCGGGTCGGCCATCAGCACCTGATCGCCCTGGTCCACCAGCAAGGACAAGGCGATCTGCAATGCGCCAGAGGCACCCGGCGTCACAATGATGCGGCGCGCATCCACCGCCACGCCATAACGCTGCAGATAAAATGCCGCAATCGCCTCGCGCAGGGCCGGCAAACCCTGCGCCGCAGTATAAAAAGTATGGCCTTCGCTTAGAGCCTGCCGGCCAGCCTCCACAATGGCTGCCGGCGTGGCAAAGTCCGGCTCGCCCACTTCCAGATGAATCACATCCCTGCCCGCCGCCTGCAAAGCCCGGGCCCGCTCCAGAATGGCCATCACCTGAAACGGCGCAATGTCATTCAGTCTTGTTGATAGTTGCACCACAATCCCCTGTTATGTCGCCAGCGGCAGCACTTGGCGCGCAATGGCTATGCGCCCAGTGTAACAAGCCCACTCCGCCCCCTCCAGCACTGCCCTGCACCCGCCGACATACGGAGGCACTCGCCTGCTAATCTGCAGCCAAAGCCGGTTTCCGTGGCATCACTGTCAAAAACAATCCGCTGCCAGCGACTCAAGCTATTGACAGCTAGCCCGACTAACCATAGAATTCGTCGCTCTGAGTCGGAGAGGTGGCAGAGTGGTCGAATGTACCTGACTCGAAATCAGGCGTACGTGCGAGCGTACCGAGGGTTCGAATCCCTCCCTCTCCGCCAGACCAGACAGCCAAGCCCTTGAGAAATCAAGGGCTTTTTTGTTTTCCTCCTTCCCTGAAAACGCCGTTTTTCTCCCTGACTACCTTCTAATATTTCTACAAATCTTCTAATAAAGCCGTCCACAGCGCATTACAACTCTCTGATTTTCATGAAATTCCCTTCTGAAAATCAATCAGGTACAGTCCTATAGGGACTACTAACGCCCCCGACGCCCCCCCACTTTCAGTAGCAGAGGGCTTTAGAGTCCGGGCTTAATTTACCTGATTTCTCAGCAAGTGATTCGGCATAGGCTGCCGGCGTCAAACCACCCAGTGCTTTCTTCGGCCTTTCATTGTTGTATTCCCTTCGCCAGGCTTCGATAACAACCTGGGCATGGCGCAGGCTGGTGAACCAGTGTTCGTTCAGGCACTCGTCCCGGAAACGTCCGTTAAAGGATTCGATATAAGCGTTCTGATTGGGCTTGCCCGGCTCAATCAGAAAGAGTTGAACCCCACGGGCGTGCGCCCAGCTCAACATCGCACGGCTGCAGAACTCCTTGCCGTTATCGGTCCGGATGGCTTTGGGCAAGCCACGTGTCTTGGCTAGTTGGTCGAGGACGCGCGTCAGATGCAGGCCTCCCATCGCCCGCTCTGGAACAATGGCGACTGCTTCATGCGTGGCATCATCGACCACTGTCAGATTCTTGATAACACGCCCCTCTGCCGTCCGGTCGAACACAAAGTCCATCGACCAGACCTGATTGGCCGCCAAAGGGCGAGCTAGTGGGTGACGGTCTGCCACGGGAATTTTCTTGCGCTTGCGCCGGCGAATTTGCAGACCTGCCTCGGCATAGAGTCGATCTACCCGCTTGTGATTGACCAGCATGCCGCTCTGTCGCAGCTTCAAATAGATCATGCCGGCCCCATAGCGTCGGTGCCGTTGCGCGAGCGCGATGATCTGCGCTTTCAAGGCGGCATTTCGGTCAGTGGCGGGCTGGTAGCGGTATGAGCTGGGGCTCATGTCGGCCAGACATAGCGATCGACGCTCGCTAAGCCCTTTGCCCACAAGATGGCGCACCAGCTCCCGCCGTGACGGTACGCTTACCACTTTTTTCGCAGGGCCTCTTTGGCAATCTCGTTCTCGAGCATGGTCTCGGCCAGGAGCTTCTTCAGCCGTGCGTTCTCAGTTTCCAGCTCCTTGAGACGCTTGGCCTCGGAGACATTCATGCCGCCGAATTTGTTGCGCCAGAGGTAATAGCTGGCTTCCGAGAAGGCGTATTTGCGGCACAACTGTGCAACAGGCATGCCGGCTTCTGCCTCGCGCAGGAAGCCGATGATCTGTTCTTCGGTGAAACGTTTCTTCATGTCCAATCTCCATGTGGGGTTGATTGGACCCTAAAGTCAGGTGCTACTCAATACTGGGGGGACGTCGCCCCCGCTCTTCTTCTCTGCAAAGCATGGTCTGTCCTGCTCCCCGTGGACACTCACTTAAGCTGGATAATCACCGCCAAGGAGTGATGTTCATGAGCAAGATCAGACGTACTGCCGGCTATCGCTCCGTTTGATTACGGCATCCTGAGCGCACCATGCGAAAAAGGCCATGCAATGCATGGCCTTTTATTTTTCAAGCATGGTCTCAGTGATGCTCGCCCGCACGCTGGCGGTTTACCTCGCACGGGGTACCGGCGGTGCAGAAGGCATCATTGGCATTGCGCTGGGCATGTTGCTCAGCCGTCTGACTGGCGGCCTGGGCATCTGCAGCAAAAACCTGGCTGCTGCATGCCAGTAGCAGCAGGATGGGGGTGATGAATTTGCTCATGGGAATTCCTTACGATTGATTGGTTTTTTACTTTGTCGATGTTTACTTTGAACCGCTGTCATCCCAGCTGCCGCCCAGTGCACGGATCAGGCTGAGCGAAGCCAGATAGCGGTCCTGACGGATGCTCAGCGCCTGCCGCCGGATGGTCAGCTCGCTGCGCTGGGCGTCCAGCAATTCCAGCTGTCCGGTCTGGCCATTGCGATAGCGTGAGTCGGCCAGCGCACTAGCGTGGGCTGCACTGTTTACTGCTTGCTGCTGGGCTTCTTCCTGCTGCGCCAGCAGACGGATATCGCTGAGCGAATCCTCTACTTCAGCCAGCGACTGCAGGATGCTGTGGCGATAATCGGCCATGGCCACGTCCATGTCGGCACGGGCCGAACCCAGCAGTGCCTGACGGCGCCCGCCATCAAACAGTGGCAGGGACAGCAAGCCTTCCACCGACCAGGCACGGGCCGACCAGAGGAAGATGTCGCGCAGCTGCGAGCTGGCATAACCACCGGCCGAAGTCAGCGTCAGGTCCGGAAACCAGGCGGCTTGCGCCACCCCGACACGGGTCTGTGCGGCCAGCAGTTTGCGCTGGGCGGCCGCCACATCGGGACGGCGCGCCAGCATGGCGGACGGCAAACCGGCAGGCACCTGCGGCAGGCTGGCATTCCAGCGGGATTCTTCCAGCTGGAAGCTGGATGCAGGCTTGCCCAACAGTACCGCCAGTGCGTTTTCCAGCTGTGCGCGTTGGCGGTCCAGCGCAATGGCTTGCGCGCGGGTGGCCTGACTGTCCGATTCAATACGTGCCAGTGACAGCCCGGACTCCTCCCCGGCCTGATAGCGCTGGCGGGTTAGCTGCGCAGTACGGGCATAGGACTGCACAGTGTCCTGCAGCAGCTGGCGTTGCTGGTCGAGCAGGCGCAGGCTGAAGTAAGTCTGTGCCACCTGGCTGGCAATCAGCAGACGGCTGCCCTGCAGCAGCGCGGCACTGGCTTCGGCATCCAGCGCCGCGGCACGACTGGCCCCGGACAAGCGACCGGCCAGGTCGATTTCATAGCTGAAGCTGGCCCCCAGGCTGGTCAGCTTCACCGGCGTAGTGTTACTGCTGTTCAGCAAGCTGGTGCCGGACGGCCCGGCCCCGGCCTGCGTGCCGCGCGCACTCCCCAGATTGACACCCAACTGCGGCATGCGGTCGGCATCGGCCACGCCCAGTGCGGCGCGGGCCTGTTGCAGACGGGCGGCTGCCGCCGCGAGGTCGGTATTGTGTTGCAGCGCGCTGTCAATCAGCCGGTTCAGCGTGCTGTCCTGATAGGCCAGCCACCAGTCGCCACGCGTGGCGGCATCGGCCGGTGCGGCCAGCGTCCAGCTGCCATCCGCCAGCGGGGCCACTGGTGGGTTCTTGTAGCTGGCCGGGGTGGTTGGCAGCTGGCTGCCATCAATGGCGGGCGGCGTGGCGCAAGCGCTCAGCGCAGCCGCCAGCACCAGGCCCAGTGTGATTTTGTTGATCATCTATCCGCTTCCTTATTCGACATGGTGCTGCTGTAGCGCATGGCCGTGCTCATGCCCCATTGGCGGCTGGGCAATCGGGTCCAGATGCGGCACTTGTCCGTGTAGCTTCAGTGGCTTGTTGCCGGACAAACGGCGCATCAGCACATAGAACACCGGGGTGAGGAACAGCCCGAATACCGTGACGCCTATCATCCCGCTGAACACCGCCACGCCCATGGCATTGCGCATTTCCGCCCCGGCACCTTGCGCCAGCACCAGCGGCAACACACCCATGATGAAGGCCATCGAGGTCATCAGGATGGGGCGCAGCCGCAGGCGGCTGGCTTCAATGGCGGCCTGCAGCGGGCTGCGGCCGGCAAACTCCAGTTCACGGGCAAACTCGACAATCAGGATGGCGTTCTTGGCACTCAAGCCCACCAACACCACCAGGCCGATCTGGGTGAACACATTGTTGTCGCCGTGACTCAGCCACACCCCGGCCATGGCCGCCAGCAAGGCCATCGGCACGATCATGATGATGGCCAGCGGCAGCGCCAGGCTTTCGTATTGCGCCGCCAACACCAGGAACACCAGCAAGATGGCAATGGGGAATACCCAGTTACCGGAATTACCCGCCAGGATTTCCTGATAGGTCAGCTCGGTCCACTCATAGCCAATGCCCGGCGGCAGGGTTTGTGCCGCCACCCGCGCTACGGCTTCCTGTGCCTGTCCGCTGGAATAGCCAGGGGCGGCACCGCCGTTGATGTCGGCTGCCAGAAAACCGTTGTAACGCATCGCCCGTTCCGGCCCGAAGCTGGGCTTGACCTTGAGCAGGGCCGACAGCGGTACCATGCTGCCGTTGGCCGAACGCACCTGCAGCTGGCCCACGTCTTCCGGACGCGCACGGAAGTTGGCATCCGCCTGCACCCGCACGGTGTAGGTACGGCCAAACTTGTTGAAGTCGTTGACGTACAGGCTGCCCAGATAAATCTGCATGGTGTTGAACACGTCGGTCACTTTCACCCCCAGCTGCTCGGCCTTGGTGCGGTCCAGATCAGCCAGCAGTTGCGGCACGTTCAGCTGGTAGCTGGTATACAGCCCGGCCAGCTCCGGAGCCTTGGCCGCACCGGCCATGAAGGCCTTCACCGCCTTGTCCATGGCGTCATAACCCAGGCCGCCACGGTCTTCGAGTTGCAGCTTGAACCCGCCGGTAGTGCCCAGCCCCTGCACCGGTGGTGGCGGGAACATCACCACAAAGGCATCCTGCAACTTTCCATACTCGGCATTCATGGCTCCGGCAATGTCATTAGCGCTCATGCCCTTGCCCTGCCGTTCTTCAAACGGCTTGAGAGTGACAAACACGATGCCGGAGTTGGCACTATTGGTAAAACCGTTGATCGACAGCCCGGGGAAGGCAATGGCGTGCTCTACGCCCGGAATCTTCAGCGCAATATCACTCATGCGATGAATCACCGCGTCGGTACGGTCCAGCGTGGCACCGTCCGGCAACTGGGCAAAACCGATCAGGTATTGCTTGTCCTGTACCGGTACAAAGCCACCCGGAATGGTGTGGAACAGCCCTGCTGTCAGCGCGGCCAGCCCGGCATACATGGCCAGCATGACAAACTTGCGGCCGATGGCTTGCTTCACGCCCTGGCTGTAACGTGTGGCACCACGGTTGAACAGGCGGTTGAAACGGTCAAAGAAACCACCCAGCAGACGATCCATCTGGCGGGTCAGCCAGTCCGGCGGCGCATCATGGCGTTGCAGCAGCAAGGCAGCCAGTGCCGGGGACAGCGTGAGCGAGTTGATGGCGGAAATCACCGTGGAAATGGCAATGGTCAGCGCAAACTGCTTGTAAAACATACCGCTCAGCCCGCTGATGAAGGCCAGTGGCACAAACACCGCCACTAGCACCAGCGCAATGGCGATGATGGGGCCAGACACTTCGCGCATGGCCCGATAGGAGGCCGCACGCGGGTCCAGCCCGGCCTCGATATTGCGCTCGACGTTTTCCACCACCACGATGGCGTCGTCCACCACGATGCCGATGGCCAGCACCAGGCCAAACAAGGACAGGGTGTTGATGGTGAAACCAAAGCCGTGCATGACCGCGAAAGTACCGACAATGGACACCGGTACCGCCAGCAGCGGAATCAGCGAGGCACGCCAGGTTTGCAGGAACAGGATGACCACCAGCACCACCAGCGTGATGGCCTCCAGCAGGGTATGCACTACCGATTCGATCGACGCACGCACAAACTGGGTGGGGTCGTAGTCGATGGCGTAGTCCACCCCTTCCGGCATGGATTTCTTCAGTTCGGCCATGGTGGCTCGCACCTGATCGGAAATCTGCAAGGCATTGGAGCCAGGGGCCTGCGACACCGGAATGGCCACTGCCGACTTGTTATCCAGCGTGGAATGCAGCGCGTATTCCGATGCGCCCAGCTCGATGCGGCCCAAGTCACGCAGGCGGGTTACCGCGCCATCTGCACCGGTCTTGACGATGATGTCGCCGAATTCCTGCTCGGTTTGCAGGCTGCCCTGCGCGTTGATGGGGAATTGCAGCTGGATGCCCTTGGCACTGGGCGAGGCACCGATGCTGCCGGCCGCGGCCTGCACGTTCTGTTCGCGGATGGCCGTTACCACCTCGCTGGCCGACAAGCCATGCATGGCCACTTTTTGCGGGTCCAGCCAGATGCGCATGGAATAATCGCCAGCACCAAACAGCCCTACCTGGCCCACGCCGCTGATGCGTGCCAGCCGGTCGCGCACATTGAGAATGGCGTAGTTGCGCAGATAGGTCATGTCGTAGCGGCCATTGGGCGACAGCAGGTGCACCACCAGCGTCAGGTCCGGGCTGCTCTTGATGGTGGTCAGGCCCAGACGGCGCACGTCCTCGGGCAGGCGCGGTTCAGCCTGGGACACGCGGTTTTGCACCAGCTGCTGTGCCTTGTCCGGGTCGGTACCGATCTGGAAGGTCACCGTCAGCGTCATCAGGCCGTCGGTAGTGGCCTGGCTGCTCATGTACAACATGCCTTCGGTGCCGTTGATGGCTTCTTCCAGCGGCGTGGCCACCGATTCGGCAATCACCTTGGGGTTGGCACCGGGAAACTGCGCCCGCACGATGATTTGCGGCGGTACCACTTCCGGGTATTCCGAAATCGGCAGCACCCGCAAGGACAGCAGGCCCGCCAGGAAAATCAGCAGCGACAACACCCCGGCAAAAATGGGACGGTCGATGAAGAATTTGGATAGGTTCATGAATGTCTTTCGCGTGGGAATCAGCTATTGGCAGCAGCGGTGGCCGGGGACTGCATCGGCACCATGTGCGGCGCGACCGCTGCGCCGGGCTGCACTTTTTGCAAGCCGTCCACAATCACCCGCTCGCCAGCACGCAGGCCGGCTGTGACAATGCGCAGGCCATCAACACTGGCCCCCAGCTGCACCTGGCGGTAACGCGCCTTGCTGTCCTTGTCGACCACCATGACAAAGCGCTTGTCCTGATCGGTGCCGATGGCCTGCTCGTTTAACAGCAGTGCCGGATGGCGTTTGGCCTGCCCCAGCCGAATGCGCACGAACTGGCCGGGAATCAGCACGCCGTCGCGGTTGTCCACCGTGGCACGCAGCTTGACCGTGCCGCTCTTGCCATCCACCTGGTTGTCCACCAGTTGCAGCTTGCCGCTGAAGCTTTGTGCAGTGTTGGTGGATACCTGTAGCGGAATGTCACCCAGCCGCGCACGTGCACCACCGGCATCCGGCAGCTCTGCCAGTGCCCGGCCCACGGTTTCTTCGTCGGCATCAAAGCTGGCATACACCGGGTTCACCGACACCAGCGTGGTGAGCACCGGCGAATCCGGCCCGGCCGACACCAGGTTGCCGGGCGTCACCAGCAGCTTGCCCACCCGGCCGGATACCGGCGCGCGGATGGCGGTGTAGCCCAGATTCAGCCGTGCCGTTTGCAAGGCGGCCTGCGCGGCTTTCAGGTTGGCATCGGCGGCGCGGGCAGCATTGTTGCGCTCGTCGGCATCGCGCTGGGCAATGGCGTGATCGGTCAGCATGCGATTGGCGCGTTCCTGTTCACTGCGGGCAAACACCAGCTGGGACTGGGCAGCGGCCACCTGGGCGGCCGCACGGTCCACTTCGGCCTGATAGGGTGCGGGGTCGATGCTCACCAGCAGGTCGCCCGCTTTTACCAGCGCACCTTCACGAAAGTGCACGGCCTGGATGGCACCGGCCACGCGCGAACGCAGTTCGACCCGTTCCACCGCCTCCAGACGGCCGGAAAAGTCTTGCCAGGCGCTGACCTCCTGCGACACCAGCAAGGCAGCGGAAACGGGAATGGCCTGGCTGGCGGCAGCCGGGGCATCGGCCTTGACAGCCTGGCTGTGCAGGCCAAGCCAGCCAGCAGCACCAATGGCAGCCAGCACGGCAAAGGAAATAGCAGTCATGGCCAGCGGTCGCCGGCCCTTGAGCGGTGGGTTCATTGCTTTGATTCCGTAAGGTCAGGACAGATGGCCAGCGCGCAGGGCGTGCCACCGGACACGTGATGAGGGTGCAGCGCCCACACGGACCAACCGCGTGGACGCTGTCTTGTTGTCGGGTGAAGAAACACCATCGGCCGGCACATGCCAGCCGGATATTCACCGTTTGATCAGGGTCGGAAATGTATCAGCTGTCAATTTGATGAACTAGATACAATTTCATGCATGCCATTGTGAGATATATTCATCAATATCAGCACAAGCATCCAGAGGGGTGCTATGGCGAGGAGGTTTCACGCCTGGCTGGCGTGGTAGCGCAAGGCATCTACCAGCAGCATCAGCGCACGGGAGGACTGGCGTCGGCTGGGGTAGTAGAGATGAAAACCGGGAAACATCGCGCACCAGGGTTGCAGCACTTCCTGCAGGCGGCCATCGGCCAGATAGGGCTGCACATAGTCGCGGGCGGTGTAGGCAATACCCATGCCGGACAGGGCAGCATTGAGCATCTGCGGCAGGGTGTTGATGATGAGCTGACCACCGACCCGGATAGAAAACTTGTGCTCACCCTGGGCAAACTCCCAGGCATACAGGCCGCCATAAGTGGGCAGGCGCATGCTGATGCAGTTGTGCTCGGTCAGCTCGCGCGGGTGTGCCGGCACGCCGTAACGGGCAAAATAGGCCGGCGTGGCCACCACGGTGGTCTGGATATCCGGGCTGATGCGCACGGCAATCATGTCGCGCGCCACCTGGTCGCCAAAACGGATACCGGCATCAAAGCGCTGCGCCACGATGTCAGTCAGGCCATAGTCGATGGACAGCTCCACCTGCACATCCGGGTAGTCCGGCAACAGCTGCGCCAGCTTGGGCAGCAGGTATTGCTCGGCGGAAAAATCCGTCGCGGTGATACGGATGCTGCCCGCCGGTTTGTCACGCTGTTCGCGCAGCACCGACAGCTCAGCTTCGATTTCATCCAGCCGTGGCGCAAAGATGGCCAGCACCTGCTCACCCGCCGTGGTCAGCGCCACACTGCGTGTGGTGCGGGTCACCAGCCGCATACCAAGGCTTTCCTCCAGGCCACGCATGGTATGGCTGACTGCCGATGGCGACACCCCCAGTTTTGCCGCAGCGCGGGTGAAACTGCCTTCGCGGGCGACCAGGACAAAGGTGCGCAGATCATTCAGGTTTTCGCGGGCCATTATTGAAATAATCTCATGCAAACTGGCGCATTATTTTGCACGCTGCTGGAATGCGCCAGCACATTCTGCATCATCCGCTTGCCGTCACCCCATTTTGCTGTGCCAAAAGCAGCCTGAACCACCGGACGGCCGCGGCACAATGTGTGCCGGCAATCGTGCAGCGCACTTGCTCTTACCGGTAGCACAGGACTAGAATGAGTAATTACTCACTTACTTTTCGCACTCATGGCCCTCCCCCGCAGCGAAGAAAAACGCATCGCCCTGCTTGAATCTGCCGCCGCGATCATGGCTGCACAGGGGCTGGGTGCGTCCACTGCGTCGATTGCCCGTGGTGCTGGCGTGGCGGAAGGAACGCTGTTCCGCTATTTCGCCACCAAGGATGTGCTGTACAACGCGCTTTACACCCACCTGAAGCTGGATCTGGCCACGGCCCTGCGCCAGCACATGGCAGCGGAAGACAGTCTGGACGGGCAGGTGCGTGCGCTGTGGGATGCCTATATCGACTGGGGCGTCAGCAATCTGTCCTTTTTCAAAACGCTGAACCAGCTGGTGGTATCGGACAAGGTCACCAGCGAAACCCGTAGCACGGTGGCAAGCCAGCTGTCCGACATCAAATGTATCTCCCAGGCCTGTACCGACAACAATGGCCTCGCCGCCCTACCCAGCGGCTTTGCCGATGCGGTATTCATGGCTCTGGCAGAAACCACCATCCAGTTTGTGGTGCGTGACCCAACCAATGGCCAAGCTTACAAAAGTGCCGGTTTCCGGGTGTTCTGGTCCGGCTCGGTGCGCTGAATTGCAGCGCCGTTTTTTTGCCCAGCAAATGAGTGAGTACTCACAGTAGGATTGTGCCATGAACTATGCGCGACTGGGCCTTGCCGGCCCCACCCTCTCTCGTCTGGCTTGTGCAGCGCTGCGGCCAGACCCGGCCTGCCCGGATGCGGCACAACAGGCCGCCCGCAGCATAGGCCAGGCACTGGATGCCGGCATCAATCTGTTCGATGCCACCAGTTGCATGGATGGCATGTCGGAATCCCTGTTGGCCAGCGCCTTGGGCAAGCGCCGCGCCGAAGTACTGATCAGCAGCCGGCTTGGTGCGCGCCGCAACGGCACACACAGCCATCCTGGCCTGTCGCGCAGCGATATGGTGTGGTCGATCGAGCAAAGCCTGAAACGGCTGGGCAGTGACTGGCTGGACCTGTGCGTGGTACCCCATGAAGACCCGCACACTCCGCTGGAAGAAACCTTGCAAACACTGGATGAAATGGTACGAGCGGGCAAGGTGCGCTATCTGGGCTTTGCCAACTGGCCCGCCTGGAAGGCGGCCCAAGCGCTGGAATTGCAACTGCGCCACGGCTGGGCACCATTTTGCTTTGGCGAGATGCACTATGCCATCAACACACGCAGCCCGGAGCGGGAGGCCATTCCCATGCTGCAAAGCTATGACCTGGGCCTGATCGTGAAGCCCCTGCCAGCAGGCTTGCCGTTCAGCAACGCCGGCGCGGTACAAGCCCAGGGCTACCTGACTGGCGCCGCAGCGCCGGATGGCCCGCGTACCAACCACAGACTGGCCGAACTGATGCGCGACATCGCAGCGAGCCATCAGGCAAGCACCAAGCAGATTGCCCTGGCCTGGCTGCTGGCGCGCGAGGCGGTTTCCAGCATCGTGCCTGCTTTCAATAGTGCAATGCAGCAACAAGCCGCCCTGCACGCCATGACGCTACAGCTCTCGCCTGGCGAATTACTGCTGCTGGATACCGCCAGCACCCCGACTCCACTTTTGCCGGACTGGTTTACCCTGCAGGAACCCCTGACGACACCGCAGTCCGAACCAGAAAAAAGCTGCGCCTGAAGCTGCGGTGCGCCTACTCATTTTGCCTCACAAGGAAGCCTCATATCCACCCTGGCAACAGTCAAACCGGCTGCCAGACAAGCGGCAGCCTGCTACGCGATGGCCGCTAGCGCAATACCCAGATACGCCGCACCGATGAGCTGCGGAACACCCTGCGCATCATGCTGCGCTTTTTCACCGACAAATTGCCTCATGCGATACCGGCCCAGCCCCTCAGGCCACTGCCGTTGAGCCCATCAGGCCAAGCGGACGGCCATGCTGGATGGCTGCCAGCTAGCATTGGCCATCGCCAGCCTGACTAATTGCAGCTGGCCAACAGCAGCGGGGCATGCTGGCCGGTCAATTGCAGGGCCAGTGTGGCCGGGCCGCCCACCGCCTCCAGCAGCAGGATTTCACCACGAGCCTTGCCCGGCTGCCAGTTGGCCGTGCGCCCCAGGATCACATCCTGGCCACAGTAGCTGATCCAGATACGTCCCTGTTGTACCTGCAAGGATTGTGGCAGTTGGCCGCTCAGGCGCATCACTTCGCCCTGGCGCAATATTAGTGTGCTCATCTTGCATGCTCCCCTGCTGTTGATGAACAACAGCTTAGAGGGTGTGCCAGAGCCCCGGTAGCCACACAGTTGTGGATAAACAGCCATGACAGTTACGGTTTTACGGTGACTGTACTGCTTGTTTTTGTGCATAACTGTTCGTGGTGCGGCGCAGACATTCCCTTATGATGGCTAGATGGATACCCTGCCCCTTTACCTGCAACTGGCGGATGACATCGCCGCCCAGATCAGCGCCCGCGTGCTGCGTGCTGGCGAGCGCCTGCCTTCCCTGCGTGAGATGAAACTGCGGCGCGGCCTCAGCCTGAGTACGGTGCAGCAGGCTTTCCGCCGATTGGAAGACCTGGGGCTGGTGGAAGCCAGGCCGCAGTCCGGCTACTTTGTGCGCTACCGCAGCGAGGCCGGCCATGCGCTACGACTGGCCGCACCGACCGAAGTGGCAGTCGATCCGCTGCTGTGGAGTTATGTGGAAGACCAGTCGGAACAACGCACCGAGCGTATGCAGGGCTTTCGCAGTGCGGTAGCACCACATGCGCTATTACCCACGGCCCAGTTGCAACGCATGACGCTGGACTGCATGCGCCGGCATCCGGATTTGTTGTCTGACTATGGTCGTCCCAGCGGTTATCTCGACTTCAAGCGCCAGATCGCCCGGCTGGCCATGGAGTGGGGTGGCCAGCTGCATCCGGAGCAGCTGATCGTCACCCAGGGCACCATCGAGGCACTCAATCTGGCGCTACGTGCGCTGACCCAACCGGGCGATGTGGTGGCGGTGGAATCCCCAGCCTATTTTTCCCTGCTGTACACGCTGAAGGCGCTGGGCCTGCGGGTGGTGGAAATCCCCACCGATCCGGTCAGCGGCATTTCGGTGGAGGCGCTGGAGCTAGCCACGCGCGATGCCGCCATCAAGGCAGTGATTCTGGTACCCAATTTTTCCAATCCGCAGGGCGCGCTGATGCCGGATGCCGCCAAGGAAAAGGTGGCCAACATGCTGGCGGCACGCGGCATTCCGCTGATCGAGGACGATGTCTACGGCGAGTTCTATTATGGGCGGCAGCGGCCACGCCCCATCAAGGCCTTCGACCGCAGCGGCAATGTGCTGTACTGCGCCTCGCTCACCAAGGATGTGGCACCCGGCCTGCGTATAGGCTGGATCGATCCTGGCCGCTATCGCAGCCAGGTGGAGGTACAGAAATACCTGAGCACCCATTCCACGCCCACGCTCAATCAGGCGGTGCTGGCGCGTTTTCTGGAAAGCGGTGCCTACCCACGTCACATGCGGCGCTTGCGGCGTGCCATTGCCAACCAGATGCAGGGCTTACTGGATGGTTTGGCACGACACTTCCCGGCTGATGTCCGCTATACCCGCCCGCAAGGTGGCTTTGTGCTATGGCTGGAATTTCCACCGGAATTCGACAGCCTGGCCCTGTACCGGTTGGCACGGCAGGAGGGCATAGGGCTGGCACCAGGCCCGCTGTTCTCCCCACGCGGCGACTATCGCCACTGCCTACGGCTGTCTTGTGCCGAACCGTGGAGCGAGGCCCAGCAAGCCAGGCTGGTGCGGCTGGGCGCGCTGGTACGTCAACAATATGCTGAGCAAGGCTGACTGACTGCAAACCCGTCGCATCAGACAGCAAAGCACTCAAGCATCAGCATGGCGAGGCTGAGCGTTTCTCTTGTCCCGGCCTGTTGCTAAAGCCTGCAAGCCGAGCTGGACGTAACTCTTGGCGAGCCGCCCCTGGCTGGCACTTTAGCTGGCATGCTCTGCCTGCAGACCGCATTCCCGCAACTCACCATCCACCATGATGCTCAGACAATTCGCGGCAAATGCACCCGCCACGCAATTTTATTGCGTAAAACGGCCAGCGAGACAATCAGACATCGCAAACAGCAGGCCGGCACCGTAGCGGGGCAAGTACGCACCGCCCTGCCACATGCACACCTGATCACGACATCAACTTGCTAGTTTTGACAGGAATCGCCGCACCAAAATGGCCAGAACACCCCATTTAGCCCTGAGCTGGGGCGAGAGCATTTCCCCTGACTTGCCATTAAGAACGGTTGATTCATGCCCCTGACCTACCTACTTCCTCATGTGCACCTGCAGCATAAAGCCTCAAAAATCGTTAAATGCGACAGAAAATGCCAATACGTTGCAGTTTGCCAACATGGTTGTTTAATGCGGCCAAATGATGATTCATGCAATTTTCTAGTAATAAATACTTAGCAAAGATGATTTAGCGCTCATATTTAATGTAGTTTAATTACTACACAAGAACCCATCAAAATGTAGCAAACAAGCTACATAGAATACGTTTGACCGCTAATAACACAGAAATTAACAATGTCCCTGCTTTCAACAGCGCCAGAAGCCGCCAAAAATCTCAGCGGAAATCTGTCGTCAAAAGTAGCAAAACAACAATACGAGACAATTGGAGAAGACAACATGCAAAGCAAGTATATTGCGCTGGCCGTGATGGCCGCCTGCGCCGGTTATGCCCATGCCGAAGATTCTGGCATCACCATCTCCGGTTTTGTCCGTGCCGGCGTGCTGCAATACAACGGTGCGGCCAACAATGCCTGGGGCTACACCACCAACCCAGCAGCGGTTTCCACCACCAATGTGGCAGGTCGCGGCCAGATCAACTTCAATGGTGAAGAAAATCTGGGCAATGGTCTAAGCGCCATTTTCCAAGTGAATAACCGTTTCTCGCCAACCGGCAGCGGCTACGACGAAATGGGCAAGCAAGCCAATACCTTTGCCAGCGATGACAGCTTTGTCGGCCTCAAGGGCAGCTTTGGTATGATTCGCGCCGGCAAGGGCACCGGCAACGTGGAAGACGGCAAATTTGATTACAGCGTCTGGGCTGGCCCGGACAACCACCTAGGCTGGTACGGTGGCGTGACCGGCAACAATATGGTGCGTTACGACTTGCCGGGTAATCTGGGTGGCTTCTACGGCGGAGTGCAATTCTCTACCGATGAAAACAAAACCAGCACCAGCAGCGGCACCAACCGCTACTCGGTACTGGCCGGTTTCAGTGGCAGCAACTGGACGGTTTCCGCCAACTATGGCGCATCCAGCAACACGACCAATAGCAACGCCACCAACATCAACCAGCTGGGCAGCAACCGCCAGCTGCACCTGACTGCCAACTACAAGCCCATCGATGCGCTGGAACTGGCGGTGGAATATCAGCGCAACAAGCTGGCTGATGACAGCGTGATCAACGCCACTTCGCTGTATGCGTACTACACCATCGGCAATACCCAGCTGGGCCTGCAGACTGGCGTACGCAAGGACAATTCGCCGCAACTGGTCTCCGGCACGGAAAAATACGTCAACTTGCTGCTGCATTACAGCCTGAGCAAGCACACCATGGCGTATGTCGAGCTGTCACATGACAAGCCACAAGCCGGTGGCAGTGCCCGCAATGGCGAGCTGATTGGTCTGTCCAAGAGCTTCTAAGCCTTTTCGCAAGTCAGTGAGATCCTTCTCAAGCCTGCTTATGCAGGCTTTTTTTATGCCTGTCCACATCCAGGCTTGCGGCGCAAACTGCTAGAATTCGAGCGCAAGCCGCGTGGTGTCGGCTCTGCTCACCAGCGCTACAGTAAGCCATCTTCCTGATGAATCGAGCCCGCCATGGTCAGCCGCAAACAGCAACTGCATGCAGAACTCATCAGCCGTGACCCTCGCTGGCAGGATGTGTTGCAGCGTAACCCTGAGGCAGACGAGCGCTTTGTCTATGGCGTGGCCAGCACTGGCGTGTACTGCCGGGCCAGCTGCCCGGCACGCCTGCCCAAACCACAAAATGTCCATTTTTTTGCCGATTGCACCACTGCCGAGCACGCGGGCTATCGTCCCTGCTTGCGCTGCACGCCACACCAGCAATCACCCCGGCAACGTCAGGCGGCACTAATCGAAGCGGCCTGCAAGCGCATTGCCACAGCAGAACAGACTCCGGACCTGCAACAACTGGCAGACGAAGCAGGCATGAGCCGCTATCACTTTCACCGTCTATTCAAGGCCGCCACCGGCTTGACGCCGCGCGGCTATGCCATGGCGGCGCGCCAGCAACGGCTGCAACAGCAACTCGGTAGCGCCACCAGCATCACCAATGCCATCTATGCCGCCGGCTATCAGTCCAGCAGCCGTTTTTATGCCGAATCCACACACATGCTGGGCATGACACCCCGCAACTACCGGGCGGGTGGCAAGCAGGCGGTAATGCATTTCGCCATTGGCCAATGCTCGCTGGGGGCCATTCTGGTGGCACAAAGCGATAAAGGTATTTGTGCCATCTTGCTGGGGGAACAAGCGGAGCAATTACTGCAGCAGCTGCAAGACCAGTTTCCGCAAGCGCAGCTGATCGGTGCCGATGCTGATTTCGAGCAGCAAGTAGCCCTGGTCATCGGTTTGATCGACAATCCGCGCCAGGGCTTGCCACTGCCACTGGATATTCGCGGCACGGCGTTTCAGCAGCGGGTGTGGCAGGCACTGCGCGAGATTCCGCCAGGGCAAACGCTGAGTTATAGCGCCGTGGCGGCTAAGATCGGCAGCCCCAGCGCCGTGCGTGCTGTGGCACAAGCATGTGCAGCCAATGTGCTGGCAGTCGCCATTCCCTGCCACCGGGTAGTGCGCCAGGATGGCCAGCTCTCTGGCTACCGCTGGGGCATCGCCCGCAAACAGGCTCTGCTGGACAAGGAGCAATCATGACATCACCGCCCACCCTTCATCATGGATGATCTATTCCCCGATAGTCTGGTCAGTCCGCCATTGGCACTAGCCCCAGGAGCCGTCTTGCTACCCGGCCAGGCGCTGGCGCAGCAGGATGCCATCTGGCAGGCGCTAGACCAAGTACTGCAGCAGGCACCCTTGCGCCACATGCAGACACCCGGTGGCCATACCATGTCCGTTGCCATGAGTAATTGTGGCCAACTTGGCTGGATCAGCGACCAGCACGGCTATCGCTACAGCGCGAAAGATCCAGTCAGCGGCCTGCCCTGGCCTGAGTTGCCCCCCATACTGGCTGAACTAGCCAGCACGTGGGCTGGCGCGGCCGGCTTTGACGGCTTCCACAGCAATGCCTGCCTGATCAATTGCTACGCGCCGGGCAGTCGCATGTCCTTGCATCAAGACCGGGATGAACGTGACTTCTCGCAACCCATCGTCACCCTGTCGCTGGGACTACCCGCCCGTTTCATGCAGGGAGGGGGACAACGCCAGTCCGCCCACCAGAAAATAACCCTGCGCCATGGTGATGTGCTGGTATTTGGCGGCCCGGCCCGCTTGTGCTTTCACGGCATCATGCCGCTGGCGGATGGCTGGCACCCGCTGCTGGGTAGTCGGCGCATCAGCCTGACATTTCGTTGCGCCTGAAGCTACCGCAAAACGGAGTTGCCAGCTCAAAGCCAGACAAGAGCGGGAAAATTATGCAGGCAAGACAAAATGCAGCTCAGACTGCGGACGTGAAAAGACCCGGCCAGGCCGGGTCTTCTGTCACCACCTTCACGTCCGCAGTTGTAGCACACCATAGTGTGCAGCCCTGGGACTTAAGGCAACATTTCACGCCTGATGGCGTTGTAATACCAAACAAGCGTTACTGCCACCAAAGGCGAAAGAATTACTGATGGCGGCCTGCAAGTCCGGTGCCGCCACGCCCTTGCCCAGTACGTGCTGCACCCGACAATTTTCATCCAGTTCACGGCAGTTGGCTGTAGGAGGAAGCTGCTGATGATACAAGGCCAGCGCAGTAATGGCCGTTTCCAGCCCGCCAGTTGCCCCCAGCAAATGGCCATGCATCGACTTGGTGGCACTCACCTGCAAGCCAGGGGTATCTTCCCCCCAGATGGTCTGCAATGCCTGGCACTCCACCACATCACCCACCTGGGTTGCCGTACCATGGCTATTGCAATAGCCAATCTGTCCGGCAACCAGGCCGGCATCCGCCAGCGCGGCGCGCATGGTACGCACCTGACCACCAACATCCGGCTTGGTGATATGGGTGGCATCGCTACGGCAGGCATAGCCATCCAGCGTGGCGTAGATACGCGCACCACGCGCTAACGCGATATCCAATCGTTCCAGGATCAGGAAAGCGGCACCTTCCGCCAGTACCAGTCCGCTACGCTCCTTGTCATAGGGGCGGCAGGCCTGCTCCGGGTGCTCGCCAGTGGTACTGGCCAGTACCTGCATCGATTGCCAGGCATTGATGATGCCCGGCAGCAACATGGCCTCGGCACCGCCGGCAATCGCATGGGTGATTTCACCATGACGAATGGCGCGCATGGCTTCGCCCAGCGCAATAGCGGACGAGGCACAAGCCACTGAATAATTGACCGAGGGGCCGGTAATACCAAAACGCATGCTGATATGCCCTGCCGGCGCATTGGCCATGCTGGCAATGACCGACAGCGGGGAGACCCGCGCCTTGTCGGCATAAAAGTTATGGAAGCCCTTGTCCAGCGCAGCACTGCCACCCATCGCACAGCCGACATACACGCCCAGTTGTTCGCGGTCTTCTGGCAGCGTCAACGCCGCATCTTCCACCGCCAGCGTAGCCGCAGCAACAGCCATCTGGCTGACGCGGTCCACCCCGGACAATTGCAGACGGGTAAACCACGGAGCCGAATCGAACTCGACAGCGCCAACCACGGCCGGCTTGCAGCCGGTTGCCGCTTCATCCAGCAGGCGAATGCCTGACTCACCAGCCATCAGCCGGGAAAAAACCGCCTCTGCCTGATTACCCAGAGGGGAAATCAGACCTATCCCCGTAATGGCAACGGCTGTCCTCATGCCTTTTCCGCCTTGTAGCGGTCCACCAGATCGGCTAATTCCTGCAAATTAGCGACATGGGCTTCTTCTTCGGGAATGGAAACTTCAAAGTGTTCTTCAATGGCAAACAACAGTTCAATCTGCCCCAGTGAATCCAGGCCGTATTCGCCCAGCGGGCGTTCTGCCTCGACTTCGTTGGCATTCACACCAAATTTTTCTACGATAACTTGCTTGATCTGCTCGATAGTATTCATCACGCTGCCTTGCCCGCACAGCCCGGCACCTGGGCCATAACAGGGGTTATTTTTTCATGAGGCGCTATTGTATGCCTGCGCCTGATGAAAATTTATAGTGTTTATTGTCGAGTTTTATGCCAGTTGTTGACAACGATGCCCCATGCGCAGCAAGCGTGCATCGTCCTCTCCGTTCGCAAGCATACCGAGGCCACACTATATTGCTGTTACAAATTGTCGCGCAACAATGTAAAAAGCCAGCAACAGTGTGCTGGCCTAATTGCTAACAGAGCTGTAGTTGCGCTCAAACGGCTTCCACATCGTTGTGGACTTCGCTTTCACGCAATACTTCCTGCGCCCATACCACCGAGTCGATGTAATAACGGCTGGCATGCTCTACTTCGAAATTAAGCACTTTGCACAGGGCATTGATGCGCTGATCATCTCCCTGTTCACAAGCCAGTGCCAACGCCAGATACGGGCTGAACATGCCCTTGTTCTCCACCACGGCATCACGCACGGTAGGCGGCAGCTCCAGCGGATCCAGCACATCCGGGAAGGGCTGGTTGAGCAATACGTCCAGCAGCGAGAACATACCAGTCAAAAACAGATGCTCGGCCTCCAGCTTGTTGCCACGATAGGCTCCCAGCCGCTCCAAGAAACGAGCGCGAATCAGCGACTTCTCCAGCAAGGCCAGTGCGGTGCCATCTTCCTTCTTAGCAGTAAACAGCAGCATGGACAGCCATTTGAACAGGGTTTCGCGCCCCAGCAGCAGCAGGGTTTCTTCGATAGTCTGAACCTTGCGCGCCAGACCGTTCACCGGGGAATTGATGAAACGCAGCAGCTTGAACAGCAAGACTGAATCCAGCTTGAACTGAGCCTCGAGTTCGCGTGGTTCGGCATTGGCACGCAGCATGCGCATGATCTGCAGGACACGGGTCTGGTTGCTGTCAACCTTGCCACTTTCCAGGCTACGCACCGTGGCGATGAAAGGCCCATGGAACAGGGCGAAACGATTGCTGCCCGGCGCGCGCAGGCAAACGTCCAGATCTTCGGCGGTACCGACATTGCGGGCCATCCAGCGCGCATTGGGGTAACGACGCGGCAACTGGTCCAGAATGGGTGCCAGTACGCGGGTAGACGGTGCGGAGAAGTCCAGCAGCATGAAATCCATGCGGTTGAACAGTTCCGGCTGCAAACGCTCCACCAGAACATGGGCATCGAAAGCCGCCGGCTCTATGGCAAAGCGCAGGCCCTTGATGCGTAGCGCGTCCAGCGCCTGCATCACTTCGGCGGTGACCGGCTCGTTCGGGTCCGGCTCCAATACGAAGATCACACTCTTGGCCGGCATCTGCAGCAGCAGTGGCTCGGACAGAGAGCTGATGGAGATGTGCACCAGTGCGCGCCGATAGGCCAGCAGGCGGAACACTTCCATATTTTGCAGCGTGGTCAGCATCAGGCGGTCAAAATCCTGATGTTTGCTGCCCTTGGCCGCCGCACCGGATTTGACGAAAAACTCGTAGGCCACCACACGGTGCTGCCGATCCATGACCGGCTGGTGGGTGACAAAGCCGAGGGTAGGTGGCAGCTGATCGACCGTTTCCGGCTCGGCCACACGCTTTACCGGCGAAGCTTCCAATTCTTTTTCAACAGCGGCAATTTCGTCGGCCTGACTTTCTTCATTTTTCTTCAGACGACCGGCCAAACCGCCAATCAGGTTTTTCAACATGGTTCGCTCTCTCATGACACCCGGCTACGGGACAGACAACCTCAGTGCAGTTTAGTCGATTCGGCCCGGTATTTTTGGCGTATCCACCACCACATCGCCACATTGGGCACGGTGGCGCAAGGCATGGTCAATCAACACCAGCGCCAGCATGGCTTCGGCAATCGGCGTGGCACGGATGCCGACACACGGATCATGGCGGCCATGGGTTTCCATCACGATGGGATTGCCCTGGCGGTCGATGGAGCGACGCGGCTGGGCAATCGACGAGGTCGGCTTGATTGCCATCGATACCTCGATGTCCTGCCCGGTGGAAATACCACCCAGAATGCCGCCGGCGTGATTGCTGGCAAAGCCTTGTGGTGTCAGCTCATCGCCATGCTCGCTGCCGCGCTGGGCTACGCTGGCAAAACCGGCACCAATTTCCACACCCTTCACAGCGTTGATGTTCATCATGGCATAGGCGATGTCGGCATCCAGACGGTCGAATACCGGCTCCCCCCAACCTACCGGCACGTTTTCCGCCACCACGCGCAAGCGGGCACCCACCGAGTCCAGGCTCTTGCGGATGGAGTCCATGTACGCCTCCAGCTCTGGCACCACGGCTTCGTCAGCAGCAAAGAAAGGATTACTGTTGACCACATCCCAGCTCTTGAAGGGGATTTCCACATGGCCGATCTGGGTCATGTGGCCGCGGATCACGATGCCATAGCGCTCGTGCAGCCACTTTTTGGCAATGGCCCCCGCCGCCACGCGCACGGCGGTTTCACGAGCGCTGGAACGGCCACCGCCTCTCGGGTCGCGCACGCCATATTTGTGCCAGTAGGTGTAATCGGCATGACCGGGACGGAAGGTATCAGCGATATTGCCGTAATCCTTGGAGCGCTGGTCGGTATTGCGGATCAGCAAGGCAATCGGCGTGCCGGTGGTCTTGCCTTCGTAAACGCCAGACAGAATCTCGACCGCATCCGGCTCCCGCCGCTGGGTCACATGTCGGCTAGTGCCGGGTTTGCGCCGGTCCAGTTCCTGCTGAATGTCTTCAGCGCTGATGGCCAAGCCCGGTGGGCAGCCATCCACCACGCAGCCGATGGCCGGCCCGTGGCTTTCGCCAAAGGAAGTTACGGTAAACAGCAGCCCCATGGTGTTGCCTGACATCTTGATTCGTCCCTTGTCATTTCATCTGGTTTGGCCTGATTCTAGCACGGCAAAACCCGTCTACGACGACCAAGCGAGTCCTGCCTGACGCCGGCGAAACCAGCCGGTGACCGATAGCCGCTGCTGCGAGGCTGGCAAGACTTCGTGCCAGAAACGATCAGACAGAAACAACACCAGCGTGCCGGCCTGCGGCGCAACGTCTAGCGAACGGCTGCACTCATCATCCAGGTACAGGCGCATCTGCCCGCCAGCATCGGCGGGCCAGTCTTCATTCAGATACAACACGGCGGTCAGCGCGCGGGCATCATCATCGCGAAAGCGATCCAGGTGTTTCTTGTAGAAACTGCCCGGCGGATAAACGGCAAAGTGCGATTCCAGATCTTCCAGCCCCAGATAAAAGGCCTGATTCACCGCGTGGCGCACTTGATCGAGGGTGGCAAAATAATGGGCAATGGCCGGTTCGGCATCCTGCGGCTCCAGCCACAATACCGAGTCGGAACGGATTTCACTGCGTCGACCTTGCTGGTCGGCCCGTCCGACGGCTGCCTCATGAAATCGTCCTTCATCCCACTGCGCCAGACAGCATTGCTGCAGGCGCCGGATGTCTTCGGCACTAAACAGGGTGTGATCGACAACCCACCCCTGCTCGGCCAGGGTGTCGATAATAGCGTCCAGCTTGGCTGGGGATTGGTCTGTCACTTGCATCATGGCGGCATTCTCCACTAGAGCTGGCTGTTCTACCACAGCCCCCCCGGCCGGCGGCATGATATTTATCAGTGGTTTTCCATAACCTTGTCATGCCGGCCCCGCAACCAGTCCAGCACCAGCGGGAAATGATCGGCCGGGGCATCCGGGTGGGTCAGCAAAGACACGTGGTCATAGTCATGCCAGTGCCCAGCCACCCGCCCAAGCAAGCGTAGCCGCGACAGATGGGGGCCGGACTCATCGCGAAAGCGCCGCACATCCTCGACATGGCCACGACAGGGATCATTACGCGCCGCGAAATACAGGGCCGGTGGCAGCGATACCTGCCGCGCTGCCGCGCCGTAATCGAAGCCATCATCACTGTCCACCCAGGGGCGCAGCTTGGCCCAGCGCTTGCTCTGGCGATGACTTTTTTCGGTTTCATCGTCCGCCCCCAGGCCAATGCGCCTGGCCGGCAGGTAGCCATACCAGCGAATCAGCCAGCGCGCGGCGATATTCCAGATCAGATCGACCTCCAGCCATTTGCGCAGATTACGCACGGCTATGCTGCGCTTGCTACCAAAGTACACCAGGCTGGCCACTTGCGAGGCCAGTTGTGGATAGCGCAGCAAACAGCTGCTCATATGTACGCCACCCCAGGAATGTGCCATCCAGTGCAGACGCTGCCCACCCTTGCGCTGGAGGATGGCCGCATGTAGCGCCGGCAGATCCTGGCAAATGATTTCGGTTTGGCCATGGCGCGATGTGGCGTCGATTTTCGGGATACTGCGGCCACGGCCACGCAAATCGGCTACGAATACATCGTAGCCGGCATCGGCCAGAAAATGCGCCAACCCCTTGCCACTGTCGCTATAGAAAATCCGGCCATCCGCCATGACCCCATGAACCAGTAATATCGGTGGTCCGTCTGCCTCGCGCCAGATACGCCGCAGATGCAGCCGCTGCTGCTCGACCTCTACATACAAGTCCTGCTGCTGCTTTTCTGCCATTGTTCTCACCTTGCCAATCCACCAAGCAAACGACCGTATGATTAAGGCAAGTCCAGCGGCAGGTCAATCTTCTATACGCTCGCTCCATGAAAAACGGGCCGCCATGGCGACCCGTTGTTTCTTCCCGTGCAAGTATGCTCAGGCATTGAGATTTTTGTAGACAATCTCGTAGACATCATTGGACAGGGGCGCTGCCAGCAGACGCTCCAGTTCGGCCTTCATCAAAGCCTGGCGGCCAGCTTCCAGCTTCTTCCAGCGGTTGAAAGCACGCACAATGCGGCTGGCCACTTGCGGATTGATGGCATCCAGCGCCAGCACCTGCTCGGCCAGGAAGCGGTAGCCGCTACCATCGGCCGCATGGAAATGCACCATGTTATTGCCAAAGCTGCCAATCAGCGCACGCGCCTTGTTGGGATTTTTCAGGTTGAAAGCCGGATGTTCCATGGCAGCTTTGACATGATCCAGCGTGCCTTCCAGCTGACTGGAAGCTACCAGCATGAAGAACTTGTCCATGACCAGGGCATCGTGCTGCCAGCGGGCGGCGAAGTCGGTATAGCATTCGTCGCGCTCTTCGCCATCGTGATCGCGCAGGGCCAGCATGGCCCCCATCTGGTCTGACATATTGTCAGCTTCCAGTGCCTGCTTGCGCGCAGCCTCAGCCGGCCAGGCCACGCTCAGGCGGGTGAGCATCTGCAAGGCCCGGTTTTTCAGGTCGCGTCGACCAGCGTCTTCCGGCTTGTATTCACGGGTCTGGTTCAGGTGATAGGCCTCGTGCCACTCACCACGTAGCGCCTCGGCCAATTGGTCCAGCACGAAATCGCGTACCTGATGAATGACTGCCGGATCGGCTTGTTCCACCATTTCCAGCATTTCTGCTTCCGACGGCAAGCCCAGCATCATGGCCTTGAAGGCCGGATCAGCTAGCGGATCTTTCAACACCGCACGGAAAGCCGCGACAAAGGTCTCGGGCAGGGTCAGTGCACGGCCTTGCGCAGCCGCTTCGATCAACTGGCGAAACAGCCGCTCGGCCAGAGTCTGCCCGGCTTCCCAGCGGCAGAAGCTGTCGCTGTCGTTGGCCATGAGGAAGGCCAATTGTTCATCGCGCCAGTCATACTCCAGCCGGACCGGTGCGGAGAAACCGCGCAGCAATGACGGCACCGGCTCCTCCGGCACATCAATAAAGACAAATGTCTGGCTAGCCTGTTTGACATCCAGCACTCGCGTACCAAGCTGTGCCTGCCCCTCGCCTTCCAGCTGCAGCGGCAGATCCTTGCCATCACTACCCACCAGCCCCAGTGCCAGAGGGATATGCAGCGGCTGCGGTGCAGGCTGGCCGGCAATGGCCCGGCAAGACTGGACAACGGTCAGTTCATAGCGCCGCGCTGCCGCATCGTAGTGGCTGCTGACTTGCAATAGCGGCGTGCCGGCCTGGCTATACCACAAGGCGAACTGGTCGAGATCGACACCATTGGCATCAGCCATGGCCGCGCGGAAATCATCACAGCTTACCGCCTGACCATCATGGCGCTTGAAGTACAGATCCATACCCTTGCGGAAGCCTTCTTCGCCTAGCAGGGTGTGATACATGCGGACCACTTCCGCACCCTTTTCATACACCGTCATGGTGTAGAAATTGTTCATCTCGATATAGGATTCCGGGCGAATCGGATGCGCCGTCGGGCCGGCATCCTCCGGGAACTGCAAGGCGCGCAGGCTTTTGACATCGTCGATACGCTTGACGCCACGGCTGCCCAGATCAGAGCTGAATTCCTGGTCGCGAAATACCGTCAGCCCCTCTTTCAGCGACAGCTGGAACCAGTCGCGGCAGGTGACACGGTTACCGGTCCAGTTGTGGAAGTATTCGTGGGCAATGATGGCTTCCACCCGCTGGAACTCTGCATCGGTGCGGGTATCCTTGCGCGCCAGTACCGCCGAGGTATTGAAGATGTTGAGGCCCTTGTTTTCCATGGCCCCCATATTGAAATCGCTGACAGCGACGATCATGTAGATGTCCAGATCGTATTCCAGACCAAAGCGCTGCTCGTCCCATTTCATGGCGCGCTTGACCGCCCCCATCGCAAAGGCGACTTTGTCCTGGTCGGCAGCTTCGGTCCAGATTTCCAGCGCCACAGATCGCCCGCGCTGGGTGATGAACTTGTCACGAGCAGCCACCAGCTTGCCGGCTACCAGCGCAAACAGGTAGGACGGTTTGCGGTAGGGGTCGACCCACTTCACCCAGTGGCGCTTCTTGTCCAGCACGCCCTCACCCACCTTATTGCCATTGGACAGCAGCACCGGAAACTTCTGCTTGTCAGCCACGATGGTGGTGGTGAACTTGGCCATCACATCGGGCCGGTCCATATAAAAGGTGATCTTGCGGAAGCCTTCCGGCTCGCACTGGGTGAACAGATTGCCATTGGAGGCATACAAGCCCATCAGGCTGGTATTGCTCGCTGGCTCAAGCTCGGTTTCCACTTCCAGGATAAAACTGTCAGGTACCGCCGGAATCAGCACCCCGTCGGCCGCCAGCTGATAAGCAGAGGCATCCAGTCGCTCGCCATCCAGCGTCAGACTGAGCAGCCGGGCCGAACCATCCAGCCACAGCGCGCTGGCTGCAGCGGACTTTTCATTGCGCTTGACCACCAGACGCGAGTGCACACGCGTCTGTGCGTCCTCGATATCAAACTTCAAATCCACCCGGTCCACCAGATAAGGGGGAACGGTATAGTCTTTCAGATAGTTGACTTGAGGCTGCTGCGCCATGTTCTTCTCTCTATTCGTAGTCGTTGCCGGCTTGATCCGGTCTTGCTCATGAACCGGGCGGGATCGCCGCCCCGGTCCGGTTATGGGTGCACTATGCGGTAACTGGATGCATCAGCCATGCAGCCAGCCCGTGTTCTCGTTCAGTAGTTGCAAACGGCAGCAGGTCCGCGGAGACGCTTGCAAACTGGCTTCACGCACCAGCAGCTCATCACGGCGGAACAGATGCAGGGTAACGGTCTCACCCACGCCATAGCGTGCCAGCATCTTGTCCAGATCCGTCACTTTCAGGCCATCCAGTGCGATCAGGATGTCTCCGCCAGCCAGCCCTGACTGCTGAGCAGCACTACCATCCATGACATGGACCAGCCGCAGGCCCTGCGGGTCGTTAGCGGTCTTCACGCCAAGGCTGGCACGCGGCCGACGGTCAGCTGCCACCGGGCCGATGCCACCTGCATCGCCGGCATGATCCGCGTAGTCCCAGCACATGTCCAGCCCTTGCGTTGCCAGCAAGTTTGCCAGTGGCAGATCAGCGGTGGAACGCAAGGCGCTGTCAAAGAATGCCTGCAGCTCGAGGCCGGTGACCTGCCGGGCAATCTGCTCCCATTCATTTTCTGCCAGCCCCTGGCCATCGGCCTGCCACTTTTGCCACAGCGCACGCATCACGTCATCCAGCGACTGCTGGCCATTCGTTTGCTGGCGGATGGTCAGATCCAGCGCCAGCGCTGCCAGCGCACCCTTGGTGTAGTAGCTGACGATGCTGTTGGGGCTGTTTTCATCCTGGCGGTAGTACTTGGTCCAGGCATCAAAGCTGGATTCCTCCAGCGTCTGCTTGAGACGACCAGCACCGCGCTCCACCCCGCTGATAGTCTGTGCCAGCAGGCCAAGATAGCGCTTGCTGTCGATCAGGCCGCAGCGCAGCAAGGTCAGATCATCGTAATAAGAGGTAATGCCCTCGAATGCCCACAGCAGGCGAGTATAGCCCTCGCGGCTCAGGTCATAAGGGCTGAAGGCAGCGGGTTTTATCCGTTTTACATTCCAGCTATGGAAGTATTCATGGCTGATCAGTCCCAGCAGCTTTAGGTAGCCGTCAGAGATGGCTTCATCCGCCGATTGCGGCAGATCGTCGCGGTTGGCGACCAAGGCAGTCGAGGCGCGATGCTCCAGCCCACCATAGATATCTTTGCCGACATACAGCATGAAAACATAGCGATCAAAAGGGGCGGGGGTGCCGAACAGCTTGATCTGGTGTTCACAGATTTTCTTGGTATCACGTGCCAGACGCTTGAGGTCACCACGGAAACGCCCGGACACCACAAACTGGTGCGACACGCCGCAGGCCTTGAAGCTGACCGACTGGAAGGCACCCAGCTCAACCGGGTGATCCAGCAATTCATCATAGTCACCGGCACGATACAGGCCGAAACCATTACGGTCGATCTCGAGTGCTGGCAGGCTGCTGGCTACTTTCCAGTCGGCGAATGCCTTGCCCTTGGGCGCACGGATTTCCACCGTGCAGGCCACCGACTCATATCCCTCTACCGCCAGAAAAACGCTGCTGGCGTTGAAGAAACCACGCTCTTCATCCAGATAAGCGCCCCGCACTGACAAATCATAGGCATAGACCTGGTACACCAGCGTCAGGCTGCCGGCCACCGGCTCAGCCTGCCAGGTGTGCTTGTCCAGCTTGCACAGCCCTACCTCTTTGCCAGCACTGATCGCTTGAATGCTGACGATATGACGGGAAAACTCACGAATCAGATAGCTGCCGGGAATCCACGCCGGCAAGGTGAACACCTGTCCCTTCTTGGCGGGCTTGGTAACCTTGAGCGTAATCTCGAAGCAATGGCTTTGCGGTGAGCACGGACGGATGGAGTAGTGGACTGGCGCGGTCATGATCTGCCTGAAGATGGGGCGGAAACAGCAGATTCTAGCACCGGCCCCATACAATCGTCGTGGCCGATGGCGATTTGACCTAAGTCAAGGGCTTGCACAGGCATGACAATATAATCCCCAGTAAGCGGCATCAGGTTCAGCACCTGCTGCCCGCTCGCTTGAAATCAAGAAATATGGTGAACGTAAAAATCCCGCGAGCATACTAATCAACTGGCCCGTCATGGGTATTTGCTTTAGAATGCCTCGCTGAATAAATGGGGAAAAAGCGTGTGACTGACATGGTTTGCCAGGTTTTTTTGGCAGCAAATTGTCAGCACGGGTCAAACGCTTTACTAATCTGAAATTGATCAGATTCCCCTGCGGCTTTCCTGTCCACTACAGCTTGGGGCAGTGTGCAGGAAATCAAGTCGCCATGGTTTGTCACGTTCTAAGTTAGCAACCTTGGAGAAAACCCTAAATGGAAACGCAATCCACTTATAACTATAAGGTGGTGCGCCAGTTTGCCATCATGACCGTAGTCTGGGGCATTGTAGGCATGCTGGTGGGCGTCATCATTGCGGCCCAATTGGTGTGGCCGGAGCTCAATTTTGGGCCCTGGTTCCACTTTGGTCGTCTGCGCCCGCTGCACACCAACGCCGTGATTTTCGCCTTTGGCGGTTGCGGCCTGTTTGCCACTTCCTACTACGTCGTGCAGCGCACCTGTAACGTACGACTCATCTCGGACAAGCTTGCCGCCTTTACCTTCTGGGCCTGGCAGCTGATCATCGTCCTTGCCGCCATCACCCTGCCGCTGGGTTACACCTTCGGCAAGGAATACGCCGAACTGGAATGGCCGATCAAATTGATGATCGCCGTGACCTGGGTGGTGTATGCCATCGTTTTCTTCGGCACCATCGCCATCCGCAAGATAAAGCACATCTACGTAGCCAACTGGTTCTACGGTGCCTTTATCCTGGCGGTAGCCCTGCTGCACATTGTTAACAGCGCCTTCATACCGGTTTCCCTGACCAAGTCTTACTCCGTGTATGCCGGTGCCGTGGATGCCATGGTCCAATGGTGGTATGGCCATAACGCCGTAGGCTTCTTCCTGACCGCCGCCTTCCTGGGCATGATGTACTACTTCGTTCCGAAGCAGGCTGGCCGTCCGGTTTACTCCTATCGTCTGTCGGTTGTGCACTTCTGGGCGCTGATCTTCACCTATATGTGGGCTGGTCCTCACCACCTGCACTACACTGCCCTGCCTGACTGGACCCAGTCGCTGGGTATGGTGTTCTCCCTGGTGCTGCTGGCTCCGAGCTGGGGCGGCATGATCAACGGCATCATGACCCTGTCCGGTGCCTGGCATAAACTGCGTACCGATCCGGTACTGAAGTTCCTGGTGGTTTCCCTGTCCTTCTACGGTATGTCCACCTTCGAAGGCCCGATGATGTCCATCAAGACCGTCAACGCCCTGTCGCACTACACTGACTGGACCATCGGTCACGTTCACTCCGGTGCCCTGGGTTGGGTGGGTTTCATCACCATCGGTTCCATGTACTACCTGCTGCCGCGCCTGTTCGGTCGTGAATCCATGCACAGCACCAAGCTGATCGAGGCTCACTTCTGGCTGGCTACCGTTGGTGTAGTGCTGTACATCGCCGCACTGTGGATCTCGGGTGTAACCCAGGGTCTGATGTGGCGTGCCCTGAACGCCGACGGCACTCTGACTTACGCCTTTGTTGAAGCCGTAAAAGCAACGTACCCCTACCACTTCGTACGTTTCCTGGGTGGTACGCTGTACCTGAGCGGTATGCTGCTGATGGCCTACAACACCTTCCGCACCGTCGCTGGTGGCCGCGCTGTTGACGCCAAGATCCCGGCTGTTAACGCATCGGCTCACGCTTAAGCGGATAAAGGTAGAAGAACATGGAAAAGATCCAGAAACTGATTGAAGAACACGTAGGCTATCTCATCGTGTTCACGCTGATCGTGATCAGCTTTGCCGGCCTGGTAGAAATCTTGCCGCTGGCATTCCAGAAGTCCACGACCCAGCCGGTTGCCGGCGTCAAGCCTTATACCGCACTGCAACTGGCCGGCCGTGACATCTACATCCGTGAAGGCTGCTACAACTGCCACTCCCAGATGATCCGTCCCTTCCGCGCCGAAACCGAGCGCTATGGTCACTACTCCGTTGCGGGTGAGTCGGTCTACGACCATCCCTTCCAGTGGGGCTCCAAGCGTACCGGTCCGGACCTGGCTCGTGTAGGCGGTCGCTATTCCGACGAATGGCACCGTGTTCACCTGACCAATCCGCGTGACGTGGTTCCGGAATCCAACATGCCGGCCTTCCCGTGGCTGTCCAAGAACCTGGCTGATGCCGAAATCCTGCCGAAAAAGATGGAAGCCCTGCGTACCGTAGGTGTTCCGTATACCGACAAGGATATCGCCGAAGCCAAGGCTCAGGTCGAAGGCAAGTCGGAAATGGATGCCCTGATTGCATACCTGCAGGGCTTGGGTCTTGCACTGAAGAACGTTCGCTAAGTCATGGACTGGGTAACGATTGGGCGCTCTGCCTTCACCGTAATGTGCTTCACCTTCTTTATCCTGGTGTTGTTCATTGCCTATAGCAGACGCTCAAAGAACCGGTACGATGAAGCGGCCAATGTGCCCTTTCTCGACGACGACAAGGTGCAGGAGACCGATAACCATGAGTCGGCCTCTAACGGAGCAAAACAATGAGTGATTTCGTAAGCGATTTCTGGGGCATCTGGATCACGGCCATCGTGGTTGCAGGCTTTGTTGGCCTGTCCCTGCTGTTGTTCACCCAATCCAAGACCACGGTCAACAAGGGTGAGCAGGTCAAGACCATGGGTCATGTGTGGGATGGCGACCTGGAGGAATACAACCATCCTCTGCCGCGCTGGTGGATGCTGATGTTCTACATCACGCTGATCTTCGGTGCCTGCTATCTGGTTCTCTATCCGGGCCTGGGCAAATGGCAAGGCATTCGTGGCTGGACTTCCGTTGGTCAGTACAAGGAAGAACGTGCACAAGCCGAAGCCAAATACCAACCGCTGTATGACAACTACCTGAAACAGGATCTGAAGGCAGTTGCGGCTGATCCCAAGGCACAGGAAATGGGCAAGCGCCTGTTCCAGACTTACTGCGTACAGTGCCACGGCTCTGATGCACGCGGTGCCAAGGGCTTCCCGAACCTGACCGACAACGACTGGCTGTGGGGTGGTGATCCGAAAACCATCGAAACCACCATTCAGGCTGGTCGCCACGGCCAGATGCCGGCTTGGGGCGCTGCACTGGGTGAAGAGAAGGTGAAGGATGTTGCCAACTACGTAATGTCGCTGTCCGGCAAGAAGCATGATGCCGAACGCGCCAGCCGTGGCAAGGAAACCTTCGGCACCATCTGCGCAGCCTGCCACGGCCCGGATGGCAAGGGCAACCAGCAACTGGGTGCTCCGAACCTGACTGACAACATCTGGCTGTATGGTGGCACTGAAAAGACCATCATCGAGACCATCACCAATGGTCGTAACAACCAGATGCCGGCCTGGAAGGACTTCCTGGGCGATGCCAAGGTACACCTGCTGTCGGCCTATGTATGGGGCCTCTCCAATAACGCCAAGGCGCAGTAAGCCTTAGCCAACATACTGCCCGCGCAAGCGGGCAGTATGCTTTATGACAATTAGTATATATTTTGATATAATGAAAAAGCTGACAAGAGGCTTGCGCAAAGTCCATGTTAAGAGTGAACTTTGCGAAATCCTCTTCAGGAAAACACCATGTCTGATTCGCTTAAAGATATACCGGTCAAAGTAGAACACACCCCCCCCTCCCCCAAGGCCGCTCAGGAAACCGTGTCCTTGTACGAGGCACAAAAAAAGATCTACCCGCGTAGCGTCAAAGGGATCTTCAACAACTGGCGTATTCTTTTCGTACTCGGCACTCAACTGGCCTTCCTTGGCCTACCCTGGTTGACCTGGAATGGCCGGCAGGCACTGTTCTTCGACATGGTGAACCGCAAGTTCTACATCTTCGGCCTCACCATCTGGCCACAAGACTTCGTTTACCTGGCCGCCCTGCTCATGAGCTGTGCCTTTGGCCTGTTTGTCTGGACCACTATTGCCGGCCGCCTGTGGTGCGGCTACTCCTGTCCGCAAACCGTCTACACCGAGATCATGCTGTGGATCGAGCAATGGGTGGAAGGCGACCGCAACAAGCGCATCAAGCTGGACAATGCCCCGATGAGCCTGCGCAAGCTCAGGCTCAAATTCACCAAACATGCATTGATGATTCTGTTCTGCCTGTGGACCGGCTTCTCGCTGGTGGGTTATTTCACCCCCATTCGCGATCTGGTCAAGGCCATGCCTACCTTCGACTATGGCCCGTGGGAAAGCTTCTGGATCTTCTTTTATGCCGGATTCACCTACCTACTGGCCGGCTTCATGCGCGAGCAAGTATGCAAGTACATGTGCCCCTATGCCCGCTTCCAGAGCGTGATGTTCGATGCCGACACCCTGATTATTTCCTATGACGAAGCCCGTGGCGAGCCGCGTGGTGCGCGGAAAAAAGGCGTTGATTTCAAGCAACAGGGCCTGGGCTCCTGTGTCAACTGTGGCATCTGTGTCCAGGTCTGCCCGGTTGGTATCGACATTCGTAACGGCCTGCAATACGAGTGCATCGGCTGTGCCGCCTGTATCGATGCCTGTGACGAAGTGATGGACAAGGTTGGCTATCCACGCGGCCTGATCCGTTACACCACGGAAAATGCGCTGGAAGGCAAATATCCTGAAAAAGACATCGTCAAACACCTGCGCCGCCCGCGCGTGATCATGTACACGGTGGTGCTGCTGATTGTCCTGGGTGCGGCACTGGGCTCGCTGGCCATGCGCAAACCCTTCAAGGTGGACATCTTGCGTGACCGTGCCTCACTGGTGAAGGAGACTGATGCCGGGCTGCTAGAAAATGCCTATACCATCAAGATCATCAACACCACAGAACGCGATCAAGAGTTTAAAATCTCGGTAGACGGCATGCCCGACCTGAAGCTGCAAAGTGACAGCAAGCACCTCAGGGTAAAAGCAACTGAAACCGAAAGCTTCGGTGTCCGCGTGCAGGCCGATCCCCAGGTTGCCACCAAGGGTAGCCACGAGATCCACTTCAAGGTAGAAACGGTTAGCAGCCCCGTTCTGCACGTGGAAGAAAAATCCAGCTTCATCGGAGAGTAAGTCATGCAACTGAGCAGTCCTGTTTCTCGCCCCTGGTATAAAGAGCCTTGGGTGTGGTTTTTGATCAGCTTTCCACTGGCTGCCGTCATCGTCGGCTCCCTTTACATCACCACCGCCATCAAGACCGATGATGGTTTGGTAACCGACGACTACTACAACAAGGGCAAGGCCATCAATATGGAACTGCGCCGCAACACGACTGCGGCCGCCATGGGCATTACTGCCCAGGTCATGTTCAGCAGCGACGGCCGCAGCGTCACCGTCAACACCACCAGCAAGCAGGCCCTGCCGGATGTACTGACCCTGAAGCTGATTCACCCGGCGCAGGATGATTACGACGTAGCCACCGACCTGCACAAGATTGCCGCCAATCAGTACAGCGGCAGCTTTGCCAAGGATCTGGTCAAGGCCAATCACTGGTATGCACAGCTGGAAGACAAGGGCAATCAGTGGCGAGTACAAGCGGAATGGAAGCCGGAACAAGGCCCGGTGGTGATGCTGGGCAAACCCAAGCTGGAGGCAGTGGAATGATAAGCCGTACCACACGGCGTAGCCTGCTGGCAGCCGGCCTGCTGGCCGTGCTGGCCGTGCTGGCTGGCTGTGCCAGCCATGCCTACCAACCGCAGTACCTCAACGGCAGCGTCGTACTCAAAGCTCCGCTAAAGCTGCCGCTGGCGACCACGCTGGTTCGGGTACGACTGCTGGATGACAATGGCCAGGCTGATGCGCCGGCACGTCTGCTGGCAGAGCAGACACTGGAAAAGCCCAAAGCCTTCCCGCTGGCCTTCTCGCTGTGCTATGACAAGCACGCCATCCAGAGTGGCGGCAGTTACAGCTTGCAGGCCCAGGTGTATGTCGATGGTGAACTGCGACTGCAAAACACCAGCCGGGTCAATGCCTTCAGCAACGGCATGCCACAGCTGCAAGTGGAATTGATCAAGTAGGCTCCACTAGCCACGCCAAGAAAATGGCTGCCAATGGCAGCCATTTTTTTATTGCAACAGCAATAGCGATCAGGCCAGCGGCTTCAGCCTGGCCATGAAATGACGCAGGATGGGCGGTTCATATTCAAAGGTCAGGCCACGCATGCTGGCAGCCCGCTGTTTGACTTCGATCAGGCAGTCGGCGATGTAGTCCATGTGGTCGTTGGTATACACCCGGCGCGGGATGGTAAGGCGCAGCAGCTCCAGCGGCGATGCCTCCTGCTCGCCGGTTTGCGGATTGCGTCCCAGCAACAGCGAACCGATTTCCACCCCACGCACCCCACCTTCCAGATACAGCTCACACGCCAGTACATGTGCCGGAAACTGTGCGGCAGGAATATGCGGCAGCAGGCGCTTGGCATCGACAAACACCGCATGGCCACCAGTCGGGTACTGGATGGGCACACCGCCTTCACGCAGCCGTTCGCCCAGATACTCCACCTGACTGATGCGATAGGTCAGATAAGCCGGATCCAGGCCCTCTTTCAAGCCGATGGCCAGCGCCTCCATATCACGACCAGCCAGACCGCCATAAGTGACAAAGCCCTCCATCGGCACACAACGCACCTGCACCGCTCGGAAAAGATCGGCATCGTCCTTGAAGCAGCACAGGCCTCCGATATTCACCAGCCCGTCTTTCTTGGCCGACATGGTCAACATGTCGCCATAGCCAAACATTTCCAGCACGATGGCTTCAATGGACTGGCCGGCATAGTCCGGATCACGCTGGCGGATAAACCAGGCATTTTCGGCAAACCGCGCCGCATCAATGATCACCGGAATGCCATGCTGACGAGCCAGCGCACTGGCAGCACGCATATTCGGCATGGACACCGGCTGGCCACCAGCGCTATTGCAGGTCACCGTAATGATCAGCCCGGCAATGTTTTCAGCACCTTCGCTGGCAATGACCTCGGCCAGGCGCGGCAGGTCGAAATCACCCTTCCAGTCATAAGCGGTTTCGGTATCCAGCGCCTGTGGCGTCAGCACATTGATGGCACGGGCACCGGCAATTTCGACATGCGCCTTGGTGGTATCAAAATGGTAATTGGAAATAAACACCGGCTGGCTGCCACGGCAACGCTTGACCAGTTCGGGAAACAGTATCTGCTCCGCACCACGGCCCTGATGGGTAGGAATGGTGTGCTGGTAGCCAAACAGCTCCTTGACGGTATCGGCCAGATGAAAATAATTGCGGCTGCCGGCATAGGCTTCATCGCCCATCATCAACCCGGCCCATTGCCGGTCGGACATGGCACCGGTGCCGCTGTCGGTCAGCAGGTCGATATAGACATCTTCGCCACGCAGCAGGAAAGGATTCCAGCCGGCCTCGGCCAGCGCGCTACGGCGATATTCAGGGGTGGTTTGCTTGATCGGTTCCACCATCTTGATGCGGAACGGTTCAGGAATGCGTCGTGCCATGCGTGATACTCCCTGCCCTGGCGCAGGCATGGGCCACAGACAACTATCGCCAGGATAGAAGAGTCTGGGCGCAACAAGGCCAAAGCTGTCAATTCAGAATGAAAGAATGAATGCAACAGAACGTAGCCGGCGCGGGGCCGCTACGTGGGGAGATCAACGACGGGGGAAGTCGTAGGCCAGCACGATATCAAGAGTAAACCAGTTTTTCGGCAGGCTGCCGTGGTTGGCAGCCGCCCGGTTCAAGCATGCCAACGTGTTCATGAAACAACACCTTAGTAAAAATCAGAGCCGGATGGCCGAGCCAGATTACTACCAGCCATGAAAGCCGGCAAGAAAATTGTCAACCGGCCTCCAAGACAGCCCACACCAGTCGGCGGGCTGCTACACACAGGCTCAGCGTACGATCACGGTATCCGGCAACTCGTTATCGTGCGGCCCATGTGCCGGTGCATGCACGATCAGCAGGGCATGAATGCGCCACAAGCCCTGCTGCAAACCATCCATATAATCACCCGCCGCAAACGACTGCTGCATGGCGGTGCATATGTCCTGCCAGGCTTGTGCCGGGACCCGACGGTCGATCCCCCGGTCGGCAATGATTTCGATGCGCCGCTCAGCCAACAACACATACACCAGCACGCCGCTATTGTGCTCGGTATCCCAGATCCGTAACTGGCCAAACCACTGCAAGGCACGCTCACGCGCGGTCATGCCATGCAAGGCCTGCCGCCAGTCCAATGCCGACTCCAGCACAAAGCGCAGCTGCCCGGCGTGCTCGCGCTCGGACAAGGCAATCTGCTGCTCCAGCTGTTGCACACGGGCCTGCGGAAACAATCGCCGCGCCTGCCAGCCGGTGCTGCGCAGGTTATGCCATGCTTTTTTCCAATGCCTCATCACCAGTTCCCCGAAGCGCCACCGCCACCGAAATCGCCACCGCCGCCAGACCAGCCACCTCCACCACCGCTGCGGCCACCGCCACCACCGCCCCAACCACCTCCGCCACCGCCTCCCAGCACAATGCCGTGGCTGCCCAGCAACAGCGCAAACACGGCGGCCAGCGCACCAGCCAGCACAGCCAGCAACACCCCGCCGCCCAGCCACAAGGTCAGCACGATGGCGATGCAGCCGGCAATAAAGCTACCGATCAGCCGGCCAAACAGCCGGGTGAGCACGCCACCGCCAAACAGGGCGATAAAGCCCAGCAGTGGAAGATTGTCCTCGATGCTGGCAGCAGCAGGAGCAGTGTGCTTGGGAGAGGGCAAGGCCTCGCCCTTGATCAGGCCCTCGATCTGCCCGACCGCCAGCATGATGCCTTCCAGTTTTTGGCCTGCCTGCAATTTGGGCTTGAGCGTATCTTGCAGAATCCGTTTGGCAACCACATCCGGAATCGGCCCTTCCAGCCCACGCCCCACCAGCAGCTGTGTCTGGTGTTCATTGGCCACAATCAGCAACAGCACACCATCATCCACACCCTTGCGCCCCAGCTTCCAGCTTTCCATCACGCGGGTGCCGTAATCAAAGGGGGTTTCCGGCGCAATGCTCGGCACAATCAGCACCGCCAGCTGGCTACCCTGCTGCTGGTGAAAATCGAGCAATTGCTGATTGAGCTGCTGCTGTTCGCTGGCACTCAGGAAACCTGCGGTGTCGATCAAGGGCGCACTGGGCGCTGGCAAGGGCTGCTGAGCCAAGGCAAATGATCCCGGCACAAGCGCGCCCAGCATAGCAGTGCATAGCCATAGCAGCCGCCAGAACAGGGGCCGCATGCTTACTGCCCGGCCGAAGCAGGCTGACCAAAGCTCACGGTCGGGGCTGCCGCAATAGCTTTCTCGTTCTCCACCGTAAAGTTCGGCCGCGTTTTCAGGCCAAAGGCCATGGCGGTCAGGTTGCCGGGGAAGGTACGCACCGTGCTGTTATACGACTGGATGGCATCGATATAGCGTTTACGCGCAAGGGCGATACGGTTTTCCGTGCCCTCCAGCTGCGCCTGCAAATCACGGAAAGCACCATCGGCTTTCAGCTGTGGATAATTTTCCGACACCACCAGCAGGCGTGACAGTGCCGAACCCAGTTGCTGTTGCGCCGCTGCGTAATCATTCAGCTTTTTCGGGTCGGTCGCGGTACTGGCATCCAGCTGGATGCTGCCCACGCGCGAACGCGCCGCCGTCACTTGGGTCAGCACGTCTTTTTCATGGCTGGCGTAGCCTTTCACCGTATTGACCAGATTGGGGATCAGGTCGGCACGACGCTGATACTGGTTGACGACTTCCGACCAGGCGGCATTGGCGGCCTCGTCCTGGGTCTGCATGGTGTTGTAGCCGCAGCCGGTGATGCCGGACAACAGCAACAGGGTGATCAGCCACTTTTTCAACATAAAATTCCCTTTCAATTGAAATACTTGCCCAATATCAAACATGGAATATTCGAATAACCTTATAATCACCAACAACAGTAGCAATCCGTAAATAAATATTCCACAACTACGGATTTTGTCGCTACTATCGCCGCCTGCCAGAAAAACTGGCAATAAAACACTACAACGCGTCACCGCAGAGTGACCTCCCCAGCTGCACAAGGAAATCTTTATGACCGCCAGATCCCACCCCAAAGGGCTATATCTGCTCTTTGTCACGGAGATGTGGGAGCGCTTCAGCTATTACGGCATGCGCGCCATCTTTGTCCTGTTCATGATCAAGGCCCTGATGTTCGACAAGGCACACGCCGCCGACATCTATGGTACCTATACCGGACTGGTTTATCTTACACCGCTGATCGGCGGTTATATCGCCGACCGCTACTGGGGCAATCGCCGCTCCATTCTGGCCGGTGGTGTACTGATGGCCTGTGGCCAGTTCATGCTGTTTTTCTCCGGCAACCTGCACGATAGCAATCTGCAAATGGCCTCCTGGCTGTTGTATGGCGGCCTGGGCCTGCTGATTGCCGGCAATGGTCTGTTCAAACCGAATATTTCCTCCATGGTGGGCCAGCTGTATGCTCCGGATGACAAGCGAGTGGACTCGGCCTTTACCATTTTCTACATGGGCATCAATGCTGGTTCGCTGATCGCCCCGCTGATCTGCGGCACACTGGGCGATACCGGCCATCCGGGCGACTTCAAATGGGGCTTCATGGCCGCTGGCTTCGGCATGCTGCTGAGCCTGCTGGTATTCAGCCTGTTCAAGAATAAATACTTGGTCACCCCTGAAGGCAAGCCCATCGGCATGGCTCCGGCCCGTCATCACGCCAGCGGCGAGAAGGTGGTGCATGCACCGCTAACCCGCGTTGAAAAGGAAAGACTGGCCGTTATCCTACTGGTATCCGCCTTCGTCATCTTCTTCTGGTCCGCCTTCGAACAGGCCGGTGCTTCGCTGACCTTCTTTGCCGAAGAACAGACCAATCGCAGCCTGCTGGGCTTTACCGTACCGGCATCCTACTTCCAGTCGATCAACCCGATCTCGGTCGTCATCTTCGCCCCGCTGTTCGCCATGCTGTGGACCACGCTGGGCAAGCAGGGCCGCGAGCCGACCTCGCCGGTCAAGATGGCCTTCGGCTTGCTGTTCCTGGCAGTTGGCTATCTGGTGATCGCCTTTGGCGTGGATGGGCTGGAGCCTGGGGTCAAGGTCAGCATGCTGTGGCTGGTCAGCCTCTATATGCTGCACACCTTTGGTGAGCTGTGCCTGTCGCCCATCGGCCTGTCGCTGGTGGTCAAGCTGTCGCCAGCCCGCTTTACCAGCCTGATGATGGGTATCTGGTTCCTGTCCAATGCCGCTGCCAACAAGCTGGCGGGCACCCTGTCCGAACTCTATCCGGATCCGGCCAAGCCAGCCCCGCACTTGCTGGGCTACAGCATCAACAATCTGCATGACTTTTTCATGGTGTTTGTCGCCATGGCAGGTGTCGGTTCTCTGATTCTGTTCCTGCTGTCGAGCAAGCTGAAGAAAATGATGCACGGCCTGCAGTAAAACCATGCAGGGCCAATCTGGCCTGCCATCTTGAAACGCCGCCGCAAGGCGGCGTTTTTACATGGGCGCGCCGTGGCGCTTAAGACTAAAACAAGGCTGGCATGGTAAGCTGTGCGGGTTTTTTCCGACTTTTCCGGCCGCCCTGCGGCGTGCTGACTGGACTACATGAGACCGTCCTCCGATACCCGCTGGCAACGATTTGCCACCTATGCATTGTTTGCCCTGCTGCTGATCCGCCTGCTAGCCATGTGGGCCATTCCGCTGACGGATACCACCGAAGCGCGCTATGCCGAAATCGCCCGCAAGATGCTGGAAACGGGTAACTGGGTCACGCTGTGGCACGACTATGGCGTGCCGTTCTGGGCCAAGCCGCCACTGTCCACCTGGACCTCGGCCGCCAGCATGGGGCTGTTCGGTGTGAATCCGCTAGCCGCCCGCCTGCCCGCATTGCTGCTGTCACTGGCCGTGCTGTGGCTGGTAGCCGATGCCGCCGGGCAACGCCTGGGCCGCGATGCCGCGCTGGCCTCTACCCTGATTCTGGCTGGCAGCCTGTTGTTCTTTGGTGCAGCGGGCACGGTCATGACCGACCCGGCGCTGATGTTCTGCGTGGCACTGGCGCAGCTGGCGTTCTGGCATGCCATGCAAGGGCGCGGCCGGCGCTGGAACTACCTGTTTTTCGTCGGCCTTGGTCTGGGCCTGCTGGCCAAGGGGCCGCTAGCCATTGTATTGGTCGGCATGCCGATTTTTGTCTGGACCTTGCTGCGCAATGACTGGAAAGCCCTATGGCAACGCCTGCCATGGATCAGCGGCAGCCTGCTGATGCTGGCCATTGCCCTGCCCTGGTATCTGCTGGCCGAATACCGCACACCGGGCTTTCTCAATTACTTCATCATGGGCGAGCATGTCAGCCGCTTTCTGGACCCGGGCTGGAAGGGCGACAAGTATGGCTATGCCCACGCCACGCCGCGCGGCATGATCTGGCTGTACTGGCTGGGGGCGATCTTTCCGTGGTCGCTGGCCATGCTGGTCTGGCTGGCAGGCCATGGCAAGCAGGCACTGGGTCTGAGCAAGGATAGCGACGGCTGGCGGCTGTATATGCTGCTGTGGAGCCTGATGACACTGCTGTTCTTCACCATTTCCGGCAATATCATCTTCCCCTATCCGCTGCCCATGCTGCCGGGTTGTGCCTTGCTGTTTGCCACGTTGTGGCAAGCAGGGCGCCAGCCGCAACAGGGTAGCAGCCTGCCCTGGCTGGCCCTGGTTTCCGGGCTGCTGCTGCTGATCGCTGTCGGCCTGCAATGGAGTCAGGGGCAACGTTACTTCCGCACCCAGCAGCAGGTGATCGCAGCCTGGCAGCAGCAACAACCCGCTGCCGATAGCAAGCTGATCTACTGGGATAGCCGCCGCGAGTTTTCTGCCGAGTTCTACAGCGAGGGCAAGGTGATCACCACCAACAAGCCCGATCAACTGCTGCAGCTGCTGGCCGACCAACACCATCGCATCATCGTCACCGAGCAGCGCGACCTGCCCAGCCTGCCGGCCGCCGTGGCCGCCCGCTTCCAGCCGGTGGCCAGCTTCGAAGTAATGAAAGACCACATGTTGCTGTTACGCGCCAAGGGCGCCAACGCCACACCATGACAGGCAAGGAGACGCCGATGACCGCTACGCCACCCAGCGCCTTCGTACCACCCTATCTGCTGCAGCAACGCGCCGCAGACCGCCCGGCCGACCCGCTGGTCAGCTGCATCCTGCCGGCTTACAACGAGAGCGAAAACATCGTTCCCATGCTGCAAACCCTGCATGGTCTGCTGAGCGAGGCCGGCTTTCGCCATGAATTCATCGTGGTGGATGACGGCAGCCGCGACGATACCGTAGAGCAGGTGATGAGCCAGATTGAGCTGCTGCCGGTCACCCTGCTGCAGCTGTCGCGTAATTTCGGCAAGGAACTGGCGCTCACCGCCGGCATCGACCATGCCCATGGCGATGTGGCCGTGCTGATCGACAGCGATTTCCAGCATCCGCCGGAAATGGTGCCGGAATTCCTGCTCCAGTGGCGTGCCGGCTACGACATGGTCTATAGCGTGCGCTCCAGCCGGGACAATGAAACCCTGGGCAAGCGGCTGTTCACCCGCGTGTTTTACACCCTGCTCAACAGCGGGGCGCGGCACAAGATTCCGGAAAACACCCAGGACTTCCGCGTGATGGACCGCTGCGTACTGGAAGCCTTGCGCCAGATGCCAGAACGCAACCGCTTCATGAAGGGCCTGTATAACTGGGTAGGTTTTACCCAGCTGCCGGTGGAAACACATACCAAGGAACGCCGGGCGGGCAAGAGCAGCTTCAACTTCTTCAGCCTGCTCAATCTGGGGCTGACCGGGCTGACTGCCTTTTCCAATGTGCCGCTGCGCATGTGGACGCTGATTGGCAGCGCCATCTCGCTGGCCTCCATCCTGTATGCCAGCTGGGAGCTGATCCACACCCTGCTGTTCGGTAACGACCAGCCAGGCTGGCCCACGCTGGCGGTGGCTATTTCCTTTCTTGGCGGGGTGCAGCTGCTGTCCATCGGCATTCTGGGCGAGTACATCGGCCGCATCTTCAGTGAAGTGAAACAGCGCCCCATCTATCTGCTCAGCCGCATCAGCCGCGCCGAACAGGACAAACCATGAAGCGCGAGCTGTTCTGGTTTGGCGTGATCGGCGTCAGCGCCATGCTGGTGCATTTCCTGCTGGTGGCCTGCCTGCTGGTACCCGCCGGCCTGCCGCCATTGCTGGCCAATATCGTCGCCTTCCTGCTGGCTTTCCAGATCAGCTACTGGGGGCATCGGCACAAAACCTTCGAGGCCGGCCATGTGCCGCACCGCCAGGCCTTGCCGCGCTTCTTCATGGTGTCCTGCCTCAGCTTTGCCCTGAACGAAGCCATGTATTTCCTGCTCTTGCACTTTACTGCGCTGGATTACCGCATCGCCTTGCTGATCGTGCTGGGCAGCGTGGCCGTGTTCACCTTTGTCCTGAGCAAGCTGTGGGCTTTCTCGGGCAAGGCACCGCCGGTATGAGCAGCCGCCGCCTCACCCTGTGTGCGGATGACTTTGCCCAGTCACCGGCCATCAGCCAGGGCATTCTCAACTTGCTGCAGGCAGGCCGTTTGTCCGCCACCAGCGTGATGACACAGTCGCCGCACTGGCCCGGCCTGGCCGCGCCGCTGTCCGAGCTGCAACAGCAAGCCGACCTTGGCCTGCATTTCAATCTCACTCATGATTTCGCCAACGGGCCGCAGCTGATCAAGCCCTTGTCGCACTGGCTGCTGCTCAGCCAGTTACGCCAGCTGCCCTATCAGGCCTTGCTGGACAGCCTGCTGCGCCAGATCGACCTGTTCAGCCAGCATCTGGGCCGCCTGCCGGACTTTATCGACGGCCACCAGCATGTCCATGCGCTGCCAGTGGTGCGTGACGCCCTGTTCGCCGCCATTGCCCTGCGCTGGCCGGCGGGACAGCGGCCCTATCTGCGCGCGCCAGACCACTTGGGCCACCCTGGAGATAGCCGCCTGAAGGCCGTGGTATTGCAAGCGGTATGTCGCGGCTTTGCCCAGGCGGCCAGCCAGCACGGCCTGGTGTGCAATCGCTGGTTTGCCGGCCTGTATGCGCTACAAGCGGAAGCGGGCTTTGCCACGCTGATGCAGCAATGGCTGAACGCATGCCCGGATGGTGGCCTGATGATGTGTCACCCCGGCCTGCCGGCAGACGATGCCAGCGATCCGATCGCCGCTGCCCGCGCCGTGGAGTACTGCCATTTGAGCAGTACGGCATTTGACTATGCCTGCCGCGCGGCCAGTATCGAACTGGGGAAGTTCAGCAATTAAAGCCGGGGCCAGGCCAGCGCCCACGGGGTAGCGACCTCGCGGGCCATGCAGGCCTGCAAGGCCGGGCTGGCAAACTGCTCGCCCTGATCAGGCGGACAGACAAAGGCGAAATCCTCGCCATCCAGGCTAAAGCGCAAGGCGTAGGCATGCAGATAGCCACGATCAGCCGCACTGCCGCCATACAGGGTATCGCCCAGGATCGGAGCCGATTGCGACTTCAGCGCCACGCGCAGCTGATGGGTCTTGCCACTATGTGGCCGCAACAAGAACAAGCGCAGGCCAGGCTGCACCGAAAAGCTGAAAAACTGGGTGATCGCCGGGTTGGCCTGACTGCCCAGCAGGCGCCAGGCTCCGCCCCGCCCCTTGTCCATATCGCCCTTGATCAGCCCCTGTTTTTTCTGCGGCTTGCGATCAGACAGCGCCAGATAGTATTTCTCCACCTGATGCGCGGCAAAGGCCGCACCCAGCTGGCTGGCCACCTCGCTGGAACGCGCCAGCAGGATCAGCCCCGAGGTAATGCGATCCAGCCGGTGCACCGGCCACAGCGCCTCGTCCGCTAGCTCCGCCCGCACGCCATCCAGCAAGCCAGCCTCTTCGCCCTCGCGATGGAAACTCACACCGGCATGCTTGTTGATCAGATAAAACCGTGGGTCGGTATGCAGCAGGGTAAACATGGCCAGAAACACCAGCAGGACAAAGCCGGCATTCTACCCGCTCAGCAGGGATCGCTGGTTTTTTGCTGGGCTTCCATGCGCAGTTTCTTGCGGATCTCGGCGTCGCGGAAACGCTTTTTCTGTTCGTCGGTATCCAGGCTCAAGGGCGGCACCGCCACCGCCTTGCCATCCTCGAAGGCCACCATGGTGAAGTAGCAGCTATTGGTATGGCGCACACTACGCCGCTGGATATCCTCGGCCACCACCTTGATGCCGATTTCCATCGACGTCCGGCCCACGTGGTTGACGCTGGCCATGAAGGTCACCAGTTCGCCCACATGGATGGGCTGCTTGAACAGCACCTGATCCACCGACAGTGTCACCACATAGCGTCCGGCATAGCGGCTGGCACAAGCATACGCCACCTGGTCCAGCAGCTTGAGCAATACCCCACCGTGCACATTGCCGGAAAAATTGGCCATGTCCGGCATCATCAATACCGACATCACCAGTTCACGCTGGTTTTCCTGTGCTGCCTGATCTTGCATATCCCTGCTTTCCTTACTGTTATTCATTACCTTGGCATCACGCATGGCTTGCTCCTGGGGCAGCCCTTACTGAATGATGGGCTGCGGCTGGATCGTCCTGAACCAATGTTTGCCATTCTGCCGTAGCGACGGCGCAGTGTCGCGCTCGATATGCAGCCCATGCAGCAGCACCGCCAGTCGCCATCGACGCCGGGTAGCAGCGATCACGGCAACACTGCGTGATGCGGGCAAGCCACACGAAGCAGGGCTATCTGGTAAATAATCTTTGTATTCAATGAATTGAATACGGGCATGCACTACACTGAAAATGTTCAGGATGGTGCCAATCATGAGCATTTCTTCCCTATCGGCCAGCACTGGCTACCAGATCAATAGCGGACTGCAACACGGCCCGGTATGCAATTGCCCGGCCTGCACGGCAGCACGCATGGCTTCGATTGCCACCCCGGTGGCAGGCGTGACACCCCCCTCCCCTTCGGCCATTTACAGTGGCCAGACCCTTAGCCCCGACCAGCAAAAGCAACTGGATGAACTTCGCGCGCGCGATACCGATGTACGTCAGCACGAACAAGCTCACATGGCGACTGGCGGTGCTCTGGTCAGCGGCGGGGCTAACTACAGCTATCAGGAAGGCCCGGATGGCAAACAATATGCCATCGGCGGTGAAGTCAGCATCCGGCTAGCCGGTGGCCAGAGCCCACAGGAAACGCTGCGCAATGCGAGACAAGTGGCCGCCGCAGCGCTCGCCCCGACCGCCCCATCCGGCCAGGACCGGGCGGTGGCCGCAGAAGCCGAACAAATGGCGCAGCAGGCCCAGTCCGAAATCGACAAACAGCAGCAACAGCAAGTGCAGCAAGCCCAGCACAACCCCGCCATCGATACCGCCAAGGCGATTTTTGCCGCCATCGCTCACCCGCAGCCCAGCAGCAAGGGCAATGCGGTCGACACCTTTGCCTGATCACCTGCTTACGATCTACCCAAGCAACAATTCATCCCCGGACAGCGACCTCGTATTAGAATGCCTGCTTTGCACTATGCTGGCCTCTGCGGCCATCATGGTGGTCCAGTTTCCGGAGATGTTTTGATGATGAATCGCCTGTCGCAGCCAGCCATGCTGTGTACGCTGGTGCTGGCTATCGCCACCAGTGCCTGCACCACCAACCCGCAAACCGGCCAGACCGAAATCAACAAGGCTGCGCTGTACGGCATTGGCGGTGCGGTGACCTGCGGCCTGATTGGTGCGGCCACCCACGGCAGCGTCGGCGCCCGTAACTCGGCACTGGCCTGCGGTGCCATCGGTGCCGGCGTAGGTGCCTATATGGACAATCAGGAACGGAAACTGCGGGAAAAACTGGCCAATACCAGGATTGGTGTCGAGCGCGTAGGCAATCAGATCAAGCTGTCGCTGCCGGACAACGTCACCTTTGCCACCAACAGCTTCCAGCTGGGTAGCGTCGCGCAACAGCCGCTGAGCGATATCGCCGCCGTACTGGTGCAGTACACCGACACCAGCATTACCGTGGCGGGGCATACCGACAGCACCGGGCCAGCTGCTTATAACCAGACACTGTCGGAAAAACGCGCCCAGGCCGTTACCGACCTGCTGGCGACCAAGGGCGTCAATACCGTACGTATCCGCACCATGGGCTTTGGCCCCAGCCAGCCCGTAGCCAGCAATGCCACCGTAGAAGGACGCAGCAAGAACCGCCGGGTCGAGGTGCTGATTACGCCGGACCAAGCGGCATAGTCAGGCGCAAACAGCCTCTCCCCCCAACACGCCCGGCCCTGCCGGGTGTTTTGCTATATGGGGCCGCGCATGGGCAAAAAAATGGGCTGACCGGATAGGGTCAGCCCGAACAACGCTCGTTTTGGGAGTACAACAAGAGGAGAGACACCACACACCACTCCCGATGGCATGGGCTTACTACAGAGAAATCTTAGGTCTGGTTCGTATCACACAAACCAGGCAATCAGTGGGGCAGCGAACACCGTAGCAATGCCACCCAGCATCATGGTCAAGCTGGCGACCACACCCTCTTCTGCCCCCAACTCATTGGCCTTGGCAGTGCCGGCACCATGTGCGGCAGCACCCAGCAAGGCCCCTTTGGCCAGACGCGACCGCAGCGGCAGCAGCATCAACATCAATTCACCCAACAGCATCCCGGCGACACCGGTAATCACCACGAACACGGCAGTCAGATCCGGCGAGGCACCAATACTGGATGCTGTCGCCATGGCAAACGGTGTACTGATCGACCGTGGTGCCAGGCTTTTCTGCAATAGCTCGGACAAACCAAAAGCCCGCGCCAGCCATACCGAACTCAGCACCGCCACTGGCATCGCCACCAGCACACCACAGCTCAGCGACAAGGCATGCTTGCGAATCACCTGGCGCTGCTCGTAAATCGGGATGGCAAACGCCACCGTTGCCGGGCCAAGCAACCAGCTCAGCCAGTGCGTATCCTGAAAATAGGTGTGGTACGGAATATGCCCAACTACTACCGCGCCAATCACCAGCAAGGGTACCGCCAGCAACGGTGCACTCCACCAGTTGCCAGTGCGGCGGTACAGCTTTTTTGCCAGCCAATACAACACCAGTGTCAACAGCAGACAGCCAAAAGCCAGCAGGTTTTCCATTTCAGGACACTCCATGCTGTCGCTTGCGGCGCTTCAGCAGGATTTCAAACTTGTAGCCGGCATCCACTACCAGCGAGGTCACCGTCATCACCAGTACGGTCGACAACAGGATCACCAGCACAATGCGCAAGCCGATGCTGCCCATCAGTTGCGGGTACTGCACCACAGCCACCGTGGCCGGAATGAAAAACAGCAGCATCTCGGCCAATAGCCAGCGCGCCCCGCTCTTGCACCAGGCCAGTGGCAACCAGCCCAGCGCCAGTGCGGCCAGTACCAAGAACATGCCCAGCACACCAGCGGGCACCGCTGGCAGGAAGGAATGGCTCAGGCGGCTGGCCAGCAGCCACACCAGACTAAGCAAGACCACTTGCAACAGCGTGGACAGGCTTTGCTTGACGGCAATGTTCGGCAGGTTTTTCATGATCCGGTCACTCCGCAACCAGGAAACGTGAATCGAGTATAGTCGCCGCCATTTCATTCAAAAAATGAATTAAAATTATCAAACTCATTCTAAAATGGAATCGATCATGGATGTCCGGGCACTGCGCTACTTTGTCGAAGTGGTAAAACGCCACAGTTTCACCAAGGCGGCGGAAGCCTTGTTCGTGACCCAGCCCACCATCAGCAAGATGGTGAAACAGCTGGAAGAAGAACTGGGCACCCCGCTCATCATCCGCGAGGGGCGCAGTTTCCGGCTCAGCGATGCGGGCAAGGTGGCGTTCGAGCGCGGGCTGGATGTCCTGTCGGCCATGAGCCAGCTCAAGAACGAGCTAAGCGATCTGGCCGGGCTCTCCAGCGGCGAACTGGTAGTGGGCCTGCCCCCCATGGTGGGCGTGGCTTTTTTCGCACCGGTGGTCAGCACCTTTCGCGAGCGTTATCCGGGCATCGAACTGAAGATGGTGGAAGACGGCGCGCTGGCCATCGAAAACAGCGTGCGCAGTGGTGAGCTGGAAATCGGTGTGGCGGTGCTGCCGGTGGACAACAGTATCTTCCAGCAATTTGCCGTGGTGCGCGACCCGCTATGCCTGGTGGCTCCTGCAGGCTCGCCCTGGCACGGCCGTTCGGTAGTCACCCTGCCCGACATCGCCGACCAGGACTTCGTGCTGTATCCGGAAGACTTCACGCTGTCCAGCCGCATCAGCCATGCTTTCCGCGAAATGGGCAAGCCGCTGCATATTGTTGGCCGTAGCGCGCACTGGGATTTTATCGTCGAGCTGGTCAGCGCCCGCTTGGGTGTCACCCTGCTGCCACGCTCGGTGGTGGAAAGGCTGGACCGGGAACTCTATGACGTGATTCCGGTATCCAACCCCTGGCTGATCTGGCATCTGGCGCTGATCTGGCAGCAGGGCGGCTATTTGTCGCATGCTGCACGCGCCTGGATGGCCGTCACCCAGGAAGTACTGGGTGGCCTGCAATAACCCTCAAGGACCCCACATGAAACACTGTCTTGCTCTGCTCATTTGCCTGTGGCTGGTCGGCTGCAGCACGCTAGGCCTGCAAAAGCCACAGGTCAGTCTGGTCAACATCCAGCCAGCCGCCTCTACCCTGCTGGAACAGAACTTCGATCTCACCCTGCGGCTGCAGAACCCCAACACAGTGCCACTGAGCGCCAGCGGACTGAGCTTTGATCTGGATGTCGCAGGGAACAGATTGGCCAGCGGCCTCAGCAATCAGGCGATTGCCGTCCCGGCACTAAGCGAAGCCGAGATCACGGTACGGGTACATACGTCGACGCTAAGCTGGCTCAAGCAGCTGGGCAAGGCCGTGAATGGCTCGGGCAAGCTCGACTACCAGTTGCAAGGCCGGCTGGAGGGCTTGCAAGGCGTGGCCAGCCTGCCTTTCAGCAGCAGCGGGGAATGGAAACTGCCGTAAGCAGGCTTACTGGCGAGGCACCGCCACGCAGTCATTACCCTCAAAGCTGACTGACTCCACCAGCTGGGTCTTGCTGTTCACCACAAAATTGGTGGTGCAGCTGTAGTGCTGGATACCGCCCCCGCTGGTGCCGTCATAGACCCAGCGCCCCGGGGTTTCGATCACCCGGCTCTGGCCATTTTCCGTCACGGTAAAGCGGCTGCCCGGCTCGAAGCGACGGTTGTCAAAATACGGTTGCTGCTGGGTATAGGACTTGCTGTAGGTATATAGCGTGTTGCCATTGGGCATGGTCATGCTCTTGCTGGGGGCCCCCCAGACCGCCAGCAATTCATTGGCATCCCGCCCCTGCCAGTAGTAAGTCTTCTGGGCATAGCCTTCCCGGCTGGGGAAAGTGCCACAGGCGCTGGTGAGCAACACCAGCAGACATAGCCATTTGCGCATGACAATCCTTTCTTGTGCATCATGGGGCTGCGCTGATAGACCTGATGCAAGCAGCGCAGTTCAGCCAGTACGGGTACTGGCTGAACTGCATTCTAGCGCAAAAAGAAAACGCCACCCGAGGGTGGCGTTGTGCTTTACGGCTATCCGCTAAGGGATTAGATCATGCCCTTGCTTTTCAGCAGTTCGAACATGGTCTTGCCGATTTCGGCCGGGCTGCGGGTGTAGGCAATGCCTGCACGCTCGAAGGCCTTGAACTTCTCTTCGGCCGTACCCTTGCCGCCAGAGATGATGGCACCAGCGTGGCCCATGCGCTTGCCCTTGGGAGCAGTCACACCGGCGATGTAGCCAACAACCGGCTTGGTCACGTAGGCCTTGGCAAATTCAGCTGCTTCTTCTTCAGCAGTACCACCGATTTCACCGATCATCACGATGGCGTCGGTATCCGGATCGTCCTGGAACAGCTTCAGGGCGTCGATGTGGCTGGTACCCGGGATCGGGTCGCCGCCGATACCGATGCAGGTGGACTGGCCCAGACCCAGCGCGGTGGTTTGTGCCACGGCTTCGTAGGTCAGGGTGCCGGAACGGGACACGATACCGATGCGGCCCGGATTGTGGATGTGCCACGGCATGATGCCGATCTTGCACTCACCCGGGGTAATGATACCCGGGCAGTTCGGGCCGATCAGGCGGATGCCGGCTTCGTCCACAGCCTTTTTCACGTACAGCATGTCCAGGGTGGGCACGCCTTCGGTGATGCAGACAATCAGCTTCACGCCGCTGTCGATGGCTTCCAGGATGGAATCCTTGGCGAAAGCTGCCGGTACGTAGATAACCGAGGCATCAGCCTGGGTTTGACGCACGGCGTCCTTCATGGTGTTGAACACCGGCAGGCCCAGATGCTCGGAACCGCCCTTGCCCGGGGTCACGCCACCCACTACCTTGGTGCCAACCTTCAGTGCCTGTTCGGCGTGGAAGGTACCGTTCTTGCCGGTGAAACCTTGCACCAGCACTTTGGTGTCTTTGTTTACCAATACGCTCATTTTGAAATCCTTATGCGGTGCAGGTGATTAAAGCGCAGCAACGGCAGCAACGATCTTCTCGGCTGCGTCGTTCAGGCCCTGGGCGGAAACCAGCTTCAGGCCGGAGTCATCCAGAATCTTGGCGCCCAATTCGGCGTTGTTGCCTTCCAGGCGCACAACGACCGGCACGGTCACGTTTACTTCCTTCACCGCAGCGATGATGGCTTCGGCAATCATGTCGCAGCGAACGATGCCACCGAAGATGTTGATCAGCACGCCCTTGACCGAATCATCAGCCAGGATCAGCTTGAAGGCTTCGATCACGCGGTCCTTAGTCGCACCACCACCCACGTCCAGGAAGTTGGCCGGCTGGCCACCCTTCAGCTTGATGATGTCCATGGTGGCCATGGCCAGGCCAGCGCCGTTCACCATGCAGCCGATATTGCCTTCCAGGGCTACGTAGTTCAGGTCGAACTCGGAAGCTTTCACTTCGCGTTCGTTTTCCTGCGACTTGTCGCGCTGGGCCAGCAGAGCCGGGTGACGGTACAGGGCGTTGGAGTCCAGGTTGATCTTGCCATCAACGCAGGCCAGTTCGCCGTTTTCACGCAGCGCCAGCGGGTTTACTTCGAACAGGGCGAAATCGTTTTCCACGAAAGCCTGGTAAGCACCCAGCATCAGCTTGCTGAAAGCAGCAATCTGCGAACCGGACAGACCCAGGGCAAAAGCGGCATCACGCGCCTGGAAGGGCTGCATGCCCACCAGCGGGTTGATTTCGATCTTGATGATCTTTTCCGGGGTTTCTTCGGCTACTTTTTCGATTTCCACGCCGCCTTCGGTGGATACCATGAACACAACGCGCTGGCTGCCACGGTCCACTACGGCGCCCAGGTACAGTTCACGCTGTACCGGGTACATGTCTTCGCACACCAACACGCTGTTGACCGGCTGGCCGGCGGCATCGGTCTGGTAGGTCACCAGATTGATACCGATCAGGCTCTTGGCAACTTCAGCGGCTTCTTCGCGGCTCTTTACCACTTTGACACCACCGGCCTTGCCACGGCCACCGGCATGCACCTGGGCCTTGACGACGGCAAACTTGCCGCCCAGTTTGTCATAAGCGGCAGCGGCTTCTTCCGGCGTAGTGGCCAGAATGCCCTGTTGTACCGGCAAGCCGTATTTGGCCAGCAGCTCTTTCGCTTGGTATTCGTGCAGGTTCATCTATGGTTTCCTTTCGGTGGAAATGATGGCGGGGCCCTGTCTGGCCAACGTCTCTATTCCTTGGTCGCTTCCTCAACCCTAATGTATCGGGGCGAACCTGTTCTCTCGGCAGGTCCTGCCCCATACCCTCATTTGGGCCGTGTGAATTGTACACGGCCCCACGGCAATTAGCCGTGCAATGCGCGCTTGTCAGCAGCCAGCGCCGCTTCGTGTACCACTTCCGACAGGCTCGGATGGGCGTGCACGATGCGCGCCAGGTCTTCACTGGCGGCCTTGAATTCCATCGATACCACGCCTTCGGTCACCAGCTCGGACACCATTGGGCCGATCATGTGCAGGCCGAGGATGCGGTCGGTCTTGGCATCAGCCAGGATCTTCACCGTGCCCTGTGCCTGACCCAGGCCCAGCGCGCGACCGTTGGCAGCGAAACCGGAAGTACCCTTCTTGTATTCGATGCCTTCAGCCTTGAGCTGCTCTTCGGTCTTGCCTACCCAGGCAATTTCCGGCGAGGTGTAGATCACCCACGGAATCACGCCGAAATCAACGTGCGGCTTCTGGCCGGCGATACGTTCTGCCACGGCCACGCCTTCTTCGGAAGCCTTGTGCGCCAGCATCGGGCCACGTACCACATCGCCAATCGCCCAGATGCCCGGCAGATTGGTGTGGCAGTGGTCGTCCACGGCAACCAAACCACGCTCGTCCAGCTGCAGGCCAACAGCCTCGGCACCCAGACCGGCAGTGTTCGGCACGCGACCGATGGACACGATCAGCTTGTCAAACTCGGCAGCCACGGCTTCGCCGTTCAGCTCGTAGTGAACGGTAACGTGTTTCTTGGTGGCCTTGATTTCGCCAATCTTCACGCCCAGCTTGATATCCAGACCGGTGTCCTTGGTCAGGGTCTTGAAGGCTTCCTTGGCGATCTGCTGGTCGGCAGCGGCCAGGAAAGTCGGTGCGGCTTCCAGAATGGTCACTTCCGCGCCCAGACGCTTCCACACGCTACCCATTTCCAGGCCGATCACACCGGCACCGATCACGCCCAGACGCTTCGGTACGGCAGTCAGCGCCAGCGCGCCTTCGTTGTCCAGCACCATGTGGTTGTCGGTAGCCAGGCCCGGCAGTTGGCGCGGGCTGGAACCGGTAGCGATGATGACGTTGGTCGCTTCCAGCGTATCCACCACCGCGCCGTTGTCGGTGACTTCAATCAGCCACTTGTCGCCCTGACGGCCCTTAAGGGCGGCCAGACCATGGATATTGGCAACCTTGTTCTTCTTGAACAGGAAGCTGATACCCGCGGCGTTCTTGGTGATGATGCCGGTCTTGCGCTCCAGCATGGCGGCCACGTCCATCTTGGCACCGGACACGGTGATGCCGTGTTTGGCGAAGTCGTGCTGTACCGCGTGGAAGTTTTCCGAGGACTGCAGCAGTGCCTTGGACGGGATGCAACCCACGTTCAGGCAGGTGCCACCCAGCGAAGGCTTGCCTTCCGGGTTCTTGAAGGCATCCACGCAAGCGGTGTTGAAACCCAGCTGGGCTGCGCGAATGGCCGCCACATAACCGCCGGGGCCGCCGCCGATCACCACAACATCAAACTGTTGGCTCATTGATTTTCCTTGATCAGAACTTGCCGACCTTGAACAGCAATATCCCGAAAGCAATCATGAACACGGCAATGATGAGCTTGCCCACCAGGCTGTAGCGGTCTTCGCGAATACCGCGTTGATGCTTCTTCCAGGTCAGTACCGCAATGGCCACACCGGCCAGGATGGAAGCTACCGCATACAGCCAATCAGGCAAAATCATCATTTCTCCGTTCACATTATTCAAAGTGGCCGCAAGCACGCTTGCAGCCAACAGACATTACAGACCCGGTATTACAGGTCCAGGATCAGGCGGGCCGGATCTTCGATGGCGTCCTTGATGGCCACCAGGCTCAGTACCGCTTCGCGACCATCGATGATGCGGTGGTCGTACGACTGTGCAAGGTACATCATCGGGCGCACGACAACTTGACCATTCTCAACCACGGCACGCTCCTTGGTGGCGTGCATGCCCAGAATGGCCGATTGCGGCGGGTTGATGATGGGGGTGGACATCATGGAACCGAAAGTACCGCCATTGGAAATGGTGTAGGTACCGCCAGTCAGCTCTTCCACGGTCAGCTTGCCTTCCTGGGCGCGCTTGCCGAAGTCGGCGATCTGCTTTTCGATCTCGGCCAGGCTCAGCTGGTCGGCATTGCGGATGACCGGCACCACCAGACCACGCGGGCTGCCTACTGCCACGCCGATGTCAAAGTAGCCGTGGTAGATGATGTTGTTGCCATCAACCGAAGCATTGACGATGGGGTATTTCTTCAGAGCGGCAACCACGGCCTTGACGAAGAAGCCCATGAAACCCAGCTTGACGCCGTGTTCCTTCTCGAAGCGGTCCTTGTAGCGCGCACGCAGGTCCATCAACGGCTTCATGTTGATTTCGTTGAAGGTGGTGAGGATGGCATTGGTCTGCTGGCTCATTACCAGACGCTCGGCCACGCGCTGGCGCAGACGGGACATCGGTACGCTCTGTTCCGGACGGTCACCCAGCACGGCAGCCACGTTCACGGCAGCCGGAGTGGCGGCCAGGGCAACACCGGCGTTGCCGGCGTGAGCCAGTACCGGACCGGCTTGCGACGGTGCAGCGGCAGCAGCCTGTACGTCTTCCTTCAGGACACGGCCGTCACGGCCGGTGCCAGCGACATTGGCCAGATTCACGCCGGTTTCGGCGGCCAGCTTGGCAGCGGACGGCATGGCAGCGCCACCCGGTGCAGCGGCCGGAGCAGCCTGAACCGGAGCCGGTGCGGCAGCAGCCGGGGCAGCAGCAACGGCAGCCGGGGCATCGCCAGCCTTGGCGGCGGTGTCGATGCGGGCGATCAGTTGACCGGACACCACGGTGGCGCCGTCCTGCTCAATGATTTCAACAATCACACCAGCCTGCGGTGCCGGCAGTTCCAGCACCACCTTGTCGGTTTCCAGATCGATGACGTTTTCGTCGCGATTGACGAAATCGCCAGCTTTCTTGTGCCAGGTCATCAGCGTGGCTTCGGAAACGGACTCAGGCAGTTGGGGGACTTTGACTTCAATAATCATGTTCTTCTCCAGAGCGGGGCAGCTGCGGTGCTGCCCCCGTCATATCATTCGTTGTGATGGCGTGTACTTACTTGGCAATCGTCATGGCTTCTTCGACGAAGGACTTGAGCTGGGCAACGTGCTTGCTCATATAGCCTACGGCCGGGGAAGCAGAGGACGGACGACCAGCGAACGACAAGAACTGCTTGCCGCTCAGCAGACCTTCCAGGCGATGGCGAATCTGGTACCAGGCACCCTGGTTACGCGGCTCTTCCTGCACCCACATCACTTCCTTGGCTTGCGGGAAGCGTGCCAGTTCGGCGGCTACCTGCTCGGTCGGGAAGGGATACAACTGCTCGATACGCACGATGGCAACCTCGTCTTCCACGCCCTTGTCCTTGCGGCCAGCGGCCAGGTCGTAATACACCTGACCCGCACACAGCACCACGCGCTTCACCTTCTTCGGATCCTGCACCACGGCATCGCCGATCACCGGGCGGAAGCTGCCGTTGGTGAAGGCTTCGATCGGGCTCATGGAGTCCTTGAAGCGCAGCAGACGCTTGGACAGGAAGATCACCAGCGGCTTGCGATACGGACGCAGCACCTGACGGCGCAGCATGTGGAACATCTGGCTGGCTTCGGACGGCATCACGATCTGCATATTGTGCTCGGCGCACAGTTGCAGCCAGCGTTCCAGACGGGCGGAGGAGTGTTCCGGACCCTGGCCATCGTAGCCGTGCGGCAGGATGGTGGTCAGGCCACACAGGCGGCCCCACTTGGTTTCGCCAGAGGAGATAAACTGGTCAATCGCCACCTGGGCACCGTTGGCGAAGTCGCCAAACTGGGCTTCCCAGATTACCAGCTGGTCCGGCGCGGAACAGGCATAGCCATATTCATAGGCCAGCACGGCTTCTTCGTTGAGGATGGAGTCGATCACCAGGAAATCAGCCTGGTTGTCCGACATATTGCGCAGCGGCACGTAGGAACCTTGGTCCCAGCGTTCGCGGTTCTGGTCGTGCAGCACCGCATGGCGATGGGAGAAGGTGCCACGACCGGAGTCTTCACCGGACAGACGTACACCAAAACCATTGGTTACCAGCGAAGCGTAGGCCAGGGTCTCGGCCATGCCCCAGTCGGCATTCTGTTCGCCAGCGGCCATGGCCTTGCGGGCGGCCAGTACCTTCTGCACCGTCGGATGCAGCTTGAAGCCTTCCGGCAGCGTGGTGAACTTTTCGGTCAGACGCTGGATATCGGCACGCGGCAGCGAGGTATCGGTGGGGTGTGCCCAGTGGGTGCCCAGATACTGGCTCCAGTCCAGGGCGTGTTCGCGCTTGTAGTTGGTGAGCGCGGTCTGTTCCACGTGCTCGCCCTTGTCCAGCGCGTCGCGGTAGGCCTGGATCATGCCTTCGGCTTCTTCGGCCTTCAGCACGCCTTCCTGTACCAGACGCTCGGCATACATGGCGCGCACGCCCTGATGCTTGGCAATCTTCTTGTACATCATCGGCTGGGTCAGGAAGGGATCATCACCTTCGTTGTGGCCCAGTTTGCGGTAGCAGACCAGGTCGATGACCACGTCCTTGTTGAACTGCATGCGGTAGTCCAGCGCAGCCTGCATCACGTAGCAGACGGCTTCCGGATCATCACCGTTGACGTGCAGGATGGGCGCTTCGACCATCTTGGCCACATCGGTACAGTACAGGGTGGAACGCATGTCGCGCGTGTCCGAGGTGGTGAAACCCACCTGGTTGTTGATCACGATGTGGATGGTACCGCCGGTACCGTAGCCACGGGTCTGCGACAGGTTGAAAGTACCCTGGTTGACACCCAGGCCGCCAAAGGCGGAGTCACCGTGGATCAGCACCGGCACGGCGCACTTGCGCTCGTTGTCCTTGCGACGATCCTGACGGGCGCGTACCGAACCTTCCACCACCGGGTTGACGATTTCCAGGTGGGACGGGTTGAACGCCAGCGACACGTGCATCGGGCCATTGGCCGTGGGGATGTCGGAGGAGAAGCCCATGTGGTACTTCACGTCGCCAGAGGCCATTTGCTGGGCGGCCTTGCCTTCGAACTCAGCGAACAGGTCGCGCGGCTGCTTGCCCAGGGTGTTGACCAGCACGTTCAGACGGCCACGGTGGGCCATACCGATGATCAGTTCCTGCACGCCGACCGAGGTGGCGTTGTGGATCAGATGATCCAGCGCAGCGATGGTGGATTCGCCACCTTCCAGCGAGAAGCGTTTCTGGCCAACGTATTTGGTATGCAGATAGCGTTCCAGGGTCTCGGCCGCCGTGATCTGCTTGAGAATGCGCAGTTTTTTGCCAGCGTCGTAGCGCGGGGTGGACAGATCGCCTTCAAAGCGCTTCTGTACCCAGTGCTTCTCGTCCGACTTGGTGATGTGCATGAACTCCAGGCCGATATTGCCGCAGTAGGTCTGCTTCAGGCGCGACAGGATGTCGGACAGCGGCAGCTTCTGCGGAGCCACCAGCGAGCCCACATTGAACTGCACCGCCATGTCGGCATCGGTCAGGCCATGCTTGACCGGATCCAGCTCGCGCAGGGTTTCCTGATCCATGCGCTTGAGCGGGTCGAGGTTGGCCTGACGGGAACCCAGTACGCGGTAGGCCGAAATCAGCTTCAGCACACCCACCTGCTTTTGCATGGTTTCCCATTCGCCGCCGCTGCTGTTGCGCGGGCCGCTGGCCGGTTTCTTGGCCAGTTGAATGAAGGATTCCTGGATGGGCATGTGTGGTACATCGCGCTCGGCTGCGCCCGGAGCCTGGGCCAGCTTGTCGAAGTATTCACGCCATTCGGCTGGAACCGAATTCGCATCAGCGAGGTACTGTTCGTACAGTTCCTCGATGAACGGTGCATTCCCACCGAACAGGTAGGAATGACTGTACATGGATTGCATCATTATTCGACCCTTTGTTATCTACGTACGTATCTACGTTTGGCTACATTGCTGCGTGGAGAAAGCGTTGTGGAAAAGACGCAAGAAGGGCCTTCGCAAGGAAGGGCAAATCCGTCTCCATTCTTTTCCGCAGCGCTCTGTCGGCGTCTGTCGTGAAACCGGCTACTGTATTCTGTTCAACAGGCTAAAAAGTTGGCCGAAACGTGTCCGGCCAACTTGTCACAGCTTGATCAGCGCTTGTCGATGTCGACAATATCGCGGCGCGGTGCGCCGGTGTACAGCTGACGCGGACGACCGATCTTCATCGCCGGGTCACCGATCATTTCGCTCCAGTGCGCGATCCAGCCCACGGTACGGGCCAGGGCGAAGATCGGAGTGAACATCGATACCGGAATGCCGATGGCGGACAGCACGATACCCGAGTAGAAGTCCACGTTCGGGTACAGCTTGCGCTCGATGAAGTACGGGTCTTCCAGGGCGATCTTTTCCAGCGCCATGGCCAGCTTGAACTTCGGATCGTTGTGCAGACCCAGTTCGTTCAGCACTTCGTCACAAGTGGTCTTCATGATGGCGGCGCGCGGGTCCATGTTCTTGTACACGCGGTGGCCGAAGCCCATCAGTTTGTAACGCTTGTCCTTCACGCCTTGCATGAAGTCGGCCACGTTGTCCACGCTGCCGATTTCATCCAGCATCTTCAGCACGGCTTCGTTGGCACCACCGTGGGACGGGCCCCACAGGCAGGCGATACCAGCTGCGATACATGCGAACGGGTTGGCACCGGAGGAGCCGGCCAGACGCACGGTGGAGGTGGAAGCGTTCTGCTCGTGGTCGGCGTGCAGGGTGAAAATGCGGTCCAGCGCGCGCGCCAGAACCGGGTTCACCTTGTACTCTTCACACGGGGTGGAGAACATCATGTGCAGGAAGTTTTCCGCATAGGTCAGGCCATTCTTCGGGTAGGAGAACGGCAGGCCCTTGTTGTAGCGGTAGGCTTGTGCGGCGATGGTCGGCAGCTTGGCCACCAGACGGTGGGCCGAAATGCGACGGTGTTCCGGATTGGTGATGTCCAGCGAGTCGTGGTAGAAGGCGGACAGCGCGCCAACCACACCCACCATGACGGCCATCGGGTGTGCGTCACGACGGAAGCCCTTGAACAGGCTCATCAGCTGGTCGTGCAGCATGTTGTGGCGCATCACGCCACGTTCGAATTCCTTGCGCTGTGCTGCAGTCGGCATTTCGCCGTTCAGCAACAGGTAGCACACTTCCAGGTAATCGCTCTTTTCAGCCAGCTGCTCGATCGGATAGCCGCGGTAGTAGAGCTGACCCAGATCACCGTCGATGAAGGTGATGGCAGACTCGCAGCTGGCGGTAGCCAGGAAGCCCGGGTCAAAGGTAAACATGCCGGTTTTGGAGAAGGCACGGATATCGACGACATCCGGACCCAGAGTGCCGGACAGAACCGGCATTTCCAGGTTGTCCTTGCCCTCGTTGTAAGTGAGCGTCACTTTGCGGTTGGTTTCCACAGCAATACTCCCAGTCAGTTTTGTGGTGTTGTAATAATCGTTTTGGGCCCTGCATCCTGCGGCTCAAACAGCCCGCAGGATCTCGATGATGGCGGCCTCTTCCGGATCGTCCAGGTCAGCCTTGCCGTTCACCACATCCAGAAAATCGGTGTCGGGCAAATCGAGAATACGCTTGTAGGCGTCGATCTCCGCCGGGGAGAGCGCATCGAAGCGCTGGGCAAAAAACCGCTCCAGCACCAGATCCAGCTCCAGCAAGCCCCGGCGGGACCGCCAACGGATCCGTTTGAGTTCAATCGGATCGTAGGCGGTCATACTGCACGCTTGACCATCAGGTCCTTGATCTTGCCGATGGCCTTGGTCGGGTTCAGACCCTTGGGGCAGACATCAACACAATTCATGATGGTGTGACAACGGAACAGGCGGTACGGATCTTCCAGGTTGTCCAGACGCTCGTTGATGGCGGTGTCGCGGGTATCGGCAATGAAGCGATACGCTGCAAGCAGGCCGGCCGGGCCAACGAATTTGTCCGGATTCCACCAGAACGACGGGCAGGACGTGGAGCAGCAGGCGCACAGAATGCACTCGTACAGACCGTTCAGCTCTTCGCGGTCTTCCGGGCTTTGCAGGCGCTCGCGTTCCGGCGGCGGCGTGTCGTTGATCACATACGGCTTGATCGAGTGGTATTGCTTGAAAAACTGGGTCATGTCCACGATCAGGTCGCGCACCACCGGCAGGCCCGGCAGCGGGCGCAGTTCGATGGGTTGCTTCAGGTCGCGGAAATCGGTCAGACAGGCCAGGCCGTTCTTGCCATTGATGTTCATGGCATCCGAGCCACACACGCCTTCGCGGCAAGAGCGGCGGAAGGTGATGGTGTCATCCTTCACCTTGAGCTTGGTCAGTGCATCCAGCAGTTTGCGGTCGGTGGAATCCAGCTCGACGCTGATGTCCTGCATGTAGGGCTTGGCATCCTTGTCCGGATCGTAACGGTAGATGCGGAATTTGACGGTTTCAGTAGTCATCTTGTTCAAGCCCTTAGTAGGAACGGGTCTTCAGAGCAATGGTGTCGACAGTCAGCGGCTGCATGTTCACCGGCTTGTATTCCAGACGGTTGCCGTCGCGCGACCACAGGGTGTGCTTCAGCCAGTTGGCATCGTCACGACCGTTCGGCGTTTCGGCAGTATCCGGCGCATCGTCACGCACGTGGGCACCACGGGATTCGGTACGGGCATTGGCCGAGATCATGGTGGCCTTGGCCACTTCGATCAGGTTTTCCAGCTCCAGCGCCTCGATACGAGCCATGTTGAATACGCTGGACTTGTCGGAAATTTCGGTCTGTTGAACCATCTTTTCCACTTCCAGAATCTTCTCAACGCCTTGCGCCAGCATGTCCTTGAAGCGGAACACACCGCAGTGCGCCTGCATGGTGCGCTGCATGGCCGAGCGGGCATCGTTCACGGCAACGCCATTGGTCTGCTTGTTCAGACGCTCAACGCGAGCGACGGAACGCTCAACATCGGACGTAGCCAGTTCCGGCAGCTCCAGCGGCTGTTGCTTGATGAAGTCGATCATCGAGTTGGCCGAGCTCTTGCCGAACACCAGCAGGTCGAGCAGGGAGTTGGTGCCGAGACGGTTGGCACCATGTACCGACGCGCAAGCGCATTCGCCAGCAGCGTAGAAACCGGTAACCGGCTTGCCACCCACCACCACTTCACCGTGGTAGTTGGTAGGAATGCCGCCCATCTGGTAGTGGCAGGTCGGCACCACCGGGATCGGTGCCTTGATCGGGTCTACGCCAGCAAACTTGATGGAGATTTCACGGATGCCCGGCAGCTTGGACATGATCACTTCGGGGTCGAGGTGAGTGATGTCCAGCAGCACGTGATCCTTGTTCGGGCCGCAACCGCGACCTTCGTTGATCTCGGTCACCATGGCTCGGGAAACCACGTCACGCGAAGCCAGATCCTTGGCATTCGGTGCATAGCGTTCCATGAAGCGTTCACCTGCGCTGTTGCGCAGAATGCCGCCTTCACCGCGTACGCCTTCGGTAATCAGCACACCGGCACCGGCCACGCCGGTGGGGTGGAACTGCCAGAATTCCATGTCTTCCAGCGGGATGCCGGCACGTGCGGCCATACCCAGGCCGTCACCAGTATTGATGAAGGCATTGGTGGAAGAAGCGTAGATACGACCAGCACCGCCGGTAGCAAACAGGGTGGCCTTGGCCTGGAACACCACGATTTCCGAGGTTTCCATTTCCATGGCGATCACGCCCTGCACATTGCCGTCGGCGTCGCGAATCAGGTCCAGCGCCATCCATTCCACAAAGAAATGGGTGTTGGCGCGCACATTGCGCTGATACAGCGCGTGCAGCATGGCATGACCGGTACGGTCGGCTGCGGCACAGGCGCGACGCACCGGCTTTTCACCGAAGTTAGACATGTGGCCGCCAAACGGACGCTGGTAGATGGTGCCATCAGCGTTACGGTCGAACGGCATGCCGAAGTGTTCCAGCTCGGTCACCACCTTCGGTGCCTCGCGGCACATGAATTCGATGGCATCCTGGTCGCCCAGCCAGTCCGACCCCTTGACGGTGTCGTACATATGCCAGTGCCAGTGATCTTCCTCGGAATTACCCAGCGAGGCGGATACACCGCCCTGTGCTGCCACGGTGTGGGAGCGGGTGGGGAATACCTTGGACAGTACGGCAGTCTTCAGGCCAGCTTCGGACAGCTGCAGGGCGGCACGCATGCCGGCACCACCTGCGCCAACGATTACTGCATCAAAATGACGAACAGGTACGCCCATTACAGCCCCCAGACAACTTTAACGGAATAGATGAAACAGGACACAAGCCACACGATGGTGAAGGCATGCAGCGCCAGGCGCAGGCCGGTGGGCTTGACGTAGTCCATCCACACATCGCGAATACCTACCCATACGTGCAGGAACACTGCCAGCAGGGTGGTCTGGGTCAGCACTTGCACCCAGGTTTGCGCGAAGAAGTCTTTCCAGCCTGCATAGCTGGACGGCATGGTCAGCAGGAACAGCGCCAGAGCTACGGTATAGATCACCATGATGGTGGCCGTCACGCGCTGCATGACCCAGTCGCGCAAACCGTAGTGAGCGCCGATGACAGAGCGGTTTACCATAGAGCTACTCCCAGAATCAGAGTCAGGGCCAGGCTAACCACCACCACAGTCTTGGCGGTAGCACGGGCAGTTTGCAGTTCCAGACCCTTATGGATATCCAGGAACAGGAAACGAATACCGGCACAGAAGTGATGCATGTAGGCCCACAACAAGCCGATGAGGATGATCTTCATCAGCGGATGCGCGACTACGGCACGGTAGGTTTCAAAAGACTCTGCTGAACTGAGCGAACCATGAAGGAGGTAGATCAACAGCGGGAGGGAAAAGAAGAGCGCCACACCACTGACCCGGTGCAGGATCGAGACAATACCCGGAATGGGCAGTCTGATCGTGGCCAGATCCAGGTGCTTCGGTCGTTGCTTCTGCATATGGCTTCCTTGGATGTATTTGAACCAAGTGGTTATCTCCGGGCCCCTGTCTGGAAGCCCGCCTGAAAGGTCCGCCCTTGTAAAAACCGGGTGGTCCCTCTCAATACTGAACATCATGCTGCCCGATGCTGCAGGGCAATATGATCTGGAAATTCTAGCAAAAATCACCCGCCTGCTGCCCGTTTTTTGCCGGACAAGCGACATTTCCATGCTAGCAGGCGACATCAACAGCCCTTTTGCAGCAGCGCCAGATCACGACTCAGGCAATAGCGCTGCCGCCATTCCACTCTCTCTCCAACTGACGAAAAGGTCAGTCTGAGCACACTCAATACCGGCTCTTCCAGTGCTGCGCCGGACAAACCCAGCAAACTCGCATCTTCGCGTGGCAACATGACGGCACGGTACTGCTCACGACTTTCTACGACTCTTACACCAAAGCGCTGTTGCAAGGTGGCATACACCCCGGTTGCGGAACGAAACCAGCGCGCTTCCATGCCATCAAAGCGCTCTGCCGGCAGATAGGCCTCATCCAACGCCACCGGCCTGCCCTGCCCGCGCCACAACTGGCGCACCCGAAACATCGGCGCATGCCGCCGCAACTGCAGCGCCACCGCCATGTCATCGCTGGCATTAACCCGCGAGATGGCCAGAAACTCACAACTCAGGCGATCCGGCATTTCGTCAAACACGCCGGGCGACTGCAGCAAGGATGTGCCCCAGTCGCTGAGCACGGCAGCGACAAAAGTACCCTTGCCCTGCTGACGGTATAGCAGGCCATCCGTCACCAACTCACTCAGCGCCTTGCGCACCGTTCCCTGACTCACCGACATCTCTGCCGCCAGGTCCCATTCGCTAGGCAGCGCATCATGCTCCAGCCACTCACCCTCGGCGATACGGCGCAGCAGAAACTGCTTGATTTGCACATAAAGCGGCTGGCGGCGCGGAGCATTAGCAATCATGTAGTGGCTTTGTATCATCAAATAAATCAAGCGTAAAGGGATGTCTTATATAAGACACAAGACAACAAGCAGCTTATCAGAATTTCTGATGGGGAATCCAGTGCCACATGGTCTACACTCCGTGATACACTCGCTTCACACTTATAGTGCAGAGCAACATCTGCAATTTGAGACAGTCTCGGATATCTAAAGGAGAGTCCACCGATGAAAGCTCCCGTTCGCGTTGCCGTTACCGGCGCTGCTGGTCAGATTGGCTACAGCCTGCTGTTCCGTATCGCCAGTGGTGAAATGCTGGGCAAAGACCAGCCGGTCATCCTGCAACTGCTCGACCTGCCGCAAGCCCAGACCGCCGTTAAGGGCGTGATGATGGAACTGGAAGACTGTGCCTTCCCGCTCTTGGCCGGCATGGTTGCCACCGACGACCCGAACGTCGCTTTCAAGGACGCTCAAGTTGCCCTGCTGGTGGGTGCACGCCCGCGTAGCAAAGGTATGGAACGCAAGGACCTGCTGGAAGCCAACGGTGCCATCTTCACCGTTCAGGGCAAGGCACTAAACGACCACGCCGATCGCAATGTCCGTGTTCTGGTAGTTGGCAACCCGGCCAACACCAACGCCTGGATCGCCATGAAGAGCGCTCCGGACCTGAACCCGAAAAACTTCACCGCCATGTTGCGTCTGGACCACAACCGCGCCCTGTCGCAGATCGCCGCCAAGACTGGCAAGCCGGTCGCTTCGATCAAGGACCTGGCTGTTTGGGGCAACCACTCGCCGACCATGTACGCCGACTACCGCTTCGCCAGCATCGATGGCCAATCGGTAAAAGCCATGATCAACGACGAAGCCTGGAACCGTGATGTATTCCTGCCGACCGTTGGCAAGCGTGGTGCCGCCATCATCGAAGCACGTGGCCTGTCCTCTGCTGCTTCCGCCGCCAATGCCGCCATCGACCACATCCACGACTGGGTGCTGGGCAGCAATGGCAAGTGGGTGACCATGGGCATTCCATCCGACGGTTCCTACGGCATCCCGGAAGGCGTGATGTACGGCTTCCCGGTTGTATGCGAAAATGGCGAATACAAGATCGTCGAAGGTCTGGAAGTGGATGAGTTCAGCCGCGAACGCATGAACTTCACCCTGGCCGAGCTGGAAGAAGAGCGCGCAGCTGTCGCTCACCTGTTTGGCTAAGCATTAGCCAGATCAGCGAAAAGCGCACCAACTGGTGCGCTTTTTGTGTTTGATCAATACCAGCAAGAACATTTGAATTTACTAATACAGACTGCTACTGGAGCATGAACATGATTGAAGTCGAAGTCCTGAACCAGATTGCGGCCACGATTGAAAACCTGGCCGAGCGCGCCACCGATATTCGGGGGTATCTTTGACTACGACGGAAAAAAAGACCGTCTGGAAGAAGTAAGCCGCCTCACTGAAGATTCCGATATCTGGAACGACCCCAAGCGCGCCCAGGAACTGGGCCGCGAACGCAAGCAACTGGAAGATGTGGTCCTGGTGCTGGACAGCATCAACGCCAGCATCGCCGATGCGCGCGAACTGCTGGAAATGGGCAAGAGCGAAGAAGATGACGAAACCATCTTCGCCGTAAAAGCCGACATGGAAGAAGTCGAAGCCAAAGTAGCCAAGATGGAATTCCGTCGTATGTTCCACGACCCGATGGACCCCAACAACTGCTTCCTGGACATCCAGGCCGGTGCTGGTGGTACCGAGGCACAGGACTGGGCCGGCATGCTGTTGCGCATGTATACCCGCTATGCCGAACGCAAGGGTTTCAAGGTAGATGTACTGGAAGTTTCCGAAGGTGAAGTGGCTGGCATCAGCAGCGCCACGCTGAAGATCGAAGGCGAATACGCCTATGGCCTGCTGCGTACCGAAGTGGGCGTACACCGCCTGGTGCGCGTATCGCCGTTCGACTCCAATGCCCGTCGCCACACATCCTTCTCCTCGGTATTCGTGTACCCGGAAGTGGACGACAGCTTCGAGATCGACATCAACCCGGCCGATTTGCGCGTTGATACCTACCGCGCCTCCGGCGCCGGTGGTCAGCACATCAACAAGACCGACTCGGCCGTACGTATTACCCACTTGCCCACCAACACCGTGGTGCAGTGCCAGAATGACCGCTCGCAGCACCGCAACCGCGATGAAGCCATGCAGATGCTGCGCGCCAAGCTGTACGAACTGGAACTGAAAAAGCGCAACGAGGCCAAGCAGGCGCTGGAAGACACCAAGACCGATGTGGGTTGGGGTCACCAGATCCGCTCCTACGTGTTCGACCAGTCGCGCATCAAGGACCTGCGTACCAGCTATGAAGTGGGCAATATCAAGGGCGTCATGGATGGCGACCTGGACGGCTTCATCGAAGCCAGTCTGAAACAGGGCGTGTAAACGTCCGGGCTGGCTGCCACAGCCAGCCTGCATTACCGCAGCGTAATACCTTAATTGTTGGCCGATGAGGCCTGGCGGGGGAATGGCCCCCTGCCCTTACCGCAGTAGTCAACGGAGTCATCATGTCTGAACGTGAACAAGCATCATCCCTGAGTCAGGACGAAAACCAGATCATGGCGGAGCGCCGCCAGAAGCTGAAGAGCATCCGCGAAAAACGCGTGGCTTTCCCCAACGATTTCAAGCGCAGCCACTTTGCCAAGGATCTGCAGGAAAAACACGCGGGTAAAGACAAGGAAGCTCTGGAAGCCGAAAAGATCGAGGTTGCCGTTGCCGGCCGCATGATGTTGAAGCGCGTCATGGGCAAAGCCAGCTTTGCTACCTTGCAGGATGGCAGTGGCCGTATCCAGGCCTATATCGCCAACGATGGTGTCGGCGAAGCCGAACACGCCGAGTTCAAGCACTACGACCTGGGCGACATCATCGCCATCCGTGGCGTGCTGTTCAAGACCAAGACCGGCGAACTGACGGTACAGGCCAGCGAAGTGCGCCTGCTGTCGAAAAACATCCGCCCGCTGCCGGAAAAATTCCACGGCATGACCGATCAGGAACAAAAGTACCGTCAGCGCTACGCCGACCTAATCATGAGCGAAGAAAGCCGCAACACCTTCATCAAGCGCTCGCAGATCGTGCAGAAGATCCGCGACGTGATGGTGAGCGAAGGCTATCTGGAAGTGGAAACCCCGATGATGCACCCCATCCCAGGTGGTGCCACGGCCAAGCCTTTCGTCACCCACCACAATGCGCTGGACATGCCGCTCTACCTGCGCATCGCGCCGGAACTGTACCTGAAGCGCCTGGTTGTTGGCGGTCTGGAACGCGTATTCGAGATCAACCGCAACTTCCGTAACGAGGGGATGAGCACACGCCACAACCCCGAGTTCACCATGATCGAGTTTTACGAAGCCTACAGCGACTACCAGCGCATGATGGAGATGACCGAAAGCATCATCCGTCGCTGTGCCGAAACCGTCTGTGGCGGCACCACCATCAGCTACAACGGCAAGGAAGTGGAACTGGGCAAGCCGTTCGACCGCTTCACCATCGTGGGCGCCATCAAGCACTACAACCCGCAATATACCGATGAGCAACTGGGCGACGCCGCCTGGGTAGCCGCCGAGATCAAGCGCCTGGGTGGCAAACTGCCGCCGGCACCGGGTCTGGGCAGCCTGCAACTGGCCCTGTTCGAAGAATGTGCCGAAAGCCTGCTGTGGAACCCGACCTTCATCATCGACTACCCGGTGGAAGTGTCCCCGCTGGCGCGTGGTTCGGATGCTGATCCGGCCATCACCGAACGCTTCGAGCTGTTCATCGTCGGCCGTGAGCACGCCAACGGTTACTCCGAGTTGAACGACCCGGAAGACCAGGCCGCCCGCTTCCTGTCGCAAGTCGCCCAGAAAGACGCCGGCGACGACGAAGCCATGCACTATGACGCCGACTACATCCGCGCCATGGAATACGGCCTGCCGCCGACCGGTGGCTGCGGTATCGGCATCGACCGTCTGGTGATGCTGCTGACCGATGCCCCGTCCATCCGCGACGTCATTCTCTTTCCGCAAATGAGACCCGAGGTTTGAGGCTAGCTTAAAATAGCTAAAATGAAGGCCATACAGCAATGTATGGCCTTTTTTTCGTTTAAAAAATCATGAATTACCTAAAATAATTCTGCACAAAATACCTTTTCTCAGGCCCAATTTGGCTGCGGGGGTATATTTGGGGGTACAGAATCAGTAGATACCCCCGCGAGGGGGTGAAACTTCTCTATATCTCTAGGTATCAGTGACACAATCCTTACCTTGGAATAGAGCCCAGATCTTTCTCCTGCCAGGAGGTCCGGTTACTGTGCAAAAAATGAGCAAAAAAACTCCTACTCAGCTAGCTGGGGGGAAGCACCATTTCTACCAAGGAATGCAGATACCCACGAAGTTCGAGCTATTGCCGGCCAGTGAAGACTTACAGCAATCATAATAATCTGTGATGAAAAAGCAGGGGGTCTCTTAGGGGGTATATAAAACCAACAAGATCACAACAAATTGAAATCTAAGGAAATAAATACCATACTCGTACGCCGCAAATGCGTCCGGAATAAGCCGCCAGCTCTGCTGGGGACTCAACAAAAACCACGCCAAGGCGTGGTTTTTGCATTGTGGGCGATCTGCAATAACGTCACGGCGCCAGGCTGCAGCCCCCGACACTCAGGCTCACCAGCTGGCCACACCACTGATCAAGCTTAGCCCTGGCACACACAGTTGCGGCCTTGGAACTTGGCGCGGTACATGGCCACATCCACCGCATGCAATACGCCCTCCAGCTCGCCATGGCCTGCGGCGCTGGTATAGCCGATGCTGACTGTCAGTCCCAGCGCTTGCTGCTGCCATACCGGCTTGCTGTCGGCAATCTGCTGGCGTAGCCGTTCGGCGGCCCTGGCGGCACCGGCCAGATCGGTAGCTGGCAGGATGAGCAAGAACTCTTCCCCGCCCCAGCGCACGCTGTCGGCCTGCCCCTCAAACAGCGCGGTCAGCTGATCGGCAAAAAACACCAGCATGTGATCGCCACAGGCGTGGCCGTACTGGTCATTGATATGCTTGAAGCCATCGATATCACACAGCAATACCGAGAATATCTCGCCCTCGCACTGCCAGCCTTCCCAGGCTTGTTGCAAGCGCTTGCTGGCTTCGCGCCGGTTCAGCAGCCGGGTCAGAAAATCGGTACGGGACAGCCGGATGTTCTCGTCTACCGTGCACTTGAGTTCATGCACATCGCGGAAAGTGATGATCTGTAGAAATGGCAAAGCTGCTGCCTGAATCTGCGCCGTGATGATGAACCAGCGTTGCTGGCCATCGGCACAGCACACCAGGGTCGTCAGCTCTGCCAGGGGCTGGCCGCGGGCCTGGCAACGTTCTACCTCCTGGACCCAGGCCTGCATGACTTGCGCCCGGTAGCCTGCATCGGGATAAGCCAGCTGAAACCAGCTGTCGATATCCGGCATGTCTTCCAGACTGTAGCCAATCTGCTGGCGAAAAGCCTGATTGGAAAAGCGATGCCAGCGGCCGGAATTGATGTCGCCGCTATTGCTACACTCGGAAATCAGGATGGGGATGGGGATGAATTCGAAACTGTTGGCCAGCAGCTCTCTACCGACAGCCGACATAGCCTGATCATTTTCAAAAAACATGGCTTTCTTTCTCTTTCACCGCATGCCTGGGCTGACAGGGATGCACGCCGACCACTGCATGAGTGATCGGCCAATTGACAATCGGACGCATACATCAACATGAACTGTCTGAATATATATATCCAAGATACCAATTTGCTGAAAGAAAGCCAGCTGGCGCGGTGCTGAGCCGTCTTACTCCTCGGGCAACAAGCTCCCCTTGGCCAGCAGTCCGGCGAATTCCTCTGGCGGCATCGGCTTGGCCAGCAGGTAGCCCTGGATCAGGTCACATCCCTCCTGCTTGAGGAAGCGCCACTGATCGATAGTTTCCACGCCTTCGGCCACCACCTGCATATTGAGGTTTTTCGCCATATTGATGATGGCGCGAGCAATGGCAGAATCATCGGCATCGTTGGGTATGTCACGCACGAAGGAGCGGTCGATCTTCAGCTTGTCCGCCTTGAAGCGCTTGAGATAGGACAAACTGGAATACCCGGTACCGAAGTCATCAATGGACAGCTGCAGCCCCATGCCCTTGATGCTGTCAATGGCCTGCAATGTGCTGGTAACGTCTTCCATGATCACGCTTTCCGTCACTTCCACATCCAGCATGTCAGCAGACAAGCCATTGCTGCGCAGCGCAGTTTCCAGCACCTCGGCCAGATCCTGCTGACGGAACTGCAAGGCAGACAGATTGACTGCCAAGGACATCTTGGGCAGGCCCTGACCATGCCACAAGGCCAACTGGCGGCAGGCTTCGCGGATCACCCAGTTGCCGATCTGCACGATAAAGCCGCGCTCCTCGGCCACCTCGATAAAGCGCGCCGGCCCCAGAATACCCAGCGAGGGGTGATTCCAGCGAATCAGTGCCTCGGCCCCGGTAATGCGTCCATCCGCCATCGCGACTTGTGGCTGGTAATGCAGGATGAATTCATTGCGTTCCAGCGCAAAGCGCAGCTGGCTTTCAATCGCCAGAATTTCGCGGGCACGAGCGTTCAGATCGGCAGTGTAGAACTTGTAGCTGTTACGACCCGACGACTTGGCGTGATACATGGCGGCATCGGCATTACGCACCAGGGTTTCGAAGTCGCGGCCATCATCCGGGTAAACGCTGATGCCGATGGACGGGGTAATCGTGATGGTGTGGTTATGCAGCTCGATGGAGGCATTGAAGGATTCGCGAATGCGCTCCGCGGCCAGTGCAGCCTCGCTCGGGTCGGAAATCGCCGGCAGCAGGATGATGAATTCGTCGCCCCCCTGCCGCGCCACCGTTTCACCCGCCGCCAGCGAGGATTTGATCCGGTCGGCTGCCACCTGCAGCAAAATGTCACCGGCAGAATGCCCCAGCGACTCATTCACCGTCTTGAAGCGGTCCAGATCCAGCAGCAACAGCGCCATCTGTTCGTTATCGCGACAGGCATTGTGAATCGCCAGTTCGACGCGATCGTGCATGTGGGCGCGGTTAGGCAGGCTGGTCAGCACGTCGAAATGCGCCAGGAATTGAATACGCTCGTCAGCGGCCTTGCGCTCGGTCAGATCGCTGAAGATGGCCACATAATGGGTGATTTCGGATAGCGGGTTACGCACCGCGTTAATGGCCAGCCACTCGGGGTAGATTTCGCCGTTTTTACGGCGATTCCAGATTTCACCCTGCCAGGACCCCTGCCCCTCAATGGCCAGCCACATATTGCCGTAGAAGGCTTCATCGTGACGGCCGGAAGACAAGATGCTGGTTTTTTGCCCCAGCACTTCCTGCTGCGAATAGCCGGTAATTTCGGTAAACGCCTTGTTGACACTGCGAATGCGCTTGTCGCTGTCGGTGATCATGATGCCTTCGACAGTGTTCTCGAACACCTTGGCCGCCAGCTGCACCCGCTCTTCTGCCGCACGTTTTTCCGAGATGTCGCGCACCATGCGCCAAACCGCATTGATACGACCAAAGGCATCGCGCATGGCCACGGTCTTGACGCTGACCGGGACCTGATTGCTGAAACGGTTCATGTACACCGCCTCGAATTCGTCGCAATAACCGAAGCGCAATACCTTGTTGTCCAGATTGAAGCGCTCCAGCGCTTCGCTCTCCTGCCCCACCAGCGACCAGAAATTCTGCTGCTTGAGCTGGTCGAGGTTGTAGCACATCAGGTTGAGAAAGGCCGGGTTGGCATCCATCACCTGGCCGTCCAGCGAACTGATGACAATCCCGTCCAGATTGGACCAGAACAGTTCACGGTATTTGTTTTCCGAGCGGCGCAGCGCATCTTCCACCTCGCGGCGACGGGAAATATCGGCCTCCAGCGCCAGTGTCTTGGCTCGCAGCTCGTCAATCAGGCGCTTCAGTTCGGAGCGGGTCCATTCCAGGTGCTTGCCCAGCTTGCCGATTTCATCACGCCGCGCCCAGTAGAACGGTGACTCCAGCTTGAGTTCGGCCAGCTGGGTGGCTTGCTCGGTAAGGCTGTGCATGGGCCGCAGAAAGCGCGAATGCAAAATGCTCATGATCAGCAAAATGGACAACACCAGCTGCGCCACCAGGATCAACAGGATGTTCTTCACCTGATTGTGCAGTGCATTGGCCAGGTGTTCGGTATCAAACTCCAGCGTGACCTGGCCAATTTCCTCACCACGGTAAATCACCGGCTTTTGCACGAAGGAAACGCCACCTACGCGCCGTTCGCTGCGCAAGGCCGACAGGAATACTTGGTTGGACTGGGTGTCGGTTACCCGGATCGACACCACGCGGGCATCCTCCATGACCGAGGAAATCAGCGGGCTGCCGGCCTGACGGCTCAGGTTCCACAATGGTTCCTGCATACCTAGCGCTACAATGTCCAGCAAGCGCTTTTCGTCGGTTTCCAGCTGGGCGGTGAGGTTATCCCGCTGAATATTGATACTGAGATAACTGATGATGGAGGCAGGAATCAGCAAGCCGAGTACCACGGCGATCATGAAGACCGTGCGCAGGGAGAGGCTTGAGGTGACTGGGTTCTTTTCTTCTTGGGATGCCATCTGTATCGGTTATCAAAAAGCGTTCATGGAGCGGAAAATCCGCTATCAATATTTAGCTGCACAATTGCAGCCCATATGCTGTAAATCAGATTAATCGCATAATAAGGCAGACCTTTCCCAGTTATAAGCGATTTTTTCTTTGCATAACAGTTTCTGCAGTACGGCCAGACCTCGCGCGGTCAATTTGCCATGCCCAGAGCAGCAGCCTACAATCCCCTGCATTCAGAATTCGGCAGGACTTTATTCATGTCAGCAACACAGTACGACACGCTTATTTCAGCACGCTGGATCATCACGGTAGAACAAGATGGCGAAGTGCTGGAAAACCATGCTGTCGCCATCAAGAATGGCCAGATCGCCGCCATCATTCCCGCCAGCCAGTGCGCAGCAATCAGCGCCAATGAAAGACTGGAACTGGGTAATCATGTACTCATGCCCGGCTTGATCAATCTGCATGGCCACTCGGCCATGACCCTGCTGCGCGGCCTGGCCGACGACAAGGCACTGATGGACTGGCTGAACAATCATATCTGGCCAGCAGAAGGCAAGCACGTGCGCGATGATTTCGTGTTCGACGGCGCCAGCCTGGCGATGGCAGAAATGATTCGCGGTGGCACCACCACCATCAACGACATGTACTTCTACCATGCCGCCATGGGCCGTGCTGGCCTGGCATCTGGCATGCGTACCTTTGTCGGCTGCTCGATTCTGGAATTCCCCACCAATTACGCCAGCAATGCCGATGAATACATCAGCAAGGGCATGGCCGAGCGTAGCGAATTCCTGGGCGAAGAGCTGATTACCTTCACCCTGGCCCCGCACGCCCCCTACACCGTGTCTGATGCCACCTTCCGCAAGGTGGTGGATCTGGCCGAGCGCGAAGACATGCGCATTCACTGCCACATCCACGAAACCGCGGATGAGGTGAACAACAGCGTCAAGGAACTGCAACAGCGCCCGCTGGCGCGCCTGCAACAGCTGGGCTTGCTGTCGCCACGGCTGATTGCCGCCCACATGGTGCATCTGAACACCGATGAGATCGACATCGTCGCCCGCCATGGCGTGGCAGTCGCACACAATCCGGCCTCCAATATGAAGCTGGCTTCGGGCATTGCCCCGGTACAACAATTGCTGGCCGCCGGCGTGGCTGTCGGCATCGGTACCGATGGTGCTGCTTCCAACAACAAGCTGGACATGATGGCAGAAACCCGTCTGGCCGCCCTGCTGGCCAAGGTGGGTACGCTGGACCCGACCGCAGTGCCGGCAGCCACCGCCATTCGCATGGCCACGCTCAATGGCGCCAAGGCTTTGGGCATTGCCGACAAGGTGGGCTCGGTCAAGGTGGGCAAACAGGCCGACCTGATTGCCATCGACCTGTCGGCTCTGGAAACCGCTCCGGCTTTCGATCCGGTCTCGCATGTGGTGTACGCCGCTGGCCGCGAACAAGTGAGCCATGTCTGGGTGAAGGGCCGCTGCCTACTGGACGCACGCCAGCTGCAGACCATGGACGAAGTTGCACTGAAAGCGCGTGGTGAAGACTGGCGCAACCGCATTCTGGCGAGGTAAGCAATGAGCAATGTAGACGAACTGGAAATCGACAAATTCAGCCAACTGGCACACAAGTGGTGGGACAAGGACAGCGAATTCAAGCCGCTGCACGAAATCAACCCGCTGCGGCTGGACTATATCGACGACTTTGCCGGCATCAAGGACCTGAAAGTACTGGATGTGGGCTGTGGTGGCGGGATTCTGGCCGAGAGCATGGCCCTGCGTGGCGCGCAGGTCACCGGCATTGATCTGGCCAAGAAATCATTAAAAGTGGCTCAGTTGCACAGCCTGGAATCGGGCGTGGCCGTCGAGTACCGTTGCATTGCCGTGGAAGAGCTGGCCGACGAAGCGCCAGGCAGCTTTGATGTGGTGACCTGCATGGAAATGCTGGAGCATGTGCCGGACCCGGAAAGCGTGGTACGCAGCTGCGCGCGTCTGGTCAAGCCCGGTGGCTGGGTATTTTTCTCCACCCTCAACCGCAACGCCAAGGCCTATCTGCTGGCGGTGGTGGGCGCAGAATACCTGCTCAACATGCTGCCGCGCGGCACGCATGAATATGCCCGCTTCCTCAAGCCTTCCGAATTGTCACGCATGGCCCGCAATGCCGGACTGGAAATCGGCAACGTCAGCGGCATGAGCTACAACCCACTGACCCGCATCTACGCACTGGGAGACGACACCCAGGTCAACTACCTGATGGCCACCCGCCGCGCCATGCGCTAAGCGCAAGTAGATACAAGCCCCTGCCCCGGCCTGACCGCCGGGCAGGGGCTTTTTACATTCTGCAGCCACAACGAAAAAAAGGCCTTCGCCGCAGCGAAGGCCCCCAATCATCCCCCGGTCCAGGACCGGTAAACAACCCGCTAGATTGTGAGAAAACACACCACACCCTCAGGTGCACTGCTTGCCTCAGGCAAGTTTGTATAGCCCCATTCCTCGTGTCAGCCATTTCAAACAAGCGTTTTAATCCTAAAGCCTATTCCGGATACAGACAAGGGATTTCCCTAATAAAGCCAAGAAATATCATCAAAATGCAACAGACCTTACCTAGTGTCATCAGTCTGCCCAACAGCCCAACTGCCAGACAATTCCACATTCCAATTGCCGCGCAGGCCAATATATATGAAAATAATAATATTCGATAATGGAGACGCCGATGACGTTCAAGGCCAACGACTCGCTCACGGAACAAATAGCCCAATACCTTGGGAAAAAGATCATCCAGGGAGAAATGGCACCGGGCGAGCGCATACAGGAACTACGCATTGCGGCCGAGCTTGAGGTCAGCCGGGGTTCGGTACGGGAAGCCTTGCTGATTCTGCAGCGGCGTCATCTGGTGGAAATTTTTCCGCGCCGCGGTGCTGTGGTGTCCAGCATTTCCGGCCAGGATGTGCGCGACTTCTTCGAGCTGTGGTTCATGTTGCTGGACCGGGTGGTCAGCAATCTGGCCAGCAATTGGAAAAACGACGATCTGGCGCGCTTTTTCGAGCTGATGACGCAGCTGGCCGAATGCCATCGCCAGGATGACATGCCCGGCTATTTTGATAGCGGGGTGGAATTCCTGCGGGCCTTGTACGATTTCTCCAGCAACCGCTACATGAGCGCAGCCTTGCAAGACCTGCTGCCGCTGACCCAGCGTTGCCTCTACGCCATCCTGCGTGCCGGTAGATCGCAAATGGATCGTACCCAAGAATTTCTGGAAGATCTGCTGAAAACCATCATCGCCCGCGATACCACGCGCCTGCGCATCATGGTGGCGGAATTCGGCCAGGACTACAGCAAACTGGCACAAAAATCAGCCGAGGCTCTTGCGGGCAGCCAGCACTGAGTAGCTAGCCATATGAAAAAAGCCGCGAAATCATTCGCAGCTTTTTTCATGGTCGGATCAGCTTCTGCCTAGCTGGCATGGCGTCGCCGGTAATCGACGAAAGCGTAAGCCAGTCCCTGTTCGCTGCAATGCTCGCTGCGCGACTCCTCCAGCCAGGACTGCGCATCAAATGCGGGAAAGTGCGCATCGCCTTCAAAAGATTGGGCGATTTCAGTCAGGCGCAGGCAATCCGCAGCAGCAATCGCTTGCCGGTACAACTCGGCCCCACCGATCAGGCAGACCTCGGCCACATCGGCCGCCATCTCCAGCGCCTGCTCCAATGAATGCGCCACTTCCACACCAGCAGCCTGCCAGTCCGCTTGACGGGTAATCACGATATTGCGCCGGCCCGGCAGCGGGCGGCCAATCGAATCATAGGTTTTGCGCCCCATCAGCACCGGCTTGCCCAGCGTGACCGCCTTGAAATGCTTGAGGTCTTCCGGCAGGTGCCAGGGCAAGGTGTTGTTGATGCCGATCACCCGATTGCTGGCCATGGCGGCCACCAGCGTCAGTACAGGCTTGCTCATACCGCCACTGCTCCCTTGATATGTGGATGGGGGTCGTAGCCTTCCAGCGTGAAGTCGTCAAAGGTGAAGGCAAACAGATCGGTCACCGCCGGGTTGATCTTCATCTGCGGCAGCGGACGCGGTTCACGGCTCAGCTGCAGGCGGGTCTGTTCCAGATGATTGCTGTACAGGTGGGCATCACCCAGCGTGTGCACGAAATCGCCGGGCTTGAGGCCACACACTTGCGCCACCATCATGGTGAGCAAGGCATAAGATGCGATATTGAAAGGCACGCCCAGGAAGATGTCGGCCGAGCGCTGATACAGCTGGCAGGACAGCTTGCCATCCGCCACATAAAACTGGAACAGGCTGTGGCAAGGCGGCAGCGCCATTTCGTCCACCAGAGCCGGGTTCCAAGCAGAAACGATCAGCCGGCGCGAATCGGGATTGCGCTTGATCATCTCCACCACATTGCTGATCTGGTCGATATGGCGGCCATCAGGTGCCGGCCAGCTGCGCCACTGGTAGCCGTAAACCGGGCCCAGGTCGCCATTTTCATCGGCCCACTCATCCCAGATTGATACCCCGTTTTCCTTCAGATAGCGGATATTGGTATCACCGGTCAAAAACCACAGCAGTTCGTGAATGATGGAGCGCAGATGGCATTTCTTGGTGGTAATCAGCGGAAAACCCTGCTGCAGGTCGAAACGCATCTGATAGCCGAATACCGAACGGGTGCCGGTGCCGGTGCGGTCGGACTTGTCATGGCCATGTTCCAGCACATGGCGCATCAGGTCGAGGTACTGTTGCATGCTGCCATCCATCCATAAGAATCCGCCGATTGTACCGCAGGCAGCCACAGGCCGTCGCCCCTGCCGCCCGAGCTGTATAAACAGCAGGGCTAATAACCATGATGCCAAATCGGGCTGGCCGGCCGCCCCCGGCATACGCTACCATCCGCTTTAAAATACAACGTCAGAAAACTGGGGCTCAATGGCAGAAGATTCCGATCTCGAACGGACCGAACCCGCGTCAGCCAAACGGCTGCAAACCGCGCGGGACGACGGCAATATCCCGCGCTCGCGGGAATTGTCCACGTTCGCTATCACCATGACCGGAGTCGCACTGCTGATGACACTGGGCGGCAAGTTGGCCGGCGCCATCATGCTGATGATGAAACAGCTGCTGATCTTTGATCAGCACACCGTGCAACAGGCCGAGCCGGCCATCGTCCGCTTCAAGGAAGCACTGTTCTCCATGCTGTGGCAGCTGATGCCGATATTGGGCGGACTGGCACTGGTGGCGGTGGCCACCCCCATTCTGATCGGTGGCTGGAACTTCACCCTCAGTCCGCTGGAGCCCAAGCTGACCAAGCTGAATCCGGCCAGCGGCATCAAGCGCATTTTCTCGCTCAACTCCGCCACCGAAGGGCTGAAAGCCATTCTCAAGAGCATGCTGATTGGCGGGGTAGCGGTATGGATCATCTGGCGTGAGCGCACCGACATTCTCGGGCTGCTCACCATGCCGCTGGAAGCAGGCATCCTCAAGATGACCGACATGCTGATCACCACCTTCTTCACCGTCACCGCCGCCATGCTGATGCTGGTGGTGATCGACGTGCCATTCCAGCTGTGGAACTACCACAAGCAGCTGCGCATGACCAAGGAAGAGATCAAGCAGGAATACAAGGAAATGGAAGGCTCTCCCGAGGTCAAGGGTCGTATCCGCCAGCTACAACGGGAAGCTGCACGCAAGCGTATGATGGCCGAAATCCCCAAGGCCAACGTGATCGTGACCAACCCGACCCACTATGCAGTGGCACTGAAATACGAAGAAGGCATGCAGGCACCGCAGATTGTCGCCTTGGGCACGTTGAAGCTGGCTGAAAAAATCATCGAAACCGGCAAAGAGCACAAAGTTACCGTGATGCGCTCACCCAGTTTTGCCCGGGCATTGTATTTCCATGGCGAATTGGGCCGGGAAATCCCCGCCAGGCTGTATACTGCGGCAGCGCAGATCCTGGCCTATGTCTACCAGTTGAAAGCCTACGAGTACAATGGCGGGCTGGCACCGGTCTACCCGGACCAACTGGATGTTCCCGCCGACCTTGACCCGGAAAGCAAACGCCAGCAAGATGCGGCCCCGAAAGCGAGACCATAATTCCGGATGGATAATTTCCTCACCCAGTTGAAGCAGTTCAACGTCACCAAGCTGGCCGGCCCCATCCTCATCATCCTCATTTTGTCGATGATGGTATTGCCGTTGCCGCCAGTGCTGCTCGACGTGTTCTTTACCTTCAATATTGCGGTATCGGTCATTGTTCTCTTGGTGGGCATCAATGTCCGCAAACCACTGGACTTCTCGTCCTTCCCCTCGGTACTGCTGGTCACCACCCTGCTGCGCCTGTCGCTCAACGTGGCATCCAGCCGGACCATCCTGCTGGAAGGCCACAGCGGCCCGGATGCCGCCGGCAAGGTAATCGAATCCTTTGCCCACTTCCTGATCGGTGACAACGTCGCCATTGGTATCGTGGTGTTTGTCATCATCACCATCATCAACTTCGTGGTGATCACCAAGGGTGCCGGCCGTATCGCCGAAGTATCCGCCCGCTTCACCCTGGATGCCATGCCCGGCAAACAGATGGCGATTGACGCCGACCTCAACGCCGGCCTGATCGGCGAAGATGAAGCCCGCAAGCGCCGCTCCACCATTTCCGAAGAAGCCAACTTCTTCGGCTCCATGGACGGTGCCTCCAAATTCGTGCGTGGCGATGCCATGGCCGGCATCATGATCATCGTCATCAATATCGTCGGCGGCCTGATCGTCGGCGTGGTGCAACATGACCTGGACGCCGGCACCGCCGCCAAGACCTACACCCTGCTCACCATCGGTGATGGCCTGGTGGCCCAGATCCCCGCGCTGATCATCTCCACCGCCGCCGGTATCGTGGTGTCGCGCGTGGGTACCGACAAGGATATGTCGGAGCAGTTCTTCGGCCAGCTGTTTGCCAAACCGCAGGTGTTGTACATCACGGCTGCCGTCATCGGCATGATCGGCCTCATCCCCAATATGCCGCACTTCGCCTTCCTGCTGATCGCCAGCCTGCTGGGCACACTGGGCTGGACCATGGACAAGAAGGAACAGGCCGCCGCCGCCAAGGCAGTCAAGCAGGAAGCGCTGGCCGCCGCGCCACCCGACCAGCCCATGGCCGAAGTCAGCTGGAACGATGTGCAGCACGTGGATGCGCTGGGGCTGGAAGTAGGCTACCGGCTGATCCCACTGGTAGACCGCAGCCAGGATGGCGAGCTTTTGCGGCGCATTCGCGGCATCCGCAAGAAAATCGCCCAGGAACTGGGCTTTCTGGTTCCCGCTGTCCACATTCGCGACAATCTGGAAATCAAGCCCAATGCCTACCGCATTTTGCTCAAGGGCGTGGAGATCGGTCAGGGAGAGGCCTATATCGGCCAGTATCTGGCCATCAACCCCGGCCGCGTGAATGGCAATATGCCAGGCACCCCGACCACCGACCCTGCCTTCGGCCTGCCGGCAGTGTGGATCGACGCTGGCAAGCGCGAAGAGGCCCAGCAAATGGGCTATACCGTGGTCGATTCCAGCACCGTGGTGGCCACTCATATTTCCAATCTGCTGCAAACCCACGCGGCAGAACTGCTGGGCCGCGAAGAAGTGCAGGCGCTGATCGATCATCAAGCCAAGGAATCGCCCAAGCTGGTGGAAGACCTGGTGCCCAAGATTGTGCCCATCGGCATTCTGCAGAAGGTATTGCAACAGCTGCTGACCGATGGCATCCATATCCGCGACTTCCGCACCATTCTGGAAACGCTGGCCGACCACATCGGCACCACCCAGGACGTGGACGACCTCACCTCCTCGGTACGGACTGCGCTGGCACGGGTGATCGTGCAGCAGCTGTTCCCCGGCGAGACCGAACTGCCGCTGATGACGCTGGATCCGGCACTGGAAAACGTGCTGTCACAGGCGGTCAATTCCAAGACCGGCGGCGGGCTGGAGCCCGGCCTGGCAGAAAACCTGCTGTCCAGCGCTGCACAACAAGCCGAACAAGTGGAGATTCAAGGTTACAATCCGGTATTGCTAACGCCACCGGGCTTGCGACCACTACTGGCACGATTCTTGAGAAGGGCTCTCCCACAACTGCGTGTGATCTCGCATAATGAAGTACCTGACAATAAATCCATTCGTATAATTGCGGTAATTGGGGGAAGCAAGGGCTGATAAACAATGGTGGTAAAAAAATTCTTCGGAAAAACCACACGTGATGCACTCAGACAGGTCCGCGAGGAGCTGGGTGCCGACGCCCTCATCTTGTCCAATCGCCCGACAATGGGGGGCGGCGTAGAGATCATGGCTGTGGCGGATGCAGATGTCGCCAACCTGGCTACCAATCTGTCCACGCCTGGCAGCAAGCACCCCGCCCGTAACGCGCCAGCGGTCAGCCGTCCGGTACCGCCTGCGCCAACAGCGCCCAGCGCCGCGACCAACCGCGCGATTGCCCGCACCTATGCCATGCCGGTGGAGCCGCTGGAAAGCCCGGCTCCACCCCGCATCGACAGCCCTGCCCCGCGCCCGCAGCAGCGTATCGAACCCTCACTGGCCGAAACATCCACCGTCAATTTCAACGTCAGCCCGCAAACGCCACCCCAGGCACGGCCGGCTCCGGCCAGCATGGTGCCGGAATCCCTGGTGAAGATGCAGACGGTAGCAGCAGGCCCGGCAGTCAATGGCAATGCACCACGACCGGCCAAAGCCGCGGTGGAGGATGAAGAGCCAGAGGTGATGGCGCAGGAACTCAAGCAGATTGGCGATGAGATCAAGCTGCTACGCAGTCTGCTGCAAAGCCAGCTGGCCAGCTTTGCCTGGTCGGACATGGAGGGCAAAACCCCCAATCGCATTGAGCTGTTCAAGCATCTGCTCGGCATGGGCTTTTCCGCCAACCTGATTCGCCAGCTGATCGAAAAAATGCCGGCCCAGTACGAGGGTGACATTGCCATCAAATGGGCGCGTTCGGCACTGATGCACAATCTGAAATGCGCCGACGCCAACCACGACATCATGGACAAGGGCGGCGTGTATGCCTTGGTCGGCCCCACTGGCGTGGGCAAGACCACCACGGTGGCCAAGCTGGCCGCCCATGCCACCATGCGCTTTGGTGCCCAGCATGTGGCGCTGATTACCACCGACAGCTACCGGATTGGCGCACAGGACCAGTTGCGCATCTACGGCAAGATTCTCGGCATTCCGGTGTTTTCCATCCAGAACGAGGGTGACTTGCAGCTGACGCTGGCCGACCTGTCCAATCGCCATCTGGTATTCATCGATACCGTCGGCATGAGCCAGCGCGATGCCCGCGTCACCGGCCAGATCGAGATGTTCCGTGGTGCCGGCCGCCAGGTGGAACGCCTGCTATTGCTGGCCGCCAATGCCGACGGCCATACCCTGGAAGACGTGGTGCGCCACTACCGTGGCAATGGCCTGGCCGGCTGCATCCTGTCCAAGATCGACGAAGCCGTCAGCATGGGACCCAGCATGGATGTCATCATCCGTAACCGGCTCAAGCTGTTTTACATCACCAATGGCCAGCGCGTGCCGGAAGATCTGCACTCGGCCAATGCGGCCTTCCTGGTCGACCGTGCGCTGCGCGCGCCACAACCGGGCTCTCCCTTCAGCCTGCAAGGTGATGAACTGACCATCATGAACTCCGCTCAGGCCAGCTGGTTATGAGCAGCAATATGCAAGACCAGGCCGCCAGTCTGCGCCGTCTTTCCGCCCAGGCCAGCCGTGCGCCCAGCTTTGCCTTCATCGGTTCGGACAAGGCCGGTGCCAGCACCCTGGTCACCGAGTTGTCGCTGGGCCTGGCCTATGCCGGCCATCGGCCACTGGTCGTCGACTGCAGCCTGGGTCAGGTTCAGGCACGCCGCCTGGGTACCCCCACCACGGCCACCCTGGAAAGCCAGATGGTCAGCGTCGGCGGGCTGGATGAAATGATGACCACCTCGCGTCAGGGCATCCAGCTGATCAACCTGTATGCCCGCCCGGAAGAACGCGCCCTGTTCTCGGCCCAGCTATGGTTAAGGCTGGGCAGCGAATTTGCCGCACTGGAACGTGACAGCACGGTACTGATGATCGATGTCCCGGCCACCGCCACCGACCCGGTGCCCGCCAGTGTGGCGGACAACCTGATCCTGGTGCTCAGCCCCGCCGCCGACTCCATGACCAGCGCCTACGCCAATATCAAACGCCTGTCCGCCGGTTTTGGCCGCCAGCGTTTCAATGTGCTGATCAACCGCGCCCGTCATCTGGAAGAAGCACGCGAGCTGTTCAACCGGCTGGCTGCCGTCACCAGCGAATTTCTCAGCGTCTCACTGCGCTGGGTCGGCTTTGTACCGGCCGACAATGCAGTGCGTCGCAGCCAGGCCCTGCGCCGCCCACTGATGGAAGCCTTTCCCGATAGCGAAGCCGCTACTGCCTTCGCCCAGCTGGCAGCGGTACTGCCACAGTGGGACAGCCCGGAAACCGAACGCCACGACACCGGCTTCATGGACATGCTGATAGCCACCTCGCGCGACTGGGCCGAGGCCGATGGAGCAAAACGCCGATGACACTGCCGTCCCTACGCCGCAAAGGCTATGCGGGTGCGGTCACCGCCCCGGAAATCGATGTACAGAACCACCTGCCGCTAGTGAAAAAGCTGGCCGGCATGCTGATGGCCCGTCTGCCAGCCTCGGTGGAAATGGACGACCTGGTCCAGGTCGGCATCATCGGCCTGATTGATGCCGCCCGCCAGTTCGACCCCGGCCAGGGCGTGCAGTTTGAGACTTTTGCCAGCCAGCGCATCCGTGGCGCCATGCTGGACGAGCTGCGCCGCGAGGACTGGCTGCCGCGCCAGGCGCGCCGCCAGGCACGGCAGATCGAAGACAACATCAACAAGCTGGAACAAAAGCTGGGTCGCGCACCGCTGGAATCGGAAATCGCAGCCGCGCTGGGGGTGGAGCTGGACGATTACCAGGGCATGCTGGGCGATTGCAAAGGGCTGAGCCTGGTGCATTTTGAAGATTTTTCCGATGGCGAAGGCGAAAGCCTGAATGACGCCATCGCCAATATCGAAGACAGCAATGCCCCCAACCCGCTGCAGGTGCTGGCCGACGGCGACTTCCGCCAGGCCCTGGTGGATGCCATCAAGACTCTGCCCGAGCGTGATCAACTGGTGATGGCGCTGTACTACGAGCAGGAACTGAACCTGAAAGAAATCGGCGCGGTACTGGAAGTATCGGAATCCCGCGTCTGCCAGTTGCATACCCAGGCTATTGCCCGTATTCGGGCCAAAATGAAGGAATGGATCTAGCGCGTGTTGCCGGTCTGGTGCATCGCTGCTCGCACAAACCCGCCTGCTCCGTCCTACGGAACAGGCTAGGCCAAGCGAGCGCCGTACCGGAACATCCGATAGCGGCACATCGGAAACCGCCAAAGAAACCATCCGCTTGCTCAGATAAAGATAACGGAATTCAGCGTGGATAAGATCAGCATCATCGCCATCGTCATGGGTCTGACGGCCATCATCGCGGGCCAGGCTATCGAGGGAGGCAATATTGGCTCCCTATTGCAACTGACCGCTTTCATGATCGTGATTGGCGGCACCATGAGTGCCGTCATGCTGCAAAGCACGCCCAAGCAGTTTGTCGCTGGCATGCGCATGATCAAGTGGATTTTCCAGCCGCCGCCGCAGGACCACGAAAAACTGATCCGCGAAGTGGTGAACTGGAGCCAAACCGCCCGCCGCGGCGGCCTGTTATCGCTTGAAGGCTATGTGGGCCAGCAGAAAGATCCCTTCACCCGGAAAGCCCTGCAAATGGTGGTGGATGGTGCCGAACCTGATGTACTGCGCGGGGTGATGGAAGTGGAAATCGGCATGTTCGAACATGCGCGCAAGCAGGCGGCACGGGTATGGGAGTCGGCTGGCGGCTATGCCCCCACCATGGGTATTCTCGGCGCGGTGCTGGGGCTGATCCACGTCATGGAAAACCTGTCGGACCCATCCAAGCTGGGGGCTGGCATCGCCGTGGCCTTTGTCGCCACCGTGTATGGTGTCGGCTCCGCCAACCTGTTTTTCCTGCCGGTGGCCAATAAGCTCAAGCACCTGGTCGCCGCCGAAATCGCCCTGAAGGAAATGGTGGTGGAAGGCCTGGTTGCCATCGCCAATGGCGAAAATCCGCGCATCATCGAAAGCCGCCTGCGCAGCTTCCAGGCGATGCACGAATAAGCGCTAGCCCAGCAACCTGAGACTGCTACCCTCTGCCGGCTTTTTCAGGTAGGCATCCAGCAATTTGTAGGTATCGATGTCAAAGCTCGGTGTGCCAGCCAGCGCCTGTTCGCCTGTGGCACGCGAACCCAGATAGCACCAGCGGTCGAAAACATGCTCGACCGCCACGCCGGTGACCTCGTCGGTTTCCACCACGGCCACCGGAGCCGGAAACGGCCAGGGTTTGACCTTGATACGCGCCAGCGCCTGCATCAGCCGCATATTGTGCTGCGGAGCCCCTTCCTTGCCAATGCAAGCTCCACGGCAACGCCCGCTGCTGATTCCCGCACAGCCCACGCCCTTGCGGCTGGTCAGTGCCTCCACCCCCAGTACCGACTGACACAAGCCGTTGCCATTGGCGATTTCCGCCAATACCTTGCGTGCCTCTTTCGGGCTGCGAAACAGCCCATAAAGATCAGCCGTGCGGCTGAAGTCCAGCTGATCGGCATAGACGATGGCCGGCCGCATGAACTCGCCCTGACCATGGTCCAGCTGAATCGAGCACAAATCGTTCGCCAACCGGCTGCGGTGATTGTAGAAGGGCTGCAGTTCACGCAGCAGACGCTGCTCCAGCAGATGCGCCCCCAGATCGCCCACGGTTTCCTGACACTCGATACGACGGATCGGCCGCTGTATCGACGGGTCCTTGCCGTATTTGCCATCCTGCGCCAGTTGCGACACCACCTTGCCACGTACATTGCTGGCGCGCCCCACATATAGCGCAGCGCCCTTTTCACCCCAAATGGTATAGACGCCGGGCAGATCAGGCAGATCATCCACCAACGCGGCATCCACCCCCGGCGGCAGATCTGGCTGTGCCAGCACCTGACCGATCGCCAGCTGTACCGCCTCTTCGCCCAGTTCCGCCATGGCCGATTGCAAAAACAGTAACAAGGCTTCGGCATCGGCCATCGCCCGGTGCCGGTCTGGCAATTGCAGGCCATGGCGCTGGATGATGCTGTCCAGATTGTGTTTGAAATGCTGCGGGTACAAGCGGCGTGACAGCTTTACCGTACACAGCGTGGCCGATTGCAGACGCAGACCGACACGACGGAACTCGTTACGCAGGAAACCGTAATCAAACCGCACATTGTGTGCCAGCAACAAACGACCTTGCAGCATGGGCAGCAGCTCGGCCGCGATGGCGGCAAAGGGCGGCTGCGCCTGCACCATCTCATTGCTGATGCCGGTCATGTTTTCGATGAAGGGCGGAATCGGCTGCAAGGGATTGACCAGGGTCTGATAGCGCCGTAGCTGATCGCCATCCAGCATGATCAGACCGATTTCAGTGATGCGGTCGCGACCGATATGGCCGCCAGTGGTTTCCAGGTCGACAATGGCCCAGGGGATATCAAACAGCATGCAGTCTCGTCGGGCAAAAAATGGGCCGGCACAACCGGCAGGGGATGGATTCAGCACCAAGGCTGATCCGCAGCGCCATCTTACACGGCCAGCCAACATTTGCCGAACCCGCCCGCCAAGGCGCACTGCGGCTGGCGCAACAGCCCTGCCCCGCGTTTCGACTGGCAAAGCAAAAAAATATTTGTCGCAGTGTTGACACAAAAAAAGTGAATCTGTATAGTTCGCCCTCTCGAAAGACAAAACGTTTTCGAGACAGTGCACCCGTAGCTCAGTTGGATAGAGTATTTGGCTACGAACCAAAGGGTCGGGCGTTCGAATCGCTCCGGGTGCACCACTACAGCGTCCCTATAGTTTAGCGGTTAGAACACCGCCCTTTCACGGCGGTAGCCGGGGTTCGATTCCCCGTGGGGACGCCAGCTTTGCACCCGTAGCTCAGTTGGATAGAGTATTTGGCTACGAACCAAAGGGTCGGGCGTTCGAATCGCTCCGGGTGCACCAAAGTCCCTATAGTTTAGCGGTTAGAACACCGCCCTTTCACGGCGGTAGCCGGGGTTCGATTCCCCGTGGGGACGCCAGGATTCAAGATCAAGCCCAGTCGCAAGACTGGGCTTTTTCATTGCCCGCGCAACATAAGCTCTCCGCACGAGCCTGCAAGGCAATCTCTACTGCAGCTCCCTTGGGTAGTTCAGCCACCCCTACTGATGTACGTGCATGACGCCCAACATCACCCATCACCTGCAGCAACAGTTCCGATGCAGCATCAGCCACCTCGCTCTGCTGTGTGAAACCGGCCGCCGAACGCACATAAACCGTCATGGTCAACATGCGGGCAATCTGATCCAGGCTGCCCAACTCCCGTCGCAGCAATGCCAAGCAACGCAACACGGCAATGCGAGCTGCCCGCTGCGCAGTGGCCAGATCCACCTCTCCGCCTACCGCGCCTTTCACCACCACCTCACTGCCGATGCGCGGCACCTGCCCGCTGACATACAAGTAATTGCCATCCCGTATAACCGCCTGATAATTCCCGCCAACGCGTATTTCATCGTTCGCATCAAAACCGACTGCCGCAGCTTGCTGCAAAAAGCGCTCTGCCCTGGTTTCTGCCATTGTCTCTCCTCCAATAAAAACGCCACCATTCAGGTGGCGTCTTGACGTGAACCGGACCTTCCCTGCCAACTATACGCGATAGCTGGTAGCCGTCATCAGCTTGGCAGTCAGTTTCATCAATCCCTTAACCGGTGCCGGCAGGCTGGCTGCACCAAACTCATGCGCCATATCGGCATGGCGCAACTCGTCGTCCCGCATCTGGGTGACAATGGCACGACTTTTGGCATCCGCCTCGGGCAGCGCCGTCAGGTGACTATCCAGGTGAGCGCCAACCTGATGCTCGGTCTCCTCCAGAAAACCCAGGTTCCACTTGTCGCCCAGCAAGCCTGCCGTCACACCGATCGCCAGCGAGCCCGTATACCACAGCGGCCCCAGCAGACTGGGCTGACCACCCAGTTCGCGAATGCGCTGCTCGGTCCAGGCCAGATGCTCCACCTCCTCAAAGGCAGCATGCTGCAGCGCTTCACGCGCCTGCTGATTGCGAGCGGTCAGTGCCTGCCCCTGATACAGCGCCTGGGCACACACCTCACCACAATGATTCACCCGCATCAGGCCCATGGCATGGCGCTTTTCCGCCGTGCCGAGTTCAGCCTCTTCCAGCCCGGCATCCGGCCGCGGCCGCTGGCTTTGCGCCGGCGCAAACAGGGTGCGCAGACCCTTGTCAAATTCGGTAATCAGCGTGTCAAACATAGTGTTCCTGATTGGTGCACAAATCCGTCAAAGATTATACCTGTGCACCGCACAAGACGGCAGCTGCTGATATAATCCTGCAAGAATTTCCATGTAAACAACCACCATTACCAAAGGATTCTGCCTGATGAACCTGGAACTCATCGGCCCGGGCAAAGACATGCCGGGCGACTTCAACGTCGTGATCGAAATCTCCGCCAACGCTGCGCCGATCAAATACGAATTCGACAAAGAGTGGAACACCCTGGTGGTTGACCGTTTCATGGGCACCTCCATGATGTACCCGGCCAACTACGGCTTCGTGCCGCAAACCCTGGCTGGCGATGGCGACCCGGTTGACGTGCTGGTGGTTACCCCCTTCCCGCTGCCCCCGGGCGTGGTGATCCGCTGTCGTGCCCTGGGCCTGATCAAGATGGAAGACGACGGTGGCGTGGATGCCAAATTGGTTGCCGTTCCGGTTGAAAAACTGTGCCCGATGTATAAATCCATCCAGAAACTGGAAGACCTGCCGGAACTGCTGCGCGCGCAGATGGTGCACTTCTTCGAGCACTACAAGGATCTGGAAAAGGGCAAATGGGTCAAGATCAACGGTTGGGGCACCCTGGAAGATGCCAAGACCGAACTGGTGGAAGGCATTGCTCGCTTCGGCAAGTAAACCTGTCTACCTCGCCCGTCCTGCGGGCAATTTGTCCCTGCAGGCAAGACAAAACGCCAGTGCATGCACTGGCGTTTTTGCATTCAGAGAGACCCGACAGGAAAACTGCCGGCAGTCTGCTTAATGGTTGCGATAGTTGGCCGCATTGGCTGCAATGGCCTTACCGGCATGATCATCAGCAGCCTTGCGCTGTGCATCGCTCTGGCTGAACTGCTGCTCGTATTTCTGTACAGCATCCTTATCCGGACGGCTGCGCACATCACTCTCGGCCATAGCAGTGGCGACCAGGGCATTAGAAACAACAAGGGCCAGCATCAAATTCTTCAACATGATTCACTCCATTCGGTTAGCTGAATGCAAGCTTTACGCAGCGAACTATCAAATATGCTTCAATTTTTTTGATGTCAATACTTGATAGATCTGTACAATTAGTGCTTGAAAAACTGCCTTATCACTTGCATCGGGTTGGTGAAACAGATAATAAACGCGAGTGATTCCTGTTGATAGCGAAATGATCTGAACAGCTAATTCAAAAAATTCGAACATGAAAATATCTCTGGATGCCCTACTGGTACTGGATGCCATCGATCGCAACGGTAGCTTTGCCGCCGCTGCGGACGAACTGCACCGGGTAACATCAGCCGTCAGCTACGTGATCCAGAAGCTGGAACAAGACCTGGATGTCCAACTATTCGACCGTAGCGGACACCGCGCCCGCCTGACCGCCGCCGGACAAGTCCTGCTGCGCGATGGCCGCAATCTGCTGGATGCCGCACGCACGGTAGAACACCGCCTGCTGCAACAGGCTGCCGGCTGGGAAAGCGAGCTGGTCATCACCATCGGTGATCTCGTCCCCTTTGAGCAACTCATTCCGCTCATCGCCCGCTTCGACCAGCTGGGTAGTGGCACGCAGTTGCGCTTTACCCGCGAGGTATTCGGTGGCATCTGGGATGCGCTATATGACGCACGCGCCGACCTGGTACTGGGGGCGCCCGGCCACCCTCCTGCAGGCGACTATTTCCACCGGGAAATCGGCTCTGTTGATTTCGTGTTTCTGGTCAGCCCACAACACCCACTAGCCGCTGCACCCGAGCCACTGGCGGCGCATACTCTGCGCCAGCACCGGATTATTTCCTTGGGCGACACCTCGCGCCGCTTACCGACACGAACTGCAGGCATACTTAACGGGCAGGACGTACTGACCGTCCATACACTGGATGCAAAGCTGGCACTGATGATCGCAGGGCTGGGTATTGGCTACCTGCCGCGCATGCTCGCCGCTCCCTATCTGCAAAACGGCCAACTTGTGGAAAAATCACTCAAGGAAAAGCGCAGTTGCACCAAGATGTTTTACGCATGGAAAGAAGAATCTCCCGGCAAAGCACTCGCCTGGTTTATTGACAACCTGGCACTCGCCATCCAGCAACAGCAACTGATCATATAAGGCCAAGCGATGTTTCAGCCTCAGGGCAGCGCTCCTCATCTGCACTGGCTCAGCCAGCGCCTGCAAGCACGCACCCTGCTGCGCGCGGCGGGCGCACGCCTGCCCGCGTGGCTGCCAGCAGACTGGCAAGGCTTTGCCGGAGAGCGCTGCTGGCTGGATCTGGCAACAGATGATAGCGGCCGCTTGCTGGAACGTGCCGAGCATTGCCGGCAACACGACATTGCCTTGCTGGAGGTGTGTGGCCAATGGCTGCCACAAGGTGAGCAGTTTGGTTTCATGCTGCTTTGTGGCGGCGAATTACCCGCCACCAGCGAAGCCCGTAGCTGGTTGGATTGCGCGGCTCCGCTAGCCGGCGGCTGGCTGCATTGCGGGCCGCTGGGCAGTGCCCGCTATACGCTGCATGTCATCAACGCCATGCGCCATACCTGGCAACTGGCCTTACAAGCACTGCCGGCCACTGGCCAGCCTTCCTGCATCAACTGGGAACAGCTCATGCAGCAGCAAAGTGAACTGGCCGACAAGCTGTATTTGCTCTCTGCCAGCTATCTGCAGCGCCAGGGGATCGATGCTGCTGCATATAGTGCCAGCGAGGCACGCAGCAACTTCGCCCTGCCCGTTGCGGCACAAAGCCACTTTGCCGCCAACCTGGCCATCCTCATTGTGCTGGCCATGCAACAACGCGAAACCTTGCACAGCATGCTGCAGCAGGTGTTCTCCACGCTGCACAACACTTAGCCAACAGAATGACAGGCAATAAAAAACCCGCCGAGTGGCGGGTTTTTTGCATTGCAGCAACAAATCAGGCAGCGGCAGGGGTCGCCGGCTTTTTGCGGCTTACTGCAGCAGCAGTAGCCTTGGCCTGGGTGCTGGCAGCTTCTACGCTGGCTTCAGCAATTTCAGCACTTACTTTTTTAGCAGTCTTGGACACACTTTCGAAAGCAGCGTTGGAGCTGTTAACGAAGGTTTTCAGTGCGGAAACCGCAACATCGGAACCAGCCGGGGCATTCTTGGACAGACGGTCCAGATTGCTCAGCAGCAGCTTGTTCTGTTCAGCCAGTTGCTCTTCCACGAAGGAGCTCAGCTCACCCTGGGTAGCTACAGCTACGTCGTAAACTTCGCGTGCCACGCTGAAAGCCTGGTCCAGGCTAGGCTGCGCCAGGCTGGTTTGCAGCTCGGCAAATGCCTTGGGGTCTTTCACTTCGGTCAGCGCCTTGAAGTGCTTGGCGTTGTTGTCCAGCAGCTTGCGGGTCAGTTCCAGCTGCAGGTTGGCAAAGCGCTCGGCACCTGCCAGAACGATGGAGGACAGGCGAATGGCTTTGTCGAACTGCGCCTGGCCGAGAGCAGAAAATTCTTGGGTGTTGGTAAACATGGCTACTCCTGGAAATGTCGAAATACAACTCAGCTTTAACAGTCACAACAACCGTTTCGCCGCCAATGCTGCACAGCAGCAAATGTAATTTAACCAAATCGTTTGCACAGGTCAAGAAAATGTTGCGCTGCACAATTCCGTAAACAGCTATTTTGTATGTGTTTTTACAACATCAACATTCCAAATGAATGACAGTATTGCGACAATTACCGCTTGCTCACGGCTGGCTGATTTTTTTGCAGCGCAATATCAACAGAATACCGCGCCCGCCGATTAGTTCACCGGCATTGAAAGGGGGGCGGCAAGCCAGTACACTCGCTCCATAGAAGAAATCTATTTATATAAAGCCTACTCATGAGCTCTGCGGTCACCGCCTTTGACATCAAATCTGCCAGTCTTGATCTGCTGGCCCTGATTCTCCGCACGGATAATCTGGAAGAACTGACTACTGCGCTGGAAGCCCGTTTCGGCCCGGCCGGTGATGCCCCGGCAGAAGCCTTCCTGCTGGATGTGGAAGCACTGGCAGCAGCCGCCGATGCTGATTATGGCCGTTTGTTGCCCATGCTCAGCCGCCACGGCATCCGTGCTGTCGCCCTGCGCCATCCAGATAGCAATATGGCCGAGGTCGCCAGCCGCTATGGCCTGGCTTATGTACGCGGCAATACCCCGCCGCGCCAAAACCTGAGCGAACCGGTAGCCAAGCCGGTCGAGGTGGCAGCGGCCCCTGCTCCGGTAGCTGCCATGATCATCGACCGCCCGGTTCGCGCCGGACAACAGATTTACGCCCGTGGTGGCGACCTGGTGGTACTGGCCATGGTCAGTGCCGGTGCCGAAGTAATTGCCGACGGCAACATCCATATTTATGCCCCGCTGCGTGGCCGTGCACTGGCCGGCGCACGCGGCAACACGGCAGCCCGCATTTTCGTGCGCAGCATGGAGGCCGAACTGGTCTCCATTGCCGGGGTCTATCGCACTATCGAACAGGCACTGCCCGACAGCATCAAGGGCAAGCCTACCCAGATCTATCTTGAAAACGAGCGCCTGGTCATGACCGCGCTTGGCGAATAATTCAATTATCCAAAGGGATTTACCGTGGCAAAAATCATCGTCGTGACTTCCGGCAAAGGTGGTGTCGGCAAAACCACTACCAGTGCCAGCTTTGCATCCGGCCTGGCTCTGCGTGGACACAAGACTGTGGTCATCGACTTTGACGTCGGCCTGCGCAACCTGGACCTGATCATGGGTTGCGAACGCCGCGTCGTGTACGACCTGATCAATGTGGTGAATGGCGAAGCATCGCTGAACCAGGCCCTGATCAAGGACAAGAACTGCGACAACCTCTATATCATCCCGGCCTCGCAAACCCGCGACAAGGATGCCCTGTCGCAAGAGGGCGTGGAGAAGGTACTGAAGGAACTGGCCGACAGTGGCTTCGAGTTCATCGTCTGCGACTCCCCGGCCGGTATCGAAAAGGGTGCCCTGCTGGCACTGTACTTTGCCGATGAAGCACTGATCGTCACCAACCCGGAAGTGTCTTCGGTACGTGACTCCGACCGCATCCTGGGCATTCTGGCTTCCAAATCACGCCGCGCCGAGCAAGGTGGTGATCCGGTCAAGGAACACCTGCTGATTACCCGCTACTCGCCAGCCCGTGTCGACAAGGGTGAAATGCTGTCGGTGGACGACGTCAAGGAAATCCTGCGCGTGCCGCTGATTGGCGTGATCCCGGAATCACAGACCGTATTGCAAGCCTCCAACTCCGGTACACCGGCCATTCACCTGAAGGGCAGCGATGTAGCCGAGGCCTATTCCGACGTGATTTCACGTTTCCTGGGCGAAGATCGCCCCATGCGCTTCCTGGACGCGCCCAAGGTGGGCCTGCTCAAGCGCCTGTTCGGAGGTTAAACCATGTCCCTAATCGACATTCTGTTCGGCAAGCGCCAGAAAACGGCCGCCATCGCCAGAGAACGTCTGCAGATCATTCTGGCGCACGAGCGCAATGGTCGCAGCGCCCCTGACTACCTGCCTGCACTGCAACGTGAACTGATGGAGGTGATCTCCAAATACGTGGCGGTCAATCTGGATGACATCAAGGTGCAGGTAGAACGCCAGGATGACTTTGAGGTGCTGGAGGTCAATATCGTGCTGCCGGAGCATCAGCGCTAAACCATGACGCTGACCGAACTCCGCTACATCGTGGCAGTGGCGCGCGAGCGCCACTTTGGCCGCGCCGCACAAAGCTGCTTTGTCAGCCAGCCCACCCTGTCCATCGCCATCAAGAAGCTGGAAGACGAACTGGGCATCACCCTGTTCGAACGCGGCGGCCAGGAAGTGGCAGTAACGGAAATTGGCGAGCGCATCATCGAGCAGTCGCAACGGGTGCTGGAAGAAGCCGAAACCGTCAAGCGGCTGGCTGGTGAGCACCAGAACGAGCTGGTTGGTCCGCTCAAGCTGGGGGTAATCTTCACCATCAGCCCCTATCTGCTGCCCAAGCTGATTCCGGCCCTGCGCATTCTGGCACCGGACATGCCGCTGATTCTGGAAGAGAACTACACCGCCCGCCTGGCAGAAATGCTCAAGCGCGGTGAGGTGGATGCGATCATCGTGGCTGACCCCTTCGAAGAAGCCGGCACCATGACTTGGCCACTTTATGATGAACCCTTCGTGGTTGCCACGCCCAAGGGCCATCCATGGGAAAAGCTGACCTGCATCGGAGCCAGCCAGCTGACTGACGAGAGCGTCCTGCTGCTGAACCAGGGCAATTGCTTCCGCGACCAGGTGCTGCAAGCCTGCAGCGAACTGGCCAGCAAGCAGAACCATCAGTCCGGCCTCGCCACCACCTTGCAGGGCAGCTCGCTTAATACCATTCGTCACATGGTGGCCAGTGGTATGGGCGTCACCGTGATGCCATCCACCTCCATCGGCCCTGGTGATGACAGCCTGCTGTCTATCCTGCCCTTCCAGGAACCGGCACCACAACGCCGGGTATTGCTGGTGACCCGCAAGCAGTTTTTCCGCAAAAAAGCTGTGGAAACCCTGCAGCAGGCGGTGTTCCGTTCCGGCCTGGCCGGCGTGGACATGCTGGAAAACGAAGGTCCTCTGGGTAGTTGACCTGCAGCTACCGGTACAAAAAAAGCCGCTCCCGTGAGCGGCTTTTTCTTTGCGGCAAAACTCAACGGTGGGCTGCGCGCACCAATTCGGCCAGCCGGGCAATGCCTTCGTCGATGCGCTCAACAGCCGCATGGCTGAAGTTGAGGCGCAAGTGACCAATGCCATCCTGCGGATTGGGGTAGAAAGGCTCACCCGGCATGAAAGCAACATTGCACTCCGCCAGCGCCACTTTCAGCAACTCGCGGGTATCCTGCGGCCGCTTCAGCGTCAGCCAGAAGAACAAGCCACCCTTGGGAACCTGCCAGTCGGCCAGATCAGCAAAATGCTTTTCCAGCGCCATCTGCATGGCATCGCGGCCAATGCGATAGGTATCGCGCAGCGACTGCAGGTGGGCTGGAAACGCCGGATCGGCCAGCTGCTGCGCAATAAACCACTGTCCCGGACGGTTGCTGTGCAAATCAGTGGATTGCTTCAGTTTGACCAGATGCGGATACAGCTCGGGCGAAGCGATCAGATAGCCGATGCGCAGCCCCGGAGCCAGGGTCTTGGAGAAGGAACCGGCATAAATCCACGGCGTCTTCTTCAAGTGACTCACCAGCGGTGCCGGTGCTTCGCCATCGTAAGACAAGGCGCGGTAAGGATCATCCTCGAACACCGGCAAGCCGTGGGCATCGATCACCTCCGCCAGCGCACGGCGGTTTTCCTCGCTGTAGCAGGCACCGGACGGATTCTGGAAGCTGGGAATCAGGTAGGTCAGCCGCGGCTTGGCGGTGCGCAGGGCCTGCTCCAGCTTGGCCGGTGGCAACTGGCCATCTTCCTGCGCAACGGCGGTAATGTCAGCACCGAACAGGTTGAAGGACTGCAAGGCCGCCAGGTAGGTCGGCCCTTCCGTCACCAGTGGCGTACCCGGATCGATGAACAGCTTGGATGCCAAATCAATGGCTTGCTGCGAGCCAGACAGCACCAGCACTTGCTGGGCACTGCACTCCAGCCCCAGAGCCCTGGCCTGTGCGGCAATCAGTTCGCGCAACTGCGGTTCACCCTCGGTCGTGCCATATTGCGCCAAATCTGGCGGCAGGCCACTGAAGTCCAGTTGCGGCAGACAGCTGGCTGCCGGCAGACCTCCGGCAAAGGAAATGACTTCCGGGCGCTGAGCAGCGGCAAGAATTTCGCGGATCAGCGAACCCATCAGTCGTTCGATACGTTCTGAAAACATGGTAATCTCCATGACTGTCGCACCAGCATGTCTGCCATATTGCCGTGGCCGAGGGTGGTAAGCCTACGGAAGCCCAGCTCCTGCAGCAGTAAGGATGGTTTCTTCTGCTACCGCTTTATGGTCTGCTACTGCGCCAGCCCAATAAACAATAAACGTCAATTTTTTTGACCTAATTTACCCCTGACAGGGGATGTCGTCAACATGCCTGACAGCGATAACGCGATCGATTTGCGCGCAGCCATGGAAGTGTTCTTCCATGCCTACAAAGCCTTTACCGCCAAGCCAGACGAGATCCTGGCCCGGCGTGGCCTGGCCCGGGTGCATCACCGCATCCTGTTCTTCGTGGCCCGCTATCCCGGCCTGTCGGTCAAGGATCTGCTGAGCGCGCTGGACGTGACCAAACAGGCCATCAACATGCCGCTGCGCCAACTGGTGGAGATGGGGCTGATTGCCAGCGTGGCAGCCAGCCACGACAAGCGGGTCAAGCAGCTGACGCTGACCAGCGAAGGCCGCAAGCTGGAAGAAGCCCTGCACAAGGAGCAAGCCCGCTTGCTCAGCCAGGCCTTCAGCCGCATCGGCGACACTGCCACCCGCGACTGGATGGCTGTGAATGGTCAACTGGCGGGCCGCGCAGACGCCGAGGATGCCAAGCACTAATCCTGTCCCTGTGCCGACAGCATGTAAAAAAGCCCGCGTCTTCCGACACGGGCTTTTGTTTGGCTGCAGGAGATTTCGGCCTAGCTGATCTTCTCGTAGCGTACTTCGAGGATTTCGATGTCCTCGTCGCCATCCGGGCCGCGAAACAGCACGCTATCCCCCTCGCGCGCCTTGATCAGGGTGCGGGCAATCGGCGAAATCCAGCTGATATGACCACGTGGCAGGTCAATCTCGTCAACGCCGACAATGCTCAGCAGCTGCTCACTGCCATCGCCGCGCTCGATCAGCACGGTGGCGGAGAAAAATACCTGGTCAGTGGCTTCACGCGCTTCCGGATCGACCACTTCGGCCAGCTCCAGCCGTTTGGTCAGAAAGCGGATGCGGCGGTCAATTTCACGCAGCCGGCGCTTACCGTACAGATAGTCACCGTTTTCCGAGCGGTCGCCATTGCTGGCTGCCCAGTTGACCACCTGCACCACCTCCGGCCTTTCCTTGTTGACCAGCTGGTACAGCTCATCCTTCAGCCGACGCCAGCCACCGGGGGTGATGTAGTTCTTGCTGGAGGCCGGCAGCCGCTGCTCGACTGGCAGATCGTCTTCGGCCTCGTCATTCTCTTTGGTAAATGCCTTGCTCATACCTGCTTTCCTGCCTTGCGCCGCAATCCGCTACCTTACGTCGATAATGGCAGCAGCGGCAAGCCATCACTCATCGACCGGCCACAGCCACTCCTGGCAATACACCAGCAGATTCTTCGGCCGCAGCTTGACCTGCTGCAGTTGCGCATAATCCAGCCACACCAGATGGTATTGGTTGTCCGGCGTCATGCGTGCCAGTTCCGGGCCACCCAGCTGCAGCGTGCCGCGAAACTTGCTAGCCAGAAATACATGCTCGATACGCCCCTTGTGCTCCAGCGTGCACAGCTGCTCGGCCAGCCAGATGCTCAGGCCGGTTTCTTCGCGGGTTTCACGCACGCAAGTCATGGCCGGGGTTTCGCCGGCCTTGATGGTGCCGCCGGGCAGGACGAAGTACTCCTTACCCTGCTTGATACGCTGCATCATCAACAGGCGGCCATCTTGAATGATGACTACCGAGGCGCGCGGCCCACGGCGTAAACCCAGCAGGGCGCCACCACCCGTAGTGGCGGCCGGCGGCACTGCCGCGTCCTGCGAGCCCGCCGAAAGCAAAACGGGCGACCGCCAGGCGGTCACCCATTTGCAGCAGCGCGCAGCCAATGCCGTCAGCAACGGCCAGCTGCCACGGCTCACTCTGCCTTGCTTCCGCGGGTTTTCTTGCGGCCGGTCATGGTCAGGTCGGACCACTTCATCACCGCAGCCACTTCGGCTTCGTTCAGTTCGTAGAACTGGCCACGCTTCAGGCGCGGCGGCAGGCCCAGATTACCGAAACGCACGCGGATCAGGCGGCTGACGGTGAGGCCGAAGTGTTCGAACATGCGACGCACTTCGCGGTTACGGCCTTCCTTGATCACCACGTTGTACCACTGGTTGGCACCGTCTTCGGCACCACCGCGCTGGAATACGCGCTGGAAAGCGGCCGGGCCATCTTCCAGTTCCACGCCGGCAGTCATTTCCTTGGCGACTTCCGGGGTCAGCTCGCCCAGCACGCGCACCGCGTATTCACGCTCCACTTCGAAGCTGGGGTGCATCATGCGGTTGGCCAGTTCACCACTGGTGGTGATCAGCAGCAGACCGGAGGTATTCACGTCCAGGCGGCCCACGGCCACCCAGCGGCTGCTCTTGGCTTGCGGCAGACGCTCGAACACGCTGACACGGCCTTCCGGGTCGTCGCGGGAAACGATTTCGCCTTCCTGCTTGTGGTACATGATGATGCGCGGCAGGCGGTCGGCCCACTTGAGCTTGATCACGTCGCCTTTGGCGGTGACGCGGTCTTCCGGACCCACGCGGTCGCCCAGGCTGGCTTTCTTGCCGTTTACCAGCACCAAGCCGGCTTCGATCCATTCTTCCATCTCACGACGGGAACCGACGCCAGAAGCCGACAGCGCCTTTTGCAGGCGAACCGGCTCAATCTGTTCTTTGTCGAGGCGCACCTCGCGCAGCCGCTTGGACTTTTCTTTCACGTCCTGACTCGGGCTGCGCAGACGCAACTTTTTTGCCTTGATTACCAGCGACTTGCCTTCTGCGCGCGGTTTGCCCGCGGCCGGTGCACGACGCTGTTCGCGCGGGCTTTGTTCACCATCGGCTACCGGCATGGCGGCATTCTTGTTGCCAAAGCGGCGCTCGTGCTGCAATGCCTCACCACCCTGGCCTTGCAGACGCTCGGCCTTTTCCTGGCGACGGGCAGCTTGCTGCTGGCGGTTGTTTTCCGACTGGCTACGCTTGCCGCTGCCGGTGGGATTGCTCTGCACTTCGCCACGGCGGTTGACCGTTTCCTTGCGACGGCCGGCAGCCGGCTTCTTCGGCTCGGCTACGTTGCCATTGGGCTCGCCGTTTTCACCACGCACCACCTGGCCACGGGCCTGGCGTTGCAGTTCCAACTGGGCCAGTTCGGAACGGCTCATCTTGAACAGCGGTGCACTTTCATGCGGTGCGGCATGGGGTTGTGATTGCATCAGGTTGCCATAAGCATCACGCGGTGCAGCAGGACGACGGCCCTGCGGCTTGCCACCCTGACCCTGGCCTTGCGCGTCTTGCGGATTGCGCGCCTTGCCAAAGCCTCCCGGCTTGCCACGGCCCTGTTGCTGCGGGGCGTTGCCGCGCGGCGCATCGGGCTGACGGCGCGGAGAAGATTCGCGGCCCTTTACACGCGCCACCGGCTGGCGGGCGTTGTTTTGTCCTTTAGACATAAATCATGCTCTTTCAGTACGAGCGCACAGCAAAACGGCGTCCAGCCTATTCTGCCTGTGGCTCCAGATTGTCCGCCTCATCGTCGAGGGGGAGAGTGTCTTCGGCGTCATCGCTGCCGATCTCTTGTGGCTGGGCATCGGGTATGACCAGTGTTCCCAAGTCTGCCAGTGGTGGCAGGTCCCTTAGCGAAACAAAGCCAAGATCATCCAGAAACTTGCGGGTGGTGGCATACAGCCCCGGCCGGCCGGGCACGTCCTTGTGCCCGATTACTTCAATCCATCCCCGCTCCAGCAGGGTTTGCATCACGCTGGTGGACACCGAAACGCCACGAATGGATTCGATATCACCACGGGTAACAGGTTGTTTGTAGGCGATAATCGCCAGGGTTTCCATCACGGCGCGTGAATAACGCGGCGGTTTTTCCGGATTCAGCCGTGACAGATAGGGGGTGAACTCGGCCCGGGCCCGAAAGCGCCAGCCGCTGGCCAGTTTCACCAGTTCCACACCACGGCCACGCCAGTCAGCCTGGATGTCGTCCAGAATGTCGTTCAGCAGGCTGGCCTTGATGTCTTCGGTAAACAGCTTTTTGAGCTGGGATACCGACAAGGGTTCCGTCGCGGTCAACAATGCCGTTTCCAGCACGATCTTGAGATAGTTTAAGTCGGTGATGGTGGACATCGGACCAGGTCTCGCCCGGCCTGCGCACAGGACTGGGGGCGAAAAAATATACATTGCGCGGGGAAGGCGCGGATTTTACCTGATTTCCCGCTCAGCGACACGGTCAATTGACGCGCTACTGTCATGCGCGCAACAGTTGCGGCCATCAGCTGATGGCGATACGCACGTAAATCGGCTGGAAGGCCAGCTCCTGGCTGACCTTGATCAGCCCCTCCTTCACCAGTTCCAGCACGGCAATGAAGTTGACCACCAGGTGCGCCACGCCCTTGTCGACTTCGAACAGTTCCTCGAACGGTACGTATTCGCGATCGTTGAGATAGCGCAGGATCCAGCTCATCTGCTCGCGTACCGACAGTTCGTCCTTTTCCACCTTGTGGCTGCGCTTGTGCTTGGCCCGCGACAAAATCGCCAGCCAGGCCTGGCGCAGATCAACCGCCGCCACATCGGGCAGGCGCGCTTCGGCGCCCTGCTCGATCAGCACCGCCAGCCAGGCAAAGTCGCGATCAGCCTGTGGCAACTTGTCCAGCGCCAGCGCGGCCAGTTTCATCTGTTCGTAATCCAGCAGACGGCGTACCAGCTCGGCACGCGGGTCGTCCGGCTCGCCCTCTTCATCCAGCTGCGGGCGCGGCAACAGCAGCCGCGACTTGATTTCAATCAGCAAGGCCGCCATCAGCAGGTATTCGGCCGCCAGCTCCAGCCGCTCACCCTGCATGGCATCGACATAGCTCATGTACTGGCGGGTGATGTCGGCCATCGGGATATTGAGCACGTCCAGGTTCTGCTTGCGGATCAGGTAGAGCAGCAAATCCAGCGGGCCTTCGAAGCTTTCCAGAATCACCTGCAACGCATCAGGTGGAATGAACAGATCCTGCGGCACTTCCAGCACCGGCTGGCCAAAGACGTGGGCAATGGGCAGGCCGGCCGGCAGTTCCGGCGCAGTCAGGGTGAAGTCGGCTGGGGTGGTCTGGGTGCTCATGCGACAGAGTGTAAGCCAGGCGGGTGCTCTTTGAGCCATTCCAGAAACAGCCGCGCCGGGCCGGACAGGCTGACTTTGCGGTGATAGGCCAGCATGATGGTGCGGGCCGGCTCGTATTGCGGCAAAGGCAGCCGGCACAGGCCGCTGCTGATCATGACTTCGGGCAGGGCGCTCCAGCCCAGCCCGGCTTCCACCAGCATGCGCAGCGCCTCCAGATAATTGGATGGCTCGCGCACATCCAGCGGGGTGGCATGCTGCTGGAACAGGTTTTCGATCAGCCGGCGACAACGGGTATTGCTGCCGGGCAATAGCGCCGGGTAGCGCGCCAGATCCTGCAGCGTCAGCGCCTCCAGCAAGGCCAGCGGATGCTGCTGTGCCACGGCAAAGCACAGCCGCTCGTTCAGCACCTCGACATACTCCAGCGCCTGCTCATGCAGCGGCGGCTCGGACATGAAGCCCAGCTCCAGCTCGCCCTGACACAGCAATTTGTGGGTTTCGGCCGAGGTCTTGAAATCCACCGTCAAATCGATGCCGGGATATTGGCGCACAAACTCCGCCAACAAGGGCTTGAGATAGTACAGGCCGATATGCTGGGTAGTAGCCAGATGCAGCTTGCCGATCTGCGCCGGTTGCAGGCTGCGCAGCAGCTGGCCGGCCTGCTCGGCTTCAGCCAGGATGCGCAGCGCATAAGGCAGAAAGGCGCGGCCGGCCTCGGTCAGCACTGTGCGCCGACCGATGCGGTCGAACAGCTCCACCCGCAGGGCATCCTCCAGGCTGCGAATGCGCTTGGACAGGCCGGGCTGGGTGAGGTGCAGGCAATCGGCGGCGCGCGAAAATGAAGACTCGCGCGCGGCACTGACAAAGGCCTTGAGGGCGGCTAGATGAAAATCCATTCCAAATCATTATGGAGATGTCAAACAAATCCAACTTTTTGTTTGATGTGGGTCTGGCTACTATACCAGCACCATCCACACTTTGCCTCCGAAACCATTACATGGGAAATCAGAATCTACCCTGGATCGCGCCGCTGTCGCTGACCCGCCCGCCACAAGCACAACTGGCGCGTGCCGTGGTCATGGTGCGCCCGGTCGACTTTGCCTTCAACGAACAAACCGGTGCCGACAATGTGTTCCAGCATCGGCTGAACCTGCCGCCGGCATCCGTCACCGCACAGGCCATGGCGGAATTCGATGCCATGGTACAGCGCCTGCAGCAACACGGCCTGCAGGTGATGGTGCTGGAAAAAAGCCCCGACGGCATTGCCACTCCGGATGCGGTATTTCCCAATAACTGGTTCAGCACCAGCGCTGATGGCAGCCTGCATGTCTACCCCATGCATACCCCCAACCGGCGCCAGGAGCGGCGGGTGGAAGAACTGGCACGGCTGCTGCTGGGCCATGGCTACCAGATCAACCAGATCAGCTGGGTGGGCCACCCGTGGGAAGAAGAACTGATCCTGGAAGGCACCGGGGTGATGATTTTCGACCACGCCCGCCGCCGCGTGTATGCTGCCCGCTCGCAGCGTTGCCATCCGCTGGCGCTGTATCGCTACGCCAGGCTGCGCGGGCTGGAAGATGTCCAGTTGTTCGACACTGCAGACAGCCACGGCGTCCCCATCTATCACAGCAATGTGATGATGTCGGTGGGGCAGGATATTGCGGTGATCTGCGCCGACAGCCTGTATCAACCGGAACAACGCCAACGCGTGCTGGCCGCGCTGGAATCCACGCATGAGGTGATCCACATCAGCCATCAGCAGGTGGAACAGCATTTCTGCGGCAATATCCTGCAACTGGCGGCTCAGGATGGCACGCCGCTGCTGGCCATGTCGCAACGCGCCTGGCAGGGCTTCACGCCACAGCAGCAGCGGGTGCTGGAGCGTCACGGCCAGCCGGTGGTCAACCCCATCCCCACCATCGAAGCGGTGGGCGGCGGCAGCTGCCGCTGCATGCTGGCAGAAATCTTCCTACCACGTGTCGAGCACTGAAACTGGACGCCGCAGGAATGCAATAAAAAAGCCGGAACACATGGTTCCGGCTTTTTGACTGACTGCTAACTGTGTGGTGAATCAGAAACCCAGCCCCATGGCGGCGCGCACGTCAGTCATGGTTTCTTTTGCCACTTGCTCGGCACGGCGACAGCCTTCGAACACGATTTCCTTGACCCGGTCCGGATGGGTCAGATACTGCTCGGCGCGCTCGAACATCGGCTGCTGCTCGCGCAGCACGCCTTCGATCACCGGTTGCTTGCAATCCAGACAGCCGATGCCGGCGCTGGTACAGCCCTGCTTCACCCATTCGCGGGTTTCATGATCGCTGTACACCTGGTGCAGCTGCCATACCGGGCATTTTTCCGGATTGCCGGCATCGGTACGGCGTACGCGGGCCGGATCGGTCGGCATGGCCTTGACCTTCTTGCTCACCTGCTCCGGTGCTTCGCGCATGGTGATGGTGTTGCCGTAGGACTTGGACATTTTCTGCCCGTCGAGGCCCGGCATGCGCGAAGCAGCGGTCAGCTTGGCTTCCGGTTCCGGCAGAATGGTCTTGCCCTTGTTTTCCAGCCAGCCGGCCAGGCGTTCGCGGTCGGCCACACCCAGGTTCTGGCTGGCGGCCAGAATCTCGCGGGCAGCTTGCAGCGCTTCGGCATTGCCATCCTGCAGGTAGGCGGTACGCTGCTGCATGAACTGCTTGCCCTGCTTGCCGATTTTCTTGGCGGCGGCCTGGGCCAGCTCGTCGAAGTTGGCTTCGCGGCCAAACAGGTTGTTGAAGCGGCGCGCCACTTCGCGGGTCAGTTCGATATGCGGCACCTGGTCTTCGCCCACCGGCACCAGCCCGGCCTTGTACACCAGGATGTCGGCGGCCTGCAGCAGCGGGTAGCCGAGGAAGCCGTAAGTACCCAGATCCTTGGTGGACAGCTTTTCGATCTGGTCCTTGTAGGTGGGCACGCGCTCCAGCCAGGACAGCGGTGTCACCATGGACAGCGCCAGGTGCAGCTCGGCATGCTGCGGCACCTTGGACTGCAGGAACACCGTGGCCTTGTCCGGGTCGACGCCGGCCGCCAGCCAGTCGATCACCATGTCCCAGATGCTCTTTTCGATGATGGAGACATTATCGTAATTGGTGGTGAGGGCGTGCCAGTCGGCCACCATGAAATAGCAATCGTGGCTGCTCTGCAGCTCTACCCAGTTCTTGATGACGCCGTGGTAGTGGCCAAGGTGCAGGCTGCCCGTGGGGCGCATGCCGGAAAGGATGCGGTTGGCAAACATGGAGCGGATTCCAGTTAGAAAAAGAGACTGAGCAGATGATACACCAGCTGGCGCAGCGGATTGAGCAGCGGCATGAGCACGCCAGTAAAGATCAGTGCGATCAGTATCCACATGCCATAGGGTTCCAGCCGCGAATACTTGTAGGCCAGACCCGGCGGCAGCAGGCTTTCCACGATGCGCCCGCCATCCAGCGGCAACAGCGGCAGCAGGTTGAGCACCATCAGCATGACGTTGATATTGATGCCGGCCTTGCTCATCAGCGCCAGCGGCTCGGAATAGCTGTTGTTCATGACGATGGCCAGCTTGAGCAGCAAGACCCACAGCACCGCCATGATGAAGTTGGCCAGCGGGCCGGCAGCCGCCACCCAGCGCATGCCGACGCGCGGATTGCGCAGCGCGCCAAAATTCACCGGTACCGGCTTGGCCCAGCCAAACAGCACGCCGCCCATCATCAGCGACAGCAGCGGCAACAGCACGGTGCCCACCGGATCGATGTGCTTGAGCGGGTTAAGCGTCATGCGCCCCAGCATATAGGCGGTGGCATCGCCAAAACGCTTGGCGGCATAGGCATGCGCGGCTTCGTGCAGGGTAATGGCCAGCAGCACCGGCAAGGCATAGATGCTGATCTGCTGGATCAGTTGAGAGGTATCGCCCATAGCTTCTTTTCTGTTTGGGTAAGATGAACCACTACTAGATGGGGACAGCCGGCCAGGGTTCCAGCCGGGCCGGCTATAAACCGAAAACGGCCGGATCGCCCTTGCCACGGCGCAGCAGCTCCACGCCGTCGGTCATGTCGATCACCGTCGTCGGATCAGTGCCACACCAGCCACCGTCAATCACCGCATCCACGCTGTGCTCCAGCCGTTCGCGGATTTCATACGGGTCGGTCAACGGCTCCTCATCACCCGGCAGCAGCAAGGTACAGGACAGGATGGGCTCGCCCAGCTCTTCCAGCAGTGCCAGCGCCACCTTGTGGTCCGGCACGCGCAGGCCGATGGTGGCGCGCTTGGGATGCAAGGTGCGGCGCGGCACTTCCTTGGTGGCCTGCAGGATGAAGGTGTAGCTACCCGGCGTGGCCGCCTTGAGCTGACGGAACTGGCTGTTGTCGACGCGGGCGTAGTTGGCCAGCTCCGACAGGTTGTGACAGACCAGGGTCAGGTGGTGTTTGAGCTCGATCTGGCGGATGGCCAGAATGCGCTCCATCGCCTGCTTGTCGCCCAGCATGCAGCCCAGCGCGTAGCAGGAATCGGTGGGATACACCACCACGCCTCCACCCCGCAGGATGGTGGCGGCTTCCCGGATCAGCCGCGCTTGCGGATTGTCCGGGTGAATCATGAAGAACTGTGCCATGTGTGTGCTTTTGTGTTGGTTTATGCCGCGTGCGGGGCGCGAATGATGCGCTCTTGCAATGCCTGCCACACCGGCTGGCAAATGGGCGGCAGGTCATCGGTGCGGCCGACGTCGCGGCCGCCTTCACCCGGTGCATGAAAATCGCTGCCGGCGCTGGACAGCAGACCATAGCGCTGGGCAATCAGCGCGTACTTGTGCATATCGTCCAGGCTGTGGCTGCCGCTGGCCACTTCGATACCACGGCCGCCAGCGTCCTTGAAATCCAGGATCAGTCGTTCGGTGAGCGTGCGACCCATATCGTAGCGGCCGGGATGGGCGATCACCGCCATGCCGCCGGAGGCAACGATCCAGCCCACTGCATCGGCCAGATTGGTCCATTCATGCGGCACATAGCCGGGCTTGCCCGGGGTCAGGTATTTGCGGAACACGGTGCGGACATCTTTCACCTCGCCGCTATTGACCAGGAAACGGGCGAAGTGGGTACGGCCTATCATTTCCGGGTTTTCGCATACCGCCATCGCCCCTTCGAATGCCCCGTGGATACCGATGCGGGCCAGCGAGTCGGACATTTCGCGCGCACGCTCCACCCGGCCATCGCGGATGGACTGCAGGCCGGCCAGCAGGCCGGCATGCTCGGGGTCGATGCCCAGGCCGACAATATGCACGGTGTGCTTGCCATTCCAGGTAACCGATACCTCGACGCCGTCAAGAAAATCCACGCCATGGGTCGCGGCGGCGGCACGGGCTTCGGCCAGGCCGCGGGTGCAGTCGTGGTCGGTCAGCGCCACCAGCGTGGCCTCGCGCTCGGCGGCGCGGGCAATCACCTCGGCCGGCGGCAGCGCGCCATCGGAGGCGTGCGAATGAAAATGCAGATCGATACTGGCCATGGCTTATTGTCCGTCCTTGTTGTGCCGCGCCTGCCAGGCGGCCAGCCGGCTGCGGTAATCGCGCAGTTCGGCTTGATAGGTGTCGAGAATGCAGGGATCGCAGCCGCTGCCGCAGCACATGTCGTCGCTCACCTCAAACGGCGGCTCCGGCAAGGGATCGGCAGCATCCGGCGCCAGCGGGAGCGGCTCGCTCATCAGGCGGCCACCACCTTGATGGTAAAACCCTGCCCGCTCACCACCTGGCCAGCGCGGATCTTGCAGGTCTTGCGCAATTCCTGCACGCCATTCACCGCAACATTGCCCTCGGCGATGAAATGCTTGGCTTCACCACCTGAGGAACACACGCTGCAGCTTTTCAGCAGATCGCACAGGGCGATGTATTCGGTGCTCAGTTTGTAGATTTCATTCATTTTTACACATCCATTCTGGACAGGCTTGTGCACCGGCTGTGGACAAGGCCTGCAACTGTTTGAGCGGAAAGCCATTTTTCGCACTGCCTTTTTTTTAGGCAGACACTACCGCTTTTCCACCTGCCGGCGGGACAGGGCTGTGGGGTAGCTGTGAAAAATGGGGACAAAGCCCTGAAATATAAAGGCTTTGTCGTTACTGCTTATTTTTTGGGCAAATCGGCACGGCCCAGCGCCTGCCAGGCTTGCGCCAGCCGCTCGGCCTGCCCACCCTGCAGCAGGGTATAGGCCACGCCCTGGCGCGCCAGTTCGGCCTGGTACAAGCCCAGCAGCCAGTCGCGCTGCTCGGGATGGCTGCGCAGCGGGTCCGGCTGCCAGGGGATGTCGGCCGCAGTCAACAAGGTGAACTGGTAGTCTTGTGGCCGGTACAGCTGCAGCAGGGCCGGCGAAGGCTGGCCAAACGCCACATCGGCCCAGATCTTGCAGGTGAGCACCGTGGTATCGCACACCAGCCAGTCGTGTTCTGCTGCTGCGTGCTGCTCGGCCTGCAACTGGCCGGCGGCAATGGCTTCGATATCGGTCATGCTCACCTGATAGTCGCGTGCGGCGTAATAGGTGCGCGCATATTCGGCCACGGCCACGGCACGCAAGCCCTGGCTGCACAAGGCTGCCGTCAGTTGCAGCGACAAGGTGCTCTTGCCGCAGGATTCCGGCCCGATCACGGCGATTCTGATGACTGACACTGCACAGCACCGGCAAAGAGTCTGATTATACGTCGGGAGCCAGCCTGCCAGTAGTGTTGCCGCGCATTTCTGCACACGGTGCGCGGTTTCGCACAGCCAGCGGGGACAGCCTTGTGCGTGAGCTGTGGACAAACAGGCTAAGTCGCTGAAAGCAATCAGGCTTCCCGCCACTGCCTGTTTTTTAGGCAATTAGCCGTTTGCCGCTGTCTGGCTGTGCCGGGCAGTGTCACCGCAGTTTTACACACTGCGCGGGGACAGCCTTGTGCACGGTCTGTGGGCAAGTTGGCTAAGTACATGAAACACGACAGGGTTTTACTGCCTGCCTGTTTTTTAGGCAATGGCCATTTTACGCCGTCTGCTGACGCTATCCACCGCTGCAACGGGCTGTTGCGCATGTTTTTGCACAGCAGGCGGGGACAGGCTTGTGCACCGCCTGTGGGCAACTAAAGCAAGCCACTGAAAGAAATGGACTTTTTCTGTTCTGCTGCTTTTTTAGGCAGCAGCCAGCAGTTCACACTGAGCAAGCCGTGATGGCCAACACAACAGGGTTTTGCACAAGCAGAGGGGACAGCCTTGTGTGTGGACTGTGGACAAACTGTCTAAACCATTGAGCCATAACAGGCTTTCTGCCATTGCCTGTTTTTTAGGCAGCAACCCCGTTTTTCCCCACTCCACGTGTACCACGGTGTGGAGGGCTTGTGGATAGCATGGGCAAGCTACTGATCTGGCAATGAAAAATACGACTGCCTGTTTTTTAGGCAACTCACCGTCACTGGCAGCAACAAGGGCGTGCCAATGGCACGCCCTTGTTCTTTCCCCCGGATTGGCCTGGCCAGCTTAGCTGCTCTCGCCCCGCAGCGGGGTCGCCAGCTGCTGGCGCAAGGCCTCGCCACGCAAGCCCTGCGACAGCAACACCAGCAGCTTGGCGGTGGCTGCTTCCGGTGTCAGGTCTGCGCCGGCCACTGCTCCGGCTCGCGCCAGTGGCTGACTGGCGGCATAGGCCCCTACTTCGACCGCGCCATGCACCACCTGGCTGATATTCAGCACTGCGCCACCAGCGGCGGTCAGCGCAGCCACGCCAGCAAGCAAGGCCGGATCAGCCGGGGTATTGCCATTGCCATAGCTCATCAGCACTGCGCCATCCAGTTCGCCCGCCTGCATGATCTGCCCTGCCAGCGTGCTGGCATGGCCGGGAGTGAGGAAAAAGGTGGCCAGCTTGAGCGCAACATCCAGCTTTACCGGGGCAAAAGCGCCAGTACTGGTCAGCCAGTGCTGGCGCTGCCAGTCGGCCTGGATGCCAAAGCGGGCCAAGGCCGGGGCATTGGGGCTGGCAAAGCCGGCAAAGCTGGCGGCATCCAGCTTGCGCGCACGGCAGCCACGCAGCAGCAGGCGATTGAAGGCAATGCACACTTCGTGCAGATCGGGCTGGCTGGCGGCCTCCAGCGCATCGGCCAGATTGCTCCAGCCATCGGAGCGCGAATGTACCAGCGGCAGTTGTGAACCGGTGACAATAACCGGCTTGGCCAGGCCTTGCAGGGCAAAGGCCAGCACGCTGGCGGTATAGGCCATGGTGTCGGTGCCGTGGATCACCACGAAACCGTCGTAATCGGCATAGCGGGCGATCAGGTCGTCCAGCAATTGCTGCCACTGCGCCGGCACGATGGCCGACGAGTCGATCAGCTGCGGGTATTCCACCACGTCAAAGTCCAGCGCCGGAGTACGGAAGCGCTCCAGCAACCGTGGCAACAGGCCGGGAACAGGGGCCAGGCCTTCCGGGGTGTGGTCCATGCCGATGGTGCCACCGGTATAGAGGATGAGCAGGCGGGTCATGATTGCATCCTTGGTCAATATCAAACAGCCGGCATGGTAGCGCAAAACCGGTCCGTTGGCGGCAAGCTACCCGCCAGGCAGCAAAAAGCCCCGCGACAGACCGGCTGTGGCGGGGGGCGGTGCGATGCCTGCTCAGCGCCGCAAACAAAATCTCGCAGAACACCGGGACCAAGGCGCGGCGACAAGGAGGCGCGGCGCAGAAACGGTTTTTTGTTAGCGCTGCTTAACGCAACGCTTCGCCAATGGCGTCATTCACAGCATGCTGGGCAAGGCCGATCTGGCCGACGATGAAATGCTGCAAGCCACGCAGATAGGGATCGTCCTCTTCATGGCTGGCATCCTGCTTTGCCTTGTCCAGCAGGCGCAGCGCCTGGTGGAAACGGTCGTCCGGGCGGTAGCCGGCATCCGGCGGCTGGCGCTGGAAGGGATCTTTGCCATCATCGATAGCCGCATCATGCATGGCATGCAGGGCCTGATTGATGGCTTCCACGGCACGGCGCTCGCCCTGCTCCACCCGTGGCTGGTCCGGGCGGGACAGCAAATCGCGGGCGATGCGCAGGTCGGTCATGGCGTGGCTGTAGTAGGGATGCTGCTCCGGCTGCCAGTGGTGCTGCTCGAAGCGCCAGGGCATGCCTTCATGCCACTCACCTTGGCGCATGTCGGAATGCCAGTCGTTGCCGTGCCAGTCATCGGCCATGGCCGATCCGCTTGCCAGCAGGGCCACACCAGCCAGCAGCAGGCTGACGACAGATTTCTTCAGAATCAACATGGTTGCTCTTCCTTGATTACCAGCGATTTTTTATTGTTGCGGTAAAGCGATATCACAGCCTGGTTCAACGCAGGGCGTCGGCAATGGCTTGTTGGGTGGCGCGGTGAGCATCGTCAATGTGGTGCAGGATACGGCCCTGCAAGTCGCGCACCCAGGGATCATCCTCGCGGTGGCTGGCATCACGCTTGGCTTGTTCCAGCAATTGCAGCGCCATGTGGAAGCGATCGGGGGCATTGAGATGTACATCACCAGGCTGCGGCTGCCAGGGATTCTTGCCGTCCTGGATCGACGCCTGGGTCATTTCCTTCAAGGCGGCATCAATGGCCCCGACTGCCCAGCGCTCGTCATCCTGCACCGGCTGCACATCCGGCCGCGCCAGCAGGGCACGCGCCTGGCGCAAATCGCTCATGGCATGGCCGTAATAGGGATGTTCGGCAGGATTCCAGTGCGGGGCGGCGGCCACCGGGGCCGGCTTGTACACCACCTGGGTACGCGGCGGAACCACCACGCAGGCGCTCAGGCCGGACACTGCGGCGGCCAGCACCAGCCAGCGACTACCACGCAGGATTTGCAGTTTCATTTGATACTCTCCGGAAATGAGGAACTGCTTGCAGCATGTAACAAGCTGTCATTGCCGGTCTGTAGCCATGCTGTATCACTTGGTAAGCATTTGTAATGAAACTGTGTGCAATTGTTAATTCATGACGAATTTCACCAATAATTCGCAGATTAACCCATTGGCATTGCCGTGATACCCAGATCACCCGGCTCGGCCGGTAGCTGGCTGTCCACCGACAAGCGGATGGCATCGTGCCGCCAGTATTCGACATCGCAATCGATGATGCGCTGCTGCTGGTCGTAGTTGATGCGGGTGATGCGCAGAATGGGGCTGCCGTCAGCCAGCATCAGCGCCTGTGCCACCTCGCCACGCGCGGCCGTGGGGGTGATGTCAAAGCGCGAGCGGCGATACTGCAGGCCATAGCGTGTCTGATAGAGCTCGGTCAGCGATTGCGACAGGTCTTCGTTCATGATGCCGGGAAAGCATTCCGGCTTCAGATAGTGCTCGACATACATCACCACGCGGCCATCCAGGCTGCGCTGGCGACAAATCTGCAATACCCGCGCCAGCGCCGACAATTGCAGCCGCTGGCTCATCTCCGGCGTGGCCACCATGCTGCGTACCGACAGCACCCGGGTATCCACCCGCCGCTGCTGCTGTTGCACCATCTGCTGGAAATGCACCCGGTACTGCGGGTTGTATTCCAGCCGCGGCGGCGCAACAAACCAGCCACGCCGGTCCTCGCGATAGATGCAGCCTTCGGCCTCCAGCGCCAGCAAGGCATCTTTCAGGGTGATGCGGGTAGTATCAAACAGCTCGGACAAGCTACGTTCGGACGGCAGTTTCCCGCCGGGCGGCAACAGTCCCCCCTCGATCTGCGCCAGCAGGGACTGTCTGATCCGGGCGACCTGCGTCTGGTTATTTTCAGCTGACATGCTCTGGACTAGTCCATGTTGATTTGACTGGAGCTTAGTGTTTAGCAAACTCAAATGACAAGCCTGCGACAGCATGTCGGAATATGACCAAAACAGGTCGTACGCAAGACTTCACACAATAGACACGGAACTGAAACTTGCCTCACATCATTTCGTCACCTGCACTGCCTATGATCGCCCTGCTCATATTGACCTAGTCCAAAGGATGGAACCAATGAACAAGAAGCTGATGGCCGCAGTTGTATTGTCCGCACTGAGTGTTGGTGCTTCCGCTGTGCATGCACAGGATCTGAACAGCCTGATCAAGGCGGCAAAACAGGAAGGCGAGCTCACCACCATCGCCCTGCCGCATGACTGGTGTGGCTATGGCGACCTGGTGGCCGGCTTCAAGGCCAAGTACGGCATCAAGGTGAACGAACTGAATCCGGACGCTGGCTCCGGCGATGAAATCGAAGCCATCAAGGCCAATAAGGGCAACAAGGGCCCGCAGGCACCGGACGTGATCGACGTCGGCCTGTCCTTCGGTCCGCAAGCCAAGGCTGCTGGCCTGATCCAGCCGTACAAGGTGTCCACCTGGAACAGCATTCCGGCCGAGGTGAAGGACAAGGATGGCTACTGGTACGGCGACTACTATGGCGTGCTGGCCTTCGAAGTGAACACCGACATCATCAAGAAAGTACCGGCCGACTGGGCTGATCTCCTGAAACCGGAATACAAGAACGCCGTGGCGCTGGCTGGTGACCCGCGCACCGCCAACCAGGCCATCATGGGTGTATACGCTGCCGGCCTGTCGCAAGCGGCTGGCAACCCGGCCAAGGCCGCCGATGCTGGCCTGAAATTCTTCTCGCAGCTGAACAAGAACGGCAACTTCGTGCCGGTGATCGGCAAGGCTGCCTCGCTGGCCCAAGGCACCACCCCCATCATCGTGCGTTGGGACTACAACGCCCTGGCCGACCGCGACACCCTGAAGGGCAACCCGAAAGTAGCCGTGGTAGTACCGAAATCCGGCGTAGTGGCCGGCGTTTACGTACAGGCCATCAGCGCCTACGCCCCGCACCCGAACGCCGCCAAGCTGTGGATGGAATACCTGTACTCCGACGAAGGCCAACTGGGCTGGCTGAAGGGCTATTGCCACCCGAGCCGTTTCAACGACCTGGCTGCGCGCAAGAAAGTACCGGCTGACCTGCTGTCCAAGCTGCCGGCTGCCGCCAGCTACAAGAAAGCCGTGTTCCCCACCCTGGAACAACAGGAAGTGTACAAGGCCACCATCACCAAGCAGTGGGACAGCGTGGTGGGCAGCAACGTCAAGTAAGCCCGCCGGTATCCGAGCACCCAGACCTCATGGCCGTGCAAGCGGCCATGACGGTTTTTGATCCCACCCATCAGGGACCAGACCCGACCCTGCCCGCGCGGCAGTACAACAGCAAGGCAGCGACAGCCCACCGGCCCCACCGTTGCTGATGCCGGGCACTCCCTTGTACACGAGGCTGCACCACGGATGAGTACTTCACCCGATTCCCTCACGCACCACCCCGAGCCCGGGGCAGGACAGATCCGCAAGGGTCTGACGCTGTCTTCGCTCAACTGGCTGGGCGTGGCACCGTTTTTCCTGTTTGCATTGCTGTTTCTGATCCTGCCCACCGCCACGCTGATGATAGGCGCGTTTCAGGATGCCGACGGCCACTTTACCCTGGGCAATATCGCCAGACTGTTCGACGACAGCATCCTGTCGGCTTACTGGATCAGTTTTGAAGTCAGCGCGGCCTCGGCGCTGGGTGGCACGCTAATCGGCCTGGCACTGGCGCTGGCCGCCATCCAGGGTGGCTTGCCGCAATGGATACGCCCCACGCTGATGACCTTCTCCGGCGTGGCCTCCAATTTTGCCGGCATTCCGCTGTCCTTCGCCTTTCTGTCCACCCTGGGCCGCATGGGCCTGGTAACGGTATTGCTGCGCAACTATGCCGATTTCGACCTCTATGGCAGCGGCTTTTCCATTCTCAGTTTTCTCGGCCTGACACTGACCTATCTGTACTTCCAGATTCCGCTGATGGTGCTGATTGTCACCCCGGCCATCGATGGCCTGCGCGCCGAATGGCGTGAAGCCTGCGAAAGCCTGGGCGGCAACAGCGTGGCCTACTGGTGGCATATTGCCCTGCCCATCCTGTGGCCCAGCATCATGGGCTCGGCGCTGTTGCTGTTCGCCAATGCCTTTGGCGCGGTGGCCACTGCCTATGCACTGACTGGCAGCTCGCTCAATATCGTGCCCATCCTGCTGTATGCGCAGATCCGTGGCGACGTGCTGCACGACCAGAATCTGGGCTACGCCCTGGCACTGGGCATGATCGTGGTGACCGGCCTGTCCAATGCCGGCTATATCTGGCTGCGCAGCCGCGCCGAAAGGGGGCGTGAATGAAATCGACATCCCGACTGGGCGCCTGGGTGGCCATTGCCATCGGCACCCTTTATTTTGTTCTGCCGCTGATCGCCACCTTCGAATTCAGCCTGAAGATGAACCGCGACGGCTACAGCTTCGAGGCCTACAAGGTGGTGCTGGCCGACCCCGGCTTTCAGGCTACCTTTGGCTACTCCACGCTGATGGCGGTACTCACCATCATCGTCGGCATCCTGCTGGTGGTGCCCACCGCTTACTGGATTCAGCTGAAGCTGCCACGGTTGCGCCCGCTGGTGGAGTTCATCACCCTGCTGCCGCTGGTGATTCCGGCCATCGTCATCGTGTTTGGCTACCTCAAGCTGTACAACAGCAGCTCCTGGCTACCGCTGACCGGCAATGAACGCGCCACCGACCTGCTGTTGATGTGCAGCTACGTGACGCTGGCCCTGCCCTATCTGTACCGCTCGGTAGATGCCGGCCTCAGGGCCATCGACGTGCGCACGCTGACCGAAGCGGCCGAGAGCTTGGGCGCCAGCTGGCCCAGCATCCTGCTGCAGGTGATTTTTCCCAATGTGAAATCGGCCATCCTGTCCGGGGCCTTTCTCACCTTTGCGGTAGTGATTGGCGAATTCACCATGGCCAGCCTGCTGGGCCGCCCGGCCTTTGGCCCTTACCTGCAACTGATCGGTGCCAACCGGGCTTACGAGCCTTCGGCTCTGGCCATCATCGCCTTCATGGTGACCTGGGCCTCGATGGGGCTGATCCAGGTATTCGCCCGCAATGCCCGCCCGGCCCGCAAGACGGCCTGAGCACAGACAGAATTCAAGGAACCAGCATGGCCTATCTCACCATCAATAATCTGCACAAGCGCTTCGACGACCACGTCGTGGTGCACGACTTCAACATGAGCATCGAACAGGGCGAGTTCGTGACTTTCCTTGGCCCCTCCGGCTGCGGCAAAACCACGGTACTGCGCATGATCGCCGGCTTTGAAACCCCCACCTCCGGCCGTATCTGCGTCGGTGGCGAGGACATCACCCAGCAGGCCGCACAAAAGCGCGGCATCGGCATGGTGTTCCAGAGCTATGCGCTGTTTCCCAATATGAACGTGACGCAGAACATCGGCTTTGGCCTGAAAATGCGCAAATGCCCGGCCGACGACATCAAGCGCAAGGTGGCCGAGGTGATCAAGCTGGTGGAGCTGACCGGCAAGGAGAACCACTACCCGCACGAATTGTCCGGCGGCCAGCGTCAGCGCGTGGCGCTGGCCCGTGCCCTGGTAGTGGAGCCGCGCATCCTGTTGCTGGACGAGCCCCTGTCGGCACTGGACGCGCGCATCCGCAAGAACCTGCGCGAACAGATCCGCGACATCCAGCGCCGCCTCGGCCTGACCACCATTTTCGTCACCCACGATCAGGAAGAAGCGCTCACCATGTCCGACCGCATCTTCGTGATGAACCAGGGCCGGGTGGAGCAGGAAGGCCGCGCCGAAATCGTCTACACCGAACCGGCCACCGAGTTTGTTGCCCGTTTCATGGGCAATTACAATCTGCTGGGTGCGGCCGACACCAACCGCCTGCTGGGATTGAACATCAGCGGCCACCTGGCCATCCGCCCGGAATCCATTCACGTACTGGACGGCCACAGCCAGCAGGACGGCACCCTGGCCGGCACCATCCGCCAGCACCAGCTGCTGGGCAATATCATCCGCTACCAGATTGAAAGTGCCGGCATCACCCTGCAGGTAGACCGGCTGAACCGTACCGCCAGCGACCTGATGCCGGCCGGCACCGAAGTCCGGTTGCAAATCAGCCGCGACGACATGCGCGAGGTACGCTGATGCTGGCCATTTTCGATCTGGACGATACCCTCACCGACGGCGACAGCTCCAGCCTGTGGCTGCAATTCATGGTGGAACACGGCCTGGCCACCGCCGACATGCTGCCGCGCGAGGCCGAACTGATGGCAGCCTACCGCCGGGGCGAGCTGCGCATGGAAGACTATATGGAATTCACCCTGCAGCCGATGCAAGGCCGCAGCGTGGAGGACATGGCCGAGTGGGTGGAGCGCTTCATCGCCGACAAGATCGCGCCCATTGTCTTTCCGACCGCACGGGAAACCCTGGCACGCTACAAGGCAGAAGGCCGCACCCTGCTGGTGATTTCCGCCACTGGCGAGCATCTGGTGGGGCCGATTTCACGCTTTCTGGGGGCGGATGACTTTCTGGCCATCTGCCTGGAAACCCAAGATGGCTGCTATACCGGCCGCACCCATAGCGTGCTGACCTATCAGCACGGCAAGGTGCTGCGCCTGCACGACTGGCTGACGCAGCACGGGGCCGCGCTGGCAGGCAGCCATGGCTATAGCGACTCCATCAACGATGTGCCGCTGCTACAGGCGGTGGAGCAGGCTTATACGGTGAATGCCGACCCGAAACTGGCCGCCGTGGCAGTACAGCACGGCTGGACCCAGCTGAACTGGCAGCGCTGAAGCCGCCTGCCAGGGCTGGTGACACCATGGGGGCGGGGCAGCAACCCTAGTGCGGCATACCGGGGGGCATACTGCGCCCCGGCGGCCGGGCTGGTGGCTTGAGCATGGCACCCCGCACCTCGAAGCCGACGGCCTCCACCTTGCCCCCCTTGCCATCGCGCAGCTCCAGCCGGTGCCGCCCCGGCCAGGGGAACCAGCGCAGCACCGCGCCCTTGCCCAGCAATTTTCCATCCAGCCACCACTGTGCCGCCACCACGCCACGTGCACGCAGCAGCAGCCGTTGATTGGCCGGTGGAATATCCGGATCAATGGCAAAAATGCTGCCATCCAGCGGGGAGACGATGCCCGGGCTTTGCGTCGTGGCCTTGCTGTCTGCGCTCTCGATCAGACTGCGCTGGCTGCCGGCCAGGAACCACTCCTGGCGCTCGGCCTCCTCCCCGCCACGGTAACGCACCAGCTGGCGCACCACCCCGGCTGGCGCGGACGGCGGCAGCGACGGCCCGGCGGCACTTTGCGCCTTGTCCAGCACTGCCATCCAGATCGGCGCGGCACCATGCATGCCGGACACATCCCACATCGGTTCGCCATTGCTATTGCCCACCCAGCTGGCCACGGTGAACTGGCGCGAGAAACCCACCGCCCAGTTATCGCGCATGTCCTTGCTGGTGCCGGTTTTCACCGCGCTCCAATAGCGGGTGGACAGCACGCTGTCCAGACCAAAGGTGCGCGCGCGGGCCGTGCGGTCGGCCAGGATGTCGGCAATGATGAAGCTGCTGGCGGCATCCAGCTGCCGCTGCCAGCGCGGCGGCGGATCGGCCATGGTCCAGCGCAATGCCGAGGCACGTCCCTGATTGGCCAGGGTGCGGTAGGCATTGGCCAGCTCCAGCAGGCGGATGTCGGCCGCCCCCAGCGCCAGGCTGTAGCCGTAATACTCGCCATCCTGTTGCAGGCTGCTCAGCCCCAGTTGCGTCAAACGGTCGCGCAGCGCCTGCGGCCCCACCATTTCGATCACCCGCACCGCTGGCACATTCAGCGAGGCCGCCAGCGCGGTACGGGCCGACACCAGTCCCTTGAAATCCTTGGCGTAATTCTGCGGCGCGTACAAGCCGCTGCCGGTCTGCAAATCCAGCGGGCTGTCATTGAGCAAGGAGGCGGCAGTCAGGTAATGGCGCTGCAAGGCCAGCTGGTACAGGAAGGGCTTGAGGGTGGAGCCGGCCTGGCGCAGCGCGGTTACCCCATCCACCTCGGCGGCACTGGAAAGTGCCGCACCGCTGGAACCCACCCAGGCCAGGATGTCGCCGCTGGTATTGTCCAGCACCACCAGTGCACCATCCTGCACATTGCGCTGCGCCAGTGCCGCCAATTGCCGGCGCAGCACACTGGTGGCATAGCGCTGCAGGGTCTGGTCCAGCGTGCTGCGCACCACCCCGCCCTGCGCCATGGGCTGGCGCTGCAACAGCTTGCGGGTGAAGTGCGGCGCGTCCTGCTCGGCCTGCGGATTGGCGGCGCGGCTGCGCGCCAGTGCCTGGCTGGTATGGATGGCCACCACATCGCAGCGTGCCGGCTGCCCCAGCTCGTGTAGTAGCTGGCAGGCGCGGGCCGACACCTTTTCCGCTGGCGCATTGGGCGCACGGATCAGCGCCACGGTAATGGCGGATTCTTCCTGGTTCAGCCCGGATGGCAGCTTGCCAAACAGGGTGGACGACAAGGCTGACAGGCCCACCAGCTCTCCACGGAAGGCCACCAGGTTCAGGTAGGCTTCCAGGATTTCCGCCTTGCTCCAGTGCTGTTCCAGCCAGGCGGCAGACCAGCTCTGACCGACCTTCTGCCACAGGCTGCGGCCATTGCGCCCGGCCTTGAGCTCCTGATCCAGCAAGCCGGCCAGCTGCATGGTGAGGGTGGAGGCGCCACGAGTGCGGGTGTTCCACAGATTGCCCCAGGCGGCGGCAGCCACCCCAGACCAGTCCACCCCGCTGTGCTGGTAGAAGCGCTTGTCTTCGGACAGCACCAGCGCCTGACGCAAGGCCGGCGAGGTATCGACCAGGCTGACCCAGTCCTGCCGCCGCCCCTGCTTGTCCACTCGCCAGCGTTGCAGCGGCTGGCCGTGGCGGTCTTGCACGATGACATCCGACGAGCGCCACGCTGCCTTCACTTGCGCAAAGCCGGGCAGCGCCAGGCAGGGGCCGCTCAACAGCAGCGCCGCCAGCAGCAGCGCGCCACGCATCCGCTTACTGGCCATCGACCACCCGGAACGCTGCATTGGGCAACATGCCGAACACCTCGGGCGCATACAGCGCCTCGACCCGGGTCGGCGGCAACTGGAACAGACCGGCATTGCCCAGCCGCATGCTGTATTCCACTTTCAGGCTGCCGCGCGGTACAAAGCCGTAATAAGCGCGATAACCGGCAAAGCGCCGCTCGACATAATCAGCACCGTCGCCCTGCCGTGCTGCATCGCCGGCGATTTGCGAATCCCGACCCAGCCCGCTGCCCTGGATGCTGGCCCCGGCCGGGATCGGATCATCCACCACCACCCAGCTCATGTCGCTCTGCGCGCTAATCTCCAGCGTCACCTTGACCACGTCCCCCACCTGATAACGGCCGGCAGTGTGCTGGCTGATGGGAGTGAGCGTCTTGCGTATGCTGTAGCCGGCGTAGCGCGGGGCCTTCAACACCACCGCCGCTTCGGCCTGCACCGTGGCCCAGGGTGCGCCGCTGCCCTGATGGCTCAGTTGCAGCGTGCCGCGTCCGCCAGCCGGCCACGGCAACAACACGGCAGCCTGATTGCCTGCCTGCGGCCAGCTCTGCTTCTGGCTGCTGCCTTCCAGGCTCAGCATGCTGCTGCCGCTGACCGGGGTGCTTTCAAACTGGCGCGAGAACTGCGCCACTGCCAGGCTGCCCCACAGATTGGCCGTGGTGGTCTGCCAGTGGCCCTTGTTCTGCCGCGCCAGCAGGCCGGTAAGCAGGCGTGGCACATCGGCCTGCCATTCCGGCCGACGGCTGGCCAGCAGCAACAGGCGTGCGGCATTGACATCGCCATTGCCCATCAGCCACCAGGCGTTGTCGGCGGCCTCGGTGGTAAAGCCCATGCGGCTGCCCTGATAAGTCAGCCGCGCCCGCAGCAGATTGGTCGCCTCCACCAGCCGGCTGGCGCGCTGGGGAATGGTGGCGGCGCGATCCAGCAGGCTCAGCCAGTCCAGCAGCATGGCCGTGCTCATTTTCTGCGGATTGAGCTCCAGTACTTCCAGCATGGCCGGACGGAAGCGGCCATAGCGTGCCAGCGCCTCCATGGCATTGAGCCGGCGCGCATCCAGATCCTGGCGTGAGGACAGCAGCTCGCGCTTGATGCGGCCTTCGACAAAGGCAGTCAGCCCGTCCAGCATGCGCTGGCTGCCGGCTTGCGGCAGGCTGACGCCGGCTTCGTGCGCCACGGCCAGCAGATGCGCGGTGAGGATATCGCTGCCACGGTCAGCAGCCCCCTCGCCCAGCGGGAAGTAGGCCGCCAGGCCGTTGCCATCCAGATACAGCGGCAGCTCCTGCCCAATCACCTGCCAGGCCGCCTTGTCGCCCAGCCCCAGCGCCACCGCGCTACGTTGTTCCAGGCAGTGGTAAGGATATTCGGTAAACCAGCGCCGCACCGCCGGCAAGCTGCTGCCCAGGCGGTCCTGCAGCTTGATGCGCAAGCCGCCGCGCCCCGGCAGGGCAGCGGGTGGCAAGGCCACAGGCAGCGACAGGGACGGAGCCAGCCGTTGCAGGCTGGCCTGTTCCACCGTCACCGGCACGGCTGGCTCTACCGGCTGGGGCACCGCTAGCCGGTCGCTGGCCTTGCCATTGCGTTCACTGGCCTGGAATTGCCACTTCAGCTGCGCCAGCTCAGCCGGCACCGTCACCGGCCAGCTCACCCAGCGCGACTCGCCCACCGGCAGGCTGACGGCTTGCGGCGGCAATGAGGGCAAGCCTTCAGCCGCAGCCTGCACCTGCAGCTGCAAGGGGTGGTCGCTACCGTTACGCACGGTGATGCCGGCCTGTAGCTGGTCGCCGTTGCGCACCAGCGGCGGAATGCCGGCGCTGATCTGCACATCCTGCACCACATTGATGCCGGCCTCGCCGGTGCCGAACTGGTCGCGCCCGACATCGGCCACCGCCACCAGGCGGAAGCGGCTGAGGGCATCATTGGTATTGAAACGCACGCGGGCGTGGCCATTGGCATCCAGCACCACGCGCGGCTGCCAGCTGAGCAGGGTGTCCAGCAGTTCGCGGGTAGGTGCCTTGCCACCACCGCCACCCGGTGGCAGGGCCTTGCGGCCAAAGTGACGCTTGCCCACCACCTGCTGCTGCGCGGTGGCGATTTCCACCCCGTAGCTGTGGCGCTGGTACATGGCCTGCATCAGCTCCCAGCTGCGATTGGGCTGCAGCTCGAGCAGGGCTTCGTCCACTGCGGCAAAAGCCACTTCGGTGCCGGCCGGTGCCGGCTTGCCATTGGGCAGCCTGACCTTGATATCGGCCTCTACCGGCTGACGGATGCCATAGCTCTTGCGCAGCGGGCTGACTTCCACTGCCAGCCGCTTGGCGACATCACCGACCCGGATTTCGGCAATGCCATATTTGAAGGCCGGCCGGGCCAGATCCACCAGCGCCGTAGCCGGGGTGTAATCCCTCCCTTCATGCCAGTAGGCATCCCACCACTCGCCTGGGGTTTTCCAGCCCCAGGTAAAGAAGGAATACCACGGCACCTCGCGCACCCGGCCACGGATGGCCAGCACCGACACATACACATTGGGCGTCCAGTCCGGCTCGACCTTCAGTTCGATCACCGGCTGCTTGCCTTCCAGTTCCAGCACGCGGGTTTCCATGATGCCGTCGCGCTCGATGCCCACCCAGGCCGTGGCCTTACGGAAAGGCATGCGCACCTGGAAGCGGGCGATGTCGCCGGGGGCGTAGTCGGTTTTCTCCGGCAGCACATCGATACGGTCGTTGTTGTCGACATCGAACCACAGCTCGTCATGCTCGCTCACCCACACTTGCTGGGCGGCCTGCGCCAGATTGCCCTTGTCGTCCTGCGCCTGGGCCACCAGCTCCATTTCACCGGCATCTTTCAGGCTGATGTCGCACAACAGCAAGCCACGGGCATCGCTGCTGCCGCTGCATACCTGACCCTTGTCCACCACTTCTTCATTGTGTTCCCAGGCGTAGAAGCCACCCACCAGCCGCTTGCGGCTGGACAGGTAGCGATGCTCGCGCAGGCTGACCTGCACCTTGCGGCCAGCCACCGGCTTGCCGGTGGTATCCAGTACCACCACCTTGAGCGGGACTTCGCGCCCGCTGTTCATCCAGCTTTCCACGCTGATGCCCAGTTGCAGGGCGGATGGCCACAAGGCCAGGCGGCGGCTGATGGTCTGCACCTCGCCATTCGGGTCGCGATAGGCGGCTTCGGCCTGCAGATCGTAGCGGCGGTCCAGCTTGGGCAGGCCGTTGACCATGGCTTTGCCATTGCCGTTGCCATCCAGCACCACTGCGGCCTTGTCCAGCACCACCTTGCCATCCAGCGAACTGTCGCGCTGTTCGCGGCTGCGTTGCGGCGCGGAAAAATTGTAGTCGTCGTAGCCCTTCCAGTAGCCAGAGCTCTCCGTCAGCATGGCGCTGACTTCCACCGGCCAGCCTTTGGCCGGGCCGCCGTTGCCCCAGCTCAGCGATACGTTGAGCGGCAGGCTGCTGGCGGCAATGCCGGCATCACGCGCACTGCTGATACGGCCACGCATCACCGGCAAGCGGAACTCTTCCACCCGGAAACTACCGCTGTGCAGCGAGTAGCCATCCAGCTCGGGACTGGACGCCTGGCCCGTGTCCCCGCTGCTGCGGCTGCCTTTGCGCTCCAGATAAAGGGTGTATTCACCCAGCTTGGCCTCGCGCGGCAGGGTAAAGCTGCTTTCGGCATAGCGCCCCTGCCGCCAGCTCAGCGGCAGCACGAATTCGTCGCTGCTGCCATCGTGCACAATGCGCAACTGCTGCGGCAGCTGTCCGGCTTTCAGCAGCGACAGGCCACGGCTGTTTTGCACTCGCAACAAGTGCTTCATCGACACGGTTTCGCCGGCACGCAACAGGCTGCGGTCCAGAATGCTGTGTGCCAGCAGGGCCGGGGCAGCGTCGCTGCGCGTGGGAAAGGGAAAACGCCAGGACTCGATACCCTGGTTCCAGCTGGAGCGGACAAAGGACACATCTTCATTGCCCTGGGCATCGCGCGCATGGGCGGTGACGAACAAGCCGGAGGACTGCTCGTCGCCGTGTTCGCAGCTGCCCTCGTCCAGCCGGCCGCCAACAAAGGCCACGCCCTTGCTGTCGGTGCGGCCCTGCCACAGGGTGCTGCCCTTGCAGTCATAGATGGCGATGCGCGCATCCGGCACCGGCCGCCCCTTGTCGAGGGTAGTCACCCACACCGCAGCATTTTCCGGCGAACGCTTCAGATGCACCGCCATATTGCTGACCAGGGCCGCCGTGCGCACATACATCGGTTTGTCTGCCGCCAGCAGCGCTTTGCCCAGCAGGCGCGAGGACACCTCCACCACGTACAGGCCCGGCTTGGGTAGCGGAATGCCCACCACCTCGAACGGCCATTTGCCATTGGCATCCGGCTGGGTGGGCAGCTTCAGTGGCTGCGCGGCGCGCTCGTGGCTCAGCAGCGACAGCCGCCGGCTTTCCACGTCCTTGCCCGCCTTGTTGGGAATGCGCGACTCATGATAGCGCTCCACCTTGTTCAGCCATTGCAGCATCTGCCGGTCGTCGGACAAGCGTAGCGCCTGGCCACCCAGTTGCACCGTCTTGATGTTGAGTCCTGCCTCTACCCCGCGCAGGGTAATGGGCAGGGCGGCATCCGGGCCGGATTCGATAATGCCGAAGGGAGCCGCGGCAAACTTGGCCAGTGGCGGATAGTCGGCCAGCTTCACCGCCAGCGGAAAGCGGGCGGCATTGGCCAGCGGGCGGTCAACCTCGTCACGCAGCTTGTCCGGCAACACCAGGCTGAAGTTTTCCAGTGGCGGAAACGGTGGATCAAAGCTCACGCTGTCCACCGGTTCGCCGTGGCTGTTTTTCACCGCGACCGGCTTGCGCTCACCCTCACTGCCGCGCAAGCGAATGGCCATGGCCAGTTTTTCCGGTACCGGCGACGTGAAGTTGAGAGTAATCGGGGCAAAGGGAATGCAGGCACCGCGCGCATTTTCGCGCTGGCAGCTAAGGGCGGCAGTAAAGGGCGGCCGCACCTGGAAATTCAGCTTGTCCGCCATGGCATTGCCGCGCGGATGCAGCAAGGTGAGCTTGCTATCCGCCGGCAGGCGCTGGCTGCAGCGCACAGTGGCCACGCTGGCGGCCTCGCCCTCCAGCCGCAGGTGCTTGAGCAGGATGCCGCGCTCGGCTGCACTGACCGGCTGTGCCGGCAAGCGCTCCGGCGAGGCCGAAGACAGGCAGAACAAGGGGCCGGCCTCGGCTGCCCGTGCATTGAACTGCACCGCAAAGACCTGATCTTCCTCGATATGGCCGGGATCCGGCCAGCTATTGCTGATGACCGGCAGCCCGGTAAAGAAACGGAACTGGCGCACACCGCCAGGCATGCCACCCTGCATGTCTTTCAGGCCGGGTTTGAGATTGAAACGGCAATCGGTATTGGCCGGCGGCATGGCACTGATGTCCAGCACCCAGGTCTTGTCATCCACCCAGTGCCCCTGCCCCTTGAGCGAGCACGACCAGCTGAATGGCGCGGCGGCTGCGCTATTGCCCAGCGCCACCATGCTGTCGCTGAAACTGGCGCGAACCTGGCTGAGTGTCTTGATCTCACCTTGCGGGCTGAAGGTGACAATGCTGGAAGCGCTGGCCAGGGTAGCGCTCACCAGCACAGCGGCAAGGACAAGGGGGCGTAGCAAGGTTGCCATGGCAAAATCCGGTGAAATTTGCCAACATCATACAACGCTGCGCCACGCGCACCCACTTATCGCGGCAAGAATCCTCCCTGCCCTGGCGCTCAGGATGCTGCGCCGCGTTCCATGCACTTCTGGTAACGGCCATCCACCCGGCGGGCAAACCACTCGGTGGTGAGCTGGTGGGTAAACTTGGGGCTGATCAGCACGATCTGCGGAATGATCTGGCGCACTGCCGATTTGCCGGACTGCTCGGCCAGCGCAAACACCCGCTTGTAGACTTCGGTCTGGCTGAAACCGGACAGCTTTTCCTGGCGCAAATCACGCGCCATCTCGTCCGGGCTCATGCGCAAGCGCCCGGCCAGGCTGTTAAGCGCGCGCTGGGTATCGCTGGTGGCACCGGACAGCACGCGGTTCATCTTGTCGCTATACAGCATGATGTCGCCATCCAGCGCCAGCTTCTGCCCGGACAGATGCTGCACCGCCTGCTGGAAAGCGGCATTGCGGCTGGCATAGCGCCCGGCGTTGTAGTCGGCAAAGCGGTAGACCATGTCCGGATAGCTGATGGGATATTGCAACAGGATGGCAGAGCCGAAATACACGCTGCCGCGCAGGCTGAACACTTCGTCGCGCAGGCTGCTGTAGCTGTAGGGATAGGGCCAAGCGCGGATCTGGGTTTCGGCAAAGGCCACGCTCACCTGCATCGGCCCGCCATCGCGGATGGGGTTCTTGTGTTCGAAGATGGTCTGGCCGAACGGCAGTTCGCGGATCATGTCCTCAAACAGCGCATTCATCTGCTTCTTGGTGCGCAGCGCATTCACCCTTTCCTTGTAGCTTTGGCCATTGGGCGATTTCTTCAGCATGGCGGCATCCACCACCAGCGAGGGGATGAAATACTTCTGCCGCCGCTCTTCGATCTGCCCCCAGACAATCTTGGACAGATTCGGCACCACCGGATCGGGATTGAAGCCGGACTCCTGCTCTGCCACCGCCAGCACCGCGCAGAAATATTGCGGCGCGTAGGGAATCTTCAGATGAGTAAAGGCACTCATGATGTCGCCATGCCATTCGCGGCGAGCCGGAATGCCACGCGGTAGCAACTTGTCCAGCAAGGCTGCACCGGCTTGTTCGTTGTTGTAGGCCGGCTGCAACGGTGCCGGCACCGGCTTGCTCGCAGGCGCACTCGCTGGTGGAGCCGGCTGAACCGGTGTTGGCAGCGGAGCAGGCAACAGGGTTTGCGGATCGGGCATCGGCGCCGGACGCACGGCCGGTGACACCACCGGCGCAGGAAGAGGAGCCACGCTGCTGGCGCAGCCGGCGAGGGCCAGCAACAAGCCGGCAGACAGATAACGGTACATGTGGATCAACCTCGAAAGCCACCGCGCACTCACGGCGGGCAGGCAAGAATGCGGCAGGCCGGGATAGTAAACAATGGCGGCAGCGTTGCCCAGCCACTTGTCCGTCACCCAGCCTGTCCGCGCTCAGTGTTTCAGTTTGGTACTGGGGGCCGGCGTCGGCAAAAAACCCTGGCTGAGCAGATGGAACACCAGCCAGCCCAGGGCGCACACGCCGATCAGCACGGCAAGCCCCAGCAGCAGCTTCACCAGCAGCGCCATGCGTGGCGAAGCCTGCAGACCATCCTTGCGTGCTGGCCGCGCCGCACTGTCGGCGGCGACAGGCTTGTCAGCGCCCGCGTGGATCGCTGCCGTCGCCGGTGGCGACTCGCTGCCGGCTGCCCTTGTGGCCACCACCTCCACGCTGGCAGGCGGGGATGTTTCAGATGCAAGGGCCACTGCGGCTACGTCTGCGGACATGGCGGCTGTCACTGGGCTCAGTGCCATCGCCTCACCACTACCCTGCGGCCCGGCATCCTGCTGCCCGACAGGCATAGCGAATACGGCCGCCTGCGGCGTGGCTCCCGCCTCGCCAATGCGCGCCAGCCGGCTCATCAGGCTTTCCAGCCAGCCCAGTGGTGGTGGGGGGGTGAGTTTCGCCGCACGTTCACGGATGATGCGGCTTTCCACCAGCACAAACACCACGCACAGCAATGGCACCACCACCTGCAAGGCCGGTGCCTGGGTATTGATCCAGTCGGCCAGCAGCGGGTCGGACACGGCGATCTGGCCGGCCACCCAGCCCAGCAGGGCAGCACCCAGCGGAATCAGCAGGGGAACATCATTCAGCAGGCGGGCAATGAACAGGCTGCCATACATCAGCAGCGGCACGCTGAACAGCAGGCCGAGTATCAGATACAGCACGCTGCCCTGCGCTGCCGCAGCCAGCGCCACCACATTGTCCAGGCTGAGTACCAGGTCGGCCATCACCACCACCGACACCGCCGACCACAGCTGGCGGCTGTCGGCAGCACTGCCGGGCAGCGCTTCGCCATCGTCATCACCCAGCAGCAGCTTGATGGCAATGCTGATCAGCAAGGCCGCGCCCAGCAGTTTCAGCAGCGGCACTTGCAGCAGGAAGCCCACCACCGTGGTGAGCAAGACCCGCAGCAGGATGGCAAAGCCGGTGCCCAGCAGCACCGCCTTGCGCATCAGCTGCGGCGGCAGCGAGCGGCAGGCCACCGCGATCACCAGCGCATTATCGCCACTGAGAATCAGGTCGAGGAAAAACACTTGCAGCGTCATGCCCAGCGCATGCATCAAACCATCCAGCTCCATCACAGCCTTTCATTCAGCACAAACGCGTCCGGTTCAGCCATGCAAGGCCCCGGTCACCCCGGCGTACAAACCCAGCCCGCCAGTCAGTAAAAACAATATCCCCACGGCCACGGCATAACGCCCTTGCAGCCGCAGCCCTGGCGGCAGCTCGCTGCGCGCCAGCCAGAACAGAAAGCCCAGCACCAGTGGCAGCAGCACCGCATTGAGCACGGCGGTGGCAATGGACAGCCGCACCAGGCTGTGACTCAGCACCACGGTCAGCGCCGCGGCCAGTAACAAAACGGCAAACGCACCGTAGAACCACGGTGCCTGCAGCGGATGCTGCTCCAGCGAATGACGGGTGCCGCGCATTTCCCCCAGCGCCCAGGCGGCCGACAGGCACACCACAATGGTGGCCACCAGCGCGCCGCCACTGAGCGCCAGCGCAAACAGCAAACGGCCGGCCAGCGGCCCCAGCACGCGGCCGAAGGCATCGGCCAGCTCCGGCACGGTATCCAGCACCACCCCGCCATGGCCGGCAAACACCGCTGCCGAGGCAATCAGCACGGCGGCGGTCACCAGCTGGCACAGCACCGCCCCCAGCATGGTATCCAGCCGCGCGGCACGCAGGTCGCGCAGGTCTAGTCCCTTGTCGATTAGCGCCGACTGCTGATAGAACACCGTCCACGGCATCACGCTGCTGCCCAGATTGGCCGCCAGCAGATAGAGATAGCTGGCATCGTGCAGCGGCATCACCAACACCTGCTGCCGGATATGCTGCAGATCGGGCCGGGCATGCCAGGCCATGTAGAGGAAGGCCAGCTCGGCCACACCAAACAGCATGGCCACCCGCTCCACCGCACGGTAGCTGCCGCTGCACACCATCAGCAGGATCAGCCCGGCCACCAGCGCCACGCTCTGCCATACCGGCACGCCGTAAAGCTGGCCGACACCGGCCAGCCCGCTCATCTCGGTCAGCAGCGCACCAAAGCAGCTGGCTACCAGCGCCACGCAGGACAGCTTTGCCCAGCAGCGGCCAAAGCGTTGCAGGATCAGCTCGCTATAGCCCTTGCCGGTGGACAGCGCCAGCCGCACCGTCAGCTCCTGCACGATGAACAGCAGCGGAATGATGAGGAACTGCAGCAGCAACAGGCGATAGCCCCATTGCGCACCGCTCTGGGCGGCAGTCAGCACGCTGCCGGCATCGGTATCGGCCAGCATCACCACCAGCCCCGGCCCCAGCGTGGCCACCAGCCGGCGCAGCCGGCCGGCCGAGGGCCACTGCGGCACAGCCAGCTGGCTCATGGTTTACTGGCTGCCGGCCCGTTGCGGAAGTCATGCAGCAGCGCCGAATCCGGCGTCAGCAGCAAGGTGGGGGCCGAATCAGACAGTGCCTGACGGTAAGTCTGCAGCGAGCGGTAAAACTTGTAGAACTTGGGGTCCTTGCTGAAGGCCGCCGCCAGCACCTTGTTGGCCTGGGCATCGGCCTCGCCATGAATGATGGCGCTCTGCCGCTGCGCCTCGGACAGGATCACCGTGCGTTCGCCATCGGCCTTGGCCTGGATTTCCTGGGCCCACTGCCCACCCTGGGCGCGCAGTTCGCGTGCTTCCTGCTGCCGCGCCGACTTCATGCGGTCGTAAATCGCCTGGCTGGTTTCCAGCGGCAGGTCGGCGCGGTGCAGGCGCACTTCGGTGACTTCGATGCCCAAGGAACGGGCGCGGGTAGCGGTTTCCTGCTGGATCTGCTGCACGATGCGGGTGCGTTCTTCAGACAGCAGGGATTTGAGCGGCACCTTGCCCAGCTCGCGCCGCAACGAGGTACTCACCAGTTGGGTCAGCTGCAAACGGGCCTGGTCTTCCGTGCGTAGCGCCTGATAAAAGCGCAACGGATTGGCAATGCGATAGCGGGTGTAGGTTTCCACTTCCAGCCGCTTTTCATCACCCAGAATGATCTGTTCCGGCGGCGGTGCCAGTGTTTGCAGCCGCACATCATAAAACTGCAGGCTGTCCACCAGCGGCAGCTTGAACTTGAGACCGGGTTCGGCATCCACGTCGATGGGGGCTCCCAGACGGATGATCAGCCCCTTCTGCCCTTCGCTGAGGGTATAGAAAGAGGACGACAGCAGCCACAACACTGCCAGTGCGCCGAGGATGCCGGCGCCTTTGTACGAGCGGGCCATCAGCGGGTCTCCTTCGCCGGCTTGGGTTTGTCCTTGTCCTGCAATTGCAGCAGCGACAGCACGCCGCCATTACCCGCCTTGCCGGACGAATCCACCACCACCTTGCTGGCCTTCTTCAGCACCTCGTCCATGCTGTCCAGATACAGCCGCCAGGCGGTGACATCCTTGGACTGGGCATAGCTCTGGTAAACCGAGTCAAAACGCTTGGCCTCGCCCTGCGCCAGATTCACCACCTGGCTCTGATAAGCCTGCGCCTCCTGCAGGATGCGGGCAGCATCGCCACGCGCCTTGGGCAGGATATCGTTGCTATAGGCCTGGGCTTCGTTACGGGCGCGTTCCTGGTCGGCACGGGCCCGCTGCACATCATTGAAAGCGTCGATGACGGCCGCCGGCGGGTCCACCCGCTGCAGCTGCACCTGGGTAACGAAGATGCCACTTTCGGCTTCATCCAGCCGGCTTTGCAGCAGGGCACGGGTTTCTTCGGCCACTTGCTGGCGGCGGTTGGACATCACCGCCTGAATCGGCGTGCGCGACACCACCTCGCGCATGGCGCTTTCTGCAGCAATGCGTAGCGAGGTTTCCGGGTTGTTCACCTTGAACAAAAACTGCCCGGCATCCTTGATGCGCCAGAACACCGCACAATCGGCCTCGACGATGTTTTCATCGCCGGTCAGCATCTGTTTTTCACGCGGGTCGCTGGAGTCGGTGGCCGCACCGTCATACAGATTGGCCAGCTTCAATTGCTTGACCTGGGTGACCTTGGGCAGCAGCACGGTTTCAATCGGCCATGGCAGGTGATAATGCAATCCGGCCTGAGTGGTATCCACCCAGCGGCCCAGGCGCAATACCACGCCCTGCTCGTCCGGCTGCACCTTGTAAATGCCGGCCATGATCCAGCCGGTAGCCAGCAGGCCGCCCAGCAGCAGCAGGCCCTTGCCACGCATGCCCATTACGTCCAGATAGTAATCCAGCCGCTGCGACCAGCCATGCTGGCGCGGGGCGCTATCCGCTACTGCGGCCGGAGTGTTTTGTCCGGCTTCATCTTGTTGCACAGCCTTGCCTCTCTCACTATCGGGCGACTAGCGCCCTCGCTTGCCCACCAAGCGATCCGGATGCCGGCCCCTGCCCTGCACCCGTCATTGTCTACAACGCAGCAGGGTTATTGTGGATGACACACCGCCCCGTCATGGCTCAAAACCAGCTGCTAACTGCCAGCCCGATACCGCCCAGCGCCGACAATATCGACACCGCCAGCAGCCAGCGGCGTTGGGTCAGCACGGTGATGGAGGCCATGGCCACCGCGATCTGGATCAGCGTCATCGCCAGTGCCATGCGCTCGTGCGGACGCAATACCCGCTCCGATTCCTCGCTCAGCCGGCGTGACTCTTCCTGCAAGGCTTCCGCTTTTTTCTGTTGCTCCAGCTTCTGCTTTTCCTGCTTTTGCAGATCGGCCTGGAACTGGGCTTTTTGCGCCGGATCGGTCACCAGCACCAGCGCCAGTTGATCCAGATGGGCCTTGGTCGATTTGGCCTGGTAATAGCCCCAGGCGTCCGACGCTTCCGACTGCTTGAGAATGCTCTGATTCTTCAGGAACAGCGCCTCATTCTGTTTGGCACCGCTCTGATAACTGAACACCGCACCAATAGTGGCCAGAATGGCCGTCAGCAAGGCAATCTTCTGTGCCAGCTGGCCTTTTTCCGCCTCTTCCTCCAGCAGCTTTTCGTGCAGACCCGCGATTTCGTATTCTTCTTCCGCCATCACCACCCTCCCTTGCTCGACACGGCTGCCCACCGACGCAAGCGCGCCGATATCCCACAGGCATCGTGCGGAATACTCGCCTGCGCGCAGGGGTAAAACAAGCATAGTTTTGTGCAGATTTTGTATGGCAGACCGTGGGCATGAACCACGGCAGACACGGCGGGCAGCCCCAAATGAGCCACCCGCCGCAGGCAGGACTTAGTGCGACTGACAAAATAGCGGAGCCTATCCGAGCCAGGTGCGCCGCCACAGACAGCACCAAGGTAGGGGCGGCAGGCGCCAGGCCGTAGCAGGGGTGTTGTCAGTGGCTTTTAATGCAGTTTTTCCAGTAGCTGGTAGTAGCACATGCCCAGCGCCAGCAAGCTCTGACCCAGCTTGTCCCCCAGCGGCAGCCGTACATGGCGGAAGTGCTGGAACACATCAAACTGCTCCATGCTGCCGCAGATAGCCTTGGCCATCACCTCGCCCACGATATGCGAAGTAGCCACCCCATGGCCGGAATAGCCCTGGGCATACCAGACATTGGGCGACAGCTTGCCCAGCTGCGGAATGCGGTTGATAACGATGCCCATATTGCAGCTCCACTGGTAATCGATTTTCACGCCCTTGAGCTGCGGGAAAGTACGCTCGATGCAGGGACGCAACTCCGCTGCGATATCACGCGAGGCCTTGCCCGAGTAATTGGCACCACCGCCAAACAGCAGCCGGCCATCGGCCGTCATGCGGTAGTAGTCCAGCACAAAGCGGCAGTCGTAGACCGCGACATCCAGCGGATTGAGCTGACGCGCCAGCGCCCCCAGCGGCTCGGTGGTCACAATGCCGCCAGCGGCAGGAAAAATCATGCCACTCAGCTTGGCGCGCTCCAGCTGATGGTAGACATCGCCCGCCAGCAGCACCTGATCAGCACGGATGCTGCCGGTGGCAGTACGCACCAGCGGCACGGCACCATGGCAGATCTCCAGCACCGGCGAGTTCTCGAAAATCAGGCCGCCCAGGCTGGCCAGCGCCCGCGCCTCGCCCAGACAGAGATTCAAGGGATGCAGATGCATGCAGCGCTGGTTATAGAGGCCGCCAAAATACAGCGGCGTATCCAGAAAGCGCCCCAGCTCGGTAGCCTCCACCAGTTCGACCTCACCTCCCATGCCATGCTGCTGCGCCTCGGCGAAAGCACGGCGCAACTCAGCCATGTGCGCGGGCTTGTAGGCGGTATGCAGGTGGCCAAATTTCAGGTCGCAGGCAATACCATAGCGCTCGATACGCTGGCGGATAATGTCATGGCCACGCCAGCGCAAAAACCAGATGAAATCGTCAGCCGCCTGCTCCCCCACCTGGCGCGCCAACTGGCGGCGGATGGCCCCATCACCGGACAGGCTGCCGGTGACCTGCCCACCATTGCGCCCCGACTGCCCCCAGCCGATACGCTGCGCCTCCAGCAAAGCCACTTTCTTGCCACGCTCGGCCAGCTCCAGCGCACTGGCCAGGCCGGTAAAACCACCGCCAATCACCACCACATCCACACGTACATCGCCCTTCAGCTGCGGGTAAGAGGTATCGCCAAGCATGGTGGCACTGTAATAAGAATGAACTCGTTGACTTGTCATTGCACTGATCCGTTACGAAGCTGATGAAATCCTGCCTCCGCTGCGGGAGACAGCGTGATTTACCGTCAGGTCTTCAGCAAGCGTCCCGACACCGGCAGCGCCATGACGCAATCCGCGGCAATGCGCGATGCGGACAGTGGCGGGCAGTGTGAGGTGGCGAATCCCGGCAGCCTGTCAGGCAGACCCTGCAGACCCTGCAGACCATCGCAGTCTAGCGACAAGCACCGCGATGGCTCAATAGAAATTTGATCAAAAAAATGCAACTTCCTTTATTGGCAATTAAAAATACATCATGGAAACAGCCAAAACAGACATTTTTGCCGGTATGACAATGCAAGCATAAAAATTTATTTGATCATACAAAGACAAATCCACCGCATAAGCGCCAGTCAGCCTTGCTACGTCAGGACCCCGCAGCCACACACAACTACCCAGCACGGCAAAACCCGGTTACAATGCCACCCTTCGCGGGCGTCGTATAATGGTAATACCCAAGCTTCCCAAGCTTGTGCCGTGGGTTCGATTCCCATCGCCCGCTCCACACCGAATTCCTGTAGATCCTTGATCTGCAAAAGAAAAAGCCAACCGTCAGCGGTTGGCTTTTTTCTTGTCTGGTCGATATCTGGTCAGCGTTGGGTCAAGCTGTAGTAAGCAGCATCCGGTGCCATCCAGGTGGGGCCACGGGTCGGCAATCGCCGTTATTCGCCGATCAAGGAAACTATCTGCTCTGGGCTGTAAAGCCGTCTGGAGTTACGTCTACAGGCATTTTGGCTATTCTCAATCCCTAAGGCTACCCAGGCTGTTGCTGAGTCGTACAGTGAATCCCGCCTCCACCTGCAGCAATTGCGTCAATGTTGAGCTGGATAACATCCCGACCAGGAAATAACTCTCGCAGGATCGCTCGACTGTTGCTGTCTGATTTGCTATCACCAAACTGGGGGGCAATAACGGCCTTGTTGCAGACATAAAAATTGATATAGCCGGCGGCAAACTCGTCATTTTCGTATTTTTTACGAATTGACGATGGGCCGGGCATTTCAACAATTTTCAATTTGCGGCCACGGGCATCACTTGCATTGCGCAATATGCCGAGATGACGACGGGTAACTGCATAATCATACGAAGACGGGTCGTTATCCAGCCCTGCCACCACGACGCCCGGGCTGGCAAAGCGGGCATAAAAATCGGTATGGCCATCGGTGATGTCCTTACCGGCAATGCCGGGTAACCAAATGATCTTGTCCAATCCTAGCAGTGTCTTCAACTGGGCTTCACAAGCGGCCTTGCTCACCCCTGGATTGCGGTTTGGATTGAGCACACAACTTTCAGTAATGATGGCAGTGCCCTCCCCATCTACTTCAATACCACCACCTTCCAGTATCAGCTTGCTGCGCAGCAGCGGAACCCCGGCCTTGCTCGCAATCAGCCCGGCCAGCATGGCGTCATCGGCATGAGGCTGCTTGTTACCCCAACCATTGAAATTGAAGCGGACCGCCGCGCGCTCCCCATTAGCCTTTTTTACAAAAACAGGCCCGGTATCGCGCAACCACAAGTCATCCATGGCCGCCTCAATCAACTTGACCTTGTCTCCGCACATGCGCGCTGCCACATCATATTCTTCCGGTCGAACCAGCATGTTTACCGGTTCATACTGCGCAATGGCACCTGCAATTGCGGCCAGCGCGTCTCTGGCGCCTGCTTGCAGACGGCTACCCCATATTTCTTCATCCGGTCCGAATGCCATCCAGGTGGCGGCATGTGGCTCGCCCTCATCCGGCATGCGCCACAAGGCTGGTGCAGCCTGAGAAACGTCAGCCAGCAAACCCATGCTGCCTGAGAGCAAACCGCCACCAGCCAGCATCAGTCCCTGCTTGATAAAATCACGTCGGCTGTTCATCGTGCACACTCCTTGCAAAATACTGCCAACATGGCTGGGCAGTACTGGTTTTCCGTTACTTTCCAGTTTTGAACGCAGTCCATAGTCGGTTTTCCTGTCGACTGCTTTCTGCACTCTGGCTACTGAGTGTGAACAAGGTCCGGCGCACAGATTCTGATGGGTAAACTCCCGGAGTCTGACGCAGCGCCGGGTCAACAAAAGGCTGAGCCTTCAAATTGGCATTGGCGTAGCGGGTAGCATTGGAAATATGCGCCACAACGTCCGGCCGCAAAATGAAGTTGATAAACAGATGGGCATTGCCCGGGTGGGGTGCTGTTCTCGGTATCACCATGCTGTCATACCACATCAGCGTGCCTATGCTGGGGATGCTGTACACCAGTTCTCGTCCCTTGCCCGTTTCACGATTCTTTTGCGCAGCAAGATTGATCGCTCCCGAATATCCGGCGAACACACATAGCTCTCCATCCATCAGCTCATTAGCGTTGGCCGAATTGGCAAACAGACTGATGGCCGGCCGAACCTTCATCAACATGCTGCGCACGGCCTCATAATCCTTGTTGTCCGCATTTTGCACTTTGCGTCCGGCATAGTGCAGGGCAAGCGGCAAAATGGTACTGGCGGAATCCTGCAGCCCCAAGGTGCAGTGGCCAGCCGCCAGTCGTTTCGCAATTGCCGGATTGAACAACAAGTCCAGACTATTTGCCGGCATGTCCTTGCCCAGAATCGACTCTACTTTCTTGCGGTCATAACCGATTCCGACAGTGCCCCACATATAAGGTACTCCGTACAGATTTCCTGGGTCGGAATGCGCCATTATTTTCAATAATGCCGGGTCTAAATTAGATAGATTGGGCAGCCTGCTTTTGTCCAGCTTGCGAAAGGCACCTGCCTCTATCTGTTTTGCCATGAAGTCATTACTTGGCCACACCAGATCGTAGCCACTGTTTCCAGTTAACAGCTTCGCTTGTAGCGTTTCATCACTGTCATAGCTGTCATAACGCACCTTGATACCGGTTTCTTTCTGGAATTGCGCCAGGGTATCCGGCGCAAAGTAGTCGGACCAGTTATAGAGGTTAAGCACCTTCTCCTCTGCCGCGTGTGCAAGCCCTGACGCTATCAGCGTGAAAAGCATGACAAAGTGTCCGGGTTTCATGCCAGTTCTCCCATTTTGCGATAGCAGGAAGTTTGGCCATCACTGGTCAACAAGGTACGGTACATTTCCGGACGGCGATCGCGGAAGAAACCCCAGGACTGACGATCCGTCCTGATGGCATCCAGATCAAAGGTGTGCAGCAAGATGGTTTCATCACTGCGGTTGGCCTCGGCCACTTTGGCACCGGTATGGTCGGCAATAAAGCTGGAGCCATAAAACACTCCCGTCAGCCCTTGCTGCCTGTCATTGCCGTTACCTAAGCCGGTTTCCGTTCCAATGCGGTTGGCGGCGACCAGCGGCAGCATATTGGCGGCGGCATGGCCTTGCATGGTGCGCTGCCAATGACCGGAAGAATCATAATTGGCATCAAACGGTTCGGAACCGATGATGGTAGGGAAGCACAATACCTCTGCGCCCATCAATGCCAGTGCGCGGGCCGTTTCCGGATACCACTGATCCCAGCAAATCCCGATGCCGATGCGGCCAAAGCGGGTATCCCATACCTTGAAACCGGTATCGCCCGGTGTGAAATAGAATTTTTCGGTGTAGCCGGGACCATCCGGTATATGCGTCTTGCGATAGACGCCGAGCACCGTGCCATCGGCATCGGCTACGGCGAGCGAGTTGTAAGCCGCATTGCCGGCGCGCTCAAAAAAGCCAATCGGCAGCACAATACCCAATTCACCGGCCAAGGCCGCAAAGCGGGCAATACGGGCATTACCGGCAAAGGGCTCGGCTAACTCCAGATGGCGGACATTCTGGTCCAGACAGAAGTACGGCATCATGAACAATTCCGGGCATAGCACCAGTTGCGCACCTTGGCTGGCTGCCTGACGAATCAACTGTTCTGCCTTGGCCATATTATCTTCCAGATGCCAGCTACCGGATGCCATCTGTACCGCAGCAACCGTCAGGGTTCGTTGAGTCATGTTTGTATCCTTGTGTTCAATGAGGGGCCACTACACGCGGCTGTTGCTGGGTGGAGCAATGCATGCTGCCGCCGCCGATGGAAATGTGGGGAACTGGTAGCAGAATCACATCCCTGTCGGGAAATGCCTGGGCAAATACCTGTTTTGCCGCCTCGTCTTCAGGGCAGCCAAACGCAGTGGAAATCACTGCGCCATTCACCAGGATGTAGTTGGCGTAACAGTCGCAATAGCGTTCAGAACCATATCGCTCGCGGACAATAGGAGAGGGTAGATCCAATAGCTCAAACCGGTTACCGTGAGCATCACTTGCCAGTTCCAGTGCCCGGCGGTTTTCCCGCATGATGCGGAAGTACTCGCCCTGATCTTCTGTGGCTGACTGGCACAACAATTTTCCCGGTGCAATAAACGAGGCTATGCCGTCAACGTGGCCATTGGTTTCCACCTCGTCCGGGTTGCCCGGCAGCCAGATGATTTTCTCTACGCCCAACATCCGTCGCAGTTCGGTCTCTATTTCGGAACGGCTCCATGCCGGATTGCGGTTGGGATGCAACAGGCAACTTTCCGTGGTCAACAACGTGCCTTGCCCATCCACGTAAAACGAGCCGCCCTCCAGGATCAGGTGGGAGTTGAAAATAGTGGCACTGACATGCCGCGCCATATCCTGAGCCAGCTGCTGGCAGCCGTCGTAAGGTTGGTATTTTTCACCCCAAGCATTGAAGCGGAACACCGCAGCACCCAATTGCCCGTGCTTGCCTTGCAGGAAAATCGGGCCACAGTCGCGTACCCAATTATCTTCTGCCGCCACCGCCAATACCTGCACTGTCGGCCCGCACAGGGCTTGTGCCTGCTCAGCCTGACTGAAATGGGCCGTCACGATACAGGGTTGATAGCGGGCAATGGTCTGGGCGACCAGGGCAAATTCGGCGCAGACCTGTGGGTAATGCTCGCCCCACAGCCCCTCGCGATATTCCGCTACCGGCCATCCCAGCCAGGTGGTCTGCTGCGCCTCCCATTCGGCAGGCATGCGATAACCGTCACGGCGGGCATCAAATGACATCATCTTGTTGTCTCCTTGTTTGTAAGTGGGCAAACGCAGTATGCGACACATTAATCTTGATAAAAATTGATGTTTATTGCTTAAATAGATCAACTTTTCTCATGATTTATCACCATGCACCGTGTCCCTTCCCTCAAGCTGTTGATGGGTTTTGAAACTGCCGCCCGCCTTGGCAGCTTTGCCCGTGCAGCAGACGAGTTGTGCTTGTCGCAATCCGCCATCAGCCACCAGATTCAACAGCTGGAACAGCAAACCGGACAGCTGCTGTTTAGGCGAGTGGGACGTGGTGTTGAGCTGACAATGGCGGGGGAAGTACTGCAAAGAACGGTGCAGCGCTCGCTGGAAACCTTGCGCAGTGGCTTGGGGCGCATTGCCACCTATCTGGACCCGGGGCTAGTGGTACTGGTGTGTCCGGCCCCGCTGCTGCATGGCTGGCTGCAACCACAGCTTGAACAGCTGCAACAAGACCTGCCAGGCTTATGCCCGCTACTGTCTACCGATGAAACAGCCCGCTATGTCGATGAAATCGACGTGGACATCACCATAGGCAGCCGCCCCATCCAGCAACCAGACCTGCTAGAAGTGCCGCTATTGCAGGATGAATGGCTGGTTGTTGCCCGGCAGGATATTGCGCACAAGCTCAATACCAGTTCTGTGGCAGAGCATGCAGCACATTGCCCGTTGATTTGTCTGGAAGAACACCTGACAGGCGAGCAAACCGGGCCGCTATTCAGACAATGGCTGCAAAGCTTTCGCATGGCGGCCATCTATGATGACCAGCGCTGCGTACTGGATGCGGTGGAGCGGGGACGTGGGATGGCATTGGTATCAAAACTGGCGGCCGCGGACAGTTTGCAAGTCGGCCGCCTGGTCAAAGTGGAAGGCTATCCGGCATTGCCCGGACAAAGCTGGTGGCTATCCCGAGTGGCGGGCGAAACGCGTTCTAGCAAGGTCAATCAGGTATATGACTGGCTGATTGCAAAGGCCGCAGCCACTATCGACAAATAGGCAACAGAAAAAAGGCTGCCAGAGGACAGCCTGAAAACAGCATGGCGAGAAGCCTGATGAAGCAATCATGCCGGGAATTACCCTTAACACCCGGTGTGCGACTGGGCCCAGACGAGATAGCGGCGCAGCCTTTTTAAGACACCCAGTTTAAGACACCACGCGCGGCCTCGGTCTGCTTGGCGATGGCGCTAACGACACAAACTGCTTGTGTTGAAGCCGCAAGCAAACCCTGATGAACTAGAGCCGACATCTGGTGAGATGATGATCAGCCAATGGCGCGAGGCTATCAGCATGAACCAATGCCAGGTCATGCTGGCCACCTGCAACAATGTGCAAATCAGCTTTGGGTATCTGCTGTTTCAGGTACTCCCCCACCGCGACAGGGCTTATCGGATCGGCATCCCCCCACAGTAATAATGTGGGTTGTGTTAGTGCGGCTAAATCAGGTTGTAGATTGCTGTGGTCGCACATAAACCAGTTGGGTAACTGTGGATTTGCCATACCGAAATCAGCACGCCAGTCAACAGCATCAAAACGTCTCATATCAATGCCACCAGAGGTAACACTGAGCACCAGATGCGTAATAAGGGAGGGAAACTGCATGGCTAAACTGATAGCAAGAATGCCCCCCATCGACTGAGCAAAAATGGCTGTAGGCTTATCAATGTACCCAGCAATTTGCTGACTGAGGTCTTCAAGGCTGTTAATCAAGCCATCTGCGGGCATATCGCCAAAGCCAGGATAGCGGACAAAATGCCGCTCACCAGGATGGTCCAGCTGGTCGGCAAGTGGCTTCCAGAATTGAGAATTACCCGATGCGCCGGGAAGAAACAATAACTGCATTGCCGTGGACATGGGACAAGCCTTTTCTGTGCCGCAACATGAAGGCCGGCCGTAAGCTATGAATGACAACAGAGATGACTGGTCATTAGCGTTTCATCGACATCCCACCATCACCCAGTAGCTACCAGTTTTGGAGCCCAGCCCTTAATACAAGGACGAGCTGTGCTGCGGTAATCAGCAAATATGCCAAGCTGGCTTATTTTAAGGTGGCGCAGGTGACTTACCGCTTGGTCAATGCCTTTTCGTATGCCGCATTAATCTCTTTGGATTTGCTCTCACACAATGCACGGACCTCAGGTGCCATCCCGTCAACCCTGTCTGGATGGTATTGGCTGATCAGTCCTCGGTAAGCACGTTTGATTTCATCAAGCGATGCGGTGGGGGACACCCCCAAAATCTCATGCCACTCTGCTGGCTTTTCGGCAGCAGGCTCATCGCCACTGGTTTGCTGCTGGCGTTTCTGTTGCTGCCATTGCTCCCGGTCCCACCCCCCGAATTGATCATCGCTGTGCTGGCCCTGGGGGTCCGGTGGCCGCTTATTAGCATCACCATCCCCCCCCGGATCAGAATCCTTCAAAAATTTCGAAACGAACCAATAGCCGAACGCGCCACACAGGGCGATGATTAGGAACTGTGCTGCAGACATATCTGCCGTTCTTCCTGCAAGAAAGTGTTAAATTTTTCCATTGCCCGCACTTCAGCCAAACTACTCGAGGCAAAGTCCAATAGCTCTTGCTGTACTTCGGCAACAGTCGTCACCAATTGACACCACTGCGCCGGCGTCAGCACCCGCGCTGCCAGCTCGATCCCGTCACCTTGTGGGATGAGTCTCAAGCTCAGACGCCTGGCCAGATTGGGGCCGAATGGTGGACAGCAGATTAGCTCGAAACCGAGCGAAAGCACTTGCGCCGTAGTCATGCCCAAACATAGGCGTGCCATCCATATCCTGATGATGGTGGCTACCACCAAACCATAAAACACCACCAAGCCAGCAGCAATGACCGTGATATTCCCCAGCACGATAGCGGCACCCAGCAGCAGCATGGTCAGCGCCATCGCCCAAGCTGCATAACCGACCTGCCGGATCACTGCCGCAGGCTGCTGGCAATCCCATGCGGGTGCAGGCCCGGTGGCACCTGCCGCGTTCCAGTCCAGACGGAATGCCGGCTTGCCCAGATCAAACGGGGAGGCAAGATACCAGCCTTTGCCTAGTAGCTGGATCTGCGTCGAACCAGTAGCCACTTTCCAGCGTGGCCCAGAGCGAATCAGCACTAATTCGTTGCTGTACAGCAAGCAGGCTGACTCATAGACATACAGCCCCACCATAAGCAGCACCAGCAGCCACTCCGGGTGGGGGATGTAGGGGAGAAATCCCATCATTGCTGTTTCTTTTTCCCGAAGAGGGATTTTGCCCAGGCACCAACCGCCACCAGCGCGCCGGCAACGATTTTCCAGCCTGCGGCCAACATGGCGCCCAGCGCACCCCAGAAGCCCTTCTTGGTAGCAACCGCCGCAGCACCACCCACAATCAAGGCACCCAGCCCTAGCTCCGCCACGTGATCCCCGGGTTTGAATTCCGAGTAGCGATGACCACTGGTGAACTGAAAGGTGGTCAGCAGTTCCTTGAACTTGGGCATGTCTTGCTGGAGCCGCTCGGGATCAGTCACCAGAGTGGCATTCATTACCCCTTCACGGCCGAGGATGCGCACCGTGTAGTTGATTCCCTCATGGCCTTCACTGCGCACTTTTACGCCCCACTCCAATAGATGCGTCGCCGGATCATAGTGGGGCGCCACATACCAGTCTTCGATATACAGGGCGGGTAGGCCCATTTTTGCGCGGCGTTCATTGGCGGGGCCATCTGACTCCTTGAGCGATTTCAGGATGGCATCCGGATCGATCTTTTCGTCATCCTTCACATACCCCATGGGGTCAAAGGAAAAATCGGCCCACCAGTTGCCTTCTTTGGAAACGATGATGTAATTGCCCGGATCAGGCAGGTTGTGAGTCAGCTCGAGAAACTTGGTGGAGTCCTGCTCGCTTAAACTGGCAAGGCTAGAATTGGCAAGCTGAATCGTGGCCTTGTCAGCCAGCACTTCTTGTCGGGGTCCAAGCCTCCAGTTAAGGCTGTCAAAACCGGTTTTTGCTGTAGCAGATGGCTCACTGTCAGTCGCTTGTGCAGCCATGGAAAACAACATCGAAACGGCGATAATGATGGAATTGATTTTCATTTAAAATATCCAAAATCTTAAAATATGCATTTTGATTTTCACACGATAAGACTTAATTGTCACAGGCAAAAAAGGTGACTGATTTTAAAAGGGAATTCCACATCACCTCAGCACGCTTGCAATGAATAGCTACTTTCAATTGAAGAAACAGAATCGGTCCTACATTCCCAGGCAATTTCACTACGCAAGCAGACACTACAAACCGGTGAAGCAGTCCGCATTGCCCAGCGGGATACCTCGGCCCAATCCGCCAGCCAGTCACCATGTGGAAAATGTCGTCAGCCACCCGCAGCCCTACTCAATATTCAATGACACACAATGACGCACCGAAATACATTCCGGCGCCAGCAAGCGCCTATTTAGACCAAGCCTTGCACTTGGGGCAGCTGGGCACAGCGACATATCCAGAAAAGGCAGATTGCGGCCGCTGATTACCCCCAACAGGATAAGCCACCGCTGCGACCACCATGCACCTGATGCAGATCAACAATAGCAGAGGCAAGGCCGGTTGCGGGTTCACCGGAACGGCTAAACGGTGCTATCTTGCCGCCTATGCAAGCCTTGTACCGTTTCCTGCTCATGCTTCTGCTCACGTTTCCGGCACTCAGTGTGCTGGCGGCGAGTGCAGACATGGCCATGGCCAACGAGGTGGCTATTTCGGCTAACTGCATGGCGCATGAATCCCATGCTTCCTGCCATCAGGCAGCCGCGCACAAGATACCGACCCATACCAGCAGTGCAGAAGCAACACATGGCATGCCATGCAGTGGTGCTGGTTGTGTACTGCACTGCGCGCCTTCGCTGTTCGCACAGCAGGCCTGGTCGGCCCCCCCGGTAGCGCAGGTCGGTATTTTTGTTCCAACCCAGCCTGCAGCGCTGGCCGGCATCACCCTCTCCCCGCCGCACCGCCCCCCTTTGCCAGTCTGACATTGCTTTGCCATACGCCGGCCTGTCCGGTGATCTGCACCATTGTCATTGCCAGAAGGAGGGCCATCATGGCCACAATCCGTACCCACGTTCTTGCTGTTTGGCTCAGCGCGTTCAGTACTGCCGCTTTTGCCGCCACCCCCGTCACGCTGTACAAGAGCCCCAGCTGCAGCTGCTGCGAGGCCTATATCAGTTATCTCAAGCAAAACGGCTTCGATGTCACCGCCATCAATCGCGACGACATGCAGCCGATCAAGCAGCAAATGGGCGTCACCCCCGGCATGGGTAGCTGCCATACCGCCAAGGTTGGCCGCTACGTCATTGAAGGTCATGTGCCGGTGGCGGCCATCAAGAAGTTGATGGCCAGTAAGGCTGACGTGGTAGGCCTGTCCGCCCCCGGCATGCCGCTGAACAGCCCCGGCATGGGTGAAGAAAAGCCAGGCACCCTGGCGATCTACACCATGACCAAAGACCACCGCACCGGCGTACTGTTCGGCCGCTTCTAAGCCATCGCCCGGCAGGATGTCGCCAGGCTTTGGCCATGGACCATCCTGCCGTCCCGCTTGTTTGCCGAAGGCAGCGTGGCTATGCAGGGCCGCAATCGGCGTGAACAGGTCGGGATGCCCCCCATCTCCACGCCAGAGCACGCGGTGGCAAATCCACCTTCCATGAAAAAAGCCAACCGATCATGGTTGGCTTTTTTATCTGGCCCATATCCGGCCAGCGCTCCGCTCCTGCCTGCATTTCAAGCAAAGCGGCTGTGCACTGCCAGGAATAAGCAGAGCGCTTTAGGCAGACCCGACCCGGCACTGCCAGCCACTCAGCTCACAGCGAACCGCTGTAGGCTTCCTCGCCATGCAGGGTTTGATCCAGGCCGGTTTCCTGCGTGTGTTCGTCAATCAACACGGGGGTCATCTTGTTGATCAGCCAGAGCATGCCGTAGGTAAAGCCGAAGGCCCACAAGCCGGACACCACTGCGGCCACCACCTGTTTCCACAGGAAATCCGGATTACCCATCAACAGGCCATCCGCCCCGGCCGGATTCCAGGCTTTGCTGGCAAACACCCCCAACAGCAATGTGCCCAGCAAGCCGCCCACACCGTGTACGCCCCAGACATCCAGCGCATCATCCCAGCCCAGGCGGTTTTTCAATTGAACTGCGTAGTAGCACACCACCGCAGCAATCACACCAATAACAGCGGCAGTACCCAGCGAGACATAACCCGCCGCCGGCGTAATGGTGGCGAGGCCAGCCACCGCACCAGTCAGCAGACCGATGAACTTGGGTTGCCGCGCATGCGACCACTCCAGGAAAAACCAGGCCGTACCCGCAAACGAAGCGGCAACGTCGGTATTAAGAAAAGCCGATGCAGTAATGTAATCCACCCGCAGTTCCGAGCCGGCATTAAAGCCATACCAGCCAAACCACAGCAGGCCGGTACCCAGGGCAATCAAGGGCACATTGTGCGGTTTGTTTTCCACTACCGAGCGGCGTCCGACATACAGCACGGAGGCCAGCGCAGCAAAACCGGCGGTGTTATGCACCACGATGCCGCCGGCAAAGTCCAGCACACCCCACTTGGCCAGCAGGCCATCAGGACTCCAGATCATGTGGACAAAGGGGAAGTAGACCAACACCAGCCAGCCGGTAAGAAACAGGAAATATGCTTTCACCGTCACCCGGTTGGCAAAAGCCCCGGTGATCAGCGCCGGGGTGATGATGGCAAACATCATCTGGTAGGCCACATGCACGATCAGCGGGATACCGGCATCGTTGCCGGTATACATGGTGTTCAGGGTGACACCGTGCATGAAGGCATAATAGGTGGGGTCACCCACAATGCCGTGCCATGTCGGGCCAAAGCACATCGAATAGCCAAAGGCAAACCACAGCACCGTGGTCCAGCCCAGTGACATGAAGCTTTGGGCCATGATGGTCAGCACATTCTTGCGGCCGACCAGACCACCGTAAAAGAAAGCCAAGCCAGGCGTCATCAACATGACCAGGCTGGCACAGAGCAGCATGAAGCCGGTATTGCCGACATTAAGCGGCATGAGCGAAGTCGTCATCGAACACATCCCCAATCGATAAATAATTATTTACTAATACTGTTGTGGATGGGATGCTGCGCTTGCTCGCACTCAAGGCATTTGCTCCAGATCAACTGAATGCACGACATCGAATCAAGCTGTCAGTGCCTGCCCCTTTCCTACCGCCACTGCGTGGCAAAAATGCTGAAATCACCGCAGTAAGCAGCCGTCAGCCGCCACTCAAATCCGAGTCAGCCCACAAGCAGACCGCCTGCAGCATGACGCATAAGCACCTCACGCCGCGGCCTGCTCACTGACAGCATGGCCATCTGGCAGCAGCCATTTCCAACAAAGCCATTGCCGTGGAAATCCCCTCGCACCTAGTCTGAAGCGGCTCATGCCGACAGCACGCTATCGCCTGAATCTGCGGGCTGCTTGCCTGCCCGTACAGCTTATTTTCATGCATCGCGCCAGCGGCGTATTGCGGCAAGAAGGCCGCCACCTGACTGACCACGACTCAGCGAAAATCCCGCCATGGCCAGCCACGGCACGGCCGATTCCCCGCCAGTGGCCCGCCGATTACGGCCAGCCAGCCAAAGCATGCTAAAATTCACGCTTTACAAATACCGCTTCCCCGGTAATATTTTGGCTTCGCCAAACTTGGGCAAGCGGCTGCCAAGCCCCTGTCAGCCACACCATGCTTGCAAACGACATCATCCTGCTGAGCCCCCCGAAGACGCACTCATGAAATGGAACTCCGGCCGGCTATGGCTTCGTATCTCGGTCTACGGCGCAACGACGCTGCTGACGCTGTTTGTCATCATCCAGGCACTGATTTTCTGGAAATTCGATGAAGCGTCGATTCGGACCACCCTCGCCGCTTCACTGCGCGATACCCAGCGCCAGGTGGTGGTGGAAGGCAAGATCAGCCCCACGCTGTTCCCCTCGCCCGGCCTCAGCATTCACCAGCTCACCATCAGTGAACCCGGCAGCAGCCTGCCCTTTGCCCGGGTAGAACAGCTGGACGTGTATCTGGCCTGGCTGCCGCTATTAACCGGCAACCGCGAAATCAAGGCGCTGGAATTACATGGCGTCAGCGCCAGCATCGTTCGCGCCACCGATGGCCGGCTGTCGATCATGGACCTGTTTCAGCGCCATACCCCAGGCAATGTCAGCATGAAGCTGGACAGCCTGCTGGTGCGCGAAGGTACGCTGGTTTACTCCGACCGGGTAAGCGGCAATGACCAGAAGCTGGATACCATCAGCCTGGACGCCGACGACCTGCGTAGCAGCGCCAACCTGAGCGCTGCGGCTATTCTCAGCAATGGCAAACGCCCCATCCGCCTGGCCATCAGCACCCCGCTCACCATTCAGGACGATCAGGTCAGCCTGGAAAAAGTGGATGCCGTTGCCCTATCCGAACTGCCCGGCTTAGGGGAGAGCAAATTTGCCGCCACTGGCCAGTACAAACTGAACTTCGCCACCCTGCAAACTACCGGCAAGGATCTCAGCTTCAACTTCAGCAGCGAACGCCCCAGCAGCCAGCTGGAGCTGAAAGTGCCGGAGCTGAACGCCAGCTTCAATGAAGTTTCCATGCCTTCCGCCCACCTGGGTGGCAAGCTCAGCTATGCCCACAGCCAGTACCAGCTGGATGCTGGCCTGGACAACCTCAAGTTTACCGAGGGCGGACTGGCGGCGGACAAGGTCAAGGGTGACTTCAACTGGCAGGCCGGCGATACCCGGCTCAACTTCAAGCTGGATGCGCCACTGGCGCTGATGGGCATGAAGCAGCTGCGCATGCAACCACTGAACATGACGGCCACGCTCACCACGCCGTTGTTGCCACGCGGCAAGCTGTTTTCCAGCATGGAAGGCGCGCTGGATGGCGATCTGGACGAGCCGCGGCTGAATCTGCGCGTGGCGGGCAAACTGGATGGCTCCGACCTGTCGGTCACGGTAAGCCAGTTCGGCCTGATGAAACCGCGCCATGAAGCCACCTTGTCGGTCGGCAAACTCGACCTCAACCGCTATCTGCCGGAAAGCAAGGGCGACCCGGTAGCCATCTTCCAGAACAGCAAGCCGATTCCGCTCGACTGGCTCGACTATTTCGACCTGACCGGCAAGATCGCCATCGGTGAACTGGCCATGGGCCGTTTCCGCATGAACAATCTGAGCGCCAGCGTGCGTATCAATCCACGCGAACTGGAGCTGGACCAGATGTCGGCCGACATCTACCAGGGTCGTCTGCAGGGCGATATCCTGCTGGCGCGCCGCGACACGCCGCACCTCGAGGTCAAGCAGACGCTGAAGGACATGAATATCCGTCCGCTACTGGTCGATCTGTTCAACTTCAGCCGTCTGGATGGCAAGGGCAATGGCCAGATCAACATCAGTGCAGATGGCAAGTCCTTCATCGATCTGCGTAATACGCTGACCGGCACGGTGGAAACCAGCCTGAACAAGGGCGCGCTGTCCGGCATCGACCTGGTTGCCGCACTGAAAAACCTGCCAGCCGAGCTGAAAGAGTGGAATACCCAGGCCCAGGCCGATCAGAAAACCACCTTCTCCACCCTGTCAACCGGCTTCCGGCTGGACAAGGGTGTGGCCCGCAGCCAGAACATGCAGCTGGCTTCGCAGCTGGTGAACGTGAAGGGTTCGGGCAAGGTCGACCTGACGCAGAACATCGTCGATTACACCATGGATGTCGAGGCTAACCCGCAGGAGTTCAGCCGGCTGAAGGGGGTCAACGTGCCGCTGAAGATTACTGGCCCGCTGAATGCACCAGTGTATGCGCTGGACTTCAACGCCATGGTCAAGGGCAAGAAGACCGAAGGCGAAAAGCAGCAGGCACTGAAGCAAGAGCTGAAAAAGCAGATCACCACCATTCTGCCCTGAGCCAGCAGGCCGGGCAGACAAGCACAAGGCCGTGTCAATGACACGGCCTTGTTCGTATGAGCAAAGAGCGGTGGCCGCTCAGCCTTCCAGAATGCGCGCCTCGGCCAGCGCCAGCTGTTCTGGTGTACCCAGCAGTACCAGCACATCGTTGGCATCGATTTCAAAATCAGCATCAAAGTCCAGCCGGCGAATGCTGTTACGGCGCACCGACTTCACCTCCACCCCCAGCCCTTCCAGATGCAGCTCACCCAATGGCCGACCAATGGCATGGGCACCGGGGCAAGCCTGAATGCTGAGCAAACGCGGCACCAGCGCCTCGTCCAGCCCCTCGGCATCATCACTGGCACCACGGAAGAAACCACGGAACAGGTTGTAGCGTTCTTCCCGCACCGAGCGGATACGGCGCAGCACCCGGTTCAGCGGCACGCCCAGCACCATCAACGCCTGCGAGGCCAGCATCAGGCTGCCTTCCATTACCTCGGCCACCACCTCGTCGGCACCGGCCTTGCGCAGCAAATCGATATCGCTGTCGTCCACTGTGCGCACAATCACCGGCAGATCCGGCCTGGCGGCCTGTACCGTATGCAAAATACGCAAGGCGGCATGAGTATCGGCAAACGTCACCACCACCACCTTGGCGCGCATCAGGCCACCGGCCACCAAGACTTCCTTCTTGCCGGCATCGCCGAACACCACCGGGTCACCAGCTTCACCCGCCTCGCGTACCCGCTCCGGGTCCATATCCAGCGCAAAAAAGGGAATGCTTTCGGTTTCCAGCAAACGGGCCAGCGCCTGACCGCTACGGCCATAGCCGCAAATCAACACATGGTCGGACTTGCCCATGCTCTCCACCAGCAAGTGGTGCAGGCTGAAGGCCTGCATCATCCAGTCCTGCTTCACCAGCCGGCGGGTAATGGCCTCGCCATGCATGATCATGAACGGTGCCACCAGCATAGACAGCAAGATGGCGGCAATGGCGGCCTGCTCGGTACTTTCGGCAATCAGCCCCAGGTTGCCGGACAGCGCCAGCAGCACAAAGCCGAACTCACCACCCTGCGCCAGCGCCAGGCCAGCACGCATCGAATGGTTGGGCTGATGGCGCAGCAAACGCCCCAGCACGAAGACAATGGCCAGCTTGGCCAGCAACAGCAGGCCCAGCATCAGCGCCACTTCGCCAAAGCGCTCGAACAGCACCGATAACTGCAAGCGCATGCCGACGGTAACAAAGAAAAAACCCAACAGAATGTCGCGGAAGGGCTTGATATCCTCTTCCACCTGGTAGCGGTATTCGGTTTCGGAAATCAGCATGCCGGCCACAAAAGCCCCCAGCGCCAGCGACAAGCCGGACAACTCGGTCAGCCAGGCCACTCCCAGGGTGATCAGCAACACATTGATCATGAACAGCTCGCCGGAGCGCTGGCGCGCCACCAGATGAAACCACGGCCGCACCAGACGCTGGCCAAAGAACAGCAGCAGTGCCATCACCACCACCACTTTCACCGCCGCCAGTCCCAGATCCATCCACAGGGTTTCGCTGCCCCCGGCAAAGGCCGGCAGCAGAATCAGCAAGGGCACCACTGCAATGTCCTGGAACAGCAGCACACCAATCGCCAACTGGCCGTGCTGCTGATTCAGCTCCAGCCGCTCGGTCAACAGCTTGCTAACAATGGCGGTGGATGACATCGCCAGCGCACCACCCACGGCAAAACCGGACAGCGCCGAGCCGGACAACCAGCCCATCACCAGCGCAATAAGCAGCATGGTCGCCAGCACCTGGGCCAGCCCGAGCCCAAACACCAGATGCCGCATCGCCCGCAGTTTGGGTAGGGAAAACTCCAGCCCGATGGAGAACATCATGAAGACAATGCCGATCTCACCAAGAAACTGGGTTTCCTCGCCATCCGGAATCAGGCTGGTCACGCCGGGGCCGGCCAGAAAGCCCACCACCAGATAGCCCAGCATCGGCGGCACCCGCAGGCTGCGACACAGGGTAACGGACAGTACGGCGGCCAGCAGAACCAGCACAATGGGAGCAAGCGAATGCATTGGTGCGACAATCTCCTGTAAAAGCGGGCAAGAAAGTAAAGGGACATGATGCTGACAAGGCCAGCCGGACTCTTAAAGATAAAATCGCGCCCGACCCTGGGATGAAACAGTCGCCACAATGGCTAAAACGCTGCCGCGCAATGATTGTTAATCAGCAGACAAGCAAAAGATGCACCAGCTTGTGACTCCACCGATTATAACCTTTGATATACTTTGCCCCATGGAAAATGCTCAAGCAACATCACGACTCGACCTGGCACGCGAAGTGCTGCAAACCGAAGCCGACGCCATTCTGGCACTGTCGCGCCGCTTGAACGGCGACTTTCTGCGGGCAGTCGAGGCCATTCTGGCCTGCACCGGCCGCATCGTGGTGACCGGCATGGGCAAATCCGGCCACGTCGGCCGCAAGATTGCCGCCACCCTGGCCAGTACCGGCAGCCCGGCCTTCTTCGTTCATCCAGCCGAAGCCGCTCATGGTGACCTCGGCATGATTACCGCGCAGGACGTGGTCATCGCCCTGTCCAACTCCGGCGAATCCGGCGAAGTAGTCGCCCTGCTGCCCGCACTCAAGCGCAAGGGCCTGGTACTGATCGGCATGACCGGCAATCCGGCCTCCTCGCTGGGACGGGAAGCCGACATCCTGCTGGACACCCAGGTGGAAAAGGAAGCCTGCCCGCTGGGCCTGGCCCCCACCACCAGCACCACCGTGCAAATGGCACTGGGTGATGCTCTGGCCGTTACCCTGCTGGACGCACGCCAGTTCGGCCCGGAAGACTTCGCCCTGTCCCATCCTGGAGGCAGCCTGGGCCGCCGCCTGCTGGTGCACGTCAAAGACCTGATGCACAGCGGTGAAGAGCTACCGCGCGTCGCTCCCGGCACCACACTGAAAGATGCCCTGCTGGAAATGTCGCACAAGCGGCTGGGCATGGTGGCCATTGCCAGCGCAGACAATACCATCTGCGGCATCTATACCGATGGTGACCTGCGCCGCACGCTGGAACATTCCGGCAATATCTACGACCTGAATATCAACCAGGTGATGAGCCCCAGCCCGCAAACCATCCTGCACAGCAAGCTGGCCACCGAGGCAGTTCACCTGATGGAGCAGCGGCGCATCACCAGCCTGCTGGTAGTGGACGCTGACGGCAAACTGGCCGGTGCCATCCACATGCACGACCTGCTCAAGGCCGGCGTGGTCTAGCCCCGCTAGCACGCCCACAAGGAAACCCATGCAAGCCATCACCGAACAAGCCCGCAAAATCAAGCTGCTGATCATGGATGTAGACGGCGTCCTCACCGACGGCCGCATCTACTACAACGCCCAGGGCGAAGAAAGCAAATCCTTCTACGTACAAGACGGGCTGGGCCTCAAGCTGCTGCAGTCCACCGGAGTAAGGCTGGCCATCATCTCCGGCCGGGCCGACCGCTGCGTCGAGCATCGTGCCCAGGCACTGGGCATTGACTTCTACTTTGGCGGCATCCACAACAAGCAGGAAGCGCTGAACCAGCTACTGGAACAGGCCGGCGTCACGCTGGAAGAATGCGCCTTCATCGGTGACGACCTCATCGACCTGCCGGTGCTGCGCCGTGTCGGGCTGGCCGTCGCCGTACCGGCCGCCCCCACCCTGGTGCGCCAGCACGCCCATTACGTTACCGGCTTCCCCGGAGGCCAGGGCGCAGTGCGTGAGCTGGCGGAGCTCATCATGCAAGCCCAGGGCAACTTCGATGCCATCCTCGCCAGGTATCTGGCATGATTCGCTCGCACCGGCTGTTTCCCATCCTGCTCGTGCTGATCACCGGCTTGCTCACGGTATGGCTGGATACAGTCTCACGCTGGGAACCCAGCAAGCGCGAACTCGATCCCAACAAACCAGAAGTGGTGGTAGATGGCGTCGTCGCCACCCGCTACGACCCCAAGGGCATGCTGCAGGAAAAAATGATCGCCAGCCGCATGTGGCAGTACCCGGACCGCACCGAGTCCTATTTCGAAACGCCCGACCTGCAAAGCTACAAGAACGGTGTGCTGGCCTACCATGCCATTGGCGAAAGCGGGCGCTATAACAGCAAAACCAGACAGGCGCTGTTTGACAAGAAAGTCACGCTGATCCAGCCGGCCAGCACAGCCCAACCAGAAACCCGCGTAATCAGCAGCAATATGCGTATCGATACCGTGCGCCACGTCGCCCAATCCGCCACGCTGACCCACTTCTATTACGGCAAGTCGAGCGGCAGTGCCGTCGGCTTCATTTATGAACAGCAGACCGGCCAATTGCAGCTGCTGTCCAATGCAAAGGTCACTTATGAAAAATAAATGCCGCACTTACGCCCGCCTGGCTTTGTTGGTACTTTCCCTGTGTGCCGGCCACAGCGCACATGCGGAAAAAGCCGACCGCGACAAACCCATTGAAATCAGTGCCGATCGCGGCAACCTGGACCAGCTCAAAGGTGTTACCGTCTGGCAAGGCAATGTCATCATCGTGCAGGGCACCCTCAAGCTGAATGCCGACCGTGCCACTGTCACCCAGGACAAACAGGGCAACCAGACCATGCAGGCCACCGGCCGCCAGGTCACCTTCCGCCAGAAGCTCGACGGCAAGAATGAGTGGATTGAAGGCCAATCCAACCAGCTGGACTACAACACCGTCAGCCACATGGCTGTCCTCACCGGCAATGCCCGTGTCAAACGCGGCAACGACCTAGTCATCGGCAACGTAATCACCTACAACACCGAAACCGAGCTGTATGAAGTCAGCAGCGGCGCCAGCAGCAATGGCGGCCGCGTCACCGCCATCATTCAGCCCAAGCCCAGGGACACCACAGCCCCTGCCGCCAAGAAACCCGACGGAAACGCACCATGAGCGGCCCCAGCATTCTGAAAGTCGAGCGGCTGAAAAAGCGCTTCAAGAAACGTACCGTCGTCAAGGATGTCGCCCTGCAGATCCAGAGCGGCGAAGTAGTCGGCCTGCTCGGCCCCAATGGCGCCGGCAAAACCACCAGTTTTTACATGATTGTCGGCCTGATCGGTGCCGATGAGGGTGAAATCACCCTGGATGGCAGCAGCATCACCCACCTGCCCATCCACCAGCGCGCCCGCCTTGGCCTGGGCTACCTGCCACAGGAAGCCTCGATTTTCCGCAAGATGACGGTGGAGGAAAACATCACCGCCGTGCTGGAAATCGCCGGCTACAAAGGTGACAAGCTGGAGAAGGAACTGAGCCTGCTGCTGGACGACCTCAATATCGCCCACCTGCGCGAAAGCAATGCCCTGTCGCTGTCCGGCGGGGAAAGACGCCGGGTGGAAATCGCCCGCGTACTGGCTACCCGTCCGCGCTTCATCCTGCTGGACGAGCCTTTTGCCGGCGTCGACCCGATTGCCGTGATCGACATCCAGAAAATCATCACCTTCCTGCAACAACGTGGTATCGGCGTGCTGATTACCGACCACAATGTCCGGGAAACCCTGCGCATCTGCGACCGCGCCTACATCATCAGCGACGGCTCAGTACTGGCCTCCGGCGAACCGGAAGAGCTGGTCAACAACGAGAAAGTGCGCCAGGTCTACCTTGGCGAACACTTCCACCTGTAAGCCATGAAACAGTCACTACAGCTCAGGGTCTCGCAGCAACTCACGCTTACGCCACAACTGCAGCAGTCGATCAAACTGCTGCAGCTGTCCACGCTCGACCTGCAAACCGAAGTCGAGCGCTTCCTGCTGGACAACCCCATGCTGGAACGTGGCGACGATACCCCGGCGCAAGAAAGCAACAGCAGCGACACACCTGCAGCGACAGAGGACAGCCCCACCTCCTCCGACGGCACTGACAACGACAGCAACCAGCGCGACGACAGCAGCGGCGAACTCACCGACTGGGGCAGCGGCAGCCGCCGCAACGACGGCGACGACGAGTTCGACCCCATGCTCAACGTCCCCTGCCCGATCAGCCTGCGCGAGCACCTGCTGGCCCAGCTGGGCGAACTGACGCTGCCCACCCGCGATCAAGCCATCGTGCAATTGCTGATCGAAGAACTGGACGACAACGGTTTTCTCAGCATCGATCTGGACGAACTGGCCAGCCATTTACCGCTTGAACTGGAACTGGAAAGCGACGAATTGATGGTTGGCCTGCGCCTGCTGCAGCAGTTCGACCCGGCCGGCATCGCCGCACGCTCGCTGGCCGAATCGCTCTGCCTGCAGCTTGACCGCCTGCCCCAGCAGGAAAACGGCCATGCACTGGCACGCAAGATCGTGGCAGAACACCTCGGTTTGCTGGGCAATCGCGACTATACCCGGCTCAAACGCCTACTCGGTGTCGACGACGCCGCCATCCGCCAGGCCCAGCAACTGATCGCCCGACTGACCCCTCATCCGGCAGCCGGTTTCGGTGGCGATGACGTGCACTACGTCATCCCCGATGTCACTGTCCGCAAACGCCGCGGCCGCTGGGTGGCCGAACTCAACAACGGAGCCGTACCACGACTGCGGGTCAATCAGCTGTATGCCCAGATGCTATCGGAAAACCGTGCCGGCGCAGGCGAGCTTTCCGGCCGCCTGCAGGAAGCAAAATGGCTGGTAAAAAACATCCAGCAACGATTTGACACTATCCTGAAAGTGTCAGAAGCTATAGTCGAAAGGCAGCAAGCGTTCTTTGAACACGGAGAAGTGGCCATGCGCCCGCTCATCCTGCGCGATATCGCAGACGAGCTGGAGCTGCATGAATCAACCATTTCCCGGGTAACCACCCAGAAATATCTGCTCTGCCCGCGTGGCTTGTTCGAGCTGAAATATTTCTTCGGCAGTTCCCTGGAAACCGATAGTGGCGGCGAATGCTCAGCCACTGCCATTAAGGCCCATATCCGCCGCATGATAGACGGCGAAAATACAGCCAAGCCACTTTCCGACAGCGCCATCGCCGACGAATTGGGTAAACAGGGCATGCAGGTTGCAAGACGTACCGTTGCGAAGTATCGTGAAGCTATGCAGATTCCACCGGTCAACCTGCGCAAGGCACTGTAGGACGCCTTGAAGAATATCCGCTCGCCCGGCCGACCCGACCGGGCAGTCAACACAAGAAGGAGTTAGGGTATGAACCTCAAAGTAACCGGTCTCCACCTCGAAGTAACCCCGGCCCTCCGCGAATTTCTGGAAAGCAAGCTGGAACGTGTCACCCGCCATGTCGATCACGTTATCGACGTTACCGTCACCCTGTCGGTAGACAAGCTGGTGCAAAAGGCGGAAGTCAACGTTCACCTTTCCGGCAAGGACATCCACGTAGAAGCCACCGACTCCGACATGTACGCTGCCATCGACTCGCTGATGGACAAGCTGGATCGACAGGTACTCAAGCACAAGGAAAAACAGAGCGAACACCGCGTGACTCCGCAGGTTCAACCGGAAGCCACCCTGTAATCATCTGACCGACGATGCGGGAACCCAGCGGGTTCCCGTTTTTATTTGCACGGAGCCTTTTTCATTTTGATGAAGGCAACGTAGAATTGGCCAGTTTTTGTAGCCGCGTGCACACACTCCTATGAGCCTGATCGGCAAAATCCTGACACAGGATCACATCCTCCCGGACCTGGATGTCGCCAGCAAGAAGCGCGTCTTCGAGCAGGTGGGCCTCCTTATCGAAAACACCCACGGCATTGCGCGCAGTGAAATTTTCGACTGCCTGTTTGCCCGGGAAAAGCTTGGCTCCACCGGCCTGGGTCAGGGAGTCGCCATTCCGCATGGCCGTGCCCGTGGTCTGAAGGAAGCCGCTGGCGTATTCATCCGGCTGAAGAACCCCATCCCCTTCGATGCCCCGGATGGCAAGCCGGTACAAAGCCTGTTTGTACTGCTGGTACCCGAACAAGCCACCGATCTGCACCTGCAGGTACTGTCGGAACTGGCCCAGCTCTTCTCCAGCAAACAGCTGCGTGAACAATTGCTGACCGCCACCAACCGCGCCGAGCTCTACCAGCTGCTCACCGCATGGAATACCAATAATGCCTAGTATCACCGTGCGCCGGCTGTATCAGGACAATCAGCAAAAGCTCAACCTGACCTGGGTGGCCGGTACTGGTGGTGCCGACAGCCCCATCGGCAATGACGAGCAGCGCCCCACGCTGGCACTGGTTGGTCACCTCAACTTCATCCACCCCAACCGCGTACAGGTGCTGGGCCTGGCAGAAGTCGACTACCTGAACCGGCTAGAACAGTCCGCAGCCAAGACCGCACTGGATCAGCTATTCCACAAGACGATGTCGGTGGTGATGGTGGCCAATGGTCAACAAGTTCCCAAGCTGCTGCGCGACTACTGCCACACCCATAATGTGCCTCTGATGAGCACACCGCTGGAAAGCCCCTACCTGATGGATGTGTTGCGCATCTATCTGGCGCGCGCGCTGGCGGTTTCAACGGTGCTGCATGGCGTTTTTCTCGATGTACTGGAAATCGGCGTGCTGATCATGGGCGACTCGGCCATGGGCAAGAGCGAACTGGCGCTGGAACTGATTTCGCGCGGTCACGGCATGGTGGCTGACGATGCAGTTGAACTCTACCGCATCGGCCCGGAAACGCTGGAAGGCCGTTGCCCGCCGCTGCTGCGCGACTTTCTGGAAGTGCGTGGCCTAGGCATTCTGAATATCCGTACCATTTTCGGTGAAACCGCCGTCCGGCCGAAAAAGGTGCTCAAACTGATCATCCATCTGGTCAAGGCCAACGACCAGGCCATGCAGGCGCTGGATAGACTGAATATCCAGTCCGAAACCCAGGACATTCTGGGGGTGACCGTACGCAAGGTGGTGCTGCCAGTGGCTGCCGGCCGCAACCTGGCCGTGCTGGTGGAAGCGGCAGTACGCAATTACATCCTGCAACTGCGTGGCATCGACAGTACACGTGAATTCATCGAACGCCATACCAACTTCCTCAGAGATCAGGAAAATGCGCCTGATATTGATTAGCGGCCTGTCCGGCTCCGGCAAATCCATCGCCCTGCGCGCACTGGAGGACTCCGGCTATTACTGTGTGGACAATCTGCCGGCCACCATGCTGCATGAAGCCATGTCGCTGTATGCCGACTACGGCTACGAGCAGATCGCCATTAGCGTGGACACCCGCTCCAGCCCTTCATTGGGTGCATTGCCACAGGAAGTGGACAAGCTGCGCCAGCAAGGCGTGGATGTACGGCTGTTATTTCTGGAAGCCAAGCCGGAAACCCTGGTCAAGCGCTTTTCCGAAACCCGCCGTCGCCACCCCTTGTCCGGCAGTGGCTCCACCGTAGAGGAATGCATCCGGCTGGAGCAGGAGTTACTGGCCTCTATCCAGGAAATGGGCATTCGCATCGATACCAGCGAGCTGTCCGCCAATGCATTGAAAAGCTGGATCAAGGAATTGGTAGAAGCCGATAGCAGCCGGCTGACCATCATCTTCGAGTCCTTCGGTTTCAAGCATGGCGTCCCTCTGGATGCCGACTATGTCTTCGATGTGCGCTGCCTGCCCAACCCCTATTACGACCCTGCCCTGCGTCCTCTGACCGGCCGGGATCTGCCGATTGTCGATTTTTTCCTGCAGCATCCGCTGGTAGCAGAAATGACCGAAGACATTCGTCATATGGTGGCCAAATGGCTGCCGGAATTCAGCCGTGAAAACCGCAGCTATCTGACAGTGGCGATTGGTTGCACCGGCGGGCAGCACCGCTCGGTCTACATTACCGAACAACTGGCTCGGGCCTTTCCTGCAGAGCAGGTGCTGCTGCGCCACCGCCAGCTGTTTCGCGAAGCCTGAGCCTGGCACTGGCTGCTCCCCCCTACCTCCCGGCCATTACGGATCCTGCCCACAGCATCGGCAAGATCCCTGCCCATGGAAGATGCTGATGTCCATACCCAAAACCGTTACCGTCGCCCTGACCGGAGCCTCCGGTCTGCCCTATGGCCTGCGCTTGATCGATGCACTGATCGCCGCCGGCATCCGCGTGTGGGTTCTGTACTCACAAGCCGCCCAAGTGGTGGCCAAGCAGGAAATGAATCTGCAACTGCCCTCGCGCCCTGCCGAGGTACAGCAATGGCTATACGAACGCACCGGCGCACAAGCGGAACAGCTGGCAGTGTTTGGCCGTGAAGAATGGTTTGCCCCGGTCGCCTCTGGCTCCAATCCGGCAGATGCCATGGTAGTCTGCCCTTGTTCGATGGGCACCCTGGCTGCCATTGCTCATGGCATGAGCGACAATCTGATTGAGCGGGCGGCCGATGTCAGCATCAAGGAAGGTCGCAAACTGATCCTGGTACCGCGCGAAACCCCGCTGTCGGTCATCCACCTGGAAAACATGCTGCAACTGGCACGGCTGGGCGTGGTCATCCTGCCACCATCGCCAGGCTTCTATACCCATCCAGCTAGCGTCGATGACATGGTGGATTTTGTCGTGGCACGTATTCTGGATCAGCTACGCATTCCCCATCAGCTGATGCCGCGCTGGGGTGAATCGCACAAGGAGTAAGCCATGCGGGAAAACGCGTTGTGGAGTCTGCCGGCCCTGCGTCGGCTGGAAACCGAAGCCGAGCTGCAAGGGCTGGATCTAATGCAACGCGCCGCCCGCGCCACCGCCGACTGGGTGAGACGACAACTGGACAGCGATGCCCGTATCCTGGTGGCAGCCGGCCCCGGCAATAATGGCGGAGATGCGCTGTATGCTGCCCTATTACTGATGCAGGCTGGCTACAGTGTGGACATCCTGCTACCGCAAGCCGCCACCAGCTTACAAAGCCTGGCTGCACTGCATGCCATACGCCAGGCTGGCGGGATTCCGCTGCAGCAGCTGGCAGGTGACTACCCGACGCCAGACCTGCTGATCGACGGCCTGTTCGGCATCGGCCTCAGCCGCCCGCTGTCAGCTGACTGGGCCGCCGTCATGACTCAGCTCAATCAGCTGGACTGCCTGAAACTGGCCCTCGACTGCCCGAGCGGACTGGACCCCTACTCCGGGCAGGCACAACAAGCCTGCATCCGCGCCAGTCATACGCTGACCTTTCTCTGCCACAAACCGGGACTGTTCTTTGCTGCGGGTGCCGACCATGCAGGCCAAATCGAACTGGCCGCACTCGACTGCCCGCAAGCACTGCTTCCGTCAGCCGAGGGCTACCTGAACCGGCAGGATGCCAGCCCACTGCAACGCCAACGCGACAGCCACAAAGGCAGCAATGGCACGCTATGCATCATTGGCGGCAATCGCGGCATGCTGGGTGCTGCCCTGCTGGCTGGCCGCGCAGCATTGGCTGCAGGAGCCGGCAAAGTGCATGTACTGACACTGGATGGCAGCCTGACCGTCGACCCCATCTGTCCGGAGCTGATGCTGCAACATGCCGATCCGGCCATGCCGCTGCCTACCGCCGACGTCCTGGCGCTTGGTCCCGGCCTGGGTCAGGACAAACCGGCCCAGCAATGGCTCAAGCTGGCCCTGGCCAGCCCCCTGCCACTGGTGCTGGATGCCGATGCTCTGAACCTGCTGGCCAGCAATGCCGACCTGCAGCACACACTGGCCAAGCGTCCGGCCGCCACCATACTGACACCCCACCCGGCAGAAGCAGCGCGCCTGCTGGCTTGCCCAACCGCCACCGTGCAAAGCGACCGCCTGGCCGCCGCACGTCAGCTGGCCGAGCGTTTCCAGTGCACCGTGCTGCTCAAAGGTGCCGGTAGCCTGATCGTGAGCGTTGGCCAGCCCTATCTGCTCAATACCAGTGGTGGTCCGGCACTGGCTGCCGCCGGGCAAGGAGACGTGTTGACCGGACTGATCACCGCGCTGCTGGCACAGGGCATGGATGCGCATGCCGCCAGCAGTCTGGCTGCGCGGGTACACGGACTGGCCGGTGATGAATACCAGCAACAGGCAGGTGGTCCTATTGGCCTGACCGCATCGGCCACCAGCCAGCGCTGCAGCCACTGGCTGAACCGCCTGCTTTAGCCCCCGCAGTTTTAACCGCCTTTTTGTATACAATAACGATTCGCACAGCACGCTAGCCGCATGTAAAATGAGCCACCAATATGGTGGAGAATTTTGTCTTGCCTCAACAAAAAAAAGCTTACCTGCTAGGGCTTTCTGCCGTTCTTGCCTGGTCTACAGTCGCCGCTGCCTTCAAAATCAGCTTGCAGCACCTGTCACCTGCACAGCTCGTTTTGTATGCAAGCATTGCCTCGACGCTAAGTCTGTTTTCCATCTTGCTGTGGCAAGGTCGTCTTGCCAGCCTGCTACCCGCCCTGCGCCAACACTGGCGTCGCTCACTGCTGCTGGGTGCAGTCAATCCGCTCGCCTACTACCTGATTCTGTTCCAGGCATACGCCCTGCTTCCGGCGCAAGAAGCACAGGCCATCAACTACACCTGGGCACTGACCATGACCTTGCTGTCAGTGCCCCTGCTCAAACACAAGCTGAGCCGCCATGACATCCTGGCCGCGGTGATTTGCTATCTGGGTGTATTGGTCATCGGCACCCACGGCCAGCTGCTGCAACTGCATTTTTCCAGCCTGAAGGGTGTTGGCTTCGCCCTGGCTTCCACCCTGCTCTGGGCCGGCTACTGGATTTTCAATGCCCGCGATCAACGCGAACCCGTCATCGGACTCACACTCAATTTCCTGCTCTCCCTGCCGCTGACACTGGCTTTTTGTGCCTTTAGCGGCGAGCTCAAACCTGTGGCCTGGCAAGGACTGGCTGGTGCGGCCTATGTCGGCGGGCTGGAGATGGGCTTCACCTTCGTACTGTGGCTGAGTGCAATGAAGCTCACTAGCAGCACTGCGCGCATCGCCAATCTGATTTTCCTGTCACCACTGCTGTCACTGGGATTGATCCATTTCATTGTTGGCGAACCTATCCTGCCTTCCACACTGATCGGGCTGGGGTTGATTCTGGGCGGACTACTGCTGCAGAAACTGGGGAAAATTCACTAAAACTGTCCTTTAAATCAGTTCCCACGCTATATGCGGGAACTGATTGAAACTGAACTACAGTGCAAAAAAACCGCATTTCTCAACGAGTACCTGCTTGTTGTGCTGCCATTTGCAAACATAAACCATTAAATTATCCCCATCACGCACGATAGCCGTGACAGCTCCAGACTGCGATGCCAACATGCTTAGCAAACAGTTGTGGCAATTCCCGGGTTGAGTTTCTAGGATTCAAACAGGGTAAGAGGGATAATAAAAGCAATGAACAGTATTAAATCAAAGCTCCGGCTCTGGCTGATGATAGGGGTGACCGTGATCGTGGCGATCACCGGTCTGTTGTCGTATAACCAGAACCGCAGCCAGGACGAAGCAGACTACCAAGCACAACGCGCCTCATTACAGGCGCGGCTTTCCTTATCCCTGCCACATGGCGTCTGGCAGATGGATGACTCCTATACCCGTCTGACACTGGATGCCGAACTAGGCTGGAACTCGGTAGTGGCCATCCGCATTACCGGGGATGCAGGGCTCAACATCGGCCGCATTCGCAGCGACAGCAACACCCTGCGCGACATGGCACCATCGGAAAAGCCCAGTAGCGATGATGTGCTAAGCCTACCCATCATCTACCAGAATCGTGAAAAGCTCGGTACCGCCACCCTCTATCTGTCGCGCAGCCAGCTGGAACACCGCCAACTGGTGCACTTGCTGGAAATCCTGCTGGAAATCGTGGTCCTGGATGTATTGATCTTCTTCGTGATGACCTACAACCTGAACCGCTTCGTTTTTGATCCGCTCAAACGGCTACAAGATGCGCTGAATCGTGCGGCCAGCAGTGACGATGCCAAGTCTTCCCGCATTTCGCAGCAAACCCAGGATGAGTTCGGCGCAGTCACCCGTAGCTTCAACCGTATTGTCGACCGTATTTCGGCCGACCTCGCCATGCGCACGACGGCCGAGGCGCAGGCCCGCCTGGAAAAAGACAATGCCGAACTGGCCTTGCGCCAATTGGTGCAGACCCAGCAAACCCTGGTCGAGGCTGAAAAACTCGCCTCGCTGGGTAGCCTGGTGGCTGGCGTTGCCCACGAAATCAACACGCCGGTGGGCATTACCCTGACCACAGCGTCGCACTTGGCCACCACGACCCTGCATATCACGGAAAAACTGGATAACGGCGGCATCAAGAAAAGTGATTTCCAGGCTTATCTGGATACCGCCAAGGAATGCTGCGAACTGATTCTGTCCAATGCGGAACGCGCCGCCAACCTCATCCACAGCTTCAAGCAGGTGGCCGTGGATCAAACCAGCGAGCAGCGCCGCGACTTCCAGCTGAATGACTATCTGAGTGAGATCGTCACCAGCCTCAAACCGCGCTTCAAGCGTTCGCAGACCAGCATCGACATTTCCTGCGAAGACGACCTGTTGCTGGACAGCTATCCGGGCGCGGTGTCGCAAGTGATCACCAACCTGCTGGTCAATGCACTCGTGCATGGCTTTGATGAAAAGCCCGGCGGCACCATCAGCATCCATGCCGAACGCAGCAGCAACAATAATGTAAAGCTGAGCATTGAGGATAACGGCAAGGGCATTCCTGCCGAAAACCTCAGCCGCATCTTCGACCCCTTCTTTACCACCCGCCGTGGCAGCGGTGGCAGCGGTCTTGGCTTGCATATCGTCTACAACATCATTCGGCAACGTCTGGGTGGCATCATCGAAGTGCATAGTGAAGTCGGCAAAGGTAGCAGCTTCATCATCACCATTCCCTGCATCGCCCCTGAAATCCAGCACAAGGAGTTCAACCAATGAGCCAGCAGCAAGTAAATGACGACGACTGGCTGCTGGATGATGATCCACCAGACCAGTGCAAGCCTTTACCCCAGTACAGACATCCATGGAAAATCCTGATCGTGGATGACGAGCCAGATGTCCACAGCGCCACGGCACTGGCCATCCGCAATATCCGCTACAAGGATCGCGCACTCGAGCTGCTCAGTGCCTACTCTGCAGCCGAGGCCCTGCAGATGCTGCAACAGCATGCCGATGTAGCACTGATCCTGCTGGATGTGGTGATGGAAACCGATGACGCCGGCCTGCGACTGGTCCGTAATATCCGTGAGGAACTGCAGATCAGCACTACCCGTATCGTGCTGCGCACTGGCCAACCCGGCCAGGCACCGGAGCAGGAGGTCATCCTCAATTACGATATCAACGACTACAAGACCAAGACCGAGCTGACGGTACAAAAGCTGTTCACCACCGTCATTGCCTCGCTGCGGGCCTACGAAAACCTGATTACCATTGAGAAAAACCGCCAGGGTCTGGCCAAGATTCTGGAAGGGGCTGCCGATCTTTACCAGATGTTCTCGCTGAAGGAGTTCGCCTCTGGCGTGCTCAAACAGATCAGCGCCATTCTGGATGTCGGCACCGATGGCATTCTCTGCGTGGAAAGCACGCCGGACATGACGGGCCGGCCGCAACTAGAGATCCTGGCCGCCGCCGGCGCCTATGAATGTCTGCTGGAAAGCGGCAGCCTGGACGACTACCCGGAACTGGCAAGCGCCATCCGGCAGGCCTTGCAGGAAAAACACAACATCTACCAGCATCCCTATGATGTGCTGTGCATTACCGCGCAAAACGGGCGCGAATTTGCCGTGCACTTCACTCCACCCTGGCCGCTGGACGATGTAGAACGCAATCTGCTGGAGGTATTCTGCCAGCGCATTTCCTCGGCCTACGACAACCTCTACCTCTACAATCAGCTACGCCACTCGCAGGAAGCCACCGTGGTAGCCCTGGCAGCCCTGGCCGAATACCGTGATACCGATACCGGCGCTCACGTACTGCGGGTGCAGAAGCTCACCGATGCCATTGCCGGCGAAATCCGCCAGCGCGGGCAGTATCTGGACTTGCTCTCTGCCGAATTCATGGACATGGTAGGTATGGCGAGCATCCTGCACGATGTCGGCAAGGTTGGCACGCCGGATCACATTCTGTTCAAACCCGGCAAACTGGACCCCGACGAACGGCGCATCATGGAGCAACATGCCGGCATTGGTGCCAGCATCCTGGCCAAATCGGCACAAATGGTGGAAGGCCAGAGCTATCTGTCACTTGGTTCTGAAATCGCCGGCGGCCACCACGAACATTTCGATGGCAATGGCTACCCCAACAAGCTGAAAGAGCAGCAAATACCGCTCTCTGCTCGTATTGTGGCGGTGGTGGATGTATTTGATGCCCTGCTGAACAAGCGACCCTACAAGGAACCATGGGAGCTGTCGGAAACGCTGGACTATATCCGCAGCCGCGCAGGCAGCCAGTTTGACCCGGTCGTCGTCAGTGCGTTGTGCGATATGGTGGAAGAAGGACGACTACCCTTCGAGCTATAAGGCCATTCCATGACAAAGCCGCCAGCAGCATGCGCTGTGGCGGCTTTGTCATGATCTGGAGGCGCTAATAATCAGGCCACGTAAAACATCACGCTGACAAACTGGCAGATGCTGCCCCCCAGCACAAACAAGTGCCAGATACCGTGGCCATGGCGGATTTTCTCGTCATTGAGAAACCAGTAAATCCCCACGCTGTAAATCAGGCCACCCAGGGCCAGCCAGAACAGTCCGCCCCAGGACATCGCAGCAATCAGCGGCTGCATGGCAATCACCACCAGCCAGCCCATCACCACATACAAAATCATCGACAGCAGCCGGGTGCGCCGTCCCAGCGTCAACTCCTGGATAATGCCGAAAATGGCCAGACCCCAGCTCAGACCGAACAATGTCCAGCCCCAGGCTCCGCGCAAGGTAACCAGGCAATACGGCGTATAGCTGCCGGCAATCAGCAAATAGATAGCCGAATGGTCGCACTTCTGCAAAATAGCCTTGGCCCGCCCTCTGGCGCTGTGATACAGCGTGGAAATCAGATACAGCAGCACCAAGGTAGAACCGTACAGGCTGAAGCTGACAATTTTCCAGGGATCGCCCTGCTCGGCCGCCACATACACCAGGCTGATCAGCCCGGTAATGGCCAGCACGGTGCCCACCAGGTGGGAAATCCCGTTGAAGCGCTCTCCGTAATACATAACACCTCTTTCTCTTGCCCGGCTGGGCATCCGGCAAAACCAAAGCGGCCATCCGGGACAAGCTTGGGCAAGCAAAACACCATCACAGTTCCAATGTATACCAGCAAGATAGCGTCAATTCATTGCAATACAAGCTCGGGCAAGGCGAAAATGCTGCGACAGCAACAACAAAGCGGGCCGCAGCCCGCTTTGTTTCATCAACAGCTCAGTCTGCAGCTCAGGCGCCCAGCGCCTTCAATACATTGCCGCGCACCACATCTACCGGCTGGGTACCATCGATCTTGACGTACTTGGGAGCCTTGGCATCGCCGCTGGCAGCGCGTTCGCCATAGAAGCCCACCAGCACTTCGGTTTGCTCGTGATATACCGCCAGACGCTTTTTCACGGTTTCTTCGTGGTCGTCATCACGCTGGATCAGGTCTTCACCGGTCTCGTCATCCTTACCAGCTACTTTCGGCGGATTGAAGGTGATGTGGTAGGTACGACCGGAGGTCACGTGCACACGACGGCCAGCCATGCGCTCGACGATGGCCGCATCCGGTACATCGATCTCGACTACGTAGTCGATGTCCACGCCGGCAGCGATCATGGCTTCAGCTTGCGGAATGGTACGCGGGAAACCGTCGAACAGAAAACCGTTGGCACAATCGGCTTCGGCGATACGTTCCTTCACCAAACCGATAATGATGTCATCACGCACCAGGCCGCCGGCATCCATGATGGACTTGGCTTCCAGGCCCAGCGGAGTACCGGCCTTGACCGCCGCACGCAGCATGTCGCCAGTGGAAATCTGCGGAATGCCGAACTGTTCACGAATATAGTTGGCCTGAGTGCCCTTGCCAGCGCCCGGAGCGCCCAACAGAATCAATCGCATAATTACTCCCGTCAGTTTGTATGTCGTTTATTGTGTTTGGTGTTCATCGGCCGTCTTCTGCTGCGGCCTTGCCAGACGCTCAGCGCCCGGCCAGTACGGCACGCACCCGTTCCAGGTCTTCCGGCGTATCCACACCGGCTGCGGGTGCTTCGCTCACCGTGGCCACCATGATGGGGTAGCCATGCCACAGCACGCGCAGCTGTTCCAGTGCTTCGAACTGCTCCAGCGGTGCCGGGCTCAATGAGCTATAGGTCTGCAAAAAGCCTGCCTGGTAGGCATACATGCCGATGTGCCGCAAGACCGGTAGGTCGGCTGGCAAGACGCTTGTATCGTGTGCAAACGCGTCACGGGCATAGGGGATGGGCGCCCGGCTGAAATACAGGGCCCGCCCAGCGTGGTCCAGCACAACCTTGACCACATTGGGATTAAACATGTCTTGTGCAGCATGAAAGGGGTGGGCCACGGTGGCCATCGGCACCTTGGTCTCGGCCATCAGTGCGGCCAGACGGTCGATCAGTGCCGGATCAATCAAGGGCTCGTCGCCCTGTACATTCACCACGATCTGCGCGGCATCCCACTGCATCTGCTGTGCAACTTCCGCCAGGCGGTCAGTGCCGCTGGCGTGATCAACACGCGTCATTACCGCGGCAATGCCATGTGCAGTGCAGGCCTGCAAGATATCGGCATGGTCGGTAGCCACCACCACCTGAGTAGCGGCACTCTTTACCGCCTGTTCGGCCACCCGCACCACCATGGGCTTGCCGGCCAGATCAGCCAGAGGCTTGCCCGGCAAACGGCTGGAGGCCATGCGCGCGGGAATGACGACGGCAAAACCGCTCATTTCACTTCTTCTTCCGGCGGCAGTTCGCGCGCTTCGGTTTCCAGCATCATCGGGATGCCGTCCCGTACCGGAAAAGCCAGACGATCACCCTTGCAGATCAGTTCCTGCTGGGCCTTGTCGAATACCAGCGGGCCTTTGCACAGCGGGCACACCAGAATGTCCAGAAATTTAGCGTCCATGTCTTATCTTCAATCGGGAAAGTAGCCAGCTCGCCAGATCTGGCGTCAGCTGTGCCGTAACCGGCAAGACCCATAGTCTAGCACGCTGCGCCGCATCATGAATCACCCGCCGTAATTTCACCGCATCTTTGCTGGTGACGATGATCGGGCTGTCGCCCGCAGGCAAATCTGCCGGGCTGAAATCGTGATGATCAGGAAAGCTCAGGCAGTGCTGCAGGGAAAATCCCAGGCCTTGCAGGGTGTTGAAAAAACGCTCGGGATGACCGATACCTGCCAGTGCCAGCACCGGCTCGGTTGCGAAATCAGCCACACTGCGACTCCGTGCCGGATCAGCCAGTGACACCAGGCGCTCTGCACTCAGTAGCATCTGAAAGCAGGGCAATGCAGCTGGCAGCGGCAGGGATGAAGCGACGCCATTCACTACCACAGCGTCCACGCTGGCAAGACGGGAGGCCGGTTCGCGCAGCGGGCCAGCCGGCAGCAGATGGCCATTACCCAGACCGCGTCCGCCATCCAGCACCACTACTTCCAGCGTACGCGCCAGCCGGTAGTGCTGCAGGCCGTCATCGGTCAGGATCAGCTGCAAATCGGGATGAACACGCAAGAGCAGCTGGCCAGCGGCCACCCGGTCTCGCCCCACCGCCACCGGAGCACCACTGGCGGCCAGTAGCAGAGGTTCGTCCCCCACCAGCTGCGGGCTACAGTCCGCACTCACCAGGGTTGGCTGCTGGTGCATGCCGCCATAACCACGGCTGACCACCCCCACGCGCACGCCCTGGGCTTGCAAACTGGCCAACAGGCTCAGCGTCAGCGGTGTTTTGCCGACGCCACCCACATTGATATTGCCGATCACCACCACCGGCACCGCCAGCTGATGGCTGCGTAGCAGCCGCAAGCGATAAGCCATGCGCCGCAATGCCGACACCAGTGCAAACAGCCCTTCCAGCGGAGCCAGAAGGGCTGTCAGCCACCATACAGCTTGATACCAGTGGCGTTCGATACGTTGGCTGAGACGACTCACGGTGTGCTGTTTTGCGTGGCGAAAGTCAGCTGGGTCAGGCCAGCAGCCCGGGCGGCCTCCATGACACTCACTACCGACTGATGAGTTGCCTTGGCATCGGCGTTGATGATGATCACCGGGTCTTTCTTGCCGGCAGCCGCATCGCGCAACTGCACCTGCAAGGCCGACTTGTCACCGGCCGCCAGCTTGTGTCCTGCCACTTCCATCTCACCGGAAGCCGCCACCGCTACCGTGATCTCGGTAGCCACAGGCTGACTGGTTTCGGCCTGAGCACTGGGCAGCTTGATCTTCAGCTCGGCAAATTTTGAATAAGTGGTGGTGACCATCAGGAAAATCAGGATCACCAACAGCAAGTCAATCATCGGAATGAAGTTGATTTCCGGCTCCTCGCGTTGCCGTCCACGACGAAAATTCATGACTTGCTGCCATTCTGGCGTTCGCCATGCAGTACTTCCACCAGCTTCACCGCCTGGGATTCCATTTCGACCAGCAAGCCATCCACGTGAGCGCGGAAATGGCGATAGAACATCATGCTGGGAATCGCCACAATCAAGCCAAAAGCCGTGTTGTACAGTGCAATGGAAATACCATGTGCTAGTTGCTGCGGATTGGATGAACCGCCTGGAGCCTGCGAACCGAAAATCTCGATCATGCCGATCACCGTGCCCAGCAGGCCCAGCAAGGGGGCCATGGCAGCGATGGTGCCCAGCGTATTCAGGAAGCGTTCCAGTTGATGCGCCACCACGCGGCCTTCGTCCTCGATGGCGTCTTTCATCACCTCGCGACTGACGCTGACATTACGCAGGCCAGCAGCGAACAGCTTGCCCAGCGGTGAATGGTTGTTGAGTAATTGCAGCAGGTCGGCCGAGGCGCCAACCCGACGATATTCGGTTACAGTCTGCGCCAGCAGGCCATCCGGTACGATCAGCGACGCGCGCAAACTGAACAGTCGCTCGAAGATGATGGCCAGCGAAATGACCGAGGCCAGAATGATGGTCCAGATCGGCCAACCGGCCGCTTCAATGATTGACCACACGAAACATTCTCCAAAGCTTTAGCTAAACGCTAAACTTTAGCGGTTGCCAGGGTTCTCGGCAACCGTAGGCAGAGACTTGCCGCCAATAAAAAAAGACATTTCCCAAACCAATGTAAGGAAATTCGCTAAGAGTCGATTTTCTAAGGGAAATTTGGCCGCATCCACAGATGCTGTGGATAACTTTGTTGATAAGCTTGTGAACAGACCGCTCATATCCTGCTGGCACGGCGCTTTCATCAGGCTGCACGCAATTTGAACAAAACACACAAGTTACTGTTTTTAAAAGAATTTAATCAAAGCAACATACCACCAGCCAAAAGCATTGTCCGACAATTTACAGACGACAAAAAACGGTATTCTTGCTGTGGATGACTTGACAACCATGAATTTCAATACCTCGGCCAACGATGTTATCAGCGTCTCCTCGCTTAACCGCATGGCGCGTGACCTGCTCGAATCAGGTCTGCCTCCCATGTGGATCGGCGGTGAAATATCCAATCTGACCCTGGCGGCTTCCGGTCACGCCTATTTCTCGCTCAAGGATGGCGGCGCACAAATCCGCTGCGTCATGTTCCGCCACAAACTGAGCCTGCTGCCCTTCCGCCTGGCCGAAGGCATGCAGGTGGAACTCAAAGGCCTGGTCACCCTGTACGAAGCCCGTGGCGACTTCCAGATCAATGTCGACACCATGCGCTCGGCCGGATTGGGCCGCCTGTATGAAGCCTTTGAAAAACTCAAAGCCAAGCTGAATGCCGAAGGCTTGTTCGAGCAGGCCCGCAAGCGCGCCTTGCCGCCGCACCCACGCGCCATCGGCATCGTCACTTCCCCTGCGGCTGCGGCACTGCGCGATGTCGTCACCACTCTGGCGCGGCGCATGCCCGGCATTCCGGTCATCCTCTACCCGGCACAGGTGCAGGGGGAAACGGCCGCCCGGCAAATTGCCGCCGCCATCCAGCAAGCCTCGACCCGGCAGGAAGTAGAAGTGCTGATTGTCTGCCGGGGCGGGGGCAGCATCGAAGACTTGTGGTCATTCAACGAAGAGATCGTTGCCCGCGCCCTGGCCGCCTGCACCATTCCCACCGTCAGCGGCGTAGGCCACGAAACCGATTTCACTATCGCTGACTTTGTAGCCGACCGTCGGGCCCCGACCCCTACGGCCGCTGCCGAGCTGGTTTCTCCCAATCAGGAACAACTTCGTCTGCAACTGGAGCAAGGCAAGCGCGGTCTGGAGCGCGCCTTGTCCCGGCTGCTCACTGACAAGTCGCAGCGACTGGACTACCTGGCCCGTCGCCTGGCACACCCTGGCGACAAGCTGCGCCGCCAGGCCCAGACCCTGAACCAGGCCAGCGATCGCATGCAGCGCGGGCTGGACTCCCTGTTCTCACGCCGACGCTGGGCGCTGCAACTAGCCAGCAGCCGCATGCAGCGACACCAGCCCCAACTTGCCCAGCAGCAGCAGCAGCTTGCCCAGTTGGCCGAACGTCTGCAACGTGGAGTCAGCCAGACGCTGCACCGACAGCAGCAATTGCTACAGCAACACCGCGCCACACTCGAAGCGATGAGTCCGGAAGCGGTGCTCAGCCGCGGCTATGCCATTGTGCAAAAGCGCGATGGGCAAACCGTGAAATCACCCCAGGAATTACTGAATCAGGAAAGAGTTCTGCTACGTCTGGCAGAGGGTCTCACCGAGGCTATTATCGACCATCCGCAGGGAGCACAACCGGAGTTGCCATTCTGAAACCTGCGGGGTTAATAAGAGGTTTGCTTGACATGGATCAGCTTTTTGCCGAGCATGCAAATCAAACAACCGTTTGAACGCAACCATGCTGAAACCTTCGCCGCGCCTGATCAAGACCATCATCAACCTGTGGCCGCCCTTTCTGGGAGCCGGCATCAAGGTCTGCCACATCGCTTCCGACTGGAAGCAAGTCGATGTGCGCTTACGGCTAGGCCTGACCAATCGCAATTACGTCGGCGTGCACTTTGGTGGAAGTCTGTATTCGATGACTGATCCATTTTTCATGCTGATGCTGATACAGTCACTCGGTCCGGATTATGTGGTGTGGGACAAGGCGGGTTCCATCGAATATCACAAGCCCGGCACCGGCGTGGTCAGTGCCCGCTTCCAGCTGGACGAAACCCAACTGCAGGACATCCGCCAGCGCACCGCCGGCGGCGAGAAATATCTGCCGGAGCTAAAGGTGGACATCCGGGACCAGGCTGGCGACATTGTCGCCACCGTCAACAAAACACTGTATGTAAGACGCAAAAAAGGCCGCTGAGCGGCCTTTTTTTATTGGCATTGCCTGACAGATGGGTCAGTCGACAAAACCACAGAATACTTCACGCATCATCTTGAGCACTTCCAGTGTCCGGATATCACCGACACGGTAATAAACCCGGTTGGCATCCTTGCGTGTTCGCAGCACACCTTTGTCGCGCATGATGGCCAGATGCTGGGAAATGTTGCTCTGCGAGGTTCCTACCTGCTCCACAATATCCTGCACACTGACTTCCTGGTCGCCCAGTACCGAAATGATCTTCAACCGCAAGGGATGCGACATTGCCTTCATCGCCCTTGAGGACTGTTCGATCTGGTCATCGTTGAACAGCAAGCTCTGCTCCTAAGTAGATTGCAATGCGTATTTATATTGGTTTGACTACGGTACAATACTAACTAAAAAAATCAATACCATCAAGAATTTCTAATATTCTGATTGTGGACATCATGACAGCTATCACACCGGTATTACTCCTCATCCTCGACGGCTTCGGACACCGACTGGAAGGCGACGACAACGCCATCCTGCATGCCAACACTCCCACCTGGAACGCACTGAAACAGGCGTTTCCCTACGGCGTAATCGATGCCTCCGAAGGCTTTGTCGGCCTGCCCAAAGGACAGTTTGGCAACTCGGAAGTCGGCCACCTCAACATCGGCGCCGGTCGGATTGTCCAACAAGACATCAGCCGCATCGACTGCGATATCGAAGAAAATCGTTTCGACCAGAATCCCGTCCTGCAACAAGCCATCCAGCAAGCAAAAACTTCGGCCTTGCACGTGATGGGTCTGTTGTCCGATGGCGGTGTACATAGCCACGAAAATCACATTTTCGCCCTGATCCGCGCCGCACAGACCGCAGGCGTCAGCAAGATTTACGTGCATGCCTTCCTGGATGGCCGCGACACTCCGCCGCGTAGCGCTGAAACCTACCTCAAGCGCCTGGATGACGTGCTGGCTGACTGCCCGGCGGCCCGTCTGGTATCGGTTACCGGTCGCTACTGGGCCATGGATCGCGACAAACGCTGGGAGCGAGTAGAGCCTGCCTATCGACTGCTGGTGGAGGGCGAAGGCCTGCACCATGCCGACAGTGGCCTGGCCGCTTTGACTGCTGCCTATGCACGTGACGAGAACGACGAATTCGTGGCAGCAACCAGCATCGGCGAACCGGTGAAGATGCAGGACGGCGATGTTGCCTTGTTCATGAATTTCCGTGCCGACCGCGCCCGCCAGCTCACCACCGCGCTGACCGATCCGGCTTTTGCCGGTTTCAAGGCTCGCCAGCCCCAACTGGGCCTGTTCGCCACCCTCACCTCCTATGGCGAGGCCTACAGCAACCCGGTGGCCTATGCACCACAGAAAATCAGCAATGGTCTGGGCGAATACCTGGCAGCGCAAGGCTTGAAGCAACTGCGCATTGCCGAAACTGAAAAATACCCGCACGTTACCTACTTCTTCAACGGCGGCGAAGAGCAGGTTTATCCGGGTGAAGACCGCATTCTGGTCCCCTCGCCCAAGGTAGCCACTTACGATCTGCAGCCGGAAATGAACGCAGCCCAGGTGACCGACCACATCGTGGAAGCCATTGCCTCGGGCAAATACCAGGCCATCATCTGCAATTACGCCAATGGCGACATGGTGGGCCATACCGGCAAGTTCGATGCGGCTGTGAAAGCCGTGGAAGCACTGGATGGCTGCATCAAACGCTGCGTGGATGCCATGCGTGCCGCCGGTGGCGAGGTGCTGATTACCGCCGATCACGGGAACTGCGAGCAGATGTTCGACTCTGTGCATCACCAGCCGCACACCCAGCACACGCTGGACAAGGTGCCCTTCCTCTACATCGGCCGCAAAGCCACGATCAAGGAAGGTGGCGCACTACGAGACATCTCGCCGTCGCTGCTGGCCATGATGGGTCTGCCCCAGCCGGAAGAAATGACCGGCCGTTCGCTGATCGACTTCCAGTAAGTCACTGCGCCGGTCTGCCATGCAGACCGGCGGTCTCTCCATCCCCATCCCTCCGCATTCGCCTGTTATCATGCAGGCCACAGGCTTAATCCGAAGCGATAATGGAATGAAACCGATACTGCTGTTCGCCCTGCTGGCCGGCGCGGCCCAAGCTGCGACACCTACCGCCTCCCCTCCCCTGTCTACCGCACCACAGCAGCAGAATCTGCAATCGGTGCGCAAGGAAATCGACAGCCTGAAAAAGGACCTCGCGCAGAAGCAGGTGGTGCAGCAGGAAGCCAAATCGGCCATTCAGGAGTCGGAACAGGCCATCGCCAAGACCAGCAAGGTCATTGCCACGCTGGAAAACAAGCAAAGCAATTCGGCACAACAACTGGCCGAGCTGCGCAAACAAGTACAAGACACTGCAAACAAGCTGGCCACCACCCGGCAACATGTCGCACAGATGCTGGCCAGGCAGTACAAAAATGGCGATCACGACGCCATGAAACTGATGCTGAATGCCGATGATCCCAACCAGACCTCGCGGGACATGGTGTACTACCAGCACATTGCCAAAGCCCAGCAGCAGATGGTGGCGCAGCTGATTACCCACCAGCACGAACTGGAAGCGCTGACCTACCAGCTGGAACAGGAGCTGGCTCGCCTGGACGCCCTGTCCAATCATAAGAGCCGGGAAAAAAACGCCCTGCTCAACAGCAAGACCAACAAACTGGCCCAACTGAACAAGCTGTCCGGAGAAATCCAGGCCGGGCAAAGCCGACTGGGCAAGCTGCAAGAGGATGAAAAGCGGCTGACCAACCTGATTGCCCAGATCAATCAGGAAATCGAACGCCGTCGTAAAGAAGCCGCCCGCAAGGCGGCAGAAGAACGCAAGGCCAGACAGGCTGCGGCCATTGCGGCCAAGAAGGAAAACGAACGCCGTCGCAAGCTGGCCGAAAGCGCGCGCAAGCAAGGCAAACCAGTGCCAGAAGTAGCCAAGAAAACCGTACCGGTTCCACAGGAAAAACCCGTCGACGATGTGGCAGACAACAGCGCTGCCGGCAAGGCGTTCACCAGTCTGCAGGGCCGCATGAAAATGCCGGTGTCCGGCGTACTGGCCGGCCGCTTTGGCAGCGCCCGTAGTGAAGGGACTTCGTGGAAGGGCCTGTTCATCAAAACCGCGCCGGGGCAGGCCGTACATGCGGTCGCCGACGGCAACGTAGTGTATGCTGATGCGCTACGCGGATTCGGCAACGCCGTGATCATTGACCATGGCGGCAATTACCTCACGGTGTATACCGGCCTGTCCTCCATCGGCAAGAGCGTGGGCAGTTCGGTCAAGGCCGGTGAAACACTTGGCAACACAGGGGCACTGGACAGCGGCGAATCCGGCCTGTACTTTGAAATCCGGCACATGGGACGACCTCTCAACCCGCAAACCTGGGTACGCTAAGCCACCCGCGGTATCGGAGACCAACACACAATATGACTAGTCATCGCATGAAAAAAATTGCCTGGCTCGCGGCCGGTGCTCTGGCCGGCGGCGCCCTTACCCTCAGTGTGCAGGCTTTTGCCGGCAAAGAACCCACCGCACTGCCGCTGAATGAATTGCGTACCTTTGCCGAAGTATTCGGCCGCATCAAGCAGGATTATGTTGATCCGGTCGATGACAAAAAGCTGATTACCGAGGCCATCAAGGGCATGCTCAGCGGGCTGGACCCGCATTCCGATTACATGGATGCCGATGCCTTCAAGGAATTGCGTGAAGGTACCCAAGGCGAATTCGGTGGTCTGGGCATTGAGATCGGTGCCGAAGACGGCTTGGTAAAAGTCGTCTCGCCGATTGAAGACACCCCGGCACAAAAGGCCGGCATCAAGAGTGGCGACCTCATCATCAAGATCGACGACACCCCGGTACGCGGCCTGTCGCTGAATGATGCGGTCAAACGCATGCGTGGCAAACCCGGCACCAAGGTCACGCTAACCATTGCCCGCAAGAGTGAAACCAAACCGCTGGTCTTCACCCTCAACCGCGCCATCATCAAGACCAAGAGCGTCAAGTTCAAGCTGCTGGAACCGGGCTACGGCTATGTCCGCATCACCCAGTTCCAGGAGCACACCACGGAAAATCTGGCGGAAGCCGTGGCCAGCATGACCAAGCAGAACAAGCAGCCGCTCAAGGGCCTGGTGCTGGATTTGCGTGATGACCCAGGTGGCTTGCTGACCAGCGCCGTTGGCGTATCCGCCGCCTTCCTGCCCAAGGATGCGCTGGTGGTCTACACCGAAGGCCGCACTGCAGATGCCAAGATGAAGCTGACAGCCACGCCGCAGAACTACGGCCGCCCGGGCATGCCCGATCCGCTGTCGGTACTGCCGCAGGAAACCCACAAGGTACCGCTGGTGGTGCTGGTCAACGGCGGCTCGGCCTCGGCTTCGGAAATCGTCGCGGGTGCGCTGCAAGACCACAAGCGCGCCGTGCTGGTGGGTACGCAGACCTTTGGCAAGGGCTCGGTACAGTCCATCCTGCCGCTGGGCAGTGCCGGGGGCATCAAGCTGACCACCGCCCGCTACTTCACACCAAGTGGCCGCTCCATCCAGGCCAAGGGCATTGTGCCGGACGTGGCGGTGGAAGACGCTACCGTGACAGCTGCCGACCAGGCCCTGCGCGTACGCGAGGTGGATCTGGAAAACCATCTGGCCAATCCGAATGGCGACGAAGCCCCGTCCAAATCGGCCAAGCCAGTGAAGCCGGCAACACCGCCTGTGATCAAACAGGAAGCGCCCAAGCCACAGGACGACAAGAACGCCAGCCCGGAAAACCCGCGCGAGCCGAATCCGAAGCAGGATTACCAATTGTCCCAGGGCCTGAACATCCTCAAGGTGCAGCAACTGCTGATCAAACAAGGCAATTGATAGCACTTAAGGCAGCCACCCCGTCATGTGCGGGGTGGCTGTTTTCATTTCAGCTCGCAGAAAAGCAGGCGGCAAAAGCCCTGCCCATCCAGCCCTATTCCTGCTAGGCTTGTCACTTCTGAAGTCCTTCCATGGCGGGAGCCAATCCAACAATGCTGAATCGGGAATTTGTCCTCTCATTCCGTGAAGCCGCCCCTTACATCAATACCTTTCGCGGTAAAACCTTCGTGCTCGCCATCAGCGGCGAAGCCGTGATGGAGGGTGGTTTTTACAATCTGTCGCAGGATATCAATCTGCTGGTCAGTCTGGGCGTGCGCGTGGTGCTGGTACATGGCATTCGCCCCCAGATCGAAGCCTTGCTCAAGCGCTTCGGCCTGAACCGGCTGTTCCATCGCGACCGACGAGTGACCGATGCCAGCACCATGGAAATCGTCAAGCAGGCCTGTGGCGTTACCCGGCATGGCATCGAAGCACAACTGTCGATGGGCATGCCCAACTCGCCCATGTTCGGAGCCCATCTGCGCGTGGCCGGCGGCAATTTCATCACGGCCCAGCCGCTGGGTGTGCTGGACGGCGTGGACATGCAGTACACCGGGCAGGTACGGCGCATCGATGTGGATGGCATCAACACCCGGCTGACCGCTGGCGAACTGGTCTTGCTGTCGCCAGTCGGTTATTCCGTCACCGGCGAAGCCTTCAATCTGACTATGGAAGAAATGGCTGCCCAGCTGGCTTCTGCACTGAAAGCCGAGAAGCTTATCTTCGTGATCGAGGGACGTGGCGTCACCAACGAACAAGGCCAGCATGTCAGTTCGCTCACGGCACAGCAGGCTGAAGACCTGCTGCAGGCCGGTCACTTGCAACGCGACGTCACCGCCTACCTGCCCTATGCGGTGAAAGCCACCCGCGACGGCATACCGCGCGCCCATCTGGTCAGCCACCATGAGGATGGCTCCCTGCTGGCCGAGCTGTTTACCAATGGCGGCACCGGCACCATGATTGCCCGCGATTCGCTGGTGAAGGTCCGCAGCGCCAGCATTGACGATGTCGGCCCCATACTCAACCTGATTCGTCCGCTGGAAGAACAAGGCATTCTGGTCAAGCGCAGCCGCGAACACCTGGAAATGGAAATTTCCCAGTATTCGGTGCTGGAGCACGACGGCAAGATTTATGGTTGCGTGGCCATGCACGCCTTCCCCGAAGCCGGCATGGCCGAGCTGGCCTGCCTGGCGGTGGCACCCGAGCGACGTGAAGGCCGCTTTGGCGAAACCCTGCTCAAGCATGTGGAATACCAGGCGCGTACCCAAGGTCTGAAAGCCTTGTTCGTACTAACTACCCAGACCGCACACTGGTTTGTGGAGCGCGGCTTCGCCGAAGCCGGTCGTGGCCAGCTGCCGCTGGCGCGCCAGGCCTTCTACAACAATCAGCGCCGCTCGAAAATATTCGTCAAACAGCTGTAAACCCATCTTCAGCCACAGCCGTGGCATGGTTGGAAGGGTTTCATGTCTGTGACACAATACTGCAGTATATTCGGTTTAACTTTTGCAAGGATTCGCAATGGCAAGAAACGTCAATTGCATCAAGCTGGGTCGTGAGGCTGAAGGCCTCGACTTCCCCCCGCTGCCGGGCGAGCTGGGCAAGCGTGTGTATGAAAGTGTTTCCAAAGAAGCCTGGCAAGGCTGGTTGCGTTATCAGACCATGTTGATCAACGAAAACCGTCTGAGTCTGGCCGATGCCCGTGCCCGCCAATACCTGGCAGCACAGCTGGAAGCCTACTTTTTCGGCGCAGGTGCCGATGCACCGGCCGGCTACACGCCGCCGCAGCAGTAATCAATACGCAGAGCCCTCCTGACCGAGGGCTTTTTTGTCTCAATCACTCTCATCATTGGCGCGAAACCGTATGTCACAAACCCACGAGTTGCTGCTCAACCGTGAACTGGGCCTGATCGAATTCAACCGCAGAGTACTGGCTCAGGCCGAAGACCCAAGCCTGCCGCTGCTGGAGCGCCTGAAGTACCTGTGCATCGTCTCCTCCAATCTGGACGAATTTTTCGAAGTGCGCATGGCCTGGCTGAAAGATACCGCCCTGCTCACCCCCAGCCGCATTCTGGCCGACGGCTCAACGCCGGCACAGATCATGGCCAAGGTATCAGCCGCCTCGCACGAACTGGTTCGCCAGCAATACGCCGTGATGAGTGATGTACTGTTCCCGGCGCTGCGCCAGGAGGACATCATCTTCCTGCGCCGTACCGAATGGACCGAGCAACAACAGCAATGGGTGCATGATTTCTTCAGCAACGAGCTGCTGCCCATCCTCACCCCCATTGGACTCGACCCGTCCCACCCCTTCCCCAAGGTGTTGAACAAATCGCTCAACTTCGCGGTGGAACTGGAAGGACGCGATGCCTTTGGCCGCCAGTCCGACATCGCCATCGTGCAAGCCCCGCGTATCCTGCCTCGGGTGATCAAGGTGCCGCCGGAAGTGTGCAACGGCCACCCGCACACCTTTGTCTTCCTGTCCTCCATCCTGCACTCGCATGTGCACGAGCTGTTTCTTGGCATGACGGTCAAGGGCTGCTACCAGTTCCGCGTTACCCGCGACAGCGAACTGACTGTGGAAGATGAAGACCTGAAAAACCTGCGCACCGCCCTGCAAGGCGAATTGCGCCAGCGCCAGTTTGGCGATGCGGTACGGCTGGAAATCGCCGATACCTGCCCGCCGCACATGGAAGAATTCCTGCTCACCCAGTTCAACCTGAAAAAGCAGGATGTCTACCGCGTCAACGGCCCGGTCAATCTGGTACGCCTGATGCAGGTGCCGGATCTGGTGGACCGCCCGGACCTGAAATTCCCGCCCTTCGTACCTTCCCTGCCCGACCAGCTGGACAAGAAAGTGCCGCTGTTCGATGCCATTCGCAAGGGTGACATCCTGCTGCACCACCCCTTCCAGAGCTTCCAGCCGGTCATCGACATGCTGAATCTGGCGGCCACCGACCCGCAGGTGGTAGCCATCAAGATGACGGTATACCGCACCGGTACCGACTCGGTGCTGATGGAATCGCTGATCGCCGCCGCCCGTGCCGGCAAGCAGGTCACCGTGGTACTGGAACTGATGGCGCGCTTCGACGAAGAAGCCAACATCAGCTGGGCCAGCCATCTGGAAGATGCCGGCGCACACGTGGTGTATGGCGTGTTTGGCTACAAGGTCCATGCCAAGATGCTGATGGTGATCCGCCGCGAAGACAAACGTCTGCGCCGCTACGTGCATCTGGGCACCGGCAACTACCATCCGCGTACCGCCCGCTTCTATACCGATCTGGGCTTGCTCACCTGCAACGAAGACATCGCCAGCGATGTGAACGATATCTTCGTGCAACTGACCGGTCTGGGCCGCGCCAGCCAGCTCAAACAGCTCTACCAGAGCCCGTTTACCCTGCACAGCCTGCTGCTCGACTCCATCGAACGCGAAATCGAACACGCCCAGCAAGGCCGTCCGGCGCAGATCATCGCCAAGATGAATGCCCTGCTGGAACCGCAGGTGATTCATGCCCTGTACCGTGCCAGCCAGGCCGGGGTGAAGATCCAACTGATCATCCGTGGCGTGTGCGCCCTGCGCCCAGGCGTGCCGGGCCTGTCGGAAAACATCACCGTGCGCTCGGTAGTCGGCCGCTTCCTGGAACATCCGCGCGTCTACTACTTCTATAACGACAAGCAGGAAAACCTCTACATCGCCAGTGCCGACTGGATGGGCCGCAACCTGTTCCGCCGCATTGAAACCTGCTCGCCCATCCTCGACCCCAAGGTCAAGCGCCGCATCATCAAGGAAGCGCTGCGCCTGTACCTGGAAGACAATGTCAACGCCTGGGACATGCAATCCGACGGCAGCTACAAGCGTCGCCCCAGCCGTGGCAAGGAGCGCTGCGCGCAGAACGTGCTGCTGGAAGAATACGCCCGCTAATACCTGAAACACGTGTTTAGATGGCACAGCGGCCGGCCGACGGAACTTCCGTCGCCTGGCCGCTTTCTCATGGTGTTGCCGCTATTCCTAGGAGCCCACTTGACTATCCTGCTCAACCTGCTGGCCAGCCTGCTGATCCTCATCGGCATGGCCGGTATCCTGTTTCCCGCCCTGCCCGGCCTGCCACTGATGCTGGGTGGTTTTCTGCTGATCGGTTGGGTCGATGACTTCCAGCACCTGGGCAGCCTCGCGCTCACCATCCTGACCTTGATCACCCTGTGTGGCGTTGCCGTGGATTTTCTCGCCGGCCTGCTGGGAGCCAAAATGACCGGCGCCAGCAAACAGGCATTGTGGGGGGCCTTTATCGGCAGTATTGCCGGCCTGCCCATGGGGCTGGCTGGCGTGATCCTGGGGCCGCTGGTCGGGGCCATGATTGGCGAATTCATTGCCCGGCGCGACGCCTGGCAGGCCGGGCGCGTGGGCCTGGGCACGCTGGCCGGCTTTCTCGTCGGCACCGCCGCCAAGATCGGCTGCGCCTTCGCCATGCTGACCACAGCGATCCTGGCCTGGTTCTGGTAAACCGCAGCGAAAGCAGGCAACGCCAGCACGGCCTGCTTTTGGTAGAATCCCCCCATTAACGATTACCTTCTGCGTGGTCCCTCATGGCTCAATATGTAATGTCTATGCTCCGCGTGAGCAAAGTGGTGCCGCCCAAGCGCCAGATCATCAAGGATATTTCGCTGTCCTTCTTCCCCGGTGCCAAGATCGGCCTGCTGGGCCTCAACGGCTCCGGTAAATCCACCGTGCTGCGCATCATGGCCAATGTGGACAAAGAATACGATGGCGAAGTGCAGCATCTGCCGGGCGTGAAAATCGGCTACCTGCCGCAGGAACCGCAGCTGGACCCGGAAAAAACCGTGCGCGAAGAAGTAGAAAGCGGCATGGGTGATGTGATGGGCGCGCAAAAGCGTCTGGAAGAAGTGTATGCCGCCTACGCCGAAGAAGATGCCGACTTCGACGCCCTGGCCGAAGAACAAGCCAAGCTGGAAGCCATTATCTCTGCCGGCGCCGGCGACAATGTACAGCTGCAACTGGAACTGGCTGCCGATGCGCTGCGCCTGCCGCCGTGGGACGCCAAGATCGGCCCGCTGTCCGGTGGTGAAAAGCGCCGCGTGGCGCTGTGCAAGCTGCTGCTGTCCAAGCCGGACATGCTGCTGCTGGACGAACCCACCAACCACCTGGACGCCGAATCAGTTGAGTGGCTGGAACAATTCCTGGTGCGCTTCCCCGGCACCGTAGTAGCCGTGACTCACGACCGCTACTTCCTCGACAATGCCGCCGAATGGATTCTGGAACTGGACCGTGGCGAAGGCATCCCGTGGAAGGGCAACTATTCCAGCTGGCTGGAGCAGAAGGAAGAGCGCCTGGAGAAGGAAGCCAAGAGCGAAGGCGCCCGCATGAAGGCGATGAAGCAGGAACTGGAATGGGTGCGCCAGAACCCCAAGGGCCGTCAGGCCAAGTCCAAGGCGCGTATTGCCCGCTTCGAAGAACTGTCCAGCTACGAAACCCAGAAGCGTAACGAGACCCAGGAAATCTTCATCCCGGTGGCCGAGCGCCTGGGTAATGAAGTGATCGAATTCGACGGCGTATCCAAGGGCTTTGGCGACCGCCTGCTGATCGACAACCTGTCGTTCAAGGCGCCGGCCGGTGCCATCGTCGGCATCATCGGCCCCAACGGTGCCGGTAAATCGACGCTGTTCAAGATGATTGCCGGCAAGGAGCAGCCGGACTCCGGTACCGTGAGTATCGGCCAGACTGTGCAGATGGCCTTTGTCGAACAGAGCCGCGAAGGCCTGGAAGACGACAAGACCGTATTCGACGACGTGTCCGGTGGTGCCGACATCCTGACGGTTGGCCGCTTTGAAATGTCCAGCCGCGCGTATCTGGGCCGCTTCAACTTCAAGGGGGCCGACCAGCAGAAGAAGGTGGGCATGCTGTCCGGTGGTGAGCGTGGCCGTCTGCATCTGGCCAAGACCCTGCTCAAGGGCGGCAACGTGCTGCTGCTGGATGAACCGTCCAATGACCTGGACGTGGAAACCTTGCGCGCGCTGGAAGATGCGCTGCTGGAATTCGCCGGTACCGTGTTCGTGATCTCCCACGACCGTTGGTTCCTCGACCGTATCGCCACCCACATCCTGGCGGCGGAAGGCGAATCGCAGTGGACCTTCTTTGACGGCAACTACCAGGAATACGAAGCCGACAAGAAAAAGCGTCTGGGCGAAGAAGGTGCCAAGCCCAAGCGTATCCGCTACAAGCCGATCATCCGCTGATCTGCCTGCGGCAAAACAAAACCCCCGCATGCGGGGGTTTTGTCATTCAAGTACACCAACAGCTCAGGACAACTGGCTGTGCGAACCATCGCACAAGGGCTTGCCCTCACTCAGCTTGCAGCCACAGAAATACACCAGCCCGCTTTGCTCGGCCACATACTCCACCGGGCTGAAACAGGAGCCGGCATGACTGCCATCGCAGAACGGCTGCTTGTCGCTTTGTCCACAGGCACACCACCAGTAATGCTTGCCGGCCTCCACTTCTACGGCATAGGGAAAGCTCTGCGGCGAGAACGGTTCATCGGCCATCATGCACTCCTTTCAAAACTGCAGCGGGGCTTTCAGCTTAGTGGGCAAACGGCACGAAAACCAGCCAACTCCGCCGGTAGTGCATGGCAATGCTAAAATGCCCGCATGCAATCCCTTCTACGCCTCTGCGGCCTGCTGCTGATACTGGTGATGACCGCCTGCAGCACGCTGCCAGACTACCCGCCAGCACCGGCAGGCTTCTACCGGGTCCAGCCTGGTGACACCCTGTACCGCATAGCCCTCAAGCATCGTCAGAGCGTTGGCAATCTGGTGAGCTGGAATCAACTGAAAGACCCTTCCAGTATCAATGCGGGCCAGTTGCTGCGCATCAGCCCGCAGGCCACCAGTAGCACCCAGGCCAAGCCACCAGTCAAACCGGCCCCCAGCACGCCAGCACGCCCGGCAGCCTCTGCCATCGCACTGCAATGGCCGGCCACTGGCCAGGTAATTGGCAAATTCAATGGCAGCAGCAACAAGGGGATAGACATCGCGGGCAAGGCAGGCGACCCGGTACGCGCAGCCGCCAGTGGCACCGTCGCCTATGCCGGCAAAGGCATCCGCGCCTATGGCAACCTGCTCATCATCAAGCATGGCAATGATTACCTCACTGCCTATGCCCACAATCAGACGCTGCTGGTAAAAGAAGGCCAGGCAGTGAAAGCCGGGCAGCAAATTGCCACACTGGGCCGCTCCGGCAGCACACGCGACATGCTGCATTTCGAGCTGCGCCGCCAGGGCAAGGCCATCGATCCGCTGTCGGCGCTGCCTGCTCAATAACCGCGCGTTCTCGACACCAGGCCCTGCGGCAGCAAACCTTGCTGCAGCGCCTGCAGATTGGCCACAATCTGCGCCACTGCCGGCTCGGCCAGTGTCATCGCCGCAATATGCGGCGTGAGCAGCACCGCCGGGTGGCTCCATAATGGATGCACACTTTCCAGCGGTTCCACCACAAACACATCCAGCAAGGCAAAGCGCAGATGGCCGCTGTCCAGCATGCCCAGCAGGGCCGCTTCGTCCACTTGCTCGCCACGTCCGGCATTGATCAGCGCCGCACCACGCGGCAACTGCCGTAATAGCTGATTGTCGAGCAAACCACGGGTTTCTGCCGTGGCTGGCAGCAGATTGACCAGAATGTCACTGCGCGCCAGCAAGGCAGGCAAGCCCTGCTCACCGACAAAATCAGTCACACCCGGCAACTGCCGACCCTGCCTGCTCCAGCCAGCCACCTCATAGCCCATTGCCGCCAGGCCTTGCGCCACCTTGCCGCCGATCTCGCCCAGCCCGAGCACGCCAATCCTGGTTTTGTCAGCGGCAGTAGCCGCCACCACCTGCCACTGCCGATGCTGTTGCTGGCGCTGATACTGGTCCATGCGACGCTGCACATGCAGCACACCATAGAGCACATATTCCAGCATCTGCTGCGCCATGCCGGCATCGCTCAGCCGGACCACTGGTATTGCCGGGTCCAGATCATCACGCTGCAGAATGCGGTCGACCCCTGCACCCAGAACGAAGACAGCTTGCAGATTCACCATGCCCCGAAAGAACCCCGCAGGAGGATTCCACACCACCGCGTATCGTACCTGTTCCGCATCCACCGGCTGCGGCCAGCAGCATACCTGCTGCTGCGGCAGCGCCTGCTGCAGCAACTGCCGATACTGCTCGCTATCCTGCGCGCTATATAGATAAATCATCTGTTTCTCCGAAGTATGGCCTGTTGCTGGGCGCTGATGTTGGCGCCGGCCCGGTCATGCATTGTAAATAACAGCGCCAGTCGCAACAGTATTTTTAGCGTGTTCGACACCAGCTTCCCCATATCACAAGACTGCAGCCATTGCCGCACCGCCACAGATAGCCTAAGGTTCCGGCTTGGCCTCTTGGACTTTATCCGTATGACCCGTCATCTTTTCAGCCTGGCGCTGCTGGCCGGGCTTTGCGCCTGTAGCACCACACCGACCAGCCTGCCTCCGGCACCAGTACCTGCACCCACCATCCCTGCCGCAGCCAGCGAACCCGCCGCCACGGCAGTGATCACACCTCCGCCAGTCACCACCACACCGGTCAACCCGGTCACTCCGCCTGGCAGCAAAGCAGCGCTGACAGACAGCCAGGCACGCGCCTTGTTGAACCGGCTGCTGCCGCAGGGCATCGCTGATCGTCAGGGCTGGAATAACGACATCCTGAGTGCCTTTACCGCACTCAAGCTTCCCTACCGCGCCGACAACTTCTGCGCGGTAGCCGCAGTGATCGAGCAGGAATCCAGCTGGCAAGGCGACCCGACCGTGCCTAATCTGCCCGCCATCGTCTGGGGCAAGATTGGCGAGCGGGCCAACAAATACCTGGTACCGCTACCGGTGGTCAAAGCCGCTCTGCTGAAAACCTCGCCCAATGGAAAAAGCTACAAATCGCGCATCGACAATCTGCGTACCGAGCGCGAGATGAATCTGCTGTTCGAAGACATGTCGGCCGAAGCCAGCAAGCTGGGGCTGCCGATGAATATGAAGAACCCCATCCGCACTGGTGGCCCGATGCAGGTGAGCGTGGAGTTCGCCGAAGCCCACGTCAAGATCTGGCCCTACCCCTACCAGACCAGCAGCAGCATCCGCAATGACGTGTTCACCCGCCGTGGCGGCGTGTATTTTGGCAGCGCCATCCTGCTGCAATACCCGGCCCCTTATCAGGACATGCGCTATCGCTTCGCCGACTTCAATGCCGGGCGCTACAGCAGCCGCAATGCGGCATTCCAGGCCGCGCTCAGCCAGCTCACCGGCCGCAAGCTGGCACTGGATGGTGATTTGCTCAGCTACAGCGGCAAGCAGGCCAGCGGTAGCACCTACCGGGCACTGCTGGAACTCAAGACGAAACTGGACATGAAACAAGGCGAGATCGAACGGGATTTGCAGCAGGAAAAGAATAGTACTTTTGCGCAAAGCGAGCTGTACCGCAAGCTGTTTGCACTGGCAGACAAGCAGGCCGGCAAGCCCCAGCCGCGTGAACGCATGCCGCAGATCGACCTGCACAGCCCCAAGATCAGCCGCAAGCTGACCACTCAATGGTTTGCCGACAAGGTGAATGTGCGCTACCAGGCCTGCATGGCACGGCAATAGCGATGATCAGGCAAGCAGGCCATGTATGGTCTGCTTGCGCAACAGGAAGGAATGAGCCGCACGGTAGTGAACACCGCAAGCGGAAAAACGAAAAAGCCCAGTCTTGCGACTGGGCTTGATCTTGAATCCTGGCGTCCCCACGGGGAATCGAACCCCGGCTACCGCCGTGAAAGGGCGGTGTTCTAACCGCTAAACTATAGGGACTTTGGTGCACCCGGAGCGATTCGAACGCCCGACCCTTTGGTTCGTAGCCAAATACTCTATCCAACTGAGCTACGGGTGCAGATTCTGGCGGAGAAAGAGGGATTCGAACCCTCGATACAGGTTTAAGCCCGTATGCTTCCTTAGCAGGGAAGTGCCTTCGACCACTCGGCCATTTCTCCGTTCAGAGAGCGCTATATTAAGCAAGCTGGCGCACCCTGTCAAGCATCTACCTGAAAAATTATGCCGGCTGATCCAGACCAAATACCTTGTGCAGGACGCGTACGCCCAGCTCCAGATATTTCTCGTCCACCAGCACCGATACCTTGATTTCCGAAGTGGAAATCATCTGGATATTGATGCCCTCTTCCGCCAGGGTGCGGAACATGGTGGAAGCCACGCCACAGTGCGAACGCATGCCCACGCCAACGATGGAGATCTTGGCGACCTTGTCGTCAGCATCGATCTTGGCGGCGCCGATATGGGTTTGCACTTCGCGCAGGATGTCCATGGTGCGCGGGAATTCGCCGCGCGGCACGGTGAAGGAGAAATCGGTGGTGCCGTTTTCGCCCACGTTCTGGATGATCATGTCGACTTCGATGTTGGCATCGGCAATCGGGCCCAGAATCTGGTAAGCGATACCCGGTTTGTCGGGTACGCCCTTCACATTGATGCGTGCTTCGTTACGGTCAAACGCGATGCCTGCAACTACGGCCTTTTCCATGTTTTCATCTTCCTCGAACGTAATCAGCGTGCCTTCCCCTTCCTCTTCGAAGCTGGACAGTACACGCAGACGTACCTTGTATTTCCCGGCGAATTCCACCGAACGGATCTGCAATACCTTGGAGCCCAGCGAGGCCATCTCGATCATTTCTTCGAAAGTAATGGTCTTGAGGCGGCGGGCATCCGGCACGACGCGCGGATCAGTGGTGTAGACACCGTCGACATCGGTGTAGATCTGGCATTCGTCAGCCTTCAGCGCAGCGGCCAGCGCCACGGCGGAAGTGTCGGAACCACCACGACCCAGCGTGGTGATGTTGCCGTTTTCATCAATGCCCTGGAAGCCGGCCACCACCACGACCGAACCGGCCGCAAGGTCGGTCCGCATAGCGGCTTCGTCGATGGATTGAATACGTGCCTTGTTGTGCGAGTCGTCGGTGGTCACGCGCACTTGCCAGCCGCAGTAGCTCTTGGCGTCGACACCGATTTCCTTGAGTGCCATGGCCAACAGGCCGATGGTGACTTGTTCGCCGGTGGAAATGATCACGTCCAGCTCGCGCGGGTCCGGATAGGCCTGGATCTCTTTGGCAAGGGCAATCAGTCGGTTGGTTTCGCCACTCATGGCAGATACCACTACTACGACATCATGTCCCTGCGCTTTCCATTTGGCGACACGGCGGGCCACGTTCTTGATGCGCTCCGCAGAGCCCATCGAGGTACCGCCGTACTTTTGTACGATGAGTGCCATGCTTGCTTCTTATATAGAAAGGTTGATATGTCGGACTTCGATTCTGGCCCGATCTGCGCCATAAAAGCAAGGCCATTGTTCGACAATGCCCATCGGCCTTTGCGCAATGCAACAAATCATTGCCGTGGCGCTATCAGCAAGCGCTGAAGCTCAACCAGAATCTGCCTGCCAAACCGCACAATCGACGACGCCAGGCTTAGCTGGCCAGCAGCCGTTGCGGATGGGTGTAAACATTCACCCTGCCCGGCCTGGCAAAACCCAGCAGGGTCAGGCCGTATTGTTCAGCCATCTGCACCGCCAGCGCTGTCGGTGCGGCCACGGCGATCAGGATTTCAATGCCGGCGGCGGCGGCCTTTTGCACCATTTCGTAGCTGGCGCGGCTGGTCACCAGTGCCACCCCGGTGCCCCAATCGCTGACGGCACGCCGGCCGATCAGCTTGTCCAGCGCCACATGCCGGCCCACGTCTTCGCACACATGCAGCAAGCTGCCCTGCAGATCGAGCCAGGCTGCCGCATGGGCGCAGCCGGTCTGCTGCGACAGGGTTTGCCGCTCGGGTAGGGCCTGCAGCGCCCGTTTCAGCGCGGGCCAGCCCAGCCGCACCGTATCCGGCAAGGCTGGCAGCGGACGGAAGATTTCCGCCAGTTGCTCCACACCGCACAAGCCGCAACCGGTACGGCCAGCCAGTTGGCGACGGCGCTCTTTCAGTGCCGTGAAACAGGCAGTGGCCAGTTCCACATGCACCTCGATGCCGCTGGCGGCATTGCGCACTTCGATGTCGTAGATATCCGCCAGCTGCCGGGCAATGCCCTCGGCCAGCGAGAAGCCGCGGGCAAAGTCTTCCAGTTGCTGCGGGCTGGCCATCATCACTACATGCGCCAGGCCGTTATACACCAGCGCCACCGCTACTTCGCAGGCCAGGGCATCGGCCTGAGACAGCATGGGCTGAGCCTCCTGCCACTGGATTCGATCAATTTGGCAGGCGATATCAAAGCCTTCGGGAGCGGAATCGGTCATGGATTAGGATTTTTTAGGGGTTTCATTGTCACTCGCTATTTGAGCTTACAGAAATTGCTGACGATAATGGAGCCAGGCTACAACTCTCAGGGTTGGCCAGACCCGTCTTTTTGTCCTGTATCACGTCGCACAGCCATGCTGCTGCATTTGACGGCCAGAACAGAAAGTCAGTCAACATTCCACCCATGAAGGAGACCCCATGCAGGTCAATCGGCGGCAGTTCTTCAAGCTGTGCGCCGGGGGTATGGCAGGTTCCACGATTGCAACGCTGGGTTTATTGCCGGAAAAGGCAATGGCTGATGTGCGCAGCTACAAGCTGATGCGCGCCAGTGAAACCCGCAACACCTGTCCGTACTGCTCGGTAGGCTGTGGCATTCTCATGTACAGCCTGGGCGATGGTGCCAAAAACGCCAAGTCCGAAATTTTCCATATCGAAGGTGACCCGGACCATCCGGTCAACCGTGGCGCACTCTGCCCCAAGGGCGCTGGCCTGGTGGATTTCATCCACAGCCCCAACCGCCTGAAGTACCCGGAAGTGCGCGAAGCCGGCAGCAATGAATGGAAACGTCTCAGCTGGGACGAAGCGTTTACCCGCATCGCCAAGCACATCAAGCAGGACCGCGATGCCAACTTCACCGAAAAGAACGCCGATGGCGTAACAGTAAACCGCTGGCTGTCCACCGGTTTTCTGGCGGCCTCCGCCTCCAGCAACGAGGCTGGCTGGCTGACCCACAAATTCACTCGCAGCCTCGGAATGCTGGCTGTCGACAATCAGGCGCGTGTATGACACGGACCAACGGTGGCAAGTCTTGCCCCAACATTTGGTCGCGGTGCCATGACAAACCATTGGGTCGACATCAAGAACGCCAATCTGATCGTGGTGATGGGTGGCAATGCCGCCGAAGCACACCCGGTTGGCTTCCGCTGGGCCATTGAGGCCAAGACCCGCAACAAGGCCAAGCTGCTGGTCATCGACCCGCGCTTTACCCGTACTGCCTCGGTGGCAGACTTCTACGCGCCCATTCGTACTGGCACGGACATTACCCTGTTGTCCGGCGTAATCCGCTATTTGCTGGAAACCGGCAAGTACAACAAGGAATACACGCTCGCCTATACCAATGCGGCCTTGCTGGTACATCCGGGCTTCAGCTTTGAAGACGGCCTGTTCAGCGGCTATGACGCGGACAAGCGCAAATACGACAAATCCACCTGGGCCTACCAGCTGGATGAGAAGGGCATGGCCAAACGGGATGACTCGCTGAGCGACCCGCGCTGCGTGATCAATCTGCTCAAACAGCATGTCTCACGCTACACCGCCGATGTTGTGGCCAATATCTGCGGCACGCCCAAAGAAGCCTTCCAGGCCATTTGCGAGCATCTGGCAGAGACCAGCGCACCGGACAAAACCACCTCCTTCCTGTATGCCCTGGGCTGGACCCAGCACTCCATCGGTGCGCAGAACATCCGTACCATGGCGATGATCCAGCTATTGCTGGGCAATATGGGCATGGCCGGTGGTGGCATCAACGCCTTGCGCGGTCACTCCAATATCCAGGGCCTGACCGACCTGGGCCTGCTGTCCACCAATCTGCCGGGCTACATGACCATGCCGTCGGAGAAAGAGCCGACGCTGGACAGCTATCTGACCAAATACACCAGCAAGCCGCTGGCGGATGGCCAGATGAACTACTGGCAGAACTATCCCAAGTTCTTTGTTTCCTTCATGAAATCCATGTGGGGCGACAAGGCGACGGCGGACAACAACTGGGGTTATGACCTGCTGCCCAAGTGGGACAAAGGCTACGATGTGCTCCAGTACTTCGAGCTGATGCATCAGGGCAAGGTGAATGGCTATTTCTGCCAGGGCTTCAACCCGGTGGCGTCCTTCCCCAACAAGAACAAGATCGTGGCCTCGCTGTCGCGACTCAAGTTCCTGGTGATCATGGACCCGCTCACCACCGAAACCTCCACTTTCTGGCAGAACCACGGCGAACAGAATGATGTGAAGACGGCGGACATCAAGACCGAAGTATTCCGTCTGCCCACCACCTGCTTTGCCGAGGAAGACGGCTCCATCGTCAACTCCGGCCGCTGGCTGCAATGGCACTGGAAGGGCGCGGAAGGGCCAGGCCAGGCGCTGACCGACCCGCAAATCCTCGCGGGTATCTTCCTCAAGCTCAAGGCCATGTACGCCAAGGACGGCGGCACCTTCCCGGATGCCATCAACAGCCTGTCCTGGGCCTATGGCGACCCGCACGAGCCCAAGCCGGAAGAACTGGCCAAAGAGCTGAACGGCAAGGCGCTGGCTGATCTGCCCGACCCGAAAAACCCCGGCCAGTTCCTGGCCAAGAAGGGTGAGCTATTGCCTGGCTTTGCCCTGCTGCAGGCCGATGGCAGTACGGCATCCGGTTGCTGGATTTTCGCCGGCAGCTGGACCCAGGCTGGCAACCAGATGGCACGGCGCGACAACAGCGACCCGTCCGGCCTGGGCAACACGCTGGGCTGGGCCTGGGCATGGCCGGCCAACCGCCGCATCCTGTACAACCGCGCCTCCTGCAAGCCTGATGGCACGCCATGGGACAAGAAGCGCACGCTGATCAAGTGGAATGGCGAAAAGTGGGTGGGCGTGGATGTGCCTGACTTCAAGGCCGACGAGCCGCCGGGCAGCGCCATGGCCCCCTTCATCATGCAGCCGGAAGGCCTTGGCCGACTGTTTGCGCTGGACAAGATGGCCGAAGGCCCCTTCCCCGAGCATTACGAGCCGTTCGAGACGCCGCTGGGTACCAACCCGCTGCATCCCAAGGTGATTTCCAACCCGGCAGCACGGCTGTTCAAGGGCGACAAGGAGCAGCTGGGCCAGCATCAGCAGTTCCCCTATGCCGCCACCACCTACCGCCTGACCGAACATTTCCACTACTGGACCAAGCATGCGCGGCTGAACGCCATCATGCAGCCGGAACAGTTCGTGGAAATAGGCGAGGAGCTGGCCAAGGAAAAAGGCATTGCCCATGGCGACCTGGTCAAGGTGTCGTCGCAGCGGGGCTATATCAAGGCCAAGGCGGTGGTCACCAAGCGCATCAAGGCACTGAAAGTGAACGGCCAGTCGGTGCACCATGTCGGCATTCCGATTCACTGGGGCTTTGAGGGCTTGACCAAGAAGGGCTTTATTGCCAATACGCTGACGCCGTTTGTCGGGGATGCCAATACCCAGACACCGGAGTTCAAGTCCTTCCTCGTCAACGTTGAGAAAGCATAAGGAGCGACCATGTCACTGCAATCGCAAGATATCCTGCGCCGCTCCGCCAGCCCCACCCAGCCGCCGATTGCGCGCGAGCACAAGGCGGAAGTGGCCAAGCTGATCGACGTGTCCACCTGCATCGGCTGCAAGGCCTGTCAGGTGGCCTGTTCGGAATGGAATGACCTGCGCGACGAAGTGGGCAACAACGTCGGGGTGTACGACAACCCGGCCGACCTGTCCGCCGAAAGCTGGACGGTGATGCGTTACAGCGAAACCGAGCAGAACGGCAAGCTGGAATGGCTGATCCGCAAGGACGGCTGCATGCACTGCGCCGAGCCGGGCTGCCTGAAAGCCTGCCCCTCGCCCGGTGCCATCATCCAGTACGCCAACGGCATCGTGGACTTCCAGTCCGAGCACTGCATTGGCTGTGGCTACTGCATTTCCGGCTGTCCCTTCAATGTGCCGCGCATCAACCAGAAGGATAACAAGGCCTACAAGTGCACCTTGTGTTCCGACCGGGTGAGCGTGGGCCAGGAGCCGGCCTGTGTGAAAACCTGCCCCACCGGCGCCATTCGCTTTGGCAGCAAGGAGGACATGAAGGAATACGCACAGGAGCGGGTAGACGAGCTGAAAACCCGTGGCTATGCCAATGCCGGGCTGTACGATCCGCAAGGCGTGGGCGGCACCCATGTGATGTACGTGCTGCACCATGCCGATCAGCCCGAGCTGTACCACGGACTGAAGAAGGATCCGCAAATCAGCCCGGTGGTCAGCCTGTGGAAGGGCATACTCAAGCCGCTGTCCACCATTGGTCTGGCAGCTTCGGTGCTGTTCGGCTTCTTCCACTACATCGGCGTCGGCCCCAACAAGGCCGAAGATGACGAAGAGGAGGACAAGGCATGAGCAAGGAAAAGCTGATCAAGCGCTACAGCGCGGCCGAGCGCATCAACCACTGGATCGTGGCGGTGTGCTTCGTGCTGCTGGCCATCTCCGGCCTGGCGTTTTTCTACCCGGCCTTCTTCTGGCTCACCGGGGTGTTCGGCACACCGCAGCTGGCGCGCATCGTGCACCCCTTTGTCGGGGTGCTGATGTTCCTGGGCTTTGCCCGCCAGTTCTTCCGCTACTGGCATCACAATTTCATCGACAAGGAAGACATCAAGTGGATGAAATCGGTGAAAACCGTGCTGGCTGGCCATGAGGTAGGTGACATCGGCAAGTACAACGGCGGCCAGAAAGGCATGTTCTGGATGATGACAGGCTGCCTGCTGGTGCTGATCTGTACCGGTGTCATCATCTGGCGGCCCTACTTTGCCTATTACTTCCCCATCGAGCTGATCCGCGTGGCCCTGCTCTTGCATGCCTGGAGCGCTCTGGCGCTGATTGCCGGCATCATCGTGCATGTCTACGCCGCCATCTGGGTACGCGGCACCATCCGCGCCATGGTGGAAGGCGTGGTCACCCATGCCTGGGCCAAGAAGCACCATCCGCGCTGGTATCGCGAAATGACAGGAGACAAGAACAAGTCATGAGCATTCGCATTGTGCCAGTAGAACAGCTGGCAGAGCGGCAAGCAGCCAGCCTGGACATCATCCCGCTGCTGCTGCCACAGCCAGCCACGCTGTATCGTCAGCGTGCGGCCCGGCTGCAGCAGCTGGCGGCGGGGCATGTCATGGCCGATTACCTGCAACTGGCCAGCCGCATTGCCGAGGCACAACAGCAGCTGGTACACAGCCAGCCGGTGTTGCTGCCATTGCGGGAGGACTACTTCCGGCAGTGCGCCGAGCACGGCCTGCCGCCCTTGGGCGCCATGGCCTGGCAACGCGATGGTCAGTGGCGGCAACTGCTGCTGGCCCTGTGCCAGCAACTGTCTGCCACTGCCAGCCCGGCCGTGCAGCAGGTGCTGGCACAGTTGCAGGCAGCCCCGGCAGAGCAGCACGAAAAGGCCGCCCAGGCACTGTTGTCCGGTGACCTGGCGGCAGTGGACAGCGGGCAGGCTCCCTTCATCTGGGCGGCCTTGTCGGTGTATTTCAGCCAGCTGGCCGGCCAGCTGAAAATCGCCGCCGTCGCCGAACCGGGTGATGCCCGTCATCTGTGCCCGGTATGCGCCAGTGCGCCGGTGGCCAGCATCGTGCATCAGGGCAATGAAGCCGGCCTGCGCTATCTGCACTGCAGCCTGTGCGAAAGCGAGTGGCATATGGTGCGGGCAAAGTGCAGCAACTGCGAAGCCACCCGCGATATCGGCTACTGGTCGCTACAGGAGGCGCATGATGCCGTGCGCGGCGAATCCTGCGGCGATTGCGGCAGCTATCTGAAGATTCTGTCACTGGACAAGGATCAGCAGGCTGAAGCGGTGGCGGATGATCTGGCCAGCCTGGCGCTGGATGCCGCGCTGGAAGAACAGGGCTTTGCCCGCAGTGGCCTCAACCCGCTGCTGTTTCCCGGCTGATTAGCTTATTACCCGTCAGCAACCGGCCTGCATGGCCGGTTTTTTTATGCCTACAAGAGAAAATGTTTAAAAAGAAATGACTAGTAATAATAAATAAAATGCATCGTCCAGCCATTCCCCTTTGCATTCGACAAAGGCAACAACTACAAAAATAGAAAGACCAACGAGCAGTAGCGACCAAAAAAACCGCCCGCACGGGTGCAAGCAGCCTGCCAGCCGTGGTCATGCGCCGGCAGCGGCGGGCCGCAACGTCAGCGACGCATTAAGGGGAAAATATGGCCAAGACCATACTAGTCGTGGACGACTCCACCAGCCTGCGGCTGGTGGTGAAGATGACACTGGAAGGTGCCGGCTACGATGTCATTGAGGCGGCCGATGGCCAGCAGGCACTGGCCTTGCTGGACGGGCGCAAGATCCATCTGGTGCTGTCGGACCTCAATATGCCGGTGATGAATGGCCTGAGCCTGCTGGCACAGATCAAGCAACACCCCGACTATCGCTTCACCCCGGTCATCATGCTGACCACTGAAACCGCCGAGCATCTGCAGCGGCAGAGCCAGCAAAGCGGTTCTTGCGCCTGGGTCATCAAGCCATTCGAACCCCCGCAACTGCTGGACGCCATCGCCCGGCTCATCCTGCCCTGAGCCATTAACATGCCCCACCTCATCACCCTGGCTGCCGAGCAGACCATCTACCAGGCGCCGGCCCTGCACCAGCAATTGGCAGCAGCACTGCGCGAGCATCCACAGCTGGAGATCGATCTGTCGCAAATCGAGGAAATCGATAGTGCCGGCGCACAGGTGCTGCTGTGGCTGCAGCTGGCCGCAGCACAACAGTCCTGCCAGCTGACACTCAGCCGGCCAAGCCAGGCCGTGCTGGAGTTCATCCGGCTACTGGGATTGCAACAGCTGCAAAACGCACTGGAGGCCGCGGATGGATCTTGAACTGGCCATGCAGTCTTTCCTGCAAGAATCTGCCGAGCTGCTGGAGCAGATGGAAAGCATTCTGCTGGACGCCGAAGCCGACAGCATTACCGCCGAACAGCTGGGCGCACTGTTCCGCAGCATGCACACCATCAAGGGGTCGGCCGGACTGTTCGGGCTGGACGAGATTGTCCATTTCACCCATCAGGCAGAAAACCTGCTGGACCAGCTACGTGATGGCCACTTGCAGCTGGATGCCGAGCTAAGCGGCGTCTTGCTGCGCAGCCACGATCACGTCAAGGCCCAGCTGGCGGCAGTGGCTGCCGGGCAGCCCATTGCGCCTGGTGAACAGGACAACATTCTGGCGGACATCGCCGCCCTGTTGCCGCCTGCGGATATGCCGCCCCCCTCTGCCGAGGCCTACGCCAGCAGCAGCGAGCCGGCCACCGACAGCGAATGGCTGCTGTCGCTGCGCTTTGGCCCGGATGTCTTGCGCAATGGCATGGACCCGGCGTCCTTTGTGCGCTACCTGGCCACGCTGGGCCAGATACAGGCGATTGCCAGCTGTTGCAGCAGCCTGCCAGCCGACGACAGTTTCGATGCGGAACGCAATTACCTGCGGCTGGAAGTCCAGTTCTGCGGCGCGGTAGATGGTGAGCAACTGGCCAGCGTATTCGCCTTTGCCTGTGAGGGCAGCCAGTTCATCATCAGCCCGCGCACCGAGCTGGCCAGCCATCTGCAACAAGCTCTACAGGCCGGCGACGCCGCCGAGCAGCAAAGCTGCCGTGACATCTGGCAGCAATGGGGGCTGTGGCAGCCGCTGGCAGACAGCGCGCCACTGCCCACGGCCAGCGTGGCAGCAGACAGCCTGCCGACCGTGGCCACCACCGCCGACAGCAAAGCTCGCAACAGCGAAAGCAGATTCATCAAAGTGGAAGCCGGCAAGCTCGACAGCCTGATCAATCTGGTGGGCGAACTGGTGATTGCCGGCGCGGCGACCAATCTGCTGGCGCGCAGCCATGGCAACAGTCCCTTGCTGGAATCCACCGTGGTGATGGCCGGGCTGATCGAGCAGATCCGCTCGCATACGCTGGCCATGCGCATGGTGCCTATCGGTGAAACCTTCAGCCGTTTCCCGCGCGTGGTGCGCGACGTCGGCCACGAACTGGGCAAATCCATCAAGCTGGAAATCAGCGGCGCGGAAACCGAACTGGACAAATCCATGGTCGACAAGCTGGCCGACCCGCTCACCCACCTGGTGCGCAATGCCATCGATCATGGCATCGAAGACGTGCAGCAGCGCCGTGCCGCCGGCAAGCCAGAGCAAGGCCATGTCTGGCTGAATGCCTATCATGAATCGGGCAGCGTGGTGATCGAAGTAGCCGATGACGGCGGCGGTCTCGACCCGCAGCGCATCCTGGCCAAAGCCATACAGCGCGGCATCATCAGCAGTGACGCCATGCTTGGCGAGCAGGACATCTACCGGCTGATCTTTGCCGCCGGTTTCTCCACCGCCGAGCGCATCAGCAATCTGTCCGGCCGTGGCGTGGGGCTGGATGTGGTGCAAAAGAATATCGAGACGCTGCGCGGTACGGTGGAGATAGACAGCGAAATCGGGCTGGGTACCACCTTTCGCCTGCGTTTGCCGCTGACCCTGGCCATCATCGATGGCTTTCTGGTGGAAGTTGGCAGCTCCACCTTTGTCATTCCGCTGGAAACCGTAGTCGAGTGCATGGAGCTGCCAGCCAGGCCGGGCTGCACAGATATGCCGGAACGGCTGCAACTGCGCGGTGAAATCCTGCCACTGCTGTATCTGCGCCAGTTCCTGGAGCTGGACGGCCAAGCCGGCCGCCGCCAAAACGTGGTGGTGATCCAGACCGGTGCCAGTCGCGTCGGACTGGTGGTCGACGCGCTGCAAGGCGAATTCCAGACGGTGATCAAACCACTGGGCAGCCTGTTCCGCCATCTGAAAGCCATCAGCGGCTCCACCATTCTGGGCAATGGTGCGGTGGCGCTGATACTGGATGTGCTGGCTCTCATCCAGCATGCCACCCAGCAGGAAGCAGGCCGCTACACGCTGGAGCAAGACCCATACCAACCGGCTGGCAACCGTCAGCCACATAACAACGATATGTCTTCGGGGAAATGACCATGAGCAAATCTGCACCCATGAGCATAGCCATGCGGCTGGGACTGGGCTTTGGCAGCCTGTTACTGCTGCTGGTGCTATGTGTCTCTGTCGCCTTGTTCGGTTTCGTGCGCATCAGTGGCATGCTGGGCGACATGCGCATCAACGACCGCGATGCCACCCGCGTGTCCACCCTGATCGAGCAGGTACAGGAGCTGCGGATCAACTATCGCAACATCATCATCTATCCCGATCTGCATGCCATCAATGGTGCCATCGAACGCTATAACGATGCCAAGCGCCGCTATCTGGACAGCGAACAGCTGCTGATCCGCGACATGCTGGCCGAGCCGGCACTGAGCCAGCGTGAACGAGAGCTGATCGCACAGATCCAGTCCATCCGCCCGCTGGCCTTCATCGCCATGGACAAATCCGAAGCACAGGCCGCCATCAATGAAAAAGACAGTGCCATCAAGCTGATGCAGTCAGAAGCCAACCCGGCCATGAGCCGCTTCACCGAAGTGCTGCGCCAGTTGTACGACACCGAGCTGCGGCTGAACGAGCAATCGCGCCTGGAAAGCGAGGCCGGCATCCAGCAGGCGCACAACATCATGCTGCTGCTATCAATAGCGGCCCTGCTGCTGGGCAGCCTGCTGGCTGCGCTGATCATCCGCTCGCTACGTCGCACCCTGGGCGGTGAGCCGCATGCCGTCGCCGACATCATGCAGCAGCTGGCCAGCGGCCGGCTGGATACCCAATTACCGCTACGCCAAGGTGATACCAGCAGCATGGTGTACTCGGTGGCACAAACGGTCAGCACCCTGGCCGGCCTGATGACCGAAGTGAAAAACGGCGCAGCCAACCTGGCCTCGGCCTCCCAGCAGCTGAATGCCACCTCGCAGTCGCTATCGCAATCGGCCAGCGAATCGGCAGCCGGCATCGAGGAAACCACCTCGGCCATCGAGGAAATGTCCGCCGCCATCAACCAAACCAATGACAATGCCCGTGTTACCGAAGGTATTGCCGAACAAGCCGCGCGCGAGGCTGCTGAAGGCGGCGAGGCCGTGCGCCAGACCGTCAATGCCATGCGCCAGATTGCCGACAAGATCGTCATCATCGACGACATCGCCTACCAGACCAATCTGCTGGCCCTGAATGCCGCCATCGAAGCGGCACGTGCCGGCGAGCACGGCAAGGGCTTTGCCGTGGTGGCGGCAGAAGTACGCAAGCTGGCCGAGCGCAGCCAGATCGCCGCCCAGGAAATCAGCCAGGTTGCCGCCGGCAGCGTCGGGCTGGCCGAACAGGCCGGCAAGCTGCTGGGCGAAATGGTGCGCTCCAGTGGCCGCACTGCCGATCTGGTGCAGGAAATCGCCGCCGCCTCCAATGAACAGGCCAGCGCGGTCAACCAGATCAGCAGCGCTGTGCAGCAACAGAACTCCACCACCCAGCAAACCGCCTCGGCCAGCGAAGAGCTGGCCTCCACTGCCGAGCAGATGAGCAGCCAGGCGGAAAATCTGCTGGAGTTGATGAGCTTCTTCCGGATGCACGACAGCGCAGCCGTGCGCACCGCACCACCGGCCGGCCGTGCCGGGCAGTACGGCATGCCACAGCAGCTGCGCCGCGTCGGTAGCACACAGGTCGACGAATCCGACTACATCCGTTACTAGGCACCGCCACATGGGCGCACAACAACACTGGCGCAAAGCCAAACACGCCGCCGTCGCTCCCCCGCCGCCGCAGCAGCGGGTGCAATACCTGCGGCTGCGTGCCGGGCCACACCAGCTGGCCATCGGTATCGATTTCGTGCGCGAGCTGCTGGAATACCAGCCGCTGACCACGCTGCCCCAGATGCCGCCACCGCTGTGCGGCATGCTCAATCTGCGTGGTAGCGGCGTGCCGGTGATCGAACTGGCACAGTGCCTGGGTCTGCCCGCTGCCGCAGCGCAACGCCGCAGCTGCATCATCATCCTGTACCGGGCCGACAGCCAGCCTGCACAGGAAATCGGCATGCTGGTCGACGAGGTCTACGCGGTGCAGGAGCTGGCGTGCAGCGAGATCGAAGCCGCACCGCAACTGGGAGGGCTGCTGCCCGATCACTTCATCGCCGGCCTGCTGCGCGAGCCACAGGGGTTTACTGTGCTGCTGGATGCCAGCCGCCTGCTGTCGCTGGACGAGCTGGCGCACTTGTTTCTTCCACCTGCGCCATCAGCCCAGTCCGACCTGCTGCTACAGGAGGATGGCCATGACTAAACCGGCCGAACCGGAGCAGTACCTCAGCTTCCAGCTGGGTGCCGATGTCTTCGCCTGCAATATCCTGCAGGTGAAGGAAATCCTGGAATACCACCGGCTGACCAGCGTGCCGCAAATGCCCGCTTTTGTGCACGGGGTGATGAATCTGCGCGGCACGGTGGTGCCGGTCATCGACCTGGCCTTGCGCTGCGGCCGCCCTGCCAGCGCCATTCTGCGCCGCAGCTGCATTGTCATTCTGGAAGCCGGCCATGAAGCACCACGCCAGTACATAGGCATGCTGGTGGATGCGGTACACGAGGTCATCAGCCTGTGCGCCGACGACATCCTGCCCGCACCAGCCTTTGGCAACCATCTGCGGCCGGATTTCATTGCCGGCGTAAGCCACTGGCAGCAGCGCTACATTCTGCTGCTGCACATGGACAAAGTGCTGTCGATTGAAGAAATGGCCAGCCTGTCCTCGCCACCTGCTGTACAGATAAAGGCGGAAAGCGCCTGCCTGATGAGCTAGATTGGAAAAGCGCCTGCCCACCGGTTTGCGCAGGGAATCCGCTGCGATGCAGCAGCCAAGTGAAAGCACATGACCAGCAGCCCGCGCAAAGAAGTGTTTCTGCACCCCGGCGAATGGCTATTCGCCGACCGGGAGCATGTCATCAGCACCTTGCTGGGTTCCTGCGTTTCCATCGTGTTGTGGCACCCGCAGCTGCAAGTGGGCGGCATGTGCCACTACCTGCTGGCACACCGCAATGAGCGGGGCAGCCGCGAGTTGTCCGGCCGCTATGGCGACGAGGCCATGTTGCTGTTGTTGCGCGAAGTGCTGGCCACCGGACGACCACTGCAGGAGTTTCGGGCCAAGCTGATCGGTGGCGCAGCCATCCTGGCCACACTGGAAGGAGAACACGGCAGCAACGATGTTGCTGCACGCAATGCCGACATGGCCCGTTTGCTGGCACGGCAACTGGGGCTGACGGTGCAGACAGAGGATCTGGGCGGGGCGAGTCCCAGAATGGTGGTATTTGATGTGCAATCCGGCGATGTCTGGGTGCGCCTGTCGCAGGATCACGATACGGGCGCAACCCTGGCCGGTACAAAAAGGAAAAAAGCATGAGCATCAAGGTCATGATTGTCGACGACTCCGCCGTGGTACGGCAGGTATTGAGCGAAGTCTTCAACGCCAGCAGCGGTATCGAGGTGATGGATGTGGCCACCGACCCCATCGTCGCCATGGAAAAAATGAAGCAGCACTGGCCGGATGTCATCGTGCTGGATGTGGAAATGCCGCGCATGGACGGCATTACCTTCCTCAAGCAGATCATGGCCAGCCGCCCTACCCCGGTGGTGATCTGCTCCTCGCTCACCCAGAAGGGGGCCGACATCAGCATGCAGGCCATGGCTGCCGGTGCGGTCGAGGTCATCGCCAAACCGCATGCCGGGGTGAAGCAGTTTTTGCAGGACAGCAACAATCTGCTGATCCAGGCGGTCAAGGGCGCGGCGGCGGCCCGCATGAGCCGCATGCGCAGCCTGCCGCCCACACCGCTGGAAAGCCGCCCCAAATTGTCGGCCGATGCCATCCTGGCCGCGCCCACCGGGCAGCAGATGTTCCAGACCACCGAACGCATCGTCGCCATCGGCACCTCCACCGGCGGCACCCAGGCGCTGGAGGCCATTCTCACCAAGCTGCCTCGCACCTGTCCGGGGCTGGCCATCGTGCAGCATATGCCGGAAAAATTCACCGCTTCCTTTGCCGAACGGCTGGACCGGTTGTCGGAAATTGAAGTCAAGGAAGCAGCCACGGGCGACCGCATCCTGCCAGGCCGGGCACTGATCGCCCCTGGCGGCAAGCACATGATGATCAAGCGCAGTGGTGCTTACTACCAGGTAGAAGTGGTGGACGGGCCACTGGTCAGCCGCCACAAGCCCTCGGTCGATGTGCTGTTTCGCTCGGCCGCCAAATTCGCCGGCAAGAATGCGCTGGGCATCATCATGACCGGCATGGGCGATGATGGAGCCAAGGGCTTGAAGGAAATGCACGATGTCGGTGCCCGTACCATCGCCCAGGACGAAGACAGCTGCGTGGTGTTCGGCATGCCCAAGGAAGCCATCAAGCTGGGGGCCGCTGATGAGGTCATCCCTTTGGATGCCATGGCCAAGGCCATATGCCGCTAAGGGAGAGCCACTGATGCAGTTGACCACCATGCAGGATGTGCTGATCGTCGACGACAGCCACCTGCACCGACAGCTGGCCAGCGAACTATGCCGCCAGCTGGGCTTTACCAGCATCCGCCATGCAGCCAACGGTGAGGAAGGCATGGCGCTGGTACGCCAGCACGTGCCGGCGCTGATGCTGCTGGACCTGGAAATGCCGCGCATGGACGGCGTACAGGTCATGCAACAGCTGGCGCTGGAGAAACTGACGCCCTACATCATCCTCACCTCGGGCAAGGATTACATCCTGATTTCCACGCTGGAGCTGATGGGCAGCGGACTGGGGCTGCCAGTACTGGGAGGCTTGAGAAAACCGCTGCAAGCCGGAGAGCTGCAGGACCTGCTGGCACGGCTGAGCCAGCAGTCGGCCAAGAGCAAGGAAAGCTGCGCGCTGTGCGATGCGGCCGAAGTCCGCCAGGCATTGGAACAGCAGCAGATCATTCCCTATTACCAGCCCAAGATCGACCTGGGCAGCGGCCAGCTCAAGGGCGCGGAAATGCTGGCGCGCTGGCTGCACCCCAGTCGCGGGCTGATCATGCCGGGCAGCTTCATCCCGGTCATCGAGCAATATGGCTGGGCCACCGAGCTGACACTCACCATGCTGGAGCAAGGCCTGCAGCAATGGCAGGAATGGGCCCGCCAGGGTCTGCGCCTGCCATTGTCCATCAATCTGTCCGCCCGTTCGCTGCAGGGCAGCACCCTGATCGACGAAATGGCAAGCCGCCTGCAACGTGCCAAGGTTCCCGCCCGCTACATTACCTTTGAAATCACCGAAACCGCCATCGCCGACAATCTGCCGCAAGCCATCGGCATGGCCGCGCGCTTGCGGCTGGCCGGCTTCGGCCTGTCCATCGACGATTTCGGCACTGGCTTTGCCACTTTGCAGCAGCTCACGCACTTTCCCTTCACCGAACTGAAAATCGATCAGTCACTGGTAACCTCGATTGGCAGCAAGCCACATTTGCAAGCCATCGCCAACAGCATCATCGAGCTGGGTCAGCGCATGCAGCTGACCACGGTCGCCGAGGGCATAGAAACCCGGCAGGACATGGAGTTGATGCAGGCACGCGGCTGCAATCTGGGACAGGGTTATTACATTGCCCGGCCCATGGAAGCCGCACTCATGCAGAGTTGGGCCAAACAGCGCCAGCAGATGGTCAGCGAGACGCCGCCGACCATCAGTTAGATGGCGGCAGGCCGGCTCAGGGCAAACGCCACAAGGGCGGCTCGTCCATCAGGGCAATCTGCTCGCGCAGCGACAGAATCTGCTCTTCCCAGAAGCGCGGCTGGGCAAACCAGGGAAAGGCCGCCGGGAAAGCCGGATCATGCCAGCGCCGTGCCAGCCAGGCCGAATAATGCAGCAGGCGCAGGGTACGCAAGCCCTCCAGCAAATACAGCTCGCGCACATTGAAATCGCAGAAATCCTCGTAACCCGCCAGCACATCCGCCAGCTGGGATGACTGCTCCTCGCGCGAGCCGGACAGTAGCATCCACAAATCCTGCAAGGCCGGCCCCATACGGCTGTCGTCGAAGTCGACAAAATGCGGGCCGTCGTCGGTCCACAGCATATTGCCGTTATGGCAATCGCCATGCAGGCGCAGCTGGTGCACCGTACCGGCACGGTCAAAGCAGCGACGCACGCCATCCAGCGCCTGGGCCGCCACGCCGCGATACACCTCGCGCAGATCAGGCGGCAGCAAATTGTTGGCCAGCAGATAGTTCACCGGCTCCACCCCGAAACTGTCGATATCCAGCTGCGGCCGCTGCGCATAATCCTCTATCTGCCCCAGTGCGTGAATCCGCCCCAGAAAACGGCCAATCCACTCCAGCGTACGGCTGTCACCCAGCTCCGGCACCCGTCCGCCACGGCGGGCGAACAGGGCAAAACGGAAACCACCATGCTGATGCAGGCTGGCACCGTCAAACAGCAGCGGCGGCACCACCGGAATCTCGCGCTCGGCCAGCTGCTGGCTGAAAACATGCTCCTCCAGGATTTGGGCATCGCTCCAGCGCTCCGGGCGGTAAAACTTGGCCACCAGTGGCGGGCCTTCTTCCATGCCCAGCTGATAGACGCGGTTTTCATAGCTGTTGAGTGCCAGCAGGCTGCCAGAGGCGCGCAGGCCCAGGCTTTCCACCGCATCCAGCAGCGCATCCGGCGTCAGGCCGGCAAAGGGGGGAGTAGCATCATGTGTCATCGCGCCATTATACGTGTAGTTGCACAGCCGCTACCCATTGCTGCGTCGGCTCGGCTAGTATGCAAGGAGGGAGTCCTCCCACACTTGCAGGAGCCACATCATGCATACCCGTGATCCACAGCAGGACCACAGACTGTTATCGCTCCCCGCTGATATCGCCGAAGCCACCTGGAGCGGCTGGCAATGCATCGCCCATACCCTGCACCGCCAACGCTGCGAACCGGCAAGGGATCAGCACAGCCAGTGGCGGCACATCCTGGGCTGGCTGGCCGGCAATCTGCTACTGGTGGCCCTGCTGTATCTGCTATACCGATTTTCCCGATTCTGAGAAGGCCCCATGGAGCTGAAAAACCTGTACGCCCGCCTGCCCTCGGTAGACCGGCTGCTCAATCACCGCCTGCTGGAAAAGGTCATCGACCGCCATGGCAGCGCCGCATTGGCCGAGGCCGTGCGCCAGACTCTGGATGAAGCACGCCAGCACATCCGCGCCAATAACAGCCTGCCCGACTGGGCCGCAGACGAACAACAACTGGCACAGGCCGCCAGCCAGCGCGTGGCCAGCCGCCAGCAGATGCAGATGCGGCCGGTGTTCAATCTCAGCGGCACCGTGCTGCATACCAATCTGGGCCGCGCGCCGATGGCCGAGGCCGCTGTGGAGGCCGTCAGCCACGCCATGCGCGAGTCGGTGACACTGGAATACGATCTGGATGGGGCTGGACGTGGTCATCGGGATACTGCCATCAGCGAATTGCTGCAGGAGCTGACCGGTGCCGAAGCCGCCTGCGTGGTCAACAACAATGCCGCTGCCGTGCTGATCCTGCTCTCAACCGTGGCGGCCGGACGTGAAGTCGTGGTATCGCGTGGCGAGCTGGTGGAAATCGGCGGTGCCTTCCGCATGCCGGATGTGATGCGCCAGGCCGGCTGCCGGCTGGTGGAGGTGGGCGCCACCAATCGCACCCATCTGCGCGATTACAGCCAGGCCATCAATGCCGAAACCGGGCTGCTGATGAAGGTGCACACCAGCAACTACCATATCGAAGGCTTCACCCACAGTGTCAGCGAAGCCGAACTGGCCGAACTGGCCCGCCACCACGGTTTGCCGGCGGCCACCGATCTGGGCTCGGGTGCGCTGATCGATCTGTCTGCCTACGGACTGCCGGCCGAACCGATGCCGCAGCAGATGATTGCCCAGGGCGTGGATCTGGTGAGTTTTTCCGGTGACAAGCTGCTGGGCGGACCGCAAGCCGGGCTGATCATCGGCAAGAAAAGCTGGATAGACAAAATCCAGAAACACCCGCTCAAACGGGCCCTGCGCTGCGACAAGATGACCTTGGCCGCACTGGAAGCCACGCTGCGGCTCTACCTGCAGCCGGACAAGCTGACACAACAGTTGCCCACCCTGCGCCGGCTGACCCGCCCGCAAACGGAAATGCAAGAACAGGCCACGCGCCTGCTGGGCTGCCTGAGCAGCTTTGCCGGAGCCGAGTTCGATACCGCGACAGCCGCCTGCCTGTCGCAGATTGGCAGTGGCTCACTGCCGGTGGATAGACTCCCCAGCTGGGCCATCACCTTCAGCGCACGCGATGGCCGTGGCAGCACGCTGGAAGCGCTGGCCAGCCGCCTGCGCAGCCTGCCCGCGCCGGTGATAGGCCGGCTATTCGATGGCAAGCTGTGGCTGGACCTGCGCTGCCTGGAAGATGAAGCGGCGTTTCTCGCCAACCTGCAGCCGGCAGACTCAGCCAGCTAGCCGTGCCAGCGGCTCCAGCCCTGGATCAGCACAAAGGCTGCCACCGCCCAGCTCAGCGTGGCGGCGGCCAGTGCCCAGGGCAGGCGCAGGCGATCTACCAGGCAATACAGGCTGAACAGATAGACAAAATACGGCAGCAAGGACCACATGCCGAACAGCACGGTGGTTTTCAGAGCAAGCGCACCGCGCTCGCTACCGACAATGTAGTGGGCAATCAGCGCAAAAGTGGGAAACAGTGGCACCAGGCCGGCAATATAATAATTGCGCGAGCGTGACAGCAGGCTGATCAGCACCACCGCCAGCGCACCGAGCAGAGACTTGAGCAACAGAGCCAAGATCATTCCGTAACAGGATGGATAACAGTGGCTATTCTGACATGATCAGTCACGAACACCTGCGAAATGCAGATCATTCTTATTATTGTTTTTATTTACCGAAAAATAAAATCCAATTAATAAAAACTTAAGCCAGCTATGGCATACTGCACACCCCACCCGCTTTGAACTGTATTGTCATGACCATACACACCAGCCATTCCCCACATGAAACGGTGGATGATGCCGCACGTAACAAGGCAGCCCACCGCAGTACCATGGTCAGCGTCTGGGTCAACATCGTACTGGCCAGTGCGCAGATTCTGATCGGCGTGTTCGCCAAATCCCAGGCGCTGGTGGCGGACGGTATCCACTCGCTATCGGATCTGCTATCCGATTTCGTGGTGCTGCTGGCCGGCCATCACAGCCGCAAGGCACCGGATGCTGACCACCAGTACGGCCACCAGCGCTATGAAAACGCCGCCTCGCTGGTACTGGGCCTGCTGCTGCTGGCCGTGGGCATCGGCATGCTGTGGTCGGCTGCCGTGAAGTTTCACGATCCCTCGGCCATTCCCACCGTACACAGCATCGCCTTGTGGGTGGCGCTGGTGGCACTGGTCTCCAAGGAGCTGCTGTTCCGCTTCATGCTGGCGGTGGCGCAGCGCGTTCGTTCCAGCATGTTGGTGGCCAATGCCTGGCATGCCCGCTCCGACGCGGCCTCCTCGCTGGTGGTCGCCATCGGCATTATTGGCAACCTGATGGGCTATCCCATCCTCGACCCCATCGCCGCGCTGATTGTCGGCTTCATCGTCGGCAAGATGGGCTGGAGCTTCGCCTGGAATTCGCTGCACGACCTGATGGACCGAGCCGCCGATGCCGAAGAAACCGAAGCCATCCGCCAAACCCTGCTCATCGCGCCCGGCGTGCTGGCACTGCATGATTTGCGCACCCGCAAAATGGGTGACCTGATCGTGGTGGATGTTCACCTGGAAGTGGATGGCCACATGAATGTATTCGAAGCACACGACATTGCCGAACGCGCGCGTGACATGGTGATGCAGCAACACCCGGTGCTCAATGTCATGACCCATATCGACCCGGTGGGGCTGGAACATCCGGCCGACCGCTCCATCGCATGATTTTTGCCACTGCCGGCCACATCGACCATGGCAAAACCGCGCTGCTGCAGGCACTGACCGGCCACAATGCCGACCGCCTGCCCGAGGAAAAAAAGCGCGGCATGACCATAGACCTGGGTTATGTCTACCTGCCACTGACGGATGGCCGGGTGCTGGGCTTTGTCGATGTGCCGGGCCACGAGAAATTTCTGGCCAATATGCTGTGTGGCCTGTCCGGCATTCCGCACGCCCTGCTGGTAGTGGCCGCCGACGACGGCATCATGCCGCAGACGCGCGAGCATCTGGCCATTCTGCAACTGTGCGGCATCCCGCAGTTGAGCATTGTCATCAGCAAATGCGATCTGGTCGACCAGGCGCGTCAGCAACAAGTTGACGCCGACATCCGCCAATTACTGCAAGACAGCCGCTGGGCCGATGCCCCGCTGTTTGTCGTCTCCAGCCACAGCGGTGAGGGCATCGCCGACCTGCGCCAGCATCTGCTGCAGCAAAGCAGCCTGCCGGAGGCTGCCGCCGACTTGCGTTTCCGGCTGGCCATCGACCGTGCCTTCACCCTGAGCGGTGCCGGCCTGGTGGTCACCGGTACTGCACTGGGCGGCCGCGTAGCCGTTGGCGACAAACTTTGGCTGACTGGCCGCAACGTGACGGTGCGGGTACGCAGCCTGCATGTGCAAAATGCCAGCACCAGCCAAGGCCAGGCCGGCCAGCGCATTGCGCTCAATCTGGTTGGCGATGTGGAAAAGCAGCAGGTGCAGCGTGGCGACTGGCTGCTGGCCAGCGCGCCACCACCGCCCAGCCAACGCATCACCATCGCCCTGCAAGCCATTGCACCGCTCAAGCACTGGCAGGCCGTGCATATCCACCATGCCGCCCGCCACATTACCGGCCGCCTGGCCCTGCTCAGCCGCAGTCAGCTGGAAGCAGGTGCCCAGACCCTGGCCGAGCTCACGCTGGATCAGCCACTGTGGCTGGCCGATGATGACCGGCTCATCCTGCGCGATGCCAGCGCCCGCGACACCATCGCCGGCGCACAAGTACTGGAACTGCAGCCGCCAACGCGCGGCAAACGCCTGCCTGAACGGCTGGAACATCTGCGCCACTTGCAAGACCCCAGGCTGAGCCTGCCGGCCAAGCTAGCGCTACTCAGCATCCAGCAGGCCGTCATGCTGGACGACTTTGCCTGGGCCAATCAGCAGTCAGCCGCCAGCGTACAAAGCTTGCTGCACCACAGCGCCGGCCAGCAGGTAGCAGGCCGCCTCTACGCGGCCGAGCGCTGGGCCGGCTTGCAGCAGAAACTGCTCGATGGGCTAGCCAGACTGCATCAGCAGCATCCCGACCAACTCGGTGCCAGCCGTGGCCGCCTGCGCCGGCTGGCCTTGCCTGGTGAACCGGAAGCAACGGTCAACCTGCTGCTGGAACAGCTGCTGCAACAAGGCAGCCTGCGCCAGACCCGTGGCTGGCTGCACCTGCCGCAGCATGTGCTGGGATTCACTACTCAGGAAGAAGCGCACTGGCAACAACTGGCCCCCTGCTTTGCCAACAGTAGCGAGCCACACTGGGTCCGCGATCTGGCGGCCATTAGCGAACTCGACGAAGAACAGCTCAGACAGCTGTTACGCAAAGCCGCCCGCCTGGGCCACGTGCTGGCGGTGGTACAAGACCGCTATTTTGCCGCCGCTGCCGTGCAACACATGGCCGACATCATCCGTCAGCTGTGCCAGCAACATGGCCATGCCGATGCCGCCACCTTTCGCAACCAGCTGGGCTGTGGCCGCAAGCTGGCGATACAGATCCTGGAATTCTTTGATCGCAGCGGCTTCACCCGCCGCCTGGCCGACCGTCACCTGCTACGCGAAAACCTGCTGTTCACCAAGCTCAGCGCAAGTAGTCCCCAGGCCACGGACGAAACTTCACCCGGCAGCTGAAACCGGTATAATCGGCCGACACGGAAGAGAGGCATCCCCGGTGGGGTGGCTGGTCTTCAAAACCAGAGGGGGCCGCCAGCGGTCCCGGGTGGGTTCGACTCCCATTCTCTTCCGCCATCAGCAGACCACCGCAAACCACAAAAAATCACCCAGAACTATTGCCCAGCAAGGATTTCAGCCAAGCAGGCCGGCGGCTTGCAGCGGCTTCATGCGGCGTCAAAATTCGCACAAATTTCGCACAATATACGTGGATCAATCCAACATAATCCGGCCGTGGCAATGGTTGCATCAGTGCGCCATTGGCAAACAGTCAAATGCCGCTGCAGAAACCATGCACTATTTGCATGGAATCGCATGATTGCGGATAGGTGACATTGCAGCGCGAAAGCCTTGTCACGGGCCATTTACGGGGAAATCATGCAGGTGCATATTTTTCGGCACATTAAATAGGCTGGCGAACTGGAGCTTCAAGTGTGCAGGCAAAGTATTCACCGGAGTGTTTGGAGTATTTTGGGAATTGACTATGTAGCCGAGTTGAATGCACAGGCAGGTGGATACTCTGGTCTGATAACATCTGCAGCTACCCTTACCGAGGAAAGATGGCTTTATCGATTGCGGTATCGGTGCGAAAGTCCATGGTGCAGATGATACGTTGCAGTCAATTGAGTTAATTGGCTATGCCTCATGAGATGCCAAAGGATTGGTGATCACAATTGCAGAGGCGAGCATGACCGCAACGGCACACAGCTACCATCACGAAGCCAGTTATATCATGTAAAAAAGCCCAGCACATGCTGGGCTTTCCCTATTACACCAAAGCAAACAACTCATCTGTTTCTACTCAAAACTGACAAGTCCAATCCGCATGGGGGTCGCACAATGATTTGCGCCCGAATTTGAAATCATTACCAAATAAATTTACCCCAACAAGACAGCAGGCTCTGTGCTCAGCATACTTTCCAAACACAAACCACTCAAGCCACAATAAAATTATTGGCAGTTGCATGCTGACAATATTGCATAGCCCTTACCCCATGGATAGCTCAGATAAGATTAGCTGTTAGCATTTGACGGTAGTATTCAAGATAGACCGCATAGAGGTGATTCAAAACATTCGCACCACGGCGACCAGACTTTGCCATGCATGCCTGCTTGGCTGCAGTTAGCTCCCTTATTTCGTAAGGCATCAGTACGATTTCATCGCGTGACTGATAAACCGAATAAACTGATTTCAGATTATCGATCACGTGTTGAATCAACCGGGCCTCCGGCGCGTGAACGTTAACATACAGTACGTGAAATGCTTTTAGCAGAGCAATCATCTGAATGATTTTTTCTTCGTCCGCTTTTCCGGAGCAAAGATCCGCACAGCAATTAGTCAAATTTTGTTTGATATTTATCATGATGCGACACTGACCTTGACTGACTATTGCCGAATAACAAGCTGCGCTCACCGGCCAGAATAGAACCGGCTGGTAACTTCAAACTCATTCAAAATGTCAAAAATTAATGGATTAATAACACGGATACCATACGACCAAAGTACTTTTCTTCAGATAAAAACAATTACCCAGTCATGACAAGGCACTGGGTCTAGCCTGCGGGCTGCGCGGACACCAGGGCAAACACCATGGCTTGCTGAAAATTTACAACTCAAGCATATCACTTCAATCTGCCTTGCCAAGTAGGAGCGGCAAATGAAAAGAGCCGCAAGATGCAGCCCTTTATTCGCATTGACTATTAACAATAATTATCAATGCCATTGTATTAATAATATTCTAATCTGTCACGGCCTTCACAGAAACATGCCGCCAGAAGCCTCGACGCGCTGCGCATTGATCCAGCCGGCCTCATCCGACAGCAGCATGGCCATTACCGCACCAATATCATCTGGCTGGCCAACTCGTCCCAGCGCGGTCTGGCTGGCAATAAACTGGTTGAGCTGGGCATTATCGCGTACGGCCCCGCCACCAAAGTCGGTTTCAATCGCACCAGGAGCCAGCACATTCACCGCAATGCCACGCGGGCCCAATTCCTTGGCCAGATAGTGGCTCAATACCTCGACCGCTCCCTTCATCGCCGCGTAAGCCGCAAAGCCAGGCAGCGCAAACCGTGTCAGGCCGGTGGAGACATTCAGGATACGCCCGCCATCAGCCAGCAGTGGCAGCAGAGCCTGGGTGAGGAAGAATACTCCTTTAAACTGGATATTGAGCAACTGATCGAACTGGGCTTCCGAGGTTTCGGCAAAACTGGCATGAATGCCGATGCCCGCATTATTCAGCAGGTAATCAAACTGCTGGCGCTGCCAGCGCAGCTGCAATAGCTGGCGTAACTGCTCGGCAAATGCCGGGAAACTGCTGCTGTGTGCCACATCCAGCTGGATGGCGGCGGCCTGGCCACCGGCAGCGCTAATCTGTGCCGCGACGGCCTCGGCGGCGGCCTGGTTTGCTTGATAGGTCAGTACCACAGCGACACCACGGGCGGCCAGTTTGAGCGCGGCATTCCGGCCCAGACCGCGGCTACCACCGGTGACAAGGGCAATTTTCTGTTGCATGTGAAGCTCCTGATAAGGGGGCAGAAGCAGGCTGCATCTGCAGGACCGCAGTGTATTGTTTTGTTTTATGGCGATAAACAGGCCATATACGATCATACTGTTCGCGATATCAAGACAATGGAGCACTCTGCCGTGGATCAGCTACAAGCCATGCGCATTTACCTGCGCGTCGCCGAGATGGGCAGTTTTACCCAGGCCGCAACACAGCTGTCCCTGCCCAAGGCCAGCGTATCCACTGCGATACAGCAACTGGAAAACAGCCTGGGCGCACGCCTGCTGCACCGTACCACGCGACAGGTCCGCATGACGCCGGATGGGCAAATGTATTACCAACGCTGCAAGGACTTGCTGGATGAAGTCGAGGAACTGCAGGCACTGTTTGCCAGCACACCGGCCCGCTTGTCTGGCCGCTTGCGCGTGGATCTGCCCATTGCCATTGCCCGCCACACCGTGCTGCCCAACTTGCCGGACTTTCTGCAGCAGCATCCGCAGCTGGAAATCGAGCTGAGCAGCACCGACCGGCTGGTCGATCTGCTCAGTGAAGGTTTCGATTGCGTGCTGCGCGTGGGACAGTTGCGCGACTCCAACCTGATTGCCCGCCATCTGGGCTGGCAGCGCCAGATCAATTGCGCCAGCCCGGGCTATCTGGCAGCTCATGGCACACCACATGGCCTGGATGATCTGGCCGGCCATCGGCTGATCCATTACCAAAGCGTGCTGGGTGGACGGCGCAGCGGTTTCGAATATCAGGACAGCAGCGGTAGCCTGCGCCAGTACAGCATGCCGGGCGCACTGACGGTGAATAATTCCGATGCCTACCATGCAGCCTGCCTGGCAGGGATGGGGATCATCCAGGTGCCACAGGTAGGCGTGGCCTCCCAGCTGGCCACGGGGCAGCTGGTGGAAATCCTGCCAGACTGGCAAGCACCACCAATGCCAGTCTCCCTGCTCTACGCCAATCGCCGCCAGTTGCCACAACGCTGCCGGGTGTTCATGCAATGGCTGAGCGAGCTGTTGCAGCCCAGCTTGCATGGCAGCAGCGGCGATGCCGCTGTCAGAGTAGAGGCCGATCCGCTATAACGATTGAAAGCAGGACAATAACGGGGAAAACATGTTCGATCGCAAACTGAAACAAGAAATAGCCGCGCTGCAACAACAGCTCAACGCCGCTCAGCAACTTAGCAAGGCACTTGACCGTTCCCTGGCGGTGATCCGCTTCAGTCCGGACGGCAGCATCCTCGAAGCCAACCAGAACTTTCTCACCACCATGGGCTATCACAGCCAGGCAGAACTGCAAGGCAAAAAACACAGTCTGCTCTGCGATAGCAGCTATGCCACCAGCAGCGATTACCAGCGCTTTTGGGACAAGCTGTGCCGTGGCGAATTTTATCAAGGCCGGGTCAAGCGCCGCAGTGCCGATGGCCGCAGCATCTGGCTGGAAGCCACGTATAACCCGCTACTGGATGAACAAGGCCAGGTGGTCAGCATCATCAAGTTTGCCACCGACATCACCGCCAAGGTCAACGAGGCCGCCCGCAACAACGCCATCCTGCAAGCCATCAACCGCGCCATGGCGGTGATCGAATTCACCCCCGACGGGCAGATCATCAGTGCCAACGACAATTTCCTGCAGGCCACCGGCCATAGCCGCGACAGCCTGATCGGCAAGCCGCACCGCCTGCTGTGCCCGGCGGAATTCGCGGCCAGCCAGGCATACGAAGCGCTATGGCAGCGCCTGCGCAGCGGTCAGCACTATAGTGGACGCATCCAGCGGCTGACCCGTGATGGCCGTACCATGTGGCTGGAAGCCAACTACAACCCGGTGCTGGATGAAACCGGCCAGGTACTCAGCGTCATCAAGTTCGCCACCGATATCAGCCAGCAGGTAGAGCAACAGGTGCTGGAGCGGGATTCGGCACTGCTGGCTTACACCTCATCACAGCAAACCCAGGAACTGGCCAATACCGGCGTATTCGACATCGAGCAAAGCATCGAAGGCATCATGACCATGGCCACCGATATCGAACGCGGCAGCCAGCAAGTGCAGCAGCTGGGTGAGCGCTCGCAGCAGATCGGCTCCATCGTGCAAACCATCAAGGAGATTGCCGACCAGACCAACCTGCTGGCACTCAATGCCGCCATCGAGGCGGCGCGTGCCGGCGAAATGGGGCGTGGCTTTGCCGTGGTGGCCGACGAGGTGCGCAAGCTGGCCGAACGCACCAGCACCTCCACCGGGGAAATCAGCCATATGGTGCGCGATATCCAGGGCCATACCGACACGGCGGTGGCCAGCATGCAAAGCCTGCTGCAACAGGCCAATGGCAGCGTGGAACTATCCCAGCGCGTGGGGCAGACCATTTCGCAGATCAACCAGCAGGCCAAGGGCGTGGTGCAGGTGATCAGCCGCTTTGCCGAGATGAAAAACCAGAACGATCAGGCGAACTGAAGACGGCAGGAGCAGGCTCAAGGGTAATTCCGCATTGGCAGAGCGGGGGAAATGGGGATTAAATGCAGCCAGTCCCCTGCTCCAGCCTGTCGGAGGCGCCGCGCACCATGAAAATCGGCCTGTTCATTCCCTGTTTCATCAACGAACTTTTTCCTCATGTGGCCATGGCCACGCTCGAGCTACTGGAAAGCCTGGGCTGCGAAGTGGCGTTTCCCATGGAGCAGTCCTGCTGTGGCCAGCCGCTGGCCAACAACGGCGACAGCAAGGGCGCCTGTGATGCTGCCCGGCGCTTTACCGGCGTATTCCAGCAATACGACTATGTGGTCGCTCCATCCGGCAGCTGCGTTTCGCACGTCACCCACCACTACGACTGGTATATCGCGGACGATCCGGCCTATCAGCAGCTCAAGCCCAAGGTCTACGAGATCATCGAATTCCTGCAGGACGTGCTCAAGCTGGAAAAACTGCCCAAGCCGGTGTATTTCCCGCACAAGGTCTCCATTCACCAGAGCTGCCACGGCCTGCGCGAACTGCACCACGCCAGCCCGTCCGAACTGATGATTCCTTATCAGTCGCGGCTGGAAAACATCCTCAAGCTGGTTGATGGCGTGGAAGTACTGCTGCCCGAGCGCCGCGACGAATGCTGCGGTTTTGGCGGCACCTTCTGCGTGGATGAACCGGAACTATCCACCGCCATGGGCGAAGACCGCGTGGCCCAGCATGAGGCCACCGGTGCGGAATATATCGTCGGCGCCGACCCCTCCTGTCTGATGCACATGGGCGGCATCATCCGCCATCAGGGCAAGCGCATCCGCCCGCTGCACATTGTGGAAATCCTCACCGGTCGCGGAGCAGGCGCATGAAAGACGACAGCGTAAAACACCCGCAAGCTGCGGCTGAATTCCTCAAGGACCGCGCCCAGGCCAAATGGCACGACAGCGCCATCTGGTGGGTGCGGCAAAAGCGCGATGCCCAGGCCAAACAACTGCCGGAATGGGAAGAACTGCGCCGGCTGGCACGTGAGATCAAGGCCCACACCCTGTCGCAGCTGGATGACTACCTGGCCCAGTTTGAAGCCAATGCCCAGAACAACGGCGTCACTGTGCACTGGGCAGCCGATGCCGACGAACACAACCGCATCGTGCACAGCATTCTGGCAGCGCGGCAGGTGAAGAAGCTGGTCAAGTCCAAGTCCATGCTGACCGAAGAATGCGGGCTGAACCCCTATCTGGAGCAGCGTGGCATCGAGGTGGTGGATACCGACCTGGGCGAGCGCATCGTGCAATTGCGCCACGAAGCCCCCAGCCACATCGTGATGCCGGCCATTCACCTGAAAAAAGAGCAGATTTCCGAGCTTTTCCATAAAGAACTGGGCACCGAGGCCGGCAATAACGACCCGACCTACCTCACCCACGCGGCACGGGCCAATCTGCGCGAACATTTCCTGACTGCGGATGCCGGCCTGACCGGGGTGAATTTCGCCATTGCCGAAACCGGTGGTGTGGTGGTGTGCACCAATGAAGGCAATGCCGACCTTGGCACCAGCCTGCCCCCCATCCATATCGCCAGCATGGGGCTGGAAAAAATCATTCCCAAGCTGGAACACCTGGGGGTGTTCACCCGGCTGCTGGCACGCTCGGCCATTGGTTCCCCGGTGACGACTTATACTTCGCACTTCCACCAGGCCCGCCCTGGTGGCGAGATGCACATCGTCATCGTCGACAATGGCCGCAGCGACATTCTGGGCAATGAAGATTTCTACCAGAGCCTGCGCTGCATCCGCTGTGGCGCCTGCATGAATACCTGCCCGGTCTATCGCCGCAGCAGCGGCTTCAGCTACAGCTACATCATTCCCGGCCCCATCGGTTCTACCCTGGGCCCCAGCCGCGACATGAAGAAGCACGGCAGTATGGCCTTTGCCTGTAGCACCTGCGGCTCCTGCTCCAATGTCTGCCCGGTCAAGATCAATCTGCACGAACAACTGGTACTGCATCGCAAGAAAGCCTTCGACCAGAACCTGCTGCCCACCGGCAAGAAAATGGGCCTGCTGGCCATGCGTTTTCTGACCCAGCATCCGGCCCTGTTCGATCTGGGCGGCAAGGTGATGCGCAAGGTGGTGCCCATCATCCCGGAAAGCCTCACCCGCCACAGCGCCTGGAGCCGCGCAGGCCGTGATCTGCCACCGATGCCAGCCCAGAGCTTCAAGGAACAGTATCAGCAGCGCAGCCAGAATAAGCAGGACAAGGAGGAGCAGCAATGAGCGCCCGTGACAACATACTGGCCCGTATCCGCCAGAACCGCCCGCAAGCCTCGGCGCTGCCCGATATTCACGCCGTCCCCTTCATCCGCTACGACGACCAGTTCGAGGCCTTTGCCACGCTGATCCGCAACCTGGGCGGCGATGCCGTCCAGTTGCAGGATGGCCAGAGCGTGGCCGATATCGTGGCTGCACGCTGGCCGGATGCCGGTCGCACGGTAGACCTGACCGTAGCAGAGCACGAAGAAGTGGATGATCCGCATGCCTGGCACGATGTCGATGTCGCCATCGTCCCCGGTCAGCTAGCGGTGGCAGAAAACGCCACGGTCTGGGTAAGCCACCCGGACAACCGCTTCCGCTCCATCTATTTCCTCACCCAGAAGCTGGTACTGGTGGTGCCGCGTGAGGCCATGGTAGACACCATGCGTGATGCCTATGCCCGCATCGACATAGCGGAGCATGGCTTTGGCGCCTTCATTTCCGGCTCGTCCCGCACCGCCGATATCGAACAAAGCCTGGTGATGGGTGCCCATGGTGCCATGGCTGCGCTGGTGATTTTTGTCTGATTTGTACGCACGGAGCATTGCTTCCTTGGGGCCCCTGCGGGGGCCATTTTTCTGCCCGCCATTTCTATCCAGCCTTTCCATCAGACATGAAAAAACCGCCGGTCTGGCGACGGGCGGTTTTGGGCTGGCAGTGCTCAATACTCAGCGGTTGACTTCCACCTTGTAACGCGGCGGCAGCAGCAAGGCCGGCACTTCGCGCTGTGCCTTGCGGCTACGGCGGCTACCGGCGGTCGGATTGATGGTTTTCAGGCCCTCACCCGATTTTCCCACCATCAGGGCAGAAGCCGGCAAGGACATCGGATCACGCTGCGATTCACGTGGAGCGGCGCGCACCGGGCTGCTGCGGCCTTCGCGGCCGCCCTCGCGACCATAATCACGACCACCCTCGCCACGAGAGGACTCACGGCGCGGTGCGGCTTCTTCACGCGGCGCGGCTGCACCCGGCTGGAAGCCTTCCACCACCTGCGGCTTCAATGTCTGGCGGGTCAGCTTTTCAATCGCCTCATGCTGGCGGGTTTCCGCCGGGCTCATCAAGGAAATGGCGATACCGCTGGCACCGGCACGGCCAGTACGACCGATACGGTGTACATAGTCTTCCGGCGAATTGGGCAGCTCGTAATTCACCACGAACGGCAGTTCGGTAATATCCAGGCCACGGGCCGCCACATCGGTGGCGACCAGCACACGCAGGCTGCCTTCCTTGAAGGAGGACAGGATTTCCAGGCGCGAGGCCTGGGCCTTGTCGCCATGGATGGCTTCCGCCACCAGGCCATCACGCTTGAGATCACGCGCCAGTTGATCGGCACTGATCTTGGTCTTGCAGAACACAATGACCTGGCTCATGTCGCGGGTCTTGATCAGATGGCTCAGCAGATGGCGCTTGCGCCCGGCATCCACCGAATACACCAGCTGTTCCACTTGCTCGTTGGTGGCGTTCTGACGGGCAACTTCAACCGTCTGCGGATCTTTCATGAAGTCAGCAGCCAGGCGTTTGATTTCCGTGGCAAAGGTCGCCGAGAACAGCAGGGTCTGCCGTTCCTTGGGCAACATGCTCATGATCTTGCGGATGTCCTGGATGAAGCCCATGTCCAGCATGCGGTCGGCTTCGTCCAGCACAAGCACTTCCACCTTGTTCAGCTGGATGGTTTTCTGCTGGATATGGTCGAGCAGGCGGCCCGGGGTGGCGATGACGATTTCCATGCCACGGCGCAATTCAGCTGTCTGCGGGTCCATATTCATGCCGCCAAACACTGTGGTGGCACGCAGCGGCAAATACTTGGTATAGGTCTTGACGTTGACGCCGATCTGGTCGGCCAGTTCGCGTGTGGGCGACAGCACCAGCGCGCGCACCGGATGCATGGCCGGCGATACGCTGGTATTGGCGAATTTCTTCATCCGCTCCAGGATGGGCAGCATGAAAGCGGCAGTCTTGCCGGTACCGGTTTGGGCAGCCGCCAGCAGATCGCGACCGGACAGAACCAGCGGAATGGCCTTGGCCTGGATGGGGGTAGGCTCGGTATAGCCTTGTTCTTCAATGGCACGAAGAATCTCGGGCGACAGCCCGAGTTCGGAAAACAGCATGTGTGTGCTCCTGCAATTCGGTTGGGTGATGGCGGCGCAGCGGGCGACGCATCCCCTTGTTCATGAACATGGCCGTGCTGAAATGGCAACGCCGCCCATCACGGGCGGCGGTTGGCAGGCATCAGGCCATGTGATTGGCTACGCTGAGCAACAGGACGACAAACAACCATAACAGGGCCGAGCGCCACACCAGTCCGACAGCACTTTTCAGAAAGCCGGGATCAGCCTCGTCGCCCAGGCCCAGTTCAGGCCGGAACTTGATGGTGTAATCCTGTCGGAGCGGATCGCCCAGTTTGACGCCCAGCGCGCCGGCCGCCGAGGCCAGCAGAATGCCGTTAGCGTAATTACCCCAGGTTTTTGCCTGCGAGCGCCAGCAGTAAACCGCGTCTTCAAAATCGCCCATTACGGCGAAGCTGGCTGCAGTCAGACGCACCGGCAACCAGTCAAGCCAGGCAGCAGCACTGCCGGCAAAGCGACCAAAACGGTCTTCCTCAGCCTGACGACCACCCCATTTCTGGCCCAGCATGCTGCACAGACGGTACAGCAAGGCACCGGACGGTCCCGGTAGCAGTACAAACCAGAACATGGTGCCGAACACGTGACGATAGCTGTCTACCACACCCTGCTCGATGGCCAGCCGTGAAATCTCGCCCACCGACAATTCGGCTGCCGGCAAACCGGTCCAGCGCGACAATGCAGTACGTGCATCCAGATCACGCCCCTCGGCCAAGGCCAGGGATATCTCGGAAAATGCGCTGGAAAAGTGACGGAAGCCCATGGTGAGGTACAGCACCAGCACATTCCACAGGATGGCGAGCAAAGGATTGGCCGCATACAAGGCGTAGTACACCAGCAGGCTCAGCAACACCGGCGGCAGGATGGCCAGCATCCACGCAAACACGCCATGCCGGTTGGCACCGGCATTCAGGTTGCGTTCCAGGTGATTGGCATAACGGGTAAACACATGCCAGACGCGGTTACGGTTGCCCAGTGGGCGCAGCTGTTCAAGTGCCAGCGCAAATATCAGGGAAATCAGGGTCATCAGATTTTTGGATGGTGGTTTGCTCAGGCCTAGCGGCGAAGATACCACATAAGGGGCAGATGCGCCCACCACATCGCAGCAGCAGGCGGGAGAAACAGCGAGAAAACAGACTCAGGCCGAACCGAGAAAGCGGCGACCGCCTACCGGTTGCGGCTGCTGGCCGCCACGATCATAGCTGAGTGTCGCAGCAGCTGCCTGACGCAGTACTGCCAGCGATTCTTCGACCTGCCCCAGTTGCTGCTCGATAAAGCTGCCATTGAGCTGGTTGATGCCCTGGGCGCGGTGAATCTGGTCTTCCAGCGCCAGCCAGGCCTGGCGCTCGGCCGGTTTGTCCGCCAGCCAGATATATACGGTATCGCTATCAGACAGGCCCAGCGTCTTCATCAACTGGCCGCGCTGCTGCGACTGTCTGGCCAACTCGTCCAGCACCTTGCTCTTGCTGTCGGCCAGCGCTTCCAGCAAATGCACCTGACCGGCAATCATCACCTGCTGCTCCTGCTGCAGCAGTTCCACCAGGCGCAGCACATGGGCCGTTTCAGCCTGGCATAGCTCGGCAAAGCCTTGTTGTTGATTCATGGCAGCGTCAACCATTTTGCCGGGCTTACTGGTTCAGCAATTCTTTGGTGGAAGCGATCAGGCTATCGGCAATCTTGCCCGGATCCACCGAGAAGCTGCCGGATGCAATGGCGCTCTTGATGGCATCCACTTTGGCGGCATCGAACGACGGCGCAGTATCGCCAGCCTGCGTTGCCAGTGCGCTGATACGGCTGGCCAGCGGATTGATTTCCACGCTATCGGTCGGGGCTGAGCCGGCAGCAGTGGCTTGCGTGCCAGCATCGCGCCGGGCCAGCTTGCTCTGGCTGGCATAGGCGCCAACCGCACTGCCCGAGTTGTCGATTTTCATGGTGGGGCCTTCCAAACTAACGAGGGGTTTAATCTATTATCGGCTGAAAAAGCAATCTCTTGAAACTTTATTCAGTATGCCAGGCTGACGGTGCCATCCGGCTGTACCATTCCACGCACCACCCTGCCGCTACTGAGCCGGACCGACACAGCTTCGCCAACCGCAGCATTGCCATTGGCCGTGCCTTCGGACAAAACACTGAAACCGTCGCCGCCAGCCGATACCTTGACCGGCTGCCCGGTGCGTACCGCATAAGGTGCATGCAGCATGAAATTGCGCAGCCAGCTACCGGCCGGCGCACCACTGCGCATGCTCTGCCCCACCGCAAGGGCCAGTTCGTTCAACACATTGCGCGCCATCGCCGGATTGGCAATTTCCACCAGCTTGACATCCCCGGCCTGCAACACCTCGCCTGCGGCCACCGAACGGGTCAGTACCACTCCCAGCTGCTTTTCATTGACTGCTACCGGCAGCCGGATGCTCCAGCCGCTGTCGGGGCAGACAATCACCAGGCTGGTATTACCACTGGTCTGGGCGGTATTGGACCAATCCACCTTGGGGCTGGAACATGCAGGCAGCACCAGCCGCCGATCCAGCCGCCCCAGCTTGTAGCTGGCCTGGCGATGGCTGACTTCCTGCTGCATGAAGCGGTCGGCCAGTTTTTCCAGCGCCGCCATGTCCTGGTTGGCAGCAGCGCATACCATGCTGGATAGCAGCATGCTCAGAAACAGATAAGGGAATTTCATCCTGCCATTGTATCCAGTCCGGTTGCCAATGCGTATCGGCGTAAGCCAACTGCCATCAGAGTGGCAAAGCCGGCAACAGTTGCATGCTGCAATGAAAAACAGGCTCCTGACGGAGCCTGTCTGACTGACCTGGGCCGACTTCAGCCAGCCAGCGTCTGTTCAACGAAGGCTTTGACCTTGGCGGCATCGGCGTCGAACACCACCACTTTTTGCGGCAGGTCTTCCAGGCCGTCAAAACCGGCCGGACGCGGCGGATCGCGGTCCAGCGCCTCGCGGATGGTATCGGCAAACTTGGCTGGCAGCGCTGTTTCCAGGCAGACCACGGTTTCACCCGGCAGACGCAACGCGCGCGCCACCTTGATGCCGTCGGCGGTATGGGTATCCACCACCACGCCATCGCTGGCATCCAGTGCACGGATGGTGGCCAGACGGTCGGCATGATTGCTCTTGCCGGACACAAAACCGAACTTGCTGGCTGCATCGGCCAGCTTGGCAGACAGATCGAAGCCCTTGCCGGCATCGACATCGGCCCACAGTGCCTTGACCGCAGTGCCATCACGGCCCAGCAGGTCGAACACGAAGCGCTCGAAGTTGGAGGCCTTGGAAATATCCATGGAAGGGCTGGAAGTCACATAGGTATTGGCCGTGCCACGCGGGCGGTACTGCCCGGTGCGGAAGAATTCGTCCAGCACGTCGTTTTCATTGGTGGCCACGATCAGGCGCTGCACAGGCAAGCCCATCTGGCGGGCGATATGGCCGGCGCAGACATTGCCGAAGTTGCCGGACGGCACACAGAAGCTGACCTGTTCGTCATTGCTGCTGGTGGCGTTGAAATAGCCCTTGAAGTAATACACCACCTGCGCCACTACGCGGGCCCAGTTGATGGAGTTGACGGTGCCGATCTGGTATTTGGCCTTGAAGGCGTGGTCGTTCTGCACCGCCTTCACGATATCCTGACAGTCATCGAACATGCCCTTGATGGCGATGTTGTGGATGTTGGCATCCTGCAGGCTGAACATTTGTGCGCGCTGGAAGGCACTCATCAGGCCATCCGGGCTCAACATGAAGACATTGATACCCTTTTTACCGCGCATGGCGTATTCGGCGGCACTGCCGGTATCGCCCGAGGTGGCACCCAGAATATTCAGCGACTGACCTTTTTTGGCCAGCACATATTCAAACAGGTTGCCCAGCAGCTGCATGGCCATGTCCTTGAAGGCCAGCGTCGGGCCATTGGACAGTTCCAGAATCACCAGGCCATCGGACAGGCGCTTGACCGGGGTAATGTCGGCACTGCCAAACACCGCAGCAGTATAGGTGCGGTCGACGATGTCCTTGAGGTCGGCCTCGGGAATGTCGGTGGCGAACAGGCGGATGATTTCGAAGGCCAGTTCGGCATAAGACAGGCCACGCCAGGCATCCAGCTGGCTGCGGCTGATATGCGGGTAGCTTTCCGGCAACGCCAAGCCACCATCCGGTGCCAGGCCCATGAGCAGGATGTCGCTGAAACTTTGCGGCTGCATGCCGCCACGTGTGCTGAGGTACTTCATGATCAGTTGGTCAACCTGTCCAGACATTGAAAACTGGCCTTGACGATCTTTTTCTTGATCTCGGGTGAAAAGGCCTTGAAGGTATTGCTGCCGCTGCCGGACATGCTATTGGCCACGGCTTCGCTCAGGTCATCCATGGTCAGTGCCTGCATGGCCTTGTCGGCGGCACAGCTACAGTAGCTGCTGCGGTTTTGCTGGGTAATGGCATGTCCAAGCTGCTGCTCCAGCTGCTTGAGCTTGGTACTGTCATTGGCAAAGCTGGTCATGCAGCCCTTGCTGATCAGCTGGCTGAAGTTCTGCACATAGGGTGCCATGCTGGGATCGTCCGCCAGACTGCCACTGGCCGTATCGGCCCAGGCAGACAGTGGCAGCAGCAGCAGCAGCAGCAGTGACAGCAGCAAGCGTTGGGGGAGAGTGGACATGATGTCTTCCATTTTGGTAGCTGGGTCTCAGTCGGCGCTACTGGCATCCAGATGACGGCTACAGGCAGCGGAGGCTTCCGCCAGCCGCTTCTTGCCGCGCGGATCGTCCTTGCGGATCTGCCCGGTCAACACCCCCATCACTTCTTCCGAGGTAAAGGTGTTGGCCAGGTGTTCACTGGCGCACTGGCAGTATTTCTGGACCTGGGCGTCGGAGTGCTCGGCCACCCCGTCAGATGCCGGGGTGCGCTTGAGACAGCCGCGCATCAGGAAGCCCTGCAGCAGATTATGCTGGCCGGGCGTCAGCGGCGTGGCATACAGCGCCGAAGCGGTCAGGGCACAGGCCATGCCTACGCCATTCATCCAGAGTCTTGCCATTGCAACCATCCAGTCGCCGCCCCGTCGGCAATGACGGGGCGAATGCCTTAGTCGTTGAGTTCTTCCATGCGCAGGCGCACTACCTTGCCAGCCACACTGTCCAGTGCCTCGATGGCGGCGATGGCGGCGTTGATGGCTCCTTCCTGCACCCGGTGGGTGAGGATGACCACTTCGGCATTGCCTTCGCTGGCCGAGCCCTTCTGGATCAGCGCTTCGATGGAGATGTCGTTTTCCGCCAGCAGGCCGGTGATATTGGCCAGCACACCGGCGCGGTCGGCAGCGCCGATACGCAGGTAGTAAGAGCTGTATACCTCGTCAATCGGCAGGATACGCAGGTCTTTCAGTTGGTCCGGCTGGAAGGCCAGATGCGGCACGCGGTGTTCCGGGTCTGCCGTCAGCAGGCGGGTCACGTCGACAATATCCGCCACCACGGCCGAGGCGGTCGGCAGCGCGCCGGCACCCGCACCATAATGCAGGGTCTGGCCGACGGCATCGCCCTTGGCCAGCACTGCGTTCATCACGCCGTTGACATTGGCAATCAGCTGGCTTTCCGGAATCAGCGTCGGATGCACGCGCAGTTCCACGCCAGCATCGGTGCGGCGGGTGAAGCCCAACAGCTTGACGCGATAGCCCAGCTCTTCGGCGTACTTGATGTCGCGACCATCTAGCTTGCTGATGCCTTCCAGATAGCAGCTATCGAACTGCATCGGAATACCAAAGGCCAGTGCCGCCATGATGGTGAGCTTGTGGCCAGCGTCGTGACCTTCGATATCGAAGGTGGGATCGGCTTCGGCATAACCCAGGCGCTGGGCTTCGGCCAGTACATCGGCAAAGCTGGCTCCCTTCTCACGCATTTCGGTAAGAATGAAGTTGGAAGTACCGTTGATGATGCCGGCGATCCATTCGATACGGTTGGCCGAAAGGCCCTCGCGCAGCGCCTTGATAATGGGGATACCACCGGCAACGGCGGCCTCGAAGGCTACCATCACGCCCTGCTCCTGGGCGCGGGCGAAGATTTCATTGCCGTGTACCGCCAGCAGCTTCTTGTTGGCGGTCACCACGTGCTTGCCATTGGCAATGGCCTTGAGCACCAGTTCCTTGGCCACGGTGTCGCCACCGATCAGCTCGACCACGATGTCGACTTCCGGATCGTTGACCACGGCAAAGGCATCGGCGACCAATTTGACCTCATCGCCCACCAGCTGGCGTGCCAGCTCCAGATTACGGCGCGAGGCAATGGTCAGCCGGATTTCGCGGCCGGCACGGCGGGCGATTTCCTCGGCATTGCGCTTGAGTACGGTGGCGACACCGCCACCGACAGTCCCCACGCCCATCAGGCCAATATTGATCGGTTTCATTACCATCTCCATGTCTGTCTCTAGTGTTTTGTCCCGGGCCGACGGCCTCTTGGCAAGGCGGCCATACCGGCTTGCCAAGAGGTCTTCACGCGGATGACACAGCCGGCGGGCTGTTACGCCACCGGCTGCATCGGGCATCAGGCCGTGCCGTGACGCTGGCGATAGCGCGCCAGGAAACGGGCAATGCGACCTATCGCTTCGATCAGGTCATCCGAGTTAGGAAGGAATACCACGCGGAAGTGATCCGGCGCAATCCAGTTAAACCCGCTGCCCTGCACCAGCAACACTTTTTCTTCCTGCAGCAGTTCCAGAATGAATTGCTGGTCGTCGCTGATGGGGTAGATCTTGGGGTCCAGTCGCGGGAACAGGTACAAGGCCCCCTGCGGCTTGACGCAAGTTACGCCCGGAATGTCGGTGAGCAGCTTGTGCGCCAGATCGCGCTGGCGGGCCAGCCGGCCGCTGGGCGCCACCAGATCATCAATGCTCTGGTAACCGCCCAGTGCGGTCTGGATGGCAAACTGCGCCGGTACATTGGCACACAGCCGCATCGAGGCCAGCATGTTCAGGCCTTCGATATAGTCGCGCGCATGTTTTTTCTCGCCACACAGAATCATCCAGCCGGCGCGATAGCCACAGGCGCGGTAGTTCTTGGACAGGCCATTGAAGGTAACTACCAGCAGATCCGGTGCCAGCGCGGCGATGGAGGTGTGTTTGACTTCGTCGTACAACACCTTGTCGTAGATTTCGTCGGCGTAGATGATCAGCTGATGCTGGCGTGCCAGCTCGACAATCTGCTGCAGCAAGGCCGGCGGATACACGGCACCGGTGGGGTTGTTGGGGTTGATCACCACGATGGCGCGGGTATTGGGGGTGATCTTGGCGCGGATGTCGTCGATATCGGGGAACCAGCCCTGCTCTTCGTCACAGACATAATGCAGCGCCTTGCCACCGGCCAGGCTGACGGCGGCAGTCCACAGCGGATAGTCCGGTGCCGGCACCAGCACTTCGTCGCCATTGTCCAGCAGCGCCTGCATGGCCATCACGATCAGTTCGGACACGCCATTGCCGATGATGATGTCGTCCATGCTGACATTGGGCAGCTGTTTTTCCTGGGCGTAATGCATGATGGATTTACGCGCGGCAAACAGGCCCTTGGAATCGGAATAACCGGAGGCGGACGGCAGGTTGACGATAACGTCTTCGATGATTTCATCCGGCGCAAAAAAACCGAATGGCGCAGGATTGCCGATATTCAGCTTGATGATGCGATGGCCTTCGTCTTCCATCTTCTTGGCATGCTCAAGCACCGGGCCACGGATGTCGTAGCAAACATTGGCGAGCTTCTGCGATTTGTGTACTGGCTGCATGGTGGCCTGTTTTTCCGTCACGGGCCGCGCCCCGGACACTGCGGCGGTCTTGCGGCGGCGCGGTTTGTTGTCTTTCATTAGAGTCCCTTGTCTGTCCCGGCCATTGGCGACACCGTCTGACAACGGCAGGTCAGGGTATAATCCTATCCCAAACCGTGCTGCACTGCATTACGGAGTGCGCCCTTGCACTGCAGTGCTGCAACACCCGACGCCAGCACCACCATTACCCTTGCAGGAAAGCGAGCCCATGAAAATGCATCAGGCCCTGGGACAGGGCAGAAACCTGTTTACCGGCTATGGCGAAGGCCATGTGCTGATCAATGCCGAACGCCACGACGGCAACCTGATCGTGACGCCGGACAGCGTACAGCCATGGGGTGTCGATGATTTTGCCAGCCTGACAGAGGCTCACTTCAACCTGCTGCTGGATTTGCAACCCGAGCTGGTGCTGTTTGGCTCCGGTGCCAGCCTGCGCTTTTTTCACCCGCGCCTGATGGCCGCGCTGGTTAACGCCGGCATCGGTGTGGATGTGATGGATACCCAGGCTGCCTGTCGCACCTTCAACATCCTGATGGCGGAAGACCGCCGCGTAGTGGCCGCCATTCTGGCGATCTGAAGCTGGCTGCCATGAATAAAGCCCCGCAATGCGGGGCTTTGCTATTGGGGCAGGGGCTTGCGGTGGCCGATCAGGCGGCCGCCGGTTTCTCGCCACCAAACTCCTCGAAAGCCTGCAAGGCTTCGGCTGCGGTCATTAAGGATGGGCCACCACCCATGTAGACCGCCACCTGCAGCATCTCCATGAACTCGGCGCGGCTGCAGCCCAGCTCCACCAGCGCCTTGCTGTGGAAGGCCAGACAGCCCTGGCAACGGCTGGCGATGCCGATGGCCAGCGCGATCAGCTCCTTGGTCTTGTTGGAGAGCGCGCCGTCGGCATGGGCGGCGCGGCTCATCTGGCCAAAGCCCTTCATGGTTTCGGGTATTTCACGGCGGAATTCTGCCAGTTTGCTGCCCAGCTCCTGGGCGAGTCCGGTGTAGTCGTGGCTCATTGCTTGCTCCTCGCAGTATTTAATTCATTTTTATATTATATATTTTTATATAATATTGCAAGCATGCCACGCAGCTTGGCGATGCGCCCGAGCTGCGTGGTAATCTGCCGCATCCACCTTGGCCAAGGACAGACCGTGCCCCACTCCGCTACCGAACTGGCAGATTATGATCACGTCCGGCAATGGGCGATGCAGTCGCTGTTCCAGCATATGGATGATATCTACCAGGGAACGGTGATTGTGGATGCACAGGCGCGCATCATCTGGATCAATGCCCGCTATGCAGGGCGTTTCGGCTTTGCCGACCCGCAAAGCGCGCTGGGCCAGCCGGTGGAAAACGTCATTCCCAATAGCCAGATGCGCGAAGTGTTGCGCACCGGCGAGCCCATGCTGCTGGACATCATGGCTACCGGCGACGACCAGCTGGTGGTGACCCGCCTGCCCCTGAAAGATGCAACAGGACGTACCGTTGGTGCGGTCGGCTTTGCCCTGTTTGACAAGATCCAGTCACTGGCTCCGCTGGTGGCCAAATTCACCCGTCTGGCCGAGGAACTGGCCGCGACCCGTGAATCACTGGCGCAGGCACGCCGTGCCAAATACAGCTTTGAGCATTTTGTCGGCGACAGCCCGCTGATCAGCGAGGTCAAACGCCAGGCGCGCTTGGCCGCACCGCTGGAGGGCGCGGTACTGCTGCTGGGTGAAACCGGCACCGGCAAGGAAGTGCTGGCCCATGCCATTCACGCCGCCTCGCCACGGGCAGGCAAGCCGCTGGTCAGCCTGAACATGGCGGCCATTCCCGATACCCTGCTGGAGGCCGAGCTATTCGGTGCCAGCGCCGGCGCCTACACCGGAGCAGACAAGAAAGGCCGCAATGGCAAGCTGCAACTGGCTGATGGCGGGACACTGTTTCTGGATGAAATCGGCGACATGCCGGCCGCACTGCAGGCCAAGCTGCTGCGGGTATTGCAGGACAAGGAATTCGAGCAGCTGGGCTCCAACCGCGTGCTGCGCGCGGATATCCGCATCATTGCCGCCACCTCGGCCCGGCTGGAAGAAAAAGTCAGCGCCGGCAGCTTCCGGGCCGATCTCTACTACCGGCTGAATGTGCTGACCATCCAGCTACCGCCGCTGCGGGCCCATCTGCAAGATTTGCCCGTGCTGTGTGAATCGCTGCTGCTGCAACTGGCACAGCGCGGCCACATGGGACGCTGCCAGCTGACACCGGCAGCCATGCAGCGGCTGGCCGCCTATCACTGGCCAGGCAATGTGCGCGAGCTGCGCAATATCCTGGAGCGGGCCAGCATGCTCAGCCAGGGCGGCATGCTGGACGAAGCCGACATCAGCAGCCTGCTGGGCCCCCTGCCTGCCGGGCAAGCGGATGCCGGCGATTATCAGCAGCAGATGGCGCGTTTCGAAGCGCAACTGCTGCGCCAGGCCTTGGCCGCCGCCGCCGGCCATGTGCCGACAGCCGCCCGCCAGCTGGGCATGGGCCGCGCCACCCTGTACAAGAAGCTGGCGGCGCTGGGCATCAGCACGACGTCCTAGCCAGCCTCGTCTCGAAACAGAGACAGCGTCTACCAAGCGAGACACACCGTGCGCCCCCTGCCAAGGGCGGCCTTGCCACTGTCCTACACTGCCCTAGCGTCTCCAAACAGAGACAGCAAGCCCTCACTGCCAGCACAATTCACAGCAAGTAATTGATTTAATTACGCATCCAATTCAGGCACGCTTCCTGCTGTTATCCCGTTCAGGGGCCTGGCCATGCGTCAGGTCCGCACAAGGGCCCCGCAGTGGGCCACACAACAATAGAGGAGATGCACCATGAGTTTTATCGTGGTTTTGCTGGCATTGTTCTTCCTGATGCTGGCCGCCTATCGCGGCTACAGCGTCATCCTGATGGCACCGCTAGCGGCACTGGGAGCGGTATTGCTAACCGAGCCATCCGCCGTGGCACCAGCCTTTAGCGGCCTGTTCATGGACAAGATGGTGGGCTTCGTCAAACTGTACTTTCCGGTGTTCCTGCTGGGGTCGGTGTTCGGCAAGCTGGTGGAGCTGTCCGGCTTTTCCAAATCCATCGTCGCTGCGGTTATCCGCTTTATCGGCGAGAAACGCGCCATCGCCGTCATCGTCGCCGTGTGCGCGCTGCTGACTTACGGCGGGGTTTCGCTATTCGTGGTGGTGTTCGCCGTCTATCCCTTTGCCGCCGAGATGTTCCGCCAGAGCAATATTCCCAAGCGGCTGATTCCCGGCACGGTAGCGCTGGGGGCCTTTTCCTTCACCATGGATTCGCTGCCGGGTACCCCGCAAATCCAGAACATCATCCCCACCACCTTTTTCAAGACCACCGCCTGGGCAGCCCCGGTGCTGGGTGTGGTGGGTGCGCTGTTCATCACCCTGGTCGGCCTCACTTATCTGGAATGGCGCCGCCGCAGCCTGATGGCCAAGGGCGAAGGCTATGGCACCGACCTGCGCAACGAGCCGGAGCATGTGGACACCAGCAATCTGCCCTCGCCCTGGCTGGCGATTGCCCCCTTGCTGTTGATCGGCATCAGCAACTTTGCCTTTACCCGCTGGATTCCGGCCTGGTATGGCCCTAGCCACGAGCTGCATCTGGCTGGCATGGCCAAGCCGGTCACCACGCAGATTTCTACCGTCACCGCCATCTGGTCGGTAGAAGCCGCCCTGCTGCTGGGCATTGCCTTCGTTGCCCTCACCGCCTGGCCAGCCATCCGCGAGAAATTTGCCGAAGGCAGCAAGGGCGCGATTGCCGGGGCCATGCTCGCGGCAATGAACACCGCATCGGAATACGGCTTTGGCGCGGTGATTGCCGCCCTGCCCGGCTTCATGGTAATTGCCCATGCCTTGCAGAACATTCCCAATCCGCTGGTCAATGCCGCCGTTACCGTCAGCACCCTGGCCGGGGTCACCGGTTCGGCTTCCGGCGGCATGAGCATTGCGCTGGCCGCCATGGGCGAGCAGTTCATCACTGCCTGCCAGGCGGCTGGCATTCCACTGGAAGTACTGCACCGCGTGGTGGCCATGGCCAGTGGTGGCATGGACACCCTGCCACACAACGGCGCGGTGATTACCCTGCTGGCAGTCACCGGCCTCACCCACCGCGAGGCTTACCGCGATATCTTCGCGGTCACCCTGATCAAGACCCTGGCAGTGTTCTTCGTCATCTGCGTGTTCTACCTCACCGGTCTCGTTTAATTCTCCACAACATTCAGGCTCCGCCGGCTGGCGGGGCCTGACAGGATAAGCATCATGACTTCACTGGCAGGAAAAACCGCGCTGGTCACCGGCTCCACCAGCGGCATTGGCCTGGGCATCGCCCAGCAACTGGCCGAGGCCGGGGCCAATATCGTGCTCAACGGCTTTGGTGATGTGGCGGCAGCACAGGCGCAGATACAGGCCCTGTGCGTGCAGGCCTGGCATCATCCGGCAGATTTGTCCGACCCGGAGCAGATCGACACGCTGTGTGCCTTTACCGCAAACGAATGCGGCGGCGTGGACATTCTGGTCAACAATGCCGGCATCCAGCATGTGGCGCCCATCGAGACCTTTCCCCCGGCGCAATGGGACAAGGTGCTGGCCATCAACCTGAGCGCGGTGTTTCACACCAGCCGCCTGCTGCTGCCCGCCATGCGCGCACGGGGCTGGGGCCGCATCATCAATATCGCCTCCACCCACGGCCTGGTGGCCTCCAGCGGCAAGTCCGCCTATGTGGCCGCCAAGCATGGCGTGTTGGGCCTCACCAAAACCGTGGCGCTGGAAACCGCCCACAGCGCCATTACCTGCAATGCCATCTGCCCCGGCTGGGTGCTCACCCCGCTGGTGGCACAGCAAATAACCGACCGTGCCACGCAGCAGGGCATCAGCCCGCAGCAAGCCCAGCAAGACTTGCTGGCCGAGAAACAACCCTCCGGCCAGTTTGTCACGCCGCAGCAGTTGGGCGCACTGGCGGTGTTCCTGTGCAGCCCGGCGGCCGCCGAAGTACGTGGTGCAGCCTGGGCCATGGACGGCGGCTGGACTGCCCAGTAAAGCAAGCAGACAAGGAAAACCAATGAACAAGCTCTACCCTGATGCCGCCAGCGCCCTGGCCGACATCCTGGCCGATGGCCAGACCATAGCCGTGGGCGGCTTCGGCCTGTGCGGCATCCCCGAAGCGCTGATCGCCGCCCTGCGCGACAGCGGCGTGCGCAATCTCACCGCCATTTCCAATAATGCCGGCGTGGACGGCTTTGGCCTGGGCCAGCTGCTCAATACCCGGCAAATCCGCAAGATGATTGCCTCCTATGTGGGGGAGAACAAGGAATTCGAACGCCAGTACCTGAGCGGTGAGCTGGAACTGGAATTCACCCCGCAAGGCACGCTGGCGGAAAAACTGCGCGCCGGCGGCAGCGGCATTCCAGCCTTTTTCACCCGCACCGGCTACGGCACGCTGGTGGCCGAAGGCAAGGAAGTGCGCGAATTCAACGGCCAGCCGCATATCCTGGAGCAGGCGTTGCAGGCCGATGTGGCGCTGGTCAAGGCCTGGAAGGCCGACCGCGCCGGGAATCTGCTTTACCGGCGCACCGCACGCAATTTCAATCCCAATGTCGCCATGGCCGGACGCATCACCGTGGCCGAGGTGGAAGAGATCGTGGAAAACGGCATGCTGGACCCGGATGCCATTCACACCCCCGGCATCTTTGTGCAGCGACTGGTGCTGAACCCCCATCCCGAAAAACGCATCGAGCAGCGCACCGTGCGCGCTGCCAGTCTGGCGGAGGCATAAGCATGGCCTGGACCCGAGAACAAATGGCCGCCCGTGCGGCACAGGAATTGCAGGATGGCTTTTATGTGAACCTGGGCATCGGCCTGCCGACGCTGGTGGCCAATCATGTGCCCGCCGGCATGGAGGTATGGCTGCAGTCGGAAAACGGCCTGCTGGGCATCGGCCCGTTTCCGACCGAAGACGAGATAGACCCGGACCTGATCAACGCTGGCAAGCAGACCATCACTACCCTGCCCGGTTCGGCCATTTTCAGCTCGGCCGACTCCTTCGGCATGATTCGCGGCGGCAAGATCAATCTGGCCATTCTGGGCGCGATGCAGGTCAGCCAGAGTGGCGATCTGGCCAACTGGATGATTCCCGGCAAGATGGTCAAGGGTATGGGCGGGGCCATGGACCTGGTGGCCGGCGTAGACAAGGTGGTAGTGCTGATGGAGCACACGGCCAAGAAAAAGGACGGCAGCGAAGAAGCCAAGCTGCTGGAGCGCTGCAGCCTGCCCTTGACCGGCGTGGGCGTGGTCAGCCTGATCATTACCGATCTGGGGGTGATCCGGGTGGAGGCCGACGGCCTGCATCTGCAGGAGCTGGCGCCGGGTGTCAGCTTGCATGACATCTGCTCGCGCACCGCCGCACCATTGAAGCTGTCGGCCATGGTCAACAGCGGGCAGGCCGCGCTGGCCTGCTAAGTGGTGTTAGCCGCGCCAGGCGAGTGGCGCAGACAAAAAAGCACGCCGTCGGGCGTGCTTTTTGTTGGCTGGAACGACTAACAACAGCGCAGCAGGGCCTTGCTGAGTGGCGCTTACAACAAGGACTTGGCCAACAAGGCTGTCAGCAGGATGGCAATCAGCGCCAGCAGGAAATTCTGCCGCTTCTGTTCGCGCATCAGCTGGATATAGCCTTCCACCAGCAAGTCGCTCTTGGCGGCAGACAGCGCCTCGTTCAGCTTGCGTGGCAGCGTGGGCAGGGTGGTGGCCCATTGCGGTGCCTCCTGCTTGAGCGTGCGCAGCATGCCACGCCAGCCCATCTGCTCGTTCATCCACTTGGTAAGGAAGGGCTTGGCAGTCACCCACAAATCCAGGTTGGGGTCCAGCTGGCGGCCCAGGCCCTCGATATTGAGCAGGGTTTTCTGCAGCAGGACCAGCTGCGGCTGGATTTCCACATTGAAACGGCGGCTGGTTTCAAACAGGCGCAGCAGCACCAGGCCAAAGGAAATCTCCGACAAGGGCTTTTCGAAGATGGGCTCGCACACCGTGCGCACCGCTGCTTCCAGCTCCTCGGCGCGGGTGGTTTTCGGCACCCAGCCCGATTCGATATGCGCGGTGGCCACGCGGTGGTAGTCGCGATTGAAGAAGGCGAGGAAATTCACCGCCAGATAATGCTTGTCCTCGTCGGTGAGGCTGCCGACGATGCCAAAGTCCAGCGCGATATAGCGGCCGTCTTCCGCCACGAAGATATTGCCGGGGTGCATGTCGGCATGGAAAAAACCATGGCGGAACACCTGGGTGAAGAAGATCTCCACGCCAAAGCGCGACAGCTTGCTCAAGTCCACCCCCTGCTCGCGCAGGCGCTCGATCTGCCCCACCGGCGTGCCATGCATCCACTCCAGCGTCAGTACATTGCGGTTGGTGTAGTCGTAAAACACTTCCGGCACGATCAGCATGTCCGAGCCGGTAAAATTGCGCCGCAGCTGCGAGGCATTGGCCGCCTCGTGCATCATGTCCAGTTCGTCGTGCAGATACTTGTCGAACTCGGCCACCACTTCGCGCGGCTTGAGCCGTTTGCCGTCGATGAAGAAACGCTCCACCCAGCGGGCCAGCGTGGACATCAAGGCCAGATCCTGCTCGATCACCGGCTGAATGCCCGGGCGCAATACCTTGACCGCCACCTCGCGGCCACGGCTGCCATCCGGCTGTTTCAGCCAGGCCTTGTGCACCTGTGCCACCGAGGCACTGGCCACCGGCGTGATATCAAAATCGACAAACAAATTCTCTACCGGCAGGCCAAAGCTCTGCTCGATCACCTGCCGCGCCAGCGCGCCATCAAACGGGGCAACCCGGTCCTGCAGCTGCGCCAGCGCATCGGCGTAGTCGGGCGGCAGCAGGTCACGCCGCGTCGACAACACCTGGCCAAACTTGACGAAAATCGGCCCCAGGCCCTCCAGCGCCAGCCTCACCCGTTCTGGCAAGGGAGCGCTGACATCACGCGGCAGCGGACACAGCTTCAGCAGCGTGTGAACAAAACCCAGCCGCGAATGACCTTCGAAAAAATCATCCAGACCATAACGGTACAGCGTGGAAACAATCTTGAAAAAACGCGAAATCCGCATAGTGACCGGGCTAGCCCTTATTCCTTTGGTTGCACCAGCGCCGCTTCCAGCCGCGCCAGTCTTTTTTCGCTACGCGCCACATCATCGCGCAGGCTGTCCACCGCGCGCAGATAGCTAGCCACTGCTTGCCGGCTGGCCAGCATCGGCGCTTCTTCACGCAAGTGCTCCACCCAGTTTTCCAGCAGACGCCAGGCGATTTCGCCCTTGAAACCGAGCGAGGCACGGGCCACGCGCTGCAAGCGGTTGGCCGCCACATCGCCCATGACCCGCGACAGATCTTCGCCGGCATCCCAGCGCAGACGCGCAATCAGGCGGCCAATGGCCGCAGCCAGCTCGGTATCGCCTTCCAGGCTGACATCGCTCAGCGCCGGATCACGGCCGCTCACCGCGGCCAGCGCTGCGGCATGCTGCAAGCGGATGGTGGCTTCCGGCTCGCCTGCACAGGCGGCCAGCCAGCCTTCATCGGTAATCACCCCGCGCACCGTGAGCGGAGCCAGCACAATGCCAACACGGCGGCCGACATGGGCCGCCAGCTCGGCCCGCACGGCAGGTTGCTGGTTCAGCAGATGATTGAATACGGCAATCTGGATACGCATCAGCAATGCTCCACAAACAAGCGTCCCGGTTTCAGTGTTTAAGCCGGGCAAACAAGAGATTGATACCCAGCAGGATAAACAGGCCGCCACACAGCTGGTCCAGTCGCTGCGCCACACCCTTGCGCCGCAACCAGTCGCCCAGCCGCGCCGACAGCAAGGCAAGTGCCGCACACCACAGCAGGCCGGTTGCCACGAAGGTAAGGCCCAGAATCACAAAGGACACGGCAGTGGCCCCCGGTTTGACAAACTGCGGCAGGAAGGCCAGAAAAAACAGCGCCACCTTGGGATTGAACAGATTGGTGAGGAAGGCCTCGCGCAGGATCTTGCCTGGCCGCGCGGCTTCCAGCCGGGCCGCATCGCTGGTGATGCTGCTGCCGGGTCGGCGCAGCATTTTCACGCCCAGCCACAGCAGATAGCCCGCCCCCAGCAGCTTGACCGCGACAAAGGCCATGGCCGATGTCGCCAGCAGCGCCGACAGGCCAAAGGCCGCCAGCAGGGTGTGGCCCAAGCTGCCAAGGCCAATGCCCAGCGCCGACAGCAGGCCGACACGACTACCCTGTGCCGTGCTGCGGCCCAGAATGTAAAAAGTGTCCGGGCCAGGCGTCAGGTTAAGCAACAGCCCTGCCGCCATGAAGGCCCACAGATTGGTGATGCCGTCCATGGAATCTCCTGCTAATGCTTTGCCCGGCTGACCCGACACCAGGGCTTTAGAGTTTGTAGCCCTTGTGCAGCGCCACCACGCCACCCGTCATATTGTGATAGTCCACCTTGCCGAAGCCGGCTTCCTGCATCATGGCCTTCAGGGTTTCCTGATCCGGATGCATGCGGATGGATTCGGCCAGATACTGGTAGCTGTCGGCATCGCCGGCCACCATCTTGCCCATTACCGGCAGCGCCTTGAAGGAATAGAAGTCATAGATGGGCGACAGCGGTTTCCATACCTTGGAAAACTCCAGCACCATCAGCTTGCCGCCCGGTTTGAGCACGCGGCACATTTCCTTCAGCGCGGCGTCCTTGTGCGTCATGTTGCGCAGGCCAAAGGCCACCGACACGGCGTCAAAATAATTGTCCGGGAAGGGCAGTTTTTCGGCATCGGCCAGCGATACCGGCAGAATCAGGCCCTCGTCCAGCAAACGGTCGCGGCCCACGGTCAGCATGGAGCTGTTGATGTCGGTCAGCCATACTTCGCCCTTCTTGCCCACGCGCTTGGACCAGCCACGCGCCAAGTCGCCAGTGCCACCGGCGATATCCAGCACCTTGTCGCCCGGTTTCACGCCGGAGGTGGTCAGGGTGAAATGCTTCCACACGCGATGCAGGCCACCGGACATCAGGTCGTTCATCACGTCGTACTTCTTGGCAACCGAATGGAAAACATCGGCTACCTTGCCGGCCTTTTCACTCTCGGCCACCGTCTTGAAGCCAAAATGCGTTTCTTGATCCATATTCACTCCCTGCTCGCGCCAGCGGCGGCGAGGCGATTCAGATAATCCTGCCAGTATGCCTGTTGCTGCGCACCCAGCTCGTAAAGGTAAGTCCAGCTGTAGAGGCCGCTATCGTGGCCATCATCAAAGGTAATCTTCAAGGCGTAGTGGCCCACCGGCTCCAGCGCGGTGATCGCCACCTGACGCTTGCCCACCTGCAGCACTTCCTGCCCCGCCCCATGGCCACGCACTTCGGCAGAGGGCGAATACACCCGCAGGTATTCGGCCGGCAGCTGGAAGCGCTCACCATCATCAAAGCTGATTTCCAGCGTACGCGAAACGGCATGCAGGGTGATTTCCTGCACCTGGGCACTATTAGGACTGATTCCTGCCATGTCTGCCTCGTCGTTTTAAAGGGGGGGCTTAACCCTGTTCGTCCTTGCGTTCCAACAGCATGGCATCGCCATAGCTGAAGAAGCGGTATTGCTGCTGTACTGCATGGGCATAGGCCGCACGCATTTCCGGGTAGCCGGCAAAAGCCGAGACCAGCATCAGCAAGGTGGACTTGGGCAAATGGAAATTGGTCAGCAAGCGGTCGACCACGCGGAAGCGGTAACCCGGCGTGATGAAGATGTCGGTCTCGCCACGGCCAGCCACCAGTTCGCCACTGCGCGCGGCAGACTCCAGCGCACGCATGCTGGTGGTGCCCACGGCCAGCACCTTGCTGCCACGGGCATGCGCGGCCTGGATCAGCTCAAAAGTGCGCTGCGGCACTTCGTAGATTTCGCTGTGCATCTTGTGCTCGGCGATGTTTTCCACCCGTACCGGCTGGAAGGTGCCCGCCCCGACATGCAGGGTGACATAGGCCAGCTCCACGCCCTTGGCCTGCAAAGTGGCCAGCATTTCTTCGGTAAAGTGCAGGCCGGCAGTGGGCGCTGCCACCGCACCCTGTTCGCGGGCGTAGACGGTCTGGTAACGCTCGTCGTCGTCGCCTTCCGCGCTTCTCTCTATATAGGGAGGCAGCGGCAGCTTGCCGGAGGCTTCCAGAATGTCGAAAACATTGTCCTCAGCCAGAAAGCGCAGCTTGAACAGCGCGTCGTCGCGCTCGACCATTTCGGCTTCCCAACGTTCGGCAAAAATCAGCCGCGTGCCCGGCTTGGGCGACTTGGAAGAGCGCACATGGGCCAGCACGGTGTGCGCATCCAGCACGCGCTCTACCAGAGCTTCTATCTTGCCGCCACTGGCCTTTTCGCCAAACAGTCTGGCCTTGATGACGCGGGTGTCGTTGAACACCATCACATCACCGGCGTTGAGCTGCTGGGCGAAATCGGCAAACTGCCCGTCGGTAAGGGAAGTGCCGGCAACATGCAGCAAACGGCTGGCACCGCGCACGGCAGGCGGATGCTGGGCAATCAGGTGTTCTGGCAGGTGGTAATCGAAATCAGACAGCAGCATGGCGTGAAGCTCGAATCAAAACCGGCAAATTATACCCGCGCCAGCCAGCCCCGGCACGGACTTGTTCGGCCCGGCCCCGAATTTGAGCTTGATCAAGAGTGCGGCGCAAGAAACTGTAAAAAATTTGCCACCGTTTAAAATGCGGTTCACTGTAGTGCATTCGCTCGAAATGGCGGGCTTTCCGGCCAAATCAGCGGCCCCTGCCAACCATCAAACAACCGTTTGAAATACTCGAAAAGCTAGACATCGTGTCGCTAATTGCGGCAAACTCGCGCCCATGTTGAACTCAGGAGCAAAGCTTTGACCGGAAAAATCCTCGTGCTGCACGGCCCCAACCTCAATCTGCTCGGGACACGGGAACCACAGCACTACGGCCGGGATACGCTTGCCTCCATCAACCAGCGGCTGACCGAACAGGCCAGCGCCGCCGGTTTCGAGCTTGAGGCGCTGCAAAGCAACGCCGAACACCTCTTGATTGACCGCGTCCACGCCTGCATGACAGACGGAACGTCGTTCATCATCATCAATCCAGCGGCCTTTACCCACACCAGCGTTGCCCTGCGCGACGCCATTTCGGGGGTGAAGGTGCCATTCATAGAAGTACACCTGTCCAACGTCCACGCCCGTGAGCCCTTCCGCCAGCATTCGTATTTTTCCGATCTGGCGGTCGGCGTGATCTGCGGCCTGGGCGCGCAGGGCTATGAGCTGGCACTTGCGCACGCCATCCGGCGTTTGTCCGCGCAAGCCTGAGCATAATAAAGTACATCCCATCCGAAGGATTACCATGGATCTGCGTAAACTGAAGAAACTGATCGATCTCGTCGAAGAATCCGGCATCGCCGAACTCGAGGTGACCGAAGGGGAAGAGAAAGTCCGCATCACCCGCGTATCGGCCAACACCCAGATCGCCTACGCCCAGCCGATGATGCAGATGCCGATGCAACAGCAAATGGCCGCACCGGCCGCCGCGCCGGTAGCCGCAGCAGAAGCCCCTGCCGCCGCCAACAACGCCAACGCGCTGAAGTCGCCGATGGTCGGCACCTTCTACCGCTCGGCCAGCCCGGGTTCCAAGCCTTTCGTGGAAGTGGGCCAGAGCGTGAATGCCGGTGATACCCTGTGCATCATCGAAGCCATGAAGCTGATGAACGAAATCGAAGCCGACCGTTCCGGCGTGGTGAAGGCCGCATTGGCCGAAGACGGCCAGCCGGTGGAATACGGCGAGCCGCTGTTCATCATCGAGTAATTCTTCTCTGCCTCGCTAATAGACGCCAGAGATGACAGGGCACGAGACACAGCGTCTGTGCCCTTGTCGTTTGACGCGCCACTGAACGGACGTCCCTACCATGTTTGAAAAAATCCTGATTGCGAACCGCGGCGAAATCGCCCTGCGCATCCAGCGCGCCTGCCGCGAAATGGGTATCAAGACCGTGGTCGTGCATTCCGAAGCCGACCGCGAAGCCAAATATGTCAAGCTGGCCGACGAGTCGGTCTGCATCGGCCCGGCCCCGTCGACCAAGAGCTATCTGAATGTGCCGGCGCTGATCGCCGCTGCAGAAGTGACCGACGCCCAGGCCATTCACCCCGGTTACGGCTTCCTGTCGGAAAACGCCGACTTTGCCGAACGCGTGGAACAATCCGGCTTTGTCTTCATCGGCCCACGCCCTGACACCATCCGCCTGATGGGCGACAAGGTATCGGCCAAGGACGCGATGATTGCCGCCGGCGTGCCCTGCGTACCCGGCTCGGCTGGCGCTTTGCCGGATGATCCGGCCGAGATCGTCAAGATCGCCAAGAAAATCGGCTTCCCGGTCATCATCAAGGCCGCAGGTGGCGGCGGTGGCCGTGGCATGCGCGTGGTGCATACCGAAGGCGCGCTGATCAACTCGGTACAGATGACCCGCACCGAAGCCGGTGCTGCATTCGGCAACCCGACTGTCTACATGGAGAAATACCTGCAGCAGCCGCGCCATATCGAAATCCAGATTCTGGCCGACGAATACGGCAATGCCATCTATCTGGGCGAGCGCGACTGCTCCATGCAGCGCCGCCACCAGAAAATCATCGAAGAAGCACCGGCACCGGGCATTACCGACGAGCAGCGTCAGCGCATCGGTACCGCCTGCGCCGAAGCGTGCAGCCGCATCGGCTACCGTGGGGCCGGCACTTTTGAATTCCTGTTCGAAAACGGCGAGTTCTACTTCATTGAAATGAACACCCGCGTTCAGGTAGAGCACCCGGTGACCGAGATGATTACCGGCGTGGACATCGTGCAGGAACAGATCCGCATTGCTGCCGGCGAAAAGCTGCGCTACAAGCAAAGCGACATCATCCTGCGCGGTCATGCCATGGAATGCCGTATCAACGCCGAAGATCCGTTTACCTTCGTGCCCTCGCCGGGCAAGATCGAAAGCTACCATCCGGCCGGTGGCCCTGGCATTCGCATCGACTCGCACATCTACCAGGGCTATACCGTGCCGTCGCACTACGACTCCATGGTAGGCAAGCTGATTTCCTACGGTGACACCCGCGAACAGGCCATGGCCCGCATGCGTGTTGCCCTGTCGGAAATCTCCATCTCCGGCATCAAGACCAATATCCAGCTGCACCAGGAATTGTTCATGGATGCCGCCTTCCAGCGTGGCAGCACCAGTATTCACTATCTGGAAGAGCGCCTGTCGCAGATGAAAAAGGGAGAGGCATAATGGCTTGGCTACAAGCCACCATCGACACGGATTCGGCCGTGGCAGAACGCCTGGCCGATGCCCTGATGGATGCGGGCGCGCTGTCGACCGCCATTGAAGACGCATTGGCCGGCACCGAGCTGGAACAGCCCATCTTTGGCGAACCCGGCATGCCGGTAGACCAGCTGTGGAATCACAGCCGCATCATCACCCTGTTTGCCGAAGATGCCGACGTTGCGCTGCTGATCGCCGCCGCCTGCACCGCCTGCAAGCTGGCCATGCCGGCATACAAGACCGAGCGCGTGGAAGAGCAGGACTGGGTGCGCCTGACGCAATCCCAGTTCGAGCCCATCCGCATTTCGGACCGACTGTGGATTACCCCCACCTGGCACGATGCCCCGGCGCCTGATGCCATTAACCTGCAGCTGGATCCGGGCCTGGCATTCGGCACGGGCAGCCATCCCACCACGCGGCTGTGCCTGCAGTGGCTGGATGCGCATGTTGCTGGTGGCGAAAGCGTGCTGGACTACGGCTGCGGTTCCGGCATCCTGGCCATTGCCGCGCTCAAGCTGGGCGCAGGCTCGGCGCTGGGCGTGGATATCGATGCCCAGGCGGTGCGTTCCAGTCGCGACAACGCCGACCAGAACAACGTAACTGCCACCTTCTGCCTGCCGGATGCCAATCCGGCCGCCCAGTATGATGTTGTGTTGGCCAATATTCTGGCCAACCCGCTGCGCATGCTCGGTCAGCTGTTGGCAAGCCATGTAAAAACCGGTGGTAGAATCGTGCTTTCCGGTATTCTTGCCGAACAGGCTGATGAACTGTCTGCCATTTATGCGCAATGGTTCACCATGGATACGCCCGTGTTCGACGAGGGTTGGACACGATTGACAGGAACCCGACGCCCAAGCGTATGAGCTATACGACACAGTGCCCCAGTTGCCAGACCCGTTTCAAGGTTAACGACAAGCAGTTATCTGCCGCCAACGGACTCGTCCGCTGCGGGCGCTGTTCGCATGTTTTCAACGCCACCGAGCATTTTGTCAGTACCGACGTACCGCCGGTACTGACGCCGCCAGTGGCACCGCCGCCACCGCCAGTGCAGGCCATGCCGCCGGCCGCAACACCCCAGGTGCAGCAGCCCGCCGACCCGATGGACGATTTCGAGCTGGAACTGCCCGACTTCGACCCGCAAACTGCAGCCAGCCCGGCCACTGCCGATGATTTCGATCTGGAGCCTGCCCCCGCGCTCGCCCCTGCCAATACTATGCAGCCGCCCGATAGCGGCAGCAGCCGCGAAGCCGAAGAGTTCCAGCGCGCACTGGCCGAAGCCTTGCAAACCCGCAAAACCAGCCCGACGCCCAGCCAGAACTATGCAGCCGAGCTGGATGAGCCAGAGCAGCCTCCCCCCCTGCCCGACGTGTTCGGCAACAAACGCCGCCGTGGTGAACAGGCCGACGATATCCCGCCGCCCGCTGCCGCTGCCAGCGCCGAACAAGCTGAAATCCCGGCACCGCCGGCACGCCCGCCACACCCTTATGGTGATCTGGGTGAAGCAGATGAAGAAGTCAGCAGTGAGGAGCCACACCGGCGCAATCCGCTATTGACCATTGTCATGGTATTGCTGGCCATCATCGGCAGCGTGCTGCTGGCCGGCCAGCTGGTTTACTTCAACCGCACCCGCATTGCCGCCGAAGTCCCGGAAGCGCGTCCGGCGCTGGAAGCCTTCTGCCACATTGCCGGCTGCAATGTGCCCTGGCCAACGGATATCGCGCAAATCCGCACCGAATGGTCGGAGCTAGCCTTTGTGCCCGAGCATGCCAATCTGATCCAATTGTCCGCCACGCTGAAGAACCATGCCGCCTTTGCGCAGAACTACCCCATGCTGGAAGTTTCGCTGAAGGATGCCGACGATCAGGTACTGATCCGCAAGGTGTTTTCACCCAAGGAATACCTCAAGGCCGACGACTTCAAGCTGCAGCGCTTCAATGCCAACAGCGAGGTGAAGGTCACCATGCGGCTGGATGCCGGCAAGGTACGCGCCATGGGTTACAGCCTGTACTGGTTCTACCCCTGAGCGGCGACACCCCTACACCAAGCGGCTTCGGCCGCTTTTTTTGTACCTGCTCGTCAACAGAATATCGAATCGGCCTTGTAATTGGCGCAGTGCTGTCCACCATGTAAGGATAAGGAGGCAACACATGCACGATTTCATACTGCAGTACGGCGATGAGGCCATTCCAGTGAGTGGGGAATTTCCGCAGCCAGACAGTTATCTGCCCAGCTTCATGCTGGTGGATGAACACAAACGCGATATTGCACTGGAGGCTTTTGCCGGCCAGCCCAAGGTCATTCTGACCCTGCTGTCGCTGGACGAAGACGAACACGGTGGCCTGGCACTGTTACAGGACACCCGGCGCTTCCTTGAAAGCTGGCCGGCCTTGCAGCTGATCGTGGTGTGCGTCGATTCGCCCTCTTCCCTGCTGCGCAGCCGCCACGAGCACGGTCTGCCCGGCGTCATCCTGCTCTCTACCCTGCGCGGTCGCGACTTTCACAAGCAATACGGAGTACTGGCCAGCGGCTACCCGCTCAGCGGCTATACCGCCCCGGCCATCCTGATTGCCGACGGCGACAATGTCATTCTGTACGCAGAGCGTTTGCACAACAGCACTGCACGTTTCAAGCAGCATGACATTGCCGCGCGACTACAGCTGGCAGCCGTGCTGGATGACAGTCCTGTCACAGCAGCTGAAGACAGCCCCCCTTCTACTTGAGTGCCAGCACCAACTAACGCAGGCACGACAGCATGACTGGCCGGTGACGACTCTGTGCACCGGCCAAAGTTTCGTCACATTAAACACCAATAGTAAATAAATGGTTTAAATAATAGGTATTTATTGAACTGATTGCCAAAAATATACTGTCCCCAAGCTGTAGAACACAGCAGACACACAATCCCATCAGCAAGGAATACAGTATGAAAACCCTAGCCATCGCCCTGATTACCCTGATCACCAGCAGTGCAGCATTTGCCCATGATGTAGACAACAACCCGCCGACACCGGCTAGCGTCAGCGCCTGGCAGGCCGAGCAGCAAGCCATCCGGAATGACTTCGCCAAACTGCCGGCTGCCGAACAGCAGCGTATCCAGAACATCAATGCCTACTGGGATGCACAGAGCCTGCGCGAGAACCAGCGCACGCACTAAGAGCTGCTAACAAAAAAACTGTTGCAGCCTTGCGCCTCCTGGCCGTACTGCTTGTACTGTCTTGGGCGGCGCGCCTTGCCCCAGTGACACCGCGCTCTTGTCAGCCACGCTAAGCCTGCAGCAGCCCCCATCACTGCCAGGGCATGAAAAAAGCCTCCATCATGGAGGCTTTTTTATTGGTACACGGCAGGCATCAGTCCAGCGCGCCGCCACCTTCAGACTTGGGCGCACGGCTCAGCAGCCCTTCCACCACCCGGTGCGGATCATTGCCCTGATACAGCAGGCCACACACGGCGGCGGTAATCGGCATTTCCACTTCCAGCCTTTCCGCCATGGTCAGGACTTCGCGGGCGGTACTCACACCTTCAGCCACATGGCCCAGCTCCGCCAGAATGGTTTCCAGTGATTTGCCTTCGGCCAGTTTCAGGCCCACCTGACGATTACGCGACAGCGCACCGGTGCAGGTGAGAATGAGATCACCCATGCCAGACAAGCCCATCATGGTCTGCTGGCTGGCACCCAGCGCACTGGCCAGACGGGTGATTTCCGCCAGGCCACGGGTGATGAGTGCGGCGCGGGCATTCATGCCAAAACCCAGGCCATCGGCTACACCAGTGGCAATAGCCATCACGTTCTTGACGGCACCACCGACTTCAACCCCCACCAGATCATCATTGGCATACAGCCGCAGCAGCGGGCTGTGCAGCTCACGCGCAATGCGCCGGGCAAACTCACCGTCATCCGCGGCAATGGTGACCGCAGCCGGCAGGCCTTCCGCCACTTCGCGGGCAAAGCTGGGGCCGGACAACACACCGCAGGGATGGTCAGCCGGCAACTCTTCGGCCACCACCTGATGCGGCAGCAGGCTGGAACCGGTTTCGAACCCCTTGCACGCCCACAAGATGGGCGGCAGCGCAGAAGACAGCGCCGTCAACGCCCGCAAGGTCGGCCGCAGGCCCACGATGGGGGTGACGATAAGAATCAGTTCGGCGCCATGGATGGCACGAGGCAATTCTGCAGTCAGCGTGATGCTGTCGGGAAAAGGGCAATCCGGCAGATAACGGCGGTTGACACGCTCGGCCGCCATTTCCGACATCTGGGCGGCATCGCGCCCCCACAGGCTCACATCATGATGACGGGCAAACGCCAGCGCCAGCGCGCTACCCCATGCCCCACTCCCCAGAATGGCCAGTTTCATGGTTTACAGGCCCCACAGATCGGTAATGCGGGCAAAGCCGCTGCTGCCGTCGCGGTGCTTGACCTTGACCCAGCCATCCTTGGGCGCTTCCTGCCATTGCAGCACGCCATCGCGGGCCACGCTGAACACGGGCTGGCCATCAGCCGATGCGCTAGCACGCACCACGGCCTGGTCGGCCGTCACCAGCAACCAGCGCTGACCAGACAAGGCCGCCAGCGGAATCCAGGCGATGCCGCCGGTGGCGTCACGCACGCGTGACCACTCTTTCTGGCTGGACAGCACTTCCACCGGGTAGTAGCGGCTAACCACGAACAGCTTCTTGGCACTCAATGTGGGCGCCTCGTACAGCGCCACACCGGTTTCCTTGACCGAACGGAATTCCAGCGCCTGCGCCGGCAGGGCATACAGCCCGGCCAGCACGGCAGCGACGACGAGGCGGCGCAGCATCAGGCGTTGCCGGCTTCGGCTTGCTGGGCGCGCTGCTGCATGTACAGCGCTTCGAAGTTGATCGGCGACAGCAGTACCGGCGGGAAGCCAGCGCGGTTCACCAGATTGGAAACGGTTTCACGGGCATAGGGGAACAGGATGTTCGGGCAGGCCACACCAAGAATCGGCTCGATGTCTTCAACCGGCACGTTTTCGATGCGGAAGATACCGGCTTCGGTCACTTCGCACAGGAACATGGTTTTTTCCGGCAGCTTGGCGGTCACGGTCACGGTCAGCGCCACTTCGTAGAAGCCATCGTCGATTTGCTTGCCTTCGCTGGCCAGTTGCATGTCGATTTCCGGCTGGGCCGCTTCCAGATAAACCTGCGGTGCATTCGGCACTTCCAGGGACAGATCTTTTACGTAGATTTTTTCGATGGAGAATACCGGTTGCAGCTCTTGTTGCTCGCTCATGTCTCAGTCTCGCTGATGGCCGCCCCGGGCGGCCGGTTGCAAAGGAAAATCAGGTTTGCATCATCGCATGAAAGCACGGTGTGCGGCCAGTACGGCCCAACGGCAAAGGGCGATAGCGGCAGACGACTCCGTGCTTGCTTGATTGGCGTCAATCGGCCAGCAGCACGTCCAGCTTGCCGGCCTGGTTCAGAGCCACCAGATCGTCGCAGCCGCCGACATGGGTGTCGCCGATGAAGATTTGCGGCACGGTGCGCCGGCCGGTGCTGCTCATCATGTGATCGCGTGCCGCATCGTCCAGATCAATGCGGATTTCCTCGATGCCGGTTACACCCTTGCTGGCCAGAACTTGCTTGGCGCGGATGCAGTAGGGGCAGACCGCCGTGGTATACATGGTGACGTGTTTCATGACAAAACCTGTTTAATGCGTGGTGGGATTCAGGGCTGCATTATAGCTTCTGCTGGCGCTAGCTGGCTGCTATCCGGTGCGCTGCGGTCGAAGCGGTGGATCAGATCCGCCACGATGCCATCCAGTGCCGGCCCCATCGCCAGTGCCCGCGGACTGTTGATGATGGCCACGATGGCCAGCCGCCGCCCGTCGGCGGCCTGCCAGTAGCCGGCCAGCGCCTTGACGTCTTTCAGCGTGCCGGTTTTCATGCGCAGCCGCGGGCCAATGCTGGCAAAGCGGCGTTTGAGCGTGCCGTCCTCGCTGGCCACAGGCAGGCTGGCTAGCAGTTCACCACCATAGGGGCCACGCGCCGCATTCAGCAGCACCTGACCGAGCATGCGGGCCGAAACCCGTTCGCGCCGCGACAGGCCGCAGCCGTTTTCCAGCACCAGTGCTTCGTCGGAAATATGCTGCTCGGCCAGCAGGCGGCGTACTGCGCGCTGGGCGGCGGCCGGGGTATCGCTGCCACCCTCCTCCCGCCCCAGTGTCAGATAGACGGTGCGTGCCATGGTGTTGTTGCTGTATTTATTGATATCGGCCAGCGCCACGGTAAGCGGCTCGGACTGGAATTGCGCCAGCGTGCGCGCCCCTGCCGGTGCCGGTGCAAGCGCCACACCTTGCGGACCGCTGCCGCCCAGTTCGGCCCACAGCGCAGCAAACGACTGGGCAGCAAAGTCATTGTGTTCCAGCACATTCACATAGGCCTGACTGCCATCACAGGCGGTGGGCAGCTTGCCGCTAACCTCGATCTGCCCGCCTTGCTGGCGGATTTGCACCCATTGCCGGACATCCGGGCAAGCAGTGCTAGCGCCGGCACTGCTCAACCTTGCCTGCAGGCTGACACCAGCCAGTGGCGGATCCAGCACCACCCGTGCGCCATTGGCATCATTGAAAAAGCGCAACCAGGCCACTTTCAGGCCGGTGAGATGGGTATCCGGCTCAACGGTGAAGGACTTGCCCTCGTCGCCACCAAAATTTTCCGCCGTGCCTATGCTGCTGAAAGCGCTCTTGTCCAGCAGCAGCCGGCCGTCGATGCGCTGTACGCCACGCTGGCGCAGGCCGCGCAGCAGCTCTTGCAGATTGGCCGTACTAAAGCGTGGATCGCCCGCCCCCACCCACACCAGATCGCCCTTCAATACGCCGTTTTCCAGCGGTGCTGCCGACACCAGCCGTGTCGTCCAGCGGTAACCCGGCTTGAGACGGTTGAGTGCGGTCCAACTGGTTAGCAGCTTCATGGTGGAAGCCGGATTGACTGCCGCATCGGCACGCAGGCTGGCCAGTTCGGTGCCGCCCTCTACCGGAGCCGCCCAGATGGCGACCTCATCCGGTTTCAGCCCATGCAGGTCCAGGGTGGCGGCCGTACTGGTAGCGGCCAGCAAGATCAGGGCAATAGCGGGTAGGACTGACTTCATTACATCTCCTGCGGGTCGATATCGAGCGACCAGCGCAAGCCACGGCCGTGCTGGCGCGCCTGGGCATCCAGCAGCGGGGGCAGTTGATCAAGAAAACGGTGCAGGGCCTGGCGATTGGCCGACTCCAGCACCAGTTGCGCACGTTCGCGATTGGCCAGCCGCACCATCAGCGCGGGAGCCGGGCCGGATATCAGCAGCTCGGCAGCCAGCGGCTGCACCTGCTGGCGGACGTGAGTGAGAAAGGCGGTGGCGCTGGCCAGCTCGGGGGCATCGGCACGCAGCAGCGCCTGATAGACCGAGGGCGGAAAGGCGGCCTGTCGGCGCTCCTGCAGCAAGCTGGCAGCAAAACCGTCGAAATCATGTGCCACCAGCGCCTGATACAGCGGGTGCTCCGGCCACTGCGTCTGCACCAGCACTTCGCCCGGCGCATCGGCGCGGCCGGCACGGCCGGCCACCTGGGTGAGCTGGGCAAACAGCCGCTCGGAAGCACGATAGTCGGCCGAGTACAGCCCACCATCGGCATTGAGCACCGTCACCAGCGACAGGGTACCAAAGTCATGCCCCTTGGCCAGCATCTGGGTACCGACCAGCATGTCGACCTCGCCGGCATGCACCTTGCGGTAAATCTCGTCCCAGGCCTGCTTGCGCTGGGTAGTGTCGCGGTCGATGCGCAGGATGCGCGCGGCAGGAAACAGCCGGCCCAGTGCCGACTCCAGCCTCTGCGTGCCCTCGCCCAAGGGCTTGATATCCGGCGCGCCGCACTCCGGGCAGGCATGCGGGACATTCTCTTCCCAGCCACAATGGTGGCAACGCAGCTTGCGCTCCAGCAAATGCAACACCAGCCGGGTGGAACAGCGCGGGCAACCACTGGTCCAGCCGCAATCGGTACAGGCCAGTACCGGGGCAAAACCACGGCGGTTGATGAACACCAGGCTCATCTCTTTGCGCTCCAGCCGCGCCGACAGCGCCTTGATCACCGGATCGGACAATCCCTCGACCAGCTTGGCGCGACGAGTATCCACCAGCCGCACCGTGGGCAAGCGTGCCGCACCGTGGGCGCGCTGATTGAGTTTGAGCTGGCGGTAGCGGCCAGCCTCGACATTGGCCACGCTTTCCAGGCTGGGCGTGGCACTGCCTAGCACGATGGGAATGCCGGCGCGGCGTGCACGCCAGATCGCCAGATCACGCGCATGGTAGCGCAGGCCGTCCTGCTGTTTGAAGGAGCCGTCATGTTCTTCATCCACCACAATCATGCCCAGCCGTGGCATGGGGGTGAACACCGACAGCCGGGTACCGATGATGATGTCAGCCCGCCCCTGCCAGGCATCCAGCCAGTTGCGCAGGCGCTCGCCCTCGGCCAGCTGGCTGTGCTGCACAGCGATGCGGCTGGCGGGAAAGCGCTGGAGGAAGCGCTCGATCAGCTGCGGGGTGAGGTTGATTTCCGGCACCAGCACCAGCACCTGCTGCCGCTGCGCCAGACAAAGCGCAATGCGCTGCAGATAGACTTCGGTCTTGCCGCTGCCGGTAATGCCATGCAACAGCCAGGCCTGGAAACCAGCCGGCTCACGGCTCAAGGCATCCAGTGCCGCCTGCTGGTCGGCATTCAGCTGTGGGCTGGGGCCCAGCTCTAGCGGCTGGATTTCCGGCTCCAGCCTTTGCACCAGGCCTTCGGCCAGCCAGTCGGCCAGGATCTTGCCCGCCTGCGGGGTAATCTGCCGCGCCTGCTGCTGGCTGAGCAGGCCATCGCCCAGCGCCTGCCACAAGGCCATCCGCGCCCGCTGGCGCGCCGCCGGCATCGCAGCCAGACCCGCATCAGTCAGGCCATAGGGGCGCTCGTCCGGCGGGGTGATGTCGCGCGCCTCGCGCAGCCCGGTGGGTAGAGCAGTAAACAGGGTCTGGCCCAGCGGAAAGTGATAATAGGCTGCGGCAAATTCAGCCAGGGCGAGGAAATCGGCCGACAAGGGGGGCAGGCTGTCGAATACCTGCTCCACCTGCTTGAGCTGACTGTCCGGCAAACCCTCAGGGGGTATGCCAGTGACAACCACGCCACACAACTGGCGATTGCCAAAGGGAACAGCCACCCGCTGACCGGGGCTGACTGGAAAATGAGACAGGTAGGTAAATGCGCCAAATAGGGGCAGATCGACCACCACCTGAACTCTCTGAAGACCCACGGCAATTTTCCCTTTTACATCAAACCCAATTCCGACAAGGCTTTGCGCGATCTATGCACAGAAGCTGTGGATATCTTTGTGAACAACTCGCTTACTGACCGGGGAAAGGCTATTAAATCAGCATTTCCACTAGATTGCACAAAAATTAATCAGAAGAATAAGTTGTTGTTTTTCAATGACTTAAAAGCAACGCACTAATATTGCCCAGTGGGCTTGACAAGTCTGCACAGCCACAGTTCCCAGTGTGAATAACTCTGAGAACACCACCGAACAAAGCTGTCAACACCCCTTTGATCAGCAGGGCAAAAAACGCCGGCCATACTACTGAAAGTCCGTCCCGGCTGGGGCTATACCCCACACCCCGCAATGGATGAAACTGCTGATAAATCAGGCTGTTTTGAGAAATATCTTTGCAACAAAGCGGGGATTGATCAGGCCGTACTTGCAAATGCCAGCGGCCGGGGCAAGCACCCCGGCCGTAGCACGCTTACTGGTGGAAAGGACGGGACAGGCGATGCACGGCGACAACCAGAGCGGCGGCATGCTCGGGATCAGCATGTTGGGAGATGCCGTGACCCAGATTGAAGACATGGCCGGAACCCTGGCCATAAGCGGTCAGAATGCGGCCGGCCTCGGCCTCGATGGCAGCCGGCGAGCCAAACAGTGCGTTCGGATCGAAATTACCCTGCAGGGCGACCTTGTCGCCGACGCGGGCACGTGCCAGGCCGATATCGGTAGTCCAGTCCAGGCCCACGCAGTCGGCCCCGATGGCGGCAATCTCTTCCAGCCACTGACCACCATTTTTGGTGAACACGATGACCGGCACACGACGGCCATCGGCCTCGCGCTTGAGACCGGCCACGATGCGCTGCATATAGGCCAGCGAAAATTCCTTGTAGGCTGCATGGCTGAGCGCGCCGCCCCAGGTGTCGAAAATCTGCACGGCTTGGGCGCCGGCATCGATCTGGGCGTTCAGGTAATCGGTCACGGTCTGGGCATTGACCGCCAGAATGTGATGCAGCAATTCCGGACGGCTATACAGCATGGCTTTGACGTTGCGGAAATCATCCGAGCCACCGCCTTCGATCATGTAGCAGGCCAGGGTGAAGGGGCTGCCGGAAAAGCCGATCAGCGGCACGCGGCCGTCCAGCGCCTTGCGGATGCTGGATACGGCATCGAATACGTATTGCAGCTTGTCCAGCGCCGGTACGCTCAGGGCGCGGATGGCGGTTTCATCGCGCAGCGGACGCTCGAACTTGGGGCCTTCGCCTTCAGCGAAGTACAGGCCCAGTCCCATGGCGTCCGGTACGGTGAGGATGTCGGAGAACAGGATGGCCGCATCCAGGGGGAAACGCTCCAGCGGCTGCAGGGTGACTTCGGTGGCGTAATCCGGGCTGGTGCACAAGCCCATGAAGCTGCCGGCGCGGGCGCGGGTGGCGCGGTATTCCGGCAGGTAGCGTCCAGCCTGGCGCATCATCCAGATGGGGGTATATTCAACCGGCTCCTTCAGGAGCGCGCGCAGGAAGGTATCGTTCTTGAGCTGGGTCATGATGGTATGGGCTTGCTAGCTTGGCGTAATGGAATCAGCCGGCATTATACCTGTCCCTGCCTTGCGCCGGGGTATTACCGGCAGGCCGGTGGCTGGCATCACGCGCCACTGGCGCAGGCAGATGGCCTGAGCAAAACGGCCATCCCACTCCAGCCGGGCAGAGACAAAACGCTGCGGCAGCGCCTGCCAGCACAGCTGTGGCCACAGATGGTGCACTCCGCGCAAATGGCTGTTGAGCAGACACAGGCCCAGCCAGCGCGGCAAGGCCAGATTGGCGGCGCAGCGGGCATCGCCCAGCGGCTGGCCAGCAAAGCAGGCATGATCGGTCAGCGAGATCAACAGCGCCCGCGCCAGCAAGGCCAGCCACAGCATCCAGTCATTCGCGCCGTAAATCAGCAATGACAAGCCGGGCAAGAGCCAGGCCAGCAGCGCATCCAGCCGCGCACCATGTCGCTGCGGGCTGCGCCACAGACGACGCTGCAGCAAGGGGAACAAGGGGGCGCGTCCGGCCAGCCAGCGCCAGCGGCCGCTCGCCGGACAAAACAGCAGCAACAGGCTGCCGGCCAGCGCCATCAGATAGGCCACACCACACAGCCGCAGCCACAGGTAAAGCCGGCGCTGCCAGCCCGCTTCCTCGCCCGGTTCATACACCTCCACCCGACAGGCCGCACTGCGGCTGTAGCGGTGATGCAGATAATGCGCCTGCCGCCATACCTCGAAAGGAATGCCCAGGCTGATGCCCAGCAGACGCCCGGCCAGACGGTTGTAACGCACGGACGGCAGCAGCAGGCCATGCACGGCTTCGTGCAGCAGCTGCCAGCGTAGCGGAATCAGCAGTACCGCCGCCACCAGCAACAAGCCATAGGCCGGATGAAACCAGGCCACGGCCAGCGGCACGGCCACCAGTTCCACCAGCCACAAACGCAGCGCCAGCAGCAGCAAAACCAGATTGAGGCGGACGGGAATGGCAGAGGAAGACATGCGGGCTCCGGCGGCGGCAGTAGCGCGCAGTGTGACGGCTCAGCATGAAACACAGATGACGCTGGCCGCCACCAGCCAGCAGGATAGCGCTCAGATCCAGCCGGCAAAGCCCAGCAGCGCGCCGCCGGCCAGCAGCCACAGCGGATTGATACGAGTACGCCAGGCCAGCACGGTGCTGCCGGCACACAGCAGCCAGCCGGTCCAATGCTGGTTGGCCGCCTCGCTCATCAACATGGCACTGCCGGCCACCAAGCCGATGGTCAGCGGTGCCAGACCGCGCTCGATGGCGCGCCGCCACGGCGAGGCATGCCAGCGCTGCCACAGCTGCGCCACGTAATAGCACAGCAGGGACGAGGGGCCGCACATGCCCACGGTGGCGGCGCAGGCCCCGGCCAGGCCAGCCACCTTCCAGCCGATCAGGCTCACCACCAGCACATTCGGCCCGGGTGCCGCCTGGGCAATGGCAAACAGCGCGGCAAATTCCTGGCCGCTCATCCAGTGATGGCTTTCCACCACGTAATGATGCATTTCCGGAATCAGGGTAATGGCGCCACCCACTGCCATCAGCGAGAACACGGAAAAACTGGCCAGTAGCGACAGCAGCAGCATCATGATTTCTCTCCTGCCCGCCCACGTTGCCGCGCCAGCCATACCGATACCGGAGCCAGTACCAGCAACACCAGCAGCAGCGGCCAGCGCAGCACGCCAACAGCAATAAAGGTAAGTACGGCCAGCAAGACGGCCACGGCATGGCGCTCGATTTTCGTCCCCATGCGCAGCGCCATGGCCAGCAGCAAGCCGGCTGCCGTGGAGGCAAGACCGCGCAAGGTACCCTGTACATCCGGCAGGCTCTGGTAATGGTCGTACAGCATGGCCATGCTCAGCACGATCACCAGCGGTGCCAGCATCAGGCCGGCTACGGCCAGCCAGGCACCGGCCACGCCGTGAAAGCGCGAGCCGATGGCGATGGACATATTGACGATATTGGGGCCTGGCAGAATCTGTCCCAGGCCGAGCAGTTCGGTGAATTCTTCTTCACTCAGCCAGCGGCGTTGCTGCACCAGCATGCGATGGGCCAGCGGCAGCACACCGCCAAAACCGCTGAGTCCTATGCTGAAAAAGCCCAGGAACAACTGGCGGCGGCTAGGAATGATCGTGGATGGAGTCATGTTGCAAGCCTAGCCGGCTCCAGCCCAATCAACAAACGAGTTTTTATGGCTTTTCATGTGAGCTAAACTCACTTGCATGAATCGACGACTTCCTCCGCTTAATGCACTGAAAGCCTTTGAAGCCGCAGCCCGCCACGGTAATTTCAGTGCCGCTGCCAGTGCACTGTATGTGACCCACGGTGCCATTAGTCGCCAGATCCAGCAGTTGGAACAGTGGCTGGGCGTGGAGCTGTTCGAACGCCATGGCCGACGGGTACGGCTGTCGGTGGCTGGCCAGTCCTACCTGCCGGCGATTCAGGCGGCACTGGACAGCATTGCCGCTGCCACCGAAAAGCTGACCGCACGCAAGCAGGGGCGGCGGCTGAATATCAATGTCACCCCCACCCTGGCCATGCACTGGCTGCTACCGCGACTCACCCGCTTCCAGCTGCGCTATCCGGGGGTCGAGCTGCGGCTGGCGACTTCCGATGCCAGCATCAACAATCAGAATGCCGATTTCGACATCGCCATCCGCCGTGGCAAGGATCACTGGCATGGCTTTGTCTCGCACGCCTTCCTCACCGAACGGGAGATACCGGTGTGCAGCCCGGCCCTGCTGCAACGCCTGCCCATCCGCCAGCCGGCTGATCTTGCCGCCCACACCTTGTTGCATGCGGAAACCCGGCCGGTGGCCTGGGCGCGCTGGCTGGCCGCCGCCGGCGTACCGGCATTGCAGTCAGCAGCGGATCAGCACTTCGATCATTACTACCTGGCCTTGCAGGCGGCAGTGGATGGACTGGGGGTGACGCTGGGAGCGCTGCCGGTCATTGAAAGCGAGCTGGCCAGCGGCAAGCTGGTCGCTCCGCTGACCGGGCCGGAAATCACCGTGCGTGGCTATTCCTGGGCAGTACCACAGGCACTGGTAGGTGATGAACTGGTGACGGCATTCTGCCGCTGGCTGGAAGAAGAAGGCAGCCAGCACTGAGACTGACCGATTTCAGGGGCGATACCACAGGCTGGCATCCTGTAGCGGGGTGGCCGGCGGCAACAGGGGATTGTCCAGCTCGATCAGTGTGCGCTTGGCCAGCGCCAGCCCGGCCAGGACCTGGCCGTTATAGCGCAGGAACAACTGGTTGAAGCGGCCATCCTGCAAGGCCATGCGCAAGCCCTTCTCCAGTTGGGCCGCCAGTTGGGGCTGATGTGGGCTGACAAAGAAATACATGGCTGCGGGATAGCGCAGCAACAGGTGGCGATCAATCACCAGCCCCTGCGACACGGGTAAGGCGGCCTCGCGCTGAACTTCCATCACACTGCGCGGGAAGTAGTCGAAACGCTTGCGCAGCAACATGGGGAAGAGATTGCCATAATCCTGGCTGGTCAGTACTTTCAGGCCGCCACTGCGCAGGATGCTCGTGTCCGGCCAATCGTCCACTTGCCCGGCCACCAGCCGCGCCAGTTGCTGGCGGTTGCTGATGCCAGCCAGCAAATCGGGCCGTTCGGCGGTAACCAGTGCCACCCGCCAGCCGATCAACCCCTTGTCCAGTGGAATGCGGATCGGCAAGGTTTTTTGTTCGCGCTCCTTGCTGGTCATGCCCCAGAACAGATCGATGCCACCATTGGCCTTGCTCAATTGCACCAGGGCGCGCGACTGGTTCATGGTACTGGTGCCAAGCAGCTGACAACGCAGCTGCGCCTCGTCACACGCCAGCTGCAACAAGGCCAGCATATAGGCGCGATGCGGATCGCTCAGCCCGGAAACCATGGCATAACGCACTGGCTGCACCGGCACGGCCGCCAGGATGTGGGCACTCAACAGCAAGGACAACAACAGGGTGGCAAGTGGCTTGATCATGGCAGCTACCTTACTGTTTATTCATACTGTTATAACAGATGCATCAAACAATCGCGGCCGTAGCGGCTGCGCAGTATTGCAGTGTAGGCAGCACTGTTACCAAGCATGCGACCATCCTGACTGAATGGCCAGCTAGCGCGGCACGCTACTCCCGGCGGGTGCCAGCCAACGCCGCAGCCACAGTCGCAAGCTGTCCAGATAGCTGTAGACCACTGGCAGCACAATCAACGTCAGCAGGGTAGAGGTGATCATGCCACCGATGATGGCATGGGCCATCGGCGCGCGGCTTTCCGCCCCCTCGCCGCCGCCCAGCGCCATCGGCAGCATGCCGAAAATCATCGCCAGGCTGGTCATCATGATGGGGCGCAGCCGGACCCGGCCGGCTTCAACAATCGCCTCGTTACGGCTAAGGCCCTCGCGCCGCGCCTGATTGATGAAATCCACCAGCAGGATGCCGTTCTTGGCCGACAGCCCCATCAGCATGATGATGCCGATCACCGAGAACATATTGAGCGTGGAGCCGGTCAGCCACAACGCCAGGAAAACGCCGACAAAAGCCAGTGGCAAGGCCACCATGATGGCCAGCGGCTGGGTAAAACTGCGGAACTGCGCCGCCAGAATCATGTAAATGAAGATCACCCCCATGGCCAGTGCCTGTACGGCATAGCCCAGGGATTCTTCCATGTCGCGGCGCTCGCCCTCCTCGGCCAGCACCACACCGGGCGGCAGTTTGAAGGCTGCAGTGATCTTGCTGATGTCGGCAAACACCGAACCGGCATCCCGCCCGGCGATATTGCCGGTAACGGTCACCTGGCGCAGCAGGTCGACGCGGTCGATCTGGCGCGGACTGAGGCCGGGGCTGAGCCGGGTCACCGTGGACAGCGGCACCATGCTGGCTGCGCCATTGGCATCCGGCCGCCCGGCTACGGTAATGATGTCCAGCAACTCATTGCGTCGCTCACTGCGCGGTACTTGCAGCAATACATCGTAATTTTCACCATCCGGTGCTTCCCAGCTGCCCACCACATCTCCGGCCAATAGCTGTGACAGCGTGCTCCCCACCCTGTTGAGATCCACGCCCAGGCTGGCCGCCGCATCGCGGCGGATTTCCAGCTTGAGCGCCGGGTCGGCATCGGCCAGGCTGCTTTGCAGATCGCCCACCCCCTTTACCGTGGCCAGCTGTTTGATCAAGGCATTGGCCGCCGCGTCCAGCTCGCTCAGATTGCTGCCGCGCAGGCCGATATTGATGGGTTTGCCACCAGGCCCTTCCTTGCCCATCTCTTCCAGCGAGAGAATTTCCACTCCGGCCACCCGGCTAACCGCGCTGCGTGCCTGCTGCATCACGCTGAACAGGCTGTGACTGCGCGTGGTCTTGCTGCCCAGGTCCACCACCAGTTGGCCATCGCTCTTGCCCGAGCCGAAACTGCCACTACCGGCGGTCAGTTGGATGGACTGCACTGCCGGCAGCCGGCGCAGCAAGGCTTCCAGCTCGCGCCCCTTGCTGGTGGTGTAATCCAGCGAAGAACCGGGAGCCGTCTTGTACGACAGCGAAAACTTGCCCTTGTCCTGCCGAGGCATGAATTCACCGCCTATCAGTGGCACCAGCATGCAGCTGCCCAGCAGCAGGAGTAGTGCGCCGCTCAACACCGTCTTGCGATGGCGTAGCGTCCAGCCGATAGCCGTTACATAGTGCGTAGCCAGCCGGTCCAGTGAGCGCTCACAGCCATCCAGCAAGCGCCCCAGCGGGCCGCGATGGCGGTCGCCATGCTGGTGCGGATCAGGCCAGATCGACGACAACATCGGGTCGAGGGTAAAGCTGACCAGCATGGAGATCAGCACCGCCACCGTGACGGTGAGGCCGAACTGGTGGAAAAACTTGCCGATGATGCCGCTCATGAAACCGACCGGCAAAAACACCGCCACCACAGTTAGCGTGGTGGCCAGCACGGCCAGGCCGATTTCATTGGTACCGTCCAGCGCCGCCTGATAATGGCTCTTGCCCAGATGGCGATGGCGCACGATGTTTTCACGCACCACGATGGCGTCATCGATCAGCAGGCCGATGGACAGCGACAGCGCCATCAATGTCATCAGGTTCAGGGTGAAGCCCAGTGCCTGCAGCGCAAACAGGGTGCCAATCAGCGCCACCGGCAAAGTAAGACCGGTAATCACCGTGCTGCGCCAGCTCCCCAGGAACAGGAAGACGATCAGCACCGTGAGTGCTGCCCCCTCCAGCAAGCTGGCTTCGACATTGGCCAGCGATTTTTTGACGTCTTCCGACTTGTCATAGGTAAAGCGCACCTGGGTGCCGGGCGGCAGTTGGCCTTGCAACTGGTGCAGCACCTGCTTGACGCCATCGGCCACTTCCACCACGTTGGCACCGCGTGCCGCACGGATATCCATGCCGACGCCAGGTTTGCCATCGATCAGCGCCAGGCTGTCCGCCTCGGCCTCGGCATCGCTGACGCTGGCGATGTCGGACAGGCGAATGGGGCTGCCATTGCGATAGCCGGTCACCAGGCTGGCAAAGTCGTCCGGTGACTTGAGCTTGCCGCTGACACGCACGCTCAGTTCATTGCTGGCGGTGCTGACGGCGCCGGCCGGGTAGTCGCGGTTACCGGCGCGGATGGCATCGGCCACTTCCTGCAGCGACAGGCCGCTGGCTTCCAGCCGGTAGGGATCGACGTCGATGCGGATTTGTCGCTTCACGCCGCCCACCACCTTGGCCTCGCCCACGCCGGATACCGTCTGCAGCCGTTTTTTCAGCGTGTTTTCCAGCCAGGTGGTGAGGGTGCGCTGCGACACCTGGCTGGAGCTGAAGCTGACCGACAACAGCGGCTGGTCGTTGGGATTGAATTGCGATACCGACGGTGTGCTGATTTCACGGCGGAAGCGGCCCTGCACCCCGCCCACCCGGTCGCGGACATCCTGCACGCCGATATTGGGATCTACCGTCAGCGCGAACTCCACCACGATGGTGGAGCTGCCCTCGAAGGAATAAGAGCGGATGTGCTTGACGCCATTGATGGTGTTGATGGCTTCTTCCAGCGGGCGGGTGACTTCGCTTTCTACCACCTCGGGCGAGGCGCCGCTGTACTGGGTGGTGATGACGGCAACCGGGAAACGGATGTCAGGCAGCTCCTCCACCGGCAGCCGCGACCAGGCAAACAGGCCGAGCACCAGCAAGGTCAGCATCAACACCGTGGCGAAGTAGGGATTGCGCACGCTGATACGGGTCAACCACATAGCATCACCTTACTTGAGGCCGGTCGGCAGGCTCACGGCATCGCCGGCCGCCACACCCAACAGTGCAGCGGACAGGACCAGTTGGCCGGGCTTCACGCCCTGCAGCGCCACCTTGCGCTCGGTCTGCGACCATAGCAGCACCTCCACCGGCCGACGTTGCAGCCGGCCCTGCTCCACCAACATGACCCAGGGCTTGCCCTGCAAGTCCTGCACTGCGGTCTGCGGCAGCACTACCTGCCCTTCCAGCTGGCGCAACACCACGCCGCCCTTGGCAAACTGCCCGGCCTTGAGCCGGCCGTCACGGTTGTCTACACGGATATAAATCAGAAAACTACGGGTGCCGCTTTGTGCCACCGGATTGACGCGCACTACGGCACCGCTCAATTCATCCGGCAGGCCTTCCACATTGAAGCGCGCCTGCTGGCCGGGCTGGATGCGGCCTATCCATTGCGCCGGCACTGTCGCGCTCAATTCCAGCACGCTGAGGTCGGCAATGGAAAACAAGCGGGCATTCTTGGCAGCGATTTCACCGGGGTTGATCTTACGTTCGTACACCACACCGGAAATCGGCGCGCGTACCACGCTATCGGCCTGCAGCCGCCGCGCCCGTGCCAGCTGGCTGCTTTGCGCCTGCAATTCGCCCTGGCGCACGGTAAATTCGCTCTCGGCCTCGTCATAGGCCAGCTGGGAGATGAAACCCTTTTGCAGCAGCTCATGCTGCTTATCCAGCTTGATGCGCGCCAGCTTCAGCCGCGACTGGTTGCCGGCCAGCTGGGCTTGCTGTTCGCTGACCGACTGGTCCAGCGACTCGGAATCCAGCCGCGCCAGCTCCTGCCCCTGCCGCACGGATTCGCCCTCGCGCACCAGCACATCCTTGACCCTGGCCTCCACCTCGGCAGCAATGCTGCTGCTTTTCAGCGCGGCCAGCGTGCCGGTAAACGGCAGGGCATCGCGCAGGGCAGACAGCTGTGCCACTTCCACATCAGCGCGCGACAGTTCACGTGCACCCGCCACTGCGGCAGAGGCCACGGTTTTGCCACTGGCCGCGCCCTCCCCTTGTTTGCCGCAGCCGGCCAGCAGTGCCAACAGCATTCCCCATCCAAGCCAGCGTGCCTTCATTCGTTATTGTCGTCCGTGTTCATGTTAAGGCGCAGCCGCCATCGACGGCGTCATGCCCTTGGGCAGCAGCATCCACATGCTGCCGCTCTGCTTCATCCGCCCCGCGTACATGCCGGCCTCGCTGCCATAGCCCCAGAACAGGTCGGCACGCACTGCACCACGGATGGCGCTGCCGGTATCCTGGGCATGCACCAGCCGCGTCAAGGGCTGCTGGCTGAGCGGCCAGGTCGTCGCCAGATAGACCGGCGTGCCCAGCGGAATGTAATGCGGGTCGACCGCAATGCTATAACCACCCGTCAGCGGCACCCCCAGTGCACCGGCCGGGCCGCTGTCGCCACCCGGCAGCGTCTTGAAGAAGACATAGCTGGGATTAACCGCAAACAATTCCTGCTGCCGGCCGGGGTTGGCCTTGATCCAGGCTTGTATGCCCTGCATTGAGGCGGCAGACAGTGTCAGCTCGCGTTTTTCCACCAGCCATTTGCCAATCGACTGATAGGCGTAACCATTTTGTTCGGCATAGCCGACGTGCAGGAAACTGCCGTCTTCCAGCTGAATGCGGCCAGAGCCCTGCACCTGCAGGAAGAACAGCTCCACCGGGTCTTCCACCCAGGCCAGCACCGGCGCGCAGGCCACGCCCTTGCCCTGGGCTATCTCGGCCCGGGTGTAATACGGCAGCAGACGATTACCCGCCAGCCGGCCCTTGAGCTTGTTACTGCGGCTATCCACCGGGAAATCTGCCGGACGGATTTCCATCTCGCCCGGTCCGGCTTCACTCTTGCCCGGTAACAACTGCAGGCGATTGCCACCCGCCTTGCGGGCCACCAGCACGCTGCGGCCATGCAGGGCCAGCGGGTAATCCAGCACCAGCAGGTCGGCCGGCACCCCATAAACCGGATAAGGCGTGCGCTCGCTGCGGCTGCGGCTGCCATTGAGCAGTGGTTCGTAATAGCCGGTAATCAAACCGCCACTGCCAGCGCTATCGCGTACCGCCCAGGCATTGAAGCGATTTTCAAAAAACTGCCGCGTCTGCGCGCCATCCCCCGCAGGAATACGGGCGGCATCGGCACACACCCCCTGCCAGGCCGGCTTGCGCGCCGTCACCTTGCAGCTTTGTTGCAAGGCCGACAGGGTGTCACCCATATTTTGCTGCTGCCAGGCCGGCAAGGCTGCCGGACTCAGCAGGCCGCCATCGCCGGGACGCGGCGTGGTAGGGGTAGTGGTGGAACAAGCTGCCAGCCACAACAGTGGCAGCAGCAACAACAATCGTTTCAGCATGGACGGGAACTTGCGTAATTAAGAATCAGGAGGGTGGCTGGCGGGAGACAGCCAGCCGCCATGTTACCGTGCGCGGCGCGGTGCTGCACGGTTAGGACTGGCGTCTGACCCGGACCCGACAGCTGAGTTCGCCAAATGCACTATTTCATCGAGCCGCAACAAAACTGCAAACAAAGCTGGATAACATGTCGCCACAACACAGTCCACTGGCGATCCATCGCAATGGTCGGCCAGGCCATCACGCTGCTTGAAGCAAGGAGATAACCATGAAACACCTTTTCGCACGTTCCGCCCTGTTGGCAACCCTGGCCCTGAACATTGGCTTTACCCCGCTGATGGCCCATGCCGAAGATGCCGTTCCCACTGACGAACAGCTGGCTACCAATGTGAAGAACGCTCTGGATGCCGATCCGGAACTGAAAGCACTGGACCTGCACGTGGCCAGCAAAAAGCAGGAAGTGACCATCGACGGCAAAATGACCGATGACCAGCAGATGTTCAAGGCTGGCGTGATCGCCGAGAAGGTGCCGGGCGTCAAGTTCGTCATCAACAATATGAATATGTAAGCACAAGGCCCGATCAGGGCCTTGCCTGCTGCCAGCGCCTCCGCCAGCCGGAGGCGTTTTCACGTCAGGCTACACTCGGAGGCTTCCCGCAAAAGGTCAGAATCGCCCGTACGGCCAACCGAATCAGCCAAGGCCAACCCCATCCCGATCCTAGCCCGCCACCGCATGAACCAGAACACCCCGACCTTCGGTACAGCAGCAGCACACCCTTGCAAACCAGCCTATCGGCAAACGCCGCCCATCTTGCCTGTAATTAAAAGAAAATAGCTAAAAATCAGCGCAAATTTACGTAAATAGTTACGAAAAGCCCACCCTACCCTGACGCATTGACGCTGACTCCCCCGCCTCCGCACACTCTGCCCGCCTAGCATTTCGCCACTGCGCAACGGCTTGTCCCGTCAATTATCAGGAAAACTCATGAACCCACGCATTCTGGTTGCAGGCCTGGCCTGTACCCTGCCTCTACTGGCCCTGGCAGATGTTTCCATTTATGGCTCGGTGCGGGTTGGCATCAACAGCATAAAAAGTGTCGACACCCACTACCGCCAGACCACCGGCGTCGACGACTACGGCAGCAAGATCGGCTTTAAGGGCCGCGAGGATCTGGGCAACGGCTTGCAAGCCATCTGGCAGATGGAAACTGGCATGGCACTGGATGGCGTACCCAATAGCGGCACCGGCAGCGGCCGGCTGGCCAACCGCATCAGTTTTATCGGGCTGGAAGGCAGCTGGGGCAAGCTACGCGCCGGCTTTATCGACGACGTGCTGACTGATACCGAGTCCACCGACATCATGGCCAGCCCACGTCGTGACGTGAATGGCGGCATCGCCTACCCGCTATACGAAGCGCGCGATATCTTCGGCAGCAATAACTATGGCGACAGCCGCGCCAAGAACAGCCTGCGCTACGACAGCCCGCGTCTGTATGGAGTACAGGGCAGCCTGCAATATGGTGCCGGCGAAAAGCAGCTGGATGGCAAGAGTAGCGGTGACACCTGGGGCTTGCGCCTGTCTTACGCCAACGACGGCTACTTCGCCACTTACGCCTATCTGACCAAGCTCAACAGCATTGCCAGCAACAACAGCGGCGTACATCGACTGGAATTCGGCTACAACGCCAACAATCTGGCGCTAGCCGCCACCCTGCAAAAAACCACACTGTATGGCAATGCCCACAAGAATCTGGACAATAGCGACGACTTTGAAATTCCAGGCATTATCGAAGCCGGCATCGCCAAAACCGGCAACAACAAGCTCACCAGCCAGGTGTATGCGCTGAGCGCCGCTTACCGCATGGGCAACTTCAAGCCGATGGCGGTGTATTCGCACCGCCGCCAGGTCAAGGTAGATGGCCAGAGCCTGAACTGGGGTGCCAATCAGTGGGCCATCGGCGCCGAGTACTACCTGAGCAAAACCAGCTGGCTGCAAGCCGGCTATGGCCAGGTCAGACAAAACGCTGGCGGCCAACGTGCGCTGAAACTGGAACAGCCGGATGCCAACACCAGCTGGCTGATGCTGCGCAAGGAGTTCTGAGCGCGCTCAATAATAGCTGCACATGAAAAAGCCCGCCGTAACGGCGGGCTTTTTTTGCCAGGATCGCTCGCTTACACCGCTTCCAGTGCCAACAGCTCGGCCATGGTCTGGCGGCGACGGATCAAGCGCGGGCCAGCCTCATCCAGCAATACCTCGGCCAGCAGCGGACGGCTATTGTAATTGGACGACATGGTGGCACCGTAGGCACCGGCATCGTGGAACACCAGCCAGTCGCCCACCACCGCCGGCGGCAGCTCGCGGCTTTCCACCACGCCGCCCTCCTGCTGGGTAAACACATCACCCGACTCGCACAAGGGGCCGGCCACCACGGTAGCGACCTTGCCGGTTTTCTCCTGACCACTGCGCTCCAGCACCGAAATTTCGTGGTAGCTGCCATAGAGCGAAGGGCGCATCAGGTCGTTGAAACCGGCATCCACCAGCACGAAATGGCGATTGCCCATGTCCTTCACCGCCCGTACTTCGGCAATCAGTGCTCCCGCCTCGGCCACCAGGAAGCGGCCAGGTTCGATTTCCAGGCGCACGGCATGGCCCAGCAGCTGTTCCACGTCCTTGCGGGCCGCATCCCACAGTTGGAAATAATGCTCGGTATCGATGCGGCTATCGCCATCGCGATAGGGAATGGACAGGCCGCCACCAGCCGAAATGGCCTCGATATCCTGCCCCAGGCTGCGCACCAGCTCCACCATGGCACCGCATACCTGCTGCAGATGACCATAATCGACGCCGGAACCGATATGCATGTGGATGCCCACCAGCTTGAGGCCGAACTCGGCGATCACCGCCAGTGCCTGCTGCAGATCGGCATGCCAGATGCCGTGCTTGCTGTTTTCACCACCGGTATTGGTCTTGTGGCTGTGGCCATGGCCGAAACCGGGATTGATGCGCAGCCACACCCGGTGACCCGGCGAGCGTTCACCCAGCTGACGCAGCATGTCGATGCTGCCCGCATTCACCACGATGCGCTCGGCCACCACCTGCTCCAGCGTGGCGCGGTCCAGCACATCGGCGGTAAATACCACCTCGGACGGCTCGGCGGAAGCCAGGTCGTAACCCGCCTGGCGTGCACGCTCGATCTCGCCCAGCGACACCGCATCCACCATCACACCCTGCGCACGCATCAGGCGCAGGATATGGGTATTGGAATTGGCCTTCTGTGCATAGCGAATCACATCGAACTGCTTGAGCTGGGCAATGCGGGCGCGAATCACGGCGGCATCATATACCCACAGCGGAGCGCCGAATTGTTCGGCCAGGGCGGCAAGTTGGGGGGCGGCAAAAGTTTTCATGGCATTCCATTCAATGATTGCCATGATACTGCCGCAGCCGGCGACTAAAATAAAATATCAATTTATCGCCAGGTCTTTCATTTATGATATGACTCACCCCGAGCAAACCGAGCCCTGTCATGTCCTTCAACCTGCGCCATGTGGAAATCTTCCACGCCATCATGACCACCGGCAGCGTCACCGAAGCCGCCGTGCTGCTACATAGCTCGCAGCCTACCATCAGCCGCGAACTGGCCAGGCTGGAGCAACTAAGCGGCCTGACCCTGTTTGAGCGCGTGCGCGGCCGGCTGCGCCCCACCCGTCAGGCGCTGCAATTATTCGAAGAAGTCCAGCGTGCCTATCTGGGGCTGGAACGTATCGTCAGCACCGCCGAAGCCTTGCGTCACTTCGACCATGGCCAGCTGTCCATCGCCTGTCTGCCGATGTTTTCCCAGGCAGTGCTGCCAACGGTCTGTCAGCGCTTTCTGGCACGTTATCCCAGGGTCAGGCTGAGCATCGCACCGCAGGAGTCGCCCTTGCTGGAAGAGTGGCTGGCCGCGCAACGCCATGACCTGGGACTCACCGAAAGCCAGCTGCAGCCGGCCGGTACCAGTCAGCAGCAGATCTTCTGCGCCGATGAGGTCGCGGTGCTCCCCAGCGGCCACCCGTTGTGTAACAAGGCGGTGCTGGAGTTAGCCGACTTCGCCGGCCAGCCCTTCATCAGCCTGTCGGTCAGCGACATCTACCGCCAGCAGCTGGATAACTTGTTTGCCGAACAGCAAGTACCAAGACAAATGGTGCTGGAAACCCACAGCGCTGCCTCGGTATGCAGCATGGTGCGCCAAGGTGTCGGCATTGCCGTGGTCAATCCGCTCACTGCACTGGAATTCGCCTCCCAGGGTGTCATAGTCAAAAAGCTGGCGGTTTCCCTGCCCTTCCGCGTGCATCTGGTGCGGCCCTTGCACCGCCCGGCCTCCGCCTTGGTCGACAGCTTTGCCTTGTTGCTGCAGGAGGTACTGCAAGAGACCAGCCAGCGCGTGGCTAGCATCGCCTAAAGCACTGAACGCCTTTGTGCGCGGTCAACAAGCTGTCGAAGAAAAAATATGGCATTCGTATTTTTCGGCTATACCGGTAAGGAAACAATACCGACCGATGCCGGCTTGCGGCCGTAGCAATGTCCACTTTCGCTGCACGGCACACCGGACAGAAGCATTGTTCAGGGAGCCTTCATGCGCAACAACCAGCCTGTCACCCAGCACGAGTTATTCCTGCATCCGCAGCGCCCCATCGTCACCAAGACCGACCTCAAAGGGGTGATCACCTATGCCAACCGTGCGTTTATCGACATCAGCGGTTTCAGCGAAAGCGAGCTGATCGGTCAGCCACACAATGTGGTACGCCACCCCGACATGCCGCCGGAAGCCTTCGATGATATGTGGCAGACCATCCAGGGCGGCCATCCCTGGCGCGGGCTGGTCAAAAACCGCAGCAAGCAAGGCGATTTTTACTGGGTGGATGCTTATGTCACCCCGATTCGCGAAAACGGCACGACCGTGGGCTTTATGTCGGTGCGCAGCGCCCCGGACAAACAGCAATGCCAGCAGGCCGAGCAGCTTTATGCCGATGTGCGTGCCAAACGGGCCAGTTTTCCCCAGACCCGCCAAGCCAAAGCCGCCAGCCTGCAAAGCCTGCTGGTGCTGGCGATGCTGCCACCGGCCCTGGCCTTGCTTTCACAACTGTTCCTGCCCGATAGCGTGCACGATTACCTCAACGCGGCCAGCATCCTCTGGCTGATTGGCGCGGCCGTACTGATTCACCAGCGCTTAGCGGCACCGCTGGAACAGGCCAAGCAAGGTCTGGCCAGATTGTCCGAAGGCAATTTCAAGGAAGCCATTCCCCATTCTGGCTGTCAGGACATGCGCCAGATGCTGGAAATGCTGGAAACCATGCGCATCAATACCCGCGCCGTACTGGCCGACGTCGTGGTGGGGGCTCACGATATCAGCCAGGCCGCCACCGCCACCCATACCGAGGCCAGCCACCTGCAACAGCGCGGTGAACATGCCCAGGAAGGTATCACCCGCGTGGCGGCAGCGCTGGAACAGCTGTCGGTATCGGTCAATGAGATCTCCATTACCACTCGCAGCGGTGCCGATCATGCCAGCGCCGCCAACCAGCTGGCGGATCAGGGAGAGGACACAATGCTGCAGACCCGCGAGGTCACCCGCCAGGTGATGGGAGAATTCCAGACCACGCGCGATGCCATTCTGGTTCTGGAAAAATCAGCCGAGGAAATCGGCTCGGTCACTTCGGTGATCAAGGAAATCGCCAACCAGACCAATCTGCTAGCCCTGAATGCAGCCATCGAAGCCGCCCGCGCCGGCGAGCAGGGTCGTGGCTTTGCCGTGGTGGCCGACGAGGTACGCAAACTGGCCGAACGTACGGCGGGCAATACCCTGGAAATCGAGCAGTCCATCAATGTGTTGCACCAACGCACGCATCAGGTATTACAGAATGTGCATGCCGCACTGGAGCGGGTGCAGGGAGTGGAAAATGCCATCGGTACCGCCAGCTCCAGCCTGGCGGCCATCCGCGAGGCCAACCAGGGCGTGGCACAATCGGCGGCCAACGTGGCAGAAATGCTGCAACAACAGTCATCCGCCTCCACCGAAGTGGCACAAAACATGGAAACCATGAGCGCACTCACCGAGCAGAACAGCCACAGCATCGCCACCACCAGCCATGTAGCGCAGCAACTGCACACCACGGCCCACGACCTGAAACGGCTGGTCAGCCACTTCGAACGGCATCTGTAGGCCGGCAAGCGTCCCCGCGAAGACGAAGGCATTTGTTACAATAGCCGGCTGCCGCCCTTCTGAGCGGCTTGACCCGAATCACAGCAGGCGGCCGATGGCCGCCTTTCTGCTGGCCGCCGGCACTGCCCGATGCGCCGCAGCCCGCCCCGAGGATTGGATTTCGCTTGAAACTGCGTACCGTACTGCGCATAGCGCTATTGCTGGTGCTGATGGACATTGCCGCCGTCGCCTCCTTTCGCGCCAGCGTGGACGGTTCGCTGGACGAGCTGCGCTCGGCCAATACCCAGCGGCTGGAACTGTATGCCAACAGCCTCAACAGCGAGATCGGCCACTACGCCCGTCTGCCCAGCCTGCTCGGGCTATCGCCCTATGTGGAGCGGCTGCTGCACGCTCCGCAAGACCGCCAGCGCCAGCAGGCCGCCAATGACTATCTGGAACGCCTGAGCCAGCGTACCGGGGCCAGTGCCATCTACATCATGGACAGCAGCGGCATCGTGCGTGCCACCAGCAACTGGCGCCAGCTCGACAGCTATCTGGGCGAAAACGATGCCTTCCGCGCCTATTTCACCGACGCCATCAACGGCCAGCCTGGCCGTTTTTTCGGCGTGGGTACTACCCGCAGCGAAGCCGGCTACTATCTGTCCGAGCCACTCACCAGCCACGGCCGCATCATTGGCGTGGCGGTGGTCAAGATCAATATGGAATACCTGGAAAAGCTGTGGCGCGAAAACAAGACCATGGTGATGGTGTCCGACCAGAATGAAGTGGTCATCCTCGCCACCGAACCAGGATGGAAATTCAGCACCCTCAAGCCCTTCAGCAAGGCCTTGCAGGATGCCTTCGACCGCAACCGGCAATACAACCGCAAACACCTGCAACCGCTGGGGCTAGAAGAACGACGCAGCCTGGGCAATGGCAGCCACATCTACCGGCTGGACCAAAGCGGCCGACGCACGCTGAGCCGGCTGGCCTATCCGCGCGACATGCTGGGGCAATCGCTGCAGCTACCGCTGTCCAACTGGCGGCTTACCGTGCTGTCCAGCCTGGAGCCGGTTTATCAACTGGCCTATAACCGTGCGGCGCTGGCCGCCCTGCTCACCCTGCTCAGCCTCACCGGCATTCTGTGGCTGAATGAACGGCGCCGCCGCCTGCGCGACAAGCTGGCCGCGCGCGAGGCACTGCAGCAGGCCTACCGCGAGCTGGAACGCAAGGTGGAAGAACGCACCGCCGACCTGTCCCGTACCAACCTGCAATTGCAGGCAGAAGTCAGCGAACGCATCCGTGCCGAACAACACCTGCGCCAGACCCAGGACAATCTGGTGCAGGCCGGCAAGCTGGCCGTACTGGGTCAGCTGGCCACCGGCATTGCACACGAACTGAACCAGCCACTGGCCGCCCTGCGCACCCTGTCTGGCAATGCCATCAAGTTTATCGAACGCCAGCAAACCGACACCGCCCGCAGTAATCTGCAAACCATCTGCCAGCTGGTGGATAAAATGGGCGAAATCACCAGCGCCCTCAAAGGTTATGCACGCAAGTCCACCAGCAGCCTGGGCACGGTGGACATCTGCCTGGCCATCGACAGTGCCGTGCTGTTGCTGCGCAACCGGCTGGAAGGCAGCCAGGTACGCATTGTGCGCCCCAATGCACCGGAGCCATGGCAGGCGCGCTGCGACCCCAACCGTTTCGAACAGGTGCTGGTGAATCTGCTGGCCAATGCGCTGGACGAGCTGCAAGGCCGGCCACAGCCCACCATCGAAATCAGCGGTCATCGCACCACAGAACACCTACAATTGCAGATTCGCGATAACGGCCCCGGTTTGCAGGATGCCGTACGCGCCCAGCTGTTCGAGCCCTTTGTCACCACCAAGCCCGCCGGCATCGGCCTGGGGCTGGGGCTGACACTCAGCGCCGGCATCATTGCCGAAGCCGGCGGCAGCCTGAGCGCCGACAACCACCCGCAGGGTGGTGCGGTATTCACCATTACCCTGCCGCTTGCCACAAAGGAAAACCGCCATGTTTGATGGCATGAAAGTGTTGATTGTCGAAGATGATCCGGATGTCCGGCTGGGCTGCGAACAAGCACTGGCGCTGGAAGGGCTGGAAGCACGCGGTGTAGCCAGCGCCGAGCAGGCGCTGTCGCTGCTGCTGCCTGGCTTCCCCGGCGTGGTGGTGAGCGACATCCACCTGCAGGGCCAGGATGGCATGGCCTTGCTGCGCCAGCTCAAGGCGCGCGACAGCGGCCTGCCGGTAATCCTGATCACCGGCCACGGCGATGTCAGCCTGGCGGTACAGGCAATGAAGGATGGCGCCTACGACTTCATCGAAAAACCGTTTTCCTCGGAACGGCTGCATGAAGTGGTGTGCCGCGCCATGGAGCAGCGCCGCCTCAGCCTGGAAGTGGAAAGCCTGCGCCGGCAATTGCATGACAAGCAAAGCCTGGAAGCACGGCTGATCGGCCGCTCGCCGGCCATGGAGAAAGTGCGGCGCATGATCGCCGATCTGGCCGATACCTCGGCCAATGTGCTGATCCTGGGCGAAACCGGTACTGGCAAAGAGCTGGTGGCGCGCTGCCTGCATGAAATCAGCCGTCGTCAGAAAAACAATTTTGTTGCGGTCAACTGCGGCGGGCTGGCAGAAAACCTGTTCGAGAGCGAGATCTTCGGCCACGAAGCCCATGCTTTCACCGGCGCGGCCAAGCGCCGCATCGGCCGCATCGAATACGCCAATGGCGGTACGCTGTTCCTGGATGAAATCGAAAGCATGCCGCTGCCGCTGCAGATCAAGATGCTGCGCGTACTGCAGGAGCGTACGCTGGAACGGCTGGGCTCCAATACCCCGATCTCGGTCGACTGCCGCGTGGTATCGGCCACCAAGGCCGACCTCAAGGCCATGGGCAATAACGGCAGCTTCCGCAGCGACCTCTACTACCGCCTGAACGTGGTCACCCTGCAGCTGCCACCGCTGCGCGAACGGCGCGAGGATATCCCGCTGCTGTTCGAATACTTCCTGCTGCAGGCCGCCAGCCGCTTCGACCGCCCCACCCCGCAGCTGGAAGCCCACGAACAGGCCGAGCTGCTGGCCTACGACTGGCCGGGCAATGTGCGGGAACTACGCAATGTGGCCGAGCGCTATGTGCTGGGCATCCGCAGCCCGCTGTCCGAATCCGGTGAACTGAGCCAGAGCCTGCCCCTGGCCGAAACCGTCGAAGCCTTCGAACGCGCACTGATTGCCGAAGAGTTCCGTCGCCATGGTTTCAGCCTCAGTCGCACCAGCGAAGCGCTGAAAGTGGCCAAGACCACCCTGTTCGACAAGCTGAAAAAATACGGCCTCAACCAGCCGGGCTGATTGCGTCACCCTCACCCGACCCGCGCCGGCTTGCCAGCGTAAAAAAAGCGGCCGCTAGGGGCCGCTTGCCAAAGGCTGCATGAGCAGTCACTGCGCCATGCTGCCGTTGCGGGGGGATCACGCCGGCTCGACACCGGCATCACAACGGACAGACAGGCCGGCACAGTGCCCGGCCCTGCGGCTCAATAGGTGTAGAACATGCGCTGCAGTTCTTTGGTGTCGTGGGTCTTGGTCAGGCCCAGCATCAGCAGGATGCGTGCCTTTTGTGCATTCAGCGTGTCGCTGACCACCAGATCTTCCTGATCGTCATTGGCTTCGCCATTGCGGGCGACAATACCGTTGCCCACGCGCGAGCTGCGTACCAGCACGATGCCTTTCTTACGGGCATCACGGAAGGCCGGCATCATCTGTGCGGCGATGCTGCCATCACCCACACCAGCCTGCACGATGCCCTGGGCACCGGCAGCGATGTTGGCATCCATGGCCACGCGGTCCATATTGGCATAGCCATAAACGATGTCCACGCGCGGCAGGCTGTTCAGCTTGCTCACGTCAAACTCGGTATCAGCCGTGTTCTTGCGGGTGGACATGCGGTAGAAATGCGGCTTGTTGTCCTGCATGTAACCCAGGTAGCCCAGTTCCGGCGTCTTGAAGGTATCGGTAGTGGAAGTGTTGGTCTTGGTCACTTCGCGTGCGGCATTGATCTGGTCGTTCAATGCAACCAGCACACCCTTGCCGGCAGCTTCCTTGCTACCTGCCAGAATCACGGCGTTGTACAGGTTGATCGGGCCGTCAGCACTGATGGCAGTAGACGGACGCATGGAGCCAACCACGACCACCGGCTTCTTGCTCTTCACCACCAGGTCCAGGAAATAGGCGGTTTCTTCGATGGTGTCGGTACCGTGGGTAATCACCACGCCATCCACATCCTTCTGCGCCAGCAGCTCATTCACGCGCTTGGCCAGCTTCAGCCACACTTCGTTGGTCATGCTTTCGCTGGCGATCTGGGCCACCTGCTCGCCACGTACCTCGGCCACCTTGGACAGCTCGGGCACGGCAGCAATCATCTTGTCCACACCCAGCTTGGCCGCGGTATAGCCGATGGTGGTGGTGCTGTTGGCACCGGTACCGGCGATGGTGCCACCAGTCGCCAGAATCACCACGTGCGGCTTGGCCGCTTCGGCTGCATGGGCGGATTGACCACACAGGGCAGCCATCACGGCTGCGCTGGACAACAGCAGATTGAACGATTTTTTCATGTCTCTTCTCTTTGTAGAAAGACTAGTGGGGATGTCGTTGCCGGGAAGCAACTGGCTGCAGCGATCAGCCCCGCGTCCTGCCTGTCCGCCTGTATCGGCGGCTTGGGCAGGCCGGGGTCTGTCACTGGATTTTTATGGGATAAAACGGTGGCAGGGCCTTAGGGCGCTCAGGCCTGATCTTCTGCCAATGCCGGGTTGACATGTGCAGCCTCGGCATCGATATCGCCTTCGGACGCAGCCACCACGGTAGTGGCAATCGCATTACCCAGTACATTGGTCGCAGTGCGGCCCATGTCCAGGAAGTGGTCGATACCCAGGATCAGCAGAATGCCGGTTTCCGGCAGATTGAACATCGGCAGTACCGCAGCCACCACCACCAGCGAAGCACGCGGCACACCGGCGATACCCTTGCTGGTGATCAGCAGGATCAGCAGCATGGTGATTTGCTGGCCCAGGGTCAGGTGGATGTTGGCCACCTGCGAGATGAACAGCGCAGCAAACGAGGTGTACATGATGGAGCCGTCCAGGTTAAACGAATAACCCAGCGGCAGCACGAAGCCGGAGATACGCTCCTTGATGCCAAAACGCTCCAGCTGTTCCAGCAGGGTCGGATAGGCAGCTTCGCTACTGGCGGTGGCAAAGCCCAGCATCAGCGGCATGCGAATGGTTTTCAGCAGGGCGAAGATCTTCTTGCCGATAAAGCCATAAGCAGCAGCAATCATCAGCAGCCACAGGCAGGTCAGCGCCAGATAGAAGCTACCCATGAACTTGGCGTACATCGACAGCACGCCCAGGCCATCGGCGGTAATGGTGGCGGCAACCGCACCAAACACACCCACCGGGGCAAACATCATCACAATGTTGGTGACGCGCAGCATGATGTTGGCCAGTTGTTCCAGGCCTTTCATCAGGATGTCAGGCTTCGGACCCTTGTAGGAAGCAATAGCCACACCGAAGAACACCGAGAACACCACCACTTGCAGCACTTCGTTTTTCGCCATGGCGTCAAAGAAGCTGGTGGGGAACATGTGGGTGATGAAATCCTTCAGATTCAGCGCAGTGGCTTTCACTACCGGAGCCGAAGCATCAGCCATCGGCAGGGTGTAACCCAGGCCCGGCTGCAGGGTATTGGCGAAAATCAGGCCCAGGAACAGGGAAACCAGCGAGGCACCCATAAACCAGCCCATGGCTTTCAGGCCAACGCGGCCAATCGAACGGGAATCACTGCTGCCAATGCCATGTACCAGGGTGGACATCACCAGCGGAGCAATGATCATCTTGATCAGACGCATGAACACGTCAGTCAGGATGGAGAAGTAACCGGCAACTTCTTTCAGTTGCTTGGGATCGGTAATCGAGGTGTGACAGCCGTAGCCGACTGCGATGCCCAATACCAGGGCGATCAAGACCCACAGGGTAATCTTGTTGGTTTTCACGAGCGTTTCTCCAGAGTAACCCGGCTTTAAGACCGGTGTTGAGTCCGCTCGTATCAGCAGTAATCATGCCAGAAAAAATTCACACATCAGCAAGGTAAGTTACTGTTTTTAAAAAATAAAATTAAAAATACAATGACATGCATTCGGAAAGCCGAACAGAGTGGCAGAGGGGCGTTTGGAAACCCGACCGAACAGCCGGGTGATAGGCTTACATCAGCAGGCCTGCCAGCGAGCTAGACCTGCAGCCGCGGAAAAAGTTTCCGCAATGCAGCATCATAGCCGGCCATTCGACACCCAGCCAGCGACAGCGGTCGACAAAGCGGCAAGTGGCAGCATGAGCAATAAAAAACGGCCTGCAGCAAAAGTGCTGCAAGCCGTTGTCTGAATATGGTGGGCCCTATCGGACTTGAACCGATGACCAAAGGATTATGAGTCCTCTGCTCTAACCAACTGAGCTAAAGGCCCGAAGGGGGGCATTATAGCAGAGACAAATAAAAATCCCCAAGCCCTGATGCAAGCGGCTTGGGGATGATTTTCTGCCTACAAGATCAGCTTACTGACCGCCCGGCTCATTATCCAGGAAGCTGCGCAGACGTTCCGAACGGGTCGGGTGACGCAGCTTGCGCAGGGCTTTGGCTTCGATCTGACGAATCCGCTCGCGCGTCACGTCAAACTGCTTGCCCACTTCTTCCAGGGTATGGTCGGTATTCATGTCGATACCGAAACGCATGCGCAGTACCTTGGCTTCACGCGGCGTCAGGGTGTCCAGCACTTCCTTGGTAGCGTCCTTCAGGCTGGAATACATCGCAGCATCAGACGGTGCCAGGTTGTTCTGGTCTTCGATGAAGTCGCCCAGATGGGAATCGTCGTCGTCGCCGATCGGGGTTTCCATGGAGATGGGCTCCTTGGAAATCTTCATGATCTTGCGGATCTTCTCTTCCGGCATTTCCATCTTTTCCGCCAGTTCGGCCGGATCCGGCTCGCGACCGGTTTCCTGCAGGATCTGACGGCTGATGCGGTTCATCTTGTTGATGGTTTCGATCATGTGTACCGGGATACGGATGGTACGGGCCTGGTCCGCAATGGAGCGGGTAATGGCCTGACGAATCCACCAGGTGGCATAGGTCGAGAACTTGTAACCACGACGGTATTCGAACTTGTCCACCGCCTTCATCAGACCGATATTGCCTTCCTGGATCAGGTCGAGGAACTGCAGGCCACGGTTGGTGTACTTCTTGGCGATGGAAATCACCAGACGCAGGTTGGCCTCGATCATTTCCTTCTTGGCACGACGCGCCTTGGACTCACCCGCCGACATCTGGCGGTTGATTTCCTTGAGCTCCTTGATCGGCAACATGGCACGATCCTGCAGCTCGGACAGCTTGGTCTGCTTCTCGATAATGGCGTACTTGAAGCGGGTCAGTGCCTCGCTCCAGGCCTTGCCGGAATCGATTTCGGTTTCTACCCAGGCGGTGTTGATTTCGTTGCCTGGGAACACCTTGATGAAGTGGGTACGATCCATGCGCACGCGGGTGACGCAGATGTCCTGGATATCACGTTCGAAGGTGCGGATTTCATTGACACGGCGACGCAGCGATTCACACAGCGATTCGATCTGGCGGGTGGAGAAGCGCACCATCATGAATTCGGTGGTGATGGCGTCTTGCAGTTCCAGATAGCCCTTGGACTTGGAGCCTTCCTTTTCCAATACCTTGACCATCTTGTCGAACATCATGCGCACGCCGGCAAAATGCTCCAGCGTTTGCTGTTTCAGCTCTTCCAGATTGGCCAGGTTGGCGGCTTCGGCACTGGCCTCGTCGTCTTCGGCTTCTGCTTCTTCGTCTTCGAGCAGCGCATCTTCCTCGACTTCCGGCTCGGCAAACGGCAGTGCCGCTTCAGCCGTATCGGCATTCGGATCGATGAAACCGTCGACTACTTCGTCAACGCGGATTTCTTCCTTGCTGATGCGCTCAACCAGCTCCAGCACTTCGGCCACGGTTCCCGGACAAGCCGAGATCGCCAGAATCATGTGCTTGAGGCCGTCTTCGATGCGCTTGGCGATTTCGATTTCGCCTTCGCGGGTCAGCAGCTCGACCGAACCCATTTCGCGCATGTACATACGCACCGGATCGGTAGTACGGCCGAATTCGGAGTCGACCGAAGACAAGGCTGCCTCGGCTTCTTCCACCGCGTCTTCATCCGCCACGGCCGGGGTGGCATCGGACATCAGCAGGGTTTCTGCGTCCGGGGCTTCGTCGTAAACCTGGATGCCCAGGCCGGAAATCATCGTGACGATGTTTTCGATCTGTTCGGCATCGGAGACATCTTCCGGAAGGTGGTCATTGATCTCAGCATAGGTGAGATAGCCACGTTCCTTGCCCAGGGCAATCAGCTGGCGCAGGCGTTTACGCTGCTCTTCCAGGCTCATTACCTGTTCTTCGTTGTCCTGTACGTCTTTTTGATTTTCGGGAGAGGCCGCCATTTTGCTTCCTGCTTAAAATAAGCCGAAAAAAACAGTTGATTATAACACAACTACGTCACTTCTGCCCTGACTCACGGGGATGAGCCGAGCAGGTCTCGGAGCAGTTCCCTGAATAATGCTTTCTCTTCCGGCGTTAGACCTTCGTTGCGGTCTTTCAGTTTTAGCCTTTCCACCTGGGCTTCACGCAGCATTTTCAACAGCTTGGCATTGCCGTGCTGAAACTGGGTGCGATCATCCTCGCCGGGGTCGGTAAACTCGTCCGGATCCTGCATGGCCTGGTGCAGCACACTGTCGATCAGCCCTTCGTAGGGGGTGCCGCGCAGCCCCTCTATCAATTGCGCCGTATTGGGCGGCTGTTCGTGTCCCTGCACACTTTCGGCCAACATCGCAAAGCAGGCCAGTTCGTCGGACAGCGGCAGGCTGTCCGGCAATGTCACATCACCGGCCCACGCCGGGTTCATCAGCAGCCACTTGATCTGCTTGTGGACGATAGGCGTGTTGATCTGGCGATATGATTCTTCCGGCAGGCGGTATTCCCGCTTGCCCTTGCGCTCCGGCGCCTTCTTGCCCGTGGTCAGCATGTCGAAATCGTCGACGTCCATGCCGGCGAGTTCCGCCAGCCTTTTTCTGATCATGAAGCCCAGCGCCGGTGCTGCAATCTGTGCCAGTAGCGGGCTGGCCTGTTTGATCAGGTCTGCCCGCCCTTCCGGCGTATTCATGTCCACGCGGCCGGTCAGCTCGCGGGTAAAGTAAACCGACAGCGGCAGGCTGTGCTCTTCCAGCTGCTGTTCAAATGCTTCGGTACCGAATTCCCGGATATAGCTGTCCGGATCGTGTTCCTGCGGCAAAAACAGGAAATTCAGCGCCTTGCCATCCTGCAATTGCGGCAGGCTGTTTTCCAGCGCACGCCAGGCGGCCTTCTGGCCAGCCTTATCGCCGTCAAAGCAGAAATACACCTGGTCGGCATGGCGCATCAGCTTGCGCACATGCTCACCTGTGGTGGCCGTCCCCAGCGTGGCCACGGCATAGGCTATGCCATATTGCGCCAGTGCCACCACATCCATATAACCCTCCACCACCAGCACGCGATTTTTCTCACGGATGGCTTGGCGGGCTTCATACAGGCCGTACAGTTCGCGGCCTTTTTCGAACAGCACCGTTTCCGGCGAGTTCAGATACTTGGGCTCCCCCTTGCCCAGCACCCGGCCACCAAAACCGATGATGGCACCGCGCTGGTTACGAATGGGGAACATCACCCGCTCACGGAAACGGTCGTAACGCTTGCCGCTTTCTTCATTCAGAATCACCAAGCCAGCATCCACCAGCTTGTCGTCCTGATATTGCGGGAAAATGGCCTGCAGATTCTGCCATTCGCCCGGCGCATAACCCAGACCAAATCGGCCGGCAATTTCACCACTGACACCCCGCCCTTTCAGATAGCCGATGGCAACCGGGGCCGATTTCAGTTGCTGCTTGAAATAGCCTGCCGCCAGCTGCATCACTTCTTCCAGCGACAGCTGACGCTCACGCGCCGCACGGGTAGCTTCCGGATTGATGCTGCGCACTTCCGGCACTTGCATGCCGATGCTTTCCGCCAGCATCTTCACTGCATCGACAAAGCCCAGCCCCTGGTATTCCATGACGAAACCAATGGCTGAACCATGCGCGCCACAACCGAAGCAGTGATAGAACTGCTTGCTGGGACTAACAGTGAAGGAAGGGGATTTTTCCTTGTGGAAAGGACAGCAGGCCAGATAGTTCTGGCCGGCCTTTTTCAGCGGGACATAGCGATCCACCACGTCGACCAGATCGACACGGGACAGCAACTGATCAACAAAGTCCTGTGGAATCAACGGCGAACACCTGCCTTAACACGAGGGAACAAAATACCGGGTCTGACTGCACCCGGCCATGGGTCAGGCGGTCAGCTTGGCCTTGATGCGGGCGGAAACCAGCGCCATATCGGCACGGCCCGCCAGCTGCGGACGCAGCAGACCCATGACCTTGCCCATGTCCTGCATGGAGGCAGCCGCACTGTCGACCACGGCCTTGGCGACCAGTTCGTCGATTTCAGTCTCGGACAGCTGCTGCGGCATATAGGCCATCAGCACGGCCATTTCAGCCTTTTCCTTGTCGGCCAGATCCTGGCGCTGGGCTGCTTCGTACTGCGAGATGGAGTCACGGCGCTGCTTGAGCATCTTGTCGATCACCACCACGATGGCTGCGTCATCCAGCTCGATGCGCTCGTCCACTTCCTTTTGCTTGATGGCAGCCATCAACAGGCGGATGGCGGCCAGGCGCTCGGTGTCCTTTGCCTTCATGGCGGACTTCATGTCATCGCTGATGCGAACTTTGAGGCTCATGTCGTGCTCACAAGGGCCATGTCAAGACATGGCGTAAGAATTCTGGAGTACAAATGGCAAAACCGCAGGCCATGCCTGCGGTCCCGCTTTATTGCCGGAACAACTCTTAGAAGAGTTTCGGCGGCAGCATCTGGCTGCGGATGCGCTTGTAGTGGCGCTTTACGGCAGCAGCGTGCTTACGCTTGCGTTCGGTGGTCGGCTTTTCGTAGAACTCACGAGCGCGCAGTTCGGTCAGCAGACCGGTTTTCTCTACAGCGCGCTTGAAGCGACGCATGGCGACTTCGAACGGCTCGTTTTCTTTAACGCGAATATTCGGCATTGACTCAAGTATCCTTAGATCCGTAGGTATGGACGTACCGCTACCTATAAAAAACAGCATTTTAACAACAATACGCGGTTTGGAAAAGTCTGAAGCATTCCCGACAAGCTTTTTGTGGCGCTTTTGTGCATCACGGCTTGCGAGAAGAAATCACCCCCTCACTAGGAGAACTTGGTACAGCGCTATAAAAACGTTTCGGCATCCGCTCCGCACAATAGGCGGCGCGGCCTGCTTCGACAGCCAGTTTCATGGCATGTGCCATCAATACGGGATTACCGGCAGCGGCAATCGCGGTATTCATCAGCACGCCATCACAACCCAGTTCCATGGCGATGGCCGCATCGGATGCGGTCCCCACGCCGGCATCTACCAACACCGGAACACTGGATTGCTCGATGATCAGTTTCAGATTCCACGGATTCAGGATGCCCATGCCCGAGCCAATCAGACTGGCCAGCGGCATGATGGCGCAACAGCCGATCTGCTCCAGCTCGCGCGCGATGATCGGGTCATCCGAGGTGTACACCATGACATCAAAGCCCTCGGCGACCAGTACTTCGGCAGCTTTCAGGGTTTCCTTGACATTGGGGAACAGGTTGCCGGAGTCGCCCAGCACCTCCAGCTTGACCAGACGGTGGTCATCCAGCAGCTCGCGCGCCAGGCGCAAAGTGCGGATGGCATCCTCGGCGGAATAACAGCCAGCCGTATTGGGGAGCAGAGTGTAACGGTTCTGCGGCAAAAAATCGAGCAGATTGGGCTCACCGGCGTGCTGACCCAGATTGACACGTCGAATTGCGACGGTAACGATGTCGCAGCCCGAGGCATCCAGCGCCTCGGCAGTCTGCTCGAAATCACGATATTTGCCAGTACCTACCAGCAGGCGTGAATTATAGGCCTTGCCTGCAATGACCAGTTGATCCTGCACTTTCCACTCCTTCGGCGCAGCGTCAGCCACCGCCGACCGCCACCACGATTTCCAGTTCATCCCCATCCGCCAGCGCGGCAAGGCCATGCTGACTGCGGGGTACGATCTCGCCATTGAGTTCGACGGCAACGCGCTTGCCGACCAGCTCCAGCGCCTGCACCAGCTCCGCCACGGTAGCCAGCGCGGCAAATTGCTTCATTTCGCCATTGATACGTAGCTGCATGGCTTATCTCCTCTCCGCCCGCTGCACCACCACCAGATTCTGGATTTCGTTCAGCACACGCGACAGATGCTCGACACTTTCCACCTGCAAGCGGAAATGGATATGAATAAAGCCGTCGCCCACATGAGTATCCTGGGTGTCGACACTTTCGATATTGGCAGAAGCCTGCGAAATGGCTGCGGCGATATCCGCCAGTGCGCCGCGCTCATTGCGCGCCAACACGCTGACGCTAACACCGAACATACGGTCGCGCTGGGTTTCCCAATTCACATTGAGCAATTTGTCGTGATCAACGCGCTGCACATTCGGACAAGCAATGCGATGGATCACCAGGCCCTGCCCCTTGGTAATGACACCCAGAATCTCATCACCCGGCAAGGGATTACAGCAACTGCTCAGCTGCACGGTGCCGCCTTCATTGCCACGGATGGTGACCGGGCCCACCTTGACATCTTCACCCAGACGCTCACCAGCCAGCTCGACCAGACGGCGCGCCACGGCAATCGGCAGCAACTTGCCAGCACCGATTTCCGCCAGCACTTCCTGGAAGCCTTGCAGCTTGTCACCATGCACTGCCATGTATTCAGCCTTGAGCGCATCATCCAGCAGCAGCGGCGACACCGCCAGCGCACCGATGGCTTGCTTGAGCAGCTTCTCGCCCAGCGTCGAAGCCTCTTCGCGCTGCAGGCTCTTCAGATAATTACGAATACCGGAACGGGCACGGCCACTTTGTACGAAAGTAAGCCATGACGGATTGGGCTTGGCCTGGGTCGAGGTAATAACCTCGACGGTATCGCCATTGCGCAGCACGGTACGCAGTGGCATCAGCACATGATTGACGCGCGCAGCAATACAGCGATGGCCGACATCGGTATGTACGGCATAGGCAAAGTCGACCGGGGTTGAGCCTTGCGGCAGCACCATGATCTTGCCCTTGGGGGTAAACACGTACACTTCATCCGGAAACAGGTCGATCTTGATATGCTCGAGGAATTCGACTGCGTCGTCGCTCTCCTCCTGCATGTCCAGCAGGCTTTGCAACCACTGGTGCGTGCGCTGCTGTGCGGTATTGATGCCGGCATCGCCGCTCTTGTACATCCAGTGCGAAGCCACACCGGCTTCGGCCACACCGTTCATTTCCCGGGTGCGGATCTGCATTTCCACCGGTGTGCCGTAAGGGCCGAACAGGGTGGTGTGCAGACTCTGGTAGCCATTACCCTTGGGGATGGCGATGTAATCCTTGAATTTGCCCGGGATAGGCTTGTACAGGCTATGCAGCGCACCCAGCGCTAGGTAGCAGCTGGGAATGTCGTTCACTACGACACGGAAGCCGTAGATATCCAGCACCTCGGAAAACGACAGGTGTTTTTCCTGCATTTTCTTGTAGATGCTGTAGAGGTTTTTTTCGCGCCCCTTGATGGTGGCTTCGATATTGCTTTCCACCAGCCGCTGGCTGACGGTTTTCAGAATCTTGTTGACCACTTCACGGCGGTTGCCGCGCGCGGCACGTACGGCCTTGGACAGCACGCTGTAGCGGTGCGGATGCAGGTGCTTGAACGCCAGATCCTGCAGCTCGCGGTACACCTTGTTCTGACCGATGCGATTAGCAATCGGCGCGTAGATTTCCAGTGTTTCCAGTGCAATGCGCTGACGCTTATCCTCGCGCATGGAGTCCAGCGTGCGCATATTGTGCAGACGGTCGGCCAGCTTGACGATGATGACGCGGATGTCGCGCGCCATGGCCAGCACCATCTTACGGAAGTTTTCCGCCTGGGCGGTTTCCTTGGTTTGATATTCCAGCCTTTCCAGCTTGGACAGGCCATCCACCAGATCCGCCACCACCTTGCCGAATTTCTCGGCCAGCGTGGGCTTGGTGACACCGGTATCTTCCAGCACATCATGCAGCAAGGCAGCAGCCAAGCCCTGCACATCCAGCCGCCAGTCGGTCAACATGGTGGCAACCGCCAGCGGATGGGTGATGTAGGGCTCGCCACTCTTGCGGGTCTGGCCTTCGTGCGCCTCGCGGCTGACATCGAAGGCCTGGCGCAGCAACTGCACGTCTTCCGGCTTGAGATAACGGGCGGCTGCTTCGAAAAATGCCGCCGCTTCGCGTTCGATCAATGCCTTGTAATCGATGGCGATCTCCAGCCCGGTCTCCATGTGTCGCTCCGCCTGCACCCTGATCAGCTCTTGCTACGGGTGAGAACTTCCTTGCCTACATGGCCGGCGGCGATTTCGCGCAGCGCAACAACAGTGGGCTTGTGACGGCCGGCATCCACAAAGGAAGTCGCGCCGGAGGCAACCTGACGGGCGCGATAGGCTGCGGCCAGGGTCAGGTCAAAACGGTTCTGGATGCGATCCAGGCAATCATCTACGGTAATACGTGCCATCTGATTTCTTTCGTAAATTGCGCGATGTGGATAACTATATCGAGTTTTGCCGGAGCAACCAATGCGTGCTAGTCGTGCTGCACGCCCATGCGGGCCAGCGCCGGCGCCAGTCGCAGGGTTTGCACCGCCGCACGCAGGCGGCGTGCGCGGAAAATGCTGACCAAATCGCCTTTGGCACGTTCAAAATCGTCATTGACCACGATGTAGTCGTATTCAGCTACCTTGTCGATTTCAGAACGCGCCGAAGCCAGACGGCGCAGAATCACTTCTTCGCTGTCGGTGCCGCGACCACGCAGGCGGCGCTCCAGCTCTTCGATGGAAGGCGGCAGAATGAAAATGCCGATCGCCTCCGGGAATACCTTGCGCACCTGCTCGGCACCCTGCCAGTCGATTTCCAGCAGGATGTCACGGCCCTGCTCCAGTCGGCTTTGCAGCCAACGCACACTGGTGCCGTAAAAATTGCCATACACCTCGGCATACTCGAGGAAGTCCTGGCCCTCTATCATCGCCTGAAATTCGGCATGCCCGACAAAGTGGTAATGCTGGCCATCCACCTCACCCGAGCGCGCATGGCGCGTGGTGTAGGAAATGGACAGCTCAACAGTTGGTTCTGCCTGCAGCAAAGCCGCCACCAGCGAGGTTTTGCCTGCACCGGAAGGTGCTACCACGATATAGATGTTCCCGACTGCTTTGGTCATCAATCGAGCTTCCTGCCAAAGAAAGGGTAATTTTTCAGAATACCACAGAGTGCATTTCCGGTTAAGAGCAAAAGTATCTTCATGTCAAGATTTAGGTGTTTGTCTTCACACCGAAGTAAAATCCCGCGTCTTAACCAAACCATAACAAGGCTCGGAGCATCTCTGTCATGCAACTACTGGAAAGCTTTTTCAAGCTGAGGGAACACGGCACTTCGGTGAGGACCGAAGTCATCGCCGGCTTCACCACCTTTCTGACCATGGCTTATATCGTACTGGTCAATCCGCTGATCCTGTCGGCTACCGGCATGGACCTGAACGCCGTGTTCGTGGCGACCTGCCTGGCCGCGGCATTGGGTACCGCCATCATGGGCCTGGTAGCCAACTACCCGATCGCCCTGGCACCGGGCATGGGCCTGAATGCCTACTTCACCTTCAGCGTGGTCAAGGGCATGGGGATTCCCTGGCAAGCGGCACTGGGTGCGGTATTCATCTCCGGCCTGGTCTTCCTCGCTGTCAGCCTGTTCAAGGTACGTGAAGCTATCGTCAACGCCATTCCGCGTTCGCTGAAGTTTGCCATTTCTGCCGGTGTCGGCATGTTCCTGGCCATCATCGCACTGAAGAATGCTGGCGTGATTGCTCCGCATCCGGCCACCTACCTGACACTGGGTGACATCCACAATCCGACCACCCTGCTGGCGATTCTGGGCTTCTTCCTGATTGTGGCACTGGAATACCGCAAGGTACCGGGCTCCATCATCATCGGCATCCTGATTGTCACCGTACTGTCCATCGCGTTTGGCCTGTCCAAGTTCGAAGGCATCTTCGCCCCGGTGCCGAGCATGGCCCCCACCTATATGGCCATGGACTTGCACGGTGCCATGAATGCCGGTCTGGTTGGCGTGATTTTCGTATTCTTCTTTGTCGACCTGTTTGACACCACCGGCACACTGGTGGGTGTATCGCACCGCGCGGGTCTGCTGGACAAGGATGGCAAGCTGCCGCGCCTGAAGCGTGCCCTGCTGGCCGACTCCATCGCCATTACCGCCGGTGCCGTGATGGGTACCTCTTCCACCACTGCTTATATCGAATCCGCTGCCGGCACTGCCGTGGGCGGCCGTACTGGCCTGACCGCCATCGTGGTAGCCATTCTGTTCCTGGCTTGCCTGTGGGTTTCTCCGCTGGCCAAGACTGTACCGGCCTACGCGACTGCACCGGCACTGTGCTACGTCGCCGTACTGATGGCGCGTGGTCTGGCGGAAATCGAATGGAATGACCTGACCGAGTCCGCCCCTGCGGTGATGACTGCATTGGCCATGCCGTTTACTTTCTCGATTGCCGATGGCATTGCTTTCGGTTTCATCAGCTATGCTGTGATCAAGATTCTGGCCGGCCGTTTTGCCGACCTGAAACCGGCCGTGCTGGTGATCGCCGCGCTGTGGATCTTCAAGCTGGCTTTCTTCGCCTGATCGATATCCTGCAACACAGGGCCTGCCGCTGTTGCGGCGGGCCTTTTTGCTTTCAGCACCGCCAGACACGGTCGCTTCATTTGAAAGTACAATAGCGCCATGGAAAATCTCAGCAATCTCGACTACGCCAGCTACCTCAAGGGCTGGATCCGCACCGTGCCCAACTGGCCCAGCCAGGGCGTGATGTTCCGCGACATCACTCCGCTGCTGCAAAACCCCAAAACCTTCCGCATGCTGATCGACATTTATGTGCATCGCTACATGCTGGAGGAAGTGGATCTGATTGCCGGCCTGGATGCCCGTGGCTTCATCATTGGCTCGGTACTGGCTTACGAGCTGAATGTTGGCTTCGTACCCATCCGCAAAAAGGGCAAGCTGCCCTTTACCACGGTAGCCGAAGAATACGAACTGGAATATGGCAACGCCACGGTGGAGATTCATACCGATGCCTGCAAGGCAGGCGACCGGGTGATTCTGATCGACGATCTTATCGCCACTGGCGGTACCATGATGGCGGGCTACAATTTGCTGAAAAAGCTGGGGGCGAATGTACTGGAAGCCGCCACCATCATCGAACTACCCGAACTGGGTGGCGGTCAGCTGATTCGTGATGCCGGCCTGGATGTGTTCACGGTGTGCTCTTACGACGGCCACTAAGTTCGATACACCATCGGCAGACAGACAAAACGGACCCCACGGGTCCGTTTTGTCTGTCTGCAACAAGGCAATCACTCAGCCATCCAGCCCTCTAGCCTTGTCCAGTATCCCCAATTGGTAACGGCCATAAGCCAGCAGACCGCGCCAAGTCCAGCGCGCCAGCAGATAACACAGGAACAAGCCACCACCACCCAGCAATAGCATGAGTACGCTGGCAATCCACGCACCCTTGCGACTAAAACCCCAATCCAGCGCATCAATATTCACTTGCCCCTCTTTATCTTCAATGCGCAACTGACCGGTGACATCGCTCGCATTACGCTCCAGGCTGACCGTGCCATCGCTGGACTGTATGTTGATGCTGGTCTTCCCGGAAGAGGCGTCACGCACCACATCCACCTTTTCGCCACGACTGCCACGGATATGGATATTTCCCACCGGACCACCCTGCTCAAATGCAGACCAGACAGCCCGCATGTCGCGTGTCTCATGCATGGCCGGCCAGCCAAACAATTCATTGCAAGCTAGCGTACCAAACAGCACCACCCCGCCGATCAGAATGCCCGTGGCGGCCAGGGCAGCCATGGTCAACAGCCACAGATAAAACAGAAAGGGGATGGCCAGCAGGAAATTCAGTACGCCAAGCCCGGCGATGGCCCCCACTACGGCCAGCAGGTTGCCAACGCTTTTGCGGCTCTCCCAGCGGGCGATGTGATGGCGTGCCGTCAGCTCCCGTGCCAGCTGGCGCGGGTCGCCCAAACCGGCAGCGATATCGGCTTCGCTGCGGCCAGCTGCCAGACCATCACGAAAGTATTCCTGGTAATCGGCAACGATGTCCTGCCTTTCACTCTCGGGCAGCCGCGACAGCGCTTCTTGTAACTGACTGATGAATTCTTGCTGGTTCATGATGCCTCTCCCTTGGTCTGGCCTGCAGCCAGTTGCAACACACTGTTCACATCGCTAACGAACTCCTGCCATTCCTGCTGCATCAGCACCAACTGCCGGCGCCCTTCTGCGGTCAAGGTGTAGTACTTGCGCGAAGGGCCGCTGGCCGACTCCACCAGATAGGTCGACACCCATGCCTCGGCCTGCAGCCGGCGCATCAGCGGATACATGGTGCCTTCGCTCACTTCCATGCTGCGCGACAGAATGCTTACCAGTTCGTAGGCATAGCTGTCACCCGCCGCCAGTGCGGCCAGCACGCACATATCCAGCGTGCCCTTTTTCAACTGCGTTTTCATGCTGGGACTCCCATACCTTGCATTACACGATAGATAGCCGTGCCAAGCGCAAGAACAAGCCGGATATTATCCCCAACTACTATGCATTACAAGGTACATGGTAAAACCACGTAGTGGTTATCGGCCACCAGTTAATGCTGTGAAGATAAATTTTTACTTGGCACCATGTAAATTCATCATCCATAAAGCATAAGCACTGATATTTTCTCACCCGAAATCACACTCATGAACTCCAACAAAAAATCGCTGGCACTGGTGCTGGGCGGTGGTGCCCCCAATGCCACGCTGATGGCAGGTTCGCTCGTCGCATTTATCGAAGCAGGCGTCGAATTTGACATCATTTCCACCTCGGGTGCGGGAGCGATAGTCGGCCTGCTCTATGTCGCAGCCAAGGGCCAGGACGGCAAAAGCGCTTTGAAAAAACTGGCCGACATGGGGGTGGCCGACGCGCTGTACTCTACCTTTCCGGTCAATTTCAAGGTTTTCAACAAACCCGGCCCGCTGGCGGACATCTGGCGTCAATGGCAGCAGTCCAATCCGGTATTACAGGCCATCCAGGCTCAGGCCGACCAAGGGCCACTACAACGTCTGGCCGCTGACTGGAGCAGCTGGCTGATGGCCAGCCTCTGCCCCAGTGATCTGACAGCGCAGAGCAAGGGCTTGTGTGCCCATGTGCCCTTCATCGACCAAGTGGTGGACTTCAGCAAGCTGGCCAGCCTCAAGCCACAGTTCTATCTGAATGCCTACAACCTCAGCCGCAAGCGCATGGAATGCTGGGACAAGCGGCAAATCACCCATGAACACTTCCTGGCAGCGCTGTCTTTTCCGCTGATCTATCCGCCCTATCTGCTGGATGGTGACTACTACATCGAAGGTGCCGCCATCGACACCCTCAACTTCAAGCGCCTGTTCCAGGAGCATCCCCATATCGATACCACGGTGGTGTTCGATGTTCTGGGCAGCGAACAGATCCTGCATCCGCCACGTGATCTGTACGACGCCTGGGTGCAGTCCATCATCACCCCGCTAACCGAAATTGCCCGCGACGACCTTAAGCTGTTCGAGGCACTGCATAACAAGGATGCCGACGGCAAGCCGCGCACCCGGCTGCTGCGAGTAGCTTATGACCAGTTCATTCGCCCTGAGCAACGCGAACAGGAGCTGGACTGGTCTTATTCCAACCTGTCGCAGATGTACCAGGCGGGCTACTCCGCCGGTCTGGCACTATGCCATGACCATGCCGCCGAACTGGGCCTCACCTGATTCTGCCGCTGCAATGCAACAAGGGCTGCCATGGCAGCCCTTGTTGATCTACATCTCACCTGCCTCTTCGCCGACGTCGCAACGCCACAGCAGGTGGTTCAGCGCCCGACCTCAGTACCACTCGATACCGGTCTTCTCGGTGGAGATGATGGTGCCGGCTTCACCCTTCACAATGCGCTCGATGTCTTCCAGCGCGCCAATCACCGCACGCTTGCCAGTCAGGCGGGCAAATTCGCAGGCGGCTTCCACTTTCGGACCCATCGAGCCGGCAGCAAAGCCCAGCTTGTCCA
>NZ_JACERN010000009.1 GCF_013911085.1 Aquitalea aquatica
TCTATCAACACCACCCCTACTTCGCCGGCAAGGTGAAGGTATGGTGGGGCGACTGTGACAAGAACCACGGCCCGGCCACGCTGGAAGGCGGCGACGTGATGCCGATCGGCAACGGCGTAGTGCTGATTGGCATGGGCGAACGCACCAGCCCGCAAGCGGTGGTGCAAGTGGCCAAGAGCGTGCTGGGCAAGGAAGGCGGCGCTACCCGCGTCATCGCCTGCCAGATGCCCAAATCCCGTGCTGCCATGCACCTGGACACCGTGTTCAGCTTCCTGGATATCGACC
>NZ_JACERN010000046.1 GCF_013911085.1 Aquitalea aquatica
AGGACCGTGAAACGCCTTAGCGCCGATGATAGTGTGGCATTCGCCATGTGAAAGTAGGACACCGCCAGACTCCCCATTAGAAGCCCAGCTCAATCGAGCTGGGCTTTTTGCATGGCGGTGCTGCATTTCGGGCCCCCTGGGCGCGATGCCTCCGTAAGCCGCCCCCGTGCAGATTTGTTGTGCTGCCAACTCTGGCAGACAATAGCCCATCCTGTTGCACGCATGAGAGACATAATGCTATTGCGCCATTTGTCCTTTAAGACCTTGCTGGTTGCCAGCTTGTTTGTTGTTACTCTGATTCCATCCTTGGCTCTGGTGCAAACCTGGTGGCATTTGCAGCAATTGGCTGAATTAGTCGAGCAAAGCCAGAAACAGGCAGAGGGATTGGCAGAGCTGCAGCGCAGTTATGCTGAACAGAGCGATCTGTTTGAGCGGTCGACCCGTCAGTGGAATGTTCTGCACGAGGAGGCCTTTTCCCGTACCGCTACGCAGGCTGTCCTGAGTTTGCAGCAGTTAGCCGGACGTTTGCAGCAGCTGGATGAGGCCCGATTGCAGCAGTTGGGTGGCCGCCTGGTGGCATGGTGTGGGAAATCACGTAGCCTGCTGCTGGGTGCCGCTAGTCAGACAGAGCCATGGTCTGGTCAATATGAAGAACTGTCGCGGCTTGGCAATGAGCTGGATGCTCAGGTGAAACGTGTGAGTGCTGCGCGACGTCTGCAGTGGGATAGCAGTTTGCGTGAGAAGCGCCAACAAGCCGACCGGGTGGCGATATTGTCTTTGTGTCTGGCGGTATTGCTGGGACTATTGCTGGCATGGTTGCTGGTACGGCCCTTACAGCAGTTACGCGGCAAGATTGGCAGGCTGGCGTTGGGGCAGCGTGGCCAGCAATGGGGCATGTCGGCTCCAGCGGATATCTTGCAATTGGCAGCAGCCTTGCGTGAGCTGGATGGGCGGCTGGCACAGCTGGAACAAGATAAAGCCAGTTTTTTCCGGCACGTTTCACATGAGCTGAAAACTCCGCTGGCTGCAATTCAGGAGGCTTCCTCCTTACTGCATGATCAGATTCCCGGCCCCTTATTACCCTCACAGCAAGAAATCATTGGTATTACGCTGTCGAATACCCGCTTATTACGTCAGCGTGTAGATGCCTTGCTGCAACATGACGCAGCGAACTGGCTGGATCGTCCGCTGATGATGGCGGCGCATGATGTGCGCGATCTGGCCCAGCAAGCAGCCGCAGCCATGCAGCCTCTGTTACAACAAAAAAAATTACGGCTGAAGCTGCCTGAACAAGCCGTCGTATTGGAGGTTGATCAGGAAAAATTCCGAACCATTATTGATAATTTGCTTTCTAACGCCATACGATTTTCGCCGGAAAATGGCGTTATTTCTGTTGAGGCAGGGAGAAGTAATGATCAGTCATGGCTGCTGGTCGCCGATCAGGGGCGCGGAATTTCCGAACAGGAGCATAGCCTGATATTCCAGCCTTTCTATACCGGGAAAGTCCCTGCTGGTGAGTCGCCAGGTAGTGGTATCGGGCTGACCATGGTTAAAACTTTTGCCCAACTGATGGGGGGCGATGTCGAAAGTCTGCCTACCGAAAAGGGAGCAAGGCTGCGTGTCTGGTGGCCTTAGCGCGGCTAGCAAAACCCCTGCTACGGCATTTACTTGCTGGCCGTACTCTCGTGCAGTCTGCGTCGGCAGGCCTTGCCGCAGCAATGCTGCGCTATTTTGTTAGCGACTCATAATAACGATTGCAGGGCAGGAAAACAGAATGATGAAAAGATTGATGAGTGCCATGCTGGTGCTATGTGTACTGGCGGCTTGTAGCAACTTGGGCAGGCCGACTAGGGAGTCATCTGCAGCGACGGCTGGGAAATCGCTGGCCAGAGCCTGTCATGATGCTGAAGCCGTCTTGTCCGGGGTGCGTCGTGGTCGGGAACTGACCTGGCCCGGTAAGGATAGCTGTGCAGGCGAGCGCCTGCGCTATGTGGCGGTACAGCTGCTGAATACGGAGAGTAGGCCTGATATGGCACGGCTGCAGCAGCAACTTGACCTGGCTGCTGGGCAACTGCGTCAGGAGCCCTCGGATGGCTTGACCGGCCTTGCCGCATTATTGGCATCCCAGTTGAGTGAGCGCCGGCGTCATGACGAGACCGCTGCGCGGATAAGCGCACAATGGCTGGAGCAGCAGCGCCGTGCCGATGAGCTGGCAGCCAAGCTGGATGCTTTGCGTCTGATCGAACAGTCCATGGCCGACAAGGCCCAGAAAAAGAAGATACAACCATGAGACGAACCGGGCGGGTATTGCTGGTTGATGATGATGCCGACTTGCTGCGGCTGTTGAGTTTGCGGTTGGAGGCGGCTGGGTATCTGGTGGACAAGGCAGCCTCGGCTGAGGCTGCGCTGAGTGCGCTGGCCGTGCGGCGGGCCGATGTGTTGCTGACCGACTGGCGCTTGCCGGGAATGGATGGAATGGCCTTGTTTGAGCTGGTGAAGAAGAGTTATCCGGCGCTGCCGGTAATTATCCTGACCGCGCATGGCACGATTCCTGATGCGGTGGAGGCAGTAAGCCGAGGTGTCTTTGGTTATCTGGTGAAGCCCTTTGACAGCAAAGCCTTGCTCAGTAAAGTAGAGCAGGCCTTGTCGCTGTCCTCTCCTGCGGTATCCCAGGCCGGACAGGAGTACTGGCGTACCGAAGTGGTGAGTTGTAGCCCACTGATGGAAGAGTTGCTGGCGGAGGCGCGGCTGATTGCCGCCACCGATGCCAGCGTGCTGATCCGTGGTGAGAGCGGAAGTGGCAAGGAGATACTGGCACGGGCCTTGCACAGGGCCAGCCCACGAGCAGCCGGACCCTTTGTGGCAGTCAATTGCGGAGCGATTCCGGATAATTTGCTGGAAAGCGAATTGTTCGGCCATGAAAAAGGAGCATTTACCGGTGCGGCGACACGGCATGAGGGTTTGATTGCCCAGGCGGAGGGCGGCTCGCTGTTTCTGGATGAGATTGGCGACATGCCACTGGCCCTGCAGGTAAAGCTGCTGCGCGTGCTGCAGGAGAGAGAGTTACGGCCCGTGGGAGCCAGTAAATCGCGTGCGGTGGATGTGCGAGTGATTTCGGCGACGCATCGTGATCTCGAGGCGCTGATCAGTGATGGCCTGTTTCGCGAGGATCTGTTTTACCGGCTGAATGTGGTGGCCTTGAATCTGCCGCCGCTGAGCGAGCGGCGGGAAGATATCCCCTTGCTGGCGCAGCATTTCCTGACACAGCTGGCCGAGCGCTATGGCAAGGAGGTGGCCGGTTTTGCCCCAGATGCGATGGAGTATCTGTGCAGCTTGCGCTGGTCGGGCAATGTGCGGCAGCTGGCCAATGCGGTTGAGCAATGCTGTGTGTTGAACACCTCTGGCCTGATTCCGCTGACTGCAGTGCAGAAAGCGGTTTCCGACGGCATGGCCAGCATTGCCACGTTGGCCGAAGCGCGGCGGCAGTTTGAACGGGACTATCTGGAAAAGCTGCTACGGGTTAGCGCTGGCAATGTCAGCGTGGCAGCACGGATTGCTGATCGTAATCGCACCGAATTTTATCGCCTGCTACAAAAGCATGATCTGGTGGCTGCGGCCTTCAAGGACTTCTGAAGTCGTTGCGCTACCCGCGAACCCCTGTCGTTAATCAGCGACAGGGGTTTTTTCATATAAATCAGCAGCTTGGCGTGGAAAGCCTGTCAATTTGTCGCCATTTGGCGACAAATTGACAGGTATTGATAGCCTGTTTTTGTAGATTTTTATTCTAAGTATTTGATTTTTAATTGATTTATTTCCCTGGCATGGCGCTTGCAATACGTAGTGACAAACTGACCTGTCGGGAGTCATGCAATGAAAATAAATCATCTTGGATTAATGCTGTTGGTGCTGTTGCCGCTCAACCCGGTGCGGGCCATGGGCATGCTGTCGATTGATCCGGTGGCGGAGCATGTGGCAGTGTCGAATATTTCGGCTGATGAAAAAATTGCTTGGGAATTGAATGAAGTATTGAAACCACTGGCCGATGGCTCGGGCTCGGTGGTACGACCGCAGGTCAAGGCGGGGATGGTGAAATTGCTAGGCTCCAGCCCCAGCCGCGATACCGTGCGTCATTTGCTGGAAGTGGCCGCCAATGTACCTGGTGTGCGGGAGGTTCGCTCGGAAATACTGATACGTCCTATCTGAATCCTTGTTGCTTGAAGTGAACTGCCCTTTGGCCTGCCTTCCCCCCGAGAGGCAGGCCTCTTTTTTATTCAGAAGCTGAGCACCTTGTCGGCGGCCAGTGTCCATTCAGCCAGCTCAGGCATGGTGCCAATCTGCACCCCGGGCAGCAAGCGCTCTGCCAGCAGTCCGCGGGCATCGGCACAGCTACGGCAGACGTGTACCTGGGCCCCAAGTGCGATGGCTTCGCTCAGCATTTCTCCCAGATTGGGTGGTGTGGCGACAAGCTGCTGGTTCATGGCGGTGCTGACGGCATCGGACAGCAAAAATAGCCGGACACGGGCTGCGTCGGGGTGGTTGAGCAAGGCAAGAGTCAGCCGCAAGGCGCTGAGCATGCGCTCGCTACCATAAGGGCTGGCATTGACGGTCAATAAAATAGTTTGCATAGGGCTTCCTGTGATCGACTAAAACACTTGCAGGGGTGAGTGGCTGTGGCATGGGGCCGATTATTGACTGGCATGAGGTGCTGACGTTGTGGTCATGCAACAAAGCGGCATGCGCGGTCTGCTGTCGATAATAGGACAAGCAGCTTGATTTTCCTTGATCTGCGGCCAGTCACTAGTCGTGTCGCTACAAGAATATTTTATATTGTCGAACAAAGAAAAATACAATTGTATACAATAGGCAAATCTTAACCGGTACAAACCGGGCTGCGAACAAAATCGGGAGTTTTCCATGCAATTCGAGGTGTTTGCCCTAAACCAGAGCGCTTTGCGCGATGCCATTACATCCGCATATCGCCGTGACGAACAGGAATGTGTGCAAGCCTTGCTACCGCAAGCTGCCTTGCAGCCGGCCCAGGTCACTGCCACCCAGGAACTGGCGCGCCGTCTGGTCAGCCAAGTGCGTCGTGAGCGTACCCGCTCCAGCGGGGTGGATGCCCTGATGCATGAATTCTCGCTGGACAGCGCTGAGGGTATTGCCCTGATGTGTCTGGCCGAAGCGCTGCTGCGCATTCCTGACAAGGAAACCGCCGACAAGCTGATCCGCGACAAGATCTCCCGTGGCGACTGGAAAGCCCACCTGGGTAATAGCTCTTCGCTGTTCGTGAATGCCGCAGCCTGGGGCCTGGTGGTCACCGGTAAACTGGTGTCCTCGCATAGTGAGCAGGGCCTGTCCGCCGCCATGACCCGCCTGATTGCCAAGGGTGGCGAACCGCTGATCCGCAAGGGCGTGGACATGTCCATGCGCATGCTGGGCAAGCAGTTCGTTACTGGCGAAACCATCGAACAGGCGCTGGAAAACGGCCGTGAGCGTGAAGCCCGTGGCTATCGTTTCTCCTACGACATGCTGGGGGAAGCCGCCATGACCGAGGACGATGCCCAGCGCTACATGAAGGACTACGTGATGGCGATTCACGCCATCGGCAAGGAGTCCGCTGGTCGTGGTATCTACGATGGCCCAGGTATTTCGGTAAAGCTGTCCGCTATCCACCCGCGTTACAGCCGTGCCAAGCGCGAACGGGTGATGAGCGAACTGTACGACCGCCTCAAACAGCTGTTGTTGCTGGCCAAGCAATACAATATCGGCCTGAATATCGATGCCGAAGAAGCCGACCGCATGGAGCTGTCGCTGGACCTGCTGGAACAGCTGGCTTTTGATCCGGACCTGGCCGGTTGGAACGGTATCGGCCTGGTGGTGCAGGCTTACCAGAAACGCTGTCCTTTCATTATCGATTATCTGGTGGATCTGGCACGCCGTTCTGGCCACCGCTTCATGGTGCGTCTGGTCAAGGGCGCGTATTGGGATGCCGAGATCAAGCGCGCTCAGGTGGATGGTCTGCCGGGCTACCCGGTATACACCCGCAAGGTGTACACCGATATCTCCTATCTGGCCTGCGCCAAGCGCTTGCTGGCCGCGCAGGATGCCATCTACCCGCAGTTTGCCACGCACAACGCCTACAGCCTGTCGGCCATCTACCAGCTGGGTCAGGGCCTGGATTACGAATTCCAGTGCCTGCACGGCATGGGTGAGACCCTGTACGACCAAGTGGTAGGCAAGGACAATCTGGGCAAGGCCTGCCGTATCTATGCACCGGTAGGTTCGCATGAAACACTGCTGGCCTATCTGGTACGCCGCTTGTTGGAAAATGGTGCGAACAGCTCCTTTGTTAACCGCATCGTCGACGAAAATGTATCCATTGACGAACTGGTGACCGATCAGGTGGCCGAAGCGGCCAGCCATGCCGGTCAACCGCATCACAAGATTGCCCTGCCGGTTTCCCTGTATGGCAGTGAACGCCAGAATTCCAAGGGTTTGGACCTGTCCAGCGAGCACGTGCTGGCCGCGCTGCAAATGGGCCTGCAAGCCTCCGAGCAACAGCAATGGGCAGCCTTCCCGCTGCTGGGTGATGCTGATGTCAGCTCAGGCGACAGCCAGCCGGTACGTAACCCGGCCGATCATGCCGATATCGTCGGTCAAGTGATCGAAGCGACCCCGGAGCATGTGGAACGCGCGCTGCAACTGGCTGAATCTGCGGCTGCCCGTTGGGCCAATACCCCGGTTGTCGACCGTGCGGCCTGCCTGAACCGCATGGCTGAGCTGATGGAAGACCACATGCCGGCGCTGATGGGCCTGGCGGTGCGTGAAGCCGGCAAGACCCTGAGCAATGCCATTGCCGAAGTGCGCGAAGCGGTAGACTTCTGCCGTTACTACGCTGCACAAATCGTCGCCAACTTCGACAACGCTACCCATCAGCCGCTGGGTCCGGTGGTGTGTATCAGCCCGTGGAACTTCCCGCTGGCCATCTTCATTGGTGAAGTAACCGCCTCGCTGGCCGCCGGTAACCCGGTACTGGCCAAACCGGCCGAGCAGACCAACCTGATCGCCGCTTACGCCGTGCGCTTGCTGCACGAAGCCGGTGTGCCGCGTGACGTGCTGCAATTGCTGCCAGGCCGTGGCGAGATCGTCGGTGCCGCGCTGACCAGCGACCCGCGTATCCATGGCGTGATCTTTACCGGCTCCACCGAAGTGGCGCAGATCATCAACCGCACCCTGGCCAAGCGTGGCGAGGATGTGGTGCTGGTGGCCGAAACCGGTGGCCAGAACGCCATGATCGTCGACAGTTCGGCGCTGCCGGAACAAGTAGTGACCGATGTGCTGAGCTCGGCTTTCGACTCGGCTGGTCAGCGCTGCTCCGCACTGCGCGTGCTGTATCTGCAAAGCGATATCGCCGACAAGGTGATTGCCATGATCAAGGGTGCCATGGCCGAACTGACCGTGGGCAACCCGGCTCAGCTGAATACCGATGTCGGCCCGGTGATCGATGCCGAAGCCCAGGCCGGCCTGCTGGCACACATCGACAAGATGAAGTCGCGTGCACGCTGGACTTATCAGACCCCGCTGACCGAGGCTTGTCAGCACGGTACTTTCGTGGCGCCTACCCTGTTTGAAATCGACAACCTGTCCGATCTCACCCGCGAAGTGTTCGGCCCGGTACTGCATGTGCTGCGTTTCGAAGCCAATGAGCTGGATAAGGTGGTAGCCGAAATCAACAGTACCGGCTATGGCCTGACCCACGGCATCCATAGCCGTATCGACGAAACCATCAACGACATCGTCAGCAAGATCAAGGTGGGCAATGTCTACGTCAACCGCAATATCGTCGGTGCCGTCGTGGGTGTGCAGCCGTTTGGTGGTGAAGGCAAGTCTGGTACCGGCCCCAAGGCTGGTGGCCCGTTCTACCTGTATCGCCTGACCCGTGCCCGCTGGCAGCCCAAGCTGGCCTTGCAGCCGGTGAGTGCCGACCTGTCTGGTCTGGACAAGCTGGCTGGCCTTGCCACCAGCCTGGGAGTGAATGGCCTGGATGCGCGTATCGCAGCTGCCCGCCGTGCTTCGCCGCTGAGCCATCAGGTGTGCCTGCCCGGCCCGACCGGCGAAAAGAACACGCTCTGCTTTGCCGCCCGCGGCAGGGTAGGGTGCGTGGCCAGCAGCAGTGCAACGCTGGCCGAACAACTGGTGGCCGTACTGGCCACCGGTAATCTGGCAGTGCTGGCGGACTCGCCGGCCAATCGCCAACTGGCCAGCGCGCTGGCCGGCCACGTCGAGCTTACGCAAGACGTGCTGGCCGCAGAGCTGGATGCCGTGCTGTACGAGGGTGATGCAGCCGCCAAGGCGCGCCTGCAACTGGCGCAACGTGATGGCGCGCTGATTCCCCTGCTGTTGGCCGGTGAAGAAGGCTACAACCTGCATCGACTGGTGGTGGAGCGTGCTGTCAGCATCAACACCACGGCGGCAGGCGGTAATGCCAGCCTGATGAGTATCGGCGACTGATGTTTCACCCTCCCGCGACTACCCCGCTGTTTGGCGAGATTGGTCACAAAGCGGGAGGGATAATGACAATCTGTCAAACGCCACTTGTCATGTGCTGTCGGCATTGGAATAATGCCGCCAGCGTTTTAACTTACAACAAGCTCGCTGCATGAGATCTGTCCGCCACAAGCGGACAGGAGAGACCGAAAGATAGAGGATTCAAGATGCAATTCACCAAGCTGACTACCGTTACCATCGCTGTCGCTGCCGCTCTGGCACTGTCTGCATGTGGCAAAAAAGATGACGCAGCCGCCCCGGCTGGCGCTGCTTCCGCTCCGGCTGCTGCCGCTGCCGGCGATAGCGTCAAGATCGGCTTCGCCGCTCCGCTGACCGGCCCGCAAGCTCACTACGGTGAGGAATACAAGAACGGCGTGACCCTGGCCATCGAAGATGCCAACGCCGAGAAGCCGACTATCGGTGGCAAGCCGGTGATTTTCGAACTGAACGCCCAGGATGACCAGGCCGACCCGAAAACCGCTACCCAACTGGCACAGAAGCTGGTGGACGACAAGGTTGCCGGTATCATCGGTCACTTCAACTCCGGTTGCGCGATCCCGGCCTCCAAGATCTACTCCGACGCCGGCATTCCGATGATCTCCATGGCGACCTCGCCGGTGTTCACCGCACAAGGCTTCAAGAACACCTTCCGCTCGATGACCTCCGATACCCAGCAGGGTAGCGTGATGGGCAAATTCGTGGTGGATACCCTGAAGGCCAAGAAAATCGTCATCGTTGACGACCGTACCGCTTACGGCCAAGGCCTGGCTGACGAATTCGAAAAAGCCGTCAAGGCTTCCGGTGGCGATGTAGCCAAGCGCGAATTCACCAACGACAAGGCAACCGACTTCGCTGCCATCCTGACCTCCATCAAGGGCGTGAACCCGGATGTGGTGTTCTACGGTGGTGCTGATGCTCAGTCCGCTCCGATGGCCAAGCAGATGAAGCGTCTGGGTCTGAAGGCTCCGCTGATTTCCGGCGAAATGACCAAGACCCCGAACTTCCTGCAACTGGCTGGCAAGGACGCTGAAGGCAGCATTGCTTCGCTGGCTGGCCTGCCGCTGGAACAAATGCCCAAGGGCAAGGAATACGCCGACAAGTACAAGGCACGTTTCAAGACCGACGTAGCCACCTACTCGCCGTACGGCTATGACGCTACCCGCGCCCTGATCCAGGCGATGAAGGATGCCAACTCCACCGATCCCAAGGCTTATCTGCCGGTGCTGGCCAAGATCAAGTACTCCGGTGTGACTTCGGCCAACTGGACTTACGATGACAAGGGCGACCTGAAAGACGGCGGCATCACCGTGTACAAGGTTGAAGGCGGTCAGTGGAAGGTTATGCAAACCATCGGTGGCGGCGCAGCTGCTCCGGCGGCCGCTTCCGCTGCACAATAAGTTAGGGTTTACGCAATATGCCAACGGCGCCGATTCGGCGCCGTTTTTTATTGCCCGTGGCAAGACTCCTTCCCGCAACAGCTGGCGAGCCGGGCATAATGGATGCCGTATAGCCATCAGATCGGTGTGATTTCGCATGAGTGAGTTGTTTGTCAGCCTGCCGGCCAATCAGCTGGGACGGGATTTTGTCGTGGGCGATGTCCACGGTTGTTTTACCGAGTTGCGCGCCTTGCTGGAGCAGGTGGTGTTTGACGGCAGCCGGGACCGCCTGTTTTCGGTGGGAGACCTGGTGGACCGTGGCCCGGAGTCGCGCCAGGTGCTGGAGTGGCTGGCCAAGCCATGGTTTTATGCGGTGCGTGGCAATCACGAGCAGATGGCGCTGGATTTTGATCTGGCCGATACCGATGGCTGCGAACGCTATCTGCATAATGGCGGTGGCTGGTTTATCTGCCTGGATGAGCTGGACAAGCAGGCTTACCGCACTGCGTTCAGCCGCTTGCCGCTGGCCATCGAACTGCCCAGTCCGCACGGGCTGATCGGCTTGCTGCATGCTGATTGTCCACAGGACGACTGGAGTGCGTTGCGTGAGCAGTTGTCGCTGCCCCAGCCATGGGGTGAGGAGGGCGGGCGGCTATTGCGGCAGATCACCTGGTGCCGTCTGCGCGCTCGTGGTACGCCACGCCAGCCGGTACGCGGTGTGTTCATGCTGTGCGTAGGTCATACCCCACAGCGGGAAGTCCGCAGCATCGACAATGTACGCTACTTGGATACCGGTGGTGTGTATGGCCGTAGCCTGAGCATGCTGCAGCTGGATACGCTGCAGGTACACAGCATTCCGGTTGCCAACAAGGGCTATTCCAGTACCGAGCTAGATGGTTGAGTGCAGATTGTCTGCTTTAAATCACCATGTCATGCTGTGCCATTGATATCATGTCGTCTGTATTTCGGGTGCCTGGTCCCGCGTGACGGGTTAGTGCTGTTCCCCTTGTTACAGATTGTGCCTTCATGCATTTCTCTTCTAGCATTTCCGGTTTTGCCATGCCGGCCGTTGCCCGTGGCAAGGCTGCATTTCTCTCTATTTCCCTGCGCTGGCCTACTGGCATGCTGCCTGAGCCTGGCTGCGGGGTGGTGGCATGAGCGACACCATTCCTTCTCCTTGCCAGCAGCGCTGCCAGCTGGATGATGCTGGCGAGAGTTGCCTGAGCTGCCGCCGTACCCTCAAGGAAATTGCCGGCTGGCCCGGTTTCAGCGATTTCGAGAAAAAAGCCGTGTGGAATCGTCTGTTGGCCTTGCCGCCGCAGGGACAGTGCAAGCAGTGTCCGACGTGCGGCAATAGCTTCACCTGTCGTGCTGGCGATGCGGCCGTGGAGTGCTGGTGTGCCAGATTGCCGCACATCATGCCCTTGCTGCCTGAGGGTAGCGACTGCCTGTGTCCCGCCTGCCTGCTGCAGGCCATGGCCACTCAGCCACCCGCAGCAGACGTGTAAGGCGAACTGTCGCTTCAGGCCGACAGCAGCTTGCCTGATTTGAAGGCCTGTGCGGTGGCTACCTTGGCCACCGTCATGCCGGCCGTGGCATAGGGGTGCAGCTCATGGGCATACAGCATGCCGCCATGTGCCGAGCTTAGCACGCTTACCTTATCCTGCAAGGGGTCGATGACTTCTGCCACCGGCTGCCCGGCAGCCACCACATTGCCAGGCGCGATCAGGAAACTCACCACGCCAGGGTGGGGCGCAACCAGGTTTTCCGAGCCAGCCAGTGGCGTGGCCGGATAAGGCAGTGCTGGCTGCGCGGGGAGGCTGTCCGCGGCGATCAGGCCGCGAAAACGCAGGAAGTCCAGAATGGCTGCCGCATCCTGCCGCGCCAGCTGCGGGCTGACCTGATGCTGGCCGCGCAGCTCTACCGTGACCGACAGGCAGGCCATTTCAATCGGCACATCCAGCCCGTCTTGCTGGCACCGTGCCTGTAGTTCCCACCAGGTTTGGCTACACGCTTCATCGAAAGGATAGTCGCCGGATTCGGTGGCCAGCAGTTGCGCATGCGACTGCAGATAGCGCGCCAGCGGTTCGCATTGTTCCCACAGCGGGGTGCCGGTATACACGTGCAGGGCGGCGTTGCAGTCGCAATGCAGGTCGAGCACGATGTCGGCGTCGGCGGCCAGCTGCATCAGGTTTTTGCGCAGGCTGACCAGTTCGGTCGGCTCGGCCAGTTGTTGCAGATGCTGGCGGATGGCTGTGCGGATCAGGCGGGTATTGGCCTTGGCATCTGCTCCCAGATGTTCTTTCACGGCGGCATAGACTGCCGTGGTCAATTGCGGGTAGTGGCGGTTGAAATTCTGCCCGCTGGCCAGGTCGAAACGACCCATCTGGTAGCCCTGGATCGACTGCGCATGACCAATCGGATTGGCCTGTGGCACCAGGATGATTTCCCCGACAATTTTCCCCTGTTGTTCCAGTGCGCGCAGTGCCAGCTTCAGTTCCCAGGCAGTCAGCATGCCGGGTAGTTCGTCGGCATGCAGCGAGGCCTGGATATAGGCTTTGCCTGCCGGGCTGCCTGGCTGGCCAAAGTGGAAGCTGGATAGCTGACGCTGCGTGCCCAGGCAACTGGATGTCAGGGGATGCTGGTGGTGAATCATGCTTGCTCCGTGTTTGCCGCAATAATGTGCTGGCCTTGTGGCCTCTGACAGCAATGTAGCGCTTTGTATAGCGGCTGTCTGCACCGATGGCCGTCCCTGCGGCTGCGAACAGCCACTACTGGAGGCTGCTGTTGTCGGCTGAGGCTGCTTTGCCACACTGCCGGCCTGCCCCGGCACTATTTTTCTGCCTCGGGCGGTGGCGGTGGAATGATCAGAATTTTCCTATTGTTTGTTAGGAAAGAACCCGGATAGTGATGCCGTTCCCCTTTCTAAGCTTAAACAGGCGGCAGTGGGGCCGTGTAGTGCAGGCGGGCAGGCCGTAACATGATCTGCAGCTTGCCGGGGGTGGGAGTGTCTGGATAATTCAGAAAACAGGTGTCAGTGTCATGTCAAATAATCAAATGCTTTCGATGATGCGCGGTCTCGCCAGCAAACTGCTGGCCGGGGTGTCGGAATCCAGCCCTGGCGGCTATGGTCAGCCCGAGCCGCAAAATGTGCCGGAAGGTGCGCTGTGGGCCGAGGGCTTGCAGCCGCATGTTCTGGTGGCCGAAGATAATCTGGCCAATCTCTTCCTGCTCAACAGCCAGTTGCAGCGCCTGGGATGCAAGGTGATGGCCGTTAGCAACGGGCAGGAAGCTCTGGAGCAATGGCGGCAAGGGCAGTTCGACTGCCTGCTGACCGACCTGAGCATGCCGCAGCTGGATGGCTTCTGCCTGGTACAGCAGTTGCGCAGTGAGGGGGATCTGCGGCCGGTGATCGGCATCTCTGCGGATCCCACCGAACAAGATCAGCAGCGGGCCATGGCGGTTGGCTTCAATATACTGCTGGCCAAACCCGTGGCGCTGCCTACTCTGCATACCACCTTGCTGCGTTTCAGCCTGGGCAGCAGCATGCAGCGATTGCCGGTGTATGCCGGCAGCAGTCTGGCTGCCTTGTTTGATGGCGATGCGGTGCTGATGCGCAAGTTTGTGGCCAAGCTGCTGGCTAGCAATGAGCAGGATCTGGCCGAGGCGCAGTCCTTGTTCCGCGAGCGGCAACTGACCGAGCTGACACACGTCCTGCACAAGATCAAGGGTGCAGCCCGCCTGATTGATGCCCAGCAAGTGGGACGTGACTGCGAGCAGTTAGAGAAAGCCTGCAAGGCGGGTAATCCGGAGCAGATCGACATCTTACTGCAGGATCTTGCCTGCCGCCTGCAGGAGTTGGCGCAGCGTCTGCAGCGCATGGTGTAGCTGCAGTAAGGAAACAAGGGCAGGGAGCCTGGCTCCCTGCCCTTGTTGTTTGCAGCTGGCTTTTGATCAGCGCTGGCGGATGATGGCGCGCAGGATGTTCTTTAGCGCGGTCACCTCCGATTCGCTGAAGCCTGCCAGCATTTCCCTTTGCTGCTGTTCGGCCAGATCGTGTAGTGCCTCTGCCTGTTGCATGCCTTGTGCTGTCAGCTGGTAGTGCTGTTGTTGCCGACAGATCAGCTCCTTGCGTTGCAGCATGTCTATGGCCTGTTCCACTTCGCGCTCCGGCATATTGACTTCGCCATGCAGGGCGGCGGCCTCCAGGCCGTGCTCCAGTACCAGCAACATGCGCGCCTCGCTGATGCGCAGGCCGGTTGCCATCTGGCGTGGCTGGTAGTGGTGCTGGTAGGCCCGCACCGCCTGGGTCAGCAGGTAATAGATATTGTCATTCAGCCGCCGTTGCAGTGAATCACAGGCCGGTGGCGGGGCATCTTTTTTCTGCTGCAGGCTGTGGGGAAAGGCCATGGCATAACTGCCCTGGTGATACAGCAGCGGGGCGCGGCCAAAATCATCCAGTGCCACCACCTTGCCGATCACGATCCAGTGATCGCCCCCCTCATGCAGGGCGTGGCGCTCGCAGACAAAGCGCGCGGCACAGTCTTCCAGCAGCGGCACGCCGCCGGCTCCGGTTTGCAAGGCCAGGCCGGCAAACTTGTCCTCGGCCGGACGGGCAAAGCGGTTGGACAGCTCGATCTGGTCTGCCGCCAGGATATTCACGGCAAAATGGCTGGCATCGCGAAACACCGGGTAGCTGCCGGAGCGCTTGTCTATGCTCCACAGGATGAGTGGCGGATCGAGCGAAACCGAATTGAAGCTGTTGGCGGTAACGCCAACCTGCTGTCCGTCCGGCCCGCAGGCAGTCATCACCGTGACCCCGGTGGCGAAATTACCCAGGGCACGGCGGAACAGGCGCGGGTCATTGGCGCTGGCTGGTGTGTGAGTCATGCTGGTCTCCTTTATTATTTTCTTGCCGGCCTCAGACCATGCTCGGATCAGGCTCCAGGCCCATCAGCTCGCGTCCCAGTATCTGGGCGCAGACATCGTAATCGGTGTAGGCATGGGCGCCGGTCATGTGCGAATCGCGGAACAGGCGTTGCAGCTCGTTGCCCTCCATCCAGCTGGTGGCCCCGGCAGCGCTGAACAGGCGGTCTACTGCTTCGATGCACATCTTCACCGCATAAGCCTGATTGGTACGCCAGAAGGCCAGCGTCTCGCGGCTGGGGTATTCATGCCGACGGCCATGGGCGGCGTGGTCCTGCCAGGTTTTTTCCAGAAAGGCGCGGGCAGCGGCAATCTGGTGGGTGGATTCGGCCAAGCGCATCAGCGCCGGGGTAGCGGTGCCGACATTGACGCCGGTATAGGCCCGCACGCGGTTCAGGGTTTTCTCTTTGAAGGCCTGCAGCATGCGTTCGGCAAGGCCCAGGCTGATGGAGGCAAAGCCGCTGGCAAAATAAGGGCGATAGGGGGTATAGAAAATAGCGCTGTCCGGGTAGAGACCAAAGCCGCTGGAGCGGCCTTCCATCATGTCCTTGGCGGCTTCGATGCGGTGGTTGGGGATGAAGGCATTGCGGATCACCAGCATTTTGGAACCGCTGCCTTTCATGCCCATGGCGTACCAGTTGTCGCGGATTTCGTAGTCGCTGCGCGGCAGCACGCCAAAGCTGTATACCGCTTCGCCGGCGGCATTTTTGCGACGCATGCCGACAATGGCCCACTCGGCGTGATCGCAGCCGCTGCTCCAGCCCATCTCGCCGCTCAGATACACCCCGCCTTCGGCTTCTTCGATCTGACTGAAAGGAGCGATGCTGCTGCTGGCGGTGGCATCCGGATTGCTGCCCCATACTTCGTCTTGCAGACGCTGCGAGAACATGGCCAGCTGGTGGCTGTGGGTGCACAGCAGGCTGAAGGCCCAGGCGGTACCGCCGCAGGCACCGGCCAGCGCGGCGACGCAGTCGGCAAATTCCGGCAGGGAAATTTCCAGCCCACCATATTTTTTCGGCTGGAAGGCGCGGTGCATGCCTATGCTTTTCAGCAGGCGGATATTCTGTTCCGGTACCTGGCGTAGTTGTTCTGCTTCGTTGGCATTGGCGGCGATTTCCGGCAGGATGCGTTGCACTTCTGCCAAGAGGGGGTTGTTGGCGCTCATGATGTTCTCCTGTTGCAGCTGGATATTTAATTAACAAGTTAAGTAGTTGCCCGGGCCTGGGATGGCGGGCAGCTGCATGGCTTGTATAAAGGATGATGTTGTTGTTATCGGGACGAGACGAAACTGCATGGCGCAGATTCAGCATGCATTATGTGCTGCGGTTTTTTGCCATGAAATACAAGTTTCAGGTGCTTGCTTGTACTTTTCATGGAATACCGGCGTGGCAATCATTCTGGCGGGGCAGGGGTGCTGACAAAAAATCAGCAGGGCCGCGGACGCTACCCTGCTGTCAAAGGAGCTGCTGATGTGCTTGTGGGCAGCATGCCTTAGCGTGGTGCTGGTTTGACGATGGGGATCAGATAGATGATCAGTGCACCCAGCAGCAGGGCGGCGGCGCCAAACAACAGCCCGGAGCTAAAGCTGTGGGTAAGGTCTTTCAGCCAGCCCACCACCACCGAGCTGAGTGCCGAGCCGACATTGCCGGTGGCGTTGATGACGGCAATGCCGATGGCCTTGGCCTTGAGTGACAGCACCGCGTCTGGCGTGGTCCAGAAAATGGTCATGGCAGTAAAGGCCCCGGCCGAGGCCATGACGATGCCGGTCAGCCTCAGCAAGGGGTCATCGCTCCAGGCGCACAGCAGCCAGCCCGCCGCGGCAAACAGCATGGGCTGGATGGTGTGCCATTTGCGCTCTTGCTTGCGGTCCGAGCGTGCGCCCCACCACAGCATGGCGAGGATGGTGCCGATTTGCGGTATCGCGGCCAGCAAGCCGATGGTGGCATTGCTGCTGCCGACATTGAAGCTTTTGACGATTTGCGGCACCCAGATATTCACCATGCTCAGGGTGTTCACCAGGCAAAAATAGCCCAGCGCAAATTTGATGATGCTGGGGCTGAGCATTTCGCGCCATACGCTTTGCGGCCGAGCCGGGGGTGGGGTGGCGTCCTGTTCGGCCTGCAACAGGCCCTGCAGGCAGTCTTTTTCCGCGGTGCTCAACCAGCGAGCATTGGCTGGCTTGTCATCCAGATAAAACCATACGGCAATGCCGAGCAGGCAGGCGGGCAGCCCCTCCACCAGAAACAGCCATTGCCAGCCATGCAGGCCCCACAGCCCGTTCAGCTCCAGCAGATAGCCGGACACGATGGAGCCCGCGGCCGCAGTGACCGGCATGGCAATCATGAACAAGGCATTGGCGCGGGCGCGATAGCTGCGCGGAAACCAGAAGGTGAGGTAAAGCAGCATGCCGGGCAGGAAGCCGGCCTCGGTCACCCCCACCAGCGCGCGCAGGATATACAGGCTGTGCGCATCATAGGCAAACAGGGTGGCGGTGGAGGCGATGCCCCAGGCCACCATGATGATGGCGATCCAGCGCCGGGTGCCAAAGCGGCTGAGAATGATGTTGCTGGGAATGCCGCACAGCACATAGGCCACATAGAAGATGGTGGTGGCCAGGCCAAACATGGTGGCGCTCAGCCCCAGGTCCTGGCCCATGGTGAGGCCGGCAAAACCGATATTGATACGGTCCAGAAAGGAAAACACGAACAGGATGAACAAAAACCAGATCAGCCGTTTCGATACCTTGGCGATGACTTGCTGTTCCCGTTGCTGCTGCGTGGTGGTCAGTGGCGGATTGCCCGCCGTGGTGCTGCCTGAATTCGGGGTCATGCTGTTCTCCTCATGCTATGGCGCTACGCTCTGTGGCGTGTATGCAGTACTGTCGGTGTGAACTGTCCAAAAGTGAAGATATTAACTATGCGGGCCTCTGCTGCCTGCCGGCGGAGCCATGGCGATAGCTCCGCCGGCTGCTGCTAGTACACGCCGCTGCTGCCGACTGTGGAGCTTGTTGACTTGAAGCGGGCAGCCAATGCCTCGCTGCTGCGCGCCAGCACGGTGCTGTCCACGCCAACTGCAACAAACTGTGCGCCCAGCTCGATATAGTGACGGGCCAGTTTTTCGTCGGCCATCAAAATGCCAGCCGCCTTGCCCTGGGTGCGGATGCGGGCGATGGCCTGCTCGATGGCAGCTTGCACCTCGGGATGAGTGGGCTGACCGATATAACCCATGTCGGCAGACAAATCCGCCGGGCCGATGAATACGCCGTCCACCCCCGGCGTGGCGGCGATGGCATCCAGATTGTCCAGACCCTGTCGCGTTTCAATCTGCACCAGCACGCACAGTTCTTGCTCGGCCTGTTTCAGGTAGCCCTCGATACGGTTCCAGCGCGAGGCGCGGGCGATGGCGCTGCCCACGCCACGAATGCCATGTGGCGGATAGCGGGTGGCGGCTACCGCCAGCGCGGCTTCCTCGGCAGTCTGCACCATGGGCAGCAGCAGGGTTTGCGCACCGATATCCAGAATCTGCTTGATGCGCACCGGGTCGTTCCATACCGGCCGTACCACAGGGTGGCTGGGGTAGGGGGCGATGGCCTGCAACTGGCCCAGCATGTCATTCAGTTCATTGGGCGCGTGTTCGCCGTCGATCAGCAGCCAGTCGAAACCGGCGCCGGCCAGCAGCTCGGCGCTGTAGGGGCTGGCCAGGCTCAGCCACAGGCCGATCTGCACTTCGCCGTTTTTCAGCGCCGCCTTGAAGCGGTTGGGTGGGTTCTGCATGGAGTTTTCCTTAAAAAACAAGAGCAGCTAACAAAATAGCGCAGCGCCCCTGATGCAAGGCGCGCCGACGCAGACAGTACAAGGTGTACGGCCAGGAGGCGCAACGCAGCAGCAGGGTTTTTGTTCGCTGATCTAAACAAAGCGGCAGCTGATGGCACCCAGCGGGCCATAGTCCACATGGAAGGTATCGCCAGCGCGGGCCGGCACCGGACGAGTGAAGGAGCCACCCAGAATCACCTGACCGGGCTGGAGGCTGACATCAAACGGTGCCAGCTTGTTGGCCAGCCAGGCCACGCCGTTAGCCGGGTGGTTTAGCACCGCCGCCGCTACCCCGGATTCCTCGATCACGCCGTTGCGGTACATCAACGCGGAGACCCAGCGCAGGTCCAGCTCCGACGGCTTGACCGGGCGGCCGCCCATCACCACGCCGGCATTGGCGGCATTGTCGGAAATGGTGTCGAACACCTTGCGCGGCCGGCCGGAGGCCGGGTCGATGGATTGGCTGCGGGCGTCGATGATTTCCAGTGCCGGGATGACAAAATCAGTGGCCTGGTAGACATCGAACAGGGTGATGTTCGGGCCTTTCAGCTCCTTGCCCAGGATGAAGGCCAGCTCCACTTCCACCCGTGGCACGATAAAGCGGCTGGTGGGGATATCGCTACCGTCGTTGAAGAACATGTCGTCCAGCAGGGTGCCGTAGTCCGGTTCGTTGATCTGCGACGACATCTGCATGGCACGCGAAGTCAGGCCGATCTTGTGGCCCTTGATGGTGCGGCCCTCGGCCAGCTTCATCTCCACCCAGCGGCGCTGGATGGCATAGGCATCCTCGATGGTGATGTCGGGGTAGTCCAGTGAAATCTGGCGGATTTGCTCGCGTTGCTGTTCGGCCTGATGCAGGCGGCGGGCAGTGTCCTGGATGATGTCTGGTGTCAGCATGATGTCTCCTTGTTGGCGAGGCCGCCAAAGCACAGGTATTTGATTTCCATGAAATCCTCCAGCCCATGGCGTGATCCCTCACGTCCCAGTCCGGATTGCTTGATGCCGCCAAAGGGGGCCACTTCGGTGGAAATGGCGCCTTCGTTGATGCCGACCATGCCGGCTTCGATGGCTTCCGCCACGCGCCAGCAGCGGCCGATATCGCGGCTGTAGAAATAGGCTGCCAGGCCGGATTCGCCGCTATTGGCCAGGCGAATGGCTTCGGCCTCGTCGTGAAAGCGGATCAGCGGGGCCAGCGGGCCAAAGGTTTCTTCCTGTGCCACCTGCATCTGTTCGGTCACGTCGGCCAGCACCGTGGGCTGGAAGAAGTGGCCCCCGCGTGCATGTGCTGCACCGCCGGTCAGTACCTTCGCCCCCAGGCTGACCGCGTTGGCGATGTGGCGCTGCACCTTGGCCACCGCCGCCGGGCTGATCAGTGGACCTTGCTGCATACCGGGTTCGCTGGCCGGGCCAACCTGCAGTGCAGCCACCGCAGTGGCGAGCTTCTCGGCAAAGGCTGTGTAGATGCTGTCCTGTACCAGCAGGCGGTTGGCGCAGACGCAGGTCTGGCCGCTGTTGCGGAACTTGGCAAATAGCGCGCCCTGTACCGCAGCATCCAGGTCGGCATCGTCGAATACGATGAAGGGGGCATTGCCGCCCAGTTCCAGCCCCAGTTTTTTCACCGTGTCGGCACACTGGCGCATCAGCAATTTGCCCACGGCGGTGGAGCCGGTGAAGCTGAGTTTGCGCACCTGCGGGCTGGCGGTCAGTTCGCCGCCGATGGCTGCGGCATCGGTGCCGGTGACCACATTGAACACCCCGGCCGGCAGGCCAGCCTGCTCGGCCAGTGCAGCCAGTGCCAGTGCAGACAGGGGCGTTTCTGCCGCCGGTTTCAGCACCACGCTGCAGCCCGCCGCCAATGCCGGGGCCACCTTGCGGGTAATCATGGCATGCGGGAAATTCCATGGCGTGATGGCGGCCACTACGCCGATGCCCTGGCGGATGGTGAGCAGGCGTTTGTCGGCAAAGGGGCTGGGAATTACCTCGCCATAGGCGCGTTTGCCTTCCTCGGCAAACCACTCGAGATAGCTGGCTCCATAGGCGATTTCGCCCAGGCTCTCGGCCAGCGGTTTGCCTTGTTCCTGGCTGATCAGATCGGCCAGTTGTTGCTGGTGTTGCAGGATCAGCGCGTGCCAGCGTAGCAGTATGGTGGCGCGCTGCTTGGCGCTGAGTGCTTGCCAGGCGGGCAGGGCAGCATGGGCTGCGGCAATGGCGGCGCGGGTGTCCTGCGCATCCAGATCGGCTACTTCGGCCAACAGCTGGCCACTGGCCGGATTGCACACGGCAGACCGTGTCTGGCCGGACAACCACTGGCCATTGATATAGGCTTGCTCGCGTAGTAGGGAAAGAGGTTCGCTTTGCATGGGGTTCATTTCTGCCTCAGGGGAAGGCGGATTAATTGCAGGCACAGCCATGCGGCCAGGCCGCAGGCCATTACCAGCAGGTTCATGGCGCGCGGGCTGCCATCGAACATGCTGGCCACCAAGGCGCTGGCCAGCATGCCGCAGCCAAACTGGCCGGATACCGCCAGTGCCATGGCCGCACCCGCACGGTTGGCATGCAGCTGCAGCAGCCGCGCCATGGCATTGGGGCCAATGCTGCCGGTCATGCCCACGCTGAACAGCAGCGGCAGCACCGTCAGCCACAGGCTGTGCCCGCCGGCCAGCCACAGCACGATGCCGGCCACGGCGACGATGGCGCATTGCCATTGCAGCAGGGAGTCGACGTTGTGCCTGCGCAGCAGGTGGCGGTTGAGCAGGCTGAACAGCACGATGGCGATAATGTTCAGCCCGAACAGATAGCCGTAATGCTGTGCGGCCACGCCGAAGTATTCGATGTAGACAAAGGGCGAGCCGGTGATATAGGCAAACATGGCACCAAAAGTCATACCCAGCGCCAGGCTGTAGCCCAGCGTGCGCGGTTCGGCCAGCAAGTGGCCGTAGGCGCGGAAGGCTGCGCTCAGGCTGATGTTGCCGCGGGCACTGGCCGGGTAGCTTTCCGGCAAACGTAGTACGACTACGGCCAGGCAGCAGCCACCTAGCAGTGCCAGCAACACGAACAGGCTGCGCCAGCCGGCCAGCAATAACAGCCAGCCGCCCAGCAGTGGGGCCAGCAGCGGGGCAATCATGGTGATCTGCTGCATCAGCGACAGTACGTGGCTGGCCTGGCTCAGCGGGAAGGCATCACGCACGATGGCGCGCGCCATCACCGTGGCCGCCCCACCGCCCATGGCCTGCAGCACGCGCAGGGCAATCAGCTGTTCTGCCGTTTGCGCCGCAGCGCAAGCCAGGCTGGCGGCCAGATACAGGCTGAGGCCGGTCAGCAGCACTGGCCGCCGGCCATAGCGGTCGGATAGCGGGCCGTACAGCAACATGCCGCCGCAAAAGCCAGCCAGAAAACCGCCAATGGTCAGCTGGATGCGCGCCACCGGTGCGGCCAGATCAGCCGCGATGGCGGGCAAGGCCGGCAGATACATGTCGATGGACAGCGGGCCAAAAGCCACCAGTACCCCCAGCAGCACGATCAGCCGCATCTGCTGCTGCGGATTGTGGACAGAGTGCATGGGCCGGCTACTTGAAACGCTGGTGGACGTTGTTGTGCTTGTAGCTGAGCTGGGCATCCAGTTCGCTCAGTTCGAAGGTGAGCGCCAGATAGCGGGCATCAAACAGCGGCGCGAAGTGTTCCTTGATCAGTGCAAACAAGCCCTGCGCGGTGCGCTCGCGCTCTTCAAAAGTGCGGCCGTGGCCGATTTTCAGGCTCATGTGGACAAAGGCGTAGTCAGCCTCGCCATCGGCCATGCGCCAGGTGTCCAGCCAGATGGCACGGCTGCGGATGCCGGCTACCGGATACAAACCGGTGCCAATCAGGTAGGCGTGGGCTTTTTCGAACAGGGCAGGCAGGTCGGCTTGCTCACGAATATTGTCGGTACATTCGACGATGAAGTGCGGCATGGCATTCTCCAGGGCAATGCCAGCGGCCCGTTCAAGACCGGGCCGCTGGCGGTGGACGATAAATCAGACCGGCAGTACCACGTTGATCTGGCCGGTGCCCGAGCTGCCAAAGTAAGGGGTGATCACCTCGGCCTTGCCCTGGTATTCATCCCAGCCCAATGTGCCCAGCAGCATGGCGGTGTCGTGCATGAAGCCTTCGCCATGACACTTTTCCGCATACTCCGGCAACATGGCGCAAAAGGTTTTCCAGTCGCCGCGCTGCCACATGGCTACCACCTCATGGTCGAAGCTTTCCAGGAAGGGGCTCCACACCTTGTGCAGGTATTGCTCGGCCACGCCGTTCTGGGCAAAGCGGTGCGACAGCGAGCCGCTGGCGAGGAAGGCCACCTTGCCGTCGTACTGTTCTTCAACGGCCTGGCGCATGGCCATGCCCAGGCGGGCACTATCGGCCAGGCTGTGTACCGTGCACATGGCGGAGACCGATACCACCTTGAAATGCTGGTCGGCATTCATGTAGCGCATCGGCACCAGCGTGCCGTATTCCAGCGCCAGCGTGGTGGCATCGTGAGCGCGGGTGTGTACCCCGGCCGCGGTGGCGGCATCGGCCAGCAGCTTGCCCAGTTGCGGATTGCCGGCATAGGCATAGGGCAGGTTCTTGATGAAGTGCGGCAGTTCGTTCGAGGTATAGATGCCCTCGAAGGCCGGCGCGCAGTTGACGTGATAGCCGGAATTCACCAGCCAGTGGGTGTCGAACACCACGATGGTGTCCACGCCCAGCTCGCGGCAGCGGCGGCCGATTTCCTTGTGGCCGTCGATGGCGGCCTGACGGCAGCCCTGATGCTGGCCGGGCAGTTCGGATAAATACATCGACGGCACGTGCGTGATCTTGGCCGCCAGGGCGAGTTGTCCCATGGTGTGTCTCCTTTGTAGTCGTGAGGGCGGTGGGGCTGATGTGTGCCACTGCCAAGAGGCCGGGCGTTCTGTGGCGCCCTGGCCATCTGTTGTCTTACTGTTGTCTTAAGAGCTGCTAACAAAATAGCGCAGCGCCCCTGATGTAAGGCGCGCCGACGCAGACAGTACAAGTAGTACGGCTAGGAGGCGCAACGCCGCAGCAGGGTTTTTGTTAGTAGCGATAAGTTCACAGGCCCCAGCGCGGAATGTGGTGGCTACCCATCGAGATGCAGACGTTCTTGATTTCGGCAAATACCTCGAAGCTGTACTCGCCGCCTTCGCGCCCGGTGCCGGAGGCCTTCACGCCACCAAAGGGCTGACGCAGGTCGCGTACATTCTGGCTGTTGATGAACACCATGCCAGCCTCGATGCCACGCGCCAGACGGTGGGCCTTGCCGATGTCCTGGGTCCAGATGTAGGACGCCAGGCCGTATTCCACATCGTTAGCCAGCCGCAGCGCATCGGCCTCGTCGTCAAACGGCATCAGGCATACCACTGGGCCGAAGATTTCTTCCTGGGCAATGCGCATGCGGTTGTCCACGTCGGCAAACACCGTGGGTTGGATAAAGTTGCCACGCGCCAGGTGCGCGGGCAGGCCGGCCGGGCGTTCCAGACCACCAGCCACCAGCCGGGCACCTTCTTCCATGCCGATGCGGATGTAGCCGGTGACCTTGTCGTAGTGCTGCGGGGTGATCATGGAGCCGACCTGGGTGGTCGGGTCTTGCGGATCACCAACCCGCAGGCGCTTGGCGCGGGCAGCGAATTCCTCGACAAACTTGTCGTATACCGGGCGCTGGATAAAGATGCGGCTGCCGGCGGTACAGCGTTCGCCATTGAGCGAGAAAATGGTGAACAGCGCAGCGTCCAGGGCGCGGTCCAGATCGGCATCGGCAAAAATCAGGACTGGTGATTTGCCGCCCAGCTCCATGGAAAACTTCTTCAGCCCGGCATTCTGCATGATGCGCTGGCCGGTGGCGGTGCCGCCGGTAAACGACACGGCGCGCACATCCGGATGGCGTACCAGCGCATCCCCTGCGGTGGCACCATAGCCCTGTACCACGTTGAACACGCCGGGCGGTACACCGGCTTCCAGCGCCAGCCGGCCCAGTTCGTTTGCCGTGAGCGGCGACAGCTCGGACATTTTCAGCACCGCGGTATTGCCCAGCGCCAGGCAGGGCGCGGTTTTCCAGGTGGCGGTCATGAAGGGCACATTCCACGGCGACACCAGGCCGCATACGCCCACCGGCTGGTACAGCGTGTAATTGAGCATGCTGTCGTCCACCGGGTAGCTGTGGCCGTTCATGCGGGTACACACTTCGGCGAAGAAGTCGAAGTTGTGCGAGGCACGCGGAATCAGCACGTTTTTGGTCTGGTGAATCGGCAGGCCGGTGTCCAGCGTTTCCAGCTCGGCCAGCATGGGCACGTTCTGGTCGATCAGCTCGCCCAGACGGCGCATGATCTTGGCGCGCTCCTTGGCCGGGGTGCCGGCCCACTTGGGGAAGGCTTCCTTGGCGGCGGCCACGGCGGCGTTGATTTCGTCGGCACCGCCGGAGGCGACTTCGGTAATCACTTCGCCGGTGGCCGGGTTGACGGTTTCAAAGACTTCCTTGCTTTCGACCTCGCGGCCGTTGATCCAGTGCTTGATCATCTTGTGTTCTCCTGTGCGTGCGCAGCTGCTACAAGGCTGCGCCGGGTAATGTTTCACACGGTTTGAGCCTGACGTTCGGCGTATTGCGCCTCGCTGACAATGTGGTTGACCAGCCGGCCCACCCCTTCCACCTCGACAATCACCTCATCGCCCGGCACCACGTCGGCCAGCCCTTCCGGGGTGCCGGTGGCGATCATGTCGCCGGGGGACAGGGTCATGAAGCTGCTGAGGTATTCGATCAGGTAAGGAATGTCGAACACCATGTCGCTGGTGTTGCCCTGCTGGCGCAGCTCGCCATTCACCCAGGTGCGCAGGGTGAGGCTGGCCGGGTTGGCCACTTCGTCACGGTCTACCCACCAGGGGCCGATCGGGGTGAGGGTGTCGCGGTTTTTCACCCGCAGATTGGGGCGGTAGTAGTTTTCAAGGTAGTCGCGCACCGCGTAGTCGTTGCACACGCTGTAGCCAGCCACATAGTCCATGGCCTGCTCACGTTTCACGTTTTTGGCGGTCTTGCCGATGATCACCACCAGCTCGCATTCGTAATGCATGTACAGCAAATTGTCCGGACGTACCGATACTTGACGGTGGCCGGTGAGCGTTGCCGGTGACTTCAGGAAAACCAGCGGCTCGGTCGGGGCCTTGAACGCCAGTTCGGCGGCGTGGTCGGCATAGTTCAGCCCCAGCGCGAATACTGTGCCTTCGGCTGGTGGCAGCCACTCGACAGCGTCTTCGGCCAGGCGGCGGCCATCGGCCAGTTGTACCGAGTGGTCGTCATTCACCAGTACGGCATGAATCTCTGCCTCGCCGGGCAGGCGGATGCGGGCGTGTTTCATTGGGCGCTCTCCTCGGCGATCAAGCGGTTTTCCAGGCGGCCGATACTGTCGATTTCCACGGCTACGGTGTCGCCGGGGCGGATTTCCAATTGACGCAGCGGGGTGGCGGGGATGATCAGGTCACCCGGCTGCAAGGTCATGAACTGGCTGAGGGCGGCAATCAGCTGCGGCACGCTGCGCAGCCAGTCGCGGCTGTGGTTGGTTTCGGCCAGCTGGCCGTTCAGGTAGCTGCGGATTTCCACGTTCAGCGGGTCGAGGGCGGCAGCATCCACCAGCCACGGCCCCATCGGGCAGAAGCCGTCACGGCACTTGGCCTTGACGGCCGGGCGGTAAAAGCTGCTTTCTTCCAGGCTGATTTCATTCACCACGGTGTAGCCAGCTACCACCTCCAGTGCCTGCTCGACCTCCACCTTGCTGGCTACCTTGCCAATCACCACGCCCAGCGCACCACCGGCAAACACCTTGCCCGCCTGGGTGGGCAGGGCGATGGTGCTGCCGTGGCCGGCGTGGGTATTGCGCGGCTTGATGAACAGCACCGGTGTGGCCGGGGCTTTCTGGTAGGGCGGCTGCTGGAAGTCGGCTTCCAGCTTGTCCAGCAGGCTGCGGTGGTTCAGTGCCACGCCATAGACGGTGCCGGTAACGGGTGCCAGCCATTGCGGCTGGTCCGCCAGTGGGTTGCCGTTGTCCAGCAGTAGCTTGCCAGCGGCCAGCGGCGTCACGCGGCGGGCTTGCTGGTCCAGCACGATGCGGCCTTGCTTCATCGGTCTCTTCCTTGTCGTGGGCATGGCCTGCGACTGCCGGCCATTTATTTAATATGTTAACTTTATACGGTTGCGCTAACGGGTTTGTCAACGCAGCCACCCGGCCAGCCGCTGCCCTGACTGCCACTATGCCGGCAGTGAAGCAGTACTTTCTGGACGAACAATTGTACTTTCCATGAATATATGGATAGTACTAGCTGATAGCTTAAGCCTGGTTGATGCTGGGTTTTTCAGTTAAGTTGATGAAAATAAATGGATTAAATTTTCATGTTGGTGTCGGTGGCAAATGCTGGCTGTACAAAAGCCGACATGGTCGGATGGCTGTAGTATTTTCAGCACAACGATGCACTGGAGTGGACATGGGGCAGAACAGGCGTACACCGATACCCAATATCGACATCGGCAAGGTGTATGACAGCCGCTATGGCGAGTCGGACATCAATATCGAAGCCTTTGGCAAACTGGCGGAATTCTTTGGCCGCAATATGCCGGTGCATCGGCACGACCGCTTTTTCCAGCTGCATTATCTGGCCAGCGGGCAGATACGCCTGTATTTGGAAGAGCAGCAATACCTGGCGCGGGCCCCGCTGTTTTTCTTTACCCCGCCCACGGTGCCGCATGCCTTTATCACCGAGACGGATGCCGAAGGTTTTGTGCTGACGGTCAGGCAGGAACTGGTGCGCCAGCTCTTGCACACCTTGCCTGCACCGCAACTGGAGCCATGGTTGATGCAGCCGGCCTGCGTCGAACTGCAAGATGAGGTGGCAGCCCAGCGTCTGCCCTTGCTGCTGGGGCTGCTAAGCGAGGAGTTCATGGGCGAGGGGCGGGGGAGGGAGGCGGCCATGCAGGGCCTGACTCAGCTGATTCTGGTAGCAGCCCTGCGCTTGTCGCAGCATGCCGGGCCTACCGCGCACTTTCGCCGCGAAGATCTGCAAATCTTCCACCGCTTCAATGCGCTGATCGAACAACATTACCGTGAGCACTGGTCGCTATGGCGCTATGGCGAAGCCATGGGAGTGACCGAGTCGCGGCTGAATGACATATGCCGGCGCATGGCGGACCTGCCTTCCAAGCGGCTGATTCACGACCGCCTGCTGCAGGAAGCCCGGCGACTGCTGATTTTTTCCGCCAGCTCGGTCAACGAGATTGCCTATCACCTGGGCTTCAAGGACCCGGCTTACTTCTCGCGCTTTTTCCTGCGTGAAACCGGACTCAAACCCAGCGACTACCGCCGCTGCAATAGCTGATGCCTAGCTATTGCAACAAGCCGCGGCTGCGGGTGTCTGATGGCAACTCGCAAAACAGCTTGCGGTAGTCACGGGCAAAGTGGCCCAGATGGTAAAAGCCCCAGTACCCGGCCGCTTCACGTATGCCCCTGGCAGCATACTCGGGCGACAGCAGCATGCGCCGCACTGCGTTGAGCCGGATCGAGCGCAGATAATCCACCGGCGTGGTGTTGGCAATCAGCTGAAAACTGTTTTGCAGGGTGCGCCGGCTGATGCGCAATTGCTGGCACAGGTCGAGCACGGTGACCGGCTCGTCGCTGCTATCCATCACGATGGCCTGGCTGCGCCGCACAATATCGCTATGCGTGGCATAGGTCAGATTCAGCCGCTGCTCCGGCACACTGTCATGCAGCATGTCCAGCAGCAGGCTGATCAACTGGTGCTGCACCAGTTTCTGGCTGCCGGCAAACTCCAGCAGGTCGGGGTTTTCCAGCGCCTGTTCGAACACGCCAAGCAAGGTGCTGCGGGTCGTGGCCAATTGCTCCGGCCGCACCTGTATCACCGGCTGCCAGTGGCGTTTGCCCGATAGCTGCTGGTAAAACTCCGGAGCCAGTGCAGCCAGGTCTTCGTTGCGCACCGACAGCTGGATGGAGTCCACCGCTGGTGGCACGTGCATGATGAATTCTTCATTGCTGCGCAAGGCGGTAATGGCATGGCTGCCTACCGAGCGCCCTTGCAGGGTGAGTGGCAGCGGGGCGTGAATGGGGATGGCAAAGTGCACCATGTTGGCTGGCGCACGGCCATATTGCACCACGCGCTGGTTGAGCACTTCGCGAAACACCTCCAGATGGCCGGTGTTCAACAGCGATAGCGAGCTGCAAAAGCGGCCGCTGCTGATCTGGTCGTAAACCTGTTGCCAGCCGGGCAGATGGGCGGCATGGTGCTGTGCATCGTTGAAATGACGGATTTCGGCCAGCATGGTGGACCTCCTGAAGCATTGTCTCTCGGGCGGCGGGGCGGGCCCGGCCACTCCATTTCTCTATTGGCGTTTCTTAGTGATGGCTGACCGCTGGGCGGACATGGCGGGCGGCATCTTGGTGTCGCTCCTGCCGGTTTGGCGTGCCGAACAGCTTAAAGCAAATTCGGCCTGCCTTCGTATCTTCAGGGATTTGTCTGCTACCCGCAAAAAATACTTAACATATTATCTAATTTGGCAGGGCGCAGCGGATGCCGCACCAATCCAAGCCTTGTCTGGCAAGGCTTGCGTTGCCGTGCTGCTTGTTTCATCTCTGCAACAAGGCAGCCGTTTTTCAAGCTCACCCATCCGGCCTGTCTTTCAGTAGAGGTCGGTGCAGGCTTTGCCGATTTGGGATAAGCCCACGAAAAAGTGCCGCGTATATTGACCTGCAACAAGATACCTCGGGAGGACGCCTGCTAGGGCGGCGCCAAGGGGACATCAGAACACATTGCCGCGAGCGCTGGCCTGGCCGCTGCGATTGGCACATCTACTGAGGAGTAAAGCGTGATGGATCAAAACCTGGTGGCAGTATTGCCGCATGTCACAGCATTCATGCAGAAGGAACATGGTTTGTTGATTGATGGCCGTGCTGTTACGGCCTTGTCCGGCCAGCGCAGCGAGGTGCGTAATCCGGCAACAGGGCAGGTGATTGCCAGTGTGGCGGATGGCAATGAACAGGATGTGGATGCCGTGGTGCAGAGCGCCCATCGCGCCTTTCGCTCTGGCGTGTGGTCCGGCCTGCGCCCGGCTGACCGCGAGCGCATTCTGCTGAAGCTGGCCGATGTGCTGGAGGCCCATGCCGAGGAACTGGCCCAGCTGGAAACGCTGAACCAGGGCAAGTCCATCCATATTTCACGCGCCATCGAAGTGGGCGCGGCCATCGAATTTGTCCGCTATATGGCCGGCTGGGCCACCAAGCTTGGTGGCGAAACCATGGATGTGTCGATTCCGGTACCGCCCGGCACCCATTACACCGCCTATACCCGCCGCGAGCCTATTGGCGTGGTGGCCGGCATTGTGCCGTGGAATTTCCCGCTGATGATTGCCATCTGGAAGATGGTGCCGGCCTTGGCGGCTGGCTGTACCGTGGTGCTCAAACCCTCCACTGAAACCCCGCTGACCGCCCTGCGCCTGGGCGAGCTGGCGCTGGAAGCCGGCATCCCGCCTGGAGTGGTGAATGTGTTGACCGGGCGTGGTTCCCGCGCCGGCCAGGCGCTGGCGGCTCACCCGCTGGTCAGCAAGATTTCCTTTACCGGCTCTACCGAAATCGGCAAGACCGTTGGCCATGCTGCCATCGATAACATGACCCGTTTCTCGCTGGAACTGGGTGGCAAAAACCCCATGATCATGCTGGGCGACATCGATGTCGACAAAGCCATCCAGGGGGCCTTGATGGGCGGTTTTCTCAATCAGGGCCAGGTGTGCGCTGCGGCCTCGCGCCTGTACATCCATCGCAGCAAATTCAACCAGGTGGTCGAGGGGCTGGCTGCCGCCGCCAACAGCATGACGCTGGGCAGCGGGCTGGACCTGAACGCCCAGGTCAATCCGCTGGTGTCGGCACGGCAGCAGCAATCGGTGTGCCGGCTGATCGAGGCGGGTCGCAGCGAAGGTGCCAGCATTCTGGCAGGCGGCGGCGCGGCCGATCTGCCGGGTTACTTCGTCAAGCCCACCATCATGATCAATGCGGCACAGCACAGCACCATCGTGCAGGAAGAGGTATTCGGGCCAGTGCTGGTGGCGCTGCCTTTTGACAGCATCGAAGAAGCCGTTGCCATGGCCAATGACTCGCGCTATGGCCTGGCTGCCAGCCTGTGGACCAACGACCTGTCCGCTGCCATGCATATCGTGCCGCAAATCCAGGCCGGCACGGTGTGGGTCAACAGCCATATTCCACTCGACCCCAGCCTGCCGTTTGGCGGTTTCAAGCAGTCCGGCATCGGCCGCGAATTCGGCCGCGGCGCAGTGGAAAACTTTACCGAGACCAAATCGGTCTGCATCGCGCACTGAATCAGTAGAACCCCCGGTCCTGCCTGGCCATCCATCGCGTGATGCTGGCAAACAGGCAAGCAGGGCCGGGGGATGTATCAGATTTTGTCGGCCACGACTGGCCACGAACTGTCTTCAAAGGAGCAACACCATGTCTTACGACAAGTCCCGTTTCTGGCACCCCATGCTGCACCCCAATGAAATGAAGCAACGCGAGCCCATTCGCATCGTGCGTGGCGAAGGCTGTCATGTATTTGATGACCAGGGCCGCAAGCTGGTGGATGGCGTGGCTGGGCTGTGGAACGTCAACGTTGGCCACAACCGCCCCGAAATCAAACAGGCGATTGTCGCGCAGCTGGACGAACTGGAATATTTCCAGCTGTTTGACGGTATTTCGCACCCGCGTGCCGAAGAACTGTCCGCCACCATCATCGACATGCTGAAGCAAGAAGACATGGCGCGCGTCAGCTTCAGCTCTGGCGGATCGGATGCGGTGGAAACCGCACTCAAGCTGGCCCGCCAGTACTGGCGTGTTTGTGGTCAGCCGGACCGTACCAAGTTCATCTCGCTCAAGCAGGGTTACCACGGCGTGCATTTTGGTGGTGCTTCGGTCAATGGCAATACCGTGTTCCGTCGCAACTACGAACCCTTGTTGCCGGGCTGCTTCCATGTGGAAACCCCGTGGCTGTACCGCAACCCCTTCACGGAAGACCCGGAAGAGCTGGCGCAGATGTGTGCGCAGATGCTGGAGCGGGAAATCCAGTTCCAGAGCCCGGACACCGTGGCCGCCTTTATCGCCGAACCCATCCAGGGCGCTGGTGGTGTCATCGTGCCGCCGGCCAGCTACTGGCCGCTGATCCGTGCCGTGTGCGACAAGTACGGCGTGCTGCTGATTGCCGATGAAATCGTCACCGGCTTTGGTCGCTCCGGCTCCATGTTTGGCAGCCGGCTGTGGGGGGTGAAGTCAGACATCATGTGCCTGGCTAAGGGCATTTCTTCCGGTTATGTGCCGCTGGGCGCCACCGTGGTGAACCAGCGCGTAGCCGATGCCTTTGCTAAAAACCAGGATTTTGGCGGCGTCATCATGCATGGTTACACCTATGCCGGCCATCCGGTGGCCTGCGCCGCAGCCATTGCCAACCTCAAGATCGTGCGTGAGGAAAACCTGCCGGCCAAGGCGGCAGTGCAGGGTGAATACTTGCTGAACAAGCTCAAACCGTTTGCCGACAAATACGCCGCTGTGGGCGAAGTGCGTGGCAAGGGCCTGATGATTGCGCTGGATCTGGTACAGGACAAGCACACCCGCGAGCCCATCGACCCGATGGGCGGCTATGCCGGCAAGGTGGCGGAGATTGCCCGCGAGGCTGGCGTACTGGTACGCCCGGTGGGCACCAAGATCATCCTGTCGCCACCGCTGGTGATTGGCCAGTCCGAGTGCGATGCCATCGTGTCGGCACTGGCAGCCGGTTTCGACGCCGCCTGAGTTGTCTGATGACAGGGGGCGCGCCTGCCGGTGCGTCCTCTGCCTGCTGAGGGGGGCTTGTCATGCACACTCTTGTCGACTCCGCACCCACGGAACCGCAGTTGCAACGCAGTCTGGACGTGCTGCAGGATTTGCTGCCCTTGAGCGCCTGCGCCTTTTATCGGGTAAACCGGCAGCAACAGCCACATGGCTTCGTGCTGCGCAGCATGCCGGATGCGGTGCATCAGCGCTATGTCAGCCGTTACATGCAGCACGACCCCTTGCATCCGGCGCGGCTTGCCGTACAGCCACGCAATGTGGTGGCTCTGGGCGAGGTGCTGGCTGCACCCTTGCAGCCGGTGTCCCGCTACGGCCCCTTCCTGGCCAGCAGCCGGGTGGTGGACGTGGTGGAAATCCTGCTGCGTCGTGGCGGGCGGGTGGTGGCCGGTTTTTCGCTGCTACGGCAGGGCCGCATGCAGGGTTTTGCTGCCGAGGAACTGCGGTTGCTACAGCAGGTTTACGGCCTACTGGATATGGCGCTGGAACCCTGCCTGCAGCCAGGCCGTGAGCCAGGCACGCAGGTGGCACTCACCGGGCGCGAGGCCGAGATTGCCCGGCTGCTGTGTGCCGGTGCCTGTAACAAGAGCATGGCCCGTGAGCTGGATATTGGTCTGGCCACGGTCAAGACCCATTTGCTGCACCTGTTTCGCAAGTTTGCCGTATCCAATCGTACCGAACTGGCCTGCGCACTGTTTGCACAGCAGCAAGCGGCAGCGCCGGGCGCAGCCAGCCAGGTCTTCTCCGGAAGTCATCCATAACAATAAGGATTTCCGGTTTCAGCATGGGAAAGAAAGTCGCGGTGCGCCACAGACGGGCCAGCAGCCCGCTGCCGTGCTGACTTTGCCATGGTTAGCGTATTTCAGGAGGAGAAACCAGATGTCGATAGAGAAGAAACTGACCCAGCACCTGCAGCAAGGGGTGGTGGGATTTCCGGTGGCGCTGGCCAGTTCGGTCGGCGTGGTGATGGCCAGTCCGGTCATCCTTACCGTTACCAGCGGTTTTGGCATGGCCGGCAGTACGTTTGCCCTGGCCATGCTGATTGCCTTCATCATGATGCAGGCCCAGGCAACGACCTTTGCCGAAGCCGCATCTATGCTGCCCACCTCGGGTGCTGTCTACGATTATATTTCCGGTGGTCTGGGGCGCTTCTGGGCCATCACCGGCACCATCTCCGCCTATCTGCTGGTGCATGTGTTTGCCGGTACCGCCGAAACCATCCTGTCCGGCATCATGGCGCTGGTGAATTTCGAGCATCTGAACACCATGATGGAGCACAGCGGCACCTCCTGGATGGTGGGGGTGGGGCTGGTCATCCTGTTCGGCCTGCTCAATGCGCTGGGCATCACCATTTTCGGCAAGGCAGAGATCATCCTCACCTTCGTGATGTGGGCCACGCTGACGGTCTTCGGTGTCATCGGTCTGCTCAAGGCACCGGCTGTGTCGCTGCAGGGCTGGTTTGGCAACCCGCTGGATCTGTCCGACCCCAGCGGCGTGCTCAGCCTGATCGGCATGGCCATGTTCATGTTTGTCGGCTTCGAGCTGGTGACGCCACTGGCTCCCGAGTTGAAAAACGCTGGCCGCAATATCCCGCGTGCTGCCCGCTTGGGCCTGACCGGCGTGGCGGTGACCATGGCCATTTATGGCGCAGCCATGGTGCATCAGGTGGCCAATGTGGCGATGGACCCGAAAAATCCGGCCGGCCCGCATCTGCTGGATACACCGATGGCCATTCCCGCTTTTGCCGACCAGGTGATGGGCCCGTTTGGCAAGATCTGGCTGGGCATCGGCCTGCTGTTTGCCGGGGCAGCCACCATCAATACCCTGATTGCCGCTCTGCCGCGCATCCTGTACGGCATGGCCATCGATGGCGCACTGCCCAGAGCCTTCACCTATCTGCACCCGCGTTTCAAGACTCCACTGCTGGGCATTCTGGTGGCGGTCATCATTCCCTGCAGTCATGCCTGGCTGATCCAGGGGGATCTGGATCGCATCATGCCGCTGGTGCTGGCCGCCGTCTGTGCCTGGGGCGTGGCTTATCTGCTGGTGAATCTGGCGGTGGCGCGCTTGCGCTTTACCCGGCCTGATTTTCCGCGCGCCTATCGTTCGCCGTGGTTTCCGCTGCCGCAGATCGTGTCCTCGGTGGGCATTCTGATTGCCATCTGGTACATCACGCCGCCGGGCATGCATCCGCGTGATATCTATCTGCCCTTTGGCATCATGCTGGGCCTGACCGCGCTGTATGCGCTGGTGTGGACGGTGTGCGTGCAGAAGGTTAATCCCTTCCGTGCCGTGGCGCTGGAGGACATTCTCACTGCTGAGTTCGGCAAGGTGGGTGGCCATGCCTCGCTGATCGACGAGGAGCTGAAGCGTGTGGCAACGAGCGCTTGATTTTGCCTTGCGCCCCCGGCTGCCCAAGGGCTACCGGCCGGGGGTGACCCTGGCGCGGCTGGAGCGAGACCTGAGCGGCCTGGACTATCTGGGCGAGGAGGATGGCCAGCGTCGCTATGCACTGCCCGGCAGCAGCTGGAGCGTGCTGGTGAGCGAAGTGGTGGACAGCCAGCTCTTGCTGCATACCGTCAGCTGTCGCTTCAGCCTGCAGCTGCCGCTAGCCGGCCCAGCCCAGCCTTGCCAGCTGGTTTTCAACCACCGTGGCCATTGGCGGCGCAGCGGTATTGCCTGCCGTCTGCAGCGCGGTGATGCCGAAGCGCTGGCTGCCTTGCGGCAGCAACTGGAGCAGGATGCCGACCTGCACACCGCGCTGATGCCGCTGGATTTCAAACGCTGCGAGCTATTGGGTGATGCCACAGGCTGGCGCGTGGAAATCGAGCCTTTCGCCGCCAGCGAAGTGGTCGGCAGGTTTCCACCATTTCGCCGCTATATCCGTCTGATCAACACCCAGAAATTGGCAGTGCTGGCCTGTATGGCAGCATTGCGCCGCCTGCTTTTGGCGCAAGATGGCCCTCCCCTGAAACAAGACTAAGGGCGGCTGCCAGGGTAGTCCGTCCGGGAGGATGGACATGCGGCAGAGCAGATTTGTACTGGGCAGCGTGCTTCTCTGGCTGGCCACGGCGGTGCAGGCCGCCGGGCCGGTACCACGGCCCAATATCGTACTGCTGGTGGTAGACGATATGGGCTATTCCGATCTGGGGGCGATGGGCGGCGAAATCGACACCCCCCACCTGGATGCCTTGCTGCGTGAAGGCCGGCTGTTGTCCAGCATGTTGGTGGCACCCACTTGTTCACCCACCCGCGCCATGCTGCTGTCCGGCATGGACAATCATCTGGCTGGTGTCGGCAATATGGCCGAGATGATGAGCCCCACGCTGACCCCGCATCAGCTGGGGCAGGCCGGTTACGAAGGCTATCTGGCCAGCCGGGTGGTGGCCCTGCCGCAGCTGCTGCGCGAGGCCGGCTATCACACTTATATGAGTGGCAAGTGGCATCTGGGCATGGCCGATGGCCAACGACCGGAGAGCCGTGGCTTTGAGCGCTCTTTTGCCTTGATGAACGGCGGCGCCGCGCATTTCAACCAGTCGGCCCCGCAACAGATTGTGGCCGGCACGCCAGCGCCGACCTATCGCGAAGATGGCCACCTTGTTTCCTTGCCGGCCAATTTCTACTCCACCACGTTTTTCACGGACAAGCTGATCAGCTATCTGGATACACAGCCGGCAGATGGCCAGCCCTTCTTCGCCTATCTGGCCTACACCGCGCCGCACCTGCCCCTACAAGCACCAGACCGCTTCTTGCGGCAATATCGCGGGCGCTATGCCGCCGGTTACGAGGAAGTTTCCCGCCAGCGCATTGCCCGCATGCAGCAACTGGGCCTGATCGGCAAGCAGGTCAAGCCTGTTCCCATGCCGGCGGGTGTCCGACCCTGGGCCAGCCTCAGCCCGGCCGAGCAGGCCCGTTCCGCCCGTGATATGGAAGCCTATGCTGCCATGCTCAGTGCGCTGGATGCCGAGGTGGGCCGGCTGGTGGCGCATTTGAAGCAGCGCGGCCAGTTTGACAATACCGTCATCCTCTTCCTGTCCGACAACGGACCGGAAGGTAATGACTGGGCGGCAGATGGCGGCAACAAAAGCTGGATACCCGCCAACTTCGACAACCGGCTGGAGAATATCGGCCGGCCCAACTCTTTTGCCTTTCAGGGGCCGGCCTGGGGCCAGGTCAGCGCCCAGCCTTTCCGGTATTTCAAGGCATTTACCTACGAGGGGGGAGTGCGTTCGGCCTCGTTCATCCGCTATCCCGCCGCTATCAATGCTGGTCGCAGCACCCAGCTGCTGACCGCCATGGATGTGATGCCCACCCTGCTCGAGCTGGCAGGGGCGCGTCATCCCGGCCTGCTGTGGCAGGGACAGACCGTGCTGCCTGTGCAAGGGATGTCGATGCTGCCCTATCTGCAAGGCCGTGCTGCCGTGCACAATCCTGATTATGTGTGGGGTATGGAGCTGATGGGGCGGCAAGCCTTGCGCAAGGGCCACTGGAAAATCGTCTACCACTACCAGAATCGCAATCAGGGGCGCTGGGCCTTATACGATCTGCAGCAAGATCCGGGCGAACAGCATGATGTTGCCAGCCGCCATGCCGCCAAGCTGGACGAACTGCTGACGGAATGGGCGCAGTATGTGCAGCGCAATAATGTGCGCCCCGGTACGCGTGACACCGGCTATCCACTGACCGGAGACGAATGATATGCGGCGCGGCTTGATCGCAGGCGGGCTGCTGTGGGTGAGTCTGGCGGCGGCAGCCGCACCACTGCTGGGTAGTGCTGCGGCCTGCCGGCGCTATGGCGGTGTGCCAGACTCAGCTGCCACGGCACAAGGCTGGGTGCCGGGTGGGCGCTTCATCATGGGAGCGGATGATGCCTATCCCGAAGAAGCGCCGGCGCGCGAGGTCACCGTCGCAGGCTTCTGGATGGACAGACAGGAAGTCAGCAATGCCCAGTTTGCCCGCTTTGTGCGCGCCACCGGCTATCGCACCCTGGCCGAGCGCGGGCTGGATGTTAGGCGCTATCCCGCCGTGCCGGCCAGGCTGCGCCAGCCTGGCTCCATGGTGTTTATCATGCCGACCCGGCTGGCCCCGGGCCAAGTCAACTGGTGGCACTTTGTGCCCGGTGCCAACTGGCGGCAGCCGGAAGGACCGGGTAGCAGCTGGCGGGGACGGGAGAACCACCCGGTGGTGCATATCGCCCGTGAAGATGCCACAGCCTATGCCCGCTGGGCCGGGCGCAGCCTGCCTACCGAGGCTGAGTTCGAATATGCCGCGCGTGGCGGTGCCGACAGTCGTTTTCCCTGGGGAGATAGCCTGCAGCGACAAGGCCTGCAGATGGCCAATACCTGGCAGGGGCCTTTCCCCTTCAAGAACAATACTGAGGATGGCTTTGCCGCTACCGCACCGGTGGGCTGTTTTGCCGCCAATGGCTATGGCCTGTTCGACCTGATCGGCAATGTGTGGGAATGGACCGCTGATGACTGGAGTACGCCGCTGGCCAGCATCACGACGCTGCCGGCGTTGAATCTGGAGGATGCGCTGTCATTGCAGGGCCGTGGCAGCCAGCTTGGCACCATCAAGGGTGGTTCTTTCCTGTGCTCGCCGCTGTATTGCCAGCGTTACCGGCCCAGCGCACGTCATGCCCAGGAGCTGAGCCTGGGCAGCAGCCATATCGGTTTTCGCACCGTATCGCACGCGCCCGGCCCGGCAGGGCCTTAAGCTTCCTCTAGCGTGCTGCTTGGCAGTACTCCGGGTTGGGGGGCGGGTAGCTGTTCCAGCTCGCTCAGCAGGCTGATCAGCAGCTCCAGTTTTTCCTCGCCGAAATGGGCTTCGATCTGTTCGTAGCAGGCGGTAGATAGCGGGGCCACCTGGCGGGTCAGGCGGCGCCCCTCCTTGGACAAGGAGACGATCAGCCGGCGGCTGTCCACCTTGTCACGGCTGCGCAGCACCAGCCCGGCCTTTTCCATGCGCACCAGGATGCCGGTCAGGCTGGGTGACAGGATGCAGGCCAGGTCGGCAATCATGCCGGCTTCCATTTCACCGCGATCATCCAGCAGCCGCAAGATGCGCCATTGCTGTTCAGTCAGGCCCACGCTATTGAGCAGGGGGCGGAAATAAGCCATCACTGCTTCGCGGGCGCGCAGCAAATGTTGGGGCAGGCGGTGCTGGTGCTGGGGGTTCTGTTTGGGCATGGGGTACTGGATGAGCAATGTTTTTAACATCTTAACATTCAGTTTCCTGCAACCCAAGTTCGCTGCTGTGTGCACCGGGTACTCTCCACCATTTGATGGATAGGGCGCTGCCGCGCTGCAGCCTAGACTGGTCGCTTATCCACCAACAGGAGCAAGACATGAGCGAACAGGCCAAAACCATCGTCATTACCGGAGCCGGCAGCGGCATTGGTGCCGCCTGCGCCCGCCTGCTGGCCGTCGATGGCCACGCGCTGGTGCTGATAGGCCGCCGCGCCGCGCCATTGCAGGCAGTGGCACAGGATTGCGGTGCGCTGGCACTGGTGGGCGATGCCGCCAGCAGCGCCGACTGGCAAGCGATGCAGGCCCAGATCATGCAGCGCTACGGGCGGATTGACGGCCTGCTGTGCTGCGCCGGCGGGCTGGGCATGGGCAGTGCGCTGGCTACCGACGATGCGGCATGGCAGGCGGCCATGCGTGCCAATCTGGATTCGGCCTTTGTCAGCACGCGCGCCTGCCTGCCGGCCCTGATAAACAGCCGGGGGGCTGTGGTGTTGCTGGCATCGATTGCCTCGCTGGCCGCCGGCCCGGAAGTGTGTGGCTACACTACGGCCAAACACGCCTTGATCGGCCTCACCCGTTCGCTGGCGCGCGACTATGGCCCGCAAGGGGTGAGGGTGAATGCCGTCTGCCCCGGCTGGGTGACCACGCCGATGGCCGACGAGGAAATGCAACCGCTGATGCAACATTATGGCGACAGCCTGCAACAGGCTTATGCCCGGGTGACGGCCGACGTGCCCTTGCGCCGCGCCGCTGCAGCGGAGGAAATCGCCGCGGTATGCCGCTTTTTGCTGTCGGAGCAGGCCAGCATCATCACCGGCGCCGCCATTGTGGCGGATGGTGGCTCCAGTATTGTCGATGTGCCGACGCTGGCGTATGGCCGGCTCTGACACCATTACAAGTAGCAAGACCGCCGGGTGGCGGTCTTGCTTCGCGCTGCGAACAAAACCCTGCTGCAGCCTTGCGCCTCATGGCGGTACTGCTGCTACTGTCGGCGTCGGCGCGCCTTGCCCCAGGGACTGTTGTTGATTGCTCTGAATTGGCTAAACCGTTTTGGGTCAAGGCATGGCGGCACTGCTCTCCGGCAGCGTGGCCCCGCCATCCACCACGATGGTCTGGCCCGTGATATAGCCAGCAGCATCGGAGGCGAGAAACAGCATCGCCGCTGCGATATCCGTCGGCTCGCCCAGCCGGCCCAGCGGAATGCTGCCGGCAATAGCCGCATTCAGGCCGGCATCGCCCAGATTGTCCATGGCTGGTGTGCGTATCATCCCGGGCTCCACCCCGTTGACGGTAATGTGATCAGCCGCCAGTTCCAGTGCAGCGGCACGGATAAAGCCGTTGACCCCGGCCTTGGACGCGGCGTAATGCGCCAGCCCCGGATAGGCAACCCGTGGGCCGGTCACCGATGAAGTGGCAATGATGCGCCCGCCACCCTGGCCACGCATGGCCGGCTGTGCGGCCTGGCTCAGCCAGAACAATGCCTGCAGGTTGACGGCCAGCGTGCGTTGCAGCAGTGCCGGGCGGATATCGGCAAACGCCGTCAGCGGGAAATAAGCGGCATTGTGGATCAGCACATCCAGCCGGCCCTGTTGTTCCAGCACGCGGTCCACCAGTGCGGCGGCCTGCTCTGGCTCGGCCAGATCGCACTGGCAGGCACTGGCCTGCAGGCCTTGCGCCCGCAAGGCTGCGGCCGTGGCCTGGGCCAGTTCTCCCTGCAAGTCCGCCACCACCACCGTGGCGGCATGGCGGGCAAACAGCTGGCAGATGGCTGCACCTATGCCTTGCGCGCCGCCGGTCACCAGGACCACCTTGCCGGCAAAGTCGAGCTTGAGCATGGCCGCTCCTCAGTCGTGTAGCAGGTGGCTGGTGCGGTTGAGGACCTGCGCCTTTGCGCCCACCGGGAAATTGGAAATGGCAGTGAAGTCATTGCCCTGATAGCCGAAAATCTTGCCGTCGGTTTTCAGTTGCTGCAGGTCGATCAGCACCACGCCCAGCGTGGGGATGATTTTCTCGCGCCAGACAAACAGGTAGAGCGCCTCGTCCAGCTTGAAATAATGGCAACGGTCCACATCGGCCAGCCCCTGTTCCACGCCTTGCAAGCACTGCCAGGTATAAAAGTGGCTGTTCAGATAGATATGCTCGTAACACTCGGTGGGGCTGTAGCGGTACTGATTGCGCAGGCCGATCAACTCGTCGCTGACGTGGTGCAGGGCGGTGCTGGCCGTAAGCGGCTGATTCAGGCTGCCATGGGCAAACTGGCAGCGCACTGCGGTCAGCTCCTGACCCTGATTGACGCGACTGAAGGCGGATTGTGCCACATCCTGCGCGCTGGGTAATTGCCCAGCCACTGCGGTAAACACGGCACGCTCAATATCCAGCACCAGGCTGAGCGAGTGGCCATGTTGCTGGCGCGGGATGAAATCCAGCAGCACGATGCCGGGGCGCAGGCTGCTGGCGCGGTAAGCGCCCTGGCCGACAAAGCCCTCGGCGCTACCCTTGCTCATGGTTTCCAGCTGGCAATCCTGCTCGCCCACCTGCAGGCTGGCGCTGCTGCCATCGGCAAAGTGCAGCACAAACTGACGTCCTTGCAGGACTGCTGTGCTGGGAAGAATGTGGCTGTCCGGGGCGAAACCATCGGCCAGATCGCCGACGGGAATGAATACGGGTTGGCTGCTCATCTCGTTCTCCTGATGGGTAAAGGCCCGATAAGTGTGTGAGAGCAGCTTGGCTGACACCATCCACCATTTGGTTGAGTTTGTCGCACCCGCCATAGCAAAACGGGGCGGCTTCCCGTACAGGAAGCCACCCCGTGGCAGCAGTGTCAGCAGCGCAGCCAGGCTGCGCCGGGATGCATCAGGCGTCCGGTACGTTCATCGAGTTGATGCTGAAGCCTGCATCAACATAGGTGATTTCGCCGGTAATGCCGGAGGACAGGTCCGACAGCAGGAAGGCAGCGGTGTTGCCCACTTCCTCGGTGGTGACGTTGCGGCGCAGACAGGACTGGCCGGCAGCAATCGACAGCAGCTTGGAGAAGCCGGAAATGCCGGCAGCGGCCAGGGTCTTGATCGGACCGGCGGACAGGCCGTTGACACGGATATTGTCCTTGCCCAGGCTGGCAGCCATGAAGCGTACCGACGATTCCAAGCTGGCCTTGGCCAGACCCATCACGTTGTAGTTCGGGATGGCACGGATGGCACCCAGGTAGGACAGGGTCAGCAGGGCGGCATTGCGGCCTTGCATCATCGGGCGTGCTGCCTTGGCCAGTGCCGGGAAGCTGTAAGCGGAAACATCGTGCGCGGTGTGGAAAGCTTCGCGGGTCAGTGCGTCCAGGAAGTCGCCTTCCAGCGATTCGCGCGGGGCGAAGGCAATGGCATGCACCAGGCCGTCCAGACCATCCCACTGTTTGCCCAGATCGACAAACAGCTGGTTGATTTCATCATCGCTCTGCACATCGCAGCGGAAAACCAGCTCGCTGCCGAAATCCTTGGCCATTTCACGTACACGGTCTTCCAGCTTGTCCACCACATAGGTGAAAGCCAGCTCCGCGCCTTGCTTGTGGCACGCCTGGGCGATGCCATAGGCGATGGAGCGGTTGGAGATCATGCCGGTAATCAGAATTTTTTTGCCTTGCAGAAAGCCCATTTGGAGTCCTTCTTGGTAGAAACAGGGGGGCATTATACCCAAGCCTGCGCTACGCTGTCGTGGGGATTGTCCGACAGCCGTCGTGCACGCGGCGGCAAGGCCGCGAATCGCGCGTCCGGCAGACGGTCGGAAAAAGGTTTATATCGTGGTAACAGGCCGTGCGCCACGGGCTGGGGCGTTCCGCCGCCAGCCGGAAACAGGCTATCCTGTCCACAATGCATGATTATCCCGTTCTGCCCGGGCTGGGCGGCAGACTGTTGCCGGCAGACGCAAAACGGAAAACCGCAATGATAAGCTAGTCATGATTAATGCGTAAGCAGTCACAACAATATGAAACAACAACATTGGCTAGGGGTTTTGCTGCTGCTGTGGGCTGCCAGGGGGATGGCTGCTCCGGCTCAGGCCATGGGCTATACCCCGAAATACGCCGCCGGTTTTACACATTTTGACTATGTCGAGCCGCAAGCGCCCAAGGGCGGGCAGCTGGTATTGCCGGCGCAGGGCAGTTTCGACACGCTCAATCCCTTTACGCTTAAAGGGGACAAGGCCGATGGCGTGCAGGCGCTGCTGCTGGATACCCTGGGCGTGTCCAGCGAGGATGAGCCCTACAGCTGCTATGGCCTGCTGGCCGACGACATGCAATTGGCCGCCGACAAGTTGTCGGTACGCTTTCACCTGAACCCGCTGGCGCGCTTCTCCAGTGGTCGCCCGGTGCAGGCGGCCGATGTCGTCGCCTCCTTCAATACGCTGACGCAGGATCGCAGCGCCGCACCGCTATACCGCTTGTACTGGGGCGATGTAAAGCAGGCGATTGCGGTGGATGGCGCCACCGTCCGTTTTGACTTCAAGCGCAAGAATTCCGAACTGCACATGACACTGTGTCAGCTGCCGGTGTTTTCCCGGCAATGGCTTGCCGGTGGCAAGTCGCTGGCCGATGCAGCACTGTCGCCGCCTGTCGGCTCCGGCCCTTACGTGCTGGAGCGCTATGACCTGGGCAAGAACATCAGCTTCAAGCGCAACCCGCAGTACTGGGCAGCCAGGCTGCCGGTACGCCAGGGCATGTTCAATTTCGACCGCATCAGCTATCGCTATTACCAGGACGAAACTGCGCGGCTGGAAGCCTTCAAGGCTGGTGAATTCGATGTGTCGGCCGAAAACATGGCCAAACAATGGGCGCGTGGCTATGTCGGCCCCAAGTTTGACGATGGCCGCATCATCAAGAAAACCCTGACGCACCAGCGCAGTGCCGGCATGCAGGGCTTTGTGTTCAATCTGCGGCGGCAGCAGTTTGACGACAAGCGCTTGCGCCAGGCCATCAGCCTGGCCTTCGATTTCGAATGGGCTAACCGTAACCTGTTTTATGGCCAGTACCAGCGCAGCAACAGTTTTTTCACCAATAGCGATCTGGCAGCCCGTGGTCTGCCGGGGCCGGATGAGCTGAAGCTGCTCGAACCCATCAAGGGAAAACTGGACCCCGCCGTGTTCGGCCTGCCGGTGGAACCGCCGTTTACCGATGGCCGCTATGGCATCCGCCGTAATCTGCGGCAGGCGCGCCAGCTGTTGTTCGAGGCGGGCTGGCGCTACGAGGGCGGCCAACTGGTGGATCACCGTGGCCGGCCGCTACGCATCGAGTTTCTCACCTATTCCAAGGTATACGACCGGGTGGCCAGCGGCTGGCAGCAGAATCTGGCCAAGCTGGGTATTACCCTGACGGTGCGGCTGGTAGATCCTGCCATCTACCAGCGCCGGCTGAATGATTTCGACTACGACATGACGGTGGTGGTGTACGGCGCCAGCAATAGCCCGGGCAACGAGCAACTGGACTACCACAGCTGTCAGGCGGCGCAGACCCCCGGTTCGCAAAACTGGGCCGGACTGTGCGACCCGGCGGTAGAGGCACTGCTGCCCAATTTCCAGCGGTTTGCCGACCGTCGCCAATTGCAGGCGGCCAGCCGCGCGCTGGACCGGGTCTTGCGTGCCGGCTATTACCTGCTGCCCAACTGGTATCTGCCTTATTACCGCATGGCCTGGTGGAACCGCTTTGGCCAGCCGGCCAAGCTGCCTTTGTATTACAGCCCGACCACGTGGGCCATCGAAACCTGGTGGGAGAAGAAATGAGCATGTGGCGCTATATCCTCAAACGCCTGTTACTGATGATTCCCACCCTGATCGGCGTGCTGGCGCTCACCTTTGCCATCATCCAGCTGGTGCCGGGCGGGCCGGTGGAGCAGATGGTGCAGCAACTGGGCCACAGCGGTGTGGCCGGCGAGACGGTCAGCAGCGGCAGCCCGTATCAGAGTCGTGGTGGCCTGCAGCCGGAAGAGCTGCAGGCACTGCGCAAGCTGTATGGCTTTGACCAGCCGCCCTTGCAGCGCTTTGGCCACATGCTGGCCGGTTTTGCCCGCTTTGATCTGGGCGAGAGCTTTTTCCATCACCAGTCGGTGGCGCAGCTGATCCTGTCCAAGCTGCCGGTGTCGATGAGCATCGGCCTGTGGACATTTTTCATCACCTATCTGCTGTGCATTCCGCTGGGCATCGCCAAGGCGGTGCGCGACGGCAGCCTGTTCGATCTGGCCAGCAGCACGCTGATTCTGGTTGGCTATGCCATTCCCGGTTTCGTGCTGGGGGTGGCCTTGCTGGTGCTGTTCGGGGGCGGCAGTTTCTGGCAGCTGTTCCCGCTGCGCGGGCTGGTGAGCGACAACTGGTCCAGCCTCAGTCTCGTCGACAAGCTGCTGGATTATCTGTGGCACATCGTGCTGCCAGTGACTGCCTCGGTAGTGGGGAATCTGGCGGTGATGACCATGCTCACCAAGAATGTGTTTCTGGAAGAAATCCGCCGCCAGTATGTCTACACCGCCCGCGCCAAGGGTTTGTCCGAGCGCGCCATCCTGTACCGCCATGTATTTCGCAATGCGCTGATCCCGCTGATTACCGGTTTCCCGGCGGCCTTTATCGGCGCGTTTTTTACCGGCAGCCTGCTGATCGAAACCCTGTTCTCGCTGGACGGGCTGGGCCTGCTGTCTTACGAGTCGGTGATGCGCCGCGATTATCCGGTGGTGATGGGCAGCCTGTACGTGTTCACCTTGCTGGGCTTGCTGGCCAAGCTGCTGTCCGATCTGAGCTATGTGCTGGTGGACCCGCGCGTCAGTTTCGATGGAGGTGAGCGATGAGCCATGCGCCCAGCCTCACTCCCGGCCAGCGCGCCTGGCGGCGCTTTTGCCAGCACAAGCGCGGCTTTTTCAGCTTGTGGCTGTTCTTGCTGCTGTTTGTGCTGTCGCTAGGGGCCGAGCTGCTCTCCAACGACCGGCCACTGGTGGTGCGTTATCACGACCAGCTGTATTTTCCTTTGCTGTTCGATTACCAGGAAACCACCTTTGGCGGCGACTTTGATACCAGTACTGATTATCTCGACCCCTTCATCCAGGACCAGTTTGCCCGGCCAGGCAATTTCGCCATCTATGCGCCCAATCCCTACAGCTACAACACGGTCAATTATTTTGCCGACAACCCAAACCCGGCGGCGCCGTCGGCCGACAATGTGCTGGGCACCGATGATCGCGGCCGGGACGTGCTGGCACGGCTGATCTACGGCTTTCGGGTATCGGTGCTGTTTGCATTGGCGCTGACCGTGTCCGGCACCCTGCTGGGGGTGCTGTTCGGCTCGCTGCAGGGTTTTTTCGGCGGCAAGTTCGATCTTGTGCTGCAAAGGCTGCTGGAAATCTGGGGCAGCCTGCCCGAGCTTTACCTGCTGATTATTCTGGCCTCGTTGTTCAAGCCCAGCCTGCTGTTGCTGTTATTGCTGCTGACGGTGTTCGGCTGGATGGGGCTGGCCGATTATGTGCGGGCCGAATTCCTGCGCAACCGCCAGCTGGAATATGTGCTGGCGGCCCGTTCGCTAGGGCTGAACAGCCTGCAGATCATGTGGCGGCATTTGCTGCCCAACAGCCTGACGCCGGTATTGGCCTTTCTGCCCTTTCGGGTGAGCGGGGCGATCCTGGCACTCACCAGCCTGGATTTTCTCGGCCTGGGCGTACCATCCAGCACACCCAGCCTGGGTGAGCTGCTGGCCCAGGGCAAGGACAATCTGGACGCCTGGTGGATTGCTCTGCCCACCTTCGCCGTCCTCACCACCACCCTGCTATTGCTGATCTTCATCGGTGAAGGGCTGCGTGCCGCCATGGATACCCGGAAAGGCTGAGATGGAGACCCTGTTGACCGTTGCCGCACTCAATGCCCACTTTGGCCGCCAGCAAGTGTTGTCCTCTGTGGGCTTCAGCGTGGCTGCTGGTGAAAAGGTGGCGCTGGTGGGCGAATCCGGCTCCGGCAAAACCGTGACTGCCCAGGCCCTGCTGCAGCTCAATCCCGATGTCCGGCTCAGCGGCTCCATCCGCCTGGCCGGTGAGGAGCTGTTGGGGGCCGGCGAAAAGCGCCTGCGCCAGATACGCGGCCGTGACATCGCCATGATTTTCCAGGAGCCGATGCATGCGCTGAATCCCTTGTTCACCATTGGCCGGCAAATCGGCGAAACCCTCACCCTGCACCTGGGACTGACGGCGCGTGAAGCCCGTGCCGAAGCTATTCGCCTGTTGCTGCGTACCGGCATCAGCGAAGCCGCCGACAAGATCGACAGCTACCCCTTCCAGCTGTCCGGCGGCCAGCGCCAGCGCGCGATGATCGCCATGGCCCTGGCTTGCCGGCCGCGTTTGCTGATTGCCGACGAACCGACCACGGCACTGGATGTGACGGTGCAGGCGCAAATCCTGCAATTGCTGGACGAGTTGCAGCAGGAGCTGGGCATGGCGGTGCTGTTCATCACCCACGACCTCAATCTGGTGCGGCGTTTTGCCGACAAGGTGGTGGTGATGCGCGGCGGCCTGGTGGTGGAAAGCGGCAAGGTGGCACAGGTGTTCCGCCAGCCTTCCCATCCCTATACTGCCGAATTGCTGGCCAGCCGGCCGGATGTGCTGGATGACGCAGCAGCGCCTGCCGCGCCGCCGCGGCTGCAGGTGCGCAATCTGGCGGTCAGCTATCTACAGAAACGCGGCCTGCTCCGCCGGCACGAGCAGACGGTGTTGCAGGATGTGTCACTGAGCGTGCCGGCCGGGCGGACGCTGGGCATTGTCGGGGAGTCCGGCTCAGGCAAAACCACGCTGGGCCTTGCCCTGTTGCGGCTATTGCCATGCCAGGGCGAGATCAGTCTGGATGATGTCGATTTGCAAGGTTTGCGTGGTGGCGCTTTACGCCGGGCGCGCAAGGATTTCCAGGTAGTATTCCAGGACCCGTTCGCCGCGCTGTCGCCACGGCTGACCGTGGGGCAGATCGTGGCCGAAGGGCTGGAGCTGCATCAGCCGCAGCTCAGCCGTGCCGAAATCCGTCAGCAGGTGGTGGCCACCCTGGCCGAAGTTGGCCTGCATCATGAATTCATGGAGCGCTATCCGCATGAATTCTCCGGCGGCCAGCGCCAGCGCATTGCTATTGCCCGGGCATTGATTCTCAAACCCAAGCTCTTGCTGCTGGACGAACCCACCAGTGCGCTGGATGCCACCTTGCAAAAACAGGTACTGCAGCTGTTGCGCAGCCTGCAGCGCAAATACGGCCTCAGTTATCTGTTCATCAGTCATGATCTGGCGGTGATCCGCGCGGTAGCGCATCAGGTGCTGGTGTTGCAGGGCGGGCGGATAGTGGAGCAGGGCGATGCTGCCCAGCTGTTCGCTGCGCCACAGCAGGCCTATACCCGCCAATTGCTGGCGGCGGCCTTGCCGGACTCTTGAAAAGCGCCGCTGGCGCTCCCATTGTCTATGGATGGCCGTGGTTGACCGCACTGTGCAGGCCGGCAGGGCGGCAAAACCGCGGTTGCCCCGCAGGCAGTCAATTGTTAACATCAGCGGTTAACGACACTGCAAACCACCCCGAATACTAGAGGAAGCCATGAGCGATCTTATCCTGCACGTAACCGACGACTCCTTTGAACAAGACGTCCTGAAGGCCGATGTGCCGGTACTGGTCGACTACTGGGCGGAATGGTGTGGTCCGTGCAAGATGATCGCCCCCATCCTGGACGAAGTGGCCAAGGAATACGCCGGTCGCCTGAAAGTGGCCAAGCTCAACATCGACCAGAACGAGCTGACCCCGCCGAAATTCGGCATTCGCGGCATCCCGACCCTGATGATTTTCAAGGACGGCCAGGTTGCCGCCACCAAGGTGGGCGCACTGGCCAAGAGCCAGCTGGCCGCCTTCATTGACAGCCACATCTAAAGCGTCTATTCTCGACTGAACATTCTTCAAGCAGGCGGCGCATCAGCCGCCTGTTTCGTATCCGCATCTACACCCCACAAACAGCGTTCTGCTCAATCTTTACGAGTCGACCAACGGCCGCTATGCATTTATCTGATCTCAAACACCTTCATGTATCCCAGCTCGTGGAAATGGCTATTTCCAACGAGATCGAGGGCGCGAACCGCCTGCGCAAACAAGACCTCATTTTTGCGCTTCTGAAAAACCAGGCCAAAAAAGGCGAAAGCATCTTCGGCGAGGGCACCCTGGAAGTGCTGCCGGACGGTTTCGGTTTCCTGCGCAGCCCGGATACCTCGTATCTGGCTGGCCCGGATGACATCTATGTCAGCCCGTCGCAGATTCGCCGCTTCAATCTGCACACCGGGGACTCCATCGAAGGCGAGATCCGCACCCCCAAGGATGGCGAACGCTACTTCGCCCTGGTGAAGGTGGACAAGGTCAACGGCGAACCGCCGGAAAACTCCAAGCACAAGATCCTGTTTGAAAACCTCACGCCGCTGTTCCCGACCGAGCAATTCAAGCTCGAGCGCGACATCCGCAGCGAGGAAAACATCACCAGCCGCATCATCGATCTGATTGCCCCCATTGGCAAAGGCCAGCGCGCCTTGCTGGTGGCACCGCCCAAGTCCGGCAAGACGGTCATGCTGCAGCACATCGCGCACGCCATCACCACCAATCACCCGGAAGCGGTGATGATTGTGTTGCTGATTGACGAGCGTCCGGAAGAAGTGACCGAAATGCAGCGCTCGGTGAAGGGCGAGGTCGTATCCTCCACCTTCGACGAGCCGGCCACCCGCCACGTACAGGTTGCCGAAATGGTGATCGAAAAAGCCAAGCGTCTGGTCGAGCACAAGAAGGACGTAGTCATCCTGCTGGACTCGGTGACCCGTCTGGCCCGCGCCTACAACACCGTGGTACCGGCCTCTGGCAAGGTACTGACCGGTGGTGTGGATGCCAACGCCCTGCAGCGCCCCAAGCGTTTCTTCGGTGCTGCGCGTAATGTGGAAGAGGGCGGCAGCCTGACCATTATCGCCACCGCGCTGATCGATACCGGCAGCCGCATGGACGATGTGATCTACGAAGAATTCAAAGGTACTGGTAACTGCGAAATCCATCTGGATCGTCGCATGGCGGAAAAGCGCATTTTCCCGGCACTCAACATCAACCGTTCCGGTACCCGTCGCGAAGAACTGCTGGTGCCGCAAGACCAGCTGCAGCGCATCTGGGTATTGCGCAAGCTGCTGTACCCGATGGACGACATCGAGGCGATGGAATTCCTGCAGGACAAGATCAAGGCCACCAAGTCCAATCTGGCCTTCTTCGACTCCATGCGCCGCTAAGCCGGTAAGAACGGCATTCTGCGGAATGCATAAGCAAAACCCGACGCCGGGCCTGACAAGGTCTGGCGTTTTTGTTAGTGATGGTCTGTGATGGAAATCAGTAGCCGCTTTTTTCAAATGGAAGTGTTTTCCGCCCTGGGCACGGTTGCCTTCGCCTTTTCTGGTTATCTGATCGGCGTACGCAAGCAACTGGACCTGCTGGGCATCGTGGTGGTGGCCCTGCTCACCGCCATTGGCGGTGGCATCATCCGCGATGTGCTGGTGGCCAGGGTGCCACTGGTGTTTTTTGATTACACCAGTCTGGTGATCATTGCCGCCACCTTGCTGGTTTCGGCACTGCTGCGCCTGCACCGGCGGCAAAGCCGCACGCTGGAGCGGCTGTTCATCATCGCCGATTCGCTGGGGCTGGTGGCCTTCAGCATCACCGGTGCCCAGGTTGGGCTGATGTATGATCTGAACGCTTTTGGCGTGGTGCTGCTGGGTTTCATCACCGCCGTTGGTGGTGGTGTGGTGCGCGACATGATGGTGAATGACATTCCCTTCATCCTGCACAAGGATTTTTACGGCACGGTGTCCATACTGGTAGCAGGTGGACTATTTGTGCTGGACCAGCTGACCTGGGTTAGCACCTTGCTGTTGCAGCTGTTGTTTCTGGGCGGACTGGCGGTGCGTCTGTTTGCACACTGGAGCGAACTGGCTCTGCCCAAGATAGGCCCGCACACCAAATAAGAAGGATGACAGCCATGTGGCCGGCGGACAAAGAAAAAGCCCAGGACTGGATACGCCAGTGCCTGGCCAGGTTTGTCTTTGATGGACAGGCCGGTGACATCCCGTGGCGCGGGGTGCAAGAGGGCCAACGACCGGCGGCGGTGCTGGTGCCGCTGGTATGGCACGATAGCGGCCCCACGGTGCTGCTGACCCGGCGTACCGAGTCTTTGTCGACGCATGCTGGCCAGGTGAGTTTTCCGGGTGGCAAGGTGGACGCTGAGGATCGTTCAGTGATCGCGGCAGCCTTGCGTGAGGCGCGTGAAGAAATCGGGCTGGCGGAAGAGCAGGTGATCGTGCTGGGTACCTTGCCGCAGTACGTGACCATTACCGGCTTTGTCGTGACGCCGGTGGTGGCCATGCTGCAGCCACCCCTGCAGCTGCGTCCGGAGCCGGGCGAGGTAGCCGAGGTGTTCGAGCTGCCGCTGCAGCTGGCGTTGGATGGCCGGCAGTATGAAAAGCACAGCTATGTGCGCGATGGGGTGGCCGGGCATTATCTGGCCATGCAGTGGCAGCAGTTCACCATCTGGGGGGCGACGGCGGCCATGTTGCGCCTACTGTCGCAGGCACTGGACGCGCCCCGCTGAACTACTCGGCGTTGCCGTCGCTCAGCATCAGGTCGCGTCCGGCCATCTTGGCCTGGTAGAGCAGCTTGTCGGCGCGACTGAGCATGCCAGATGGCGTATCTCCGGGGCGCCAGTCGGTAATGCCGCCACTGAAAGTGACTTTCTCGTCGGTAAAGGGAAATACCGTGCTGGCCAGTACCTGCTGTATCCGCGCCATCACTTTTTCTGCATCACGCAAGCGGGTGCAGGGGAAAATCACCAGGAATTCCTCGCCGCCGATACGAGCACATACATCGGTGCTACGGGTGCAGTCCACCGCAGCATTGGCTACGGCCAGCAGCACATTGTCGCCAGCCTGGTGGCCAAAGCTGTCATTGAATTGCTTGAAGTGATCGATATCGAACACGGCGACTGACATGGGCTGGCTGTAGCGCTCGCAGCGCTGTAGTTCTTCCTTGAGGGTCTGGTCGGCATGACGGCGGTTGCTCAGCCGAGTCAGCGGATCGGTGATGGCCATCTGGTTGAGCAGGCGGTTTTTTTCTTCCAGTTCGTTTTCCAAAGCCTTGCGTTCGGAAATATCGTAGAGGGCAATCAGTGCCGCCGGGATCTGCTGTTGCGGCATCAGCTCCACCGAGACAATGGCCCACAGCTTGCTCTGGTCAGCGCGCTCCAGCTCGGCTTCACGGTTGGAGACGACTTCGCCGCTACGCAGCCAGTCGCAGACCGGCGACAATTGCAGCGGCAGATCCAGCATGGCTGACTGGCCATCGGCACGCTGCGGTGCGGCCGGCAGCTGCAGCATGTCGCGTGCCGGTGCGTTGGCACGCAGGATGCGCAGGCCATCGGTGGCTACCAGCACCAGGGCGACCGGAGCGGTGTCCAGGGTGAGCCTGGCCAGCTCTTCGCTTTCACGGATGCGCGCGGCGCTGGCTGAGAGCAGGCGGTTCTGGCGGATGCTGGCCAGATGGTTGCGCAGGGTCAGCATGGTCAGGCCGGCGGTAAACAGCCAGGCCAGAATGGCCAGCGTGGCCTTGTCGTTATAGGCGCGGGTGAAATCGCGTTCGGCAATGCCCACCACCACGCGGAAGGGAAAGCCCTCCATCAGGCGGGAGCTGTAGAGCCGTACTTCCTGATCCAGGATGGAACGGGCACGAAACTGCAGATAATTGTCGTGGCGGTCCAGCACATCGGTGCTTTGCAGTTCGTTCAGCGCCTGCTCAGTCTTGCCCTTCTGCGCGGGCCAGCTGGCTTGCAACACCTGGCGCTGATCCAGCACCAGGATTTCACCGAAACGGCCTACCGGCAACTTGGCTACTTCGGCCTGAAAGAAATGTTTGTCCAGCACGCCCACTACCATGCCGATGGCTTCGTCATCCTGGTTCAGCAGCTTCTGTACCAGCACGATGCCATCTTGTCCCTGTTCCTGGCGGGTAGAGGTAAAGCTGCTGTCCTGGCCTCCATTACGGTGATACCAGCGACAATAATCGGTTTTCAGCTGGGAGGATGGGCTGTGTTTCTGGCTGGAATACAGCACGTAGCAGGAGCTATCCAGAATGTCGATCTGCTTCAGGTTGGGCATCTGGCGCAGCTTGCTGCGCATCTGCACGTCGATGCGCTGTTCCTGCTCCTGCGACAACAAGTGCTTGTTCAGCAACAGCTGTACCAGATTACTGTCGCTGGCACTTTTCAGGATCAGGCTGGTTTCGCGCAAGCCGGACGAGAGCCGCTCTTCCAGTAGCTCAGACAAGCCGGCAGCCTGGTTGCGTGCCTCGCTCTCGCCCTGGCGGCGGGTTCCGGCCAGGTCAAGAATGACCACCAGCAAGGTGCTGGCCAGGAAGATCGCTGCCAACCATTTGGCGCGCTTGCCCTTTGCCTGTTGTTGCTTGCGCAAGATGTGGTTTTCCCCGTTTAAATAATCGCGGCCTGTATGGCCGTCTGATCGGTATGCTCTATCCGGTATACCTCGTAAACACGCGAATGGACACTTTTATACTGAGTGCGGCCATCCGCCGCCACGATGGTCTCAGTGCTGAAAGCGCATGGATAGGTCGATAGCCTGAATATCCTTGGTGAGCTTGCCGATGGAGATGCGGTCGACCCCGGTTTCGGCGATGGCACGCACGCTGCCCATGTCTACGCCGCCGGAGGCCTCCAGTAAGGCGCGGCCGGCGCTTAGCGCCACGGCGGCACGCATGTCGTCCAGCGACATATTGTCCAGCAAAATGAGTTTGGCACCGCCATCCAGTGCCTGTTGCAACTCGTCCAGGTTTTCCACTTCGATCTGCAGGCTGACGCCGGGAGGAATGATGCGGAAAGCCTGTTCCAGCGCCTGGCGGATGCCACCGGCGGCCATGATGTGGTTTTCCTTGATCAGGATGCCGTCGTACAGACCGATGCGCTGGTTGTCGCCACCGCCGACAGTCACCGCATACTTCTGCGCCAGACGCAGGCCGGGCAGGGTTTTGCGGGTATCCAGAATGCGCGCACGGGTGCCGGCCACCACATCCACATAGCGGCGGGTCTGGGTGGCCACGGCCGACAGGGTTTGCAGGAAGTTGAGCGCCGAACGTTCGGCCGTGAGCAGGGCGCGGGCCGGGCCGCTGATTTCGCACAGCACGCTGCCGGCAGCAATCTTGCGGCCTTCGCGGACCTGCCAGATGACGCTGCAGCGCTCATCAACCTGGCGGAAACACTCCTCAAACCACGCCTTGCCGCACACGACGGCCTCTTCGCGCAGCAGGACGGTGGCACAGCCTTCCTCGGCCTGCTCAATCAACTGGGCGGTCCAGTCGGCCTGACCAATATCCTCGGCCAGCGCAATGCTGACCTGCTGGGCGATAAGGTGGTGGGCTGGCTGCTTGCTCATGTCGGGACCCTGATGGCAAAAGCGCTATTGTACCCAGCCATGCCGGTGCTGTGGGGCTAATCGTCGCGGTGGTATCATGCGCAACACCTTGTCGGGCTGGAGTATTCATGGATTTGCCTGCTGTGTTGTTTCCCCTGTGGCTGCTGTGGACGGCGGCGGCCGTGGCCGGGCTGGTGCTGGGTTTCGCCGCCACCCGGGTGCGCTGGCGGCAGCTGGATGCCGCTGCCTGCAATGCCTGGATGGGCGCCGTGGTGTTGCTGCTGGGGCTGTGGTTGATGAAGGGCGGGCTCAAGCCTGGCCTGTCTTTCCACTTGCTGGGCGCCACGGTACTTACCTTGCTCATGGGCCCCTGGCTGGCCTTGCTGGCCATGGCGTTGCTGTTGCTGGCCCTGGTGGCCGGTGGTCATGGTGATGTGTTGGCGCTGGGGCTGAACTGGCTGTTGACCGCTGCACTACCGGTGGGGCTGAGCAGCCTGCTGTTGCAGCTGGCGCGGCGGCATCTGCCGGCACAGCTGTTTGTCTATGTCTTCCTCAATGCCTTTGTCGCTGGTGGCCTCAGCCTGTTTCTGAGTGGTGCCGCCGGCATGCTGGCGCTGGGGCTAGGTGGTGCTTACGCAGCGGACTATTTGCTGGAAGAAGCGCTGCCGTTTTATTTTTTGCTGTCCTGGTCCGAGGCTTTCATCAGCGGGCTGGTGATGGCCATTCTCATCGTCTACCGGCCGCAATGGGTTGCCAGCTTCGATGACGCGGCCTATCTGGGGCGCGGACCGGAAATCTGAGCCGGCTGCTGGCCGATGATTCACCCTTTTTCAGGAGAAACAGTCATGCCCTTTGCCTTGTGGAGTATCTTGCTGGTGTCGTTGCTGCCGCTGTTGTGGACCTTGCTGGCCAAGGCAGGTATCCCGTATGACAACCATCAGCCACGGGTCGGTCTGGCGGCGGCCACAGGCTGGCGCCAGCGTGCCAACTGGGCGCAGCAAAACGCCTGGGAGGCTTTCCCCAGCTATGCCGCAGCCATGTTGCTGGCCTGGATGATGAAGGTGCCGCCAGCTCGACTGGATCTGCTGGCTGGACTGTACCTGCTGCTGCGGCTGGGGCATGGCCTGTGTTATATCGCCGATCAGGCCACACTGCGTTCGCTGTGCTGGCTGGGGGGCATGGCCATGGTGGTGCTGCTGTTTGTCAGTGCGGCTGGCGTGTTTTAAGCACAGATCGACATCAAGTGCTTAGCAGGCCTTGTGCCTGCAAAGCCTGTTGCACTGCCGGCAGGCCCACGGTGTGAAATGCCTGCCAGCCAGCTTGCCGGGCCGCCTGCACGCATTCGATGTTGTCATCGAAAAACACGATTTGCCCTGCTGCCACTTGCAGTGCTTCTTGCACGTAGCGATAAGCGGCGGCATCCGGCTTGCGCAGGCCGATCAGGTGGGAGGCAAAGCAGGCTTCGAAGTGCTGCAGCACATCGAATTCGCGCTCGATCTTGCCCCAGTGCAGGGCATTGTTATTGCTCAGCACGGCCAGCCGGTAGTGCTGGCCCAGTTGCAGCAGCAGTTCATGGACGCCGGCAAACGGTCCTTGCAGCCAGTCGTCCAGCGCCTGCAGCATGGCCTCGCTGCTGATGCCCAGTTGCAGCTTGTCTGCCATCAGTGCGGCGAACTCGCGCGGTGTGGCCCGGCCGGTGTCCAGCAGGGCCACCTCAGGTGTGTGTAGCCAGAATTGTCTGGCCTGTTCGCGGCTGAGACGGCCTTGCGACAGCGCCATCAGCGGATCGATGCCGTTCCAGTCCACCAGGACACCACCCAGATCGAAGACCAGTACCGGCGCGTGTTGCAGTGTTTGTGTCTGTTGCATGATGGTTCGCTTTGTCGTGGCCGGGTTTTACCAGACCAGTGGTTCGGCTTCCAGTTCCACGCCATAGCGCTGCAGCACTGTCTCCTGTACATGGCGCGCCAGTGCCCACATCTGGCTGCCGCTGGCCAGGCCATGGTTGACCAGTACCAAGGCCTGGCGTGCATGCACACCGGCATCGCCCTGGCGATAGCCTTTCAGGCCCGCCTGCTCAATCAGCCAGCCGGCAGCCAGTTTCACCAGGCCTGGGCCAGCCGGGTAATGCGGCAGGGCAGGGAAGCGCAGCAACAGGGCATCGGCCTGACTCTGCTCAATCACCGGGTTCTTGAAGAAGCTGCCGGCATTGCCCAGCACGGCCGGGTCTGGCAGTTTGCTGGCGCGGATGGCCATCACCACATCGCTGACATCCAGCGGTGTGGGCTGCGGGATGCCGCGTTTTTCCAGCTCTTGCTGGATGTCGCCATAGCCGGTTTTCAATTGCGGCTGACGCGACAGCCGGAAGCGCACTGCCGTCACCAGTAGCCGCCCAGCAGCCTCGTGCTTGAAAACGCTGTCACGGTAGGCAAAGTGGCAGTCGGCATTCTCCAGTAGCAGCGGGTTGCCATCAGCCTGCAGATCGGCACACACCACCTGGGCAATGCGGTCCTTCACTTCCACGCCGTAGGCACCGATGTTCTGCACCGGGCAGGCCCCCACGGTGCCGGGAATCAGGCTGAGGTTTTCCAGCCCGTACCAGCCCTGTTGCAGGCTGTAGCGCACGAAGTCATGCCAGTTCTCGCCTGCTGCGGCCTCCACCAGCACGCTGTCCGCGCTGTCTTCCAGCAAGCGGATGCCGCCTAGTGCCACCTTGATCACCAGGCCGGGGTAGTCGCGCGTCAGCAGCAGATTGCTGCCCCCGCCCAGCCACAAGACCGGGCCGGTCTGGTAGGCAGTGCTGGCGAGCACTGCCGGCAACTGCACCAGCTCATCCAGCTGGCAGAAGTGGGCCGCCTCTACCTCCATGCCAAAGGTATTGTGGGGTTTGAGCGAGATATGCGACTGAATGGCGAATGTCATCTTCAGCTTTCTTATGCGGTTTGATGGTGCAGGCGACGGCGACTTTCGCGTGCCAGATAGCTGACCAGCAGCAGGGCGGCAATGCTCAGGCTGAATACCAGCGCCAGCCAGAAGCCATAGATGCCCATTGGCGCCACCAGCCAGTCGGTCAGCCCCAGTGTGATGCCCAGGCCCAGCCCGATGCCCCAGAAGGCAGTGATGTGAATGATCATCGGCACTGTGGTCAGCTTGTAGCCGCGCAGCGCACCGGAGGCAATGGTCTGGGCGGCATCGGTCAGCTGGAACACCGCCGCGAACAGCAGCAGGGCCGAGCCCATGGCAATCACCTGCGGATCGGGCGAGTAAATCGCCATGATATCCTGGCGCAGCCACAGTACCAGCAACATGGTGCCTACGGCGGTAGCCAGCCCCACCAGCAGGCCCACGCCGGCAACGAAACGGGCACCATGATAATCGCCAGCACCAGCACGCTGGCCCACCCGCACGGTGAGGGCGGTGGAGATGCTCTGCGGCAACATGTAGATGATGCTGGAGAAATTCAGCACCGACTGGTGGCTGGCTACTACCGTCATGCCCAGCTTGGCAATCAGCAGGGCGATGAAGGAAAACAGGCTGACTTCTACAAAGAATGACAGGCCGATGGGCAGGCCCAGCTTGAGGAATGCACCGTAGCGCTTCCAGTCAGGCCAGCTCATCTGCCGGGTCAGACCATAGGGGCGGAAATGACGATGCCAGCAGATATAGGCAAACAGGGTGAGGCAGTTAAACCAGAACACGATGCCGGTGGCCCAGCCACAACCGGCTCCCCCCAGGCGTGGCAGGCCGAACAGGCCGTGGATCAGGGCGTAATTGAGCGGAATGTTCAGCGCCAGCGCAATCAGGCTGACCACCATGATGACGCGTGGTCGGTTCAGGCTGGAGGCATAGGCGTGCAGGGCGCGGTGCATCATGGCCGCCGGCATGCCGACGGCGGTGCCGGTGATGAACAGCATGACCTTGTCTTCCACATCGGTAGGTAATTGCAGCCACAGCCGCAAAGGGTGTTCGGCCAGCAGCATGGCTGCGGCACCCAGCAGGCCGACGAACAGGCCGAACCAGATGCCCTGTCTGCCGGTTTCGCCCAACTGCTCGGTCTGGCCTGCGCCCAGTTGATGGGACAGTACCGGATTGAGTGCAGTCACCACGCCCATCAGCGTGACATAGACGGTGATGAAAATACTGGCACCCAGGGATACAGCGGCCAGGTCGTCAGTGCTGACCCGGCCAGCCATCACGGTATCGACAAAGCCGGTGGCAACCTGGGCGACCTGGGCAATCATCATCGGCAGGGCGAGGCGGCTGATCTGGCGGGCTTCGGTGCTGATGGCACCGGGAGGGGCGCTTTTCAGTTGCTGCAACATGGCGGTGCGTCAATTCGGCGGGGTGGGCAAGCGCTCCATTATAAGGAGCGCCCGGCTACCCTGTCTTGCCCAATGGCGACGCAACGTGACAGCACCGGCGCGCAATGCGGCGCAGCGGCTGTTGCAGTGTGGCGGCTCAGAAGCGTACCGGCGTCTCGCGGCGCAGATCGCAGCTGATGATCAGCTCCTTGCCAAAACGGCTGTTGATGGTCAGTGCGTCCATCAGGCCCACCTCGTGGATGGTCAGCTGCCGGTTGTCCAGCTGGCTGTCATAGCCAAGCTGGCTGGCAAAGTCGATCAGTGCTTGCAGCGGCAGGGTAGTGTCGGCGCACAGGGGGGTGGCAGTCAGGCTGCCTTGTAGGGGGCGTTTTCTTCCCACGGCATCGTATACGGCAAAGGAAAAGTCGCTACAGCTATCTTGCAGGCAATCGTACATGGTGAAACTCCATCGGGTATGAGTGAGCGCTGTTGCGTGCCCGACTCTCCGTCAGGCGACGCTTTAGCAGGATTTTTGGGCGCCCTGCAAGTTGTCGATTAACTCGGCGCCTGTGCTCCGGCCATGGCCGGAGACGGTAAAACCAAAACTAAAACTACTTAAAACAAGCAACATGCCCGATGTCGCATAGCGAGCGCACTATAAGGTGAACAAGCGGAAAAAGAAAAACCCGCCGGCCAGAAGAGCGCAGCGGGTTATCCGACTCACGCTTTAGCTGGCATTTATAGTGCGCCCAGCAAGCTGTATCAAATCGGCGCATGAGAAAAGATTATTCCTGAGCAGATTGCCTGTCAACCCCTGTTGTGTGCGGGCCACTGTTGCAAAAAGTCCTGCCAATGTCCGCCGGTCTGGCTCAGCAGTTGTGCCAGTTTTTGTTCGTGCTGGCTGCGGGTGAGGGCGGAAATCTGCCCTTGCAGCGCGGCCAGGCGCAGCCACATCAGATAATGGCAGGCAGCACGCTGCGCGCTGTGCTCAAGAAGGCTTGGCAGCTGTCCTGCGGCCGCCGCTGCCCAGGATTGCGGTGCATCGTAATCGGCAATGCGCGGCAGGCCGCACAGGCCGGCCATTTCCTGCTGCGGCACACAGCCGGGCTGTGCGCCCTGGCATAGCAGGCGGCTCAGCTCCAGAGTCTGGCCGAACAGGCCGTTGGGGCCGCCCGGAAACGCCACATTGTGCAACATGGCCCGGTGGCGCAATACCGGCAACAGCAACTGGGAACCCTGCCAGCTGACAATTTGCGGCATGTGTTCGTTCAGCAGTGCCGCCAGCGCTTGCAGCATGGCGGCTTCGTCCTGTCCGGCGACCGACTGGTGCAGCGCTACTTCCTGCCGGCTGTGCAGCACGGCATTGATCGCAACCACACGATGCAGGTGGTAGGGCATGAACTCATCGGCCCGGCTGGCCCGGCTGCGCTGCAGGGCAAAGTAGACGACATCAGCGTCGCTGATTTGGGCATCCAGCTGATACAGGGTACGGATGCCGGCGACATCGGGCAGGGTCTGGATATCCAGGGCGAGTAAGGGAATCACGTGGTGTCTTCACACAGAAATGGCGGCAATGGTGTGCGATTCTAGGCCGGCTGCGCACGGCGGGCAATCATGACAAAGCGGCTGCCCTATTGCCAGTCGGGATTAAATGGGTCAGAGCGGTATATCTTGTCAGAAGATTCAGGCTATAATCTGCCGCTTGAATTCCTTTCTTGCGAATCCCTTCATTCCACGTCCTTATTCCTCTAAATGATCCGCAAGCTTATCCGTAAAGTATTGGAGCTGCCGTCAGGCATGGGCAAACGCCGTAGCAAACCACGCGTGATTCCGCTGTCCCAGCATGGCGTACGCCGCGATCAGCTCAGCAATGCTGCGCTCAAGGTGACTTCCCGACTGCAGGAAGCCGGTTTCTCTGCCTTTGTGGTAGGGGGAGCCGTGCGCGACCTGTTGCTGGATGTTTCTCCCAAAGATTTTGACGTCGCCACCAATGCCACGCCGGAGCAGGTGCATCATCTGTTCCGCCGCTCGCGCATCATTGGCCGTCGCTTCCGCATCGTGCACGTGATGGTGGGGCCGGAAACCATCGAGGTCACCACCTTCCGTGGCGGTGGCATCGATGATCAGAATGAGTCGGGCCGCATCATGGCCGACAATACTTTCGGCAGCCAGGAAGAGGACGCACATCGCCGTGACTTTACCGTCAATGCCTTGTTCTTCGATCCTTCCGACGAGTCCATCATCGACTATCACCACGGGGTCAAGGACCTGAAGGCGAAGAGGCTGGTGATGATAGGCCAGCCGGCACGCCGCTATCAGGAAGATCCGGTGCGCATGCTGCGCGCGGTACGTCTGGCGGCCAAGCTGGGTTTCGAGATCGACGACGACACCCGCAAGCCGATTCGTGCCCATGCCCATCTGCTGCGCAAGGAGCCGCCGGCACGGCTGTTTGATGAAATGCTCAAGCTGCTGATGTCCGGCCATGCCTACGCCTGCCTGAAGAAATTGCGCGACGAAGGCTTGTCGCGTGGTGTCTTCCCGCTGCTGGATGCCGTGATGGGCGAGGACGGTGACGACTTGTTCCTGCAATTGGGGCTGCAAAGCACCGATGCGCGCATTCGTGCCGACAAGCCGGTATCGGTGGGTTTCCTGCTGGCCACCTTGCTGTGGCAGCAGGTGAAGCAGCACTGGGAGCAGCATATCGCTGCCGGCGAGAAGCCCTTGCCGGCCTTGCAGCTGGCCATTTCCGATGTGGAAAACGAGCAGGACAACGATTTTGCCATCCCGCGCCGTTTCAGCGTGACCATGCGTGAAATCTGGACGCTGCAAGCCCGCTTCGACAGCCGCAGTGGTGCCCGTCCTTACCGTTTCCTCGAACAGCCGCGTTTCCGTGCTGCTTTCGACTTCATGGCCTTGCGCGCCGAAGCTGGCGAGCTGCCGCTGAGCCTGGTGGAGTGGTGGGAAGCCTTCCAGCGTGGCGATCAGGCAGAACGTGAAGAACTGATTAATGACGCCAAGAACAGCGGCGAGGAAGAACCGGCGAAAAAGCGCCGTCGTCGTCGCCCATCTGGCCGTCGCCGTACCGATCAGGCCGGCGGAGGGGGAGAGGCCGCGTGAGCCTAGCCTACGTCGCTCTGGGGAGTAACCTGGAGCAACCGGCTGATCAGATCAGGGCCGCGCTCGCGGCCCTTGCTGCTCTTGACGGCAGCCAGCTGCTCAGCCACTCCTCGCTCTACCTCACCACGCCGGTGGGGTATCTCGACCAGCCCGACTTCATCAACGCGGTTGCCCTGCTGGATACCACGCTTACCCCTTACCAGCTGCTGGATGCGCTGATGCAGATCGAGGCCGGTTTCGGCCGCGAACGCAGCTTCCGCAACGCACCGCGGGTGCTGGATCTGGACGTTTTGTTGTATCAGGACACCGTGTTGGACGATCCGCAGCTGCTATTGCCGCATCCGCGCATGCACCAGCGGGCCTTTGTCATGGTACCGTTGGCGGAAATTGCCCCCGGCCAGCAGGTGGGGGAACACGGCCTGGCCGCCGATATCGCTGCTGCACTGGATTGTGCCGGCGTGGTGCGGCTGGAGTCGTCAGCTCAGCCAAGGAGACAAGCATGAGTCAGAGTCATTTGCGCTATGTAGTGGTGGAAGGGCCGATCGGCTCCGGCAAGTCGGCGCTGGCACGCCGTCTGGCCAACTACTGGGGTGTGCAACTACTGGCGGAAGACCCGGCATCCAACCCTTTCCTGCCGCGTTTTTACCGCAATGTGGCTTCGCATGGTCTGGCCACCCAGCTGACTTTTCTCATGCAGCGTGCCGACATGGCCCGTGGCATGTTGCTGGGCGATAGCCTGGCCAGCCCGGTGGTATCGGATTTCCTGTTTGAAAAAGACGCCCTGTTTGCCCGGGTGAATCTGGACGAGCAGGAACTGGCCCTGTATCAGCGCCTGGCGCAGCAATTGCTGCCGCAATACCCGGTGCCAGACCTGGTGATTTACCTGCAAGCCTCCGAGCAGGTCTTGCTGGATCGCAGTGCCGCCCGCGCCAGCGAGCTGGAACAGAACTTCCCGGAAGGCTATTTGAAGCGCGTGCATGCCGCTTACAGCGAGTTCTTCCATCAATACGAAGCAGCCCCCTTGCTCATCGTCAATACCGACCACCTCGAGCTGGTTGATGGTAACGAGGATTTCGAGCTATTGTTGCGCTGCATCAGCGAGATGCGCGGACAGCGCAGCTATTTCAACAAGAGCGTCTGAATACAAGTGACGCCTTGCATTTCCCGACCACACCGAGGAAGTACAGGTATGAAAATTACCGTCAACACCCTGCAGAAGATGGCCGCCGAAGGCCAGAAGATCGTCATGCTCACCAGCTATGACGCAAGCTTTTCCACCCTCCTCGATCAGGCGGGTGTGGAGATTCTGCTGGTGGGTGATTCACTGGGCATGGTGATCCAGAACCGCGATTCCACGCTGCCGGTCACCATGGAAGAAATGGTTTACCACACCCGCTGTGTCGCCGCCGGCGCCGGCGATGCCATGGTGCTGAGCGACCTGCCGTTCGGCAGCTATCAGGAAAGCCCGCAGCAGGCTTTCGCCAATGCCGCCCGCCTGATGCAGGCCGGTGCGCACATGGTGAAGCTGGAAGGTGGCCGTTTCATGGCGGAAACCACCCGTTTTCTGGTGGAGCGCGGCATTCCGGTCTGTTCGCACATCGGCCTCACCCCGCAGTTCGTCAACACCTTTGGCGGCTACCGGGTGCAGGGCAAGAGCGAGAGCGACGCCGAACGCCTGCTGGATGACGCCCGCCAACTGGCCGAAGCCGGTGCCAGCCTGGTGTTGATGGAATGTGTGCCGGCCGATCTGGCCCGCCGCGTGACCGAAACGGTTGCCGTACCCACCATCGGCATTGGTGCTGGTGCCGAGGTCAGCGGCCAGGTACTGGTATTGCACGATATCCTCGGCGTCTATCCGGGCAAGAAAGCCCGCTTCGTCAAGAATTTCATGAATGAGGCAGGCAGCATCCAGGGTGCGGTCGAAGCCTATGTCAAGGCAGTCAAGGCCGGCAGCTTCCCCGCTGCCGAGCACACCTTCTAAGCCAAAAGGGTAAGGAAATGGAAATCATCCGCAGCGTGGCAGCCATGCGTGCATGGCGTCGCCAGGCCGGCAAGCTGGCTTTTGTCCCCACCATGGGCAATCTGCACGAGGGCCATCTGGCTCTGGTCGAGGCGGCGCACCAGCACGCCGACAAGGTGGTGGTCAGCATTTTTGTCAATCGCCTGCAATTTGGTCAGGGCGAAGATTTCGACGCGTATCCGCGTACCTTTGAATCCGACTGTGCCAAGCTTGAGGCGGCCGGGGTGGATGCGCTGTTCTTCCCCACCGAGCAGGAGCTGTATCCGCGCGTGAAGCAGGATTTCAATGTCGAGCCGCCGCATATCCAGGACGAGCTGTGCGGTGCTTTCCGCCCCGGTCACTTCCGTGGCGTGGCTACCGTGGTGAGCAAGCTCTTCAATATCGTGCAGCCTGATGTGGCCTGCTTCGGCAAGAAGGACTTCCAGCAGCTGCACGTGATCAAGGCCATGGTGGACGACCTGAATATTCCGGTGGCGGTCATTCCGGTAGATACCGGTCGTGCAGAAGATGGTCTGGCCTTGTCCTCGCGCAATGGCTATCTGACGGCAGAAGAACGTGCCGAAGCGCCGCGCCTGTACCGCAACCTGTCCGCCATGCGTGCAGTCCTGCTGGCTGGTGATAGCGATTACGCCACGCTGGAAGCCAAGGCCAGTGCCGATCTGCAGCAGGCTGGCTGGGTAGTGGATTATGTCGAAGTACGCCAGGCCGATACCCTGGAAGTGGCCCATGCCGGCGAAAAACGCCTGGTGGTACTGGCTGCTGCCCGCCTGGGGCGTACCCGTTTGATCGATAATGTGGAAGTGTCCCGTTAAGCCGGGCAAGGAAAGACCAGTACCATGCAACGCATCATGCTCAAGTCCAAGCTGCACCGTGTTACCACTACGCATGCCGAACTGCATTACATCGGCTCCTGCGCCATCGACGAAAACCTGCTGGAAGCAGCGGATATTCGCGAATACGAAGAAGTGCAGATCTGGAACGTCAACAACGGCGAGCGCTTTGCCACCTATGCCATCAAGGCCGAACGTGGCTCCGGTGTGATTTCGGTGAATGGCTCGGCCGCGCGCCGCGCCGCGCCTGGCGATCTGCTGATCATCGCCTCTTTTGCCCAGTACGAAGATGCCGAGCTGGCCAATCACCAGCCCAAGCTGGTGTTCGTGGACGAGCGCAACCAGATGACCGCGCTGGACAACAAGACCCCGACCCAGCCCGCCTGAGCGCTGGATAAGCAGGCAAATCTGGCAAAAGCGATGCTCCGGCATCGCTTTTTTCATGCATGTTTCAGGAGTGTCAACTGGGCAAAGGCCTGCCGTAGTCCAGGCTTTGCATCGTTGTTTATAACTGTCTATAGTTTCTAATGAATTGCCGCACCAGCCCGGCCGGCTGGTTCGCCTGCCACAACGGGAGCATGACATGAGCAGCATTCTGCATGGCGGCTGTCTGTGTGGTGCCGTGCATTACCGGGTGCATGGCCAGCCCTTTCACGTGACCCACTGCCATTGCGTCAGTTGTCGCAAGGCCAGCGGCGCGGCCTTCGTCACCTGGTTCACCGTGCGGCTGATCGAGCTGGAGTGGCTGGGCGAGAAACCGCTGTTCTACCACTCTTCGACGGCGGCCATGCGCGGATTTTGTCCACACTGTGGTGCCACGCTCAGCTACCAGCACGAATCCGACCCCGACGACATCGACCTTACGGCCGCTTCGCTGGATATGCCGGAGGTGTTGGTGCCGGAATTCCATATCTGGTGGCAGGACCACATCAGTTGGGGCGAACCAGAGCAGCAAGCAGCCTTGCCGGTGCATGCGCGCAGCCGTGACTGAGCACGGCTGCATTGCTGTCTTTACAGCAGCGGTGTGGCAGAGACGATCACACCATCTTCATCGGCATACAGCCATTCGCCCGGCACGAAGGTGACGCCAGCAAAGCTCACCGCCAGGTCACGCTGACCTTCGCCACGTTTTACCGATTTGAGCGGGTGGGTATTCAGTGCGCGAATGCCCAGCGGCAGCTGGTTGAGCGCCACCGAATCGCGGATGCAGCCGTAGATCACCACGCCGTCCCAGTGATTGGCCACCGCCAGATCGCCGATCTGGTCGCCCAGCAGGGCACAGCGCAGCGAGCCGCCGCCATCCACCACCAGTACCTTGCCGTGGCCATCCTGCGCCAGGGTTTCCCGGACCAGGGTGTTGTCTTCAAACAGTTTGAGGGTGACGATCTGACCATAAAAACGCTGATGATTGCCATAGCGCTGGAACAGCGGTTCCAGCACGCGGACACGGCCTTCGTTGGCATCGCACAGATCGGTTGTCAGAAAACTCATGCTCTTTCTCCTTGGCAGTTTATGGTTATGCCGGATGGCGGACGCAAAAAAGCCGCCTCGCGGCGGCTTGTTGCATGCATCAATCCAGGCGTAGCGGTACAAACAATGTACTGTCCTGGCGGCGTACCAGCAGGGCGATATTGCCGCGCGCACTGGCTAGTGCCTTTTCAAAACTCTTCACCGTGGTGATTTCATTCTGGTTCAGGCCCATGATGATATCGCCATGTTGCAGGCCGGAGCGGGATGCAGCACCCTGTGCTTTCTGCACCAGCAGGCCGCCGTTCAGGCCCAGTTCGCTACGCTGCTTCGCGGTCAGCTCGGTGACGGTCAGGCCGAGCTTGCCAAACTGGAAATTCTGCGGGGCGGCTTCATCTTGCTGCTTGGCCTGCGGTGCAGCTTCCGCTGCCAGCTCGCCCAGCGTGGCCTGAATGGTTTTTTCTTCGCCCTTGCGCCATACCGATAGTTTTACCTTGGCACCCGGCTGCAGCGAACCCACCATCATCGGCAGATCCTTGGAGCTTTCGATGGCACGGTCATCCAGCTTGAGGATGATGTCCCCGGTCTGCAGGCCGGCCTTGCCAGCAGGGCCTTGCGGATCCACGCGCACCACCAGTGCGCCACTGGGGCGCGGCAGGCCGAAGGATTGTGCCAGCTCTTGCGACACTTCCTGAATATTGATGCCCAACTGGCCACGGCTGACCTTGCCCTTGGCTTTGATCTGTTCGGCCACGTTCATGGCCAGGTCGATCGGAATGGCAAAGGAAATGCCCATGAAGCCACCCGAGCGGCTGTAGATCTGCGAGTTGATGCCGACCACTTCACCCTTCAGATTGAACAGCGGGCCGCCGGAGTTACCCGGGTTGATGGCGACATCGGTCTGGATGAAGGGCACATAGTTTTCATCCGGCAGGCTACGGCCCTTGGCCGAGACAATGCCCGCAGTGACGGTATTTTCGAAGCCGAAGGGTGCACCGATGGCAGCCACCCATTCGCCAACCTTGAGCTGTGACGGACTACCCACCTTGACTACCGGCAGGCTGGAAGCATCCACTTTCAGCAGCGCCACGTCGGTGCGCTTGTCCAGGCCAACCAGGCGGGCCTTCAGCTCGCGCTTGTCGGTCAGCATGACCTTGATCTGGCTGCCACCATTCACCACGTGCGCGTTGGTCATGATGAAACCGTCATCACTGATAATGAAGCCAGAACCGAAGGAGATGCTTTCCTCCGGGGTCTGGTCCTGCTGATTGGGCTGATTGGGAATAAAGCGTTTGAAGAAGTCGAATAGTGGATCGTCTTCCGGCACCGGGAAGGGCATTTCACTTTGCTGTGGCGCCGCATCGGTGCGATTGGCCTGAATGTTCACCACGGCCGGCCCATCGCGTTCGACCAGCTGGGTGAAGTCAGGCAGCAACATGGCGACGCGACCGTCCGACTGGGCAGGGACCGCGACCGGAGCCGGCTGGTTCTGCTTGTGGAACAGGCTTTCGATCTTGTCGCAACCCGAGAGCAACGACGCAGCCAGAAGGGCGCCGACAATGGTGCGAAGATACGGAGTCACAGAGTTATCCTTTCGGGGAAGCTTTCAGACGGATATAGGGGCGATCCGCTGTATTTCCAGGTCATCCAGCCTGAAGGGTCATCAGGCACAGACTGTTTTCAATCATACCGGTTTTGCCGGATATTCGCAGAGATCGACAATCACACAGTGCTGGCAGTCCGGTTTGCGAGCCTTGCAGACATAGCGTCCATGCAGGATCAGCCAGTGGTGGGCATCGACCTTGAATTCGGCTGGTACATATTTCAGCAGCTTGTCTTCCACCTCGCGTACGTCCTTGCCGGGAGCCAGCCGGGTGCGGTTGGCTACCCGGAAAATATGGGTATCCACGGCGATGGTGGGGTGGCCAAAGGCGGTGTTCAACACCACATTGGCCGTTTTGCGACCAACACCGGGCAGTGCTTCCAGCGCTGCCCTGTCATCCGGTACCGCGCCACCATGCTTTTCCAGCAGCAGGCGACAAGTGGCAATGACGTTTTTGGCCTTGGTGCGGAACAGGCCGATGGTCTTGATGTAATCGGATACGGTCTCTTCCCCGAGCGCCAGCATGGCGGCCGGGGTATTGGCCACGGCATACAAGGGGCGGGTGGCCTTGTTGACGCTGACATCAGTAGCCTGGGCCGACAGCAACACCGCAATCAGCAACTCGAAGGGCGTGCGATATTCCAGCTCGGTGGTCGGCTGGGGAGTGTGCTCGCGCAGGCGGCGGAAAATTTCGTAGCGCTTGGTGGCGTTCATGGCATGTCGGCTTGGGACTGGTTCGGTACAGGGGACGGCAGCGCATAGGCTGTGCAGCAGCGAGCGGCCTGCCTCATTGTAACGCAGGCCACTGCCGACTCGCATGCGCTGCGGTTTCTACGTGCGGCGGCCAGGCGACAGGGTCAGCTTGTCCAGCAAGGGGGCGGTGGCACTGAGCAGCAGCAGGCTGGCCGCCAGCGTCACGCCGGCATCCGGGCTGGTGGTCAAAGTGACCAAGCTGATGCACAGCATGCCGGCAGCCTGGCCATAGATTAGCCGGCCACGGGGCGTGATAGGCGTGCTGCTGCCATCGCTCATCACCCAGCCGGCCAGCAGCCACAGCGCACTCTGCCCAAGCAGCCAGCCACTGCCTACCGGCAGGGCAATCAATACCACCAGCACTAGCCCGAGTGGCGCTTGCCAGCGCAGGAGGCCGCGCCAGAGCAGCCACAGGCCGCCGGCCAGCAAGGCTAGCGTCAGCGGGAGGTTGGCATGGGGCAGGCTGGCTGGCAGCCAGAGGCCAGCCAGCAGCAGGCCGCCAGCCACCGGGTGAAACAGGCTGCTGCCGCTGCCGCCAAACAGCTGGCGTAGCAGCAGAATGGCTGCACCAGTACACATGCACAGCAGCGGCAGTGTTGCGGTGGGCAGCAGCAGGGTTAGCAGTACTGCCGACAGCACTGCGTCGCCCTGGCGCAGGACCGGCCATATGGCCTGTCGGCGCAGAGCCAGACCCAGGCCATCGGCTAGCAGGGCGCTGACCGTGGCCAGCAGCAGCGCCAGCAAGAGCTGTGGCCCCAGCTGCCAAAACAGGATGGCGATGGCCGGCAGCAGCGCCAGCAACTGCTGGCGGTTACGGCTTGCCAGGGTTGGGGCTAGTCGTATCAAGGGTGTGCTCATCATTTTTCCTGCTCTCCGGCATCGCGTGCGGCTTTCTGGGCTGCGGCGCGTGCCATGGCGGCGGCAATCAAGGCTTTCTTGTCTTCATCCATGGCGGCGGGGCTGTTGGCAGTGGCAGCTGTCTTTTGGGCGCTGGCCCGTTGCATGGCCGCTTGAATCAGCGCTTGCTGCTGTTGGTTCAGGCCTGGTGCAGCGCTGTTGTTGGCAGGGGAATCCGCTGCGGCTGCTTTGGCAGCATCTTGTGCGGCCTTGCGTGCGGCGGCGCGTGCCATGGCCGCGTCGATAGTCGCCTGACGGTTGGCGGCAATGGCAGCATCTCGCTCACTGGTGCTGGCAGAGGGCGCGGTATCCGGACGCTGTTGCTGCCGCTCTGCCGCACGCGCCATCGCGGCGGCGATGGCCGCCTGTTTGTCTGCGACTACTGCTGCCGGCTCTGTGCTGCTGGGGGCCGCAGCCTGTTGCTGTGCCAGCTTGGCGGCTTGTTGTGCCGCACGTTCGGCCAGCCGCTGGGCTTTCTCCTGCTTGTCGCGTTCCAGGCGGAACTGGCGGAAGCGATGGCGCTGGCGGGCTGCGTCGGCGGCGCTCTGTTGCTGTTCGGCTAGCAGCAGTTGCTGGCTGGCCTGGCGGAAGGTGTCGAGCAAGGGCAGCTGGCTGGGGCAGACCGCACTGCACAGGCCGCACTGGCTGCAGTCGGCCAGCCGCCAGTGTTGTGCTTGTTCCAGCTGTTGCTGGCTGCAATGCCAGTACAGCTCTTGTGGCTGTAACTGGCTGGGGCAGATGCTGGCGCAATCGCCACAGCGGACGCAGGGCTGGGCAATCAGCTCAGCCTGATCGGCTAGGGCCAGCAGGCAATGGCTGTGCTGGTGTATGCCAATGGCAGTATCGGGCAAGGCAAAGCCGCGCAGGCCGCCGCCATGGACGATGGCATGCCGCTGTGGCGGCAGGCCGGCGCAGGCTAGCAGATCGGCCACCGGGCTGCCGAGCAAGGCGAGGATGTTCTGCGGCTGCTTGACGGCACCGCTGACGGTGACGATGCGGCTGATGCAGGGCTCGCCATGCAGGATGGCCCGTCCGGCCGCATAGACGCCGGCTAGCGGCAGGCACAGGCTGTTGCTGCTTTCTTCGGGCCGTGCCAGTGACTGCAGCAGAGGTGCGTCATCACCAGCGGGGTAGGGGGCTTGTATCACTTCCAGCTGCCAGCTTTGGCTAGCGGCCAGGCTGCGCAGGGCATTGATGGCCGCTCCCTGTTCTTGCTGGATGGCCAGTACCAGCCGCGCTGGCTGCAGTATGCGCCCCAGCATGGCCATGGCGTCGGCTACCGCAGCGGCTTGTTCGCGCAGCAGCGTACTGTCGGCCTGCAGAAAAGGTTCGTTTTCTACAGCATTGATGATGAGCAGTGCCGGCGGTGGCGCGGCTGCGGCCCAGGCCAGCGGCAGTAGCGGGCCGTGCTGGCCCATGACTCCCATGTCTTGCAGCCGGATGGCCAGCGCCAGTGGTGACAGTGCTGGCCAGTCGGTATTGGCTTGCAGGGGCAGTGCTTCGTCCTGCCCGTCTGGCTGCAACTGCAGGCCATCCCGCAGCGGCGCATCGGGCAGGGCCTGCGGCAGCGGGCCGATGGCACGGATATGGCCGGAGGTCGGGGCATGGACGGCCGCGCCAAACTCATTGTCGGCCTGTGCCAGCAACTGGTGCTTCAGTACGCGCTGGCCCACTTCGACACAGCAGCGACTGCCTTGCAGCCACAGGTTTAGCTGGGCTGGCAGCGGCAGGGTGGTGAGTGGATGGCTGCTGGCAGCAGCCGGTAAGCGGGTCTGGCGGCTCATGCAGCAGTACCTGGCTTGACGGCCTTGATGGCAATGACCGGGTAGCCCCAGCGCCAGTCGGCAGGCAGGCTGGTGGCCGGGCGCATGCTGATGCAGTCCACCGGACAGGGGGCCAGACACAATTCGCAGCCGGTGCATTCATCGGCCAGCACGGTATGCATTTGTTTGGCCGAGCCCAGAATGGCATCCACCGGACAGGCCTGGATGCACAGGGTACAGCCGATACAGGTGGCTTCGTCTATCAGTGCCACTGCTTTGGGTTTTTGCGGTGGGGCATCGGCGGCAAAGGGCAGATAGTCAGTGTGTAGTAGTGCGGCCAGCTTGCGTATGCCGTCCTCTCCGCCGGGAGGGCAGCGGTTGATGCTGTCTTCGCCGCGAGCCAGAGCCTGAGCGTAAGGCTGACAGCCGGCGTGGCCGCATTGACCGCACTGGGTTTGCGGCAGCAAGGCATCGATGCGCTCTGCCAGCGGCGGCAGGCTGGCGGCGGCAGGGCGTAGCTTCAGTGCGCTGCTGCGCAGGATTTTTCCCAGCAGCCAGATGGCCAGCCATAGCAGCAGCAAACGGAGAACAAGGGTCATGACAGGCGGGCTCCAAGGCTATGCAAGGCCAGTGCGATGATGAGGGCGCAGGGCAGCAGGGCGCGCTGGCCGTGCAGCCATGCGGGCAGGGCGCAGCGTTGCAGGCGTGCTGGCAGCGTGGCGAACTGGGCCAGCAGCAAGGTGAATAGGGCTGTGCTTAGCACGCAGGCGAACAGGGATGTCAGCGGGCCGCTGGCAGATGGCAAGTAGTACAAGGGCAATCCCGCCGCCAGGCTGTTTAACAATAGCCTGGTCCAGTGCAGTCCCAGCTGCATCGTCGGGCCGGCAGCAAGGCGCTGCAGGGCGCTGGCCAGCAACAGGGCGCTGCCCGTTTGCAGCATGACGGCAAGCAGGGCTAAGGGCAGGACGATGCCCAGGCTGCCGGCGAGGGCCAGCAGGCCGCCACCGAGCAGCAGCATGATGGCGGTGGCCAGCCCCATGGCGATGGCCGCCGGCAGTGCCTGCGCAGCAGCCTGGCTGTCAGCGGGGCGGCGGCAGTGATTGCACAATGCCAGCCCGACAAGCAGCGGCAGATAGAGCCCAAAATTCATGGCCGGATCATCCAGAAAGCAAAACCGCAAAATTATCCGGGTTTCCCGTCCAGACCACAACCTCGCTGCCAAGAGGGCGGGGCGGCTTTGCCTGCTGGATTAAGGCAGATACTGTGCCAGCCAGGCTTGCAGCTTGCGTGCCTGGCGCAGGGTTTCTTTCAGGATGCGCGCATCCAGCGTGCCGAGCTCTGCCGGGTGGATCAAATTGTCCAGCCGGGAGGCCGACTCCTGGCAGGCCAGTTGGTGGCGCAGGCGCAGCTCTTGCAGGAATTGCGCACTGTCGGCAAAGGACTGGCAGGCACTGGCGGACAGGCCGGGTAAGCCGGCTGCGGCAGCAAAGCGTTCGCTGGTGCGGCTGGCGGCCGAGCCGGCGTGCAAGGCCAGGATGCGGGCCGCGTCGACGAAGAAATCGACGGCTGCTTTCAGGTCCAGTTGTTCGTCCTGGTTGGTTTGCAGGCGTCCGCTCCAGCCCAGTGGTGGCTCATAACGGCGGGCACTGCGGCTGAGTGCACTCAGCACTGCCGGCTGATCGGCGGCCTGACGCAATTGCCCGGCCAGTTCCAGTCCCAGTTTGTGCTGCCCCCAGGCTGGGCGCAGGTCCAGATACAGGCCGATATGCCCGGCATCTTGCGTCGCATCCTGCAATTGGTGAATGACCGTATCACTCCAGTCGGCGTAAGACAGGCAATGGCTGGGATTGCCAGCCATCAGTCCGTTGCGACACAGCGGAATGCCACAGGCACTCAGTGCCGAGTTGATGCGCTGGGCGATGGCCGGTAGTTGCTGCGCCAGTTGCTGCTGGCGCAAGGCATCGCTACAGCGGAAAACCAGTGCGCTGTCCTGATCCGAGGTCAGGGTATTTTCCTGACGACCACTGCTGCCCAGTTGCAGCCAGCAGATTTCCACCTCTTCCAGTCCGGCTCCGCTCAGGTGTAACTGACATAGCCGGGTCAGCAACTGGTCATTGAACAGACTGAGCAGGCGGGTGGTGGCATTGGCATCCATGCCTTGCTGAAACAGGGCCAGTACCTGGCGCCGAAAGGTGGCCGCCACGCCGGACAGGGCTGCCGTGCTGTCGCAGCGGCTCAGGCGTTGCAGCATTTCCTTCATGTCCAGCCGTGACAGGCGGTACAGATCATGCTCGGAGACGATGCCCACCAGCGTCATGCCTTCACATACCATGACATGACGTTCGCCACTCTGGGCCAGGGCCAGCATGGCTTCGCTGGCCAGGGCACTGGGTGGCAGCAGGCAGGCGGGCTGGCGCATCAGCTGCTGTACCGGGGTGTCATCAGCATGACCTGCCAGGTGGGCGTCCAGCAAGTCGCGCAGGGTGAACAGGCCCAGCAGGCGCTGCTCGGGACTGGTGATGACCACCGAGCCCACCCCTTCCTGTTGCATCAGTTGCAGCAAGGGGCGCAGGGTGGTTTCCGGTCGGCAGCTGACTGCCGGCCGCTGGATCACGGCGGCAAGCGGGGTGTGCAGGCTCAGCCCCTGCCCGCCCAGCGCAGCCGGGTGTAGTTGGCGGGCGCGCGACAGCAGGTTGGCCAGCCGCTGGGTGCAGAACAGCTGGAAGGCGGCAGACTGCTGGCACAGTGCGACAAAGGCGGTTTGTGGTAGTTGCAATACCATGCAGTCGCTGTCGGCGCGGTAGTGATTGGTGACCGGTCGCTGTGCCAGCAGAGCGCCCAGCGGAAACATTTCACCCTGCCCCAACAGGGCAAAGGCCTGGCCACTGTAGATGTCTTCGGCCAGTACTTGGCCTTCCAGCACGATGAACAGTTGGCTGGCAGGGCCAGCCTGCGGGCTGGTGAGGCTGGCTCCGCGCGGATAGTGCTGGCGGCGCGCCTTCCCGGCCAGCAGCGCAAGCTGCTCCGCTGGCATGGCGGCAAAAGGTTCGTGCTGGAGCAGGGCCTGCCAGTCGGCCGGAAAGGGGGTTGGCATGGTAAGGCTCCGGTGAGGGCTGGGCCGAGATGGCAGCCTTAATATAGTGAGCAGAGCGCATGGCCGGTATTGGGGAAATCCGCCCGTAGAGCAGATCCGCAGGTGCCGTGCCTGGCGACCTGCCTAGCCGTTCTGGTTGAGGATTTTCTGGTAGCGACCATCGTGTTTGATGGCTTCCAGCGCTTTGCGGAAGGCGTCTACCGTGGCGCGCGGTGTGCCTAGACTGAAGGCCATGGACATGCCCTGTGGCAGCTCACGGAATACAAAAGCGGTTTGCAGCAGGCGGCCGGGGTCATCCTGCAGTTGGCGCACCGTAGAAATAGCGGTCAGCTGATTGGCGGCCCACAGATCAATCCGTCCGGCGCGCAGCATCTGGTAGCCCTGGGTATACGACGCAAACGGTTCCAGGGCGGTAAATCCATGTGCCAGCAGGTATTTTTCCTGATAAGAGCCACGCAGCACGCCGATGGTGTAGCGGCGGTAGTCGTCCAGCCGGCCATCATTAGGCAGGTGCTGGCGATTGTCGGCCAGCATCAGCAATACCGGTGGCGAGTGAATGACTTCGCCCACCCACTGAAACAGGTTTTCCCGTTCCGGCGTGCGCGCCATGGCACAGACCAGGGTATTGGGCTGGTTTTGACCCATGGCATAGACCCGGCTCCACGGAAACAGGTGGATGGGATCGTTCAGGCCAAGGTCCTTGGTGATCTGGCGGATGATCTCCACCACGATGCCGTGTTCCTGGCCGCTGGGACCGCTGGAAAAAGGCGGCAGATTGTCTTCGCAGGCGATGGTGATGGCGACCGCCTGTGCCGGGCCGATGTGCAACATCAGTCCCAGGGTGAGGGCCAGCAGGGTAGGGGGCATGGATTCCATCAGTCCACTGTAGATCATGACGGGCATGGTGCAAGCCGGAATACTATTATTTTGCACTGCAACAAAAACGGCGATGTCTTATCATGCCCAGATCTCTGGTTCTGATAGATATTTGCCCATGATTGTCCGCTCCCCAGTGTCCTGGTTTCGTTTGCTGTTTGTGTGGAATGGCTCGGTGTTGCCACGTATTTTGTCACGCTTGCTGCTGGTTCTTCTGATTTCCCTGCTAGCGACGGCTGCGCGGCATTGGTGGCTGAGCAGCCATGCCGATTCGGCCCTCAGCATTCCTACCTTTACCCTGCTCGGCGTATCGCTGGCGATTTTCCTGGGTTTTCGCAACTCGGTCAGCTACGAGCGCTTCTGGGAGGCGCGCAAACTGTGGGGTGCCTTGCTGGTGGTGAACCGTTCCATTGCCCGCCAGTTGCTGGCGGTAGCCCCGCAGCATCCGCTGACAGCACAGGCACTGGACCTGATCTGTGCCTTTGCTTATGCCTTGAAGGCACAGCTGCGGGAGGAGGTGGGGTGCGATCACATGCCGCGGCTGCTGCCGGCCGACCTGCTGGATGAGGTGAATGGTGCGCGCTTCCGTCCGGCCATCATTTTGCGCCGGCTGGGTCAGCTGATCCTGCAGTTGCAGGAGGAGGGTGTCATCAGCGAATGGCAATGGCAGGCGCTGGATCAAAAATTGAATACCATGTCGGAGGTGCTGGGTGGTTGCGAACGCATCGGCAGCACGCCCATTCCCTACACTTACCGGGTATTACTGAACCGCACGGTCACCATCTACAGCCTGTTGTTGCCGATGGGGCTGGTTAGCAGCATAGGCTGGCTGACACCACCGATAGCCGTGTTCATTGCCTATACCTATCTGGCACTGGAGGTGATTGGCGAGGAGCTGGAGGAGCCATTCGGGCGTGAGGGCAATGATCTGCCGCTGGCCGCGCTGTGCCACACCATCGAATCCGCAGTCCGGGACATGCAGGGCCTGCCAATGGCCGTGGAGGCACCGAAGCCACAGGGTGTTTATCTGCATTGAGCGGTTTGAGCCGGATATCGCAGGGAGCGAGGAAGTCGCTGCCGGGCTGCCGGCCACTGTGCAGACAAAAAAAAGCCCGGTGAAATCACCGGGCGCAAGGTCAGTGTGCTCCTGAATCGATAATCGATTTACAGCGGATTCTGCAATTGGCCGAGAATCTGCGGGTTTTCCAGTGTGGAAACATCCTGGGTGATTTCCTCGCCCTTGGCGATCGAGCGCAGCAGGCGGCGCATGATCTTGCCGGAGCGGGTCTTGGGCAGGTTTTCGCCAAAGCGAATGTCATCCGGCTGGGCGATCTTGCCGATTTCATGAGCCACCCAGTTTTTCAACTCGGCAGCAATTTTCTTGGCGTCATCACCTTCCGGACGAGCACCCTTCAGTACCACGAAGGCCACTACGGCTTCGCCCTTCACCTCGTGCGGCTTGCCGACCACGGCAGCTTCAGCTACCAACGGATTGGCTACCAGCGCCGATTCGATTTCCATGGTGCCCAGACGGTGGCCGGATACGTTCAGCACATCGTCGATACGGCCCATGATCCAGAAGTAGCCGTTTTCGTCACGGTTGGCCGAGTCACCCGCCAGGTAGTACTGGCCGTTGAATTCGTCCGGGAAATAGGTTTTCTTGAAGCGGTCCGGGTCATTCCAGATAGTGCGTACCAAGGACGGGAAGGGCTTCTTGATCACCAGGAAGCCACCACGGCCCGGCTCTACCTGAGCGCCGGATTCATCCACGATGTCAGCAATGATGCCCGGCAGCGGCAGGGTGCAAGAACCCGGCTTGGTCGGTACCGCACCCGGAATCGGCGCAATCATGGCCGAACCGGTTTCAGTCTGCCACCAGGTATCCACGATAGGGCAGCGGCCACCGCCGACTACTTCGTAGTACCACATCCAGGCTTCCGGGTTGATCGGTTCGCCCACCGTGCCCAGCAAGCGCAGGCTGGACAGGTCGTATTGCTTGGGCAGGTCGTTGCCCAGCTTGATCAGCGAGCGGATGGCAGTCGGTGCCGTGTAGAAAATGCTGACCTTGTGCTGCTCGATCATGCGCCAGAAGCGGCCGGCATCCGGGTAGGTGGGTACACCTTCGAATACCACCTGGGTGGCACCGATGCCCAGCGGGCCGTAGCAGATATAGGAGTGACCGGTGATCCAGCCCACGTCGGCGGTGCACCAGTACACATCATTCGGTTTGTAGTCGAAGGCCCAGCGGAAACTGTTGATGGCGCCCAAGAGATAGCCGGCGCTGCTGTGCTGGATGCCTTTCGGTTTGCCGGTGGAGCCAGAGGTATACAGAATGAACAGCGGATCGTCCGCCAGCATCCATTCCGGTTCGCAGGCTTCGGCCTGGCCTTCCACCAGCTTGTGCCACCAGATGTCGCGGCCTTCGGTCCACTGTGCGCCGCCATTGGTGCGCTGGTAAACCACTACGTTTTGTACCGATTCGCAGCCTTCCAGTGCCATTGCTTCGTCAACGGTGGCCTTCAGCGGAACGGTCTTGCCGCCGCGCAGGCCTTCATTTGCGGTAATTACCAGCTTGGCACCAGCATCCTGAACGCGGTCACGCACGGCACCGGCGGAGAAGCCGCCGAATACGACTGAGTGGATGGCGCCGATACGGGCACAAGCCTGCATGGCAACGATGGCTTCAATCACCATCGGCATATAGATGACTACACGGTCGCCCTTGGCAATGCCCAGGCTCTTCAGGCCATTGGCAAACTGGCAAACGCGGCGGTGCAGTTCGGAATAGGTGACACGGGTTACTTCGCCATCATCCGCTTCAAAGATCAGGGCGATCTTGTTGGCATTCAGCGGCAGGTGACGGTCGAGACAGTTGTAGGAAACGTTCAGCACACCATCGTCAAACCACTTGAAGAAGGGGGCATTGCTGTCGTCCAGAACCCGGGAAAACGGCTTTTTCCAGGTAATCAGCTCGCGGGCCAGATCACCCCAGAAGGACAGGTAGCTGTCGTCGGCCTGTTCGCACAGTGCGTTGTAGGCCTCCATGCCCGACACGGTCGCCTTGTGGCGGAAGTCGTCGGACGGCGGAAAACTACGGGTTTCCTTCAGAATGGATTCGAGAGTGGACATTACCTTCTCCTTGTAAGTCTTGTAGTGCTGTAGCCGCATCCCGCAGGATGCGGCCCCAGGTGAAACGATTAGTGCTTGGAAGCGCCGGTTGCGCCGATACCGGTCATGGAGCGGACAAACTGGGCATCAAACTTGGCTTTTTCTTCTGCAGCCGATTTGGATTTGTCAGTGACCGAGAACAACCAGGTGCTGACGAAAGCCAGGGTGATGGAGAAGATGGCCGGGTTCTTGTACGGGAACAGGGCAGCCTTGTGCTTCATCACATCAACCCATACCGCCGGTCCCAGAACAATCAGGACTACGGCAGTGGCCAGGCCGACGAAGCCACCGATGACGGCACCACGGGTGGTCAGACCCTTCCAGAACATCGACAGGAAGAGAATCGGGAAGTTGGCGGAAGCCGCGATGGAGAAGGCCAGACCCACCATGAAGGCGATGTTTTGCTTCTCGAACACCAGACCCAATACGATGGCAATGACGCCAAGTACAACGGTGGTGATCTTGGATACGCGAATTTCGTCAGCCTCGTTGGCCTTGCCCTTCATGATGACGGAGGCGTACAGGTCGTGCGAGACAGCAGAGGCACCGGACAGGGCCAGACCTGCTACAACGGCCAGGATAGTAGCGAAGGCAACGGCCGAGATGAAGCCGAGGAACATGTCACCGCCAACTGCGTTGGCCAGGTGAATGGCAGCCATATTGCTACCACCGACCAGCTGGGTGATCTGCTTGCCATCCTTGGTGATGGTTTCCATCATGCCCGGCTGGTTCAGTACCAGCATGATGGCGCCAAAACCGATGATGAAAGTAAGGATGTAGAAGTAGCCGATGAAACCGGTTGCGTAGAACACCGACTTGCGGGCTTCCTTGGCATCAGACACGGTGAAGAAACGCATCAGGATGTGCGGCAGGCCAGCGGTACCAAACATCAGTGCCATGCCCAGTGAGATGGAATCCACCGGATCCGCCTTGCCAGGAGACATAATGGCAGCGTGCTTGGCGTGTGCGGCAACGGCTTTCTCGAACATCAGTTCCGGGCTGAAGCCCACGGTGGACAGCACCATGAAGGCCATGAAGGATGCGCCACACAGCAGCAGGACGGCCTTGATGATTTGCACCCAAGTGGTGGCCAGCATGCCGCCAAACAGCACGTAGCAGACCATCAGGATACCAACCATGACCACAGCGGAAGAGTAGTTCATGCCGAACAAGAGCTGGATCAGCTTGCCAGCACCCACCATCTGCGCGATCAGGTACATGGCGACCACGACCAGGGTGGAGGTGGCGGCAAAGCTACGTACCGGAGTCTGTTGCAGGCGGTAAGAGGCTACGTCGGCAAAGGTGTATTTGCCCAGATTACGCAGGCGTTCAGCCACCAGGAACAGAATCACCGGCCAGCCAACCAGAAAACCCATGGAGTAGATCAGGCCATCGTAGCCCTTGTCGAATACCATGGCGGAAATACCCAGGAAGGACGCTGCCGACATGTAGTCACCGGCAATGGCCAGTCCGTTCTGGAAACCGCTGATGCCGCCACCGGCTGTGTAGAAGTCGGAGGCGGAGCGGGTACGGCGGGCTGCCCAGTAGGTGATGCCCATGGTGAAGGCCACGAACACCACGAACATGATGATGGCGTGCCAGTTGGTGGCCTGTTGCTTCACATCACCTTCGATGGCGCCGGAAGCAAAGGCGAGTACCGGGAAAAGAGACAACGCTGCCAGAGCGAGAGAGCCAGTGCATTTTTTCATTTTTGTGCCTCCTCGACGATCTCGCGGTTGAGCTGGTCAAACTCGCCGTTGGCTTTGCGCACGTACAGGCCGGTTAGCACGAAGGCCGAGAGAATGATCAGAATCCCTACCGGGATGCCTACAGTCATGGTCATACCGGGAGCGAGCGGTGCGCCCAGTGTAGACGGTGAAAATGCCAGAATCATAATGAAGCCATAGTAAATGACCAGCATTGCGATGCTGAGCTGCCAACCCAGGCTTGTCTTCTTGTGAACAAGCTCTTTGAACTTCGGGTTGGACTGTACTTTCTTGAGTACGTCCTCGTTCATTGCATCCTCCTTTGTCGTAACGATCGTCTGACCGCTGTTCGAAACATAAGGGACGACAGGCTGCTCCTGCTAATCGCTTTTTTTGATTAATAAAATTTGTCAGACGGATGTTGCATTGCAAAAAATCATATTAATCATATGGTTGCGGTGGTATTTTTACTCCATTTACCACGGTGGTGGTGCGGTTTTTTTTGCAAAAATACCGTGAAATTCTTGTGGTAAATGCTGTAATGACGCCAAAATGTTGGCAAAGATAAGATCCGGAAAACAGGAAAATGTAGTCACCTTGCTACAGGCAGAGAGAACAGGTCGTACATGGAAATCTATCAGTTAAGGACCTTTGTCACTGTGGCCCAGCAGGGCCACCTGACACAGGCAGCAGAATTGCTGCATTTATCCCAGCCGGCGGTCACGGCACAGATCAAGGCGCTGGAAGAAGAAGTGGGCATGCCCTTGTTCGAACGTACTGCAGGCGGTGTCACCATGACACGCGCCGGACAGGAATTGCTGCCACAAGCGCAGTCCATCCTGGCGTCTGCGCGTGAAATCATCAACCACGCCAAAGGCTTGAAAGGACAGACCGGAGGCAAGGCCTTGATTGGACTGACCCTGACCCCGGCCACTCTGAAAGCCGGCGAATGGGTGGCGGCACTGGTGGAAAAATACCCGCTGCTGGACCTGCGACTGCAACACGGGGTAACCGGAGAGGTACTGAATCTGGTCCGCAAGAAGGAGTTGGACGCCGGTTTTTATCTGGGGAAAAACCCCTATGTCAACGTCAATACCGTGCTGCTCACCAATCTGCCTTTCCGCATCGTACTGCCCAATGGCTGGAAAAACCGGATTGACCTGAACAACACCAAGGAGTTGGGGCGTTTGCCGTGGGTTGGACTGTCGCAATTCTCCAGTCTGTCCAAAATCACCGCCGAACTGTGGCGAGAACTCAATATTTCGCCGAAGAAGGTGACAGAAAGCGACAATCTGGCCGCCGTGCTCGAACTGGTAGCCTGCGGTGTGGGTGTGGCACTGGCTCGCGAGGAGGAAGCGCTGGAGTGGGAAGCCGCTGGGCGATTGACGGTTGTGCCTGGGGTGCGCAAACTGGCCGAACTGCAGTTTGTCTATCCGTCCGACCGGGTGGGCGATCCGATTCTGGAGGCCTTGCTGCAGGAATTGATCCGCGTCTGGGCGCTCAGCCCGGATGTCGCACACTAATCCGCAGCGACCGAAGAGGAATATCCATGGCTTACGAGTGGTTTGCCAGCGCGTTTCAGCGCTACCTGAGTGCCATGGAGCTGAGTCAGCGCCGCCTGCTGGATGCGCAGCAGGATGCCTGTTTGAGCTGGACAGCCGCCTGGCTGCCAGCCTATCCCCTGGCCGAGGGCGAGGTGCAAAGCCGCATTGATGGCAGCCTGCTTAGCGGAGTATCGCTGTTGCAGGCTCAGGCGGATAACCAGCGCGACCTGATGCTGGCAACGGAAAAGTCACTCAATGAGATGCACAAGCATCTGCTACGGCAACTGGAACAATCCGGCCAGCACCCTTCCTACGCTGTGATGAAGCAGGCTCTGCAACTTGGGCAGAGCTCCGGCAGTGCCGTCAGCAAGATGAGCCGGCAAGTCGGGCATTTTGCGGCTACCAGTTTTTCATCCGCCTCACTCAATGCCGCCCGCGATATGCGCCGGGTGTGGAAGCAACAAAAACCCTGATCATCCGCTGGTGTTTATCTGTCGGGCACGCGACTAGAATCGGGCCATGAGCCCATTTTCTTCCCTGACCTTTGGTCAACGCTTGCTGGAACTGCCACCCGTCTTCTACCGGCACATCCAGCCTCAGCCGCTGAGCGAACCCTATCTGGTGGCCGGTAATGCCCAGCTGTGCGCGACATTGGGCATAACAGCCGGTGAGCTGGCCCTGCCCGCCAGTCTGGCCTTGTTGTCCGGCAAGCAGTTTGTCCCAGACGTGTCTGCACTGGCAGCGCTTTACGCTGGCCATCAGTTTGGTGTGTATGTTCCCCAGCTCGGGGATGGTCGTGCCTTGTCGCTGGGCGATACGGTCGATACCGAAGGGCATCGTTGGGAATGGCAGCTCAAGGGGGCTGGTTTGACCCCATTCTCCCGTATGGGCGATGGCCGCGCCGTGCTCCGCTCCACCATTCGCGAATATTTATGTAGTGAAGCCATGCACGGATTGGGTATTCCTACGACACGTGCCCTGGCCATGACCGGCTCGCCCGACCCGGTCTACCGTGAGCGCCCGGAAACGGCAGCAGTGTTGACGCGCCTGGCAGAAAGCTTCATCCGCTTTGGCAGTTTCGAGGTGTTTTATCACCGTGGACAACATGATGAAATCCGGCAGCTGGCCGATTTTGTCATCCGCCACCATTACCCGCACTGCGCCCAGACCGATCAGCCCTATGCGGCACTTTTTGCCGATATTGTCGCCAGAACGGCGCAGTTGATTGCCCACTGGCAAGCCGTGGGCTTCTGTCATGGCGTGATGAATACCGACAATATGTCCATCCTGGGGCTGACGCTGGATTACGGCCCTTTCGGCTTCATGGATGGTTTCAATGCCGCACATGTGTGCAACCACAGCGACCATGCCGGACGCTATGCCTACAATCAGCAACCGCAAGTGGGTCTGTGGAACCTTCATTGTCTGGCATCGGCCTTCTTGCCGCTGGTAAGCGAAGAGCAATTGGTGGAGGCACTCTCCGGTTATCGGGAGCAGTACTCGCAATACTGGTTGATGTTGATGCGCAACAAGCTAGGTCTGGTGGTGGAACAAGAGGGCGATGAGGCATTGATTGAAGCACTGCTGCTGGCCATGCATGCCCACCATACCGATTACACCGTGTTTTTCCGCCGCTTGGCAGACTTTGATATGGCGGGTGAAAACCACGCCTTGCGCGATATGTTCCTGGATCGCAGCCTGTTTGATGGCTGGGCCACACGCTACGCCGCGCGTCTGCAGCTGGAAACAAGGTCTGCGGCAGAGCGCAAGCTGGCCATGCTGGCGGCCAATCCCAAATACATCCTGCGCAATTATCTGGCCGAGCAGGCGATACAAGCTGCACAACAGGGAGATTTTTCCCTGATTGCCAGCCTGCATGATTGCCTGAGCCACCCCTTTGACGAACAGCCGCAATACCAGGCTTTCGCCGGAGAGCCCCCGGGCTGGGCGCAGGAAATCAGCGTCAGTTGTTCCAGCTAAGGCGTCTCAGTTCCGTTTTCTTTGCTGCTTGCCATATCTGGCAGAAGAGTCCTGTCCTCTGCTGCTGAGAAGGTCATGAAAAAGCCCCGCCAGATATACCTGGCGGGGCTTTTTGTCTGGCACCGGCTGGTGCCATCAGGCATTAGTGCAATACCAACAGCGTGAACGGCGGCAGGTAGGCCATGGCGGTGACGACCAAGCCGACCAGGCAGGCCAGGGCCAGCGAATGGAAGAACACATAGCGCAGGATCACGCCTTCCTTGCCGTAGTACTGGGTGGCGGTGGAGGCGACCACGATGGACTGTGCGTCGATCATCTTGCCCATCACGCCACCAGCCGAGTTGGCGGAGGTCATCAGCACCGGCGACAGGCCCAGTTGGGTGGCCGATGCCTTTTGCAGACCACCGAACAGCACGTTGGCCGCGGTATCGGAACCAGTCAGCGCCACGCCCAGCCAGCCCAGCAGGGTGCCGAAGAAGGGGTAGAGCACGCCGGTGTGCGAGAAGGCCAGACCCAGGGTGATGTCCACGCCGGAGTAGCGGGTGAGGTAGCCCAGTGCCAGCATGGCCACGATGGTGATCAGCGAGTAGCGCAGCGACCAGAAAGTCTGGCCGTACACTTTGATCAGCTCGCTGGGGCGATAGCCCATGATCAGGCCGGACAGGATGCCAGCTACCAGGATGCCGGTGCCGGTGGTGGACAGCAGGTTAAGCTTGTAGATAGCAGCTTCAAGGTGCGGTTTGGCGACAACCGGCGGCATCTTCTGTACCAGGTTGTGCAGGCCGGGCCACTGGATATCCAGGGTGAAAATGGAATCCAGCAGCTTTTTCATGCTAGGCGAACCCCAAGCGAAAACCAGGACCGACAGGATCAGCCAGGGCAACCAGGCACGGATCACATCACCAGTGCTGTAGCCATGCTTGGGCTGCAGGCCGGTGTTGCCAGCGGCTTCGGCTGCAGCGCCAGCCATGGTGCCGGCGGTAGAGGTGTAGACCTCTTTCGGATGCCATACCTTGAGGAAGAACACCAGTGCAGCGATAGAGCAGACCGAGGCGATGACAGCTACCAGTTCCGGGCCCATGAGGTTGGACACAAGCAGTTGCGGAATGGCGAAGGACAGACCGGCCACCAGTACGGCCGGCCAGATGCGGATGGTGTTTTTCCAGCCGCAGAAGGCAATCAGCAGCCAGAACGGCACGATGATGGCGAAGATGGTCATCTGACGACCGACCATGGAGGAGATCAGCATCACATCGATGCCGGTGACCTTGGCCAGGGTGGTGATCGGAGTGCCCAGCGCGCCGTAGGCAACCGGTGCGGTATTGGCAATCAGCGACAGGCCGGATGCAGCCAGCGGCGAGAAGCCCAGGCCGATCAGCATGGCACCGGTTACTGCAACAGGCGTACCGAAGCCACCGGCACCTTCGAAGAAGGCACCAAAGCAGAAGGCGATCAGCAGCAGTTGCAGGCGACGGTCTTGCGTGACGCCGGTAATGCTCTCGCGCAGGATGGCAAACTGGCCTTTGCGCTCGGTCAGCTGGTACAGGAAGATCACGTTCAGGATGATCCAGCCAATCGGCAGCAGACCATTGGCTGCGCCCATCAGGGTGGCGCTAAGCGCCATGCTGCCCGGCATGCCGAAGATGCCGATGGCGACGACGAGCGAGGTGATCAAACCCATCATGGCGGCAATATGTGCCTTGATATGGAAAATGCCGAGCGCGCCCAGCAGCACGATGATCGGCAACGCTGCGCACAGCGTAGACAGCCACGGGTTGCCCAGTGGGTCGTAGACGTGGGACCACATAATGATTCTCTCCAATGATTGTTGGCGTTGATCGGGCTGCGCGTCGTGTGACGGGCCCGTTATCGAGCGTTCCGCCTGTTTTTGTGCTGGTGGCGGATGGCGCAACTGTAGTGATTGCGCTGCAAATCGTCATTTAGGGCTTGCCCTTGCGGGTTTACCCTTAACGGAGGCGTGGACTTGAGGGAAATGCTGAGTGGGTGGGGCGAATAGCAGTAAGGCTTGCCGTGGGTTGCTACCCCGATGCTTGGCGCCGCTGACAAAATCGCGTAGTGGCCCTGGGGCTAGGCGCGCCGATGCAGACAGTACAAAAGGGTAATGCCAGCAGGTGCAACGCCGCAGCCGTTTTTTTGTTAATAGTGGCTGTTAGCCTAGTGGCAGAGCGGTAAGGCCGGAGGCATCCAGGCGCAGATAGCCACCCTGCGCACCGTGCCAGTCGCGGATGACCCAGCGTTCGGCCTGGCGGCTGCCTTGCTGGTGGCTGTGGGTGGCCGGGCGGTGGGTATGGCCGTGGATCAGCGTTGGCCAGTCGTACTGCTCCAGCAGTTCCAGCACGGCGCTGTCGGTAACGTCGGTAATGGCGCTCAGGCCTTGTTGCTGCTTGGCGGCCTCACTCTGCATGCGGGCCTGCGCGGCGATGGCGTGGCGCTCGGCCAGCGGTCTGGCCAGCATGGCGGCTTGCCAGGCCGGATTGCGGCTCATGGCACGGAATTGCTGATAGGCGGTATCGGCCGCGCACAGGGCATCGCCATGGCTGAGCAGATAAGGCCGGCCATAGGCTTGCAGCAGGTAAGGGTCTTCCAGCAGTGCGGCGCCGGAGCGTTGGGCAAAGCCATCGCCCAGCAGGAAGTCGCGGTTGCCACGCATCACGTAGAGTGGGGTGTGGCGGGAAAACTGCTGCATCGCACCCAGCATTGCCTCAAGAAAGGCTGAGTCATCGTCATCGCCCACCCAGTATTCGAACAAGTCACCCAGAATGAACAGGCTGTCGATCTGTCCTTGCCATTGCTGCAAGGTGTCTACAAACAGCTGGCAGAGTGCCGGGGTGTCTTCGCTCAGGTGCAGGTCGGAGATGAAGTGATGGCTCATGGTGGGTAGGCAGCGATAAATGAAGGGTGGGTGGCTAAAGCAAAGCCAGCTGCCTTGCGGCGGCTGGCTGGTGTGGCAAAGCCCGGCGCAGGAGCCGGGCCGGCGGATCAGATGATCTCGGCTTTTTCCAGAACGACGGCTTCTGCCGGTACGTCCTGATGGCCGCCGCTGCGACCGGTGCGTACGGTCTTGATGCGGTCAACCACATCCTTGCCTTCCACTACCTGACCGAACACGGCATAGCCCCAGCCCTGGGTGGTTTCGGACTTGAAATCGAGGAAGTCATTGTCGGACACGTTGATGAAGAACTGTGCCGAAGCGGAGTGCGGGTCCATGGTGCGGGCCATGGCAACGGTATAGGTCTTGTTGGAGATGCCGTTGTTGGCTTCGTTCTTGATCGGATCGCGGGTGTCTTTTTGCTTCATGTCGGCATCAAAACCGCCGCCCTGAATCATGAAACCGTTGATGACGCGATGAAAGATGGTGCCATCGTAGTGGCCGCTCTTGACGTATTCTTCAAAGTTGGCTGCGGTAACCGGAGCCTTGTCGCTGAACAGTTCCAGTACGATTTCGCCAAAATTGGTGGTCAGTTTGATCATGAGGGTCATCCTTGTGTCTGAAGCGAATGCTTGCTGATGTGGTGGTGTGCGGTCCGGGCTTGCCGGGCCGACTGCTGGCGGGTCAGGGTTTGACAACCACCTTCTGAATCACGATGGGTTCGAACGGCACGTCGTCCATGCCTTTCATGTTGCCGGTGTGGGTCTTGGCAATGCGATTGACCACGTCCATTCCCTTGCTTACCTTGCCGAATACGGCATAGCCGATACCTTGCGGTGTCGGGTTCTTGTAATCAAGGAATTCATTATTGGCTACGTTGATGAAAAACTGTGCGGTGGCCGAGTTAGGATCCGCTGTGCGTGCCATGGCAATGCTGCCGATGGTGTTTTTCAGGCCATTGGCAGCCTCGTTGGGAATAGGGGCGCGGGCCTGTTTTTGTTCCAGTTTGCCGTCAAAGCCGCCACCCTGGATCATGAAACCGTCGATGATGCGGTGAAACACCGTGCCGTTATAGAAACCGGCCTTGGCGTAACTCACAAAGTTGGCCACCGTTTTGGGAGCCTTGGCCGAGTCAAGGGTGATTTCGATCACGCCTTTGTTGGTGGTCATTTCCACTACCGGTGCGGCTTGTGCCAGCAGCGGCAGCGCGCATAGAGCAAGGCTGGAGAGCAATTTTTTCATGGACGTATCGAGTGCTATCGGCAGGAACAATGCCGAATTCTAGCACAGCAGCCGGCCGTGGATGCGACCGGCTCCACCAGCCGGCCAGCATGCTGGCGGCTGGTTCTGCCCGGGGACTCAGACGCCGAAGCGCATCAGCTTGTCCTCGTCCTCGTTCTGCATGTGCTTGGGTGCGCCGACAATCAGCGGGTCGGCATTGTGTGCCACGCGCGGGTCTTTGTCGGGATAATCCAGGCTGGCCAGGAAGTGGCGGATGCAATTGAGGCGGGCGCGCTTTTTGTCATCCGATTTCACCACCACCCACGGTGCATCGCCGGTATTGGTATGGAAGAACATCGCCTGTTTGGCGGCGGTGTAGTCGTCCCATTTATCCAGCGACTGAATGTCGATGGGTGACAGTTTCCAGTGCTTGAGCGGGTCGTCGCGGCGTGAGATGAAGCGGCGCAGCTGTTCTTCGCGGCTGACCGAGAACCAGAACTTGAACAGATGAATGCCACTGTTGACCAGCATGCGTTCCAGCTGTGGGGTCTGGCGCATGAATTCCAGATATTCATCCGGATTGCAAAAGCCCATGACCCGTTCGACGCCTGCGCGGTTATACCAGGAGCGGTCGAAGAACACGATTTCGCCGGAAGCCGGCAGATGTTCGATATAACGCTGGAAATACCACTGGGTGCGTTCGCGCTCGGACGGTTTCTCCAGTGCCACCACGCGGGCACCGCGTGGGTTGAGGTGTTCCATATAGCGCTTGATGGTGCCACCCTTGCCGGCCGCATCGCGCCCTTCAAACAGGATGACGATTTTCTGCCCGGTTTCCTTTACCCAGTTCTGCACCTTCAACAGCTCGATCTGCAGCTCGAGCTTGATTTTTTCGTACTCGGTGCGACGCAGGCGAGTGCGGTATGGGTAGCTGGCAGGCAGTTCGGCCGTGGTGCTGTCTTCGCTGGTGCCATGCGGCGCTTCGGCTACTTGCAGGGCGACCGGCTGCTGGCTGATGGTTTCGATGGCCTTGATCGATTCCTGGTGTACCCGTTTGACATTACTTTGACGGCTGCTGCCGCTGCGGGCGGGTTTACGCGCCGGTGCAGGGCTGTGGCTGACTACGGTTTCAGGGGCGGCGGCGCTGGCTTCTGGGGTGGCGGCAGGGGTGGCGGGATCAGTATTTTTGTCTTGCGTCATGGTTTTCCCTCATGCTGAAGTGGTCATGAAATCATCCTACGCCTGTTGAATTGGGGTGTCGATATGCCTCCGCCATGGCCAGTGCCACGGCCGGAATGCGACATGCAGTCGTGCATCCCTTGCATGGCAAGGCGCTGGCGTCGATGATGACAAGATAACCCTGCCGGCGGCATGCCCGTGCCTGCCGGCCATCCACAACAATAGAAAGCTGTCGCCATGTTCAGTTTGGGTTTCCGTCCCCGTGTTCTTGATACCCTGCAACACTACAATCGCAATCTGCTGCGCGATGACGTCATGGCGGGCCTGACCGTCGGCATTGTTGCGCTACCCCTGGCGATGGCCTTTGCCATGGCCAGTGGGGTGACGCCACAGGCGGGCATCTTTACCGCCGTGATTGCCGGCTTCCTGGCGGCGGCACTGGGTGGCAGCCGGCTGTCGGTCACCGGGCCGACCGGAGCTTTCATCGTCATCATCTATGGCATTGTCGCCAAGTATGGCGTGGCCAATCTGTTGATCTGCACCTTCATGTCAGGGGTGATGCTGGTATTGATGGGGTTGTTCCGGCTGGGGCAGGTGATCCGCTTTTTCCCGCTGCCGCTGATTACTGGCTTTACCAACGGCATCGCCGTACTGATCTTCCTGACCCAGTTGAAGGATTTCTTCGGCCTGCCGGTGGACAAGATGCCGGCCGGTTTCTTTGCGGTAATGCAGGTCTTGCGCGAACAACTGGGTAATTTCCACTGGCCCACCTTGCTGCTGTCGGCGGCCAGCCTGCTGCTGATCCTGTTGTGGCCGAAGCGGCTTAATCGTGTGTTGCCAGCCCCCTTTGTGGCGCTGGTGCTGGCCACCCTGATTACGGCGCTGTTCGGGCTGCCGGTGGCCACGCTGGGTAGCAAGTTCGGCGGCATTCCACAAGGCCTGCCCAGTTTTGGCGGACTGGATCTGGACCCGACCCATCTGTCCGACCTGCTGGCACCAGCGTTTACCATTGCCCTGCTGGGGTCTATCGAATCACTGCTGTGTGCGGTGGTGGCCGATAGCATGACGGCGGACAAGCACGACTCCAATCAGGAGCTGATTGGCCAGGGTATTGCCAATATGGTGGCTCCGTTCTTTGGTGGCATTCCGGCGACCGGGGCGGTAGCGCGCACCGCCACCAATATCAGCAATGGCGGTAAAACGCCGGTGGCTGCCATGGTGCATGCCTTGCTGTTACTGTTGATTCTGCTGGTGGCTGCGCCCTTGGCAGCGAGTATTCCGCTGGCGGTGTTGGCTGCCATCCTGATTTCGGTGGCATTGAAAATGGGTGACTGGGATATCCGCAAGGCTTTCCAGTTTCCCAAGCGCGATACTGCCGTGCTGATTGTCACCTTTGTGCTGACCGTGGTGTTTGACCTGACGGTTGCCGTGCAGATCGGCCTGCTGATGGCGGCCGTGTTCTTTATCCGCAGCATGGCCAGCCATACTTCAGTCAACCGCCTGTTGCCGGAATACGCCCAGTTGTTCGAGCGTCATACCATTGCCGGCAAGCATGTGCCGGATGGCTGTGCAGCGTTTCGTGTCGAGGGGGCCTTGTTTTTTGGCGCAGCGGATAGTGTGGAAATCATTCACCAGCAGGCTGAGCAGGCAAGGGTGATCATTTTGCAATTGCACCGGCTGGTGTTGCTGGACACCACCGGCCTCTTGGCACTGGACAGCCTCAACGACAAGCTCAGGGCGCAGGGCAAGACACTGATTTTGTGTGGTGCAGCGGATGAAGTGCTGGCTATGCTCAAGGGATCGCGGCTGGCAGATGATCTGGGCGTGGACAATCTGCAGCCGGACCTGGCAGCAGCCTTGTTGCGCGCCGAGCAGTTGCTGACCAGCGGCGTGGTATGGGGTTAGGCCAGCTGTCCTTCCGCTCGCAAGACCTGGCTTAGTGCTTCGAAGCATTGCGGATCGATGGCGCTGTGCAGGTTCTGTCGCATGATGTCCAGGGTTTTGTCCACCGCGGTGGCCGGGTGGTAGGGGCGCTCGGCATTGATGGCATCGAAAATGTCGGCGGTGGTGATGATACGGGTTTCCAGTGTGATGGCATCGCCGGCGAGGCCGCGCGGATAGCCTTTTCCATCCAGCCGTTCGTGATGGGCTGCGGCCACCTCGGCCAGTTCGGCAAAGATGTCCATCCGCCCCAGAATGGCACGGGTATAACTGGCGTGTTTTTGTACCGCTGCCCATTCCTCGGCGTCCAGTTTACCCGGCTTGTCCAGAATGCTGTTGCTGACGCCCAGCTTGCCCACATCGTGTAGCAGCGCACCGCGTTTAAGCCAGCGCCGGCGGGCATCATCCATGCCTAGCATGGCAGCAATACGGTCGGCGTAATGGCCTACACGCTGACTGTGGCCGGCGGTGAAGGGGCTTTTCGAGTCGACCACCTGGCCGAAGCCTTCGGCGATTTCATCCAGATAATCTTCGTCCACCTCGACGTGATGTTGGGCTGGTTCCAGCGCCAGTACCGCCTGATCCACTGCATCGGATTCCAACACCTGCCAGAAGGCGTCGTCGCCGGCCACACTGGCAAAGCAGGCGACCAACTGCGGGTCGAACCAGCCGCCGGCACGGCTGCTGATTTCGGCCAGAGCACCGGCGCGGCCACTGGTGATGTGAAACACATCGATCACCTGCGCCAGTAGTGCAATACGTGCATTGAGCGGAATGGCCTCGCCCTGCAGGCCCAGCGGCCGACCGGAGCCATCCCAGTGTTCGTCCAGCGACTGGATGCCACGTGCCACCTTTTCGTTGAAGCGCAGCTGGCGGGCGATGTCAGCTCCACGGTGGCAGCGGGTGTGGATCAGTTCGTCGGCAATTTCCTTGCCATTGCGCATGATGTTGACGATGGAGGCCAGGCGGTCGGCCCAGCCGGCGTGGCGGCCGGTGTGGCTGAACACAAAGCCCAGCATTTGCGGCAGGCCTTGGCCCACTCGTTTGAAGTCTTGCTTGAACTGGCGGTCGTCGGTGAGGTAGAGCTCGCTGATGCGGGCGGCATTGCTGCTGCAGCCCAGGTCTTTCAGCAGGATGGCGTAGTACAGCTCCCACTGTGACTGGCTGTCCAGGCCGATGGCGCGGCCGATATGCATGCCTATCCAGCAGCTGCGCACGCAATGGCCTTCTGGCTGTCCCTCGGTAATATCCAGCGCATAGCTGAGCGAGCCCAGTAGTTCGGCCAGTTTTAGTGAGGCGCCCATTGTGCGTGTCCTGTTTATAAAGCCTGACTGTACTGTAACTGGCGCTGGCGGATTTGCCCAAGAAAAACGGCATCGTCATGGACGATGCCGTGGGCCGGTGCGCTTGGGTTAGCGTTTGGTTTTGTGGCGGCTATTGCTGCTGCCAGCCGTGCCGGCCGGTTTGCTGCCGGGTTTGGCACCTGGACGGCCAGTAGCTTGCGGGCGGCCGCCGAAGGGCTTGGCCTGCGGGGTGCTGGCTTTGCCTTGGCCAGAGCGCGGCTGGCCGGGTTTGCCGCTGCCCTGGCGTGCGGCCGGCGCGCCCAGGCGGTGGCGAATGGCGGCTGATTTGTCACCCGGCGGGGTGGGCGGAATCAGGCAGTGCTTGCTGTGGCCGATCAGGTCGCTGCGGCCCATATTGATCAGCGCGTCGTGAATGATCTGCCAGTTGTCCGGGTGGTGATAGCGCAGGAAGGCCTTGTGCAGCTTGCGACGGTAACCATCGCGTACCACATCCACTTTTTCCGAGCTGCGCGACAGGCGCTTGAGCGGATTGCGCCGGGTATGCCACATGGTGGTGGCCATGGCCATTGGCGTCGGGGTGAAGGTTTGCACCTGATCCAGGCGGAAGTTGTTCTTCTTCAGCCACAGCGCCAGATTCATCATGTCCTCATCGCTGGTGCCGGGGTGGGCTGCAATGAAGTAGGGGATCAGGTACTGCTCCTTGCCCGCCTGACGGCTGAAGCGTTCGAACAGCTCCTTGAACTTGTCGTAAGCGCCCATGCCCGGCTTCATCATCTTGGACAGCGGGCCGTCTTCGGTGTGTTCTGGGGCGATTTTCAGGTAGCCGCCCACATGGTGCTGTACCAGTTCCTTGATGTATTCGGGCGAGCGCACAGCCAGGTCATAACGCAGACCGGACTGGATGTTGATCTTCTTCACGCCGGGCAGGGCACGCGCCTTGCGATACAGCTGAATCAGATGGCTGTGGTCGGTGCCCAGGTTTTCGCAGATGTCTGGGAATACACAGGACAGCTTGCGACAGGAGCGCTCGATATTCGGGTCCTTGCACGACAGGCGGTACATATTGGCAGTCGGGCCACCCAGATCGGAGATGTGGCCGGTAAAGCCCGGCGTCTTGTCGCGGATTTCCTCGATCTCATGCAGGATGGATTCTTCCGAGCGGCTCTGGATGATGCGGCCCTCGTGCTCGGTAATCGAGCAGAAGGTACAGCCGCCAAAGCAGCCGCGCATGATGTTGACCGAGTACTTGATCATCTCCCAGGCCGGAATGTGCGCATCGCCGTAGGACGGGTGCGGATTGCGGGCGTAGGGCAGGCCGTAGACGAAGTCCATTTCCTCGGTAGTCAGCGGAATGGGCGGCGGGTTCAGCCACACATCGCGGCTGCCATGCAGCTGTACCAGCGCACGGGCATTGCCGGGGTTGGATTCCAGATGCAGGGTGCGGCTGGCGTGGGCGTACAGCACCGGATCATGTGCCACGGCTTCGTATGCCGGGATGCGGATGACGGTTTTGGCGCGTTCGGCACGGCGTTTGGCCAGACGCTCTTCGCGCGACTCGATGCGGATCACCTGCGGTGCGGTCGGGTCGCTGCCCTTGGTTGCTTCGGCAGCCTGTTCCGGTATTTCCTGATAGGGGTTCAGGTGCGGATCGACATGGCCGGGCAGGTCCACCACGCTGGAGTCCATTTCCTGCCATTCTTCATCCGGCCGCCAGCCTTGCTGCACTACAAAGGCCGTGCCGCGTACGTCGCGGATCTCGCTGAGTTTTTCACCCTTGGCGGCACGGTGGGCAATTTCCACCAGCGCGCGCTCGGCATTGCCATACAGCAGGATGTCGGCCTTGGAGGTGATCAGTACCGACTGGCGTACCTTGTCGCTCCAGTAGTCGAAGTGGGCGATGCGGCGCAGGCTGGCCTCGATGGAACCGATCATCACCCCCACCCCCGGGTAGGCTTCGCGGCAGCGCTGGGCATACACGGTAACGGCGCGGTCCGGGCGCTTGTTCGGTTCGGCATTCGGGGTGTAGGCGTCGTCGGAGCGCGGACGACGGTCAGCCGTGTAGCGGTTGATCATCGAGTCCATATTGCCGGCGGTAACGCCAAAGAACAGATTGGGCTTGCCCAGCGCTCGGAAGGGCTCGGCCGATTGCCAGTCCGGCTGCGCGATGATGCCTACCCGGAAGCCCTGCGCTTCCAGCAGCCGGCCTACCAGGGCCATGCCGAAGCTGGGGTGATCGATATAGCAGTCGCCGGAAATCAGGATGATGTCGCAGGAATCCCAGCCCAGCTCGTCCATTTCGGCGCGGCTCATCGGCAGGAAGGGGGCGTTGCCAAAGCGGCTGGCCCAGTACTTGCGGTAAGAGGTGATCGGTTTTGCGGCGGCTGCTAGTGTCGTCATGCTGATGGAATGCGGTAGTGGCGCTGGTGTGCGAGCAACCCGGCATTATGCCGCACTTTTTGGGTTTTATCACTATAAACAGTTGTTTTTTATGATAAATTGTCGTGCTGCAAGTAGGGCTAAGTCTGACAGGGAGTTTTGCTGGGGAATCAGCAGCTTGTCCGCAGCATGCCGACGGGATGTGACCTCGGCCGCAGATTGGCGTAACCTGCTGTTTTGTCGCCCGTGGCAAGCGGCATGTTTTCTGTCTGATAGACGCCGTTGCCAGCAGAACCCCACAGAAAGCCCTAGAGACATGACTAGCCAGATTCTACAGCTAGCGGGTAGGCCGCAGCATTCGCAAGTCGCCGCGCTGGAAAGCGGCAAGGTATTGTTTTTGCCGCAGCTGGATTTTGCCATCCAGCCCGCCGAGCTAGGCTTGCTGAATCCGCAAGTGGCCGACCCCAAGCGCAAGAACATCAGCCTGGACCCGCAAACGGACGGCAAGCTGCATGGTGTGGCCGATCCGGCCAATGAAGCGGCGGTACGGGCGCTGATCAGCCGCTACCGCGAATGCGCCTTTGCCCTGGTCGAGCAGTTGCTGCCGGAATACCGTGGCAAGCTGCGTGCCGCGCCCACCAGCTTGCGTCTGCTGCGGGTGGAAGATCGCCAGACTTCCTGGCGCAAGGACGACAGCCGCCTGCATGTGGATGCCTTCCCCTCCCGTCCCACCTATGGCGAGCGCATCCTGCGTGTGTTTTACAATGCCAATCCCAATGGCGAACCGCGCGTGTGGCGTGTCGGCGAGCCGTTTGCCGACATGGCGCGGCGCATGTTGCCGCGCATTCCCCGCCAGTGGCCGGGCTCGGCTGCGCTGATGGCGGCACTGAAGATTACCAAGCGCAAGCGCAGTGCTTACGATCACCTGATGCTGCATCTGCATGATGCCATGAAAGCCGACATGGACTACCAGCGCACTTGCCCGCAGGAAACCATGCCTTTCCCGCCGGGCTGCGGCTGGGTGTGCTTCTCCGACCATGCCTCGCATGCCGTGATGTCCGGCCAGTTCATGCTGGAGCAGACTTTCTGGCTGCCGGCAGAGGACATGGCCGATCCGGCACGTTCGCCCTTGGCCGAGCTGCAGGCCATCACCGGTCGTCAACTGATCTAGTTAGTCCGGAACGGGCCGGTTTTCGTCATGCCGGGGCTGGCCCTCCCCATCAAGGGCAAATCGGTTACAATCACCGATTGCTTCCATTTAGTCTGCAGCCAGAATCATGAGCACGGAAAACAGCGCGCCAGTAGTCAGCAACTTCATTCGCAACATCATTGACGAGGACCTTGCCAGCGGCAAGCACAGCTCCATCGTCACCCGCTTCCCGCCCGAGCCCAACGGCTACCTGCACGTGGGTCATGCCAAATCCATCTGCCTCAACTTCGGTCTGGCCGAAGATTACCAGGGCAAGTGCAATCTGCGCATGGACGACACCAACCCGGAAAAAGAATCCGACGAGTTTGTGCAAACCATCAAGGACAGTGTGGAATGGCTGGGTTTCCAGTGGGATGGCAATGTCCGTTTCGCCTCGGATTACTTCGACGCGCTGTATGACTACGCCGTTGAGCTGATCAAGTCCGGCAAGGCCTTTGTCTGCGACCTGAACGCCGAAGAAATGCGCGCTTATCGCGGCAGCCTGACCGAGCCGGGCAGGAACAGCCCCTTCCGCGATCGTAGCGTGGAAGAAAACTTCGACCTGTTCACCCGCATGCGTGCCGGCGATTTCCCGGATGGCAGCAAGACCCTGCGCCTGAAAATCGACATGGCCTCCGGCAACGTGAACCTGCGTGACCCGGTGATCTACCGTATCCGCCGTGCCCATCACCACCGTACTGGCGACAAGTGGTGCATCTACCCGATGTACGACTACACCCATTGCATTTCGGATGCACTGGAAGGCATTACCCACAGCCTGTGCACGCTGGAGTTCGAAGACCACCGCCCGCTGTACGACTGGGTGCTGGACAACATCACCATCCCTTGCCACCCGCGCCAGTACGAGTTTTCCCGTCTGGAACTGCTGTACGCGCTCACCTCCAAGCGCAAGCTGCAGGCGCTGGTGACCGACGGCCTGGTGGATGGCTGGAACGACCCGCGCATGCCCACCATCGAAGGCATGCGTCGCCGTGGCTTCAGCCCGGCTGGTATCCGCCTGTTTGCCCAGCGCATTGGCGTGTCCAAGGGTGAAAACATCATCGACATGAGCGTGCTGGAAGGCGCCGTGCGCGAGATGCTGGAAAACGAATCGCCGCGCGTGATGGCCGTGCTGGACCCGATCAAGGTGACCCTCAGCAACTTCGATGCCGCCGTCACTGCCAGCCGCAGCGCGCCTTTCCATCCGCATCACCCGGAATTCGGCGAGCGTGAAGTGCCGATTGCCCGTGAAATCTGGATCGAACGTGAGGACTTTGCCGAAGTGCCACCGCCCAAGTGGCAGCGTCTGACCGCCGGCGGCGAAGTGCGCCTGCGTTACAGCTATGTCATCAAGTGCGAAGAAGTGATCAAGGACGCCGACGGCAAGGTGGTGGAACTCAAGTGCTCCATCGACCACGACACCCTGGGCAAGAACCCGGAAGGCCGCAAGGTCAAGGGCGTGATTCACTGGGTATCGGCCGAACACGCTATCGAGGCTGATGTACGCCTGTACGACCGCCTGTTTACCGAGTCGCGTCCGGATGCCGTGCGTGGCGAAGATGGCGAATATGTTGATTTCCGCCAGTTCCTCAACCCGGAATCGCTGAAAACCGTCACTGCCTATGTAGAAGATGCCGTGCTCAAGGCTGCGCCGGAATCGCGCTTCCAGTTCGAGCGTCTGGGCTACTTTGTCACCGACCGTTACGACCATCAGCAAGGTGTGCGTGCCGTGTTCAACCGCACGGTAGGCCTGCGCGATACCTGGAGCAAGTAAACCTGCCGCCAGCCATATCGTGTACAGAAGCGGGCCATAGGCCCGCTTTTTTCATGTCCGCGGCCCCGGTTACACCGCAGCGCGGACTTTGACAAGCTTCGCCAGCGCAGCATTTGATGCGCGTCGACTTTGGCGTGATGTAATTTGCCTGCTACACAAGCGCTGCTTAGCATCAAAACCATCAGTCTTGCTTCGCGGAGAAATGCCATGAACCAGCCACGCCTGCTGTATCTGCAATCCGGCGGCCCCACCGCCGTGCTCAACGCCTCGGCGCAAGGGGTGATTGAAACCGCGCGTAAGCTGGGCATCTCGGTGTATGCCGCCCGCGACGGTCTGGCTGGCCTGCTGGAAGACCGGCTGGTGAATACCGATGGTGTGTCCGATCACGACATCGCGCGGCTGGGTTTCCTGCCCGGTGGGCATTTTGGGGTCAGCCGCCGCATGATAGGCCGTTTCGACAAATGTCCCGAAGACTGGCTGCGCATGAAAGCGGTGCTGGCGCGTCACGGCATTCATTATTTGCTGATCAATGGGGGTAACGGCTCACTGGGCTGTGCGGCGCGGCTGGCAGATTTTCAGCGCCACACTGGCCACGCCCTGCATGTCATCGGCGTACCCAAAACCATAGACAACGATCTGGTCGGCACCGACAACAGCCCGGGCTATGGCTCGGCGGCCAAGTTTCTGGCCAGCACCATGCTGGAAGTGGGCATGGACATGATCAGCATGGGCCGTGGTCGGGTATTCATCATGGAGGCCATGGGCCGCCATACCGGCTGGCTGGCGGCAGCCCCGGCCGCAGCGCGCATTCATGGCGGGCAGGCACCGCATATCGTGCTGCTGCCGGAGGTGCCGTTTGAGCAAGACAAGTTTCTGGCTGCGGTGGATGCCAGCCTGGCGGCGCACGGCCAGTGTGCCATTTCGGTGGCCGAAGGGTTGGTGGATGCCTCCGGGCGCTTTGTCACCGAAGCCAATGCCTCGGCTGTGTATGGCCATGAGCAACTGGGCGGGGTGGGTAGCTGGCTGGCTGGTCTGCTCAAGCGCGAACGCGGCCTGTCTGCCCATGTGGCACAGGTGGATTATCTGCAACGCGCTGCCGGGCATCTGGTGTCGGCCACCGATGCCGCACAGGCTTACCAGATGGGGCAGAAGGGCGTGGAGTGGCTGCAGGCTGGCCGCAGTGGCGAGATGGCGGGTATCCGTCGCCTGTCCGATCACCCTTACCGCTGGGAAGTGGCGGCGTTTCCGCTCTCTGATGTGGGGGATCTGGAAAAGGCTTTCCCTGCGCACTTCATCTCCGCCGATGGCTATGGCGTGACCCAGGTCTTTCTGGACTACCTGTTGCCGCTGATGGAAGGCGAGCGCATGCCACCTTTCCGCCAGGGCTTGCCGGACTACCGCCGTATTGAATGGCCGCCAGTGTGACCCCATCTGTCAGCTTTCGTTGGTCAAGCCGCCGGGCCATGTGCCCGGTTTTGCATTTTGCGCATCGCTTGTCGGGCAGTGTGCAGGCGCTTCGCGGGGGCTTGACGACTCTGCTACAATTTCCCCTTTTACCCAAGCACAGGTTATCTAGATCATGCTGAACGTGTACAACACCCTGACTCGCCAGAAAGAAGAGTTCCACCCCATCGAACCGGGCAAGGTGCGTATGTATGTGTGTGGCATGACGGTGTACGACCTCTGTCATATCGGCCATGCCCGCATGCTGGCGGCCTTTGACGTGATCTACCGCTGGCTCAAGGCCTCCGGCTACGATGTCAATTACGTGCGCAATATCACCGACATCGAAGACAAGATCATCAAGCGTGCGCTGGAACGCGGCATCACCCCGGACCAGCTGGTAGCCGAAACCATTGCCGACATGCATCAGGACGCCGCCGCGCTGAACCTGCTGCCGCCGACACACGAGCCGCGTGCCACCCACCACGTGGGCGGCATGATTGCGCTGATCGAACAGCTGATTGCCAATGGCAAGGCCTACCCGGCCCCCAATGGCGACGTGTACTACGCGGTGCGCGAGTTTGAAGGCTACGGCAAGCTGTCCGGCCGTACGCTGGACAAACTGCGCGCCGGTGAGCGGGTGGAAATCGACCCCAACAAGCGCGATCCGCTGGACTTCGTGCTGTGGAAAGCGGCCAAGCCGGGCGAACCGTCGTGGGAAAGCCCGTGGGGTGCTGGCCGTCCGGGCTGGCATATCGAATGCTCGGTGATGAGCTGCCACCACCTGGGTGAGCATTTCGACATTCATGGCGGCGGCGAAGACCTGCAATTCCCGCACCACGAAAACGAAATCGCCCAGTCCGAGGGCGCGCACGGCCACAAGTATGTCAACTACTGGCTGCACAATGGCTTTATCAATGTCGATGGCGAAAAGATGTCCAAATCGCTGGGCAATTTCTTCACCATCCGCGACGTGTTGCAGCACTTCGACGGCGAGGTTGTGCGCTTCTTCATCGTGCGCAGCCACTACCGCAGCCCGGTCAACTACACCGACAGCATCCTCAACGATGCCAAGCAGGGTCTGACCCGGCTGTACACTGCCTTGCGCGGCCTGGAGCTGCCGGCGTCCACGGGTATCGACTGGAGCAACCCGTACGCAGCGCGCTTCAAGGCGGCCATGGACGACGACTTCAGCTCCTCCGAAGCCGTGGCTGTGCTGTTTGATCTGGCCGGTGAGGTCAACAAGACGCGCGATGTTCAACTGGCACGCCTGATGAAGGATCTGGCCGGTGTGCTGGGCCTGCTGCAGCGCGAGCCGGAGGAATTCCTCAAGGCAGGAGCAGGTGAGGGCGAATTGACTGCCGAGCAGATCGAAGCGCTGATCCAGGCGCGTCGCGATGCGCGTGCCAGCAAGAACTGGGCCGAATCTGACCGCATCCGTGACGAGCTGATCGCCAAGGGTGTGGTGCTGGAAGACAACGCCCAGGGCACTAGCTGGCGTCGTGCCTGACATGAGGCAAGTCGGCAAGGTCAGGCCAGAGTAAAGGGCTGACCTTGCCGATATGATTGGCCACAGCATCGGACCATGCCGGCAACTTGCCACTGTTTTAATCTTGAGCGACTTGTCAAGCGCAAATAAAGCGCGGATAATGCGTCCTCTTGACCCTGTAGTACAGGCAAAACCCCTGTACCCGTAAACTAAGGAAGCTCTCATGCGCGCTGATATCCACCCGAATTACACCGACGTTGCGGTTACCTGCTCTTGCGGTAACACCTTCACTACCAAGTCGACCATGGCCAAGGACGCCTTCCACATTGAAGTGTGCTCCAGCTGCCACCCGTTCTACACCGGTAAGCAGAAGATTGTTGATACCGCTGGTCGTATCGACAAGTTCAACCAGAAGTTCGGCGGCTTCTTCAAGCGCTAAGCTTGTAAGCTTTGGAAAAAAGGCAGCCATGGCTGCCTTTTTTCATTTCCGCTGCCCGCGCTTGCACATTAAAATAGCGTATTACTTCTACTTGACTGGCGCGCGCCTCGATGCTGACGTACTCCCCGCAAAACGCCACCGTTCCCGTTCCCACTGAAAAACCCTGGGTCTTGCTGCTGCTGTGTTTCGTCTGGCTGTGGCCCGGCATTATCGGCCACGACCCGTGGAAGCCGGACGAACCCTATGTGATGGCGGTGGTAGAGGGCATGCTGCGCAGCGGCAACTGGCTGCTGCCCACCCTGCAGGGGGTGCCCTATCTGGAGTCGCCGCCCTTGTATTACTGGGTGGCCGCTGGTTTTGCCAAGCTGTTTTCGCCCTGGCTGCTACCCGCGCATGATGCCGCTCGCCTGGCCACGCCGTTGTTCATGGCGCTGGGCCTGACGCTGGCCGGCATGACCGGGCGCGATTTGATCGGCCGCCGTTACGGCCGCAGTGTGGTGATGATACTGATAGGCTGCCTGGGCCTGATTGTCACCGGCCACCAGATGACACCCATGGTGGCCAGCTTTACCGGTTTTGCCGCCGCCTTTTATGCCTTGTCGCTGACCCTGCGTTCTCCCGGTCTGGCCGGGGCGATACTGGGGGCGGCCAGCGTCACACTGTTTCTCAGTGCCAGCCTGCTGGAAGTGATGCTGGTGTGGGCCGTGGTGATTTTCCTGCCGGCCTTTACTGCCTGGCGCAACAAGCGTTACGCCATCACCGTGTTCATGGCGCTGCTGGTGGCTTTGCCGGTGGCGCTGATCTGGCCGCTGCAGCTGGAGCGCAGCTATCCGGCACTGTTCCGTCTGTGGTGGGAGCGCCATGCGCTGGGCCCGCTGGATGGCTTTGGCAAAGTCAGCCTGTTCCACGGCTTCGGCTACTACACCTTCAATACCATCTGGTTTGCCTGGCCGGCTTGGCCGCTGGCGGCCTGGACGCTGTTCCGCAATCGCAAGTACGAACTACCCATGTTGCAGCTGCCGCTGATGTTTTTTGGCGTGGTGCTGATCATGCTGACGCTGTCCGAACGTAAGAGCATGGATTACGCCATGCCCTTGCTGCTGCCGCTGTCGCTCTTGGCTGCGGTGGAACTGGACAATCTGCGCCGTGGCGCGGCGGCCTTTCTCAACTGGTTTGGGCTGATGACCTTCGGCGTGTTCGGGCTGTTGATCTGGGCTGGCTGGGCGGCAATGAACTATGGCTGGCCCGAGCGGCTGGCCGGACGCGCGCAGTATTTCAGCCCCTACTATGTGCCGCATGTTTCGGTGCTGGCCGCGGTATTTGCCGTGCTGGCCACCATTACCTGGATCTGGGCGGTAACGCGCAGCCATTTGCGTGGCCGGCAGGCCATTACCAACTGGGCGGCCGGGCTGACCTTGTGCTGGGGACTGGCGCTCAGCCTGTGGCTGCCGTGGCTGGATGCAGCCAAGAGCTACCGTCCGGTGGTGGAGAGCATGGTGCGGGCCATGCCGGCAGCCGGACTGGACAAGGCGCAGTGCATCGCGACCGAAAACCAGAACATGGTGGCGCGTATCAGCTGGCATTACTACGCGGGCATCGATCTGCTGGCTTATCCAGCGGGGGAGAGCAGTCCTTGCGACTACCAGCTGCTGGTGCGCTCGCGCAATGATGGCCTGGCCGAACCAGGCTGGACCTTGCTGTGGCAGGGGGCAAGGCCGCGTGAGAAGTTTGAGCTGTTTGGTTTGTTCCGGCGTGCAAACAACTAGCGCACGTCGTCACCATTCACCAGAGACAGGGCCGGATCGTACCGGCCCTTTTTCATGCGCTATGCGCTTGCAGTGCTGCCATGACAGCCGGCAGGCTTTCTGCCAGGACAAACAGCTCGCGCTCTTCAAAGCGCACATGAGTCGTCATGGCATCGGCAAAAGCCTGCAAGATGGCCGGGCTGGCCAGTTCGGCATGTTGCAATAGGTGGCGCAGGTGGGCGTGCTGCTCCAGCGTCCGTTCCACCAGTTGGCCATGGCCGGCTTGTGCCAGTGCGGGGAGTAAACTGCGCTCTTCCTCGGCAAAGTGGGCTTGCAAGGTTTGTGCTGTCTGCTGGCTGATTTTGTCGGCGGCCTGTTGCCACTGCGCAGGATCAGTTGTGCGGGCGGCCTTGCCGGCCTGAATGGCGAGGGACAGTGCGTGGTGGTGCTCGCGGGATAGAGGGGTAAGGGCTGCGCTGCGTTTCATGCTGTGCTCTATTGCCTGGGGTGATTAGCCTGCATCAAGTGCTGAGGGGCAGCCTTGAGCGCGCTCAAGCATTCGCGGCTTGCCCCGTGTTGCAGTCGGGGCGGTTACCCGCCCCGAACCGTCTGTCGCTTCAGTGTTGCAGCTGTGGCAGATTGGCAAACAGCTTGAGTGCTTCCGGATTGGCTAGCGCGCTCAGATTATTGACTGCTTCTCCATGAATGACATTCTTCACTGCCAGCTCGACAATCTTGCCGCTGATGGTGCGCGGGATATCCGCCACGGCGATGATGCGCGCCGGCACATGGCGTGGGCTGGCTCCACGCTTGATCTGCTCGCGGATGCGCATGATGAGTGCTTCGTCCAGCTGGCAACCCTCGCGCAGCCTGACAAACAGCACCACCCGCTCATCGTCCTGCCAGCGCTGGCCCACCGCCAGGCTTTCCAGTACTTCGACAATGCTCTCCACTTGGCGGTAGATTTCGGCGGTGCCGATACGCACGCCACCGGGGTTGAGTACAGCGTCGGAACGGCCATAGATCACCATGCCATCGTGCTCGGTCAGCTCGGCATAGTCGCCATGGCACCAGATGTTGTCGAAGCGTCCAAAGTAGGCCTGACGGTATTTGCTGCCTTGTTCGTCCTGCCAGAAACCGACGGGCATGGACGGGAAGGGGCGGGTGCAGACCAGTTCGCCCTTTTCCTGGCGCACCGGGCGGCCATGGCTGTTGTAGATGTCCACCGCCATGCCCAGCCCGCGACATTGCAGCTCACCACGGTATACCGGCAGCGTGGCACAACCCAGGGCGAAGCAGGACACGATGTCGGTGCCACCGGAGATGGACGCCAGATTGATGTCCTGCTTGATATTGGCGTACACCCAGTCATAGCTTTCCGCCATCAGCGGCGAACCGGTGGAAAAGATAGCGCGTAGCGTATCCAGTCGGTATTCCTGTGCCGGGTGCAGATCGATCTTGCGCAGTCCATCGAGATACTTGGCCGAAGTGCCGAAATGGCTGAAGCGGCAGGACTCGGCATACTCCCACAGCACCCGCCCCTGTGTAGCAAAGGGCGAACCGTCGTACAGCATCAGCGCTGCGCCGGAGGCCAGCCCGGAAACCAGCCAATTCCACATCATCCAGCCACAGGTGGTGAAGAAGAACAGGTGGTCACCCTGGTGCACATCACCATGTAGCTGGTGTTCTTTCAGGTGTTGCAGCAGGGTGCCACCGGTGCCGTGCACGATGCACTTGGGTTTGCCGGTGGTGCCGCTGGAATACAGGATGAACAGCGGATGGTTGAAGCCTACCCGGGTGTACTGCAAGGGACATGCTGCAAACGGGGCGATGAAGTCGCTCAGAGTAACCGTGCGCGGCAGGCCGGCAGCAAACTCCACGGCATCGCCCAGATAGGGGATGGCGATGAATTGTTCGACCGAGGGCAGGCCGGCAGCCAGTGCCTGCATCTTGTCGTGGATATCGATCTGTTTGCCGTTATACCAGTAGCCATCCGGGCAGAACAGTATTCTGGGTTCGGTCTGGCCAAAGCGGTCGATGGCGCCGTCGATGCCAAAATCCGGCGAGCAACTGGTCCACACCGCGCCCAGGCTGGTGGTGGCCAGCATGGCGGCCACGGTTTCCGGCATATTGGGTAGCAGGCCGGCGACGCGGTCACCCGGCTTGATGCCGGCGGCTAGCAAGGCCTGTTGCAGGCGGGATACCAGCTGACGCAGTTGCTGCCAGCTTAGCTGGCGCTTGAGCTTGTCCTCGCCCCAGAACACCATGGCCAGTCCGTCACCATCGTGGCGCAGCAGGTTTTCTGCATAATTGAGCCGGGCTTCGGGAAAGAAGCGGGCGGCCAGCATGTTGTCGCCGTTTTCCAGTGCCGTATTGCCCTTGTCGCCGATGACGCCGCAGTAGTCCCAGACCAGTGCCCAGAAACGGCCGGGGTCGTCCACGCTGGCCTGCCACAGGCTGTGGTAGTCGGGCAGCGGGCGGTCATAGGCGGCTTCGGCCAGCCGCTGAAAGGCATGCAGATGGGAGCCGGCCACACGGGCGGCGCTAGGGTGCCAGATCGGGGTGGTGGAGTGCTGCATGTTGCTCCTCTTTATTGTTGTCACGGGCGTGGCGGGCCGTGCGCGCAAGCATCAGTGATGGCGGCCCATGGCCAGAGCCACTCGGGATGCCGGTGCGCGGCCCAGCAGGCCGGAAACGAACCATGCCGTTTCCACCAGTCGTGGCAGGGCGATGCCGCAGTCCACGCCCAGCCCGTTCATCAGGTAGACCACATCTTCCGTTGCGACATTGCCGGAAGCTCCACGAGCATACGGGCAGCCGCCCAGCCCGGCAACGGAGGAATCGAAGGTCCTGACTCCCGCCTGAAAAGACGCATGAATATTGCTGATGGCCATGCCGTAAGTATCGTGGAAGTGGCCAGCCAGCTTGTCGATTGGCACAAGCTTGCTAACGGCTGCCAGCATGTCCAGCACGCGGTTGGGCGTGCCCGTGCCTATGGTGTCGCCCAGCGAAATTTCGTAGCAGCCCATGTCCAGCAGGCGGGCGGCGACTTCCGCCACTTTGGCCGGGGCAATGGCCCCTTCATACGGACAATCCACCACACAGGATACATAGCCACGCACGCGGATGTTCTCGCGGCGGGCGCTGGCCAGCACGCTGTCGAAGCGGGCCAGGCTTTCGGCAATGCTGGCATTGATGTTTTTCTGGCTGAAGCTTTCACTGGCCGCGCCGAACACGGCAATTTCGCGCACACCTGCCGCCAGTGCCTGCTCCATGCCCTTGTCGTTAGGTACCAGTACCGGGTAATTCACCGGGCCGGACAGATCCAGCGCTTGCAACACTTGCAGGCTGTCGGCCATTTGTGGCACCCATTTGGGCGAGACAAATGCGCCGGCTTCGATGGTGCTAAGGCCGCTGGCCGCCAGGCGGCGGATCAGTTCCAGCTTGCTGGTGGTGTCCAGTTGCTGCTTTTCATTTTGCAGCCCGTCACGCGGGCCGACTTCGACAATCTTCACACAAGTCATCTTGTCCCCTTGTCGCCGCTCAGGCAGCGTCGAAATCCACCAGCTCGTCGCCGTCGCATACCTGCTCACCAGCGGCAAAGTAAAAGCCGCGCAGCACGCCGTCGGCAGGGGCGTGAATGGTGTGTTCCATCTTCATGGCCTCTAGAATCAGCAAGGGCTCGCCTTGACGGACAGTCTGGCCGGCCTTGGCCAGCAGGGTGACCACGCGGCCTGGCATCGGGGCCTTCAGATGGGTCACACCGTGGACGGTGTCTTCTGTCGCGGCATAGGGATCGACCCATTCCAGCTGCAAGCGTTCTCCCTGTACGAACAGCACGCGCTGCTGTGCCTGTCGTACCACGCTGCCGCTGAGGACCAGGCCATTCAGGGTCGCCTGCAAGTGGTGGCCGTGCAGACGGGCTTGAACCTCGACTTGCTGCCCCGCCACCGTAACGACAAAACCATGCTCAAGATAACGCAGCCCGGCTGTATATACATGCTCGCCCTGACGGAACTGCACGCGCTGTTCCAGTACGCCGTTCAGCCGCCAGCCGGCAGGCGCCGGGTAGGGCGCGGCGGTGTGCAGGGCCTCGGCCACGGCCAGCAAGGCCAGTTGCTGCGCTGTTGGCGCTGCCGGCGCAGGCAGCAGTGCATCCTGATGGCGGGCAATCAGCCCGGTATCGACCTGGCCACTGGCAAAGCTGTCATGCTGCACGATGCGGCGCAGAAAGGCGATATTGGTGCTGACACCGGCAATCTGGTACTGCGCCAGGGCGGCATCCAGCTGTTGCAGTGCGGCTTCCCGGCTTTCTCCCCACACGATCAGCTTGGCAATCATCGGGTCGTAGAAGGGGGTGATGCTGTCGCCTTCGCTGACGCCGGTATCAATGCGCAGCTGGGCGTTTTCCGGTGGGGCTTGCAGATGAATCAGCTGGCCGGTGGCAGGCAAAAAGCCCTTGTCCGGGTCTTCGGCGTAAATGCGTGCCTCGATGGCATGGCCATGGATTTTTAATTCGTCCTGGCGCAGCGGCAGCGGCTGGCCGGCGGCAACATGCAGCTGCCAGGCCACCAGGTCCTGGCCGGTGATCATTTCGGTAACCGGGTGTTCCACTTGCAGCCGGGTATTCATTTCCATGAAATAGAAGGCACCAGGCTGGCCATTGGCTTGCACGTCGACGATGAACTCTACCGTGCCGGCACCGATGTAGCCGACGGCACGGGCGGCGGCGCAGGCGGCTTCGCCCATGGCCTGGCGCATCACTGCGGGCAGGTGCGGGGCGGGGGCTTCTTCCAGCACTTTCTGGTGGCGGCGTTGCACCGAGCAGTCGCGTTCGAACAGGTAGACACACTGGCCATGGCTGTCGGCAAACACCTGGATTTCCACGTGGCGCGGCCGTGTCAGGTATTTCTCCACCAGCACCTTGTCGTCACCAAAGCTGGCACTGGCCTCGCGCTGGCAGGAAGCCAGTGCGGCGGCGAAGTCTTCGCTGCATTCGACTATGCGCATGCCCTTGCCACCACCACCGGCGCTGGCCTTGATCAGCACCGGGTAACCGATATGGTCGGCCTGTTGCTGCAGGAATTCTGCTTGCTGCTCGGCCCCGTGGTAGCCGGGTACCAGTGGCACGCTGGCTTTTTCCATCAGGGTTTTGGCGGCCGACTTGCTGCCCATGGCGGCGATGGCACGGGCCGGTGGGCCGATGAAGGCAATGCCTGCGGCTTCGCAGGCCGCGGCAAAATCGGCGTTTTCCGACAGGAAGCCATAGCCAGGATGGATGGCCTCGGCACCGCTGGCGCGGGCGATGTCCAGGATGGTGTCGGCTTTGAGATAGGATTCGGCAGCGGGTGCCGGGCCCAGTCGCCAGGCTTCATCCGCCAGTTTGACAAAGCGGGCGTCGGCATCGGCGTCGGAATAAACGGCAACGGTGGCAATGCCCAGCTGGCGCGCGGTCTTGATCACCCGGCAGGCTATTTCGCCGCGGTTGGCGATGAGGATTTTCTTAAACATGGCAGTCTCCCGCGGCGAAATCGCCACGGCGCAGGCGCGCCGTCAGGCGATGTTGCTGCGCAGCTGCGCAGCCTTGCGGCTGCTGGTCGCCTCTATTCGCAATAAGTATTTTCTTGAACATGGCAGCGTCCTTATTGTTCTTGTTGCCAGGCGGGCGGGCGTTTGTCGAAGAAGGCAGCCAGGCCTTCGCGAGCTTCCTGCCCGCTGCGAGTGCTGGCAATACGGCTGGCGGTGTCGGCCAGCAGGTCGTCATCCCACGGCGAGCCTTCATGCAGTTCGGCCAGCAGGTCTTTGGCGGCTCCCAGTGCACGTGGTGCGCCTTTGGCCAGTTCGCTGGCGATGTCGGCGATGCGCTGGTCCAGCATGTCAGCAGCGACAACTTCATGCACCAGCCCGATACGGGCGGCGGTGGCGGCGTCAATGCGCTCGGCCGACAGGAAGTAGCGCCGTGCCTGCCGCCAGCCGATGGCATCGGCCACATAGGGGCCGATGGTGGCGGGAATCAGCCCCAGTCGCACTTCGGTCAGGCCGAAGCGGGCGGCTTCGGTGGCAATGGCAATGTCGCACACGGTGGCCAGGCCGGTGCCACCGGCAATGGCCGGGCCGTGAATGCGGGCGATCACTGGCTTATGGCTGCGGTAGATGGTCTTGAGCATGGCGGCCAGCCGTTGGGCATCTGCCAGGTTTTCCGCTTCGCTGTAGCCGGCGGCGCGGCGCATCCAGTCCAGATCGGCCCCGGCGGAAAAGCTTTTGCCGTGACCTGCCAGCACGATGACGCGCACGTTGTCGTCCAGCTGCAGGGCCTTGAAGGCGGCGGTCAGCTCGGCAATCAGCGTTTCGTTCAGCGCATTGTGCAGTTCCGGGCGGTTCATCCACACAGTGGCGGTGCTGCCGTTATGATGGATATCGAGAGTCTGATACTGGCTCATGGCGCTTCCTTACATGCGGAACACGCCAAAGCGTGTTTTTTCAATGGGCGCGGACAGGGCCGCTTCCAGCGCCAGGCTCAGTACATCGCGGGTCTGCGCCGGGTCGATGATGCCATCATCCCACAGTCGTGCGCTGGCGTAATAAGGGTGGCCCTGGCGTTCGTATTGTTCGCGTACCGGGGCTTTCAGCGCTTCTTCCTGCTCAGCGGTAAAGCCCTCGCCCAGTTGTTCTTTCTTGACCTGGGCCAGTACCCCGGCAGCCTGTTCGCCACCCATCACCGAGATACGGCTGTTCGGCCACATCCACAGCATGCGCGGGCTGTAAGCGCGGCCACACATGCCGTAGTTACCTGCCCCAAAGCTGCCACCAATCAGCACGGTGAACTTGGGCACGCTGGCGCAAGCCACGGCGGTAACCAGCTTGGCGCCATCCTTGGCGATGCCACCGTTTTCGTACTTTTTGCCTACCATGAAGCCGGTGATGTTTTGCAGGAAGATCAGCGGAATGCCGCGCTGGCAGCACAGTTCGACAAAGTGTGCTCCCTTGAGGGCTGATTCGGAAAACAGGATGCCGTTATTGGCGATGATGCCGACGCGCCAGCCATTGAGCCGGGCAAAGCCGGTGACCAGCGTGCTGCCGTAGTTCTGCTTGAATTCGTCAAAGTCCGAATCGTCCACCAGCCGGGCGATGATTTCGCGCACGTCGAAGGGCTTTTTCGGGTCGGCCGGAATCACGCCATAGATTTCCTCGGCGGCGTGGCGCGGTGGTTTTGCTTCGACGCGGTCCAGCACGCCCTGTTTGTGCCAGTTGAGGTCGGCCACGATGCGGCGGGCAATGCCCAGTGCATGGGCGTCGTTCTGCGCCAGGTGGTCGGCCACGCCGGAAATACGGGTGTGTACATCGCCGCCGCCCAGTTCTTCTGCCGTCACGACTTCACCGGTGGCGGCCTTCACCAGCGGCGGGCCGCCCAGGAAGATGGTGCCTTGCTCTTTGACGATGATGGTTTCATCCGACATGGCCGGCACATAGGCACCGCCTGCGGTGCAGCTGCCCATCACCACGGCGATTTGCGGAATGCCGGCGGCGGATAATTGGGCCTGGTTGTAGAAGATGCGGCCAAAGTGCTCCTTGTCGGGAAATACTTCGTCTTGCAGCGGCAAAAATGCCCCGCCGGAATCCACCAGATAGACACAGGGCAGGCGGTTTTCTTTGGCGATCTCCTGGGCACGCAGGTGCTTTTTCACCGTCATCGGGTAATAGGTGCCGCCCTTGACCGTGGCATCGTTGGCGATGATCAGGCAGTCCACGCCGGCAATGCGGCCGATGCCGCTGATCAGGCTCGCTCCTGGGGCATCATCGTTATACATGCCGTGGGCGGCCAGTTGGGACAGCTCCAGAAAGGGCGCGCCCGGGTCCAGCAGCAGGTTGATGCGCTCACGCGGCAGCAGCTTGCCACGGGCTACATGCTTGGCGCGCGGGCCTTCGCCGCCGCCCAGTGCTGCCGTGGCGACCTTCTGTTTCAAGTCATCCACCAGCGCGCGCATTTTGTCGGTATTGGCAAGGAAGTCTGGCGCGCGCGGGGAGAGTTTGGATTCGATGATTGGCATGATTTTAGGGAGTGGGGAGTAGGGAGTAGCAGGTGACGGGTGGGGAACTCCCCACTCCCGACTCTCTACTCCTGGTGTTAGTGGTCAGTAGGGTGTGGGGGAGTGAACGGTTTTACTCCCGGCTCCCCACTCTCTACTCCCGGTGTTCAGCGTGTTTCAGCCATCAGTTCACGACCAATCAGCCAGCGGCGGATTTCACTGGTGCCCGCGCCGATTTCATACAGCTTGGCATCGCGCAGCAGGCGGCCGGTAGCATACTCATTGATATAGCCGTTGCCGCCCAGGCACTGGATGGCGTCCAGTGCCATCTGGGTAGCGTTTTCGGCGGCATACAGGATGGCTCCTGCGGCATCCTTGCGTGTCTGGCGGCCGCTCTCGCCACGGTCCAGTGCCTGGCCGACGGCATAGACATAAGCACGGCTGGCGGACAGCTTGACGTACATGTCGGCCAGCTTGCCCTGCATCAGCTGGAAGTCGCCAATGGCTTGGCCAAACTGCTTACGGTCGTTCAGATAGGGGACGACGATATCCATGCAGGCCTGCATGATGCCCAGTGGGCCAGCCGCCAGTACGGCGCGTTCGTAGTCCAGCCCGCTCATCAGCACCTTCACCCCATTGCCTTCGCCGCCCAGCACGTTTTCGGCCGGGATTTCACAGTTGTCGAAGAACAGCGGGTAAGTGTTGGAGCCGCGCATGCCCAGCTTGTCCAGCTTGCTGCCATGTGAGAAACCGGCAAAGCCCTTTTCTACGATAAAAGCCGTGATGCCCTTGGCGCCGGCGTTGACGTCAGTCTTGGCATACACCACCAGCGTGTCAGCATCGCCACCGTTGGTGATCCACATCTTGCTGCCGTTCAGCACGTAGCGGTCACCTTTTTTGTCGGCGCGCAGCTTCATGCTGACCACATCGGAACCAGCATTGGGTTCGGACATGGCCAGCGCGCCCACGTGCTCGCCGGAAATCAGCTTGGGCAGGTAGCGGGCTTTTTGTTCGGCCGTGCCGTTTTTCTGGATCTGGTTCACGCACAGATTGGAGTGCGCACCGTAGGACAGCGCCACCGAGGCCGACGCCCGGCTGAGTTCTTCCATCACCATCATGTGGGCCAGATAGCCCATATTGGCACCGCCGTATTCCTCTTCGGCAGTGATGCCCAGCAAGCCCATCTCGCCAAATTTGCGCCACAGATCGGCCGGGAACAGGTTGTCCTGATCGATTTGCGCGGCACGCGGGGCGATTTCGGCGTCGGCAAAATCCTTCACGCTCTGGCGCAACATGTCGTAGGTGTCGCCGTGGTCAAAACGCAGGCTGCTGTACATGGTGTTTCTCCTCGGGTGCTGGTCTTGGCGGCAAGGCCTGACAGGCTATTGTGAAGGTGATGTTAATGATTTGAATATTGAATTACGCTTACGTTAACGTCAATACGAAATGGTAAAAAAACCTGCCACAGGGCAGGTGTTCAGGCCGGGGTATCAGACTTGGTAGTCATCTGGTCGATCACGCCACGGCAGTGCTGCTCCAAAGCGTCGATTTCCGCCAATACCACATCGATATCGCGGCGTTGCTCTTCCAACTGCTCGCGCCGTGCCACCAGCAAATGCAGCAGCTTGAGCGACTGGCTGGCTTCGTCGCGCGCCAGATCGTACAGGTCGATGATTTCGCGAATTTCCGACAAGGACAGGCCAATGCGCTTGCCGCGCAGGATCAGCCGCAGGCGGGCACGGTCGCGGCGGGTGAACACGCGCTGGCGGCCATCACGCTTGGGTTCGATCAGGCCTTGTTCCTCGTAGAAGCGGATGGTACGCAGGGTGACATCAAAATCACGTGCCAGATCTGAAATGGTGAAGAGTTCTGCTTCTGTCATGGTGTCTGCTTTCAGTATTTGTACGGATTGTAGCGTTTTTCCCACGGCTTCTCATCCTGAATGGCACATTACGTTTACGTAATAGTCAACTTGTGGGATTAATGCAAAAAAGACCTCTGCACCAGGAGGCCACGCGGCCGAACAGGGAAGCGGCTCCACCGGATAAAAGACCACAACAAGGAGACAGTAGCAATGAAGCACGCCAGCTATGTGCACGGTGCCAGCCCGCAAGTGCTGATCGGGCAAACGATAGGCCAGTTGTTTGATGCGGCCTGCCAGCAATATGCCAGCCAGGAAGCACTGGTCGTGCGCCACCAGGGCATACGCTGGAGCTATGCCGAATTGCGTCAGCAGGTGGATAGTCTGGCTTGCAGCCTGATTCGCCTTGGCCTTGCGCCGGGAGACCGCATCGGCATCTGGTCGCAGAATAATGCTGAATGGGTGCTGACCCAGTTCGCCACGGCCAAGGCTGGGCTGGTGCTGGTGAATATCAATCCGGCTTACCGTCGTTCCGAACTGGAATACGCCCTCAACAAAGTGGGCTGTCGCGCTGTGATTGCCTCGCCCAGTTTCAAGAGCAGCAACTACATCGAAATACTGCAGGATCTGCTACCAGAACTGGCCGTATGCCAGCCAGGCCAGCTCAAGGCTGCGCGCATGCCACCGCTGGAGTGGGTCATCCGCATGGGGCAGCAGGCAACGCCCGGCATGCTGGGATTTGCCGATTTGTTGGCCGCACCGACGCCGCAGGAGCTGGCTGCCTTGCAGCAGCTAGGCCAGACCCTGCAATTCGACGATGCCATCAATATCCAGTTTACCTCCGGCACCACCGGTAGCCCCAAGGGGGCCACGCTGTCGCATCACAACATCCTCAACAACGCCTATTTCACCGGCGAAGCCATGCGCTTTGGCGCGAACGACCGGCTGTGTATCCCGGTGCCGCTTTATCACTGTTTCGGCATGGTGCTGGGCACGCTCACCTGCCTGACGCACGGTGCCTGCATGGTATTTCCGGCAGAGAGTTTCGATGTGCTCAGCGTACTGCATACCGTACAGGAAGAGCGCTGTACCGCCCTGCATGGTGTGCCCACCATGTTTATCAGCCTGCTCGATCATCCGCAGTTTGCCGAATTCGACCTGTCCAGCCTGCGTACCGGGGTGATGGCTGGCAGTCCCTGTCCGATTGAGGTGATGAAGCGGGTGACCACCCTGATGCATATGGAGCAGGTAACCATAGGCTACGGCATGACTGAAACCAGCCCGCTCAGCTTCCAGAGCCGCGCCGACACGCCGCTGGACAAGCGCGTGTCCACCGTGGGGCTGGTGCATCCGCATGTGGAGGTGAAGATTGTCGATAACGATGGCCGTATCGTGGCGCATGGCGAAACCGGCGAACTGTTGACCCGTGGCTATTCGGTGATGCTGGGGTATTGGGATGATCCGGCCAGAACTGCCGATTCCATCGACAAATCCGGCTGGATGCACAGCGGCGATCTGGCTGTGATGGACGGGCAGGGCTATGTCAACATCGTCGGCCGGGTGAAGGACATGGTGATACGTGGTGGCGAAAACATCTACCCGCGTGAAGTGGAAGAGTTTTTCTATCGCCACCCGAAGATTCAAGAGGTACAAGTCATCGGCGTGCCGGACGACCGCTTTGGCGAAGAACTATGTGCCTGGATCAAGCTGCGCGATGGAGAAACGGCTAGTGTGGACGACATGCGTGCCTTCTGTCAGGGGCAGATTGCCCATTACAAGATTCCGCGTTACATCGAGTTTGTCGACAGCTTTCCCATGACCATTACCGGCAAGATCCAGAAGTTTGTCATGCGCCAGCAGATGAAGGAAAAGCTGGGGCTGAGCGATGCCCGTACTGCCTGATGGGGGGTGGATCAAGCCTTGTGCGAAATGGCCCCGACGTGCCGGGGCTTTTTTCGATACAATGCGGCCAATTCATTCTGACCGCTAGGAGCGCACCATGACTGATATCGTATTCAATGACGCCGATCTGGCCCGGCTGGAACAGTTGCTGACGCCCCTGTCGATCAGTGGCAGTACCATGCGGCCCGACGAAGCCCAGGGTTTCTTCGCCGCATTGGCCAGCGGCCCGGATGCCCCGGAGCGCGCGATGTGGCTGGCCGAGGTGCTGGGTGATGCTCCTGCCTTTGACAAGCCAGAAGCAAAGGTCGAACTGGAAAACCTGCTGCAAAAGCTGTTCGACGTTACCGCGCATGTCCTGGCCGATGGCCGTGAGCTGGACCTCATCCTCTACGCCGACGATGACAGTGATAGCGACGATGACGAAGCCGACTACTGGCCGTGGTGCAATGCCTATCTGTATGCGCTGGATGTGGTCGACACCGACTGGTTCGAAGTGGCCGACGATGAAGGTTTCGAAGACCTGCTGATGCCGATTCTGGTACTGGGCGGCATGTTCGAGGAAGAAGAAGGCGAAGATCTGGTCACCTTTACCGACGAGGAAAAGGACGACTGCAAGGAACAGCTGCCGCAAGCACTGATCGCAGTCTTCAACTACTGGCGTGCCAAGGCTCAGGCACCGGAAACCGTGCGCCGTGAAGGCGACAAGGTTGGCCGCAACGACCCCTGCCCATGCGGCAGCGGCAAGAAATACAAAGCTTGCTGCGGTAGCAATTAAGCCTGTTTGTTTCAAGTACAAAACCCGCATCAGTGACTGATGCGGGTTTTTTGTCTTGATAACACCGCATGCAAAAAGCATGGCAGGTCGGAATGGTTTTGATTAGAATGAAAAACGAGAGTACGAGCTCTCTTTTTTTCATTCCTTTATTCATAAGCCCGGCATGCCGGGCTTTTTTTTGTCTGGATTTTTCCTGGTCATGGTATCGGCAGCCAATAAAAAAACGGCCCCGCAGGGCCGTATCAGTGGAGTCGAACAAGCAATCAGAAGGCGAAGTGTTCCTCATCCAGCGCCATCAGCGGCGCGGCACCGCCCTTGATGCGGGCGAGCAGGGTGTGCACTTCCGGGAAGAGCTTGGCCATGTAGAAGCGGCCGGTGGCAATCTTGGCCTGGTAGAAGGCATCATCACCCTGGCCCAGGCTGGCGTGCGCCACTTCTGCCATACGTGCCCACAACCAGGCATAGCTCAGGTGGCCGATCAGGCGCAGATAGTCGGTGGCGGCTGCACCGGCTTCGTCCTTGTTCTGCAGGCTGGCCATGCCAATGCCCATGGTCACCTCCCCTACGTCCTTCATCAGTTTGGCCAATGGCGCGATGTATTCGGCCAGCTTGTCATTGCCTTCGTTGGCCTGGCAGAACTGGTGAATCTGCTTGGTGAACTTGCGCAGCTTCTGGCCCTGATCCAGCAATACCTTGCGGCCCAGCAAGTCGATGGCCTGGATGCCGTTGGTGCCTTCGTAAATTTGCGAAATACGGCAGTCGCGTACCAGTTGCTCCATGCCCCATTCACGAATGAAACCGTGGCCACCGAACACTTGCATACCCATATTGGCGGCCTCATAGCCATTGTCGGTCATGAAGGCCTTGGCCACCGGAGTGAGCAGGGCGACCAGATCAGCCGCATCCTGGCGGGCAGCTGCATCCGGATGCTTGTCCTCAATGTCCAGCTGCAGTGCAAGCAGGGCTGTCAGTGCGCGGCCGGCTTCGGTATAGGCTTTCTGGGTCAGCAGCATGCGGCGCACGTCCGGATGCACGATGATGGGGTCGGCTGCCTTGTCCGGACATTTGGCTCCGGTGAGGGCGCGCATTTGTAAACGCTCGCGTGCATAGGCCAGCGCACCCTGGAACGATGCTTCGCCAATGCCCAGGCCCTGCATGCCACAGCCCAGGCGGGCAGCATTCATCATGGTGAACATGCAGGACAGGCCCTTGTTGGCTTCGCCAATCAGATAGCCTTTGGCACCATCCAGATTGATCACTGCCGTGGCATTGGCCTTGATACCCATCTTGTGTTCCAGGCTGCCGCAGGCTACCGGGTTGCGGCTGCCGTCGGCATGGTATTTCGGCACGATGAACAGCGAAATCCCCTTCACATCCTTGGGTGCATCCGGCAGGCGGGCCAGCACCAGGTGGATGATGTTGTCGGACATGTCGTGTTCGCCGGCCGAGATGAAAATCTTGGTGCCGGTAATGCTGTAGCTGCCATCGCCATTGGGTTCGGCACGGGTTTTCAGCAGACCCAGATCGGTGCCGCAGTGCGGTTCGGTCAGACACATGGTGCCGGTCCAGCTACCATCCACCAGGCGTGGCAGGTAAGTGGCCTTCTGCTCGGGGGTACCGTGGGCGTGGATGGCCGCATAAGCGCCATGCGACAGGCCGGGATACATCGACCAGGCCACATTGGACGAGCACTGCATTTCCATGACCGGGAAAGCCAGTGATTTGGGCATGCCCTGGCCACCGTAAGTGGGGTCACAGTCCAGTGCCGGAAAACCCAGCTCGCAATATTGTTTGTAGGCTTCCTTGAAGCCCGGCGGGGTGGTGACTGCCTTGGTGCTGGGGTCGAACTGGCAGCCTTCTTCGTCGGCCTGGCGGTTCAGCGGGGCCAGTTCGCTCTCGCAAAACTGGGCGGCGGCTTCCAGGTAGGAAGTGAAGATGTCCTGGGTGGCTTCCTCGTAGCCGGGCAGGGCGGGGATGATGTCCTGTACCTTGATCAGTTCGTTGAGCACAAAGTCAAAGTCACGCAGCGGGGCTTTGTATGCGGGCATGGGGTCTCTCCTGTTGGTTGCGCTGCCCGGGTTTTCCGGGTCGAATAGCCTGTGGTAGCGGTGCGTTTTTATTAATCCGCTTAATTCAAACGCTTGTTTAAATTATTCCGTGGCGTTTGACAACTTCTTTTGTCGGCCGGTTCATGTCTGTGTGGCTTTACGACAACGGGGAGCAACACCTGCGATGCGAAAATTCCTGCGCCGTGCCAGTGACTATCGACACCAGTTGTTACATCGTCCTGGGCTTGGCTGGCTGGGAAACTGGCTGGATCAGCCTGCCTGCTGGAGCCTGAACCGGCGCAAGGTGGCACGGGGGGTCGCACTGGGTTTGTGTACCGGCTTGCTGCCCGGCCCGCCCAAGCGTCTGTCTGCTCTGGTTCTGGGCCTGTTGCTTAGGGTTAATGTGCCGGCCGCCTTGCTGGCCACGCTGTACAGCAATCCCTTAACCATCCTGCCGATTTATTTTCTGGCGTATTCCTGTGGACTGCTGTTACTGGGCGACCCGGCTGCAGGTACAATGAGCCAGCCTCCGGCATGGGAAGAGCAGAGCGGGTGGCAATGGGCAGGGCAAATGCTGGACTGGCTGCTGGCACTGGGATGGCCCTTGTTGCTGGGCTTGCTGGTGCTGGGACTGCTCCTGTCGATCTTGGGCTATGTGGCGGTCATGCTGAGCTGGCGCTGTGCCGTGGCTCGAAACTGGAAGAACAGAAAGGCAGCACGTGGATCTTGTTGAAAAGAAACTGCAGTCGGAGCTGGTGTATGAGGGTGGCTTTCTCAAGGTACACAAGGACAAGGTATTGCTGCCGGATGAGTCTCATGCCAGCCGTGAGTACATTCTGCATCCCGGTGCCGTAGCGATACTGGCGTTGACGCCGGATCGGCAACTGGTGCTGGAGCGGCAATACCGCTATCCCGCCGGACGGGTGTTTCTGGAAATTCCTGCTGGCAAGATCGACCCCAACGAAGCCCCGGAGCAGACGGCCCGCCGCGAGCTGCTGGAAGAAACCGGCTACCAGGCTGCCAGCTGGCGCTATCTGGGCACGGCCTATCCCTGCATCGGTTATTCCAACGAGCAGATCAGCTACTACCTGGCCGAAGCGCTGCAAGCTGGTGAACGGCAACTGGATGAAGGCGAATTTCTCGAAGTGCTGACCCTGCCGCTGGAGCAGGTGATGCAAATGGCGCTGTCCGGTGAAATCTGCGACAGCAAGTCCATCGTCGGCCTGCACTGGCTGGCTGCCTATCTGGATGGGAGACTGCCTGGTGCCGCCGTTTGACCCCTATCATGAACGCCGTGGTGCGCGCCGCTTGCAGATGGGGTGCAAGGCCCGCATCCGCTCGCTGCACACAGGCGAAACCCACTATGGCGAATGTGTCGACCTGTCGGTAGACGGCATGGCCTTTCGTTCATCTTACGTCCCGCAGCATGGCGAACGCTTGTCGGTCATTGTGCTGGCACCTTCGCTGGGCGGTTTGCCGGGCAAGCCACTGGAAGCGGAGGTGGAAGTGCGCCGCTGCAATGAAGTCAAGCGCGGGCAGGTGTATGAAATCGGCACGCGCATTATCGAACGTAAAAGCTGAAACATCTGCTTGCAAATTGATACATTTTTCTTCCAGCTTGCTCTGGTGAGCTGATGTCTTTCTATGTGTATGATTTAAAAGCTTTATTTTATTAAAATGCCAGTGGCGAATTTGACTCCTTAGTTTTTTCTTTGGTCATATCAAGATATTTCTCAATAAAATTCAGCTACTTATCCGGCTAATGTGCCGAAAGTCCTGATTGCCTCGCTTTTATTCTTGCTCTCCAGCGCATGTGCTATACCCAGAAAAAGAGAACCTGAAAACCAGTCAGTACTCTAAATTTTGCTAGGGGAATGCGGGTGCACCATGCACGCCGTGCGCGCCCCTGCAATCAGCCAGGAGAGAGCCATGCACCCGGACATCTTGAGCCACTACGCCTCCCGCTACGACAAGACGCGTGAAGAGGAATACACCATTCAGGAGTATCTGGAGATCTGCAAACGAGATCCAGCTGCTTATGCCACGGCTTCCGAGCGCATGCTGGCAGCCATTGGCGAACCCGAGTTGGTGGATACCCGCCACGACCAGCGTCTGTCGCGCATCTTTTCCAACAAGGTCATCAAGGTCTATCCCGCCTTCCGCGAGTTCTACGGCACCGAGGAGGTGATCGAGCAGGTGGTGGCCTATTTCCGCCATGCTGCCCAGGGGCTGGAAGAGAAGAAACAGATTCTCTACCTGCTGGGGCCGGTGGGCGGTGGCAAATCGTCGATTGCCGAAAAGCTGAAAGAGCTGATGGAGCAGGTGCCCTTCTATTGCCTGAAAGGCAGCCCGCTGAACGAGTCGCCGCTTGGCTTGTTCAATGTGGAAGAGGACGGCGCCATTCTGGAAGAAGAATTCGGTATTCCGCGCCGCTATCTCAAAACCATCCCCAGCCCGTGGGCGGTGAAGCGGCTGCATGAGTTCAACGGCGACATCGGCCAGTTCAAGGTGGTAAAACGCTACCCGTCCGTGCTGCGGCAGATTGCCGTGGCCAAGACCGAGCCGGGTGACGAGAACAACCAGGACATTTCCTCGCTGGTGGGCAAGGTGGACATCCGCAAACTGGAAAAGTATGCCCAGGACGACCCGGATGCCTACAGCTACTCCGGCGGCCTCTGCCTGGCCAACCAGGGCCTGCTGGAATTTGTGGAAATGTTCAAGGCACCCATCAAGGTACTGCACCCCTTGCTGACGGCCACCCAGGAAAGCAATTTCAAGGGTACCGAAGGTTTTGGTGCGATTCCCTTCGATGGCATCGTGCTGGCCCACTCCAATGAATCGGAGTGGAAGCAGTTCCGCAACAACAAGAACAACGAGGCCTTCCTCGACCGTATCTACATCGTCAAGGTGCCGTACTGCCTGCGGGTGACCGAAGAGATCAAGATCTACGACAAGCTGATCCGCAACTCGTCCCTGGGCAATGCACCCTGCGCACCGGGAACGCTGAAGATGATGGCGCAGTTTGCCATTCTGTCGCGGCTGAAAGAAACCGAAAACTCCAGCCTCTTCAGCAAGATGCAGGTGTACGACGGTGATAACTTGAAAGACACCGATCCCAAGGCCAAGTCGCTGCAGGAATACCGCGACTATGCCGGGGTGGACGAAGGCATGAACGGTCTGTCGACCCGCTTTGCCTACAAGATCCTGTCCAAGGTGTTCAACTTTGATAATCAGGAAGTGGCAGCCAATCCGGTGCATCTGCTCTATGTGCTGGAACAGCAAGTTGAGCGTGAGCAGTTCCCGGCCGAGCAGGAGCAGAAATATCTGACCTTCCTGAAAGAGTATCTGGCTCCCAAGTATGTCGAGTTCATCGGCAAGGAGATTCAGACGGCTTATCTGGAAAGCTACTCTGAGTATGGCCAGAACATTTTCGACCGCTATGTCACCTTCGCCGACTACTGGATTCAGGACCAGGAATACCGCGATCAGGACACCGGCGAAATCTTCGACCGTACCTCGCTCAATGGCGAGCTGGAAAAGATCGAAAAACCGGCGGGGATTTCCAATCCCAAGGACTTCCGCAACGAAATCGTCAACTTCGTGCTGCGCGCCCGGGCCAATAATGGTGGCAAGAACCCGACCTGGACCAGCTATGAAAAGTTGCGCACGGTAATCGAGAAGAAGATGTTCTCCAATACCGAAGAGCTGCTGCCGGTGATTTCCTTCAATGCCAAGGCCAGCGTGGAAGATGCCAAGAAGCACGAAGACTTCGTTAACCGCATGGTGGAAAAGGGCTACACCGCCAAGCAGGTTCGTCTGTTGTGCGAATGGTATCTGCGGGTACGCAAGTCCTCCTGAGCAAGCGCCGGCAGGCGGGTTTCTGCCCGCCGGACCGGCACCGATTCTGGCCCGGACTGTCCAAACAGGGTGGTCCGGCTTGGCCGGGTCGCATGCCGCGACCGTAGCAAAGGCTGGCGCCCGCAGACCAGCCGGGCCGCAGGAGACAACAGCGAGGTTGCCATGTCCCACATCATAGACAGACGCCTGAACGGCAAGAACAAGTCCGCGGTTAACCGCGAGCGTTTCTTGCGCCGTTTCAAGGCGCAGATCAAGGAAGCCGTTTCGCGTGCGGTGAAGGGGCGCAGTATCACCGATATCGAGAGCGGCGAGAAGGTCTCCATTCCGGTCAAGGATATTTCCGAGCCGGTATTTCATCATGGCCAAGGCGGGGTGCGTGAGCAGGTGCATCCGGGCAATGAGGAATTCATTCGGGGGGATCGCATTCAACGCCCGCAAGGTGGCGGGGGCGGTGGTGGTGGCGGCAAGGCCAGCCAGGATGGCGAGGGTGAGGACGACTTCGTGTTCGAGTTGTCGCGCGAAGAATTCCTCAATGTGTTCTTCGACGACTTGGCCCTGCCCAATCTGATCAAGACCCAGCTCATGGGCGTGGAAGAGCTCAAGCAGGTACGTGCCGGCTATACCAATGATGGCACGCCGGCCAATATCAGCATCGTCCGCTCCTTGCGCGGTGCACTGGCGCGGCGGGTGGCCATGGCTGCGCCGACCCTGGCCAGCCTGGGCGAGGCCGAGGAAGATCTGGACCAGTTGCTGGAGTCGGATGAGGAAAGCGCGCTGGAAGTGCGCGACCAGCGCAAGCGCATCCACCTGCTGCGCGAAAAGCTGGCCAGCATCCCCTTCATCGACCCCTTCGATCTGCGCTACAACAACCGCATCAAGCAGCCCAAGCCCACCAGCCAGGCGGTGATGTTCTGCATCATGGATGTGTCCGGTTCGATGGATGAGCAGAAAAAGGACATGGCCAAGCGCTTCTTCATCCTGCTTTACCTGTTCTTGCAGCGGAACTACGACAAGATCGAAGTGGTGTTCATCCGCCATCACACCAGTGCGGTGGAAGTGAATGAAGAAGACTTCTTCCATTCGCGTGAAAGCGGCGGGACGGTGGTGTCCTCGGCGCTCAACCTGATGGCGGACATCGTCAAGAAGCGCTACAGCGGCAGCGAGTGGAATATCTATGCCGCCCAGGCTTCGGATGGCGACAACTGGGACAGCGATTCGGCCAATTGCGGCCGCATCATGGACGAACAACTGCTGCCCTATTGCCAGTATTTCGCCTACATCGAAATCACCGAAGGCGAACCGCAAAACCTCTGGTACGAGTACCTCAAGGTCAAGGAACGTCAGCGGCATTTCGCCATGCAGAAAATCCGCTCGGCCTCCGATATTTATCCGGTCTTCCGGGAGCTGTTCAAACGCCAGCCAGCCACGCGCGCCTGAGTGCCAGGGCCGGCCGCCAAGGGGAATGCAGCATGACACCCATTTCCACCGGGTCCGAATGGACCTTCGACCTGATCGAAGAATACGACCGCGCAATCCGCAAGATCGCCGTGGATGAATTCCAGCTGGATGTCTATCCCAACCAGCTGGAAGTGATTACCGCCGAACAAATGATGGATGCCTATTCTTCGGTCGGCATGCCGGTTAACTACCATCACTGGAGCTTCGGCAAGCACTTCGTTGCCACCGAAAAAAGCTACAAGCGTGGCCAGATGGGGCTGGCCTACGAAATCGTCATCAACTCCAGCCCCTGCATTGCCTACCTGATGGAAGAAAACTCCATGACCATGCAGGCGCTGGTGATTGCCCATGCCGCCTATGGTCACAACAGTTTCTTCAAGGGCAATTACCTGTTCCGCGCCTGGACCGACGCCTCGGCCATTGTCGACTATCTGGTATTTGCCAAGTCCTACATCAGCAAATGCGAGGAGCGCTATGGCATCGACGAAGTGGAAATGCTGCTGGACTCCTGCCATGCGCTGATGAACTACGGCGTGGACCGCTACAAGCGGCCGCAGAAGCTGTCGTTGGCCAAGGAGCAGGCACGGCAGGAGGAGCGCGAGCAATATCTGCAAATGCAGGTCAACGACCTGTGGCGCACCATTCCCAAGCGCGACAAGGACGATGCCAACCGCGAACCAGCGCGCTTTCCGGCCGAACCGCAGGAAAACCTGCTGTACTTCATCGAAAAATCCGCGCCACTGCTGGAGCCGTGGCAGCGCGAGCTGGTGCGCATCGTGCGCAAGGTGGCGCAGTATTTCTACCCGCAACGCCAAACCCAGGTGATGAACGAAGGTTGGGCCACTTTCTGGCACTACACTATTCTCAACCGGCTGTACGACAAGGGACTGGTGACCGATGGCTTCATGATGGAGTTTTTGCAGAGCCACACCAATGTGGTGTACCAGCCACCGGTGACGGCGCGCTGGTATAACGGCATCAACCCCTATGCCCTGGGCTTTTCCATGTACCAGGACATCAAGCGCATCTGCGAAGCCCCCACGGACGAGGACAAGGCCTGGTTTCCCGATCTGGCCGGTACCGACTGGCGCAGCTCGCTGGAATTCGCCATGAAGAATTTCAAGGACGAAAGCTTTATTTCACAATACCTGTCGCCCAAGCTGATTCGCGATTTTCGCATGTTCTCCATTCGCGACGACGACCATGAAGACAAGCTGGAAGTGTCGGCCATCCACGATGAAATGGGTTATCGCGATATCCGCAGCAAACTGGCCGAGCAATACAATCTGGGCTCACGCGAACCGAACATCCAGGTGTGGTCGGTGAATGTGCGTGGCGACCGCAGCCTGACGCTGCGCCATACCATGCACAATCGCCGCCCGCTGGACGAGGGCAGTGCGCAGGAAGTGCTCAAGCATGTGGGCCGCTTGTGGGGTTTTGATGTGCGGCTGGAAAGTGCCGATAGCGATGGCAGCATCACCCAGCGTTTCGAAGTGAAGTCCAATCTGGAATTACAGCGGCTGTAGCGGATCAGCGCCTAGTGTGCGGGACAAAGGCCCGGATGCCAGCATCCGGGCTGATCAATTCTGCCAGGCGGATACCGTAAATGGCTTCCAGCCGCGCTTGTTGCATGATGTCGGCGGTGCGGCCAAAGGCGATGCTGCAGCCATCCTGCAGCAGCAAGACGCGGTCGGCATGGCGCAGCGCCAGGTTCAGGTCGTGCACCACCGCCACCACGCCGATGTGCAAGTCCTGCGCCAGCTGCCGCCATTGCGCCATCTGGCTGTCGGCAATGGCGAAATCCAGCGCGGCGGTGGCCTCATCCAGCAATAAATAGCGTTCCTTTTGTGCCGATGCCAGTAGCTGGCAGAGCGCGCGTGCCAGATGGGCACGCTGCGCCTCGCCACCGGACAGGCTATCGAGCCGGCGTTGCGCCAGCTTGCTGGTGTCGGTCAAGGCCAGCGCCTGCGCCATGGCCGCAGTCTGTTGCCCGGGGGCCGCAAAATAACTGCCAGCCGCGACCAGCTCGCTCACCCGCCAGCCGGATGGTACGGTGGCTTGTTGCTCCACCACCGCCCGCAAGCTGGCCAGCCGTGCCGCGCTTAGCCCCACCGTATCCTGCTCACCTAGCCGGACACGGCCACTGTCCGGACGCAGATAGCCCGACATCACTTGCAGCAGGGTGCTCTTGCCCGCGCCATTGGGGCCGAGGATGACGCACAATTCACCGGGAACCGCTTGTAGCGAGACCTGCCAGAGCAGCCGCTTGCCCGCACGCTGCAAGGATACCTGCTCTAGTTCAAGCACGCGGTGACTCCTGTTCTCGTCGCAGCAGCCACAGGAAAAACGGTGCACCCAACAGGCTGGTGATGACACCAACCGGCAGCTCTGCGGGTGCCAGCAGACTGCGTGCCAGCCAGTCGGCGCTGACTGTCAGCCAAGCACCCAGCAGTGGGGCTGCCAGCAACAGGCGGCGGGCATCGCTACCGGTTAGCAGTCGGGTCAGATGAGGAGCCAGCAGGCCGACAAAACCGATCATGCCGCAGCTGGATACCACTACGCCGGCGGCGATGGACGCGAGGCATACCACCAGCCATGCACCGCGGCGAATGTCAAAACCCAGATGAAAGGCGGCGGCTTCGCCCAGTTGCAGGGCATTAAGCAAGCGCCAGTGACGGAACAATCCCAGCCAGACCAGCGGCGAGGCCAGCAGCAATAGCCAGGCCTGCGGCCATTCGGCATTGGCGAAACTGCCCATCAGCCAGAAGGTGATGCTGCGCAGGGCGCCATCCGGCAAGGTGGTGATCAACAGGGTCAGCAAACTGCCCAGCAAGGCGGAGATGGCCACGCCGGACAGAATCAGCCGGCTGCCATTGCCATTGGGGGAGGCCAGCAGGCGAATCAGCCACAGCGTCAGCAGGCTGCCGGCAAAGCCGGCCAGCGAAACCGGCAAGATGCCGGCACCCAGGCTGAGCGCCAGCGCAGCGGCCAGAGCCGCCCCGCTATAGATGCCGAGCAGGCCCGGCTCGGCCAGCGGATTGCGAAAGCGAGCCTGAATGGCGGCCCCGGCACTGCTCAGCAGCATGCCGCTGCAGATGGCGACCAGCAGTCGTGGCAAGCGTAGCTGCAGCAGTAGCTGTAGTTGCAGTGCCGGCAGTGTTTGATTGCCATGCAGCATGGCCCAGACAATCCCGCTGCCGTGCAGCAGCGAACCGAGGCAAGTCAGTAACAGGGCAACCAGCAGGCACTGGCAGAGCAGGGAGAGGCGGATCATCAGCGGGGGAGGGAGTCGGCCGGGCGGCCAGACTCCCGCAGGCCTTAGTACAGGCCCAGTACGTCTTGCATGTCGAACAGGCCGGAGGGCTTGGCCGACAGCCATTTGGCGGCACGCACGGCACCGTTGGCAAAAGTGGCGCGACTGGATGCCTTGTGGGTGATTTCCACCCGTTCGCCCAGGGTGGCGAACAGCACGGTATGGTCACCCACCACATCTCCGGCCCGCACGGTGGCAAAGCCGATGGTGTTCGGGTCGCGTTCGCCGGTCACCCCTTCACGGCCATACACCGCGCATTCCTTGAGGTCGCGGCCCAAGGCATCGGCAATCACTTCGCCCATGCGCAGCGCGGTGCCGGATGGAGCATCCACCTTGAAGCGGTGGTGTGCCTCGGTGATCTCGATATCGTAGCCTTCGTTGAGCACCCGCGCCGCCATGTCCAGCAGCTTGAAGGTAAGGTTCACCCCGACGCTGAAGTTAGAGGCAAATACGATGCCGATTTTTTCGCTAGCCGCCTTGATGGCAGCCTTGCCGGCATCATCAAAACCAGTGGTACCGATGATCATCTGCACGCCGCGCTGCTGGCACTGTTGCAGATAATCCAGCGTGGCTTCCGGGCGGGTAAAGTCGATGACCACATCCGCACCGGACAGCGCGGCGGCAAAGTCGCTGGAAATCCTGACTCCGGTCTGCTGGCCGATGAACAGGCCGGCGTCCTGGCCGATGAAGTCGGAACCCGCACGATCAATGGCAGCATGCAGACGTGCACCGGGCGTGGCCAGTACGGATTCGATCAGCGTGCGGCCCATGCGGCCGGCAGCGCCGACGATGACGATATTCAGTTCACTCATTGCTTGGGGGCTTCCGGGGCTTGCTTGGCGGGGGCAGAGGCATCCAGTGGCAAAATGGCACGCTCGGCTGGCTGTGCCGTGCCTTCTACCCGCACCATGGTGTCGCCTTCAAAGAAAACGGTCAGCAGCTTCTTGTCGACCAGCTTGCCCTGCTTGCTATCCTGATACGGATAGTCCCAGCGGTTGTTGTGGAAAGAATCGGTCAGCAAGGGAGTGCCCAGCAGGAAACGTACCTGGGAGCGGGTCATGCCGGGCTTCAGTTTGGCCACGGCATCTTCGGTGACATAGTTGCCTTGCTGGATTTCCATCTTGTGGGGGGTAATCCAGTTGATGGGATTCATGGAGGTGCAGCCGGAGAGGGCGATGACGGCAGCGATGATCAGGGCGCGCATGAGACTCCGATGGGCTGAGGATTATATTTAACTGGCGGTGTTAGGCAAAGCCGGAAAAAGGCTTTATCATGCTTCAAAAATCGACCTAATTTATATCACGATGAGCAAAGCCAGTCACCTTAAAGATATCGGCCTCAAAGCCACCGGCCCGCGTCTGAAAATTCTCGACCTGTTCGAGATGACCGACGATCGCCACCTGTCGGCCGAAGATGTCTATCGCAAACTGCTGGCCGAGAATATCGACATTGGCCTGGCCACCATTTACCGCGTGCTCACCCAGTTCGAGCAGGCCGGCATTCTGGTACGCCACCATTTCGAATCCGGCAAGGCCGTGTACGAGCTCAACCAAGGCGGTCACCACGACCACATGGTGTGCGTGAAGTGCGGCAGCGTGATGGAATTCTTCGATCCTGAAATCGAGGCCTTGCAGGACCGCATCGCCGAGCAGCACGGCTTTCGTATTGCCGAACACGCGCTGTATCTGTACGGCGAATGCCTGAGCTGCCAGGGCAAAACCGGCAACAAGTAATGATTCCCTGGCTCGGACACGAGCTGGTTTTTCCTCCGGTTCGCAGCGCACTGGCCGAACCGGACGGTTTGTTGGCTGCTGGTGGCGATCTGTCGCCAGCGCGCCTGCTGCTGGGGTATTCCCAGGGCATCTTCCCGTGGTTTTCCGAGGGCGAACCCATTTTGTGGTGGTCGCCTTCCCAGCGAATGGTGCTTTTCCCGCCGCAGCTGCGCGTCAGCCGTTCGCTGGACAAGACACTGCGCAATCGCCATTACCGGGTAACGCTGGACACCGCTTTCAGGCAGGTGATGGAGGCGTGTGCCGCGCCGCGTGCCGGGGCTGCCGGTACCTGGATCATCCAGCCCATGGTGGAGGCTTACTGTCATCTGCATCAGATCGGAGCCGCGCATTCTTTCGAGGTCTGGATGGAAGGCGAACTGGTGGGCGGACTGTATGGCGTGGCATTGGGACGGATGTTTTATGGTGAATCGATGTTCTCCCGCCGCACGGATGCCTCCAAAATTGCTTTTGTTCACATGGCCCGCCACTTGCAGGCACAGGGCGTCGACATGATTGACTGCCAGATGCATACCCCGCATCTGGCCAGCCTGGGTGCAACACTGATTCCAAGGGCTGATTTTATTGCTACTCTGAAGAACAAGACGCTTGAACCCCAAGCGGACAGCATGTGGAATTATTGTTTCGACCATGAGCCATCGTGATGCCGGACCGGCGGTTGCCATTCATTTTTATGCCACCGCCCCCTATGCCTGCAGTTATCTGGACGGTCGCCAGGCGCGCTCGCAAGTGGCTATTCCTGCCGAAGCCATTGATGCTGCGGTTTACAGCCAGTTGGTCAGGCTGGGCTTCCGCCGCAGCGGCTTGTATACCTACCGGCCTTATTGCGACAGCTGTCAGGCTTGCGTACCGGTACGCCTGCCGGTAGCCCGGTTTCAGCCCAATCGCAGCCAACGACGTAGCTGGAAGCGCTTGCAGGGGATGGAAGTGCAGTTGTTGCCGCTGGAGTTCCGTCAGGATCATTACCAGCTGTACCACGATTACCAGCGGTCACGTCATGCCGGTGGTGGTATGGCCGAGGATAATGTGCAGCAGTATTCCGAGTTCATTCTCAAAAGTGGCGTGGATAGTCTGCTGGCCGAGTTCCGGCTGGATGGCGAGCTGAAAATGGTCAGCCTGATCGACCGGCTGGCCGATGGTCTGTCTGCGGTGTATACCTTTTATGATCCGCAGGATGCCCAGGCCGGCTATGGCGTGTTCAATGTGCTGTGGCAGGTGGAGCTGGCGCGGGCATGGCAGCTGCCCTATCTGTATCTGGGCTACTGGATTGCTGATTGTCGCAAGATGGCTTACAAGTCGCAGTACCAGCCATTGGAGCATTTACACGATGGCCACTGGGCAGTGTTGCCGCCTGGTGCATGAGGGTAGCAGAGACGAAAACAGGCTGACAGTGTCAGCCTGTTTTGCATGCTGGCCGCGGGCCAGGCCGGATTAGTAAGGAACTACCCGGTCGTCGCCGCCACCGCTCAGCAGGCGTACGCGCTGGCCTGCGCTCAGCGGAATGTCGGCATCCTGCACGATGGAAACCATGCGGCCGCTGCCGTCGAGTTTGACTGTGACTTCCAATGCGTTTTTGCTGCCCATGCTGCGCTGGGCAGCCTGCGTGCCGAAACCACCGGCCAAGGCGCCGATGATGCCGCCAGCGATGGCACCCTTGCCGCCGCCGACATTGCTGCCGGCCAGGCCGCCAAGAGCTGCGCCACCCAGTGTCAGCAGCTCATTGTTCTGGCCTTCCATCTTGACGTTGTTGACCGACACCACGGTGCCCAGTTGTACGGTTTGTGCCTGACGCATCTGCCCCTTGGAGTAGACGGCGGCGGAGTCAGAGGTAGCGCAGCCGGAGAGCAGGCCCAGCGACAGGCTGCCAAGCATTACAAGGCGAGTCATCTTGTTGAACATATATCCTCCCTGGGATGTCAATTGCGGGTTTGTTGCTGCAGGTGGCGGGCGATGGCCTGGCTGCACCGGGCAATCAGCGGTGGTCCCTGATAGATCAGGCCGCTGTACAGCTGCACCAGTGTGGCGCCGGCTTGCAGCTTTTCTACTGCATCTTCACCGCTTAGAATGCCGCCTACACCTATGATGGGCAGGCTGCCGTCTAGTTCACGCGCCAGCTTGCGAATCAGTGCGGTAGAACGCTCCCGTACCGGTGCGCCGGACAGGCCGCCAGCTTCGTCCTGCAACGGGTGGCCGGCAATCTCTACTCGCGATAGCGTGGTATTGGTGGCGATCACGCCATCGATCTTGTTAACGGTCAGCAGGCGGGCGATGTCGGCGATCTGCTCATCGTCCAGGTCAGGTGCGATCTTTACCGCCAGCGGTACATAGCGGCCATGCTGCTCGGCCAGTTGCTGCTGGCGGGTCTTGAGTGCAGCCAGCAGGCGCGACAGTTCGTCACCTTGCTGCAGCTGGCGCAGGTTCTTGGTATTGGGCGAGGAGATATTGACCGTGATGTAGCTGGCGTAGGCATAGACCTTGTCCAGGCAGATCAGGTAGTCATCGACCGCGTTTTCAATCGGGGTAACGGCGTTCTTGCCGATATTGATGCCCAGCACGCCGTTGAAGCGGCAGTTGCGCACATTGTCGAGCAATACATCAACGCCACGGTTGTTGAAACCCATGCGATTGATGATGCCCTGATGTTCCGGCACGCGGAACAGGCGTGGCTTGGGATTGCCATCCTGCGGGCGTGGGGTGATGGTGCCGATTTCCAGAAAGCCGAAGCCCAGTGCCGCCAGAGCGTCGATATGATCGCCATTCTTGTCCAGGCCAGCCGCCAGCCCAACCGCATTGGGAAAGGTCAGGCCCATGGCCTTGACCGGTGCCCGGGTCACGGCCGGAGCAGCAAGACCCAGCAGGCGCAGTTTGTGCGCCTTGTCCAGTAGCTGCAGGGTTTGTTCGTGGGCGGTTTCTGCGTCAAATCTGAACAGCAGAGGGCGCAGAAGCGGGTAGAGCATGAGCGTCTCCGGAATGAATGTGCCCGCTAGTATAACCGGGCAATGGCCCTGAGCCGAAGCTCCATGGTCAAATCCACGCCCGATTACCCGGCTTCACAGTATCTGGCAGGCTTCGTCAAAACCAAAGCGTGGAGAGCGGGCATGCAGCTTGCCGGCCTCGCCATAGCCCAGGTTGATCAGGAAATTGGACTGGCAGCGGCCATCGGCAAAAAACTCGCTATCCACTCCGGCATTGTCAAAGCCGGACATCGGGCCGCAGTCCAGCCCCAGCGAGCGCGCGGCCATGATCAGGTAAGCACCCTGCAGTGTGCTGTTACGGGCGGCTGTCGCTTTAATGGCAGCGTCGTTACCTTCAAACCAGCTCTTGGCGTCGGCGTGCGGAAACAGTCGCGGCAGGTGCTCGTAAAACTGCATGTCCTGCGCCACGAGCACGCATACCGGTGCGGCCATGGTCTTGTCGACATTGCCTTCCATCAGGAAGGGACGCAGTCTTTCCTTGGCCGCAGCGGTCTTGAGAAAGACGAAGCGGGCTGGTGAGCAGTTGGCGCTGGTGGGGCAGAGCTTGAGCAGGTCAAACAGCTGGTGCAGGGTCTCGTCGCTTACCGGGCGTTGCTGCCAGTGGCTGTGACTGCGGGCATTGTGAAACAGCTGTTCCAGCGCAGTGGCGGATAGTGGGGTGGTCATGGGCTCCTCCTGATTGGTATTGTGTGGGCGTCTGACTATTTCCCGGCCGCAGCGGCTGCCGGGGCGGGGGGGGTGGATGGCTGCGATGGCAGCACTTCGGCCTCGTTCTGGTCTTCGGCCAGCACGGTAATGGACACGCGACGGTTGGTGGCGCGGCCATCTGGCGTGGTGTTATCGGCTACCGGCAGGTTTTCTCCCCGTCCTACCGCAACCAGTCTGGCCGGGCTGATACCGCTTTCCTGAAACAAGCGCACCACGCTGCCAGCTCGGGCGGCTGACAGCTCCCAGTTGGATGGGTAAGTGGAGGTCTTGATCGGTACGTTATCGGTAAAGCCTTCCACCCGGATTTGGTTGTCTACCTTGGACAGCAGGGCGGCCATGCCGGACATGATCTGGCGCGACTGGTCGTTGGGTGAGGCCTGGCCCACCGGAAATAGCGCCGTATCACGGATATCGACGGTAATGCCCTTGGGGCTCTGGGTGATGTTTACTTGGCCACCCTTGACCAGCGGGTCCATTACCTTGGCCAGATCGGCTGCCAGTGAACCGAGTTTGGCATTCGGCTCGACGTGGTGATCCCCCTTGACCGCCTTGGCAATCGGCTTGGTCTGGGGGATTTCTATCATGGTATTGGCCCCGCCAGTGGGCGGGGTGGTATTGATATTGACAGTGGAGCCGCTGCGAAAGGCATCAACGATGGCCGAGGACAGTACCCGGTACTTGCCTTCGTTGACCGAGGAAATGGCGTACATCACCACGAAAAAGGCGAACAGCAATGTGATGAAGTCGGCATAGGATACCAGCCAGCGTTCATGGTTTTCGTGTTCTTCTTCCTGACGGCGTCTGCGTGCCATATGTGCTCCGCGATGAGGGCTGTTGTCAGAACAGGCGTGTGTTGAACAGGCTGCGCACGCCACCGGCGAATTCGACGCCTATCTTGCGCGCCACGCGGCTGGAAAGGTCGTCCTGCTGGGTGTAGTCCACCGTCTTGGCGGCCTTGATGATGTCACGCGCTACCGAGCGGGTATTACCCAGGCCGTCGGCTAGTCCCAGTGGAATGCTTTTTTCGCCAATCCACACCATGCCGGAGAATAGCTGCGGGTCGCTTTTCAGCCGACTGCCACGGCCATCCTTGACCGCCTTGATGAATTGCTGGTGGATGTCATCCAGCAATTGTTGGCGGATGGCATCCTGCTTTGGATTGACCGGAGAGAAGGGGTCACCCATCGCTTTGTTTTCACCGGCTGTTTTCAGGCGGCGTTCCACGCCCAGCTTGTCCATCAGGCCGGTAAAGCCAAAGCCGTCGGACAACACACCAATCGAGCCGATGATGCTGGCTTTGTCGACGAAGATCTTGTCAGCAGCAGCAGCGATGTAGTAACAGCCGGAGGCACATACTTCCTGCACGGTGACATACACCGGAATGGCCGGGTGCAATTTCTTCTGGCGACGGATTTCATCATAGGCCATGCCTGACAGTACCGGGCTGCCGCCGGGGCTGTTGGCCTCAATGACGATGCCGCGCGTTCCGTGGTCGGCATAGGCGTCTTCCAGTGCGGCGTTGAGTTTCTCGGCAGTATTGTTTTCACTGTCGATGACGCCATCCAGGCTGATGACGGCAGTGTGGCCGCTGCCGGTGAGGGCCTCGGCCGATTTATCTTCATTACGAGCAAAAGCAAAGGCCAGCAGGCTGCCGATGATGCCCAGCCACACCAGGCGGAAAAAGATTTTCCAGCGGCGGCTGCGGCGTTGTTCCACCACGGCGGCCATGGCCAGTTTTTCCACCAGCTGGCGTTCCCAGTTTGGAGTGTCGTTCATTGTGCTTGCCCTGAGTGCGAATGTCGGCAGTCTAGCAAAATTCAGTCAGGCATGACATTCAGCCACACTTGGCCATCTGCTTCATGCAAGGGAAGGGGCTGCAGACTCTGGCCGCGGCAGGGGCCGCCGACGCAGCGGCCATTATTCGGCAGGTAGAGCGCACCGTGCATGCTGCACACCAGATATTGGCCAGACAGGTCGAACACATTGCCATCCTGCAAATCCAGTTCGATAGGGATGTGGCGGCAGGCATTCAGATAGCCATAGACCCGGCCCTGATAGCGCAGGGCGATGGCCGCTTGCGGCTTGCCATCCCGGCCAGGGACGTCAAAGCGTACGGCGCGGCCGCTATCAAGCAGGGCGGCACTGGCGCAGATCAGCCTAGCCGTGCCAGCAGCCATTGCTGCAACTCCGCAAAGCTGTGGACGATGGTCTGCGGCTGGCAATCCTCTAGCAGTCTCACATCGTGCGCGCCGTAGCTGACGCCAACGCCATGCGCGCGGGCGTTCAGTGCCATGTTGAGGTCGTGGCTGGTGTCGCCAATCATCACCGTGCGCGCCAGCTCCACGCCCAGCTGATCGCTCAGTTCCTGCAGCATGGCCGGATGCGGCTTGGAGTGGCATTCGTCTACGGTGCGGGTGGCGTCGAACAGCGGACCCAGCCCGGTTTCGGCCAGCAGGCGATTAAGGCCCACCCGGCTGTTGCCGGTGGCCACGGCCATGAATACGCCACTGTCACGCAAGGTTTGCAGGCCTTCACGCACGCCATCGAACAGCGTCACGCCATCGTCGCTGCTGCGGTAATGGCGGATGAAACATTCGGTCAGCGCCTTGTGCTGGGCATCGTCCAGGCCGGGGCAGGCCAGATGCAGGGCCTGGTCCAGCCGCAGGCCGATGACATGGCTGGCTGCCTGACGGTCTGGCACGGGTAGGCCCAGTTCGCGGCAGGCATTCTGGATGGAATGGGTGATGTGTGCTGTGGAGTCCATCAGCGTGCCATCCCAGTCAAAAACCAGCAGGTCGTAGTGGCGGGCCATCAGTTTCTCAGTTTCTTCAGAAAGCCTTCCAACTCAGCTGGCAGCGGTGCTTCCAGCTTCAGCGGCTCGCCAGTCAGCGGATGCGGCAGGCTCAGGCTGCGGGCGTGCAGGAACATGCGCTTCAGGCCGCGTTTGGCCAATTCTTTATTAAAGGCAAAATCACCGTATTTTTCGTCACCGGCAATCGGGCAGCCGCTGGCCTGCATGTGCACGCGGATCTGATGTGTACGACCGGTACGCAAATGGGCTTCCACCAGGGTGAAGTCGGCAAAGCGTTCGATGACGCTGAAATTGGTGTGGGCAAACTGGCCATCGTCACCCTCGGCCACCTTGACCCGGCGCTCGCCGTCGGCAGTGTGGAATTTGAACAAGGGCAGCTTGACGCTCTTGTTGCTCGGGTCCCACGAACCCAGACCGAGCGCCAGATAGCGCTTGTCCGGGATATTGGCACGCATCATGTCGTGCAGCTTCACCAGGGCTGAGCGCTTTTTGGCCAGCATCAGCAGGCCGGAGGTTTCCCGGTCCAGCCGGTGTACCAGTTCCAGATACTTCCAGTCCGGGTGCGCCTTGCGCAATTGTTCGATCACGCCAAAGGACACGCCGCTGCCACCATGCACAGCCACGCCGGCCGGCTTGTCGATCACCAGCAGGGCATTGTCTTCATATACCACCGGAAAGCTGCCGGGCGGCACGTCATTGACCGGGCGCTCGGCCACGCGGATGGGCGGAATGCGGATATTGTCGCCAGTCTGGATGCGATAGGACGCATCGATCCGGCCCTTGTTCACCCGGACTTCACCCGAGCGCAAGATGCGATAAATATGGCTTTTGGGTACGCCTTTTAGAATGCGTACCAGGAAGTTGTCCAGCCTTTGGCCGGAATCTCCATCGTCCACGTCAAGAAACGTGACGGAGTCTTTGCGAATGTCAGTCATATTGCTTATACTTCGTGCGCTCGACCGCACATTTCAGTGCGATGACAGCGTTCCGGAAAGCCATGGTCACAGGCAGTATTGCCGCGTGATGCTGCTGCGGGAAAGTGAACCGGCCGGCAGGGTGTTGACCCTGACCTGATGCCGCGTCAACCGGCCGCAGCCAAGGTTAACTCGCTCACCAAAAAGCAGCGATGGTAATGCATTTAGTCGCATAACGCACTCACGAGTATTCCATTTCCTGATGCAGAGCCAGTCAGGAGATCTTGCAGCAAAGTTTGACCCGGCACGCAGCCCTCCAGTTTGTCCAGCCCGCCCGCGATGGCGTGCTGGGAGAAAATTTCCGATGCGCTAATGCGCTCAAACCCCCGGGCACGTGTGAATTTAGTCAGGAAGTAGGCTTGATATCTCGGTTGTAATGATCTTTATACCAACACTTCTTTCGGAAAGCGCCCATCAATAGCCTCTGGGCCGTCAAATACTGGCTGCATCCCTTGCGTGAGTGCCGCGCAGGGAACGTTTATGAAACGCATGTTGTTTAATGCAACGCAGGCTGAAGAGCTGCGCGTTGCCATCGTCGACGGGCAAAAGCTGGTCGACCTCGATATCGAAACCGTTGGCAAAGAACAACGCAAAGGGAATATCTACAAGGGCATCATCACCCGTATCGAGCCCTCCCTCGAAGCGTGCTTTGTCGATTACGGCACCGAACGCCACGGCTTCCTGCCATTCAAGGAAGTGTCCCGCTCCTATTTTCAGGGCTATGACGGCGGCCGTCCGCGCATTCAGGATGTGCTGCGCGAAGGCATGGAAGTCGTTGTCCAGGTAGAAAAGGACGAGCGCGGCAACAAGGGCGCTGCCCTCACTACCTATATCAGCCTGGCTGGCCGCTATCTGGTGCTGATGCCCAATAACCCGCGTGGTGGTGGCGTATCGCGCCGCATCGAGGGTGAAGAGCGTCAGGAGCTGAAAGATCTGCTGGCCCAGCTGGAAGTCCCCAATGGCATGAGCCTGATTGCCCGTACCGCTGGTATCGGCCGCAATCTGGAAGAGCTGCAATGGGACATGGGTTACCTGATGCAGCTGTGGCGCGCCATTGAAGGTGCGGCCGGCTCGCAGAATGCGCCTTTCCTGATTCTGCAGGAAGGCAGCCTGGTCATTCGCGCCATCCGTGACTACTACCACCCGGATATCGGCGAAATCCTGATCGACACCGACGAAATCTACGAACAGGCCCGCCAGTTCATGAGCCACGTGATGCCGAACATGGTGCATCGCGTCAAGCTGTACAAGGATCACGTCCCGCTGTTCTCGCGCTTCCAGATCGAACACCAGATCGAAACCGCCTTCTCGCGCAGCGTGCAGCTGCCGTCCGGTGGTGCCATCGTGATCGACCACACCGAAGCGCTGGTCTCCATCGACGTCAACTCCGCCCGCTCCACCAAGGGTGCTGACATCGAAGAAACCGCTCTGCGCACCAACGTTGAAGCCGCCGAAGAAATCGCCCGCCAGCTGCGTCTACGCGACCTGGGTGGTCTGATCGTGATCGACTTCATCGACATGGAAAACCCGAAAAACCAGCGTGAAGTGGAAAACAAGCTGCGCGATGTACTGAAGCACGACCGTGCCCGTGTACAGATGGGCAAGCTGTCCCGCTTTGGTCTGCTGGAACTGTCGCGTCAGCGTCTGCAGCCGTCGCTGGGTGAAACCAGCCACGAGCCTTGCCCGCGCTGCCATGGCATCGGCTTTATCCGTGGTGCTGAATCCTCCGCCCTGCACATCCTGCGCATCATCCAGGAAGAGGCGATGAAGGAAAACACCGGTGCGGTTCACGCCCAGGTGCCGGTTGATGTCGCCACCTTCCTGCTGAACGAGAAGCGTGCCGAAATCCACTCCATCGAAGAGCGTCTGGATGTGGATGTGGTGCTGATTCCGAACATCCATCTGGAAACGCCGCATTACAAGATTGCCCGTATTCGCCACGATGATCTGGCCGAACTGGGTGATAGTCCGAGCTATCTGCGCGTGGAAGTGCAGGAAGAAGACATCATCACCAACTTTGGTCAGGAAAAGCCCAAGGTCGAGCGTCAGGAAGCTGCAGTCAAGGGGATTACCCCGCAGCAACCGGCTCCAGTGTCCAGCCAGCCTGAAGTAGCTGCTGCAGCCGCTCCGGTGGAGGCTGAGCAGGGTGTGGTGGGTCGTTTCTTCGGCTGGGTGAAGAGCCTGTTTGCCGAGCCGGAAGAACAGCCGAAAGAAACCGAAAAGAAAAAGCCGGCAGCCGCGAGCAATTCGCGTGATGGCCAGCGCAATGGCAATCGCCAGCGTGGTAATGAGCGTCGTCCGGGTAGCCAGGCGCGTCGTGACCACAATGAGCGTCGTCATGGCGAAGACGCAGGCAAGCGCCCGACCGAAGCCCGCCAGGATGGCGAGCGTCAGGATGGCCGTCGCCAGCCGCAACGCAATGAGCGTGCGGATCGTCAGGAACGTCCGGAGCGCGTAGAGCGTGCCGAACGCGCCGAACGCGCCGAACGCCCGGAGCGTGCAGAGCGTAGCGAACGTGCCGAGCGTGGCGAACAGCCGCAACGTGAGCCGCGTCAGCGTCGTGAACGCGAACCGCGTGAAAACCGCGAGCCGCGCGAGCAGAATGCCCGCCCGCAAGCTGAAGAGCGTAATGAGCAGGCTGCACCGCAAGCTGCCGAGAAGCCGTCGCGTCGTCGTCAGCCGCAGTCCGAGCGTAATGAAGCCGACAAGCCGCTGGTCAATGCAGCAGAAGAACTCAAGCTGAATGGCGCTGAGGGCGTGGATGCTGCTGCCGAGTCTGCCGAACAACAAGAGCGTGGTGAGCGTGGTCGTCGTCGTCGTGGCCGTCGTGACCGTCGTCGCGAACCGCTGGATGGCGAAAACACCGCAACGCTGGGCGAGAGCGGCGAAGTGGTTGCTGCAGCCGCAGCGGGCTTTGTTGCCGTAGAAGCCGCTTCTGTGCTGGAAGCGGCTCCGCAGCCGGAAGCCGTCAAGCCGGTAGAGCAAGTGGCCGAAGCCGTGGCAAGCGAGCCGGTGGTGCAGCCTGCTGTCGAGCCTGTTGCTGCCGAAGTTGCTGTAGCCGCCGAGCCGCTTGCTGAGGTCGAACCGCCAGTAGCTGCGGAAGCCGCTGCAGTTGTGGTTGAGCAGCCGGTACTTGAGCCGGCTCCGGCCCGGGTAGTGGAAGTGTCTGCCGAGGCTCCGGTCGCCGTGGCCGCTGCTGAAGCGGTGCTGGAGCAGGTAAGCACGGTTATCGAAGCTCAGCCGCTCAGCATTGAGCCTGCCGTGGCTGCAGTTGCCGAAGTAGCCGTGGTCGCCGAGCCGGTTGCGGCAGAGCCAGTGGTCGCGGTGCTTGAGCCAGTTGCGGAAGTTGTCGCTGCGCCGGTAGTGGAAGTGCCGGCCGCTCCGGTTGTGTCTGCTGTGGAAACCAAGCCGGAAGCCCCGGCCGACCTGGGTGGTCTGGTCATGGTTGCCACCAAGGCTGCGGTGCAGCAGGAGCAGCCGCAAGTCGAAGTGCCGGCTGGTCCGCGTCGCCGCGATGTGGTACGCCAGGCGGCCGAGCAGGCAGCCCCGGCAGAAGTGATGTTGCAGCAGGTGGAAACCCGCAATAACTGATGTATTCGGTCGGGCCTCTGAATTTAAGTTCAGGGGCTTGACGGCTTGATCAGCTTTTTATAGAATTGCGTTCTCTCAAGGCAATTCCCTGATAGCTCAGTTGGTAGAGCGACGGACTGTTAATCCGCAGGTCGCAGGTTCGAGCCCTGCTCGGGGAGCCAAAGCATTTAAAGCCCAGTCAGCAATGACTGGGCTTTTTGCATTGCGTGGTCTGATCGATCTGGCCTCCATAACACGCCATATGTCAGCGATGCTCCGCCCGTATGCAGTCATGTGCTGGAGGGGCAGCGGCACCGATCGTGCGCTGTTGCAATAATATTTTTGGTTTGCCGGCTTGCTGTCGGCATGCAGTTTGCAGCCCGGCCGACAGTTGCCCTGTCGTGCCGGGCTGTTTTGTTTTCATTTGCGGCAAGCGATCTTGGCCGTGATGGCCGCTATGATGTATAAAACAAGCAAGTTCCACGCAAATGCGGCCCGGTTGACGGGCCGCATTTTACAGATGGAGCAGGACCAGTCCAGAAGCTCATCCAATAAAAACAAACTCAACAGGGAAGTCAGAGGATGACAATCAAGCTCAAAATTACACTGCTGCTATCCATCGCCTTGCTGGCCTTGCTGGTGGTCAGCGGGGTTGGTCTGTTGCAGCTTAGTGCCGCGCAGAGCCGTTTCGAATACATCAGCAGTAATACCTTTCCCAGCCTGAAAGCCCTGCAAACCTCCCAGATGGCCATGTACAGCATGCGTACCTCCTTGCGTAATCATGTTTCGCATGTGCAGCAGGAGAAAAAGCAGGAGGACGAAAAGGCTATCGAAAGCAGCCGGCAACAGTTTGACAAGGCGGTCAGTCAGTATGAAACCGAGCTGGCCGTGGATGATAGCGACCGCCAGATGGTGAAGCAGGCCAAAGCAGACATGGCGCAATACCGCGCCGCCATGGATGAGTTTTTCACTAACTCGCGTTCCAACTACATGTCGGTGGCCACCGCCATGCTGGAAAGCGGCAGCCTGTTCCAGCTGTCTGGCAAGCTGGAAGCTGATCTGAACAAGCTGATCAGCTACAACTATCAGCTGGGTAATCAACAAAACGAGGCAAACCGGGCGGCCTACAATGCCGCCAAGTGGCTGCAGACAGCGCTGGCCCTGGCCGTGCTGCTGGGTACTGCCATCGGCGGCTGGCTGCTGATCCGTGCCATTACCCGTTCGCTGTCCGATATGCAGCACACCATGGAGCTGGTCAGCCAGCAACGTGATTTCAAGCTGCGGGTACGCAGCGACAGCAAGGATGAGCTGGGGCGTACCGCCACCGCCTTCAACAGCCTGCTGGACAGCTTGCAGCAAAACCTGCTGCAGCTGCGCCATGGTGCGCAGGATGTCATGGCCTCATCGCACAAGATGAACGAGGCGGCAGATGATATTTATCATGCCGCATCGGCGCAGAGCGAGTCTTCGGCAGCAGTGGCGGCCACCATCGAGCAGATGACCGTGAGTGTCAATCATGTGGCCGAGCGTGCCGACGAGGCGCAGTTGCTGTCGCAAACCTCCAGCCGTCAGGCCGAGGCCGGCTCGGTGACGATCAGCCAGACCATTAGCGATATCCGCGATATTTCCGGTGCCATTGCCAGCGCCAGCAGCGCCTTGCGCGGGCTGAATGCGCAGAGCAGTCAGATTGTGTCGGTGGTGCAGGTAATTCGTGATGTGGCAGACCAGACCAATCTGCTGGCGCTCAACGCCGCCATCGAGGCTGCCCGCGCAGGTGAAATGGGCCGTGGCTTTGCCGTGGTGGCCGATGAAGTGCGCAAGCTGGCCGAGCGCACCGCCAGTTCCACCCAGGAAATATCTGCCAGCCTGCATGCCATGCAGCAGGCCTCGTCTGCGGTGGTGGAGCAGATGAAGAATGCGGAAATGCTGGTGGAGGGGGGTGTCAGCCGGGCCGATGAAGCCGACCGCGCCATTCACAGCATTGGCGAAGCGGCTGCCGGCACCACCGGCATGGTGGCCGACATCTCGGTGGCGATCAAGGAGCAGGGCATGGCTAGCAACAGCATTGCCCAGCAGGTGGAGCGCATCGCCCAGATGTCGGAGCAGGCCAATTCGGCGGCGTCGCAAACCGCAGGCAGCGCCAAGGACTTGCGCGGGCAGGCTGAGCGGCAGATGCAGATCATTGCGCAATATCAGCTATGACGGTCCGCCAGCAACTGCCGTCACGGCCAAGCCCGAGCGGCGCTTGCGGCAGGCGTGCCGGGCATGATCAACCGGCCTGAAGCCATGCCCAGCCTTGATTGAGGACATCATCATCAAGGTGGGGCTGTGTTAACATCTCTTTCACTTTTTAGCGGCTGCTATTGGCCGCATCGCCCGGTGTGCTTGCTTCCATCTTGGCCACCCTGAGTCCCTTGCCGATGAAACATCATTTAGCATCCCGCTCCGAATTGTCCCAGGTCTTGCAAACCTTCAAGCAGACCTTTTACCAGCTGGGTGCTTTCAGTGCCGTCATCAATCTGCTGATGCTGCTGCCTTCCATCTACATGCTGCAGATTTACGACCGGGTTTTGCACAGCCGCAATGAAACCACGCTGCTGATGCTGACCTTGCTGATGCTGGGGCTGTACGGGCTGATGTCTGTGCTGGAGCTGGTGCGCTCTTCGGTGCTGATCCGGGTGGGCAACCGGCTGGATATGCAGCTGAATTTCCGGGTATTCACCGCCGCCTTCGAGCGCAATCTGCGCAAGAACAATGGCAATGCCTCGCAAGCGCTGCATGACCTGACCAGCGTGCGCCAGTTTCTCACCGGCAACGGGCTGTTCGCATTTTTCGATGCGCCGTGGGCGCCCATCTACCTCGCCGTTACCTTCATGTTTCACTGGATTCTCGGTTTGTTTGTGCTGGGTGGCATGATCATCCTGTGCCTGCTGGCCTGGCTGACCGAGCGCTCCACCCGCAAGCCGCTGGCCGAGGCCAATCAAGCATCCATCGCTGCCGGCAACTACGCTAATAACAATCTGCGCAACGCCGAAGTGATCGAGGCCATGGGCATGCTGCCGGCCTTGCGCGAACGCTGGTTCCTGTTTCAGAGCCGGGTGCTGGAAAAGCAGACCGAAGCCTCCGACAAGGCTGCCCGCATCGGTGCGCTGTCCAAGCTGGTGCGGTTGTCGCTGCAATCGCTGGTGCTGGCTGTCGGTGCCTTGCTGGCCATCCAGAATGAAATATCCCCCGGCATGATGATTGCCGGTTCCATCCTGATGGGGCGGGCATTGCAGCCGGTGGAAATGGCCATCGGCACCTGGAAGCAGCTCAACAGCGCACGCGCGGCCTATCAGCGGCTGGAAGAGCTATTGGCCGAATTCCCCGCCCGCATCAGCGGCATGAGCTTGCCACGTCCGCAGGGCAGGGTGCAGGTAGAAAATGTGGTGGCAGCTGCACCCGGCAGCGGTGTGCCGATTCTCAAGGGCATCAATTTTGCCATCGAGCATGGCGATATCGTGGGCGTGGTCGGCCCCAGTGCTGCCGGCAAGTCCACGCTGGCCCGGCTGCTGGTGGGCATCTGGCCGGCGCACTCGGGCAAGGTCAGGTTGGATGGTGCCGACATCTTTCAGTGGAACAAGGACGAGCTGGGGCCGCATATCGGTTATCTGCCGCAGGATGTCGAACTGTTTGATGGCAGCATCGCTGAAAACATCGCCCGCTTTGGCGATATTGATTCGGAGCGCGTCATCGAGGCAGCCAGCCGGGCCGGCGTGCACGAGATGATTCTGCACTTTGCCCAGGGCTACGATACCCGGCTGGGTGACGGTGGTCACCGGCTCTCCGGTGGCCAGAAACAGCGCATCGGCCTGGCCCGTGCCATCTATGCCAGCCCCGCCTTCGTGGTGCTGGATGAACCCAATTCCAATCTGGATGATGTCGGCGAGCAGGCACTCATCCATACCGTAATGGACCTGAAAGCGCATGGCACCACCGTGGTGCTGATCACCCATCGCACCAGCATTCTCAATGCAGTGGACAAACTGCTGGTGATGCGTGAAGGTCAACTGCATCTGTTTGGCCCACGCGATCAGGTCTTGTATGCCCTGAGCCAGGCCGCGCAGCAGGTCTTGCAGCAACAACAGGCGGCCATGCAGGGCCAGGCTGACCAGACTTCCGACGAGAACCACGCATGAGCCTGTTCAAAAAACTGACACGCCCGGCTCGCGATAGCGCGCAAACCCCAGCAGAAAATGCCGCAGTCGCGCGCTTTGGCCGGGTGGATACCGACGATCAGCGCATTGGTCGCTGGGGCATGAAAATCGTGCTGATCGGCTTTGGCGGCTTTTTGCTGTGGGCTGCATTGGCGCCGCTGGATGAAGGTGTTACCGCCAATGGCAGTGTCACCGTTGCCAGCAATCGCCAGACCGTGCAGCACCTGACCGGCGGCAGTATCGAAAAGCTGCTGGTGGGCGAGGGGGACGTGGTGAAGAAGGGGCAGCCGCTGATCCAGCTCAACGACACCGAGGCCCGCGCCCAAATGGGCAGCACGCTGGCACAGTTCATCAGTGCCCGTGCCATCGAAGACCGGCTGCTGGCGGAGCGTGCCGGCCTGCCCACGCTGGTTTTCTCCGACGAGCTGAACGCGTTGGCCAGCGATACGCGGGTGGCGCAGGCCAGGCAGCTGCAAACCCAGTTGTTCAACACCCGCCGCGACGGCTTGCGCAATGAACTGAAGGCGCAGGATGAAAATATCGCGGGTCTGCAACAACAGCTGCGTGGCTTTCAGGGGGTAAAGGCGGCGCGTGCCGAGCAGAGTAAATGGCAGGACAAGGAGCTGGAAGGCATCCGTGATCTGGCTGCCGGTGGCTATGTGCCGAAAAACCGCCTGTATCAACTGGAGCGCGGGGCGGCCGAGCTGCGGGGCGAACTGGCTGACACCATCGCCAATATCGGCCGCGTCCAGGACAGCATTGCCGAAACCAAGCTGCGCCGTATCGCACGCCAGCAGGATTACCAGAAGGAAGTGGAGTCGCAGCTCACCGACATCCAGAAAGAAACCGATGCCTTGCGCGACCGCCTGACAGCCCAGCGCTACGTGGTGGCCAACAGCACCATTCGCGCACCGATTGATGGCCTGGTGGCCGGACTGAAGGTCCATACCGTTGGCGGTGTGGTGCAGGCCGGCCAGGCCTTGATGGATGTAGTGCCTACCAGTCAGCCGCTGCTGATTGAAGCCGCCGTCGATCCAGCGATGAGTGCCAAGGTACGCAGCGGGCTGCCGGTGGATGTCACTTTCCCTGCCTTGAATCAGCAAACCACCCCGGTGATTCCCGGCGTAGTGGCTACTTTCTCGGCTGACCGGCTGCTGGATCCGAAAACTGGTGCGCCTTACTACCTGGCGCAAGTCAAGGTCACCCCGGCCGGCATGAAACTGCTGGGAGACCAGCCGGTCAAGCCTGGCATGCCTGCCACCATCGTCATCCGCAATGGTGAGCGTACCATGCTGCGCTATTTGCTCAAGCCAGTCATGGATCGCATGAATCTGGCGTTCAAGGAGAGCTGAATGGCCGCTTGCCACACCATGCGTCTTCCTGTCCTGCTGGCTTGCTATGCCATGCTGTGCCTGCCTGTGGCCAGTGCGTATGGCTTGCTGGAGGGGTTTCAACTGGCGCGCCTCAATGATGCGCAATACCAGGCAGCCACTGCCGAGCGCGAGGCAGGTGAAGCCAACAGGCCAATGGGCCGGGCACAACTGCTGCCAACACTGAATGCCAGCTTCAATCGCAGCAAGGTGACAGGCTCGGATACCGCGCCGGATTTCTTCGGCACGCTGAATACCTCGCCGCTCAAGTATATGAGTCAGGATGCCGCCATCCAGCTGCGTCAGCCCATTTTCAATCTGCAGCGCTGGGCCATGTATCAGCAGGGCAATGCCCGTGCCGATTACAGCCAGGCGATTTTTTCGCGCAAGGAATACGAACTGGCGGTGCGCTATCTGACCAGCTATCTGGGCCTGCTGCTATCGCAGAAGAACATCGCCTTGAGCGAGGCCAAGCTGCAGGCGCTCAGCGGCACGCGCTTGCAGGCGCAAAAGCTGTTTGATCAGGGCGATGGCACCATCACCGATATTCGCGATGCCGAGGCGCGCATGGCGCTGTCCGAGGCCGAGCTGATCGAGGCACGTAATATGCAGGCCATTGCCGAGCGCAGCCTGGCGGCCATTACCGGCGAGACCGCCCGGCAACTGGCCGAACCGGAGCCGGGTATCGTGCAGTATCTGGGGGCGAGCGGGCAGATGGCGGACTGGCGTGAACAGGCCTTGCAACACAGCCCCGATATCCAGGCGGCGCAGATGAATGTGCGTATTGCCGAGCAAGAGCACAAGAAAGCCCGGGCGGCCAATTATCCCAGTCTTGATCTGGTCGCCAGCAAGGACCGCTCCAGTGCCAGTTCGGTGTCCACCATCAATCAACGCATTACCCAGAATGTGATCGGTGTCGAGTTAAGCGTGCCGCTGTTCAATGGCGGTTTCAATTCCGCCCAGATCACCCAGAGCGGAGCGCTGTATCGCCAGGCGCTGGCCGAACTGGACAATGCCCGTACACAGGTTGAGCTGGAAGTGGCCAAGCAGTTTTATGGCGTCAGCAGCGGTGTGCGCAAAGTGGCGGCCTTGCAAACGGCGGTGAGCGCCAGCGAGGAAACCGTCAAGGCCAGCAAGCTGGGTCTGGCCGCCGGTGTAAAAACCCTGACCGATATTCTTAATAGTGAAGAGCAGCTGTACCAGGCAAAGCGCGATTTGCTGCTGGCACAGTACAACCAGCTGGTTAGCTGGATCGCGCTGCGGGCCGATTCCGGCATTCTGAGCCCGCAGGATCTGGCACTGCTGGATCAGCATTTCACGCATCCGGCTGCCGCGCGCTAGCAGCCCCTTTCCCCTTGGGCAGCAGTTTGGTCTGCATTGCACGCAGTGCTGGTCGCAACTGGCGCTCCTTCTCGTCCTGCCCCTGCTTATCTTGATGCCTGCCATCAGCCCGCAAAGCAACAGACCCGGCGTGGCCGGGTCTGTGGTCGTGCTCATCAAACAGGGTGTTGCCAGCAATGCGCTGCGCTGTTCACCTCTGTTGCGGGCTTATGCCGCATGAGCCAGCGTGGCATCGTTCATGTTGACACCCACCAGTGAAATGGCAGGCGCGTCGGCACTCAGCAGCGGGTGCGGCGAGGCGGCCACTCCGCCAATCGACAGCGAGAAGGTTTCACTGGCCGACAGGCCGGAAGTATCGGTGGCCTTTACCGTGATAGTGGCCGACTCGGTCTGGCTACCCATGGTGGCGACAAAGCTGTCGGTTTTGGGGTTGAAGGTAATCCAGCTGGGCAGCGCCTGGCCGTTGGCCTGGCTTGCGCTATAGCTTAGGGTCTGCCCTTGCGGATCGGTAAACGTGCCCTGCGGTACGCTGATATTGAGGGTGCCATTGGCGTTGAAACTGATGGCCAGCGGCAAAGGATTGACCAGCGGCGCTTTCAGTGCGGTGGCCACATCATTGATGGTAAAGGTTTCCGAGGTCGACAGGCCGGCGCTATCGGTGGCGGTCAATTTGACCACGAAGCTGCCTGCCGTGGTGGGGGCCGTGCCGGAGAAGGTTTCGGTCTGGGCATTGAATGCCAGCCAGGATGGCAAGGCCTGGCCATTGCTCAGCGCCGCCTTGTAAGTCAGTGCCAGCCCTTGCGGATCGACAAAGGTATTGGACGGCAGGCTAATGCTAAAAGCCTTGCCGGCATTGATGGTTTGCGTCGCCGTCTGCAGGTTGAGCGTGGGTGCGACGTAGCTGTCGTTCAGGGTAAAGGTTTCCGAGGTCGACAGGCCGGCCTGATTGCTGGCACTGACCAGCAGCGACAGCGTGGTGTTGGCCGTGGGTGCCATGCCGGAGAAAGTTTGCGTTTGGGCATTGAAGCTCAGCCAGGATGGCAGCGCCGCGCCACTGGCCAGCTTGGCGGTATAGGCCAGGGTCTCGCCTTGCGGGTCGGTAAAGGTGCCGGCCGGCAGGGCGAAGCTGAAACTGTGGCCAGGGGTGACCAGCTGGGTTGTCGTGGCCTTGCTCAGCGTCGGCGCATAGGCGGTATCGCTGATGGTAAAGCTTTCTGTTGCCGACAGCCCTGCCGTGTCCGTGACCTTTACCAGGATAGGGGTGCTGCTGGAGGACACCGGGGTGGTGCCGGACAAGGTGTTGGTTGCGGCATTGAATGTCATCCAGGAGGGCAGGGCCTGGCCATTGGCTTGGGTGACCTTGTAGCTGAGCGCCAGCCCTTGCGGGTCGTTGAAAACACTGGCCAGTGACAGCGAGAAGGCGTGGTTGGCTGCCAGCGTCTGGTTGGCCGTCTGGGCCTGCAGAACCGGGGCAACATAAGCATCATTCAGCGTGAAGCTTTCGGCTACGCTCAGGCCGGCTTGGTTGGTGGCAGTCACCTGCAGTGCCAGCGTGGTATTCGCCGTGGGTGCCGTGCCGGAGAAGGTCTGTGTCTGGGCATTGAAGCTCAGCCAGGACGGCAGCGCTGCACCGCTGGCCAGCTTGGCGCTGTAGCTGAGGGTTTCGCCTTGCGGGTCGGTAAAGGTGCCGGCAGGCAGGGCAAAGCTGAAACTGCGACCCGGTGTAACCAACTGACCTGCAGTGGCTTTGGCCAGAATCGGTGCAAGAGCCGTGTCGGTGATGGAGAAGGTTTCCGATGCAGACAACCCTGCGGTATCGGTCACCGTCACCAGCAGCTGTGTGCTGCTGGAGGATACCGGTGTGGTGCCGGACAGAGTGTTGGTCTGGGCGTTGAAGGTCATCCAGGAGGGCAGCGCTTGCCCATTGCTCTGGGTCACCTTGTAGGTCAAGGCCTGGCTTTGCGGGTCGGTAAAGGCATTGGCCAGCGATACCGAGAAGGCATGATTGGCTGCCAGCGTCTGATTGGCCGTCTGGTTGCTCAGGATGGGGGCCGCCGGTGTAATCGGTACCGTACCGCCCGCATTGTCGACGGTGATAGTATCGCCAGCGGCCAGCAAGCTGGCCAGACTGACTTCGAAAGTAGTGTTCCAGTACTGGCCGGTTTGCGAACCCCAGGGGTTGCGGATCTGCAAGTAACCATTGGCAGCATCGATGCCGTAAATCGACATGGCATGGCCGGCAACGAGTTGTACCTTGCCGCCAGCGTCATAGCTCCAGGTGTAGGACGACAAGACCAGATCATCACCGGCAGCCAGATCAGCCTTCAGCGTGCTCAGTACAGTAGCCGTGGAGATGCCGCTTTGTGAGCCGGTACCCGACAGAGAAGAATTATAAGTACGGCACAGCCAGCTGGTGCCATTGGCGCAAAAATCGGTAATCTGCGAGGCACCGGTGATGGCCTCCAGCGCATACTCCGGCAGGCCGCCATTGCCAATGGCAGTAAAGCTGTTGCCGGTATAACTGTTGCCGGTGGTGACATTGATCGACTGCAATTGGGCATAGGCTTTTTCCAGCAGGGTAGCCCACATATTGCTACCACTATTACAGCCGGTTTGCAGTGTGTTGTTGACGGTAACGTATTCGGTGGCGCCCTTGTAGTGGAAGGCCACGCCATAGCTGCCGTTACCGTTGACCGTAATCATGTTCTTGATGATGCCGGCGTTCTGGCTGGCTACTTCGGCAATGGAAGACAAGAAATAGCAGTCGCCCAGCTTGCCTTGATTGATATCGCTGGCAGAGGGGCCATTGCTACCGAACAGCGCCGCAGTGCTGGCGCTGTAGGTCATCTTGGAAGTGGTGCCGCTCACGGTGACGGTTGACGAAGGCAAATCCGTGCCTTGCAGCCATTTGCCGTTTAGATTGCTCAGCTGCGCTGCGCTGGAACCGACTGCCAGATTGCCCAGGCTGCTACTGGCAGCCGCGCCACCGGTCCACGATGCATTGGCGGCATTGCCGTTGACCAGGGCATTCAGGGTGTACAGGTGATAGCTGGATGCGCTTTCGCCGACATTCAGATTGGTGACAATCGTTTTCAGATCGTTGAACTGATTGGCCGACAGCGTGGTTTTGTTGGTGGTCAGTTCTGCAGACAAATCAGTCACCAGCTTGGCCAGTCCGGCTTCGGTAACGGTGCCCGCCATGGCATTCATATCGGCCTTTAGCACCGAGTCCGATAGCGTGGCAATCCAGGATGGTGCCGTGGTACTGCCCGTTTTCACCATGTTGCTGGCACTGCTCACCGTGCTGCTACCGGCCAGTGCCGTGGTACTGGCGGTGTTTGTGCTCACCGTCGTTGCCGTCAGGGTAGAGGTAGGGGTTGCGCTAAACAGCGAAGCCAAGGCCGACACGGACAGATCGCCCAGCCCGAGAAAGCCGGGGTCAGACAACAGCCCTTCGGCGGCCTTGGTCATGGCGGCATTGGCGAGGAGCTGATCTTGCTGGCGGGTCGAAGTATTCGAGGCGCTCATGGCTTTCCTTCAGAAGAGTAAGGCAAAGCTAAAGGAGCGCTTGCAGCTGGCACGGGGCGTGTCGCTGGCAACTGGCTGACATAAGCGGTAAAGCCGCCCGTAGTCCCTTTAGTTTTGCGTCGCCGGCTTTCACCGGTTTTGCCTATAACGGTCTAATTCTATGTGTGAAATTTCGTAAAAGGAAAAGGAAATTAACAATCTGTATCTGATCTGAGACAGATATCCAGCAAACGATGAATAGTGCTTCAAGCCAGTACTGCAGACGGTATGCCAGCGTGCCCATTGTTGGCCTACCACTATGCAGGCTAGCTGCTGCGAGGGACAAAAACCAAACCCCGGACACCGCGTGTTCTTGACTGAAACACGGGAGCCCGGGGCGGGCCAGATCGGATAGTACAGTTCGTACGCATGCAGTAATTGTTTCGTTTGCTGCAGGTTGGCCGCTACCCTGGCACTCAGCACTCGATAGGGTTTCAAACAAATTGATATCTAACCCATTTGGCTGCAGTCGCCGCGATAAAAGCTATATTTCGGCTAACTGGGTATTCTGCCAGTCTGCGTAGCTTTGTCCCGTATCGGGAATATGCCATTCAGTGCGGCCGTTGGCATTGCGCGCCAGGATGATGGCTGCGGCAGCGCTTGGGCTGTTGAAAGGGCAGTCCTCGGTGAAAACAAGCATGCCATTGTCAGTCGGCACCAGCTTCTTGGCGTCCTGCATGCCCTGATGCAGCTTTTTATAACTGGCCCACTTTTCATTTTCCCACTGTGCACGCGCTAGCGAACCCTTACGCACAATGAACTCACCGTCAATTTCCTGAGCGGTAGCACTGATGCCTTGCCGGTTGGTCAGGGCAAACAAAGGGGACTGCGTATTGCCACCTTGTTCTGTGCTTCCTTGTGTCACGGTTTGCGCAGGGATAGCACGGAGCAATTCCAGCCCCAGTGCCGGTAGCACGATCTGCAGTTGCTCGATCAGATACTGCATGTCGGCAATGTCGGCTTCTGGCAATACGCCATATTCGTTCTGCTTGCCTTTGACATTGGCCACAGACAAGCGCCCGGCATGGCTGGCAATTGAAATCAGCTTGCTTTCCACATAGCGCAAATGCCCTTTGGTGAGGTTGGCATCCTTGCTGGTAAAGATAAACATGCGATCCCAGAAATCCTTGCCACCGGCAGACTCTGGCTTGTTGTGCTGTGCCAGCCGGTCGCCCACGATTTCCGACTCACCGATATAAGCTACGCGGCTATCAGATTCTGCCGGGTCATCGCCCACCAGAATATACAGGCCGGCCCGCCCCGCCTCGGGCCGCTTGAGCACATCCGCCAGCCGCGAGCGTGGGGCGCTGATCACATGGCCGGTCCAGTTGATGATTTCAGCAGTAATGATGCCGCCGGGCGTGCCGTCTGCCAGAAACATGCGTATGGATTTGCCGTGGTTCACACCAGATCCATCCAGCTATCATCATGCCAGGCGTCCAGCAACTCGCTAGCTTCAGCGCTAGCAACGATGGGGTAGGCCTGCACCCAAGCCAGCAGGGCAGCGCGTTGTGCCAGGGTGACGCTGCCGCGTGTATAGGTGGTGACAAAGCCGCAGCACTCATCACCACCGTACGTCAGGCCAAGCGCTTCTACGTGTTCAATCAAGGCCGCGACGTAGCTGTCACGGGCAGCGCCTGCCAGCGGGGCGGCAAATTGTACCGACAAGCTAAAGCCCAGCTCCTGAAACTCACCTGCGTGGTGCTTCTTGAGCTGGCGGCGGTTCCAGTTGGCTTGGCGGCGACGGGACAGGGGAGCGATGTAGTTCATGGTTTACCTTGCAGTGGCCGAGGAGCAACAGATGTCCCAGGCAATAACGAATAATCAGAAAACTGTCTGCTACTGCGTACTGAACAGCCCCCAACCTATAAGCACTATTTAGTCCGCTGTGGGGCCGCCCATCGTAATAAGCCCCGGCGCAACCCTTGTGAATAGGGCATGCATCCGGGGTTTGTATGGAGGCAGGGTACTTGCAGCGTTCGCTCCGGGGTAAAGCTGGGGTCGAACGCGACAGGTAAACACCTAAAACAGCTTATTCCTTGCTGGAACCATCCTCGCCAGCGGCGGCATCACGTGCCTGCTGCTGGGCGGCACTTCTGGCGTCGTAATACTCCTTGTTATCCAGATAGTGCTGACGGCGGGCTTCCTTGGCAGCGGCTTTTTCTGCCAGTTCGGCCTGTTTACGGGCTTCTGCCTCGGCTTCCTGCTGCTTGCGGGCCTGACGCTTGGCTTCGCGGATGGCTTCTTCCGCCGCTTCCATGTCCGCCACTTCCTTCAGGCTCTTGGCCGGGCCGGTTTTTTCGAACCAGGCAACGGACTCGACGTGGGCGGTGTGCGGGAACATGTTAATGATGCCGGCGGCCTTGAGCGTATAGCCCTTGGTGTTCACCAGCACATTGGCGTCGCGCGCCAGGGTGGCCGGGTTACAGGACACATAGACAATGCGCTGCGGCGCGGTGTCGTCGGTCATGGCCTTGAGCAGCTGGATGGCGCCATCACGCGGCGGATCGACCAGCATCTTGTCGAACTTGCCCAGTGCGGCGAAGCTTTCCGGGGTGACATCGAACAGGTTGGCCATTTCATAGCTTACCTTGTCCTGCAAACCGTTATGGGTGGCATTTTCCACAGCACGTTTGACCAGTGCCTGGCTGCCTTCCATACCGTGGACATTGGCGCCGGAGCGGGCAATGGGCAGGGTGAAGTTGCCGATGCCACAGAACATGTCGGCAATGCGTTCGCCCGGTTGCGGGTCGAGGAAGCTGAGGGCGCGTGCCACCATCACCGCGTTGATCTGCGGGTTTACCTGGGTGAATTCGGTGGGGTAGTAGGGCATCTCTACGCCATATTGCGGCATGCTGTAAGTCAGCTTTGGCGCATCCAGCGGGTAGATGGGATAACAGGTGTCCGGGCCCGCCGGCTGCAGCCAGATTTGCAGCGGGCGCTGCGGCTGGCGGTGCTGGTCGGCAAACTGTTGCAGCAGCTTTTCGTCAGCTTTGCTGATGGCATCCATATTGCGGAATACCAGCACGTCTACCTTGTCGCCTACTGCTACTTCTACTTGCGGCATGCGGCTGTTGATCGACAGTTTGGCGATCATTTCACGCAGCGGCATGATCAGGTCGGAAATGTGCTTGGGCAGAATATGACACTCGCGCATTTCGGCGATATAGCTGGAGTTCTTCTCATGGAAGCCCACCAGCACGCCGCCCTTTTTCGCAACCAGGCGCGCCGACAGGCGGGCGCGGTGGCGGTAATGCCAGGTGGGGCCGGCAATCGGGGTGAGAATGCGCTCTGCCTTCACCTTGCCGATGAACTTGAGGTTGTCTTCCAGCACGCGCTGTTTGATGGCAACCTGCGCGGTAAACTCGACGTGTTGCATGGAACAGCCGCCACAAGTGCCGTAGTGCAGGCAGGCGGGCGTGGCGCGCATGAAGCTTTCCTTCAGCACGGCAGTGGTATCGGCGTTTTCGTACGTGGGCTTTTTGCGGTAGGCGCTGTATATTACCTTTTCATACGGCAGGGCACCGTCGATGAAAATGGTTTTGCCGTCGACGTGGGCGACCCCGCGGCCTTCGTGGTCAAGTGATTCGACCAGAGCAATGGTCTGTTGCTGAGTCATTGTATTCGTGTGATAAATCAGGCGGAAAAGCGTGATTTTCTCAAAATATGCGCCGCTGCGCAGGGGTTTTTGCCAGAGCGGTCGATATCGGGTTTCTGTTATGATGCCTTCAATCAAAAACTATTGGTCTGGTGCGCGATGAAGCAGTCGGTTTTTACTCTTGTACCTGGTGTGGTTCTACTGCTGGGCAGCATGGCTGGCTGGGCTGCCAACATGCCGGAGCCGGATATTCTGATCAGTCAGACCGGCCAGCATCTGGTGGTGAATCTGCCGCAGGCGCGGCTATTTTTGTACCAGGATGGCCGTCTACAAAAGATCTACCCGGTGGCGGTGGGCAAGATGCTGACCCAGACGCCGACCGGCAGCTATGCCATCACCGGCGTCTATCGTGATCCCAGCTGGCATGTGCCCAAGTCGATTCAGGACGAGCAGAAAAACCAGGGCAAGCCGGTGCTGACCGTGGTGCCGCCTGGCCCTGACAATCCGCTGGGCCCGGTGTTTATCCGCTTTGGCGAGGCCAAGCTGGGGCTGGGTTTTCATGGCACCAATGCGCCAGGCTCGGTGCCGGGCTTTCGCAGCCATGGCTGTATCCGGCTGAAAAACCCGGATGCCTTGAATCTGGCCGGTACAGTACAAAAAGGCGCGGCAGTGACCGTGGCTTACCAGACAGTGCTGCTAAACGAAGATGGTGCTGGCGAGCTGTGGCTGACTGCCTACAAGAACCACTACAAGCAGGATGACCCGTCCTTCCCCCATTTGGCCGACAGCCTGCTGGAGTGGCAGCGTACCCATTCGGTGGCGGTGGTGGGCAAGCGCGTGGATCATGCACTCAAGGAGCGCAGTGGCAAGCCGGTGTGCCTGACCTGCAAGAGCGACAGCGGCAATCCGGGTGAGCTGGCGGCAGTGCGCTGGTTGTCCCTGCCGCCGAAGGGCGGCGTTCCTGCCGAGCAACAGCAGGCAGTGCCGCAAGACCCGGCGGTCCAGTCCTACAACTCAGCAGGCAGCAAGCTCAAGCTGGTGAAGAAGCCCGCCGTGGTTTTGTAGGCTCTTAGTGTTTGCTGGATGATGACAAGGCCGACGCAAGTCGGCTTTGTGCTTGTCTGGGGGCGGCATACTTGCTTTTTTGCGTTGCGACCCTATATTAGCCCCTTCCCTTGTAAGCAGGCAGCGCAGTAATGACAACCATTGTGGCAGTGAGAAAAGGCAATCAGATTGCTATTGCCGCCGATAGCCAGACGACTTTTGGCGACGACCAGAAACTGCTGGCCGGATATGACTGTTTTCATAACAAGATTTTCCAGCATGGCGACAGCTATCTGGCGATTTCCGGCTCCGCTGCCCACGACCTGGTTTTGCAAGGTGCGTTGAAAGAGCTGAAGAAAAAGGACCTGACCAGTCGCAAGGGTATTTTCGATACCTTTCGCAAACTGCATCCCAAATTGAAAGACGGGTTTTACCTGCGTCCGGAAGAGGACGAAGAAGATCCCTATGAATCCAGCCAGATGATGGTGGTGATCGCCAATGCCCACGGTATTTTCGGTGTCTATCCCATGCGTGAGATCTACCAGTTTTCGCGTTTCTGGGCGATAGGTTCGGGGCGCAAATTCGCCATGGGGGCAATGTTTGCCGCTTATGAGCAGGATTTGAGTGCACGGGAAATCGCAGAAATCGGCGTGCGTGCTGGCTGCGAGTTTGATGTCAATTCCTGCTTGCCGATGACCGTCTATACCGTAGAAGTGGCCGAGGACGCCGCCAAGGAAAAAACAGCATGAGCCAACACGATACTTTGCAACGCTTCCTGTTTGATGGTGCACCGGTACGCGGTGCGCTGGTGCGCCTGGATGGCGCATGGCAGCAGGTGCTGGCACGCCGGGCCTATCCGGCAGCCCTGAAAACCATTCTGGGTGAAATGATGGCAGCAGCCGAACTGATGGCTGCCAATCTCAAGTTTGAAGGTGCAATGATTTTGCAGCTGCATGGCAGCGGCCCCTTGCGCCTGGCTGTGGTGGAGTGCAACCACGACCGCACGGTGCGCGCCACTGCCAAGTGGGATGGCGACCTGGCGGACGACGCTCCCATTCTGGAGCTGCTGGGCGGTAGCGGCCAGTTTGTCATCACGCTGGAGCCCCGCCACGACAAATCGCAAACCTGGCAAGGCATTGTGGCGCTGGAGGGCGACACCATCGGCCAGATGCTGGAAAACTACATGTTGCGTTCCGAGCAGCTGGAAACCCGCCTGGTTCTGGCCTGTAACGACAATACGGCGGCCGGCATGCTGTTGCAGCGTTTGCCGGACGGACATGGCGAGCCGGAAGGTTGGGAGCGCATCAGCATTCTGGGTGGCACCTTGCAGGCTGAAGAGCTGCTTGGCCTGTCGGCAGAGGATATTCTGCACCGGCTGTTTCATGAGGAAACGGTACGTGTGTTCGAGCCGGAGGGCGTCAGCTTTGCCTGTAACTGCAGCCAGGAGCGGGTGGGCAATATGCTGAAAATGCTGGGCGGCCAGGAAGTGGGTGAAGTGTTGCTGGAGCAGGGTAGCGTGGAAATTGTCTGCGACTATTGCAACCAGCATTATGTGTTTGACGAGGAGGATGCCAACACACTGTTCAATTACGATCTGCTGGCCGCGGTGCGCGAGGCGCGGCACTAGTCGCTGTGCTGTCTTGTTAGCCTGTGTCAAAACCGCCATATTCTGGCGGTTTTTGTCTTTGTGCTGGACCAAACTGCGACCTGCGAGCAGCCTGTCCATCGTGGCTGTTTAAGGAAATAGTAGATTTGATCATAAATGTGCTGATATTCTAAACAGGCACGCAGCATCAAACCTGTATCAAAGGAGTAGGGAAACAATGAAAAAAATGCTTGTAGGCGGCCTGCTGGCTGCATCTGCACTGGCTGCTCAGGCTGGCGCCCCGGTTGTTAACATCTACAACTGGTCGGATTACATTGCGCCCACCACGGTGCCTGATTTCAGCAAGAAAACCGGCATCAAGGTACGCTACGACGTGTATGACAGCATGGAAACGCTGAATGCCAAGCTGGTGACCGGCCGCTCTGGCTATGACATCACCGTGCCTTCCAATAATGTGCTGGAAGTGGGCATCAAGGCTGGTCTGTTCCAGCCGCTGGACAAGAGCAAGATCCCCAATTACAAGAACCTGGATCCGGCCCTGCTGAAGCTGATGGAAGCATCCGATCCGGGCAACAAGTACGCTGTGCCGTATTTCTGGGGCGTCATCACCCTGGGCATCAATGAAGACAAGGTGAAAAAGGCGCTGGGCGGCAAGCTGCCGGCCAATGAATGGGATCTGCTGTTCAAGCCGGAATATGTTTCCAAGCTGAAGTCCTGCGGCGTCAGCATTCTGGACTCTGCCTCTGACGTACTGCCCAAAGTACTGCATTACTATGGCAAGCAGCCGGGCAGCAATAACGAGGCCGACTACAAGGCTGTTACCCCGCAGCTGGCAGCCATCCGCAGCAGCATTACCCAGTTCTCGTCTTCCGGCTATATCAACGACATCGCCAACGGCGACGTCTGCCTGGCCATGGGTTATGGCGGCGACCTGAACATTGCCAAACGTCGCGCCGAAGAAGCCAAGCGCGGTGTGAACATCAAGGTGCTGATGCCGTCGTCTGGCGTGGCTTTCTGGGTGGACAGCATGACCATTCCGAAGGATTCGGCCAATGTGGCCAATGCGCTGGCCTTCATCAACTACACGTTGGACCCGCATGTGGCAGCCGCCAATGCCAACAAAGTGACTTACGCACCGGGTAGCCTGGCTGCACGTCCCTTTGTCGACAAGAAGTATCTGGCTGACCGTAGCATCTTCCCGACTGCAGATGACGTGAAGAAAGGCTTCATCATGAAGTCGGTTGATCCGAAGACCCTGCGCGTGTACTCGCGTCTGTGGCAAAACTTCAAGCTGGGCCGTGCCGGCTGATTCTGTTGCTGCCGGTTTGCAAAGAAAGCTCCCGCGAGGGAGCTTTTTTCATGTCCAGAGCAGCTGCCTGGCCATTGCCGCTGGCCGAAGAAGGCGGGAAACCACGCTGGTGAACGGGGCGACTTTTGCCGATGGTCTTGGTATCCTTGCAGGTTCGATCTTGTCGACGGCCAGATGGCTGCCGGCAAATGTTTATGCTAATGCCAGGAGTGTTGATGATACCCAACCGCCAGCTTAATGATTATGTGCGCGAACAGGGTTTGAAGCTTGACCGTACCGAACTGCAAATCGCCGTGATGACCCTGCAGGCGGTGCTGGACGTGGACAAGGCGCCGCTGCAGCGCGATTTGTTTCGCTATCCGGTGCCCAAGCTGAGCGAGGATGGCGCTTGCTCGCTGATCGAGGAACTGGCTGACGAGCCGTATGACCTGGCCCCCTGGTTTGACGGCGAGGGTGAGCAAGCCCGCAGCTTGCTGACCAATCTGAATGCGCTGGTGGATTCGGTGAATCACAAGATCGGTGCCGACTGGCTGGGCATCTATCGCCGCGCTGGCGAAGGCAAAGAGGCGCGCCTGGTCAAGCTGGCTTATCAGGGCCTGCCCAGCCGCGCTGAATTCCCTCTGACTGAAGCCTTTGCCGAAACCAGCAATAACAGCCGGGTGGGTCTGACAGGCTGGGGGGTGCTGATCGAAGATGTAGCGGCATGGCGGGCAGAGGGTGGCGGCTATTACGAATGCGACCCCAAGGTAAAAAGCGAAGTCTGCCTGCCTGTTGTTGACGCGCACGACCGGGTGCTGGGTATTCTGGATGCCGAATCCAGCCAGGCCGGTTTCTTCGACGAAAGCCGTTTGGTATGGCTGGCGGCATTGGCAATTGTTCTGGCCGCTCCCTTTGCGACCATGCCGCCGCTTGAAAAGATGTAACTTGCCCTCAGTTAAATAGTACTCACTATTACTAATTGCTTTGCGTGGCAAGCGCTGAGCTTTCTGAACAGATTCCGGAGCAAGCATGGCCGTGCAATTTCCCAATCCCCAGGTAGAACCCGTTGTCGATTATGTGGCGAGCTGCCGCCTGCCCACCCCCTGGGGCGAGTTCACCATGCATGGTTTCGAGGAAACCGACAGCCGGCGCGAACACGTGGTGCTGACCCTGGGCAATGTGGCCGATGGCCTGCCAGTTCTGGCCCGTCTGCATTCGGAGTGCCTGACTGGCGATGCGCTGTTTTCGCTGCGCTGCGATTGTGGCTTCCAGCTGGAAGCGGCACTGGACGCCATCTCCAAGGAAGGTCGTGGTGCCTTGCTGTACTTGCGGCAGGAAGGTCGCGGCATCGGCCTGATCAACAAAATCCGCGCCTACAAGCTGCAGGATGGCGGTGCGGATACGGTGGAGGCCAACGAACAACTGGGCTTTCCGGCCGACATGCGTGATTTCCGTGTGGCACGCTATATGCTGGATGCGCTGTCGATCAAGAGCGTGCGGGTGATGACCAATAACCCGCGCAAGCTGGAAACCCTGAAGAATGCAGGTATCGATGTGGTGGAGCGGGTGCCGCTGATGGTGGGGCGTAATCCGCACAACGACCATTACCTGGATACCAAGGCGGCCAAGCTGGGTCACATGCTGTTTTCCTGAGCGATTACTTGCTTGCTGTTCACCAATGCCAGGGCTTTGCCCTGGCATTTTTCATGGTTGCCGCGCGGACTATGGCGACGCATAAAGTTTGGGCATAATTTGTCGATATATTTAAAATAAAATAAGCGTATGGTTTTAATTGCATGGGGCTGGCCAGCAAGGCGATGAGGAATCACTGTGAAAGTCACACCCAAGCAGAATGTGTTATTGAATGCGTCGGCCTGGAATCCACAGCCGGCTTACCGCGCTGCGCCTGCCACGGCGCAGATGGCTGGTTTTCAGCCTGGTAGCGAGGCGCTGGCCGAATACCTGGACTGGGTGGCCTATCTGGATGATCTGGCCAGGCAGGCCAGGGAAGGGCAGGACGACGCTGGACGGCGGCTGGCACTGGCCAAGCTGCGCTTTTTGCATCGCCGTGTACAGCTATTGCATGAGCAGATGATGCAGGGGGGGCGCAGCCAGGTAAAGGCCGGGCTGGAGGCGCTATTGCGCTTGGCCAGCGAGCTGGAGCAGGTGGTGCAGGAACTGACCGGACGGCAGCCACCAGTGGTGGATGAGTGGCCCTTGCCCTACCGCTTGTACAGCCGGCAGCCACCGCCGGCTGACGGCATGCACTTGATGGCTGGCGGGCGCGAGCGGCGCTTGCGGCAGCGGATGGCGGGCAATGTATTGCATGCGGACGAGCAGCATGCCGCACGGCTGGTGTTGCATGGTATGCGCTTTGTCATGGCACTGGTGCGCGATGGATTCGGCATGGCCCAGCATCCGCTGTTGTTGCAGGCGGCAGATCAGGTATTGCGTATCAATCAGCTGATTGGCCCGGAGCAGGGCAGTATATAATAGAGTAGCGTGCAGCAATGAAAAAAGCCGGAATCGTGAGATTCCGGCTTTTGATTTGGTGGAGATAAGCGGGATCGAACCGCTGACCTCTTGCATGCCATGCAAGCGCTCTCCCAGCTGAGCTATACCCCCGGTGTTGCTTGACTTGCCATGCGGTCTGGAGCCGACATCACAAGCTGACTGTAGTGTGGTGGAGATAAGCGGGATCGAACCGCTGACCTCTTGCATGCCATGCAAGCGCTCTCCCAGCTGAGCTATACCCCCGATAATGCTGGACTCCTGATAACCGTCAGTGTGTCATCAAAAGCTTACTGTCTGTGGTGGAGATAAGCGGGATCGAACCGCTGACCTCTTGCATGCCATGCAAGCGCTCTCCCAGCTGAGCTATACCCCCACGGGTACTACGTCTGATACTCTGGCGTCCCCACGGGGAGTCGAACCCCGGTTACCGCCGTGAAAGGGCGATGTCCTAGGCCACTAGACGATGGGGACCCTAAGAACTTTATCCGACTGGAACGATTTGGTGGAGCTAAGCGGGATCGAACCGCTGACCTCTTGCATGCCATGCAAGCGCTCTCCCAGCTGAGCTATAGCCCCGTGTCTGTCGTTCACAGTGGGGCGCAGTATAGACAGGCTGCCGTTGGCTGTAAAGGGATCTGCGAAAAAAATTTTGCGGCGCGGCCTGCGCTATAATCGGCGGCTTAGCAATGACTGTGCGGGAATGCCGATGTCGGTTGGCCATTATGAAAACTTCCCGGTAGGTTCCATTTTGCTGCCCCGCCGCATGCGCCGGGCGGTGCATGCCATCTACCATTTTGCCCGCTATGCCGACGATGTTGCCGACGAAGGTGACAAGCAGCCGGAAGAGCGGCTGCGCGAACTGGCACACTTGCAGGACGAGCTGGATGTCATCCGCGATGGCGGCATTCCGGCCATGCCGCTGATGCGTAACCTGGCCGCCGCCATCAGCAGTCATGCGCTGCCTATGCAGCCGTTTTACGATCTGCTGTCGGCCTTCAGCCAGGATGTGGTGAAAAAGCGTTACCAGACCTTTGCCGAAGTGGTGGACTATTGCCGTCGTTCGGCCAATCCGGTCGGGCGGCTGATGCTGGCGCTGTATGGTGAAAACGACCCGCGCAGCCTGGCCATGTCTGATGGCATCTGCACCGCGCTGCAACTGATCAATTTCTTGCAGGATGTGGCCATCGATTGGGATAAGGATCGTATCTATATCCCGCTGGATGATCTGCAGAAATTCCGCATCCGCGAATCGCAGATCGCCGGGCGCGATGCCACCGGGCTGTGGCGGCCGATGATGCTGGCGCAAGTCGAGCGCACCCGTAAAATGCTGCAGGCCGGTGCGCCCTTGGGCAAAGTGCTCAAGGGGCGGCTGGGGCTGGAATTGCGGCTGGTCATCATGGGCGGCGAACGTATTCTGAAAAAGCTGCACGACAGTGGCGGCGATGTGTTCCGCCAGCGCCCGGTGCTGACCTGGCGCGACTGGATCTATATGTTGTGGCGTGCACTGCGCACCCGTTAAGTGCTGCTGACAAAGCAACGGAGCTTCTTAAGGTGCCGATCCATTTTGTCAGCCGCTTTAGCTAGCGTTACCTACCATAACAACCATATTTCGGGACGCTCCGGCAGGCCCGATGGCAGATGAGGAGAGGCGAGTGACGCCGCAGCAGTATTGTCAGGACAAGGCCGCCAGCAGTGGCTCCAGCTTTTACACCAGTTTCCGCTTTTTGCCGGCAGACCGTCGCGATGCCATTACCGCGCTCTATGCCTTTTGCCGTGAAGTGGACGATGTGGTGGACGAATGCCACGACGAGGGCGTGGCCCGTGCCAAGCTGGCCTGGTGGCGTGGCGAGGTGGTAAAGCTCTACCACGGTCAACCGGAACACCCGGTGATGCAGGCGCTCAAGCCGCATGTGGCGGCACTCGACCTGCCGCAGAACCTGCTGGAAGAAATTGTCGATGGCATGCAGATGGATCTGGACTTCGCCCGCTACGAGCGTTTCCAGGATTTGCTGTTGTACTGCCATCGGGTGGCCGGCGTGGTGGGGCAACTGGCGGCGCAGATTTTCGGCTACCAGGACCGGCAAACGCTGAAATACGCCCACGAACTGGGCATTGCCTTCCAGCTGACCAATATCATCCGCGACGTGGGTGAAGACGTGCGCCGTGGTCGCATCTACTTGCCGGTGGAAGAGTTGCAGCGTTTCAATGTGCCGGCCAGTGATCTGAGCAGCTACCGGGAAACCCCCGAATTCGCCGCGCTGATGAGCTTCCAGATCGAGCGCGCCCGCGAATACTACCGCCGCGCCTGGGAACTGCTGCCGGCAGTGGACCGCAAGAGCCAGCGCCCCGGCTTGCTGATGGCGGCCATCTACCGCGCCACGCTGGAAGAAATCCAGCTGGACGGCCCAGCCAAGGTGCTCAACCAGCGCCTGTCGCTGACGCCAGTACGCAAGCTGTGGCTGGCCTGGCGTACCTGGGTGCTGGGCTACAAGGCCTGATACATACATGGCTGCCACTCCCCGTATTGCCATCATCGGCGCCGGCTGGGCCGGCCTGGCGGCAGCCGTCGAGCTGGCTGGCCACGCCGAGCTGACGCTGTTTGAAGCTGGGCGCGAGCCGGGCGGACGGGCGCGCCGCATCAGTGCCAGTGATAGCCAGCTGGATAACGGCCAGCATATTCTGATCGGTGGCTATCTCCAGTGTCTGCGCTTGATGCGCAAGGTGGGTGTCGACCCCGAGCAGGCCATGCAGCGCTTGCCCCTGAGCTGGTATCGCCAGAATGGCGTGCGCATGCAATGCCCGCGCTGGCCGGCACCGCTGCATGTGCTGGCTGGCCTGCTGTCGGCCAAGGGTTTGAGCTGGCAGGACAAGTGGCAACTGGCCCGCGCCTTGCAAAGCCTGAAATGGCAGGGCTGGCAGCTGGCCGAAGATTGTACGGTCAAGCAGTGGTTGCGGCAGCAGGCCCAGTCCGACTGGCTGGTGGAACAATTCTGGCGGCCCATGGTGCTCTCGGCACTCAATACCCCGCTGGAGCAGGCCTCGATGCAGATTCTGGCCACCACGCTGCGCGACAGCCTGGGTGGCCGTCGTGCCGATAGCGACCTCTTGCTGCCCAGGCAGGACTTGTCCGCGCTGTTTCCGGCCCCGGCCTTGCGCTGGCTGGGTGAGCAGGGCGTGCAGTGGTGTGGCGGGGTGCGTGTGGAACAGGTACAAGCAGCTGCGCACGGTGTGCTGGTGGATGGCCAGACTTTTGATGCGGCCATCGTGGCGCTGGCGCCTTATCACGCTGCTGCCCTGTTGCAAGAGCCCACCTTGCAGGCCCAGGTCAAGGCTTTCCAGTATTGGCCGATATATACCGCATACCTGCGCTACGACGCCGACATTGCCATGCCCTTGCCGATGATGGGCTTGCAGGGCGGCACGCTGGACTGGTTGTTCGACCGTCAGGCGCTGTCCGGCGAACGTGGCTTGCTGGCCGCTGTCATCAGCGCACCGCCGCTGGCGGTGCAGGCACTGAGTCGCGAAGCGCTGCTGCGCAAGGTGGAAACCGATATCGGTGAGCTGCTGCCGGCTTTGAATGGCTTGCAGCCGACCGCCGCGCAGCTGATCGTGGAAAAGCGTGCCACCTTTGCCTCGACCGTGGGACTGACAAGACCACACTGCCGTAGCAGGGTACAATCGGTTTTTCTGGCGGGGGACTGGCTGTGCCCGGACTACCCCGCCACGCTGGAAGGGGCGGTGCAAAGCGGTGTGACTGCCGCCCGCCAGCTATTACAGGATTTGCCATCATCACGGGTCGCCGCCGGGTGACTCACAGCAGAAAATCAATATGAACCAAACATTTGCCAAAGATTGTCTGGCTGGCCGCGTCATTCTGGTGACGGGGGCTACGCAAGGGGTAGGTCGGGAAGCTGCGCTGACGTTTGCCGCGCATGGTGCTTCGGTGGTCTTGCTGGCGCGCAGCGTCAAGGGGCTGGAAAAGGTCTACGATGAAATCGTGGCGGCCGGCGGCAAAGAGCCGGCTGCCATTCCGCTGGATCTGCTGACGGCAACCGACGAGCAATTGAGCAACGCCGCCTTCCAGATCAAGCGCGAGCTGGGCCAGCTGGATGGCATCGTGCATTGCGCCTCGCATTTTTATGCCTTGTCGCCGCTGTCCAACCAGGGCATCGACGAGTGGATGAACCAGTACCGCATCAACACCGTGGCACCGTTTGCGCTGACCCGCGCCTGCCTGCCGCTGCTGAAAGAGTCGGCCGATGCCTCGGTATTGTTCATGGGTGAAACCCATTCGCTGCATCCGGCGGCGTACTGGGGTGGCTTTGGCGCTTCCAAGGCTGGCCTGAATTATCTGACCAAGGTTGCCGCCGACGAGTGGGAGGTGTATCCGAACCTGCGTGTCAATCAGCTGATTCCGGGGCCGGTGAATTCGCCGCAGCGCAACCGCACCCATCCTGGCGAAGCCAAGAGCGAGCGGGCTGATCTGGCTACGCTGATGCCCTATCTGTTGCATTGGATGAGTGCTGCCAGCAAGGGGCAGAGCGGCGAAATCGTCGAACTGGACCTGCGCAGTCAAAAGGGCGAATAAGCGGCACATGGCCGGTCACCACGGGGTGGCCGGCAGATGGTGTATGGGGGGAGAGCATGAAGAGTCTGTGGATCTGGCCCTTGCTGGTGCTGCTGGCCGGCTGCAACTGGGTCAATAATGTGTCCGGCCTGTCCAAGGAAGCACACAAGGCGCTGGGCGCTGCCTGTCGCCAGACTGGCCGTTCGCTGGAAGAGTGCTTCAAGCGCAATCCGGATGCCGATACCGCGGCCATTTACGCTGGCTGGCGCGAAATGAACGAGTACATGGCCAAGAACAAGCTGGACACCATGGAGCCACCCGCCAGTGACAGCCCCAAGCCACATGGTGATACGGCGTCTGGCGCCAAGGATGGCGCGGCGGCACCGGCTGCCGCCCCGGCAGAGGGTAAGTCTTCCAGTGCTGCGCCCAGCCCGGCAGGCCCGCCGCCGCTGAGCAGCGAGGAAGCCGACAAAGCTGCCAAGAGCGATCCCCAAGTGGCGGCAGTACTGGCCGCCATTCGACATAATGGTGGCGGTGACAAAGCCAAGGCCAAGGCCGGCAGCAGTGCCGGCGAACCTGACCAGAAGCGCCTGCTCAACATCATCCAGCAACTCAATGGCAACAAACCCGCCGACAACGGCCAGCCCCCGGCCGACAATGCCAATAACGCCAATCCCGGTTGAATCCTTCCTGCGCTTTTCCTGATGGCAAAAACCAAAACTGTTTTCAGCTGCACCGAGTGCGGCGGCCAAGTGCCGAAATGGCAGGGCCAGTGTCCCCATTGTTCCGCCTGGAACACCCTGGTCGAAGCCGTCTCCACGCCTGCAGCCAGCAATCCGCGCTTCCAGTCCTGGTCCACCACCAATGCTCGCGTGCAGGTGCTGTCCGAGGTCAAGACTGAAGAAGTCCCACGTGATCCCTCCGGTATCGACGAGCTGGATCGCGTACTGGGCGGTGGCATCGTGCGTGGTGCGGTCATCCTGATCGGCGGCGACCCCGGCATCGGCAAATCCACCCTGTTGTTGCAGGCGCTGGCGGTGATCGGCAAGCGGCGCAAGGTGCTGTATGTCTCGGGTGAAGAGTCTCCGCAGCAAATCGCCCTGCGCGCTTCGCGGCTGGCGGTCGACCCCAGCCAGGTCAATCTGCTGGCGGAAATCCGCCTGGAAGCCATTCTGGAAACGCTCAAGCAGGAGCAACCGGAAGTGGCGGTCATCGACTCCATCCAGACCCTGTATACCGAGCAGGTGACCTCGGCCCCCGGTTCGGTATCGCAGGTGCGCGAATGTGCCGCCCAGCTCACCCGCATGGCCAAGCAGACCGGCACCACCATTCTGCTGGTAGGCCATGTCACCAAGGAAGGCTCGCTGGCCGGCCCGCGCGTGCTGGAACACATGGTGGACACCGTGCTGTATTTCGAGGGCGATGCCCACTCCAACTACCGCATGATTCGCGCCATCAAGAACCGCTTTGGCGCAGTCAACGAGCTGGGTGTGTTCGTGATGACCGAAACCGGTCTCAAAGGTGTGTCCAATCCCTCGGCCATCTTTCTGTCTTCCTATCGGGATGATGTGTCCGGCTCCTGCGTGCTGGTCACCCAGGAGGGCAGCCGCCCGCTGCTGGTGGAAATCCAGGCACTGGTGGACGATTGCCATGGCATGCAGCCCAAGCGGTTGGCGGTGGGGCTGGAACAAAACCGGCTGGCCATGCTGCTGGCGGTGCTGCACCGCCACGGTGGCGTGGCCTGCTTTGATCAGGACGTGTTTCTCAATGCGGTGGGCGGGGTCAAGATCAGCGAACCGGCAGCCGATCTGGCGGTGATCCTGGCCATGGTATCGTCCTTGCGTAACAAGCCCTTGCCGGAAAAACTGGTGGTGTTTGGCGAAGTGGGGCTGGCTGGTGAGGTGCGTCCGGTGTCGCGTGGACAGGAGCGGCTGAAGGAAGCCGCCAAGCTGGGCTTCAGCCGCGCCATCGTGCCCACGGCCAACAAGCCGCGCCAGCCTATCGAAGGGCTGGAAGTGATTACCGTGGACCGGCTGGAACATGCGGTCGATTACTGTCGTGGAGACTGAGCCATGATTGCCCATGCCGATCTGGAAGCCGAGCTGCCCTATCTGCAACGCTATGCGTTGGCGCAATTGCGCGATCGTGATGCCGCCAACGATATCGTGCAGGAAACCGTGCTGGCTGCGCTGGAGTCGGGCGACAGCTTCAGTGGCAAATCCAGCCTGCGTACCTGGCTCACCTCCATCCTGCGCTTCAAGCTGATCGACCGGCTGCGCCGCAAGGGCAAGGAGGTGCTGTTCGAATCGCTGGAAGATGAAACCGACGACAGCGACTTTGACGGCCTGTTCAGCAAGGACGGCCACTGGCAGGACAAGATCAAGGCCTGGAGTGGGCCGGAAGAGTCCTTGATGTCGCGCCAGTTCTGGGAAGTGTTCGAGCGTTGTTCCGAGGTGATGCCCCGGCGCACCGCCATGGCTTTTGTCATGCGCGAGGTGATGGGGCTGGAAATTGCCGAAATCTGTAACAATCTGGATGTGACGGCGACTAACTGTTCAGTACTGCTCTATCGCGCCCGCATGAGCTTGCGCGAATGTTTCGAAATACGCTGGACCGGGGAGGCCAAGGCATGAAGATCAACTGCCGGCAGGCCAGTCGCCTGATATCACAGGGGCTGGACCAGCCCTTGAACCAATGGCAATACGTGCGCTTGCGCGTGCATTTGTGGATGTGCGGCAACTGCCGCCAGTTTTCCCATCAGCTACAGGTATTGCAGCAGTCTGCACGCAAGGCTGGTCGCGGCGAGTAAGGCTGCAAGGTGGAATGAGCAAAGCCGGGCCTATGCCCGGCTTTTTGCTTAATGGCGTTTCTTGCTGCTGGTAGCAGGCTGACAGCGCTGCGGGCAGCTGCCGCACTGCTTGCTGGAGAGGCCGGCGCAGTCCAGCGACTGTTTCAGGGCACAGACAGAGCGGCGGCAGGCGATGAAGCGGACTTGTTCTTCTGCCGCCAGTGCACGGAAATGGCGCATCACATTGTGGCCGAGAAAATCGGTAAACAGGATGAGCAGATCGGTGCCGGCCGGCAGGCGGTCGCTCTTGCGCTGATGTGAGCTGTTGCGCCCGTTCAGGTGACGGTGAATGGTGATGCCGAACTCTTGCAGCACCTCGGGAATATTGCCCAGCGTATCCGCGCCTACCAGCATTGCATTCATGACAGCTCCTGATCGATATGTTTTGCAAATGATAATCATTATTATTTACAAAGACAAGTGCCATCTGGAGTCATTGCGATGTTGCGGTAAAACCTTAGGGTAGCGCCTGTACGCGGATGCGCACCGACTGCCGGTCGTGCAGCAACTGCCGGCCTGTGCCAATCAGCAAGCTGCTGCGGCCTTGCTCGTCGCGGCCTATGCTGCCCACCTCTATCCACTCACCCAGCGGCCCGGTCACGGTAGTGGAGAGCTGGCTGCCCTCGCGCTGCTTGCCGGCAAAAGCCTGCTGGCTGACTGCCAGTTCGATGACCACCCGCTCCCCTTGCAGGCGGGGGAGGGCGTAAAAGCCGCTGACGGCCTCCTGCCAGCTGCTGCCGCGCACGATATTGCCTTGCGGCGTCAGCAGCAGCCAGGGCAGCGGGCGGCTATTGGCGGTCTGGATGAAACCGCTGCGGCCATCCAGCAGGGTGAGGCTTTGCAGACTCTGGCCGGATTGGCTGCGGCTGTTCTGCTGCGCCGACAAGCTGACGCCATTGCCCGTACTGCCGGGGATGATGTGGCCGATGCTGATATTGCCCTGTAGCTGTACCCCGGACTGGTTTTGTACGCTGCTGCCGGACTGGCTCACTTCCAGGCGCAGGCTGAGCGGGCGTACATCCAGCTGCCTGGCCAGTGCCGCCAGTTGTTGTTCGCGTACCGGGCTGGCATCGATGATCAGCTTGTTGTCCAGTGCGCTGAGCCGCTCATCCGGCAGCAGCTGCGCTTGCAGGGCGCTTTGCAGCTCACTGGCCTGACGCCAGCTCAGCTCGACAATCTGCAGCGCCAGCGCCGGCGTGCTGCTCAGCAGCAGGAGAGCGGTCATGAGCCGGCGCATTACAGCTCCTTGCCCGAGCGCCAGATCGACCAGATCAGCCATACGCTGTTGAACAGGGCAATCATGAAGCCGATGAAGCCGAAAAAGGGCAGGCCGAACAGCTTGGGCCCGGCGTTCACCGTCATCACGATGGAGGAGCCGATGATCAGGCAGCCGGTGACGATGGCCATGGTGAGGCGATTGGTACTGCGGTCCAGCTGTTTGCCGAAGCTGTCCAGCCGCTGCAGGTCCAGATTGATGCGGAACTTGCCCTGGCGGATGTCCTTGGACAGCCGCAGGATGTCGCGTGGCAGGCCGGTGAGCATGCCCAGCGTTTCCTGCAGGGTGAGCTTGCCGCGTTTGAGCAGGGTTTTCGGGTGGTAGCGCGCCAGCATCAGTTCGCGCACAAAAGGGGTGATGTGCTCCACCAGCTGGAAATCCGGGTCCAGTTGGCGGCCCAGTCCTTCCAGGGTGATCAGTGCCTTGAACAGCATGGCCATGTCCGGCGGCAGCAGAATGCCGTGGTCGCGGATCAGCGCCATGATGTCGGTGATCAGCTGGCTGATATTGAGGTCTTTCAGCGGCACGTGCTCGTACTGGAACATGAATTCGCTGATGTCGTAGGCAAACTTCTGCTCGTCCACCGGGGTGTTGCCGGTCCACTCCACCAGCACGTCCATCATGGCGTGCTCGTTACGCTCGGCCAGCGCGGCCAGCAGGTCGACGATCTCGTCGCGCCGGCCATGGCTGATGCGCCCCACCATGCCGAAATCGATAAAGGCAATACGGTGTTCCGGCAGGAAGAACACATTGCCGGGGTGTGGGTCGGCATGGAAAAAACCATTCAGCAGGATCATCTTCAGCACGGCGTCTGCGCCACGGCTGGCCAGCAGCACCGGGTCCAGCCCGCTGTCAGCTAATTGATCCAGTCGGCTGGCCGGTACGCCATCGATATGCTGCTGCACATTCACCGCCGGATTGGTGTAGTCCCAGTACACCTTGGGTACCACCACCTGGGCGTCATCGGCAAAGTCGCGGGCGAAGCGTTCCATATTGCGCGCTTCCACCGCCAGGTCCATCTCGCGTTTCAGTGAGCGGGAAAACTGGCTGACGATTTCCACCGGCTGGAAGCGCCGTGCATCGGGGAATTCCATTTCGATCAGCGTGGCCAGGTGCGCCAGGATGCGCAGGTCGGCATCCACCTTTTCCACGATGCCGGGGCGGCGCAGCTTGACGGCGACATGGCTGCCATCATGCAGGGTGGCGAAATGCACCTGGGCGATGGAGGCCGAGCCGATGGGCTTTTCATCAAAGCTGGCAAACAGCTCTTCCGGTGGCTTGCCCAGGGCCTTGATCACCAGCAGCCGCACCGAGGCCGGGTCGACCGGCGGCACCGTGGACTGCAGTTTTTCGAATTCGGCAATCCACTCGGCCGGGAAAACATCCACCCGCGTCGACAGAATTTGCCCCAGCTTGATAAAGGTGGGGCCCAGCTCCTCGAAGGCCAGTCGCACCCGCACCGGCGTGGGCAGGCCGGCGTCGGCATCCGGCAGGTGCAGGTTCAGCCATTCGCCGGCTTTCTCCATGGCGCGTGGCAGACGCAGGCGCTGGGCGAACTCTCCCAGGCCGTGGCGGATGAGGATGCCGCTGATTTCTTTCAGGCGCGGAAGGTCGCGCATTGCAACAAGAGTTTCTCTGAGCATGGGCTTATTGGTGTCCAAGTTGGCTTTACACTCCCGTCCCTGTCCGATAGAGTGCGGCCTATGAAATTGCAACTCCGATTACTCGCCGTGATGCTTGCTGGCGTCATGGTTTTTGCCCAGGCCGCACCGGAAAAGAATGTGCAGGATGCACGGCCCAAGGTCGAGGCCTCGGAAGACCCCATTGCCAAGTATGCCTCGCCTGGCGAGGATGCTGTAGGTGATTTGCTGCTGCAGGCCATGAGCCTGCTGGGCGTGGCCTACCGTTTTGGTGGCAATTCGCCGGTCAGTGGTCTGGATTGCAGCGGTTTTGTCCGTTATGTATTCCAGAAATCCCTCAAGGTCAATTTGCCGCGTACCTCGGCCGAGATGGCGCATATCGGCAAGGCTGTCGATAAAAGTGAACTGGTCGCCGGTGATCTGGTCTTCTTCAATACCCGGGGTTTTGCCTATTCCCATGTTGGCATGTATATGGGCAACGGCAAGTTCATCCATGCGCCGCGTACCGGGCGCAATGTCGAAGTGGTGAGCCTGAACCAGAGCTACTGGCAAAGCCGCTGGAATGGCGCACGCCGCATCAACCGCAACAATGCCAATGTGCAGGCGGCGGATGAGTTGCCGGGTGCCGCCGATAGTGCCGCGGCCAAGCCGCGTGACAGCAGTGTGGCGGCAGCGCCCAAGGTAAAATGTCGCAAAGGCAAGAAGTGCAAGGCAGTGGCCGAAGCACCGGCCAGCAAGAAAAAGGGCGGCAAGGCCGAAAAAGCCAGCAAGGGTGGCAAGTCGGCGCGTAGCGACAAGCCCGCCCGCGCCAGCAAGTCCGGCCACGGCAAGAAGAAAAAGGTCGCCGGCTGAACCGTCGGCGGCTGACCATCATCACGATGCCCGCCTTGGCGGGCATTGCGTTTTCAGGATTAGCCAGGCATGGTCATGAATATTGACATTCCGGTATGGAAAGACCCGCAAGGCGGCATTGTCGCCTGTGTGGAAAAAATCAAGGTAATGAACGAAAACCTGGAGGAATTGCAGCAGATGGCGCAAGACGCGCTGGAAGATGCGATTCTGATGGGCTGTGACGAACAGCAGGTCAAGGATTTCCTGGTGCGGCTGATGCAAAGCCTGCACAACCCCTATCAGCCCTGAAAGGCAGACCGGCATGCAATGGCCTTTTGAAGTCCTGATCGGGCTGCGTTATCTGCGCGCCAAGCGGCGCAATGGTTTTATCTCCTTTATTTCCCTGATTTCCATTGTCGGCATCGCGCTGGGAGTAGCAGCGCTGATCATCGTGCTGTCGGTGATGAACGGTTTCCAGAAGGAAATCCGTGGCCGCATCCTCAGCGTGGCCTCGCATGTGGAAATCTCTGCCTTTGACGGGCGTCTGCCGCAGTGGCAGGGCGTAGCCAAGGTGGCCGAGCGCGATGCCCACGTCGTGGCCGCCGCCCCCTTTGTGAATGGCCAGGGCCTGTTTTCTGCTTATGGCAATGTGCGTGGCGGCCTGGTACGCGGCATCGAGCCGGTATTGGAAGACAAGGTGGTGGATGTGGGCCAGCACATGCTGCAAGGCAAGCTGGAGGCACTGAAGCCCGGCCAGTTCGGCATCGTGCTGGGGGTGGAGCTGGCGCGCCAGCTCAGCGTTGGCATGGGCGACAAGGTGACGCTGTTCACGCCGCAGGGCACGGTGACGCCGGCGGGGATGATTCCGCGCTACAAGCAGTTCACTGTCATCGGCATTTTCAAGGTGGACATGTTCGAATACGACGCCTCGCTGGCGATGATTCATCTGCAGGATGCCCAGGTGCTGTCGCGCCTTGGCGATACCGTCAGCGGTGTGCGGTTGAAGCTGGACGACCCGATGCTGGCCCCGCTGGTGAAGGCCAATCTGCAGCAGGCGCTGGGCCAGCAGTCGCAGGTAACCGACTGGACCGACACCAATGCCAATTACTTCCGTGCGGTGCAAATTGAAAAACGCATGATGACCATCATCCTTACCCTGATCGTGGCAGTGGCGGCTTTCAACCTGGTGTCCACGCTGGTGATGGTGGTAACCGACAAGCAGGCCGACATCGCCATTCTGCGCACGCTGGGCGCGGCACCGTCCAGCATCATGAAGATTTTCATGATCCAGGGGTCGGTGGCGGGCATCAGCGGCACGCTGGCCGGGGTAGCCGGTGGTGTGCTGGTGGCGCTGAATCTGGATGTGATCGTGCCCTTGATCGAACGCGTGCTGGGCACCAAGCTCTTGTCCAGCGAGGTGTACATGATCGACTACCTGCCATCCGACGTGCAGCTGGGCGACGTGAGCACCATTACCGTGATTGCCTTGCTGCTGGCCTTGCTGGCTACCCTTTATCCCAGCTGGCGCGCTGCGCGTACCCAGCCGGCGGAGGCGCTGCGTTATGAGTAATGTGCTGAACTGCCGCAATCTGGGCAAAACCTATAGCGAAGGCCGGCTGAACCTGACCGTGCTGTCCGATGTGTCGCTGAGCGTGGACAAGGGTGAGCGGCTGGCCATTGTCGGTGCTTCCGGTTCGGGCAAGAGTACGCTGTTGCACCTGCTGGGTGGGCTGGATACGCCGACCCAAGGCGTGGTGGAAGTGCTGGGGCGTGATCTGGCCGGCTTGTCCGAGGCCGAGCGTGGCGTGCTGCGCAACCAGTCGCTGGGCTTTGTTTACCAGTTTCATCATCTGCTGCCAGAGTTTACCGCGCTGGAAAACGTGATGATGCCCTTGCTGATTCGCCGTCTGCCACGCAAGGAGGCTGCCGAACAGGCCGCCGCCATGCTGGAGCGGGTGGGGCTGTCGCAACGCTTGCAGCACAAACCGGGTGAATTGTCCGGCGGTGAGCGCCAGCGTGCGGCCATTGCCCGGGCGCTGGTCACCCAGCCGGCCTGCCTGCTGGCCGACGAGCCAACCGGTAATCTGGATTACCAGACCGCGCGTCAGGTATTCGACCTGATGCTGGAGCTGAACGAGGGCCTGGGCACCAGCCTGATCATCGTCACCCATGATCTGGAGCTGGCCGGGCGGGCGCAACGCATATTGCGGCTGGTGGAAGGTCATGTGCAGAACGCCGTGGTCGGTCACTAAGGCCGGATGGTGATGGTAAGGAGAGTCAGGTGCTGCTAGTTCGTGAAGAAATGAATTTTGATTCGGTGATGCTGGCCGCCCAGACTGGCACCGGTCTGAGCCAGTTGCTGCTGGCTGTGCTGTGCCTGCTGCTGGGAACCTTTGCGGCCCGGCAGGTGTTTCGGCGCTGGTTTCAGCACCATCCGGAACGCTACGAGCGTTTTGTCACCTACACCGCCTTCCGGCTGGTATTGCCCAGCGTGGCACTGGTCAGCATGCTGCTGTGCATTGTCGGCTGGAATCTGCTGACGCATAGCCGGCCACATTTGCTGCCGCTGTTTACCGCCATGCTGTTCTGGCTGGGGGTGATCCGGCTGTTTTCCTCGGTGATGCGCCAGGCGCTGCCCAAGGGCAAGTTCGAGCGCCATTCCGAGCACTTTATCGCCACCGTGCTGTGGCTGGGTTTTGTCAGTTGGGCCATCGGCTTTGACGATGTGATGCTGGACTGGCTGCAATCGGTGTCCTTTACCGTGGGCAAGACCCATCTGGACCTGCTGACCATTCTCAACGCCATGCTGTGGGTATCGATCATCGTGGTGGTGGCCTTGTGGGTCAGCCGGGTGATCGAGGCGCGGGTGATGGGGCTCAAGCACATGGACCTGTCGCTGCGCATCGTGTTTTCCAAGATGGCGCGCACCTTGCTTATCGTGGTGGCGGTGCTGATTGCCCTGCCTGTGGTGGGCATAGACCTGACCGTACTGTCTGTGTTCGGTGGTGCGCTGGGTGTGGGCCTGGGTTTTGGTCTGCAAAAGATTGCCAGCAATTATGTCTCTGGTTTCATCATTCTGCTGGACCGCTCCATCCGTATTGGTGACCGGCTGATGGTGGACAATCGGGTGGGCTATGTCACGCGCATCACCTCACGCTACGTGGTGCTGAAAAGCGCCGATGGTTCGGAAGCGCTGGTGCCGAACGATGCGCTGATTTCCAATACCGTGATCAACCAGTCCTATTCGGACAAGGCAATGTGGATCAGCCTGCCCATCCAGGTGGATTACGGCACCGATCTGGACCAGGCGCTGGCCGTGCTGCGCGAATCTGCCGTGCACCCGCGGGTGCCGACCGATCCCGCTCCGGCGGCCTTTGTCACGGCCTTTGCCGATAACGGCATCAATCTGGAGCTGGGCATCTGGGTGAAAGACCCGGAAAACGGCTTCATGGGGCTGAAATCGGAAATCTATCTGGCCATCTGGCGGCGCTTCAAGGAACTCGGCATCGAGATTCCCTATCCGCAGCGTGATGTGCGTATTGTCAGCGATGTGGCCGTGGCGCTGCCCGGCCGGGGAGGGCAGGCATGAGCGGCAAACGACTGGCGATTGTGGATGACGATGCTGCGGTGCGGCAGGCATTGATCTGGCTGCTGGATGGCCAGGGTTACCAGGTCAGCGGCTTTGACAGTGCCGAGGAGTTTCTGGCTACTGGGCCGGATGCCGGTTTCAATGGTCTGATCGTCGATCTGCGCATGTCCGGCATGTCCGGCATCATGCTGCTGGAGCGGCTGGCCGAGCTGGCCTATTGCCCGCCCGCCATCATGCTGACAGCGCATGGCGATGTGCCACATGCAGTGGCAGCCATCAAGCTGGGTGCGCTGGATTTCATGGAAAAGCCCTTCGATGATGAAGTGCTGCTGGCGCGGGTGGAGAAGATGCTGCAGCAGGACGAGGCCAATCGCGCCATCCATGGCCGCCGCCAGCGTGTCAGTGCGCTACTGGCCTTGCTGACGGAGCGTGAAAAGGAAGTCATGCAGCTGATCCTGCTGGGCAAGCTCAACAAGCAGATTGCCGAGGATCTTTCCATCAGCATGAAAACGGTAGAGGTCCATCGCTCGCGCGTGTTCGAGAAAATGGGCGTCAAGTCGGCGGTGGAGCTGGCCGGTTTGCTGGCAGCCAGCCAGTCTGACAATGGCGGGAGTCGTGGCGATGGGCACTAAGCAGCCGCTATCGGTGCTGGTGGTGATTCACACCGCAGATGGCCAGGTATTGCTGATCGAACGCGCTGACAAGGCCGGCTACTGGCAATCCGTCACCGGCAGCCGCGAGGGCGAGGAAAGCCTGCTGCAAACCGCCTGCCGCGAATTGCTGGAAGAAACCGGGCTGGTGGCTACCGAGCATCAGTTGACTGACTGGCAGCTGCACAACCGCTACGAAATCTATCCGCACTGGCGTCACCGTTATCCTGACGGGGTCACGCATAACGACGAGTATGTGTTTGGACTGCAGCTGGCTCAGCCGCAAAGCGTGCAACTGGCACCGGGCGAACATACCGCCCAGCAGTGGCTGCCCTGGCAGCAGGCGGCCGAGCTGGTGTTTTCCCCGTCCAATGCTGCGGCCATTCGCCTGCTACCGTCCCGTCTCGGTCTCGAATAGGCTTAGACCCTGTTCAGAGCCTGAGCAGCCAGCCGCTGAGCGCAGCGGTCGCAATCACCCGGATCACCCCCACCTTGTAGTGCAGCAGCGCCACGCCCGCTGCCAATGCAATTAGCACGGCCATCCAGTCCGGCCCCGCCTGCCAGCCCTGCGGCCATAGTGCATGCCAGCCAAAGAACAGCGCCAGGTTGGCGATCACCCCTACCACCGCCGCCGTGATGGCGGTCAGTGGCGCAGTGAACGACAGCGTGCCGTGGGTACGTTCGATCAGCGGTCCACCGGCCAGGATGAACAGAAACGATGGCAAAAAGGTAAACCAGGTCACCAGGCAGGCTGCCACAGTACCGGCCAGCCAGGGCGCGCTGTCACCCACATGCTGATAGCCGCCAACAAAGCCGACAAAAGCCACCACCATGATCAATGGTCCGGGTGTGCTTTCGCCCAGCGCCAGACCGTCCATCATCTGACCCGCACTCAGCCAGCCATAGTGGCCGACCGCACCCTGGTAGACATAGGGCAAGACCGCATACGCACCGCCAAAAGTCAGCAAGGCTGCCTTGGTGAAAAACCAGCCCATCTGGGTAAACGGATGCTGCCAGCCATAGTGGCTGAGCAGCACTAGCAGCGGTACTGCCCATAGCAGGCTGCCGGCCACCACTACCCGCAGCAGTCCACCCAGGCTGAAGCGGGCATGCGCCGGTGTGGGCGTGTCATCGTCGATCAGTGCCGGGCCGGAGGAGGTTGCAGGCTGGCCATGGCCGCCCTTGCCGGTGGCAAACAGCGCCGGATAGCGCTGTCCGGCCAGATAGCCGATGGCAGCGGCACTGAGTACGATCAGCGGAAATGGCAGGCCGAATATTGCCAGTGCAATGAAGGAGGCAGCTGCCAGTGTCCACAACAGCCAGTTTTTCAGCGCGCGCTGGCCGATGCGCAGCGCGGCCTGCAGCACGATGGCGACAATGGCTGGCTTGATGCCGTAAAACAGCCCGGCTACCAAGGGTAGCTGGCCCAGCGCCAGATACAGCCAGGATAACCCGATCAGGATGAACAGCGAAGGCAGTACAAACAGGCCGCCGGCAATGATGCCGCCCCAGCTGCGGTGCATCAGCCAGCCGATATAGGTGGCCAGCTGCTGCGCTTCCGGCCCTGGTAGCAGCATGCAGTAGTTGAGCGCATGCATAAAACGCCGCTCCGAGATCCAGCGCCGCTTTTCCACCAGTTCCTGGTGTAGCAGGGCGATTTGTCCGGCGGGGCCGCCAAAGCTGATGAAGCCCAGCTTGAGCCAGAAGGCGAAGGCTTGTCGCAGGCTGATGGCGACAGGCGCCGCTGGGGTGGGTGTGGCGCTCATGGCAGTTTTTTATAACTTGAAAAAATAAAATGACTCTACAATAGAACGGAAAGTTTGGAAAATTTCCGATAAAGTGCAGCTGCCACTTGTTGCAGGGATGGCTGTGCCATGGTGACTTCAGGGCGGAGCTGTCCCCTTGCTGCCCAGCCACTCGCTGCGATGGCGGTGGTAAATCTTGTCAGCGATGTATGCCCGATTGTCACAAAACACGCAAGGACAGCTCATGTCGTGCTGGTTACAATGCGGTTTTACTTTTGTTACCGACCCTACATGTTTGTACTGGAAAGCGTTAACCAGGCTTTGTTCCTGTCCATCAATGCCAGCCCGGCATCACCGCTGCTAGCCATCAAGCTGGCCATTTTCCTGGCCAAATACTTGGTGTTGCTGATTCCGCTGCTGCTGCTGGGAATGTGGCTGTGGGGAGAGCAGCCACAGCGGGAAAGAGCGCTGCGGGTATTGCTCAGCGTAGGCCTGGCCCTGCTGTGCAATCAATTGATCGGCATGCTGTGGGACCATCCGCGCCCCTTTGCCATCGGGCTGGGTTACCGTTTTATCGACCATGCGGCCGACCCCTCCTTTCCCAGCGATCACACTACCATCTTCGCCACTACCGCCTATGCCTTCTGGCTGGCCGGCAAGGCTAGCCTCGGCCGTATCCTGCTATTGCTGACCGTGCTTGTGGGGTGGTCGCGTGTTTATCTGGGAGTGCACTGGCCGCTGGATATCCTGGGTGGCCTGCTCTTACCATTGTTATATAGCCGGCTGCTGGCGCTGGCCTGGCCAGCCTGCGGGCCGCGCCTGTTACAGTCCTTGAATGAGGCGTATCGCCTGTTACTGGCCAAGCCGATTGCCCTGGGCTGGATCAAGGCCTGATGGCCGGAAAGATCAACGAGGCTGCGGCCTCGTTTTTTTATTCCTGGCAGCCTACTCAGGCGGCCAGCTGTCGCCAGCCTTGTACCACCATCACCAGTGCAATCAGCAGCATCAGCAAGCTGGACAGATAGGGCAGCCGCCGCGCCACGCCATCCAGATTACCCAGGCGCTGTCCTAGCTTCTGGGCTCCCCAGGCTGCAATGACCCCCACGCTGACCAGCGATAGCGCCAGTCCCAGGCTGAAAGACGCCACCATGGTCACGCCCAGCGCCACCCGTTTCAATTGCAGGCACAGCAACAGAATGGTGACGGAAGCGGGGCAGGGCATCAGCCCGCCAGTCAGGCCAAACAGCGCGATCTGCGCCGTGCTCACCGGCTTGCCGGCAAAGCGGCGGGCAATTTCATCGGCATGGGCTTTTTCATGCGCATCCTGATAGACGGTACTGGCTGCAGATTGAATATGGCCTTGCTGCGGGCGCTTGGCGGCAAGCTGGCCACGCCCAGCTACTGACGGGGCGGCCTGGCTACGATAGCGCTGGCTCGGCGGCGGGCCGAAACGGACGGCAAACTGATGGCCATGGCCGCCGTGTTGCATGTCCAGCGTGATATCAAACTGGTGTGGTGCGGCCACCGGGCTGGCTGATTGCAAAATCTTGCCATGTGGCAGCAAATCATGGCTTTCGCTGTGGCCATCATCGCGGCGTAGCTGCAGCTGATAACGTACGTCGGCCTGTGGTGGTTGCGGGCGCATGTGATTGTTGTAGCAGTAAAGCTGCAGATGTGACGGCTGCTGCGGGCTGATCAGCAGCTCGACCAGGCCATGGCCAGTGTTGATGATCTTGCCGCCGTGCGGTGCATGCTGCCAGGCACGGGCGGCCAGATTGTCCTGCCGCGTGCGCCAGAACATCCATGCGGCAATGCCCAGTACGATCAGCCCGGACAACAGCAGCAACCAGGGTTCGGCTTGCTCCACCAGCAGCTGATTGCCAAAATGCAGCGCCGCTGCAGCCAGCAGCCACACCACCAGCGAGTGCGACAGTGCCGCGCACAGGCCGAGCAATACCGCCTGGGCGATGCTGCCGCGGATGGCGATGATGAAAGACGCCATCAGTGTCTTGGAATGCCCAGGCTCCAGTCCGTGCAGCGCCCCCAGCAGGATGGCGGACGGGATGAACAGCCATAGATTGGTGGAGCCTTGCTGTATCAGTTCGGAAAGAGGTGGCATGATGACGGGCTTCGCATTGGTAATTGCACGCAATATACTACCCCCTAGTATGTTTTGAGAAGGAAAATAGCAATATGGGACATACCATCAAGGGTCAGAAGCCTTTACTGGCAAGGGTTCGGCGTATCAAGGGCCAGGCCGCCGCCATCGAGCGTGCATTGGAAGAAGGCCAGGAGTGCATGGCGATATTGCAGCAGATCGCTGCCATTCGAGGGGCGGTGAACGGACTGATGGCCGAGGTGCTGGAAGGCCATCTGCGGGAGCACCTGCTGTCGCCCGAGCCTGCTGCTGGCGAGCCGGAGGCAGATTCAACCCGGCAGGAAGAGGTGGACCAGGTGATGCGAATTGTGCGCTCCTATCTGAAGTAGCCTTGCCTCAGCCCATGACTTCGCTGGTCAATACGGGACTCGCCCGGTGGCAGGTGCTGCATGCAGTCTTGCATGACGACTGTCACCACACCGGGCTGATCTGCACAGTTTCCGGTCTTTTTTCACCTCATCTGCGCAGGGGGCTGGCGCTGCCCTGCCTGAGTGGGCTATGGATAGAGTCATGAAACCGCTCAAAGTCACCACCTACAACATCCACAAGGGCATGTCGCCGCTCAACCGTCACCTGCGCGTGGAGGAAATTGCCCAGGCGCTGGAGACGCTGTCGCCCGACCTGCTGTTCTTGCAGGAGGTGCAGGGCAAGAACCTGCTGCGCGCCTTGCGGCACGAGGGCTGGCCGCAGCTGCCGCAGCACCACTACCTGGCACGGCGGCTGGACCACAAGGTGGCCTACGGGCTGAATGCGGCTTATGAGCATGGCCACCATGGCAATGCGCTGCTGTCACGCTATCCCATCATCGAGTGGTGCAATCGCGATATCTCCGTCAACCGCTTTGAAAGCCGTGGCGTACTGCATTGCGTGATGTTGCCCAAGGGCTGGCAGCAGCCGGTGGTGGCGCTGTGTGCCCATTTCAACCTGTTGGCGCGCGACCGGCGCAAGCAATATGCCAATCTGGTGCATTACATCGGTGCCGCTATTGCGCCGGATGTGCCCATCATCCTGGCTGGCGACTTCAATGACTGGCAGGGCGAGGCCAGCCACTGTCTGCAGGCGGCTGGCCTGCAAGAGGTTTTCCTGCAAAAGAGCGGGCGTCATGCGCTGAGTTTTCCGGCGCGCATGCCCATGCTGCCGCTGGATCGCATCTATGTGCGCGGCCTGCAGGTGGTGAGTGCCGAAGTGCAGCATGGCCGGCCCTGGTCGCGGCTATCCGACCACCTGCCAATCTGTGCCGCGCTATTGCCGGCCTGAGCAGGGCGCTGGGCTGGTTGTTTTCGCAATGGAATATCGGTATTTGCCGATTGATCAAACACTGCTTGATTCCTGAGTATTCTGGTGTAATAACGCCGGTTTCCTGCAGAAAATGTCTATTCATGGCAGGAATGCTGCGTCGAGCTTGACGCAATATGAAAATCCATGTTCAAATGCATCCAAACTTGATCGCCGATTTGACACAGCTTGCGGGCGTAAAACAGCTAAAGCGTGGGTAAGCAGACCCCGAGACAACTCCTTCTGCTTATATAATCTTTACCAAGCATTCAAAGATTCCATGCCCTAGCCCGCCGCAGTCATTGGCGGGCTTTCTGCATTCTGGAGTGTTTGAATGATTCATCTGCAAAATATCCGCAAGCGCTTTCGCCGCCCCGACGGCGGCTGGTTCGATGCTGTTTGCGATACCTCCCTGTCGATTGGGGCCGGCGAAGTGTTCGGCCTGATCGGTTTCTCCGGCGCCGGCAAATCCACCCTGCTGCGTTTGATCAATCTGCTGGAACGGCCTGATGGCGGTGCTGTCATCGTGGCCGGGCAGGACCTGACCGCGCTGGATGCCAAGGCCCTGCGCCGGGCGCGCCAGCAACTGGGCATGGTGTTCCAGCAATTCAACCTGATGGCCAACCGCACGGTGGCCGGCAATATCGCTTTCCCGCTGGAAATCGCCGGCTGGAGTGCGGCGGACATCGCCAGCCGGGTGGCCGAGTGCCTGGAGATTGTCGGCCTGGCCGACCGGGCCGAGCACTATCCGGCGCAGTTGTCCGGTGGGCAGAAGCAGCGGGTGGGCATCGCCCGTGCGCTGGCGCCGCGCCCCAAAGTGATTCTGGCCGATGAACCCACCTCCGCACTCGACCCCAAAACCACGCAATCGATCCTGGACTGTCTGAAAGATATCAATCAGCGCTTTGGCGTGACGGTGGTGATCGTCACCCACGAAATGCATGTGGTGCGCTCCATCTGCCATCGCGCTGCCGTGCTGGATGCCGGCAGCGTGGTGGAGGTGGTGGAGGTTAACGGGGCAGAAGTGGATGCCCGTTCGGCGCTGGCGCGCTCGCTGCTGGAGGCCGCGTAATGGAAGAACTGACTTTTGCCGCGGCATTGACTGATCTGGCCAGCATGGCTCCGGAAATCTGGCAGGCCTGTCGCGAGACGGCGCTGATGCTGGCTGTGGGGCTGGTGGCTGCCATTGCCCTGGGCGGCCCGCTGGGCATCGTGCTGTATCTGTCGCAGCCGGGCCAGCTGTTTGCCAACCGCTGGGTGAATGGCCTGCTCGGCTGGACGGTGAACCTGGTGCGCTCCTTCCCCTTCATCATCCTGATGGTGTCGCTGGTGCCGCTGACCCGGCTGATTGTCGGCAGCACCATCGGCCCGGTGGCCGCTGCCGTTCCGCTGTCGTTTGCTGCCATTCCCTATTTTGCCCGCCTGGTGGAGCAGACCCTGCGCGAGATTCCGCGCGGGGTGGTGGAGGCCGCCGAGGCCATGGGTGCCAGCCCCATGCAGATCATCGTCAAGGTGCTGCTGAACGAGGCGCGCTCCGGGCTGATTTCCAGCCTGACCATTCTCACCATCAGCTTTCTGAGCTATTCGGCCGTGGCTGGTGTGGTGGGCGGTGGCGGCATTGGCGATCTGGCCATCCGCTATGGTTATTACCGCTTCCAGACCGACGTGATGGTGGCCATGGTGCTGCTGCTGGTACTGATCGTGCAGATCATCCAGTTTGCCGGCAACCGGCTGGCCTCGCGGCTGGACAAGCGTTGAGCTGATTGATTCCAGACCGGGCGGCCTGGCCAGCCCGGCATTTTCCCCTACCTGTATATCGCAAGGAGTTCGTATGCGTAGATTTGTCATCAAGGCGCTGGCCGCCTCGCTGCTGGGCCTGGCTGTAGCCGGCTCCGCTCTGGCTGCTGACCCGGCCAAGAAGGAAATCGTGATCGGCACCACCGTGGGTGACTTCGGCGACATGGTCAAGCAATCGATCAAGCCCATCCTGGAAAAGCAGGGCTATAGCGTGAAACTGGTGGAATTCACCGACTACGTGCGCCCCAATCTGGCCTTGCAGGAAGGCGCGCTGGACGTGAACGTATTCCAGCACAAGCCTTACCTGGACAGCTTCGTCAAGGAGCACAAGCTGAGCCTGAAGGAAGTGTTCCAGGTGCCGACCGCACCGCTGGGCATTTATCCGGGCAAGCTGAAATCGCTCAAGGACGTGAAAGACGGCAGCACTGTGTCTGCACCGAACGATCCGTCCAACTTCGCCCGCGCGCTGGTGATGCTGAACGATCTGGGCTGGGTCAAGCTCAAGCCGGGCATCAATCCGCTGACTGCTTCCGAGCGTGATATCGCCGTCAATGTGAAAAAGCTGAAGATCGTACAACTGGAAGCCGCCCAGCTGCCGCGTTCGCGCAATGACGTCGATTTCTCCGTCATCAATGGCAACTATGCCACCAGCTCCGGCATCAAGCTGACCGAGGCCATCTATCAGGAAAAGAGCTACGCCTATGTCAACTGGGGTGTGGTACGGGCGGCCGATGCCGGCAAGCCGTGGGCGCGTGATGTGATTGCCGCCTACAACTCCCGCGCCTTCAGCGACTGGGCCAAGCAAAAGTATGTGGGCTACAAATTCCCGCAGGGCTGGAAATAAGCCGGCCATGCAAAGGGCCGCTCTTGCGGGCGGCCCGGATACGGTTTTCTTGTAACACTCCTGGCTACAAGACTTGCGCGGAGGGCATAGCCCTCCGCTTTTTTATTTTGCCATGGTGAAACAACACAGCTTGTTGCCATCCGGATCGCGGAAATAGGCGCCGTAGAAATCATCACCACGCAGGCCGGGCACGCCCTCGTCCTGGCTGCCCAGCTGCAGCGCGAGGGCGTGCAGTTTGTCCACGTCGGCACGGCTCTCCAGATAAAAACCCACCATCACTCCGTTGCCGACCGTGGCCGGCTCGCCATTGAATGGCTGCATGATGGCCAGTTGCGGCCGCTCGGGATGGGTACCCCAGCAGATGCCGCGGTCCATTTCCCACAGACGGCTGGCACCGATGCCGGCCAGCAAGGTGTCGTAGAAGGCAGCGGCGCGCTGCAGGTCGTTGCTGCCGAGGGTGACATAGCCAATCATGATGCTCTTCTGGGTAATGATTCGGGGGTATTGCCCAGCGCATTGCTTCGGCTTTGCTGCCAGGCATGTGCTCACTGGTGATCCGCCACACTACGCCGGACCGGTTGCTGTTGTCAGCGGCTTACTCGCACACGGTAAACGGTGCCGCGACATCCTGGCAGCGCGGCTGCACCTGGATGGAGGCGGCGCTGCGCCAGTGCGGGCCGTGGAATACTGCTTCGATATTGTTGCCGTCGGGGTCGGTGAGGTAGGCGGCATAATAGCCATCGTGGTAGGGGCGTTCGCCCGGCTGGCCATTGTCGCCACCGCCGGCGGCCAGTCCGGCCTGATAAAAGCGTTGCACCCGGGCCGGATCGGCAGTCTGGAAGGCCAGATGCACATGGCTGCGGCTGGCCGGGCTGCCGCAGGAGACAAACAGTTCGTCGGCCCAGAAATAATCCGGACCTTCACCGGTCAGTTCTCGCCCCAGCGCCTGCAGCACGGCAGTGTAAAAACGCTTGCTGGCCGGCAGGTCGGCCACGACGAGGTGAATATGGTCGAGCAGTCTTCCGTAATGGTATTCCATGGGACATCTCCTCTATGGAAGCGCCATTGACTGCCGTGGATGTGCGGCAAAACCAGAGGTCAGGGCGCTTCTTTTCTTGACGACTTTTGTCCCATCATACGCCGCAGTCCTGACGCTGCCCATCCGGTGAAGTACGGCATTCAGCGTGCCAGCCATTCCTCGACAAACTGCTGGCGGAAGGCCCGCAGCCGCTGCAGCCGTTCCTCGGCCATGGTGCGGCCAGCTGCGGTCTGCATCATGCCGGGCAGCTTTTCCAGCTTGACCTCGATGTGATCCAGCGCGTATTCGCGGTCGTCCAGCGGGCGTGAGCCGGCCAGCGGATCATCTGCGTGCGCCAGCTGGCGGCCCATGCGGCCGGAGGTATAAAACATGCGCGCCAGGCCAATCGCTCCCAGTGCGTCCATGCGGTCGGCGTCCTGCACGATCTGTGCTTCCAGCGTGCGCGGCGTGATATTGGCGGAAAAACTGTGTGCCTCGATGGCATGGGCTACGTCAGCCAGCTTGTCTGCCGGGAAGCCGGTCGCCTGCAGCAGCGGGCCGGCCTTGGCGGCGGCCATGCGCGACGCCTGTTCGCGCTGCGGGTGGTTCTTGGGCAGGTTCACCAGATCATGCAGATAGCAGGCTGCCAGCACCACCAGGGCGTCGGCATTGCTGTGCTGTTGCAGGATGTGCCGTGCCGCAGCCCAGACGCGATGGAAATGGCTGAGGTCATGCGCGCCATCATCGTCGGTGGCTTGTTGTTGCAGCAGGCTGATCAGCTGTTGTTGCCAGTATTGCAGCAGCGGGGTGTCAAGCGGGGCGAGGGCAGCAGTGGCAGCGTTCATGGCAGGGTATCGGTTGGCGGGCCGTTGATTACACCCCTGCCGCCAGCCGGCGTCAACCATGGCAGCAGCAGGGGTGGTCAGGCGGCTCAGCCGTGCAGGCGGCAGTAGTCGCTGGCAATGGCAGCGGCCAGCCGGGCATTGTTCAGCACCAGCTGGATATTGGCGGCCAGGCTGTTGCCGCCGGTCAGCTCGCATACCCGTGCCAGCAGGAAGGGAGTGGATTCCTTGCCACCAATGCCTTGTGCGCTGGCTTCGGCCAGCGCCTGTTCGATGGCGGCATCGATGCTGGCGCTGGACAGGGCGTATTGCGCGGGAATCGGATTGGCTACCACCATGCCGCCTTGCAGCTGCAGGTCCCACTTGGCCTTCATCACCGCGGCGATGGCGGCCGCGCTGTCCAGGCGGTAGTCAACCTTGAAAGCGCTGTCGCGGGTAAAGAAGGCGGGCAGGGTGGCGGTTTGATAGCCGATGACCGGCACGCCGTGGGTTTCCAGATATTCCAGGGTCAGGCCCAGATCAAGAATGGATTTGGCACCGGCACACACCACGGCCAGCGGGGTTTGCGCCAGTTCCTGCAGATCAGCAGAAATGTCGAAGCTTTGCTGCGCACCGCGGTGCACACCACCAATGCCACCGGTGGCGAAGACGCGGATGCCGGCCATGGCGGCCACGATCATGGTGGAGGCGACAGTGGTGGCACCGGTCTGGCCGGCTGCCACGATAAAGGGAATGTCACGGCGGCTGACCTTGACCACTTCGCGGCCGTTCTTGCCCAGCACTTCGATGTCATCACGGCTGAGGCCGGCTTTCAGGCGGCCATTGATGATGGCAATGGTGGCCGGCACCGCGCCATGGGCGCGCACTTCTGCTTCCACTTGCAGGGCGGTTTCCACGTTTTGCGGATAGGGCATGCCGTGCGAGATGATGGTGGATTCCAGTGCGACCACCGGCTGGCCGGCGGCCAGGGCGGCGGCGACTTCGGGGTGGATGTCCAGGTAGGCGTGTTGGGTCATGATGGCTCCGGGTAAGACAGGGTTGGGCACAGCTGCTGGATGGCGGCCAGCGACAGGGTAGGGTTGTTGGTGGCAGCGCAGCTCAGGGTCAGCGCGGCGCAGGCCTGGGCCAGGCGCACGGCATCGGGTAGCGGTAATTGTTGCAGCCAGCCCCAGGCGAGGCCAGCCATCAGGGCATCGCCGGCACCGGTGGCATTGACGATGTCCACCTGGGGGGCCGGACTCCAGCCCTGGCCTGCGGCACTGCTGTAGAACACACCGTCACCCGCCAGGCTGAGGATGACTTGCTGCACGCCTTGCTGGTGAAACCAGTCGGCAACGGCTGCTGCATCGGCTGGACTTTCCAGCGGCAGGCCGGACAGGGTGGCGGCTTCGATGCGATTAGGCTTGATGGTGTGGATGCGGCTCAGCCAGGGGCGAATGCGTTCGGCCTTGAAGGCTGACACGGTATCGACAAACACCGGCTGCTGCTCGGCCTCGGCAAACAGCCAGGCTAGTGCCTCGGCCGACAGGTTGGCATCGGCCACGATCAGGCCGGCATGGCGGACCAGCTCGCGCTGCGGGGCCAGCCTGGCGGCATCCAGCCGGTTCAGCACCTGCATGTCGTTGATGGCGATGGACATGTCGCCATCCGGGCCATGGATGGACAGATAGGTGGAGGTGGCGGCATCCGGCAGTACCAGTACCGGGCGGACATCCACCCCGGCACGCTGGGTCGAGTCCAGCAGCGAGCGGCCATACAGGTCGTCGCCCACGGCGCTGAGTAGCCGGCAATCCGCCCCCAGCCGCGCCAGATTCTCGGCAATATTGCGCGCCACGCCACCGGGGGAGCAGCTGACCTGACCGGGGTTGGAGTCGCCAAAGCGCAGGCTGGCTGGCGTGCTGCCGCGGATGTCCATATTGGCCCCACCCAGCAGCACCACATAGCGGGTCTCGGCCAGGATGTAGCCCTTGCCCAGAATATGGCCTTTTTGCATCAGCTTCATGATGTGGCCGGCGGCGGCTGAGCGGCTGATGCCCAGCTGGTCGGCCAACTGTTGCTGGGGGATCAGCGGGTTCTGGCGCAGCAGTTGCAGGATTTCCTGCTCACGTTGTGTCATCAAACAAATGTCCGTAGTGCTAACTTTTGTTTGATTGTGTCGCAGTCGCTGGCCGGGGTCAAGCCAGCAGCCTGCCTTGCGCTATTCGCTAGCTGCTGGCTGGCACCCTGTGCGGATTGGCTGTCACCCGGCTGGTATCAATCGATGAAGGGCCGCACGGTGTCCAGCAGCTTGTTGATGTAGCTGGCCTTTTCCCCGACCGGCACGACGTAATCGAGTGCTTCACGGGTGGCGGTTTCGCTGCTGCGCTTGAGCATGACCCAGCTGGCCAGGTATTGCGCCGACAGGCAGCCGCCCGCCGTGGCCAGATTGCCGATGGCATGGAAGGGCGCATCCAGCACTTCGATGCCGGCCTGCTCTACCCAGGGTTTGGTGCGCTGGTCGGTACAGGCCGGCAGCTTGTCGATCAGCCCCAGTTTTGCCATCAGCAGGGTGCCGGAGCATTGTGCGCCAATCAGTTGGCGGGCCGGATTGAGCTGCAAGCGGGCCAGCAGCTCCTGGTCGTTGGCAATGTCGCGGGTCATGACGCCGCTGCCAAACAGCACCACGTCGGCTTGATTGGCGAATTCCAGCGGCTGCTGGGCGCGCACGGTGACACCATTCATCGAGGTGACCTGCTCGCTCGGGCTGGTAATACAGGCTTCCCAGCCATGTTGCTGCATGCGGTTAAGCATGCCGGCGGCAATGAACGAGTCCAGCTCGTTGAAACCCTGAAAAGTGATGATGGCGATTTTCATGCTGTCTCCCTGGGTGGGCAGTCGGCCAAGAGTGGCTAACAAAACAGTCTTGCCTCCCTGCTGCAAGGGACCGGCGACGCTGACCGTACAAGAGTAGGGTCTGGCTGCGCGGCGTTGCGCTCGGGCTTTTGTTAGCAGTGCTTAGGGGCTGCGGGGTGTTGTTTGGCTGGCTGCAGGAGACAGGATTATGCGGCTGTTATCGATTGCTGGCGATAAAGATCTTGCTTGGCGGGAAATCAGGCTATAAATCTGCGCGGTGGCGAGGGGGGCCGCTGCGGGAGAGAAAGAGCATGGCCGCCAGCGTGAGCATGGCGGCCATGGCCGGAGGTGCTTACAGCCGGTACTGGCTGAGAGTGCTGATTTGCTGACGGGCCAGCTCATCCAGATGACGGGCACTGCTGGCGGCTTCCTGTGCTGCGCTGGAAGACTCTTCGGTCATCTGGGCAATCTGCTCCACTTGTACGGCAATATTGTTGGTGGCCTTGCCCTGCTCGGTGATGGCATCGGAGATTTCACTGACCATGTGCACGGTATTGCCGGTGGCGTCCCCAATCTGCTTGATGGCGCCATCAGCATGATCGGCGCGGCTGACGCCGTTGCGTACCAGCTCTTCGGCCGAGTGCATCTGCTCGGTGGCCTGGCGTGAGCGATCACGCATGGCGGTAATGGTTGAGGAAATTTCCTGGGTAGAGCTGCTGGTGCGTTCGGCCAGCTTGCGCACTTCGTCGGCCACCACGGCAAAACCACGGCCCATTTCACCGGCACGGGCGGCTTCGATGGCGGCATTCAGGGCCAGCAGATTGGTCTGGTCGGCAATATCCTTGATGACGCCCACCACGGTATCGACCTGCGCGCTGTAGTTATCCAGCTCGCGAATGCTGCCAGCTGCGCTGTCAACCGCATGGGAAATCTCGCGGATATCGCTGATGGTTTGCGAGATGGTGCTGGATCCCTGCTGGGCCAGTGTGCCGGCATTGTGGGCCAGATCACGCGACTCGCCCGCACGGTTGGCTACATGGTTGATGCTGACCGTCATCTGTTCGATGGTGGCCGCCATGCTGGCGGAGGAGGCTGATTGCGAGTCGGCGGCAGCGGCGACCTGGGTAGCCGTCTGCGACAGGCCTTGCGAGGCATCTGCCACCGAGCGTGCACCATCCAGAATCGACTTCAGATTGCGCTGCAAGCCGTCCAGTAGATTGTTGAAAGCAGTGGCGGTCAGGCTGATTTCGTCCTTGCCTGCCACGGGTGCGCGCTGGGTGAAGTCCAGCGACTGACTGACCTGCTGCATGGTGGACTGGATGGACGACAGGCCACGGCTGATGCTGCGAAACAGCACCACGCCCATGTACAGCACGATGGCAAAGATGACCGCTATCAGTGTGGCTGTTTGTAGCAGCGCACCATTGTAGGCGGCCTTGTTGGCCTCAATGGTATCAAAGGCCAGTTTGAGGTTGTATTCGGTATGTGTATTCAGCGCCTTGCGCAATTCGGCGCCGGTGGTGTTCAGCGGGCCATCGCGTAGCATGGCATCGGCCAGATCATCCTTGCCGCTGCGCGACATTTCAAAATATTTGCTGCGCTCGGCACGATAGGCGGTCAGCTTGGCCTTGTCATCTTGCAGCAGCTGGCGGTCGTGATCGTCGGTGATCAGGTTTTTCTCGTAGTCGTTGAGCAGGTCTTCCAGTTTCTTGTCGGCTTCACCGGACATGGCTTCGGCAGCGGCCTTTTCGCCGGTGGTGTGGGAGACCGAATGTTTGGTGACTGCCCCACGGATATCCATGAAGGCATAGACCATGCCATTGAGGTCACGAATACTGGGGGCCAAGTTACTGATGGTGTCCTCAAAACGGTTACTGGCCTGTTTTTGTTGATACACACCAAAGCCACCCAGCAGCAGCAGGGCGAGCAGGGCGATGGCCAGGGTCAGCATGAGGCGTCTGATGATGGTCATGGGGATGTCCTTGCTAGGTTAAGGGCCAGGCTGCGATGGTAGCTGGCCGGTATTTTTTCTAAGTGACTATACGTATAGCATCAAATCATGACGTTCGTAGGGTTAATTCATCCATGGCGCGCATGTTTAATCGGTAAGCCTGTGCCGGTTGCAGTCGACAACAAAAAAGACCGCACTGTCAGGGTAGTGCGGTCTTCCACTTTCTGTAGAGTTTGGCTGACTTTACGGGGTGCTGTTTAATTGCCAGCGGCTATTGCAGGCGCCTGATCTGCTGTCCCGTTGCATCGAAGTTGTCTGGGGCCAGCCACTGCTGGAAGGCAGCCTTTACCAACCGCCACTCCTTGTCGAGGATGGAGAACCAGGCGGTATCGCGATTGCGGCCTTTGTAGACCATGGCCTGCCTGAACGTGCCTTCGTACTGAAAGCCAAGGCGCTCAGCAGCATTGCTGGAGCGTTGGTTAAGGCTGTCGCATTTCCATTCGAAGCGGCGGTAGTTCAGTTGGTCAAAGACGTAAGACATCAGAAGGAAATGCGCTTCGGTTGCGATGCGCGAGCGTTGCAGGACTGGGGAGAACGTCACGAACCCAACTTCGATGACACTGTGCTGGGGCTGCTGGCGCATCAGCGCCAGAGTGCCTAAAGGAAGGCCTGTACCCAGATCAACGACCGCGAAGTGCAGTGGGTCGGTTTCCCTGGCCATCCGCTCGCTGTAGGCCCGGTAGGCTTGTGCATCCGGGAATGGACCGACCAACATATACAGCCAGTCCCGGCCGCCAGGGGCCTCGCTGTATGCCTCGAACCAGGCATCAGAATGGCGAGCAGGGTCTACAGGCTCCAGACGGCACGCATTCCCCGTCAGGACGACACCGGCGGGATGAGGTCGGGCTTGCCAATCCGGTACGGGGGCACCAAGCGTCAACGAAAATGTTTGAGTGTTCATATTGATGGTTCCTTGGGGTTGCCCTCGCCAGGCCAGTAGTAGGCATCTGGCGAAGTGCGAGCACCAAAAATGGCTTGTCCCACGCGCACTACGGTGGCGCCTTCCTCGATGGCGATCTCGAAATCCCCCGACATGCCCATCGACAATTCGTCCAGAACGATGCCGGGCGGCGCATCCTGGCGCAGACGGTCGCGCAACTCGCGCAGAAGAACAAAACAGGGGCGCACCCGCTCTGCCTCAGCGGCAAACAGCGCCAGTGTCATCAGCCCGCGCACGCGCAATGCGGAAAACGCCGGCAACTCCTGGATGAAGTCCGACACGGCATCCGGGGCCAGGCCGTACTTGCTGGCCTCACTCGAGGTGTTGACCTGCACGAACACGTCCAATGACCGCCCCTCGATCTGCAGACGTCGATCCAGTGCCTCGGCAACACGCATACTATCCAGTGCCTGGAACTCGCTGGCGAACTGCGCCACCAGTTTGGTCTTGTTGGTCTGCAAGTGGCCGATGACTGACCAGCGCAGGTCCGCTAGGTCCTGCATGGCTTTCCATTTGCCAAAGGCCTCTTGCACCTTGTTCTCGCCCAGCAAGCGGCAACCGGCTGCGTAGGCCTGGCGCAGACTGGCCTCAGGCTTGGTCTTGCTCACCGGCAGCAGCCGCACTTCCGTAGGGTCGCGGCCGGCGCGGCGACAGGCGGCCTCGATGCGCGCCCGTACCGCAGCCAGGTTGCTCTGGAAATCTTCGACCGTCACGGCCTCGGGATAACGGCCGCACTTGTCGTGACGGGGCTGTGTCTCGGACAGGCTTTGCATCAATTGACCGCTCCCGTGCTGGTTACAGGTTCGGGCATAGCCTGACTCGCTTGCTACGGTCGCACCCACTGCGGCCACCGGCCATTAAGCACCGTATAGGCCACCAGTCCTATCACCAGTCCCCAGAACGCGCCGCCAATGCCAAGCAAGGTGATATTGGCGGCGGCTGCCAGGAAGGTGATCAGCGAGGCTTCGCGGGTTTTGGCATCGGCCATCGCGCTGGCGAGACTGCCGCCGATGGTACCCAGCAGCGCCAGACCTGCCAGCGTGGTGATGAAGGTCGCCGGGAAGGCCATGAAGACGGCCGCCAGCGTCACCCCGAACACCCCGACGAGGATGTAGCAGACACCTGCGGCAATGCCCGCGATCCAGCGCTTGGACGGGTCTTCGTGTGCTTCCTTGCCAGTGCAGATTGCCGCCGTGATGGCGGCGATGTTGAACGCATGCGAACCGAATGGCGCCATCAGCAGCGAGCCGAGTCCAGTTACGGTGACGATAGGGTTGGCGCTGGTTCTGAATCCATCGTTGCGCAGCACCAGCATGCCGGGCATGTACTGGCCGGTCAGTGTGATCAAGAACAGCGGTAGCGCAATGCTGAGCAAGGCATTGAGCGAGAACGCGGGCATGGTGAAGACCGGCGCAGCAAGCTTCAACGTCAGTCCCGACAGATCGACCCGGTCCTGGATGAGCAGAAAAGTCAGCCCCAGCACCAAAATGCCTACCACGGCATAACGTGCACTGAACCGCTTGAGCACCACATAGGTCACAATCAGCAGCCCGGCCAGCAGCGGGTCGATGCTCACGCCGCCGAAGGCCTTGATGCCGAATTGCAGCAGGATGCCTGCCAACAGTCCAGCGGCCACGCCCGGCGGGATCAACCGGATGACCCGTTCGAACCACCCCGACAGCCCGAGCACGACGAAGGCAGCCGCAGAAATCAGATACGCACCGACAGCTTCGGCATAAGACGTCGTGGCCAGCGTGGTCACGAGGAACGCCGCGGCCGGTGTGGACCACGCCGTGATGATCGGCTCGCGTGAAGTCCAACTGAGTAGGATGCCCGTCACCCCCACGCCGATCGAAATCGACCACACCCACGAGGCCGTCAATTCCGGGCTCAGGCCGGCCACCTTGGCCGCCTGGAACACCAGAATGAACGTACCGCCGTAGTTGACGATGACCGAGATCAGACCAGCTACGATGGGATGGGTGAGATCACTCAAGCGAACGGATGAAGGTGAAGTGGCAGATGACATGGCTTGTATGTGGCTCCTGGAAAACTGGGGTATTGATCTGATTGAGAAACTTTAGACTAAAAATGGTATGCTGCGCCCATCCACTTTATTGATTTGATACCAGCCAATTGTTCAAGCACGCCCAACTCGAATCCGTAAAAGCCTGGGCCTGTGACCCGGCACATGGCGCCTTGCCCCTGCATGCGCGCATCCAGCGCGCCATCCGGCAACTGATCCTCGACGGCTCGCTCGGCGTCGGCAAACCGCTGCCTGCTTCACGGGCGCTGGCAAAGTCACTGGGCGTCTCTCGCGACACGGTTGAGTCGGCGTATAGCCAGTTGCATGCGGAAGGGTTTATCGAGCGGCGCGTAGGCAGCGGCAGCTTCGTATCGGAGCGGACACAACGTTTGCCAAGACATGACACGGCGCAACATCCTGGATCACAGCGTGCGTCGCAGCGCCTGAGTCAGCGCGGCGCCGCCATATACCGGGGTGGCGGCGTGCGTGATTTCTTGACTCCTCGCCCCTTTGCCCCCGGCGTGCCGGAAACGCGCAGCTTTCCGTTGCAAACCTGGGAGCGTTTGGAACGACAGGTGTTGAAGGAGTACGGCACCCAGGCCTTGCTGCACAGCCCACCGCAAGGGATGGAGCCGTTGCGGCGCGCGATTGCTGATTACGTCAATCTCGAACGCGGCGCGCGCGCCACACCCGAGCGCGTGCTGGTGCTGACCAGCTCACAACAGGCCATGACGCTGTGCGCCAACGTATTACTTGATGCAGGCGAGCGGATATTCATCGAAGACCCCGTGTATCACGGCGCGCGCAAGGCATTCGATGCCGCTGGCCTGGAATGCGTGCCCGTGCCGCTGGACGCCGACGGCGTGCGGGTGGAGCACCTGCGCAATGCACAGCAACCAGCCAAGGCGGTGTTTCTGACGCCTTCGCACCAATTCCCGACCGGGGCGACGTTGGCGTTGGACCGGCGGCTTGCGGTCATCGAATGGGCGCAGCAGCACCAGGCGTGGATCATCGAGGATGACTACGACAGCGAGTTCCACTACGCCGGCAAGCCTACCGCCTGCGTGCAAGGGCTCGATGCGCATGACCGTACTCTCTACATTGGAACCTTTACCAAATCACTATTTCCTGGCTTGCGTATTGGCTTCATGGTGCTGCCCCTTCAACTTGTGGCCCCCATGACGGCAGCACGCACCTTGCTCGACGGGCACAGTGCCCCGATTCCGCAACTGACTCTGGCGCGCTTCATGGAGGGCGGGCATTTCGGGGCACACGTGCGGACCATGCGCGCCGTCTATGCCGACCGGCGCGATGTACTGGCACGGCTCGTGCGAAAGCATCTGGCCGACTTCGTTGAACCAAGGGTACCAAACGGCGGAATGCAAATGCCCTGCATCTTCATCCGCGATATCCCCGAGCGCGAAGCCATTGATACGGCACGCCGTGCCGGCATTGATCTTCTGGGGCTGACGGCGCTGCATGCGTCGAGCAAGCACAAGGCCGGATTCCTCATGGGGTTTGCCGCCCATGATCCGGTGGAGTTGGAAATTGCGGTGAAGAAACTTGCGGATATCCTGCGCGCACTAGCTCGCTGAATATAGTCGGCCAGCCAACTGGTAACAGTTGCTGTCCATATTCTACTGTTTCGTCCGGTAGAGGCCATCGTCTGGCCTCTAGCATCAAAGCATGACGTTCGTAGGGTTAATTCATCCATGGCGCGCATGTTTAATCGGTAAGCCTGTGCCGGTTGCAGTCGACAACAAAAAAGACCGCACTGTCAGGGTAGTGCGGTCTTCCATTTTCTGCTGAGTTTGGCTGACTTTACGGGGTGCTGTTTAATTGCCAGCGGCTATTCCCCAGTATTTCCAGCTGCAGGCCGTGGTGCTGCAGCAGGCTGCTGCGGTGGCCCACGCTGATTACCGTCGTGCTGGGCAATTGCTGGCGCAGCAGGCGGTACATGGCGTCTTCCAGCCCTTCATCCAGCGCCGAGCTGGCTTCGTCGAGGAAGGCGATGGCCGGTTTGTTCAGCAACAAGCGGCCAAAAGCCAGCCGTTGCTGCTCGCCCAGCGACAGGGTCTGGCTCCAGTCGCGTTCTTCATCCAGCCGTGCCTGCAGATGACCCAGCTGTACCGCTTGCAGCACGCTGGCGGCATCCTCTCCATCCGCCGCCGGCGGGCTGGCCGGGTAATACAGCGCATCGCGCAGCGTGCCACCAGGCAGATACGGCTTTTGCGACAGGAACATCAGCCCTTGTAGCGGGCGGATGATCTGCCCGCTGCTATACGGCCACAGTCCGGCCAGGCTGCGCAGCAGGGTGGTTTTGCCGCAGCCGGAAGCGCCACGGATCAGCAGGGCGCTGCCGCTGTCGATGTTCAGATTGACCTGCTCCAGCAGTTTGCGGCCATCCGGGGCTTGCAGGCTGAAGTTTTCCAGTGCCAGCCGTTGCCCGTCGCTGCGGATGTCCGGGCGCGGTAGCGCAGCGGCTTCCTGCATCGAGTCGCAATAACCGGACAGACGGTTCAGTACCGCACGGTAGCCGGCAAAGTCGTCGTAGGCATTGCGGAAGAAGGACAGATTGTCATGCAGGGTGCCGAAGGCCTGCGAAGTCTGCATCAGATCGCCCAGGGTAATCTGCTTGGAGAAAAAGCGGTGTGCCTGCACGATCAGCGGAAACACCACGGCAGTCTGGCTGACGATCAGGTTGAAACCCTGGAATTTCAGCGACCGGAATACGATGCGCCAGTTGTTGTGGATGATCTGGCCGAAACGGCTGCGCAGCAGCATGCCTTCCACTTTTTCACCCGCGTAGAAAGCGATGCTTTCCGCGTATTCCAGCAGCCGCACCAGCAGGTAACGGTAATTGGCGTTGTACTGTTCGTTAAGAAAGTTCAGGCGCACCAGTGGCCGGCCGATTTTCACCGCCAGCACGGTGGCGATCAGCACGTACAGGAACACGGCAAACACCATGGCGCGCGGGATATCCACCCCCAGCAGGTGTAGCGGGCCGGACAGGTTCCACAGGATCAGCGTATAGGCCAGGGTGGAAACCAGTGAGCCGACCACGCCCATCGACAGGCCCAGCGAACTGCCGACAAAGCTGGAAACGTCCTGCTGAATTCGCTGGTCGGGGTTGTCACTGCGCTGCGGCAGGTATTGCAGGCGGTAGAAAGAGTCGTTCTGCAGCAGTTTTTGCAGTAGTTGTTCGTTTAGCCAGGCGCGCCAGTGGATGGAGAAGCTCTGGTTGACGTAAAAACTGAACAGGCTGCGCAGTACATGGATGCTGGCCAGTACGCAGAAGATGCGCACAAAGCTCCAGAACAGGCTTTCATTGAGCTGCTGCAATGAGTTGTACAGCCCGTTGCTCCAATTGGACAGCACCACATCCAGCCGCACGCCGGCCAGGGTCAGCAACAGGATCAAGGCCAGCCCCAGTAGCGGTTTGGCGCTGCGCCGCAGGCTGAAATAGCTGCCGCTAAGCTGCCAGAATTGCCGCCCCCAACTGGTGAGGCGTACCAGCGCCCACACGCTCAGTACAAATAGCAGGCAGGTAATGCCGTAAGCCTTGGCTACCCACAGCAGGCTACGGCTCAGTTCCTCGTTCCAGTTCATATGTTTCCAGTGTTGTACCAGACAGGGCTGACAGAATGCGCCGGCGCAAGGCCGGCGAGAGAATATCAGCCGAGAAAATACCAGTGCAGGCCTCAAGCTCAGCTGGCCAAGCATACGTGGCGGCCGGCAGCAAGCCAATCGCGGCAGCAGGGATAGTGCTGAAATCCGGCTGCCGCGCGTAGCCGTTACCGCAGCAAAGGCTGGCGGGCTGTGGCCGGATCAGCGGCTTACCACAGCAGTTTGACCGACTTTTCTCCCAGCCAGTCCTGCAAGGCCAGCAGCAGGCCGTCATCCAGCCGCACGCCCCAGGCTTGCGGCAGGGCGACATCGCCACGGGCCTGGGCATTGCTGTAGCTGATGCGCACCAGACAGCCGTTCTCCTCGTCGCGGTAAGGGCCAAGCAGGTTTTTCAGCTTGCCGACATCGGCATTACCATTCATCTGCAAGGACAGGCCACGGGCAAAGCGGCTGCGTGCCTCGCCCAGATCGTACAGGCGGTCGGCCATGATGCGCAGGCCTCCGGAGAAGGCATCTTCCGTTACCTTGCCCTGCACCACCAGCACGATGTCTTCCTTCAGCCGGTTGCGGTTGGTTTCATAGCTGTCGCCAAACAGGCTGATTTCGCGCTTGCTGCTGCCATCGTCCAGCTCGACAAAGGCCATCTTGCCGCGATTGCCCATCTTGACGCGGATGCCGGTGACAAAGCCGGCCAGCAGTTGCGGCTCTTTGCGTGGCGATAGCCGCGACAGCGTGGTCTTGATGAAGGCGCGCACTTCCTGGGCATAAGCGGCAAAGGGGTGGCCGGACAGGTAATAGCCGATGGCGACTTTTTCCTCCGCCAGCTTGACTGCGTCGCTCCAGGGGCGGGTTTCCACCATTTCCACTGCCGGCGCGACATCGTCGCCAAACATGTCGAACAGGCCGCCCTGATTGATGTTGGCGTGGGCCTGATCGGCCGCTTCCATTGCCAGGCCGACATTGGCAAACAGCTTGGCCCGGTTGGCTTCGATGCTGTCAAAGGCACCGGCGCGGATCAGCGCCTCGATCACCCGTTTGTTGACCAGCTTTTTGTCGGTACGCTGGCAGAAGTCAAACAAGCTGGTGTAGTGGCCACTGGCTTCGCGTACCGCCACGATATGGTCGACGGCAGATTCACCGCTGCCCTTGATCGCACCCAGGGCGTAGCGGATTTCCTGGCGGCTGACTGGCACGAAGCGGTAGAAGCTGTGATTGACATCCGGCGGCAGGAAACGCAGGCCGTTCTTGGCGTCGGTGGCGTCGTCGTAGAACACCTTGAGCTGGTCGGTATTGTCCAGTTCGGTGGACATGGTGGCCGCCATATAGGCGGCGCAGTGGTGCGCCTTGAGCCAGGCGGTGTGATAAGCCACCAGCGCATAGGCGGCAGCGTGCGACTTGTTGAAGCCGTAGCCAGCGAACTTCTCCATGTAGTCGAAGATTTCGTTGGCCTTGGATTCCGGAATGTCCTGCTTGGCCGCACCCTCGACGAACATGGCGCGCTGCGCCACCATTTCTTCGACTTTCTTCTTGCCCATGGCGCGGCGCAGCAAGTCGGCACCACCCAGCGAGTAGCCGCCAATCACCTGGGCGGACTGCATCACCTGTTCCTGATACACCATGATGCCGTAAGTCGGAGCCAGCACCGGCTCCAAGAGCGGGTGCAAGTATTCGAACTTGGCCCCGTGCATACGCTGGATGAAGTCGGGAATCAGGTCCATCGGGCCCGGGCGGTACAACGCCACGAAGGCGATAATTTCTTCGAACTTGCTGGGCTTGGCTTCCACCAGCATTTTTTTCATGCCGGAGGATTCAAACTGGAATACGCCAGTGGTATTGGCGCTGGCAAAAATCTTGTAGGCGTCGGCATCGTCCAGCGGCAGGTGGGCAACGTCCACGTCCTGGTTGCTCACCTGCTTGATGTAGCGCTGGGCCAGCTCGATGATGGTGAGGTTGCGCAGGCCCAGGAAGTCGAACTTCACCAGGCCGATCTGCTCCACGTCATCCTTGTCGAACTGCGATACCGGCGAAGCGCCATCGGCACTGGCAATGTATAACGGGCAGAAGTCGGTGAGCCGGCCGGGGGCAATCAGCACGCCACCGGCGTGCATGCCGATGCCGCGGGTGAGGTCTTCCAGCTTCATCGCCAGTTCGATCAGCTCGCCCGCACCTTCGGACTCAATCACTTCGCCAATCTGTGGCTCCACCTCCATGGCCTTTTCCAGGCCCAAGGGCTTATTGGCTTCCAGCGGAATCAGCTTGGACAGGCGATCGCATAGGCCAAAGGGCAGGTCCAACACGCGGCCCACGTCGCGAATCACCGATTTGGACGACATGGTGCCGAAAGTGGCGATCTGGCTGACCGCCTCCTCGCCGTATTTCTGCCGGGTGTATTCGATGACGCGCCAGCGGTTTTCCTGACAGAAGTCCACGTCGAAGTCGGGCATGGATACCCGTTCCGGGTTCAGGAAACGCTCGAACAGCAAGGCGTAGCGCAGTGGGTCGAGGTCGGTAATGCTCAGGCTGTAAGCCACCAGCGAACCGGCACCGGAACCCCGCCCCGGGCCGACCGGGCAGCCATTGCCCTTACCCCACTGGATAAAGTCGGCCACGATGAGAAAGTAGCCGGGGAAGCCCATCTGGATGATGGTGTCGCACTCAAACTTGAGCCGGGCATCGTATTCCGGACGGCGCGCCAGTCGTTCGTCTGGATCGGGATAGAGTTGTTCCAGCCGCATCTCCAGCCCGCGCTTGGCCTCGTACACCAGGAAGTCGTCCAGTGTCATGCCTTCCGGGGTGGGGAATAGCGGCAGGTAGTTCTTGCCCAGCACCACCGAAATATTGCAGCGCTTGGCGATTTCTACCGTGTTTTCCAGCGCTTCCGGAATATCGGCAAAGCGTTCCAGCATCTGCTCGGTGGTGAGAAAATGCTGGCATTCGGAGAAATTGCGCGGGCGGCGTTTGTCGCCCAGGGTATAGCCTTCGGCAATGCACACCCGCGCCTCGTGCGCCTTGAAGTCGTCCGGGTCGAGAAACTGGATAGGATGGGTGGCCACCACCGGCAGTCCGGTCTCGCCGGCCAGCCACAGCGTGGCTTGCAGCACGCTTTCCACCTGCGGGTTGTCCACGCGCTGGATTTCCAGATAGAAGCTGCCGGGGAATAGGCTTTCCCAGTATTGCGCCCGGCGCATGGCTTCCTCGCGCTGGCCCATGGCCAGCGCCACGCCTACATCGCCATGCTGGGCACCAGACAGGCACAGCAGATTGCTGTTGTCACCCTGTTCCAGCCAGGCGCGCTTGATTTCAGCGCGGCCACGGTACTGGTTATCAGTAAAGGCCAGGGTCAGCAGCTCGCACAGGCGGCGGTAGCCTTCGCGGTTTTTCACCGTCAGCAGCAGGCGGGTAGGCTTGTCGCGATCTTCTTCGTTTTCCAGCCAGATATCGGCCGAGACAATGGGCTTGATGCCCTTGCTGCGGCAGGCCTTGTAGAACTTGACCATACCGAACAAATTCATCAGGTCCGACATGCCCATGGCGGGCATATTGTCTTTCTGGGCGCGTTTTACCGCGTCGTCCAGCCGGACAATACCGTCGGTGATGGAAAACTCCGAGTGGAGGCGAAGATGGATAAAGCGGGGTGCGTTCATCCCGGCATTTTACCGGCAGCCGCGCATCTGTACCATGCGCGCGGCAAGAATATCGTTACTGTCTGCTGCAGCGACCATTCGGCCTTTTCTTGTGCTGCGATGCAGCATTAGAATGGTGGCATTGCAGATCAGCCAAACGGTGACAGAGATGGATTGTGATGTCAGGGAGCTGGACGGCACCAGCCTGTATAAATTACTGACTGGCAGCGTGCTGCCGCGTCCCATTGCCTGGCTCAGTACCCAGGATTTGCTAGGGGTGGCCAATCTGGCACCGTTTTCCTTTTTCACGGTAGCCGGGCTCAATCCACCGCTGCTGGCCATCACCATCCTGAAAAAAACGGATGGCAGCGACAAGGACAGTCTGGCCAATATCCGCGCCACCGGCGAGTTCGTAGTGAATATCGTCAATCAGCAACTGGTGGAGGAAATGAACCAGTCCTGCGCGGCCTATCCGGCGGAAGTGGACGAGTTTGATCTGGCCGGGCTGGAAAAAGTGCGCAGCAAGCAGGTGAAAGCGCCAGGCGTGGCACGCTCACCGGTACGCTATGAGTGCGTGCTGCATAGCTGTCTTGACCTGGGGCATGGTGCCAGTGGCAGCACGCTGGTGCTGGGCGAGATACGGCACCTGCATGTGGATGACGCGGTGTATCACGCAGGCCGGATCAATCTGCAGGCCCTGCACCCCATCGGCAAACTGGCTGGCGATGGCTATACCCTGGTGCACGAGGACTTCGCCCTGGCCCGCCCCTGAGCATGACCCTGGCAGCAGCAAGCAAAAAAGCAGCGCGAGGCTGCTTTTTTTGTGGCTGTTCCGGCAGGTGTCAGTGCAGTGACTGCACGATCTGGTTGGCCATCTCATCCAGCAAGGCATAGCGGCGGTTGTATTCGCTGCGCTTCTTGCTGGCAATGTCCTCCATCGGCTTGCGCGGAATGGGGAAGGGGATGCGGAAGTATTCGGTGTTGATTTTCTCGGCACCGATATCCAGCCAGAAGCTGTCGTAATCAGCCTGAAAATCGCGTCGATAGCGCCAGGAACTGTAAATATGACTGTCCTTGCACACCGCGAGCACCTGCTGGCAGCCCATTTCACGGGCAATGATGGTGAGGGCTTCCAGCGCCAGCCGCTTGGGGAATAGCCCGTGGCAAGCTTTGGTGGCGGTGCGAATGCATTCGTGGCCAAACTCCTTGCGCGGTCCTTGCAGGCCGCCAACCAGTGCCACGCTCTGGCCCTGGTACTGACACAGGGTAAAGGTGAGTGTGGCCAGGGCCACCTGTTGGCCATCGATGAACTGCAGCGACAGTTCGCCCTCCTTGTCGAAGGTGTGGTTGTGGCCCAGCACCCAGCCAAACTGGCTGTCGTCCTTGCCGCTGACGCTGGCCAGCTTGAGGTTTTCCAGCGACAGCAGCTTGCTGCGCACAGTAGCGGGCAGCTTGAGTACCTGGCTGTAGTGCTGCTGCAGCATGTCGGCCTTGGCGGCATTCCCTAGCCCCCGGTACAGATATGGGCGGTGTAGTTTTTGGGCCAGGCGTGGTGCCAGCCGCAGGTAGTCGAGCATTAATGGCTGACTGGCGAGAAAACCCAGCCAGCGGTAGCTGGCGGGCAGGGTAAGCAGGGTGCGCAGCGCTAGCTTGATGCGGTTTTTGCCTTCGTCCAGATAGTCGCGGCGGGAAAATGTTCCGCTGGCCAGTTCGCCTAGCAGGCGTACGGGATGCGGCCCCGAAGCTGATTCGATTGTTTTCACGCAGAGTTCTTCTAAAAGCTGTTCATGCACGGAAGAGCATTATTGTTTATCCGGGAGCCGGCGTCTTTGGCCGGCTTGTCCCGTGGTGATGACCGTTTGTGACGGGCGCGCTGGTTTATTTTTTTTCGTCGCGCGGTTTCATTGCCACCATGGCCGCGCGCTGCATTTCCAGGGTTTTCATTTGCATGGACAGCATGCCCAGATTCATGGTGAGCCAGCCTTCCACCACGCGCAGCTCGGCCAGCTTACGGTCGATTTCCTCCTCGCTCATCGGCGGCAGGAAAGGCTGGGCGCTGGCCGGGGTGGCAGTTTGCCAGAACTGGCGGAACATGGCGAATGGATCTGTGGGATTGAAATCGGCGCTCATGGCTGGCTCTCCTTGTCATATAAAAAAACGGGCAAGCTGCTGCTTGCCCGTTCAGTATAAGACCAAAGATGGTAGCTTAGCTGTTGCTGGCTGCTACCTGCGCATCCACGGCGGCCAGGGCTACCATGTTGACGATGCGGCGTACCGAGGAGATCGGGGTCAGGATGTGTACCGGCTTGGTCATGCCCATCAGGATAGGGCCGATGGTCACACCGTCGGAGGCCGATACACGCAGCAGGTTGTAGCTGATGTTGGCGGCTTCCACATTAGGCATGATCAGCAGGTTGGCCGAACCCTTCAGCGTGGTTTCCGGCATGGCCTGGGTGCGGATGGCTTCCACCAGGGCGGCGTCGCCCTGCATTTCACCATCGATTTCCAGGTCTGGCTGGGCTTCACGAATCAGCTCCAGTGCAGTGCGCATCTTGTCGGCGGATTCGCCGTTGATGGTGCCAAAGCTGGAGTTGGACAGCAGGGCAGCCTTCGGCGCGATACCAAAGCGTTTCATGGCTTCGGCGGCCATCTTGGTAATGCCTGCCAGTTGCACGGCATCCGGCTTGGCATTGACATAGGTGTCGGTGATGAAGATGTTGCCGGTCGGCAGGATCAGCGCATTCATCGCACCGGCCACCTTGTCGGCATTATTGTAGCCGAGCACGGTTTCCACGATTTCGAAGTGCTGGCGGTAGGTGCCGTAGGTACCACAGATCATGGCATCGGCATCGCCGCGACGGACCATCAGTGCGCCGATCAGCGTGGTGTTGCCAATCACGCGGCGACGGGCCTGTTCCTGCGAAACGCCCTTGCGCTTCATCAGGTTGTAGTAGTCCTTCCAGTATTCGGCAAAGCGCGGATCGGATTCGTTGTTGACCAGCTCGAAATCCTTGCCCATCTCCATCTTCAGGCCCAGCTTTTCGATACGCTTTTCAATCACGCTCGGACGGCCGATCAGGATGGGCTTGGCCAGGCCGGCCAGCACGATTTCCTGGGTGGCGTGCAGCACGCGCTCGTCTTCGCCTTCGGTCAGCACGACACGCTTGCTTTCCTTCTTGGCTTGCGAGAACACCGGCTTCATGAACAGATTGGTCTTGTACACGAACTGGGTGAGCTGATCGACATAAGCATCGAAGTCTTCGATCGGGCGGGTGGCCACGCCGGAATCCATGGCAGCCTTGGCCACGGCCGGAGCGATCTTGACGATCAGGCGCGGGTCGAACGGTTTGGGAATCACGTATTCCGGGCCGAAGGACAGTTCTTCGTCGCCGTAGGCGGTGGCAACCACGTCCGACTGTTCGGCCATGGCCAGGTCGGCAATGGCGCGTACGGTGGCCAGCTTCATTTCTTCATTGATGGTGGTGGCGCCAACGTCGAGCGCACCACGGAAGATGAAGGGGAAGCACAGCACATTGTTGACCTGGTTGGGGAAGTCGGAACGGCCAGTGCCGATGATGGCATCCGGGCGTACTTCTTTCACCAGCGGCGGCAGGATTTCCGGTTCCGGATTGGCCATGGCCAGAATCACCGGGTGCGCAGCCATGGTTTTTACCATGTCCTGGGTCACCAGGCGCGGGCCGGACAGGCCCATGAAAATGTCGACACCCACCATGGCATCGGCCAGCTTGCGCTTGCCGTTGTCAACGATGGCGTAACGCTGCTTGGATTCATCCAGCTTTTCGTCACGGCCCTGGTAGATCACGCCCTTGGAGTCGCAGACGGTGATGTTTTCACGCTTCACGCCCAGTGCTACCAGCAGGTCGAGGCAGGCGATGGCGGCAGCGCCGGCACCGGAGGCTGCCACGCGGACATTGGCGATGTCCTTGTTGACCAGGCGCAGCGAGTTCAGCACCGCAGCGGCGGCCACGATGGCGGTACCGTGCTGGTCGTCATGGAAGACTGGAATGCCCATGCGTTCGCGGCATTTCTTCTCGATGTAGAAGCACTCGGGTGCCTTGATGTCTTCCAGGTTGATGCCACCGAAGGTCGGTTCCATGGCACAGATCATGTCAACCAGCTTGTCCGGGTCGTTTTCGTCCAGCTCGATGTCGAAAACGTCGATGCCAGCAAACTTCTTGAACAGCACGCCTTTGCCTTCCATCACCGGCTTGCCAGCCAGCGGGCCGATATTGCCCAGGCCCAGCACGGCGGTACCGTTGGTGATGACGGCTACCAGATTGCCGCGAGCAGTGTATTTGTAGGCATTGAGCGGGTCTTCCACGATGGCGTCACACGGGGCGGCCACACCGGGGGAGTAAGCAAGGGCCAGATCACGCTGGGTAGCCAGCGGCTTGGTCGGGGATACTTGAATCTTGCCGGGCTGAGGGAACTGGTGGAAATCGAGTGCGGCTTGGCGCAGTTGCTCGTCCATTCGTGAACTCCTGGGTGGTTTCTTATGGTCGTTTTGAATTTAGCTCAATATTATAAGGGCTAACCCTCTACTGGGGCTATGGTCCTGTCAGACAAGATACGCGGCGAGGGATTCATCCCGGCCGCGTACCTTGTCCTGTCCTGCTTTTAATGCATCATACCTAACATTCGCGGCAGCCACAGCGAGATGCCGGGAATATATGTTACTGCGACCAGGAATCCAAGCATGGTGAGCAGCCATGGCCACACTGCCACGGTCAGTTCGGTAATGCCCATCTTGGTAATGCCCGATGCCACATACAGGTTCAGCCCCACAGGCGGGTGACACATGCCGACTTCCATGTTGACCGCGATCAGGATGCCGAAGTGGATAGGATTGACCCCCAGCTTGACGGCCACCGGGTACAGGATGGGGGCCATGATCAGCACGATGGCCGACGGGTCCATGAAGTTACCAGCGGCCAGCAGCAGGATGTTGGTGACCAGCAGGAAGGCAACAATGCCCAGACCCTGTGCCGTCATCCAGGCGGCCATGGCTTGCGGAATCTGCTCGGATGCCATCAGGAAGGAGAACAGGACGGCATTGGTGATGATGTATAGCAGCATCGAGCTCATCGATGCGGCGTTGATCAGCACGCGCGGCACATCTTTCAGTCCCATGTCCTTGTACACGAACACGGCGATGATGAAGGCGTACACGGCAGCCATGGCGGCAGCTTCGGTCGGTGTGAAAATGCCGCTGTAAATACCACCGATCACCAGCACGATCAGCAGCAGGCCCCATACGCATTCACGGAAGGCTTGCAGGCGCTCGCCCCAGCTGGCGCGCGGCAGGCGCGGGTAGTCGAACTTCTTGGCGCGATACCAGGTGGTCAGGCCCAGCAGTACTGACAGGCACAGGCCGGGCAGCACGCCGGCCATGAACAGCTGGCCTACCGAGGCCGTACTCACCGGAGAACCATCCGGGCCGGTGACATCCATGCCGGCGGTGGCAATGGAGTACATCACCAGGTTGATGGATGGCGGGAACAGAATGCCCAGCGCACCGGAAGTGGTGATGACACCCGCGCCAAAGCGTTGCGGATAGCCCTGCTTGACCATGGCCGGCAGGATGATGGAGCCCACGGCCACCACGGTGGCGACGGACGAACCGGTAATGGCGGCAAACAAGGCGCAGGATACCACGCCGGCCAGGCCGAGGCCGCCGTACCAGTGACCAACCAGGGTGGTGGCAAAGCGGATCATCCGTTTGGCCACCCCGCCGTGCATCAGGAAATTACCCGCCAGGATGAAGAAGGGAATCGCCATGATTTCGAACTTCTCGATGCCGGTAAACAGCTTGAGTGCTACCGACTGGATAGGTACTTCCGTCATGGTGAACAGAAAGGTCAGTACCGTCAGACCCAGTGAGATGGAGATCGGCATGCCGGTCAGCATCAGGGTAAGCAGCAGACCGAAAATGATCAGTGTGGTCATTAGTGCTTGCCTCCGTGGTTCAGGTCGTGCGGGTGCAGGTTGTCCAGTTCTTCAGCGCCTTCTTCCAGGCCATCGACATGGCCGTGATCATGCTTGGGCAGCTTGCCGGTCTTGATGAAGTTCCAGGTCACTTGCAGGAAGCGGAAGCACATCAGCGAGGAGCCGCAGGGAATGGCCAGATAGACCAGCCACATCGGTGCTTCCAGATCAGGCGAAGTCTGATCGGTATGGGCGATTTCCCAGACAAAATCACTACCCAGTGCGGCAATGACGCCGGTAAACAGCGCGCCGGACAGCAGGCCGAAAATGATGAACTTGGCGCGGTTCTTGTCCGACAGGCGGTTGATCAGCACATCAACCCCCACGTGGATGCCGGTGCGCACGCCATAGGCAGCACCAAACTTGGCCATCCATACGAACAGGTAGATGGTCAGTTCCTGGGCCCAAGCCATATTGATGTGGGCGAGATAGGGTTGCAGAGTTTCGATGCCCGAGCCGTAGCGGTGCAATACTGCGGCAAAGGTGATGAGGGTGGCGCTTCCCATCAGCAGGGCAATCATCCACTCCTCAAGGTGATCGAGGAATTTCAGCATGATTGTTCTCTTTCAGCAAAAAAGAGCGTGGGTGCCTGCGCACGCACGCTCCATTCATGGGCCGATCAGTTGTTGGGATTAAAGCCGGTTTCTTTGTAGATCGCCTTCAGCAGGTCCGGACCGATACGGTCGGCCATCTTGGCGTGAACCGGCAGCATGGCTTTCTTGAAGGCAGCGCGTTCAGCTGCGCTCGGGGTGTAAACCTGGGTCTTGCCGGAAGCCTTGATGGCGGCCAGCGAGCGGTCGTTTTCCTTCTTGGCAATGTCGTTGGCGTACTTGGAGGCATCGACGATGGCGCCATCCAGCTGGGTGCGCACGTCAGCCGGCAGGCCATCCCAGAATTTCTTGTTGACGATGACGGCATAGCCCAGGAAACCGTGCTGGGTCAGCGTCAGGTTTTTCTGCACCTCGTAAGCCTTGCTGGTGTACAGGTTGGAGGCTTCCAATTCGGTGCCGTCCACCACGCCGCTTTGCAGCGCCTGGTACACTTCAGAGAAGGCCATTACTTGCGGCAGTGCGCCTACCGAGCGCATTTCTTCTTCCAGTACCTTGGACGACTGGATACGGATCTTCAGGCCCTTAAGGTCGGCGGGCGACTTGATCGGCTTGTTGGAAGAGAAGTTCTTGAAGCCGTTGTCCCAGTAAGCCAGGCCCTTGATGCCCTTGCTTTCCAGCTTGCCCAGCAATTGCTTGCCGATGGCGCCGTGCATCACCTTGTTTACTTCTTCATAGTTGTCGAACACATAAGGCAGGTCAAAAACTTCGAATTCCTTCACGCCCAACGGCCCGAATTTGGCCAGCGACGGGGCCAGCATCTGAACCGCGCCCAGTTGCAGGGCTTCCAGTTCTTCCTTGTCCTTGTAGAGCTGGCTGTTGGGATAAACCTGAACCTTGACCTTGCCGTGGGTACGCTCTTCCGCCAGCTTCTTGAAGTATTCAGCGGCCTTGCCCTTGGGGGTGTCCGGCGATACCACGTGGCTGAACTTGATGACGATTTCACCAGCGGCCTGGGCCATGCCGGCTACACCAAAGGAAGCGCCAATCAGCAATGCAGCAATTTTCAGTTTCATGAGTGTCTCTCCGTTTCTGTTTCCGTTTGCGTTGAATGTTTTTGCTTTGTATTACAGCCCTTGTCTGTGGGCTGTTAATAGCGTGTAAAGTAGAAGGCGCGCCAACAACATGCCATTGGGGACTTCATCATTGGGGTTTTCCCGTACCTGCTTATGCACGTGATCGATCTGCTTGCCCGCCGCCGTTCTCCCCGCCTGCTATGGCTGGGAACCTCGCTGACTCTCATTGCCCTGGTCATGGCGCTGGGGGGGTTGTTTTATCTGGTTTACCGCGACTGGGTAGATGAACAACACGACAACCTCATCCAAGAAGTATTGTGGCTGGAGCAGTCGATGCGCCTGCACATGGAGGCGCAGCAGGAGTGGGCAGAAGGCGTGGCGGCGGATCTTGCCGGTGGCAAGATGCCGGCTGAGCGCTTCGTGCCGACGGCCGCATTCTTCATGCGCGAAAGCGCAGAGATCCTGCAGGTGCAGCAGTTCGACCAGAACGGCATGCTGATACGCGACCAGCACGGGCAGGTTGCTCCCGGCAAGGTATTGCATGGTGACGAGTTCGACGCAGTGTGGCGGGCCTCGCGCTTGCGTCGCGCCTCTTATGGCCAACCCTACCGTCGTGCTGATGGTAAGTACCGTTTCGACCTGGCCGTGCCCATCATTGCCAATGAGAAATACCTGGGCAGCATCCGGCTGGTGTACCAGTTTGATCAATTGCTGCACCGCCAGGTGCCGTGGTGGATTGCCTCCAAGAACTACATCAGCTTTGTCGATGTTGGTGGTCGCACCCTGGCCAGCAAATTCGACCCTTCCGAACACCCCGGCACCATTTCCCACCAGACCAGTTTCGATCCGCCGGGCTTCGGCGTGTATTTGCGTGCCGTCAGCTACCGTTCCGGACTGGGGCTGACCCTGCCGGTGCTGACCGGGCTGATCATGCTGCTGGCAGCGGCGCTGCTGTACTCCATCTGGCGCATCCGCCGCCATATGCGCGAGCGTTCTCGTGCCGAGCATGCACTGGCCACCGAAGTATCCCTGCGACAGGCTATCGAGGACTGCATGAAAAGTGGCCTGGTCGCCATTAGCCTGGAAGGCGAAATATTGCGGGTTAACCGGGCATTTTGTGAAATGCTCGGTTATGCGCCCGAACAGCTGGTGGGCCAGCGCCCACCTCATGTTTTTTGGCCCAGTGCCGATCACCAGCAAATGCATGCGGCTATGGATGCGGTGCGGGATGGCATGCAGCCGGAGCAGGGCTTCGAGCTGCGCTTTCAGTGCCAAAATGGCGAATTTGTTGAAGTGCGGTTGTATGCCACACCATTGATCGAGCGTGATGGCAGCCATCGAGGCTGGATTGCTGCCTTGTTTGACATTACCGAACGCAAACGCCAGCGGCTGGCGCTGAATGCTTCGCACCAACGCTTTCTTACCGTGCTTAACGGCATGCAGGCGGGTGTCTGTGTGGTCAGCCAGCAAAGCGGACAGCTGCTGTACGGCAATCCCACCTTTTCCTATCTATGGCTGGCCGATGAGCCGGATGCGCCGTGCTGCCTGTTGTTGCCCGGCTTGCGAGAGGAGCCGGAGCAGGATGATCTGGCCAGCGAGTTCACCCTGCAAGACGGCGCGCAATGGTTCCAGATGCACCGTCGCCGGCTGGAATGGGTCAGTGGCGAGCCTGCCTGGCTGGTGATCCTGAGTGATGTCACGGAAGAGCGCGAACGGGAAGGGCGGGCGCAGGCACAGCAGGAGCGCTTTCAGACCACTTCGCGCCTGATCGCCATGGGTGAGATGGCCTCCAGTCTGGCGCACGAACTGAATCAGCCACTCACCGCCATCAGCACCTACTCGGCCGGCCTGGCGCGACGCCTGCCGGAGCGGCTGGAGCTGCCCTCTGGCGTGCGCGAAGCCGTGGCCGCCATCAGCCAGCAGGCGCAGCGCGCCGGGCAGATCATCAAGAGCATCCGCGCTTTCGTCAAAAAACACGAACCACAGCTGGAGAATGTCGATCCTGCGCGCGTGGTGGCGCGGGCGGCAGGGTTGGCGGAGATGATGGCTTTCAAGGCCGGGGTACAACTGGTGATCGAGCAGGACGGGGCGGCCTGCAGGCTGGACATGGACCCGGTGTTGATCGAGCAGGTCTTGCTTAATCTGATGAAGAACGCCATCGAGGCCATGGTCGAGGCACAAACCCGGCGGCCGCACATCGTGGTGCGCACCACGGTGGGACCAGCGTTCTGGCGGGTAGAGGTGGCTGATAACGGGCCCGGCCTCAGCGACAATATCAAGAAAGAGCTGTTTACCCCGTTTTATTCCACCAAGCCGGATGGTATGGGCATAGGCCTGAATATCTGCCGGTCGATTGTGGAATTCCACCGTGGCGAATTCAGTGTCAATTCCACGGTGGCGGGGGGCTGCGTATTCTGGTTCACCCTGCCGCTACGGCGCAGCAGCGACGGCACATGAAAAACGGCACCCGAGGGTGCCGTTGTCACATCGCCAGCCAGTACTTAGTGTTGACTGGGCTGCAGGATGGTTTCCTGTGTTTCTTCCAGCATATCCGGATAGTCGCGGCTGTAATGCAGGCCGCGGCTCTCCTTGCGCAGCAGTGCCGAGCGCACGATCAGCTCGGCAGTCTGTACCAGATTGCGCAGCTCGATCAGGTCGTTGGTCACGTGGAAGTTGCTGTAGTAGTCGTTGATCTCTTCCGACAGCAAACGAATCCGGCTTAGTGCCCGCATCAGCCGCTTGTTGGTACGCACGATGCCGACATAGTCCCACATGGCGCGGCGCAGCTCGTCCCAGTTATGCGAGATCACCACTTCCTCGTCGTTGTCCGTCACCTGGCTATCATCCCAGTCCGGGATCGGCGGCAGGGTGATGTCCGGTGCAGCCAGAATGTCCTCGGCGGCTGCCTTGCCGATGACCAGGCACTCCAGCAGCGAGTTGCTAGCCAGACGATTAGCACCATGCAGGCCAGTGCAGGCCACTTCACCTACCGCGTACAGGGCATCCACATCGGTATGGCCGGTCAGGTCGGTTACTAGGCCGCCGCAGGTAAAGTGTACTGCCGGCACCACCGGAATCGGCTCTTGGGTAATATCAATGCCCAGTTCAAGGCAGTGGGCGTAGATATTGGGGAAGTGCTCCTTGATGAAATTGGCCGGCTTGTAGGAAATGTCCAGATAAACGCAGTCCAGGCCATGCTTCTTCATCTCAAAGTCGATGGCGCGCGCTACCACGTCACGCGGTGCCAGTTCGGCACGTGGATCGTGATCCGGCATGAAGCGCGTACCATCCGGCAATTTCAGAATGCCACCTTCTCCACGTACCGCTTCGGAAATCAGGAAAGACTTGGTGTGCGGGTGATACAGGCAGGTGGGGTGGAACTGGATGAACTCCATATTTCCCACCCGGCAGCCAGCCCGCCAGCCCATGGCAATGCCATCACCAGTGGCGGTGTCCGGGTTGGTGGTATAGAGGTAAACCTTACCCGCACCGCCGGAAGCCAGCATGGTGTGCTTGGCGGCAATGGTGACAATCTGGTCCAGCGTCTTGTCCAGTGCATACACGCCATAGCAGCGCTTGCCTTCCAGCCCCAGCTTGCGTGAGGTGATCAGGTCGATGGCAATGAAATCTTCCAGCACCGTGATATTCGGATGTGCCTTGATCTTCTGGCCGAGCGTAGAAGTCACGGCCGCCCCGGTGGCATCGGCAGCATGGATAATGCGGCGATGACTGTGGCCGCCCTCACGCGTCAGGTGATAACCCGTCTTGTGGGTATCATCGCGGGTAAACGGCACGCCAAGGGCAATCAGCCAGTCAATCGCCTCCTTGGAATGCTCCACGATAAAACGCGTTGCTTCTTCATTACATAGACCAGCACCGGCAATCAGCGTGTCGCGGATATGCTCCTCAACCGAATCCTCAGTATCCAGCACGGCGGCGATACCGCCCTGGGCATAGGTCGAGCTGCCTTCCAGCAGATCGCGCTTGGTAATCAGGCCAACTTTGCGAGTAGCAGCCAGATGCAGGGCCAGCGTCATGCCGGCCAGACCACTACCGATAATCAGAACATCAAACTTGAGCATGGCAGATGCCGCCGTCAGGGCGGAGTAGGGCAGTTTGCAGAAGGCTCAAGATTAGCAGAACCGTCGTCGGGCGGCATCTGCGTTGACTATATATATGCAGGCAGCTCAAGCCGGTATTGGGCAATGCGCAATGAACCGCGAACCCAGACGGCCAATTCGGCGCAGACGGCGAAGTCAGTGAGTAACTAAAGGTGTCTGGGCCACCTTTTAGCGCCAGCCAAACTGGTTTTCAGTACCCGGCATAGCCGCTACTCCATGCATTGCTGTGCATCCGCAGCAAAGCTGTAATAAAACCCCGTCGGCATAGTTGTTTGCCCCTCAGTCACTTAGCGCGCTGTGGGGCGGTATTTGGCCAGAATCTGCAGATTTCTTCGCGCAAAGTGTTGACGAGGGTGGGTGGTGGCGGTATAGTTCGCCTCCTCAGCAGACAACGCAGCGACG
>NZ_JACERN010000023.1 GCF_013911085.1 Aquitalea aquatica
CCCACAGCGCGCTAAGTGACTGAGGGGAAAACAATTATGCCAGGGGCGTTTTATTACAGCTTTGCTGCGGATGCACAGCAATGCGTGGAGTAGCGGCTACGCCGGGTACTGAAAACCAGTCTGGCTGACGCAAAAGGGGGGGCACCGCACCGGCACCGGCAGCAAAAAGCCCGGCTGGGCCGGGCTTTTTGCATGCGGAACTCTATATAGAGGCAATACGCTTCTGCTGCGGGTCTATTTGATACCCAGCCTATCCATGCGGTAGCGCATGGAGCGGAAGGTGAGGCCCAACAGCTTGGCCGCCTGGGTGCGGTTGAAGCGGGTGGCATCCAGCGCCTTGAGGATGGCCTCGCGCTCTACGCGGTCGAGGAAGTCCTGCAATGGTTCGCTGCCGGCGTATTCGGCATTCTGTTCATCGTCGGACTGCGAGCAGGGTGTCAGTTGCAGGTCGAGTACATCGACCTTGTCGTCGCCGGCCAGGGCGATGGCACGCTCCAGGATGTTTTCCAGTTCGCGGAAATTGCCGGGGTAGTTATACGCCAGCATGGCCTTGACGGCAGCCGGGGTCAGCCGGGGCCGACTGTCTGCGGTGGCGAAGCGATCCAGCAGTGCGCCGATGAAGCGGGGAATGTCGTCGCGCAGTTCGCGCAGCGGCGGCATGCGCAGTGGCAATACATTCAGCCGGTAATACAAGTCCTGGCGGAACTGGCCGGCCTCGACCAGCGTGGCCAGGTCTTTGTGGGTAGCGCAGATGATGCGGACATCGACGGCTTCTTCTTGCGGGCTGCCCAGCTTGCGTACTTTCTTTTCCTGAATGGCACGCAGCAGCTTGACCTGCATGGCCAGCGGCAGGTCGGCGACTTCATCGAGAAACAGCGTGCCGCCATTGGCCTGCTGGAAGAAGCCGTCGCGCTCGCTGTCGGCGCCGGTAAAAGCACCCTTGCGATAGCCGAAGAACTCGCTTTCCATCAGGTTTTCCGGAATGGCGCCGCAATTGACCGGCACGAAGGGGCGCTCGGCACGTGCACTGTGTTCGTGAACCAACCGGGCAGCCTGCTCCTTGCCAGTACCGGATTCGCCACTGATATAGACAGCCGCCTGACTGCGCGCCAGTTTGTCCACCATGCGGCGTACTTCCAGCATGGCCGCCGAATCGCCCACCAGCCGTTCGACAGTGAGCGGCTTGCCATTGCCTTCTACCTTTAATACCGATTTCACCAGCGTGCGCAGCTGCGCCAGGCTGATGGGCTTGGACAGATAGTCAAAGGCTCCGGCTTTCATGGCACGGACGGCACTTTCGGTGCTGCCATAGGCGGTGATGATGGCACTGGGGATATCCAGCGACTGGTCGGCAATGAATTGCACCACCTCGATGCCTTCGCCATCCGGCATGCGCATGTCGGTGAGCACCAGGTCGAAGGGCTCGCGTGCCAGCCGGGCAGTGGCCTCGCCGACATTGCCGGCAGTGACCACTTCCAGCCCCATCTTGATGAGGGTGAGCTCCAGCAGTTCGCGAATATCCGGTTCGTCGTCGACGACCAGCACGCGCAAGACTTTCTTATTCATAGGCATGATGACAGCTTAAACGGAAAACACCGCCCGGTGGGATGTAGTCGAGCCGTGCATCATTGGCCTCGGCCAGTTCACGGGCGATATACAGCCCCAGGCCGGTACCGCTGCTTTCCGTGGTAAAGAAGGGCTCGAACAGGTGTGATTGGGCATCCTCATTCATGCCGGGGCCATCGTCGATGACGCGAATCAGCACTTGTGACTCCAGCTGGCTGATTTCGATTTGCACCGCGCCATGCACGCGCGAGGAGTGTCGCCAGGCATTGGCTACCAGATTGGACAATATCTGCCCCAGATGGCCGCGGTCGAAATACACGCTGCTGCTGCTGTGAAAGGTGGTGAGGATGCGCCCGGCAGCTTCCGGCTGCGCCATGCCGAATTGTTCGAGAAAATCGGCCAGGAATTGCGACAGCTTGATGGTTTCGGTCTTGACCCGGTCACGCCGGCCCAGCATCAGCACTTCTTCTACCAGCCCGTTGATACGCCTGGCGTTGTCACGCACGATGCGGGTCAGCCTTTGCGTGGCGGCATCTTCCGCGCCTTCGGCCAGCAGGTCGCCGGCATGCGAGATGGCCGCCAGCGGGTTGCGGATTTCATGGGCGATATTGGCAGTGAGCCGACCCAGCGCGGCCAGCTTGATACGCTTGGCTTCTTCGGCCATATCGGCCATATCACGCAGGAACATCACCACGCCACGCAGATCGCCGGCCAGAATCGGCACCATGCGCCCGGCCAGCTGACGGCCCCGCACATTGCGTTCGACAAACACCGGCATGGGCGAATGGCTGTTCAGACGCCAGCGTTCGACGATGGGGGCCAGCTCCGGCAGCAGGATGCCACGCTGCATGCCAGGAAAATAACGGACGGCCTGGGCATTGAACTGGCGGACGGTGCCGGTTTCATCCAGCACGATGACAGCATCGCGCTGGCTTTGCAGTACCAGTTCGTTCAAGCGGTTGAGGTTGGCAATTTCTCCGCCACGACGCGAAGCCAGCTCTTCCGACTCGCGCGCCACCCGCGCCAGCTGGTAGGTGACCATGGAGGTCACGAAGCCAGCCAGTGACAGCAAGCCGGTCTGGAACAGGTCGGCAGTACTGCCAAACAGCACCTCGTGCCGGTAATGCTCGTAGCCCACATAACCGAACAGGCTGGCGGTGGCGATAGAGGCATAGAACAGGGCATAGCGACCGGAAGACAGCAGTCCGGCTACCGCCAGATAGGGCAGCAACAGCATGCCATAGCCGCTTTTCACCCCGCCGTTCAGGCCCATCAGCAACACAATCATCAGGATATCGGCAGCAATGGCCAGCGACAGCTGCAGGGTGTGGGCAATCTTGCCGGTGCGCAGGGCAAACCAGCAAAGGATCAGCCCGCCATACACTGCCGACCACAGATAGAAACGCGCACCACCGTCGACTAGCGGCTGTCCTTCCGTGCCTTGCAGCATGGACATGAACAGCAGCACCAGCAACATCAGGGCGCGGAAGCCGTTGACGAAAGCCAGTGCCTTGCGCGGGGTCAGCGGCAGCGAGCGCTCCGGCATCAGGCAGTCTCGACTGACGACAGGTCAGCAATGGCGGACACTGCCCATTTCTTCGGCATCAGCTTGCCTTTCTTGCCGCGCTTGGCGTCGAATTCGGCCAGCGCCAGTTTTTCGTCGGCCACCTTGCCGCGTACCGATACTGTAGCCAGCAGCGCCTTGTCGCCCTTGACCAGACCGATCGCGGTGACCGACTCCCCGGCCTCCAGCCCCATCAGCATCAGGCCACGACCCTTGGCCATTTCTTTCAGCTCACCAGCAGGGAAGGCCAGCAGACGGCCGTTGTCGGCCGCAGCCACCAGCCGCAGTGCTGCCAGATCGGCCGTGGCGGCCACCGCCACCGGAGTCAGCACGCTTTCGCCCTCGTCCAGCGTCATGAAGGCCTTGCCCGCCTTGACCCGGCCCGACATGTCGGACAGCTTGGCGACAAAGCCATAACCACCGGAGCCAGCCACCACGAAGCGGGCCTCGTCCTTGCCGGAAATCATCTGCGCCGGCTTGGCGTTGTCCTGCAGGTCCACCAGCGAGGCCACCGGCACGCCGTCGCCACGCCCGGTGGGGACATCCGCCGGGTCGATGGTATAGGCGCGGCCCTTGTTGTCCAGCACGATGACCGACCACACGGTGCGGGTTTCCACCACGGTGTGCAGGCCATCGCCATCCTTGAAGGCCAGCGCCGACAAGTCGACATTGTGGCCGACACGGGCGCGGATCCAGCCCTTCTGAGACAGGATGATGGTGACCGGCTCGTCGGCAATGGTCTGGGTCAGCACGGCGCGCTCGGCCGCCTTGATTTCACTGCGCCGCTTGTCGCCGTACTTGGCGGTGTCGGCCATGATTTCGTCGCGGATCAGGCGGGTGAGGGCGTCCGGGGTATCCAGCACATGACGCAGGCCTTCGCGCTCTTCGCGCAGCTCGGACAGCTCCTTCTCCAGCTTGAAACCTTCCAGCCGCGCCAGCTGGCGCAGGCGGATTTCCAGAATATCTTCGGCTTGCGCTTCGGACAGGCCAAAGGCCTTCATCAGGTCGAGCTTGGGTTCGTCCGACTCGCGGATGACGCGGATGACTTCATCGATATGGATGAAGGCAATCATGCGGCCTTCCAGAATATGAATACGCTTTTCCACCTGACCCAGGCGGTGCTTGAGACGACGGGTGACGGTGGTGCGGCGGAAATCGATCCACTCGGACAGAATGGCCTTGAGGCCCTTCTGCGCCGGGCGGCCATCCAGGCCGATCATCACCAGGTTCATCGAGGCATTGCCTTCCAGACTGGTTTGCGCCAGCAGGATGTTGATGAATTCGTCCGGGTCCTGGCGGCTGGACTTGGGTTCGAACACCAGCCGCACCGGGCACTGGCTGTCCGATTCGTCGCGCACGCGGTCCAGCAGCGACAACATCAGGCTCTTGAGGTTTTGCTGGTCTTGCGTCAGCGCCTTCTTGCCGGCCTTGAGCTTGGGATTGGTAGCTTCTTCGATCTCGGCCAGCACCTTCTGTGCCGACGAGCCAGGCGGCAGCTCGGAGACAATGACGCGCCACTGGCCACGTGCCAGCTTTTCCACTTCCCACTTGGCCCGCACGCGCACGCTGCCCCGGCCACCTTCATAAGCAGCCAGGATGTCGTCGAAAGGCGTGATGATCTGGCCGCCACCGGGAAAATCCGGGCCGGGGATGTAGTCCATCAGCTCACGCGTCGTCAGCTCCGGATTCGCCAGCAAGGCCAGACAGCCGCGTGCTACTTCGGTGAGATTGTGCGGCGGGATTTCCGTGGCCATGCCGACGGCAATGCCGGAAGCGCCATTGAGCAGTACCATGGGCAGGCGCGCCGGCAGCAGGGCGGGTTCTTCGAATGCGCCATCGTAATTGGGCACGAAATCCACCGTGCCCATGTCGATTTCCGCCAGCAACAGTTCGGCAATCGGCGTCAGCCGCGCCTCGGTATAACGCATGGCGGCGGCACCGTCGCCATCGCGGCTGCCGAAGTTGCCCTGGCCGTCGATCAGCGGGTAGCGCAGGGTAAAGTCCTGTGCCATGCGCACCAGCGCCTCGTAGGCCGAGCTGTCGCCGTGCGGGTGGTATTTACCCAGGATTTCACCCACCACCCGTGCCGACTTCACCGGCTTGGCACCGTGCGCCAGACCCATATCGCGCATGGCATACAAAATGCGCCGCTGCACCGGCTTCTGGCCATCGGCCACTTCCGGCAGCGCGCGGCCCTTGACCACGCTCATGGCGTACTCGAGATAGGCGCGTTCGGCATACAGATCCAGCGGGATGCAGTCGCCCGACAGCGCGTCGGCCGGTGGAGCCGGCGGCGCAGGGGGAACCAGCATGCCGGCAGCGGGCAGCGCTTCGTCAAAGAGATCGTTACTGTTCATGGGGCAGGGCTTGCTTGTGTGATAGGGTTTCAGCTTGTTCATTTGCAGTGCCGCCCAGCTGCACACCGGCCATCAGCCGGGCAGAGTGGGGCACTGCGCCATTCATTATCGAGGGCAATTCTACTATGGCCAGCCTGTTGCAGTGGCAATGCCACCCGTTTGAGGGTTTTACCCCTCACGCACTGTATGAAATGCTGCAGTTGCGCGACCGTGTTTTTGTACTGGAACAACAATCCATCTACGGTGACGTTGACGGCATCGACCTGCATTGTCACCACCTGCTGGGGCGCGACGACCAGGGCCGCTTGCTGGGCTATGCCCGGCTGATTGCCCCCGGTGTCAAATACCCGGATGCCACCGCCATTGGCCGCGTGGTACTGGAACCCGCCGCACGCGGCAAGGGCCTGGGCAACCAGTTGCTGGCCGAGGCCGTGGCGCACAGTCTGCGCCTGTATCCTGGCGCACCCATCATGCTGTCTGCCCAGACCGCCGCCCAGGGATTGTACGAACGCTTTGGCTTTGTCGCCGTGTCCGCGCCCTATGACGATGGCGGCATCCTGCATGTGGACATGCGTCGCAGCACGCTGGCCGCCTAATCCAGCTCAGGCTTGCCGTACGGCGAACAGGTCTTTCCAGCCGGTATAGGCCGTGACATACAGCACCGGAAACCACAGCAGCAGCCCAAGGCCCAGCGGCAACAGCGCCAGAAACAGCAGCAGCGCCAGCATGAAGGCCGACAGCAATACCGCCGGCCAGTTAGCGATACCGGCGCGGAAGCTGTCACGCAAAGCCTGCCACGGCCCCAGCCCGTTCAGCACCACCAGCGCCGGCGCAAACCAGTAACACAGGCTGAGCAGAAACATCAGCGCGGAAGTGAGCAGCATGAAGGGGGCAACGGGACCGCTGAGCTGTGGCAGCTCCTGCCCGGCCTGCGGGGCCGCCATATGGATGCCCAGCATGGGCATCAGCGCACTGAGCAGCATCATCGCCAGCAGTAGTAGCGCCAGATACAACATCCCCACATTCAGCAAGGTCCGCAGCGCCAGCCGAAAACCGGCAAACAGCGCCGCCATTTTCAGCTCCACTCCCTGCTCGGCCTGTTGCGCCGCCAACACGAAACCGGCGGCAAAGATGGGCGCCAGAAAAAAGGTGAGCGGAGCGCCCAGCAGGGGAATAGCCGCCACGGCAAAGTGAATCAGCAAATAGCTGCCGGCCAGCAGCATCCAGGTCAGCGGCTGCTGCCGCACCAGATAAAAAGCCTGCACGATCCAGCGCCAGCCCTGTGTATAGCCAACTTTGCGTGCATCGACGCGTGCCGAGAAATCAGTCTGCATGCTTGTCCCTGTCTGAATGGCTGGTGGTGAAATGTGAAAAACACCCGCCGACTGTCAATGAGGCGGGGGGGTGGCGTCAAGCCCGCACACCGGCGGCGTAGTGGCAGGGTGGGTCTGCCACCATGCCGTCACACAAGGACGGGGCATTGAAAATGCATGAAACTGGCGTACTACCTGCGCCGTGAAGGTTGCCGCAATGCGGCAAAATCAGGGATAATTCCATGATTTAGCGGCGGTTAATCCATGCCAGCGCCATGCGCAGGCCTGAAATCACTGCCGTACCGGTTCTGTCCCGCCCCCTTTACTGTTTTTGAGGTTTTCCCGAAATGGTCACCCGAACCGAGCTAGCCAACGCCATTCGTTTCCTATCCATGGATGCAGTGGAAAAGGCCAAATCTGGTCACCCCGGCGCCCCGATGGGCATGGCTGATATCGCCGAAGTGCTGTGGCGCGATCACTTGAAGCACAATCCCGCCAATCCTTCCTGGTCCAACCGTGACCGCTTCGTGCTCTCCAACGGGCACGGCTCCATGCTCATCTACAGCCTGCTGCACCTCACCGGCTACGATCTGTCCATTGATGACCTCAAGAACTTCCGCCAGTTGCACTCCAAGACCCCGGGCCACCCGGAATACGGCTATGCACCCGGCGTGGAAACCACCACTGGCCCGCTAGGCCAGGGCATCACCAATGCGGTGGGCATGGCGCTGGCCGAAAAAATGCTGGCCGCCCAGTTCAACCGCGACGGCCACACCGTGGTCGATCACAACACCTGGGTATTCCTGGGTGATGGTTGCCTGATGGAAGGCATCAGCCATGAAGCCTGCTCGCTGGCCGGCACCTGGGGCCTCAACAAGCTGATCGCCTTCTGGGACGACAACGGCATCTCCATCGACGGCCACGTCGAAGGCTGGTTCACCGACAATACCCCGGCCCGCTTCGAAGCCTATGGCTGGCAGGTGATCAAGAACGTCAACGGCCACGATCCGGTGGAAATCGCCACCGCCATCGAAACCGCCAAGAAGGGCGACCGTCCGACGCTGATCTGCTGCAAGACCACCATCGGCTTTGGCTCGCCCAACAAGCAAGGCACCCACGATGTGCACGGCGCACCGCTGGGCGCGGCCGAAATTGCCGCCGCGCGCGAAACCCTGAGCTGGCCGCACGCGCCGTTCGAGATTCCGGCCGACATCTACGCTGCCTGGAGCGCCCGCGACAAGGGTGCACTGGCCGAGATCGAATGGAACAAGCAGTTTGACGCCTACCGCGCCGCTTACCCGGAACTGGCAGCCGAATTCGCACGCCGCATGCAGGGCGAGCTGCCGGCAGCCTGGGCCGAAGCGCGCGATGCCGCCATCGCCAAGATCGTCGACGCTGCCCAGACCGTGGCCACCCGCAAGGCCAGCCAGATCGCACTGGAAGCTTTCTCGCCCAGCCTGCCGGAATTCGTCGGCGGTTCGGCTGACCTGACCGGCTCCAACCTCACCAACTGGACGGGTTCCAAGTGGATTGATGCTGCCGGCAACGGCAACTACATCAGCTATGGCGTGCGCGAGTTCGGCATGGCCGCCATCATGAACGGCATGACGCTGCACGGTGGCCTGCGCCCCTACGGCGGCACCTTCCTGATGTTCAGTGAATACGCCCGCAATGCACTGCGCATGGCCTCGCTGATGAAGATCAACCCGGTATTCGTGTTTACCCACGACTCCATCGGCCTGGGTGAAGACGGCCCGACCCACCAGCCGGTCGAGCAGGTTGCCACGCTGCGCATGATCCCCAATCACCACACCTGGCGTCCGTGCGATACCACCGAAGCCGCCGTGGCCTGGGCCCATGCCATCGAGCAGAAGACCACCCCGAGCAGCCTGATCCTCAGCCGCCAGAACCTGCCTTTCGTGGCACGCGATGCCGGCCAGATCGCGGCCATCCGCCGTGGCGGCTATGTGCTGCGTGATGCCGCCGATGCCCGCGCCGTGCTGATTGCCACCGGTTCGGAAATCGAACTGGCGCTCAAGGCACAGGAAGCCTTGGCTGCCGAAGGCATCGCCGTGCGCGTGGTATCCATGCCCTGCACCAATGTGTTCGACCAGCAGGACAAGGCCTGGCAGCAAAGCGTGTTGCCGGCCGGCCTGCCGCGTCTGGCCATCGAAGCCGGCGTGCCTGACTTCTGGCGCAAGTATGTCGGCCTGGAAGGCGATGTGGTCGGCATAGCCCACTTCGGCGAATCCGCTCCGGCAGGCGTACTGTTCAAGGAATTCGGCTTCACCGTCGACAATGTCGTCGCCAAGACCAAGAACATCATCCAGTAAATAAAGCACAGGCCACCCCATCCAAAAACAAAGCAGGGGTGGCCTTATTTTTGTGGTGTCTCCATTCTGACCCGCTCACGCGGGGAGGCACCAGACTTTCCGGGAGAGTAATAGCATGACCATTCGCATCGCGATCAACGGCTATGGCCGTATTGGCCGACAGGTACTGCGCGCCATTTACGAATACAACCTGCACAACGATTTCAAGGTTGTTGCCGTCAACGCTACTGGCGATCTGGCCACCAACGCCCACCTGACCAAGTTCGACACCGTGCACGGTCGTTTTCCGGCAGACATCGCCCACGATGAAGAAAACCTGCTGATCAACGGCGAGAAGATTCCCTTCTTCTCCACCCGCAACCCGGCCGAACTGCCGTGGAAAGCGCTGGATGTAGACCTGGTACTGGAATGTACCGGTGCTTTCACCAGCAAGGAAAAGTGTCAGCTGCATCTGGATGCCGGCGCCAAGAAAGTGCTGATCTCGGCACCGGGTGGCGACGATGTTGACGCCACCATCGTCTACGGTGTGAACCACGACGTGCTGACCAGCGCCATGACCGTGGTCTCCAACGCCTCCTGCACCACCAACTGCCTGGCCCCGGTAGCCAAGGCACTGAACGACACCATTGGCGTGAGCAAGGGCCTGATGACCACCATCCACGCCTTTACCAACGACCAGGTGCTGACCGACGTGCGTCACAAAGACCTGCGCCGCGCCCGTTCCGCCACCGAAAACATGATCCCGACCAAGACCGGTGCCGCCAAGGCCGTGGGCCTGGTGCTGCCGGAACTCAAGGGCAAGCTGGATGGCTTTGCCGTGCGCGTTCCTACCATCAATGTTTCGCTGGTTGACCTGACCTTCAAGTCTGGCCGTGACACCACCAAGGACGAAGTCAACGAAATCCTGCAGGCTGCTGCCGAAGGCCCGATGAAGGGCGTGCTGGGTTTCAACACCCTGCCGCTGGTTTCCTCCGACTTCAACCACAGCACCGAAGCCTCCACCTTTGACGCCACCCTGACCAAGGTGACTGGCGGCAATATGGTGAAGGTACTGGCCTGGTACGACAACGAGTGGGGCTTCAGCAACCAGATGCTGAAAACCGCTCGTGCCATGTTCGAAGCCAAGTAATCCGCCGGCCCGACAGGGCCGTGCTGCTTGAAACCGGCAGGCAGGCCTGCGCCGCCCGGCCTGCCGGCATACCATGTCAGACCCGCTGAAGCGCCGGTAGAGCCATGTTCCCGACCAGCATCCGCCATGGTGAAAGCAAGAATTTTCGCTGCGGCTAACAGCCTGCGACCAGCCGCGCAAGCCCATACTGCTGTAATAAATACACTACTTGATCTGGTATCTGTTAAGCCTGCGGGCAGCCCGGTACAGTAGCTGGCAGCAACAACACCGCAGCAGGTCACTTCCCCCGGAATGGCCATGGCGGTGATGCTGTCACCGTCCTGAACAACGGTTGTACGGCCTTCCCCCACGAAGGCGGTCGCCAATTGCATCCAACAGATAAAAGCGAGCCACCGATGAAATTCAACAAACTGACCGAACTGGATCTGGCCGGCAAACGCGTGCTGATCCGTGTCGACATGAACGTGCCGGTGAAAAATGGCGTGATCGGCGACGACACCCGCATCCGCGCCAGCCTGCCGTCCATCGAACACAGCCTGAAGGCCGGTGCCGGCGTCATCCTGATGACTCACCTGGGCCGTCCGACCGAAGGCGAACCCAAGCCGGAAGACAGCCTGGCTCCGGTGGTGGAACGCCTGTCCACCCTGCTGGGCAAGCCGGTACGCCTGGTTGCCGACTGGCAAGCCGGCCTGAGCGTGGCCGCCGGTGAAGTGGTGATGCTGGAAAACGTGCGCCTGAACAAGGGCGAGAAGAAGAACAACGCCGAGCTGGGCCAGGCCTACGCCAGCCTGTGCGACGTGTTCGTCAACGATGCCTTTGGCACCGCCCACCGCGCCGAAGCCTCCACCCACGCAGTGGCCCAGTTTGCCCCCACCGCCTGCGCCGGCATCCTGCTGGCGGCCGAGCTGGACGCACTGGGCAAGGCCCTGCTGGCTCCGGCACGTCCGCTGGTGGCTATCGTGGCTGGCTCCAAGGTTTCCACCAAGCTGACCATTCTGGAATCGCTGGCCGACAAGGTGGACCAGCTGATCGTTGGTGGCGGCATTGCCAACACCTTCCTGCTGGCCGAAGGCAAGAACATCGGCAAATCGCTGGCCGAGGCTGACCTGGTGGATGAAGCCAAGAAGGTCATCGCCAAGATTCGCGCCCGTGGTGGCAATGTGCCGCTGCCCAGCGACGTGGTGTGCGCCACCGAGTTTGCCGAAAGCGCCGTCGCCACCACCAAGAATGTGGCCGAGGTGAGCGCTGAGGACATGATTCTGGACATCGGCCCGGATTCCTCGGCAGAGCTGGCCGCCATCATCGCCAAGGCCGGCACCGTGGTGTGGAACGGCCCGGTTGGCGTCTTCGAATTCGACCAGTTCGGCAACGGCACCAAGACCCTGGCCCAGGCCATCGCCCAGTCGCCGGCCTTCTCCATTGCCGGCGGTGGCGATACCCTGGCCGCCATTGCCAAATATGGCATTACCGACGACATCAGCTACATTTCCACCGGTGGTGGTGCTTTCCTGGAATTCCTCGAAGGCAAGGAGCTGCCGGCGGTAGCCATTCTGAGCGAACGCGCCGCCTGATCACCCGAATCCTGTCTTGCAAGTGAATGGTGCGGCCACCGTGCCATTCTCCCCACCCTTGCCGGAGTGCTGTCATGCCACTGAATACCTGGCTGTTGTTCATCACCACCGTGTTTTTCGTCTCGGCCACGCCCGGTCCCAACATGCTGCTGGCGATGACCCATGGCATCCACCATGGCGTGCGCCGCACCGCCATTACCTGCCTGGGCTTGATGACCGGCCTGGGCATCATCATGCTGGGCTCGGCAGCCGGCCTGGGGGCATTGCTCGCCGCATCGGAACAGCTGTTTTCCATAGTAAAATACGCCGGTGCCGGCTATCTGATCTATCTGGGCATCAAGACCTGGCGCGCCACGCCGCAGCCGGTAGCGGAAGTGGCCGACGACAGCAGCAAGGTCCACACACCGTGGGTGATGTTCCGCACCGGTTTTCTGGTATCGATGAGCAATCCCAAGGCCTTTATCTTTTTTACCGCGCTGTTCCCACAATTCATGGACGCGCACCTGCCGCAGGGGCCACAGCTGGCCATCCTCGCGGCCACGTTTTACGTGATCGAAGCCTCCTGGCAGTTTGCCTATGCCAGTGGCGGAGCCCGCCTGGCCGGCTGGCTCAATAGCGCCCGTCGCCTGAAGCTGGTGAACCAGGTTTCCGGCGGGGCCTTTGTCGGTGCCGGGCTGTTGCTGTCCGGCATTTCCCGGCGCTAACGCAGCACACATCGCGTATCGGATCTGTTATCGGGCTGGCTCTCCACAAGAGGTCCCGGCCCTTGATTTAAACCCCGTGCCGCCAGCAGGCGGTGCGACCTGAGGAGATTTTCATGGCACTCGTTTCCATGCGTCAGCTGCTGGACCATGCAGCCGAATTCAGCTACGGCCTGCCGGCTTTCAACGTCAACAACCTGGAACAGATGCGCGCCATCATGGAAGCCGCCGACAAGTGCGACGCTCCGGTGATCGTGCAAGCTTCGGCCGGTGCCCGCAAATACGCCGGTGCCCCCTTCCTGCGCCACATGATTCTGGCCGCCGTGGAAGAATTCCCGCATATCCCGGTGGTGATGCACCAGGATCATGGCACCAGCCCGGACATCTGCCAGCGTTCCATCCAGCTGGGTTTCTCCTCGGTGATGATGGACGGCTCGCTGAAGAGCGACGGCAAGACCCCGGCCAACTACGACTACAACGTGGATGTGACCCGCACCGTGGTCAACTTCGCCCATGCCTGCGGCGTGTCGGTGGAAGGTGAAATCGGCTGCCTGGGCAGCCTGGAAACCGGCATGGCCGGTGAAGAAGACGGCGTGGGTGCTGAAGGCGTGCTGGACCACAGCCAGCTCTTGACCGACCCGGAAGAAGCCGCCCGCTTCGTCAAGGACACCGGTGTGGATGCCCTGGCCATTGCCATCGGTACCAGCCACGGCGCCTACAAGTTCAGCAAGAAGCCCACCGGCGACGTGCTGCGCATCGACCGCATCAAGGAAATCCACGCCCGCATCCCCAATACCCACCTGGTGATGCACGGTTCGTCTTCGGTACCGCAGGAATGGCTGCAGATCATCAATGAATTCGGCGGCGACCTGGGTGAAACCTATGGTGTGCCGGTAGAAGAAATCGTCGAAGGCATCAAGCACGGCGTACGCAAGGTGAATATCGACACCGACCTGCGTCTGGCTTCCACCGGTGCCATCCGCCGCTTCCTGGCGCAGAACCCGAAAGAGTTCGACCCGCGCAAATACCTGAAAGCCTCCACCGATGCCATGCGCGATATCTGTATCGCCCGCTACGAGGCCTTCGGTGCCTGCGGTCAGGCCAGCAAGATCAAGGCGATCAACCTGGACACCATGGCCAATCTGTATCTGAAGGGCCAACTGGCGCAGATCGTCAAATAAGCGACCACCGCTGAATCGACCAACCCGCTGCCTGCAGCGGGTTTTTTCTTGCCCACGCCAGGCTGGCCAACCGCAGCATGGCCATCTCCCCCATCAGCAGCATTGGCGCAGGCCACGCCATTGCTTACACTGCAGCCATGGCCGATCTCTTATCTCCCCTGGAATGGTTTTTCGTCGTCCTGCTGGCCGTGGTGCCATTGCTGGGACTGGGTTTTCATCTGTGGATCATGCTGTTGGGGCATGGCAAGGCCAGCCCACAAGCGGAGGACAAGTCATGAAACTGAACATGGTGTATTTTGCCCGGCTGAAAGACAGCTTTGGCACCGGCCAGGAAAGCCTGGAAACCGACGCGACAAGCGTGGCCGAACTATTGGTGGAGCTGCGCCAGCGTGGTGGCAGCTGGGCCACCGAACTGGGCCATGGCAAGACATTCCGCGTGGCCTGCAATCAGGAGCTGGCCGGCCCGGACAGCGCACTGCGCGATGGTGACGAAGTCGCCATCTTTCCCCCTGTAACCGGGGGCTGAGATGCAACCCTTTACCGTGCGGGTACAGACCGGGCGCTTTGATACTGGCGCAGAAATCGACCGGCTGTCGTGCAATCCGGCCTGCGGTGCCGTAGTCAGTTTCAGCGGTCTGGTGCGCGATTATGGCGACCGCCAGGACGTGGCTGCGCTCGAGCTGGAACACTATCCGGGCATGACGGAAAAAGCCCTGCACACCATCATCGAACAGGCCGGCCAGCGCTGGCAGCTACAGGCCGCCACTATCATCCACCGCGTCGGTTATCTCGCGCTGGGCGAGCCTATCGTGCTGGTGGTCACCGCCTGCAGCCATCGCAAGGACGCCTTTGCCGCCGCGGAATTCCTGATGGACTTTCTCAAGACCGCCGCACCGTTCTGGAAGAAGGAAATCCTGCAGGATGGCAGCGCCCACTGGGTGGAGGCCAAACACAGCGATCAGGCCGCGATCGGGCGCTGGCAGTGATACCTTACACCGCACTGATTCTGGCTGGCGGCCAGGCCAGCCGCATGGGCGGGGTGGACAAGGGCCTGGTGAAGCTGGCTGGCCAGCCGCTGATTGCCCGCACCGTGCAGGCACTGGCCGCGCAAAGCCAGCCTCCACAACGCATACTGATTTCTGCCAATCGCCATCTGGATGAATACGCGGCGTACGGGCATGCGGTATTGCCGGACACACTGCCTGATTATCCTGGTCCATTGGCAGGGCTGCTGGCGGGCATGCAGGCGGCACCGGACACCACCTTGCTGATGCTGCCCTGCGATGCGCTTGTTCTGCCGGTAGATTTTGCTGCCCGCCTGCTGGCAGCCCTGCCCGGACAACAGGTAGTCAGCGCGAGCGACCCGGCCCAATGGCACCCCAGCCTGCTGGCCTTGCAGCCCGGGCTGGCCGCTGTGCTGGCGGCTTATCTGGTAAGCGGGGGCCGCTCCATCCGTGGCTGGCTGGCCACGCTGCAACACCAAAGCCTGCCTTTTGCGCAGAAGCTGCCCAATCTCAATACCCTGGAAGCTGTGCACCAGCTGGAACAGCAGTGGCCGGCTGACTGACGCTGTCCAGCAGCCAGCTTTTGAACAACCGGGCATTGTCGCTCAGTGATTTGTGGCGGGGATGAGCGAGAAAGTCCACCTTGCCGCTGACAAAGGCAAACGGCCCCAGCCGCTTAAGCACACCCTGCTGCAGCAAATCGTGCGCCATGAATTCCCAGCCCAGCCCTATGCCCATGCCTTGCAGCACGGCATTGAAAGCCAGCGTCACCTGATTGAACATCGGCACCCGTTCCGGCGGGCTATAAGTCAGGCCGAAATGGCCGAACCAGTCATGCCAGTTGATGCAGTTCCAGGCCGAGGAGTCCAGCTGGATCAGCGGCAGGGCAGCCAGTTGCTCCACCTGGGTGATGGCCGGGTAGTCGAGGTGGGCGCTGTACACCGGGTAAACAATCTCGGGAAACAAGGGCTCGGCCGCCAGCGAACTCCAGCGCCCGTCACCATAGAAAATGGCAAAGTCGTACTCCGCCACGCTGGCCTCGTCCATGCTGTTGCTGGCGTGGATATTAACGGTAATGTCGGGATGCTGCTGACTGAAGGCCACCAGACGCGGGAACAGCCAGAACTGCGCCACCGCGTGGGTGCAGTTCACGGTGAGCGTGTGGCGGTTATGCTCGGCCTGCAGCCGTGCCACGCTGTGCAGCAGCGATTGCAGCATGGGAGAGACCTCGCGCTGCAGCGCCAGCCCGGCCGGGGTGGGCTGAATGCCACGCACCAGCCGCTCGAACAGCGGCAGCTTGAGCCAGTCCTCCAGCGTACGGATCTGCTTGCTCACCGCGCTTTGCGTCACACACAGCTCGGTGGCTGCCTTGGTAAAGCTGCCATTGCGTAGCACGGCCTCGAAATGAATCAGGCTTTCCAGCGGTGGCAGATTTCTCAGATAGCGACTCATGCAAGCTCCTTCCCCATTGTGTCCACCGCATGGTGGCATTCCCAATCAGCATCGTGTCATTGCCATACCATTAACCCAGATAAGGCAAATACTGACAAGCCATTCCTACAGGGAATGCGTTAATGCCGAGATATCCTTTGTCGAACAAGCCCGGCCGGCTTAGCCTTGCCCTTGTTTAGCACAATGGCAGGGAGCAGCAGATGAAACGGGGCATAAGCTATGCCGGCATGGCCGGGGCAGTGTGGGGACTGGTGCTGATGGTGCCGCAGGTATTGCCGGAATTCAGCCCCTGGCTGCTGTGCGCCGTGCGCTTCAGCCTGTACGGGCTGATTTCCCTGCTGCTGGCGCTGCCACTGGCTGCTCGCCTGCGCGCACGCTTGCAGCGCGAAGATATCCTGATGCTGGCGCGGCTATCGCTGGTGGGCAATCTGCTGTATTTCATCCTGCTGGCCGCCGCCATCCAGCTGGTGGGCATTGCCCCGGCTTCGCTGATTGTTGGTGTGCTGCCGGTCACCATCACCCTGCTGGGGCTGAAGGATGAGGGGGCACTGTCACTGCGTCAGTTGCGCTGGCCGCTGGCGATGGTGCTGGCCGGTATCATCTGCATCAATATCGATACCTTTGGCGGCAGCCATGGCAGCCAGAGCAGCTGGGTGCGGCTGAGCGGGGTGCTGGCCGCGCTGGGTGCGCTGGCCAGCTGGAGCTGGTTTGCTGCCAGCAACGCCCGCTATCTGCGCCAGCGGCCTTGCTTCGATAGCCACGAGTGGTCCTGCCTGCTGGGTATGGTTACCGGGGTGATGGGCCTGCTGCTGTGGCTGGCTTGCCACTGGCTGGGCCTGCCCATGGTCAGCCATGCCACCACGGCCCAGCACTGGCAGCTGTTTTGGCTGGCGGCCGCTGGCTGCGCCCTGGGCGGCTCCTGGCTGGCCAATGCGCTGTGGTATGCCGCCGCCCGCCGTCTGCCGCCCACGCTGTCCGGCCAACTGATCGTATTTGAAACCGTCTTCGCCTTGCTCTATGGCTTTGTCTGGCTGCAACGCTGGCCCCGGCCGCTGGAGCTGGCCTCCATGCTGTTGTTGCTGGGTGGCGTGTGCTGGGCTGTGCGGCGCCATGCCGAACCGGAAACCAGTGTCCCAGACCAGGTGGTACTGCAAGGCAGCTGAACCTTGCGGTTTGGCTCTGACAATAAAAAAACGCTGCCGAGGCAGCGTTTTTCTTGCGGGAAACAGCAGGCTTACTTGCCGCCAGCCGTACCCAGCTTGGCGCGACGCGCCTTGACTGCATCAGCCAGGGTAGTCAGCAGCGTCTCGGTATCATCCCAACCGATGCAGGCATCGGTGATGCTCTGACCATAATTCAGTTCACAGCCCGGCTTCAGATCCTGGCGACCCTCCACCAGGTGGCTTTCCACCATCACCCCGAAGATGTGCTGATCGCCGGCGGCCATTTGTGCTGCCACATCGTCGGCCACTTCCATCTGGCGGCGGTAGTCCTTGCGGCTGTTGGCGTGACTGAAGTCCACCATCAGCTTTTGCGGCAGGCCCACCGCTGCCAGTTCGGCCGCAGCGGCACGCACGTGCTCGGCGGAGTAGTTCGGCTCCTTGCCACCGCGCAGGATGACATGGCAATCCGGATTGCCACCGGTGGAAACGATGGCGGAGTGGCCGGTCTTGGTGACCGACAGGAAATGGTGCGACACGCTGGCCGAGCGGATGGCATCCACGGCGATCTTCAGATTGCCGTCGGTACCATTCTTGAAGCCCACCGGGCAGGACAGGCCGGAGGCCAGTTCGCGGTGAACCTGGCTTTCGGTGGTACGGGCGCCGATGGCACCCCAGCTGATCAGGTCGGCAAAATATTGCGGGGTGATCATGTCGAGGAATTCGGTAGCCGCCGGAATACCCATGTCGTTCAGGGTCAGCAGCAGGCGGCGCGCCAGGCGCAGGCCGGTATTGATATCGTAGGATTCGTTCAGGTGCGGGTCGTTGATCAGACCCTTCCAGCCCACCGTGGTACGCGGTTTTTCAAAGTAGACTCGCATCACCACCACCAGCTCGCCCGCCAGGCTGTTGCGCAGGGTGGAGAGCTTGCGCGCGTATTCGATGGCCGCTTCCGGATCGTGGATGGAACAGGGGCCGATGACCACCAGCAGACGATCGTCCTCGCCGCGCAGCAGGGCTGCAATGTCCTTGCGCGTGGTGTAGATGACTTCGGAAGCGGTTTCGGTAATCGGCAGTTCGTACAGATGGGCGATAGGAGGCAGTAACTCTTTGATTTCGCTGATTCTTACGTCGTCGGTCTGGCGTTGCATGTTTGTCCCTAGCTGATATCGTTTTTACCTTGCATAGCAGCAAGATACCCGTACCAGCCAAGGCCGACAAGCCCTTATGTACTTGGCAAGCTCCGGCAAAAAAACAAAAAGCGCCATCGCAAGGCGATGACGCTTTGTTGGGCAGAACGCCGCAGCGGATCAGTCTGCGTACTGACGCTTCATGCGTTCGCGGCGTTCCTGGGCTTCCACCGACAGGGTAGCGGTGGGACGGGCCATCAGGCGGCGCAGGCCGATGGGCTCACCGGTGTCTTCACAGAAGCCATAGGAACCATCGTCAATCTGACGGATGGAGGCCTGGATCTTCTGCAACAGCTTGCGCTCGCGATCGCGGGTGCGCAGCTCCAGTGCATACTCTTCTTCCAGCGTGGCCCGGTCCGCAGGGTCCGGGGTTGCTTCCTGCTCTTGCAAATGGTTGGCAGTGGCATTGGCGTTGATCAACAACTCCTGCTGCATCTGCAACAACCGGTCTTTGAAGAACTCAAGATGGTCGGCGTTCATGTAATCATCGCCTTCCCAGTTGAGAATATCTTGTTCGGTCAGCTTGGCCATAATTTTGGTGCTTCCAGCATGAGAGTTGGCAGACAGGCGAAGAAGATTACCCACGGTATCGGATTTGTGCAACTGCCAACGACAATTCACCTTCTTCGGCGTCACCTGCTGCTGACACTCGGTATAGCGCCAATCCAGGCTGGTAACAAGCCTGTCACATGAAAAAGGCGGCCTCAGGCCGCCTTGTGCTACTGCATGGCGCTTATTTTTGCGCCAGGACCCATTTGACCAGGGTCTTGATGTCGGCGTCGCTCACTTGAGCATTCGGCGGCATCGGGATCGGGCCCCACACACCGGAACCACCCGCCTTCACCTTGGCGATCAGCTTGGCTTCAGCGCCCTTGTCGCCAGCGTATTTCTTGGCAACATCCTTGTAGGCCGGGCCAACTACCTTGTGATCAACCGCATGACAGGACAGGCAGTTGTTCTTTTGTGCCAGTGCCAGATTGGCCATGGCCGGAGCAGCAGCAGTACCCAGCAGCAGGGCAGCAAGCAGCATTTTCTTCATCACGATTCTCCAGATCATTGAGGAAATTACACTACATCTTTTCAGATGCGGCAGAGCATGACAAATAAACATATTTGTTACATCGCCACCTTGAGTTGCATCAAGAAGCTGCTTTCCAGGAAATGAACCGGCAGCATCAAAATGACCTGGATGATCAGGAAGAGAATCAGCGGCGACAGGTCAACCCCGCCCACGGTGGCACGACGGAAGGGGCGGAGAAACGGGCGGGTCAGCGCATCCAGGATGGGACTGAGCGGATTATAGGGGCTCACCCAGCTGAGCACCGCCTGCACGATGACCGCACCCATCAGCAGCGTCAGCGATTGCTTGAACACATCCAGTACCGCCAGCAGTGTCAATGCCAGCCAGGTTTCCGGCGCGGCCAGGGTGTACATGGGATTGAGCGCCAGGATGATCACGCTGGAAACCATGCTGACCAGCCAGGCCAGCAACATGGTGGCACTGTCGTAACCGCGCAGCGAAGGCAGCAGCTTGCGCAGCGGCAGCACGGCGAAATTGGTAGCCGCCATGACAAACTGGCACAGGGGATGCTTGAATGGCGCCCGCGCCACCTGCAGGTAAAAACGCAGCAGCAATACCAGCACGAACAGGTCGGCGATGGTCTTGATCAGAAATTGCACGGTTTCCAGAAACATGAAGCTTTAATCCTGACTGAGTTGTTGGCCCATTTCGATGGAGCGGTCACGGCAGTCCATGGCACCAGCGATGATGGCCGCCTTGACGCCTTCTGCCTCGAAGCGGCCAATAGCGCGCTCGGTGGTACCGCCCTTGGACATGACATTGGTGCGCAGGGTGGCCACCGGCAGCGGACTCTGGCGGGCCAGCTCCACCGCACCGTCAAAGGTGGCCAGCACCAGCCGGCGTGCTTCGTCGGCGGCAAAACCGGCCTGCTCGGCGGCTTCGATCATGCTTTCGATGAAATAGAAGACATAAGCCGGGCCACTACCGGAAACGCAGGTAATGTCGTCGATGCCCTCTTCCTTGTCCAGCCATACCGTGATGCCGGCGGCCTGCATGATGGTCTCGGCATGCTCACGGTCGGCGGCGCTGGCACCACCCGCGGCATACAGGCCGGAAACGCCCTTGCCCACCATGGCCGGGGTATTGGGCATCACACGCACGATGCGCTCGCTACCCAGCCAGCGCGCCATGGCGTCACAGCGGATGCCGGCGGCGATGGACAGCACCATGCCGCCGTTCAGACGCGGAGCCAGTGCCTGGCACACTTCCTTGAGCTGCTGCGGCTTGACCGCCAGCAGCACGATATCGTCGGCCGACAGTTGCTCCGGCAGGCTGCTCGCTGTGCTCACGCCAAAATCACGGGCCAGCTCGGCCAGCTTGGCGGCATTCGGGTCCACTACATGGAGGTGATGGCCGCCCTGCTGGTGAAGCCCGCCGATAATGGCCGTGGCCATATTGCCGCCGCCGATGAAGGTAATCTGCATTGCCTGTTTTTCCTCTTTGACTCTTGTATGCGGTCCGGCGGTGCTGCATGCCGGCTGTCCGCTTATGAATGTCTGCTTATGAATGATAGTGGCGTGCGCCGAAAATGGCAGTACCAACGCGCACCATGGTGCTGCCCGCGACAATGGCTTGTACCATGTCAGCGGACATCCCCATGGATACAGTATCCAATGCCAGGCCTGCCGTGCGCAATTCCTGCTGCAACTGCTGTAATAAAGCAAACTGGCCAGCCAGCTTTTGCGCATCTTGGGTTGGCTCGGGAATGCACATCAGCCCGCGCAGCTGCAGGCGTGGCAGTGCTGCCACCGCCAGTGCCAGCGCCCTGGCCTCATGCGGGGCACAGCCGCTCTTGCTGGCTTCGCCAGACACGTTCACCTGCACGCACACCTGCAAGGGCGGCAGGCTGTCTGGCCGCTGCTCGGACAGACGCTGGGCGATCTTCAGCCGCTCAATGGAATGTACCCAATGCGCTGCCTCTGCCACGATGCGGGTCTTGTTGGATTGCAGCGGCCCGATGAAGTGCCACTCGATGTCCAGCGCAGCCAGCTCGGCGGCCTTGTCCTGCAGCTCTTGCACATAGTTTTCGCCAAAGGCCCGCTGGCCGGCAGCATAAGCCTGTTGCACGGCGCTGGCGGGAAAGGTCTTGCTCACCGCCAGCAGGCGAACGCTGCCGGCCTCGCGCCCGGCGGCGGCTTCGGCGGCGTGGATCTGCTGGCGGACGTGTTCGATGGCTTGTGCGATGGAATCGCTCATGGTGCTCCTTGTGGCGATGGCGGGCTGTCTCTACAAAGAAAACAGCAGGACCTGCCGCTTAGATTGCTGTCCACATATCCTTTTGCAACAGCTTGCGCTTACAATCGCAAAAAAACGTTAGCGTCATGCCCACCGCCGGGTAATCGTGGAGAAATTATAAATGGAAATTTCCGAGCTCTTGGCTTTTACCGTCAAGAACAAGGCATCGGACCTGCACCTGTCTGCGGGTCTGCCACCCATGATCCGGGTGCATGGCGACGTGCGGCGCATCAATCTGCCGCCACTGGATCATCATGATGTGCACGATATGGTGTACGACATCATGAACGACTACCAGCGCAAGATTTTCGAGGACGAGTTCGAATGCGACTTCTCGTTCGAACTGCCGGGCATCGCACGCTTCCGGGTGAATGCCTTCGTGCAGAACCGTGGCATGGGTGCGGTGTTCCGGGTAATTCCATCCAAGGTGCTGACGCTGGAGCAACTGGGCGCACCGAAGATCTTCCAGGATATCTCCAGCTATCCGCGCGGCCTGGTGCTGGTAACCGGCCCGACCGGCTCGGGTAAATCGACCACGCTGGCGGCGATGGTCGATTTCGTCAACGAGAACAATTATTCGCACATCCTGACGGTGGAAGACCCAATCGAATTCGTGCATGACAGCAAGAAATCGCTGATCAACCAGCGTGAAGTCGGCTTGCAGACCCACAGCTTTTCCAATGCCCTGCGCTCGGCGCTGCGTGAAGACCCGGATGTGATCCTGGTGGGCGAATTGCGTGATCTGGAAACCATCCGCCTGGCGCTGACTGCAGCGGAAACCGGCCACCTGGTATTTGGCACGCTGCATACCAGTTCGGCTGCCAAGACCATCGACCGTATCGTCGACGTGTTCCCGGCCGGGGAAAAGGAAATGGTACGCTCCATGCTGTCCGAATCGGTGCGGGCGGTGATTTCACAGACCTTGCTGAAAACCAAGGACGGCAATGGCCGGGTCGCTGCCCATGAAATCATGATCGGCACCGCCGCCATCCGTAACCTGATCCGCGAAAACAAGATCGCCCAGATCAATTCGATGATCCAAACCGGCCAGCAGCACGGCATGCAGACACTGGACCAGTGCCTGCAGGAGCTGGTGCGGCGCAATATCGTGGCCCCGAACGAGGCACGCCAGAAGGCGGCATCCAAGGATGCGTTCTAAACTTCAGCAGGCAAGCTAGCCAGCCCGGATGGCCATCATGGAAAAAGACCAGGCATCAAAATTCATTCACGATCTGCTCAAGCATGCGGTGGGCAAAAACGCCTCCGACATTTTCATTTCCGCCGAATTTCCCCCGGCCATGAAAATCGACGGCAAGATCACCCCGGTGGCACCGCAGCCGCTGTCGGCCCAGCACACCAAGGAGCTGGTGCGTTCGGTGATGAACGACCGCCAGACCGAAGAGTTCGAGTCGAAAAAGGAAGCCAACTTCGCCATCAACCCGCCGGGGCTGGGCCGTTTCCGCGTCAGCGCCTTTATCCAGCAGGGCTGTGCCGGCATGGTGATGCGCAAGATCAATACCGAGATTCCCACCTTCGACAAGCTGAACCTGCCGGAGGTGTTGCAGGACATCGCGCTGATCAAGCGCGGCCTGGTGATTTTCGTCGGCGGTACCGGCTCGGGTAAATCCACCTCGCTGGCGGCACTGGTTGACTGGCGCAACAGCCACAATCAGGACCACATCATCACCATCGAGGATCCCATCGAATACGTGCATCAGCACAAGAAGTGCATCGTGACCCAGCGCGAGGTGGGCGTGGATACCGAAGACTGGGAAATCGCGCTGAAAAACACCCTGCGCCAGGCGCCGGACGTGATTCTGATGGGGGAAATCCGCGACCGCGAAACCATGGGCTACGCCCTGCAGTTTGCCGAAACCGGCCACCTGTGCCTGGCTACGCTGCACGCCAACAATGCCAACCAGGCGCTGGACCGCATTCTCAACTTCTTCCCGGAAGAGCGGCACCAGCAGGTGCTGATGGATTTGTCGCTGAATATGCGCTCCATCATTTCGCAGCGACTGTTGCCGATCAAGACCGGCCGTGGCCGGGTGGCGGCGGTGGAAATCCTGCTGAACACACCGCTGATTTCCGACATGGTGTTCAAGGGGGAAATTGCCGGCCTGAAGGAAGTCATGGGCCGTTCGCGCGAGTCCGGCATGCAAACCTTCGACCAGTCGCTGTTCGACCTGTTCGAAGCAGGCTATATCAGTTATGAAGATGCGCTGCGCAATGCCGACTCGATCAACGACCTGCGTCTGAAAATCAAGTTGTACAGTGAAAGCTCCAAGGGCCGCGATCCGCTGGAAGGCATCGATCATCTGGATATCGTCTGAGATATGCCGCACAACGCTTGCCCATCCGCACCCGTGGTGCGGCGCGCCGGCTGGAAAATAGCTGATGTATTTTGACGAAAACACCACCGTCCTCATCATCGAGGACTCCCTCACGGTACGCCAGAGCCTGCGCACCATGCTGTCCATGGCCGGCATTACCCGCTCCGATGCCGTCAGCAGCGCGGCAGAAGGGCGGGCACGCCTGAAAGGGCGGCGTTTTGATGTCGTGTTGTGCGACTACAATCTGGGCGACGGCATGGATGGCCAGGAGCTACTGGAAGCCCTGCGCAAGACCGGCACCCTGCCGCTGTCCACCATCTGGATCATGATTACCGGCGAGCGCAAATACGAAAGGGTGGTGGCCGCAGCGGAAATGGCGCCGGACGACTACATCCTCAAACCCTTCAATTCCAATCTGCTGCTGACCCGCATGAACAGCGCACACCGGCGCAAATCCTTCCTGGCACCGGCGCACGAGCAACTGGAAAAGGGTAACCGTAGCGGAGCCATCAGCACCCTGCAGCAACTGGTAGCCGCCGCCCCCGGCCCGATGAATCGCATTGATGCCAACCGGCTCTGCGCCGAGCTGCTGGTCACCGAAGGACGGCAGGGTGAAGCACTGCACATCTACCAGGCCCTGCTGGAAAGCAAGGTGATTCCCTGGGCCAAGATGGGCGTGGCGCGCATCCAGGCCGACCAGGGCATGCAGGGCGAGTCCAGCGAGCTGCTACGCGAAATCATCCAGGATGCCCCGCTCTATACCGATGCCTACGACCTGCTGGCGCAGAACCTGATCGACGAGGGGCAATATGCCCAGGCGGTGGACGTGCTGGAAAAGGCGGTGAACATCTCGCCGCGCAATTTTCATCGGCTGAAAAGCTGTGGCACGGCGGCACTGCGCTCGGGCGACCCGGAAAAAGGGGCGCAATACCTGCAGCGCGCAGTGGAAATCGGCCGCAACAATAATTTCTTTGGCCCGGAAGTACTGGTTGACCTGCTGCAAGCCTATTCCGAAACCGGCAACACCCAGTATATCGACCGCCTGCAGGCCGATATCAGTGCCAGCCTGGCCGAGCGCCCGGAAGCGCAATTCACCCTGTTGACCTGCAAGGCGCTGACCGCGCTGGTGCAGCAAAGAGCCGAAGAAGCGCTGATGCAGTTGAAGCTGGCGGCAGACGACCTGCTCAAGTCCTTTGTCCATTTCGAATCGGCCCAGCGCTTTATGGGGGCCGTGGTGCGCCTGCCGGAAGAGCTGATCGATCCGGCATTGCTGGAAAGCTGGACCCGCACCATCACCATGCGCTTTGCCTATAGCCGCCATGAACTGGCCACGCTACTGGAAATCGCCCGCAAGCATGTCCGCTGCAGCGAGCTGATCGAACACGCTTATGCCGAACTGCAGGAACAGAGCAACAAGGCCGTGGAACTGACCACCGAGGGCCGCGCAGCAGAGGCTGGGCGCATGCTACATGAGATGGCAATGCGCCTGTACAACGAGCGCACCGGCATGAACGCCTGCGCCATTCTGTTGCGGGTGCGGGAGCAGTTGCGCAAGAAAAACCAGGAAACCAGCGAATACGACCAGATGCTGCGCGAGATGCTGGACTGGCTGCCCAGAGACAATGAGCGGGTACAGGGCTTACTCAGCCGGCTGCACGATCAGGATGGCACAGAAGCCAGATCGGGCTAATGGCATAGGCAGCAGGCCGGTACGGCGGGCTGCCCAGTCTTTACTTCCACATGCTGTTGACCCAGTCCAGCGCCTGGGTTTCCACCCGCATCAGCACTTCCGGGTCATAGCCTGCCGGATGCGGGGTGGCATCGTCTTCCAGACTCAGCGTCACCCGCAGTAATTCACCCAGTACATGGCGGCCTTCCAGCACCGCCTCTTTCAGGCAGTCCTCAATGGGCAGGCTGGCAATCACCTCGGCCTTGGGCTGCTGTACCAGCACATCCACCAGCGACAGCATGCCGATCATGAAGGCACTTTCCCTGACATCGCGCCGCTCCGGGTAACAGGCTTCGGCCAGCAGCTCCATGATGCGACCGCGCGTGGCCGCCAGCTCCAGCAGCGGATTGCGCTGTGGCTGGACATCGGTGGCATTGCTGGCAAACAGCAACAGCATCGACCAGCGCTTGATCTTGGCCCGCCCCAGCAACATGATGGCCTCGTTCACCGAGGACACCGGCCGGCGGGTGGCGGCCGAGGCGGTCGAGCTGAGCTTCATCAGCATCAGTACCACGTCTGGTGCCAGTTTCAGAGCCTGGGATAGCTCGTCATTGTCAGCATCACTCATCAACAAGCCCAGCAGGCTGAGCATGGCATGCTGGCTGGCATTGGCCTGACGGGTGGACAGCACGGTAGGGCGGGCAAAGAAATAACCCTGGAACCACTGGATGCCCAGCTCGCGGCATAGTTCAAACTGCTCCACCGTGTCGACCTTCTCCGCCAGCAGAATGCCGGGGAAGCTGGCCAGATCGGCCACCAACTGGCGCAATTGCAGCAAGTTGAGTGCCACCAGGTCGATCTTGACGATATCCACCAGCGGCAGCAGGGCCAGCCGGTCGGCATCCAGTTCCACCACATCGTCCATTGCCAGCCGGAAACCCTTGCGCCGCAGCTCGGCCAGCCGCTCCAGCAAGGGCGGCGTCACCTTCACCGTTTCCAGGATTTCCAGCACTACCTTGTCACAGGGCAATACATCCAGCAGATCATCCATCAGCAGGGTATCGCTGACATTGATGAAACCCAGACGGTCACCCAGCACCTCACCCACGCCCAGATCGACAAAGGCATGCCGGATCACCGCCGTCGTCGCCATGACGTCGTCGTCAACCCTGGCGACATTGGCCTGGCTGGAGCGGAACAACAGTTCGTAAGCCACCAACTGCTGGTTGGCATCAACGATGGGCTGACGCCCAAGATAGCGGGTTGAATACATGGACTGGTCTGGCTGGAATAGTTAGCGCTATCGTCAGTTTAGGCGCGGTGCAGAGAGGTTAGCAGGTAATTTTCTCCAATGATAATACACCAGCGTTTACATCATTTGTAAGTATTATCAACTAATAACAATAACAATGTCATGCGCACGGTGCTATTAAGCAATATGGGGAAAATATCTGTGGTCATCGCCTTAAGCAGCCCACCAGCCCGACATAAAAAAACCCGGCCGGAGCCGGGTTTCTGCTTGGCGGTGCTGCTCAGTGTTGCAGAATTTTCGACAGGAACTGGCGAGCACGCTCGGAGCGGGCATTGATATCGCCAAAAAAGGCATCCTTGTCGCAATCCTCGACGATGGCCCCCTGGTCCATGAAAATAACCCGGTGTGCCACACGACGGGCAAAACCCATTTCGTGAGTAACGCACATCATGGTCATGCCTTCCTGGGCCAGCTCGGTCATCACGTCCAGTACTTCGTTGATCATTTCCGGGTCCAGCGCGCTGGTCGGCTCATCAAACAGCATGGCAATCGGGTCCATCGCCAGCGCACGGGCAATAGCCACGCGCTGTTGCTGGCCACCGGACAGCTGGCCGGGGAATTTGTGCGCATGGGCTTTCAGGCCAACGCGATCCAGCAGCTTCAGGCCTTTTTCCCGCGCTTCATCCTGGCTGCGGCCCAGCACCTTGACCTGGGCGATGGCCAGGTTTTCGGTAATGGACAGATGCGGGAACAGCTCGAAATGCTGGAACACCATGCCAACCCGGCTGCGCAACTTGGGCAAGTCGGTTTTCGGATCGCCCACCGCGATGCCGTCGACAATGATTTCACCTTTCTGGAAAGGCTCCAGCGCATTGACGCACTTGATCAGGGTGGACTTGCCGGAACCGGAGGGCCCGCACACCACCACCACCTCGCCTTTTTTGACGCCGGTGGTGCAGTCGGTCAGCACCTGAAAGTCGCCATACCACTTGCTTACATTGTTGATGCTAATCATCGCGCTCATACAGCAAACCTTTTTTGCAGACGCTTCACCCATTGCGACGCGCCGAAACTGATCACGAAGTAAACCGCACCGGCAAACAGCAGGAATTCATGCGGCAAACCAACGACATCGCCCTTGGAGCGGGCGGTATTGAGGAAGTCCATCAAGCCCACCGCATACACCAGCGAGGTGTCCTGGAACAGGATGATACTTTGCTGCAACAAGAGCGGCATCATTTTGCGGAAAGCCTGCGGCAGGATCACCAGCCGCATGGCCTGGCTGTAAGTCATGCCCAGTGCGTAGGCGGCATTGATCTGCCCGCGCGAAATGGACTGGATACCGGCGCGGACGATTTCGGAGAAATACGCCGCCTCGAACATCACGAAGGCCACCAGGCAGGAGGTGAATGCACCGACCGGGGTCAGGTCGCCGGTGATCCAGCTCAGTACCATGGGCACGACCAGGTAGAACCAGGAAATGACCAGCAGCAGGGGGATGGAACGGAAGTAATTGACATACCACTTGGCCAACCGCGACAGCAGCAGGTTGTCCGAGAGTCGCGCCAGCGCCAACAGGGTGCCCAGTACTACGCCGCCGCCCACTGCCATCACCAGCAGTTTGAGTGTCAGCAGCATGCCATCGGCCAGGCCGGGCAGGGCGGGAATGATCTGACTGAAATCGAGGGCCATTATTTGCTACCTCCCATCATGCCGGGAATGCGCACCCGCTTTTCCACCCAGGCCATGAAGCCCATCAGGCTCATGTTGAGGACAAAGTAGATCAGCGTGGCCAGGGTGAAGGCTTCGAAAATATTGGCGGAAAACTCGGCGGTTTGCTTGGTTTGCGCCAACAGCTCCATCAGGCCAATCAGCGAGGCGACCGAGGAGTTCTTGAAAATGTTCAGGAACTCGCTGGTGAGCGGCGGAATGATGATGCGGAAAGCCTGCGGCAGCAGCACGAAGCGGTAGGTCTGCGCCGTGGAAAAACCCATGGCCAGCGCCGCGTTGTTCTGACCGCGTGGCAGCGCCTGAATGCCGGTCCGCACCTGCTCGCACACGCGGGCGGCGGTAAACAGGCCCAGGCACACCACTACCGACAGATAAGCGGATGCCGCCGGGCTGATGCCCTGCTTGAACCACATCTCCAGCGGTGTGGGCAGCAGATCCGGCACCAGAAAGTACCAGATGAATAACTGCACCAACAGCGGCACGTTACGGAACAACTCGACATAGGTGGTGGCAATGGTAGGCAGCAGCTTGCCCGGCAGGGTGCGCATGACACCCAGCACCGAGCCCAGCAGCAGGGCAATGGCCCAGCCAGCCAGCGCCACGGCAATGGTCCAGCCCAGACCGGAAACAAACCAGTTCAGGTAGATTTCACTGCCGACACCGGTGGACTTGAAGAAGATGCCCCAGTCCCAGTGGTAATTCATGTTTTTCTCCTGATGCAAGCAGACGCAAGCGCCTGCTGCCGACAGCCGCATGCCTCCCGGTCAGGGGACGCCATGGCAGTCGGATGAAGTCCCTGCCTACCCTTGGGCAGACAGCAAAGGCAGATGCACCGCCACCGCCCCGTGCTGCCGTTATAGCCGCCAGCACGAGGGGAAAACAGGCAGGCAGCAATTGAGCCGGCATCTGCCGGCTCATCATCTGCACTACAGGAAGGAATCGCTTATTCGGCGGCCTTGTCGGTCGGCTTGGCAATCAGTTCCTTCACCACTTCGGACATCGGGAAGTTCAGGTTCAGGCCTTTCGGCGGTACCGGGCTGGTGAACCACTTGGCGTAGATCTTGTTTACTTCGCCAGACTTGTAGGTAGCCTTGATGGCATCGTCCACTACCTTCTTGAAGGCAGCGTCATCCTTGCGCAGCATGCAGCCGTAGATTTCGAAGGACTGCGGCTTGCCGGTCACCACCCAGTTGGCCGGACTCTTGGCCTTGGCCATTTCGCCGTACAGCAGGGCATCGTCCATCATGAAGGCGACGGCGCGGCCGGATTCCAGCATCAGGAAGGATTCGCCATGATCCTTGGCGGAGATGATGCTCATGCCCAGTTGCTTGTCAGCATTCATGGCCTTGAGCAGACGCTCGGAAGTGGTACCAGCGGTGGTGACGACGTTCTTGCCTTTCAGATCGGCAAAGTCTTTCACGCCGGAGGTCTTGGCCGTCAGCAGGCGGGTGCCGATTTCGAAGATGCCCACTGAGAAGGCCACTTGCTTCTGGCGCTCGACGTTATTGGTGGTGGAGCCACATTCCAGATCGACAGTACCGTTCTGTACCAGCGGGATACGGGTCTGCGAGGTCACCAGATTGTATTTGACCTGCAGGTTCGGCATTTTCAGCTCTTTCTTCACTTCTTCGACAACCTTGTTGGCCAGATCGACCGAGTAGCCAATGGGCTTCTGGTTATTGTCGTAGTAGGAGAAAGGAATGGAGGCATCGCGGTTGCCCAGTACGATGACGCCGGACTCCTTTATTTTCTTCAGAGTGCCGGTCAGTTCGGCGGCAAATACCGGGGTGCTGGCCAGAGCGGCCAGGGTTGCTGCAGAGATAAGACGGGTGCAAAGCTTCATATAAGTTTCTCCTGGGGTCCTTGATCGATCACTGCCCTTAGCCCGAAGACCGCGGACACTGCTGTTATAGGCTGGATTATCCAGCAGCAGGTAACCGGCACAGCCAGGCTGGCTCTACTAGGTAAACCCCCGTTTACCTGCCAACCGGACGCTGCCGGATGTCCTGCTTACAGTCACCGCCTCTTTATGCGGGCGGCTCTCCCTGTATTACTGCACACCCCGACCAGGCCGGGGTGAAAAGTTTGCGATTCTGCGGCCAGTGGCGACAGTATGCAAGCGGCACTGCAACAAGTGCGGCCGGCAGGACAGCACTTGTCAATTTGTTGCGACAGTTCAGGCGGACAGGTGGTTCGCCATGCGGACAAAATCCTCCACCGCCAGGTTTTCCGGCCGCAGGCCCGGGTCTATGCCCAGGGCTTCGAAATCGGCCAGCTCCAGCACCCCCTTCAGATTATTGCGCAGGGTCTTGCGGCGTTGCGAGAAGGCCTTGGTCACCAGTTCTTCCAGGGCTTTCTCATCCTTGGCCACACCGCAGCGGCCCGGGGCCGGAATCATGCGCACCACGGCCGAATCCACCTTCGGTGGCGGCCAGAAGGCATCTGGCGGCACGTTTAGCACCAACTCCATTTCGAAGCGGTACTGCAGCATCACCGTCAGGCGGCCGAAATCGGTGGTGGAGGGCTCCGCCAGCATGCGGTCCACCACCTCTTTTTGCAGCATGAAGTGCATGTCGGTCACCCGCAGGCCGAAACTGGCCAGGTGAAACAGCAGCGGGGTGGAGATGTTGTAGGGCAGGTTACCGACAATCTTGAACGCGCCATCGGTAATCGAGCCGAAGTCGAACTTGAGCGCATCGCCTTCGTGGATGGTCAGGCGTTCCGGCGGAAATTCCTTTTTCAGCCGGGCAATGATGTCGCGGTCGATTTCCGCCACATGCAGATGCGGCAGGCGGTCCAGCAACGGCTTGGTAATGGCACCCAGACCGGGGCCGATTTCGATCACCACATCGTCCGGCTGCGGGTTGACCGCGTGCACGATGTTTTCAATCACGCTGGCATCTTGCAGAAAATTCTGGCCAAAGCGTTTGCGGGGAATATGTTGGCTCATGGAAGCTCGAGATAAGAATTGCCTGAATTGTAAACCCTCAGCGCCAGCACATGCCAATCCGCTGTCGCATAATCAGGCATGCAGCGCTGCCAGCACGCCCCAGGCCAGTATCAGATAGCGCACAGCCTTGCCCACGGTCAGCCACAATAAGCTGGGCAGCCAGGGCAAGCGCAGCCAGCCGGCAGCCAGGGGCAGGGCATCGCCGAGCAGCGGCACCCAGCTGAGCAAGAGCACGGCCGGGCCATAGCGCTGAAACCAGCGCTGGATGCGTGGTGATACTTCCTTTTTGGGTGCCACCCGTCCCAGCCACAGGCTGGTGGCGCTGCCGGCACTGTTGGCCACGGTGGCCAGCAACAGGGCCGGCCATAGCCAGCCCGGCCATTTGTAAAGAAAGGCCGCCAGCACCAGCTCGGAGTTGCCGGGCAGGATGGTGGCCGAAGTAAAGGCCGACACCGCCAGCCCGCCCAGCGCCAGCCACTCGGCCTGCATCAGATATCCAGCTCCAGGTCAGGCTCACCACACGCCTGGGCGATGGCGGTTTTCAGCGTGGCAAAGAATTCGGCACCGTCACGCGCGGCCAGCCACTGGCCATCCTTGAAGGCAAAGTGGTAACCGCCGCTCTTGGCGGCGATCCACAGTTCCTGATTGGCCGCATGGCGGTTGACCACGATCTTGCCACCATCGTCGAATTCGATTTCCAGCACATTGCCATTGCTGACAAAGTCGGCATCCACACCGGCATCGTCGATAGCATCTTCGATCCGGCTGAAAATGCGGTCGGTCACATCCAGAAATTCGCTCTCGTTCATGTCGTCTCTTCCTTGAATCGCGTGTGCTAGACTCGGGATTTTGCCACACCGGACTGCTTTTTATGCTGCGAACCATGCTGACCTGCCTTGCCCTGAGCCTTGTCGTGACTGCCTGTGGCTATAAAGGCAACCTGTATCTTCCCAAGCCGGACCAAACCCGCAGCCATGCCTCGGCACCGGCGGCAGAGGCCAAACCAGCGCCCTGAGCGGCCGCTTTACCGGTTTTTACCCCTGGCACAGCAGCGCCGGCCCATGCCAGCGCTACACTGCCGTGCCGCCGGTCTTGGCTGGCTTATCCTGCGGGATGCTATCGTTAGCTGATCTGCTGATTTGTCGCCGCCCCGTCGCCATCTAGAATGTTCTGCTGCAAGGACGAAAGCCGCCATGACCCGTTTTGCCCGTCATCTCGAACACCACACCATCGTCAACCCCTTTCCCGGCATCGTGAAGCTGGAAACGGCGCTGGGGCATCGCATCAAGACCCGCATCGGCTCCAACGAGAGCCTGCCGGATCCGGTATCGCCGCTGGCTGGTGAACTGGGCAAGGCACTGGCGGAAATGGCCAGGCTGTATCCCGACCCCTATGCCCATGCCTTGCGTGAGCGGGCAGCCAAGCTCAACGGCGTCAGCCCAACGGAAATCCTGTTCGACACCGGGGCCGACAGCCTGATCCTGCTGGCACTGCGCCTGACCTGTAATCCGGGCGATGCCGTGGTCACCACCGCTGGCACTTATCCCACCTTCCGTTACTTTGCCGAAGGCGTGGGTGCCCGCGTACTGGAGGTGCCCTATTGCCAGCGCGGCCAGCACATGCAGCCGGATCTGGCGCGGCTAGCCGAAGTGGCCCGTGCCGAGCATGCCTCGGTGCTGTATCTGGCCAACCCCGACAATCCCACCGGCCATTACTGGCAGGCCGAAGACATCCGCACCCTGCGCGCCGCACTGCCGCCGCATACCCTGCTGCTGCTCGACGAGGCCTATGTCGATTTCTGCACTGATGCCGCCGATGCGCCGCCCACCGGCATCCTGCCGCACACCCTGCGCCTGCGCACCCTGTCCAAGGCCTATGCGCTGGCCGGGCTGCGCGTGGGCTATGCCATCGCCAGCGCCGACATCATTGCCAAGGCCGACCAGATCCGGCCGCAATACGCGCTGTCCAGCATTGCCCAGGCGGCAGCGCAAATCGTGCTGGACGACCCGGACTACTCGCGCAAGCTGGTGGCGCAAACCATCACCCTGCGCCATCACCTGAGCCATGCGCTGTACGACCAGGGCCTGACACCGCTACCCTCGCACACCAATTTCGTCTGCGTGGCCTACCCGGATGCGCTACAGGCTGAGGCCATCCAGCGCCATCTCTTGCAATGCGGCATCGCCATTCATCGCCCGCAACACCCGGCCGTGCGCCACATGCTGCGCATCACCGCCCACCCGCAGGCCACCAGCGCCCGCGTGCTGGCCGCGCTGGCCGGCCAGCTGGACTGAGCGCGGCTGACAAAACCCATGTTGCGGCCTTGCGCCGCCTTGCCCTAATCCTTGTTCTGTTTACGTCGGCACTGCTTACCCCGGGGACGCTGCGCTCTTGTCAGCCGCTCCACGTCCACGCTCCGGATCAGACAGGCTCCGGGCCGCTCCATCAGCCACCGCTTAGCAAACGCGGTGGTTTTTTTACGCCTACAGCCCACGATGCCACCGGCTACTGACACTATGCTGTCAGCAGGGGGCGTGCATGCTGTGAACACGGCAAGCCCGCCGTAGCCCTTTCCGGAGCCATCCATGTCGCTGATTCACTGGTTTGAAATCCCCGCCACCAATTTTGACCGTGCCGTTGCCTTTTACCAGCAGGTATTGCAGCTGCAACTGAAGCAGGAAGACTTCATGACGGATCGTATTGCCGTGTTTCCCGACAGCTCCGGCTGCATCATGGCCAGCCCACGCCTGCCGGCTGGTGGTCAGGGTTGTCGCATCTATCTGGATGGCGGGCCGGACCTGGCCGCGACGCTGGAACGGGTTAAGGCCGCTGGCGGCAAGGTATTGCTGCCCATCACCACGCTGGAAGACGGCAATGGCGATATCGCACTGATAGCAGACAGCGAAGGCAATAGCATCGGCCTGCATCTGCAAGCCTGAAGCGGGCAAGTCCGCTAGCGGATATCATGTCCCTTCCTGGCTGGCAGCCGTCTTAGGCCACTTGCCAGCCAGCCCACCAGGAGCAGACCCATGTCGTTTTCCGCACAGGAACGCCAGCAACTGCTGGCACTCAAGGGGGTTGGCCCCACGGTGATCTCCCGCCTGGAGCAGATCGGCTTTAGCAGCCTGAGCCAGCTGGCCGGCCAGGAGGCCGCCGACATCACCTGGCAAGTGGCACAAGCACTTGGCTCCAGCTGCTGGCATAACAGCCCGCAGGCACGGCAGGCCATCACCAGCGTCATCGCACTGGCGCGGGAGCAACAGGCCCGCGCCACATCAGGAAAGGAAGCAGGATGAAATTTGCCTACACCATTGTCTATGTGGCGGATGTCGCCAGTTCGCTGGCCTTTTTTGAAGAGGCATTCGGCTTCTCGCGACGCTTTCTCACTCCAGAGGGCGACTATGGCGAGCTGGATACCGGCGACACCACGCTGTCCTTTGCCAGCAAGGCGCTGGCCCTGAGCAATCATCCCGAGGGCTTTCGCTTTGCCGATGATGGCGCGCTGCCACTAGGTGTGGAAATTGCCCTGGCTACTGATGATGTCGCTGCCGCACATCAGGCAGCACTGGCTGCCGGTGCTCGCGAACTGGCCGCACCGCAGGTCAAACCCTGGGGGCAGACCGTGTCTTTCCTGCGCTGCCCGGACGGCATGCTGCTGGAGCTGTGCAGCCCGCTGCCGCACTAAAACCGGACCCGTACCATGCGCCGAGCCGACCGCCTGCTGCAAATCCTCCACCTGCTGCGTGGCCGCCGCCGCACCACGGCTGCCCAGCTGGCCGCCTGGCTGGAAGTGTCGGTACGCACCGTCTACCGCGACATGGCCGATTTGCTGGCCAGTGGCTCTCCGGTCAATGGCGAGGCCGGCGAGGGCTACTGGCTGGAACAGGGTTTTAACCCGCCGCCATTGAGTTTCTCCGCCGAAGAACTGGCCGCGCTGGAAGTGGGTGCGCGCATGCTGGCCGGCTGGACCGACCCCGCCACCGCCAGCGCAGCCGCCAGTGCGCTGGCCAAGATTCACGCGGTGCTGGGCTCGGCCGGGCTGACACCGGCACCACTGTTTGTGCCGCAGCATCATGACTATCCCTGTGAGCGGCTGGCCACATTACGCGAGGCGATACTGGCCGGCCAGGCGCTGGCCATCGACTATCAGGATGAACTGGGCCACGCCAGTCAGCGTTGCGTATTGCCACTGGGCCTGTTTTTCTGGGGGGATCGCTGGACGCTGGCGGCCTGGTGCCTGCTGCGCCAGGACTATCGCCATTTCCGTATCGACCGCCTGCAGCACTGGCAGCCGGTCACGGCCAGCTGGCCACCACACATTTCCCTGGATGGCTTTTTGCAGGCTGCACAGGCCGGCGAGGCCAATCGCCGGCAGCTGGCCCAGACCACCCACCAGTCCTGGCACCACAGCTAGCGGCTTGCCGGATGACAATTCCCATCACAACAACATAGTGGCTGGCTATAGTAAAAAATCGGGAGAAGTGTTGTCGGGGAAATAGGCATGAATCTAGAAGATGCCCTGCTGCTCCATTTCGAATTGAAGCTGGAACTACGCACGGCCATGCTGGAGGGCAGACAGCTGGATGCCGCGCAGATTGGCGACTGTTGTGGCTGCGAGCTGGGCCGCTGGCTACACGGCGAGGGTATGGTCAATTGCGGCCACAATAGCGTGTTTGTACAGCTGGTGGAAAACCACCGCCAATTCCATCTGGAAGCCGCGCGCGTGGCCGAGCTGATCAACCAGGGCCAGTTCGATGCCGCACGCGAGGCGTTGGCGGTGGGGCCGTCCCGCTACAGCCAGCTGTCCTCTGCCGTAGGCAGCGGTATTGCCGAACTACGCAAGCGGCTGTTCCAGCAGTTCAGCCACTAACACAGTGCGGCAGGCTCAGAAGCGGCGCGCTTGCGGGCCGGGCAGTTCGATGATTTTCCAGCCTTCATTGCGTTCATCGAAAAAGTGGATGATGGAATCCACCGATACCGTCTGGATGCGGTCGTTATAACGCAATTCATTAGGATGATCGTCAAATGCCACATTGGCCTTGAACATGCGGCCACCCAGCCGGGTCATCGGGCCGATATTCATTTCACTTGGCTGATAGCCGTTCAGCTTCAGCCACATCTGCGCCTGTTCGCGACTACTGATGCGTGTTTCGGTGGTGGAAGCCGCTGCCAGCGTTTCCAGTACCCAGGTATTGGAATTCGCATAACGGGTGGAGAAGGGATAGGCCACCATGTTGTAGCGGGGTGAGTGCAGGGCGCGCAGGGGACGGCCAGCCCGCAAGTTTGGCAACAGCCGGTCAACAACAGCCGGCGGCGGTACCAGCAGCACGGCATCGAAGCGGAACATGTCGTCGAGGAAGAAATTGCCCAAACCCTCGTACCACAAGTCGGAGCGATCGGTTCCGCACTCGTTCAGCAAATGTGCCACCCGCCAGCGCCCGCCGCTTTCCGGCCGGAACATGATGCCAAAATGCGTATAGCGCAGGCCGTATTTGGACAGATCCTGGCCCATGCGCCCCACTACCACCACATTGCTGTCCACTTCATTGAGCTTGGTCTGCAGCTGTTCGGCGGTTTGCATGGCCAGCCGGAAGGTTTCCGGCGTCAGCGGTTTTTCTTCACACGCCTGGCCGGCATGAGCCAGCAAAGGCAGGCAGCAGGCCGCTACCAGCAGCCATTTCCAGCAAGTTTTACGACGGGACACGGCTATGCTCCAGCAGGGCTTCGCCCAGTTTGTTGGGGATAAAAGCCAGCACCTTGCCAGACACCACCAGCAGGGTACCGCTGGCGGTGGCCGTTACCTGCACCGCGCTGCCGATGGCCGCGCCGGAAGCCTTGACCGTGCTGCGCGACAATTCCACCAAGAGTTTAGCCCCGCCCTGCACTGATTCGAGCGTCAGCTTGATGACATCGCCCGAGCCTTCAACCAGGCCAACAATCACATAACCACTCCCCGTCACCGCCAGCACCGGCCCCAGGGCCGACTCGCCACGCCCGGTAGCACTACCGGCGATGCTGACCACCGGTGCAGCCAGTACCGAAACCGCCCCTACCGAAATTTTCTCAGACGCCGTATTGCCAATGGAATCGGCAATGGCTGATCCGGCCAGCGTAGTCAGCAATCCGGCAAGCAATAATCTACTCAACATTTTATTATTCCAAATAGATACGAATTTGGATATTCACATAGGATGTTGAGCAAAACAAGCATCAGTGGTCCTGCAACAAGGCCAGCAAAGCCGCACCGTCCAGTTGCGCTGCCAGGTCGCCACCTTGCAGCAAGCTGTCGGCCAGTGCGCGTTTTTCCGCATGCAGGGCGACTATTTTTTCTTCGATGGTGTTTTCCGCCACCAGCCGGTACACGGTGACTGGCCGCTGCTGGCCCATGCGGTAGGCGCGGTCGCTGGCCTGGTCTTCCACCGCCGGGTTCCACCACGGGTCCAGATGAATCACATAGTCCGCGGCGGTGAGGTTCAGCCCGGTGCCGCCGGCTTTCAGGCTGATCAGGAAGACCTCGCCCTCGCCAGCCTGAAAGGCGTCCATGCGCGCCTTGCGCTGCTTGCCCGGCGTGGCGCCATCCAGATACTGGTAGGCAATGCCTTGTTCATCCAGCCATTGCCGCGCCAAGGCCAGATGATCGACAAACTGGCTGAACACCAGCGCCTTGTGGCCGTTGTCCAGCAGTTCGGTCATCAGCTGGCAGAAGAAGACAAACTTGCTGGCCGGCAGGGCAGTGTCTGGCTGCAACAGGGCCGGGTGACAACAGAAACGGCGCAAGCGGGTCAGCTCGGCCAGCACCTGCATGGTTTTCTTGTCCTGGCTATCCACCTCGGCCAGCTTTTGCAGCGCTTGCTGGCGCATGGCCTCGTACACATGCAGCTCCTGCTCGGACAGGGGAATGCGGCGGGTGATGTCGGTGCGCGGTGGCAGCTCGGTCAGCACCTCGGCCTTGGTACGGCGTAGCAGATAGGGCTGGATCAGCGCCTTGAGCGTGGTACGGGCCTCTTCATCACCCTCGGCGATAGGCTGGGCAAAACGCTGCTGGAACTTGTCCTCATTGCCCAGCAAACCCGGCGTGACAAAGCGGAACAAACTCCACAATTCACCCAGATGGTTTTCCACCGGCGTGCCACTGGCGGCCAGGCGAAAATCTGCCCGCAGGCTTTGTGCCGCCTGTGCGCGTTTGGTAGCGGCATTCTTGATGGCCTGCGCCTCGTCCAGCACCACGCTGGCCCAGTGCACCTCGGCAAAATCATCGGCCTGCAATTGCAGCAGGCCGTAACTGGCAATCACCAGGTCCTGCGGCCCGACTGTGGATAAGTCGCGCTGCTGTTGATAAGGGCGCAAGCGCAGGCTGGGGGCGAAGCGGGCGGCCTCGGCCAGCCAGTTGAGCGCCACCGAGGTGGGGGCCACCACCAGCTGCGGCCCCAGATGTGCACGGTCCAGCAGCACGGCCAGCGTTTGCACCGTCTTGCCCAGGCCCATGTCGTCGGCCAGACAGGCGCCGGCCCCGATATGCGCCAGCCGCGACAACCAGGCAAAACCTTGCAATTGATAGGGCCGCAAGCTGGCCTGCAGGGTGGCCGGCACCTCAGGTTGAAACACGCGCAGGCTGTTCCGCTGTGCCAGCAATTGCTGCCAGCCGGCATCGCCCTCCATGCGATCGATGTCGCCTGCCAGTTCTGCCAGCGCCGGTGCCGCCAGCAGGCTCAAGCGCAGCCCGTCGGGCAGGGCGTGGTCGGCCAGCATGGCTAGCTGCTGCAGCCGGGCGACCAGGCTATCGGACAAGGCCAGCCAGTCCTGCTCGGACAGACGCAGATACTGACCGGGCTGATGGGCCAAGGCTTCCAGCAACTGGCGCAGCTGCAGCACACGGTCTTCGTCCACCTGCACCTCGCCGGTCACTTCCAGCCAGCCGTTCTTGCGCTTGGTCTTCAACCGCAGCTGCGGCAGGCCGGCCTGGGCCTGGATGCGCATGCGCTGTCCCTGCGGCCAGACGCACTCCAGCCGCTGCGGGGCGATGGCGTGTAGTTGCTGCACCACTTGCAAGGCCTGCTGCTGATCGGCCAGCAGCCATTGCAGTACCCCATCGGGGTCGGCCCGGGCTGCCGCCAGTGCCGGACAATCCTGCAACAAAGCTGCCAGCGCCTGTTTCTCCTCGCTCAACTGGCGCTGAAAGCGGATGGGCTGGCCTTGCTCCAGCGCCACTTGCTGCCATGGCCCGCGCCCCGGCGGATACCAGGCGGCCTGCTCGGCCACCCGGCAGCGCAGTTGCAGGCGCAAGCCTTCCGGCAGCGGTACCAGCACAGCAAACAGCCGTGGGTCGGCCGGCATGGCAGGCAGGTCCGCACCATCATCTGCCTCCACTAGCTCGACCGGCAGCCACGGCACCATGTCGCCTATCGCCTCCAGCAGTTTTTTGCGCGCGGCCAGTGGCACGGTCAGGCTGTGACCAAGCAAGGCTGCCAGCTGGCGAATCTCCGGCCCCGGCCAGTACACCAGCAGGCTGTTTGGGCCGCTACGCTGCCACAGGCAATGCTGGCAGGCGGCAATGCCGGGCGGGCTCAGTTGCAGCACCATCTGCTGTTGCTGACGCTGCAGCAACAGGCTGATCTGGCCCGCTTCCAGCATGACCGGCTGTGCCGGCTGTTCTTCCCAGAACAAGGCCGGATGACCCAGCAGCAAGGGCAGGGCGGCTTCGCCTTCCAGCTCGGCCAGGCTGCTGCCATCCGCCAGCTGATGGGTGCGCTCAAGCTGGCCGATCACCAGCCGGTCCTGCGCACTCAGCCAGTCCCACTGCGCAGCCTGATCCAGCAAACGCCCCAGCGGCAGCATGCGGCCACGGCTCCAGCCGCTGCCTTCAGGCTGCTGGATGCATGGAGTGAGGCGGATGCCGGCTTCATTGGCCAGAATGCGCCAGGCCAGGCGCTGGGAGGTGGTGGTTTGCATTGGTGGGAACAGGAAAATTCAGCGGGCTATTGTGCCTGAGCCTGACTGTTTGCGGCAGTTTGCAGGCGCTACAGACAAACAAAAACCGCCCACCAAGGGTGGGCGGTTTGTCTTGCGGGCTGCCAGACGGATGCAGTCCTTGAACGTGAGCCGTGAACTCAGATGCGCGCCAGCGCACGGCGGGCGGCGGCGATGGTCTGTTCGATGATGTCGTCGGTATGGGCGATGGAGACAAAACCGGCTTCGTAGGCCGACGGCGCCAGGTACACGCCTTCTTCCAGCATGGCGTGGAAGAAGCGGTTGAAGCGTTCGCGGTCCGAGGCTGTTACCTGGGCGTAGCTGGTGGGCACGGCGTCGCAGAAATAGATGCCGAACATGCCGCCTACGCTGTCAGTGGCCATCGGCACACCGGCTTCCTTGGCCGCTTCGGCCAGGCCTTGCGCCAGACGCGCAGTGCGACGGCTGAGGGTGGCATGGAAGCCCGGCTCCTGAATCAGCTTGAGCGTGGTGAGGCCAGCTGCCACGGCCACCGGGTTACCAGACAGGGTGCCGGCCTGATACACATTACCCAGCGGCGAGATGCAGCCCATGATGTCGGCACGACCACCGAAAGCAGCCAGCGGCATGCCGCCGCCAATCACCTTGCCCAGTGTGGTGAGGTCCGGCTTGACGCCGTGCAGCGCCTGGGCGCAGCCCAGATCGACACGGAAACCGGTCATCACTTCGTCGTAGATCAACACCGTGCCGTGCTTTTCGGTAAGCGCACGCAGGGTTTGCACGAACTCTGCCGACGGCTTGATCAGGTTCATATTGCCGGCAATCGGCTCCAGGATGACGCAGGCGATCTGCTCGCCGATTTCCTGGAAGGTGCGTTCCAGCTGCTCGACGTTGTTGTACTCCAGCACCAGGGTGTGCTTGGTGAAGTCGGCCGGCACGCCACCGGAAGAGGGGTTGCCGAAGGTGAGCAGGCCGGAACCGGCCTTCACCAGCAGGCTGTCGGAGTGGCCGTGGTAGCAGCCTTCAAACTTGACGATGGCGTCACGGCCAGTAAAGCCACGTGCCAGACGAATGGCGCTCATGGTGGCTTCGGTGCCGGACGATACCAGCCGCACTTGCTCCACCGAGGGCAGCAGCTTGCAGATTTCTTCGGCAATATCCAGCTCGGCTTCGGTGGGCGCGCCAAAGGACAGGCCGTCCACTGCGGCATCCTGTACCGCCTTGATCACGGTAGGGTGGGCATGGCCAACAATGGCCGGGCCCCAGGAACCGATGTAGTCGATGTACTGCTTGTCGTCGGCATCCCAGAAATGTGCACCCAGCGCCTTTTTGACAAAGCGCGGCGTACCGCCAACCGAGCCGAAGGCCCGTACCGGCGAATTGACGCCACCGGGGATGGTTTTCTTGCCACGTTCAAACAGTTCGAGATTGCGGGACATGCTGTTTCCTTATGACGGGTAGGGCGCAAACCGGTCTGGTTTGCTGCCTGAATCTGGTTTGCCGGCAAAGCAGGGCCTGCGCCACTGAATCCATGCTGGCGAAAGCGTTATTTTTTCACAGCTGGGCGGGGCAGTGTTGGCATTTCAGCGCTGCGGCCAGCTGGTGTAAGGGTTCTTCGACAGATAGGCATTGGTGTAGCGCCCGTCCTGGGTGACTTCCGCGCCCACCCAGTGCGGCTTTTCAAACGGCGTGTCTTCGGCGGGCAGTTCGATTTCCGCCAGCACCAGCCCGGCATTCTCACCGAAGAATTCGTCCACTTCCCAGACAAAGCCGCCAAATTCGATGCGGTGACGCAGCTTGTCCACCACCATCGGACACATGGCGTCCATGATGGTTTGGGCATCGGCCAGCGGGATGGCGTATTCGAATTCGTGGCGGCTGATCTCGCTGATATTGCCCTTGAGGGTGAGCCAGGCCTGCTCGCCGACAATGCGCACCCGCACGGTACGTTCCTTTTCCACCGACAGATAGCCCTGGCGGTATTGCACGCCCTCGGCCAGGCCACGCCAGCTGTCATCGCTGATCACAAAGCGGCGTTCGATTTCCAGTCCCATGCTGTTGTTTCCCGTTCAGGGCGCTCGGCCCTGCATTCATTCATAAGGTCGGCGCGGCGACACACGCCACACCGACAGCAAAACAGCTTCAAAACGGCTTCACCACCACCAGAATCACCACTGCACACAGCGCCAGCACCGGGATTTCATTGAAATAGCGGTACCAGACATGGCTGTGGCGATTGCTGCCGGCGACAAAGTCGCGGTAGAGCTTGCCGCAGTACAGGTGGTAGGCAATCAGCAGCGCCACCAGGGTGAGCTTGGCGTGCAGCCAGCCACCGCTAATACCAAAGCCCTGCCACAGCCACATGCCCAGTGCCAGTGCCAGCACCGCCAGCGGCGTCATGAAGCGATACAGTTTGCGTGCCATCAGCAACAGGCGGTCGTATTCCGCACCCGGTGCAGCCATGGCCAGATTGACGAAAATGCGCGGCAGGTAAAACAGCCCGGCAAACCACGAGGTGACAAAAATGATGTGGAAAGCCTTGAGATACAGGTAAGCCAATTCAGACTCCATTCAGACGATTAGCGGACGGCGTTTCACGTGAAACACGCGATTCAACCACGCTTGGCCTGCAGATAAAGCGGCATCACTTGCGGGATATGCGCCTGCAAATCGCTGATGCGCGTTGGCCCGGACGGGTGAGTGGAGAGGAACTCTGGCCCGTTGCTACCACCGCTGCTCATCATTTTTTTCCACACATTCACGGCGGCATTGGGGTTGTAGCCGGCGCGTGCCATCAGCTCCAGGCCAATGATGTCGGCTTCCGATTCCATGGTGCGGCTGTGCGGCTTGCTCAGGGCAACATCCGCCGCCATGCCGGCCAGATTAAGCTGACTCTGGTTCAGCCCGGCCACCGCACCCACCACCGACAGGCCCATTTGCTGCGCATAGGCCTGGCTCATGGTTTCCCGGCTGTGTTCGCGCAGCGCATGGGCGATTTCGTGGCCGATGACGGCCGACATTTCGTCATCCGTCAGCTGCAGCCGCGTCACCAGGCCGGAATACACCATGATCTTGCCCCCCGCCATCGCATAGGCATTCAGCTCCTGCGTCTGCGCCACATTGACCTCCCACTTCCAGCGCGCCGCATCGGGGCGGAACACCGGGGTCTGGGCAATCAGCCGCTGCGCCACACGCCGGACTCTTGCCGTGAGTGCCTTGTCGGTATTGAGCTTGCCCGCACCCCGCGCCTGACTGAGCTGCCCGGCATAGGATTTGGCCGAGGACTGCTCCACCTCCTGCGCACTCAGCCACATGTTCTGGCTGCGATTAATCCCCACCGCACCACTATTGGTGGTGTTGACCTGAGCACAGCTGACCAGCGCCAGTACCAGTGCCGCGTGGGAAAAGACTTTTCTGCAAACTTGTTTCATGCCACATTCCTTGCCACGGCCTGCAGGCCATGATGATGCACTGCTGCCCGCAGCTTAGATTTCCACCATTTCGAAATCGTCCTTGCGGGCATCACAATCGGGACAGGTCCAGTTGGGCGGCACATCTTCCCACGGCGTTCCCGGCGCGATGCCGTCTTCCGGTCGCCCGGCTTCTTCGTCGTAGATGAAACCGCAGATCAGACACATCCAGGTGCGCATACGTTTATCCCAAGCTCGGTTAAAATAGTCATTCTAATTGCTGCTGCACGATCTGACCAAAGAGGTTACCGCCTTGTCCACATTGCCCCCCCCGCCAGCCGTACTGACCCTGGCCGGTTCCGATCCCTCCGGCGGCGCCGGCATCCAGGCCGACATCCTTACCCTGGCCAGTCTGGGCTGCCATCCCTTGTCGGTCATTACCGCCATCACCGTGCAGGATACCGTGGGGGTGGATGACTTCATGGTGCTGGATTCCGACCTGGTCAACGACCAGGCGCGCTTTCTGCTGGAAGACATTCCGGTGCTGGTGTTCAAGATCGGCATGCTGGGCAGCGTGGAAAACGTCGCTGTGGTAGCGCAGCTGATTGCCGACTATCCGGACGTGCCGGTGGTACTGGACCCCGTGCTGCGCAGCGGCGGCGGCCACGAGCTGGCCGATGACGACCTGATCGCCGCCATGCGCGACCTGTTGATTCCGCAAGTGTCCATCATCACCCCCAACAGCATGGAAGCACGCCGGCTGGCGATGAACGACCCGGACGAAGACGAAGAACTGAGCCTGGACGAATGCGCCAAGCGTCTGCTGGCGCTGGGTTGCCCGCATGTGTTGATTACCGGCACACACGAAAATACCAAAGAAGTCATAAACAGTCTGTACAGTCCCAACGGCATCGTACGTGCCGACCGCTGGGAACGGCTGCCCGCCAGCTATCACGGCTCCGGTTGCACCCTGGCATCGGCCATTGCCGGCATGCTGGCCACCGGCCTGATGCTGCCGGAGGCGGTACGCGAAGCACAGGAATATACCTATCAAAGCCTGGTGGCGGGTTTCCGCCCGGGCATGGGCCAATACATCCCGGACCGGATGTTCTGGGCCCGCGAAGACGAAGGAGCAGAGGGTGACAGTGATTAAGGGCTTGTATGCGGTATCGCCGGAGGCGGATGACAGCGAGCAACTGCTGGCCAAAGTCAGTCGCGTGCTGGACAACGGCGTGGCCATCCTGCAATACCGCAACAAGAGCGACAACACCGTGCGCCGCCTGCGCCAGGCCAGCCTGTTGGCCAGCCTGTGCAAGAGCCGGCAGGTGCTGTTCCTGATCAACGACGATGTCACCCTGGCCCGCGCCGTGGAAGCCGATGGCGTGCATCTGGGCAAGACTGACGGCTCGGTGGCCGATGCCCGTGCGGTGCTGGGCCCGAATGCCATCATCGGCGTGTCCTGTTACAACGACATCGCCTTGGCCGAACAGGCGGCCCGCGACGGTGCCAGCTATGTGGCCTTTGGCGCGGTGTTTCCCTCGCGCACCAAGCCCCATGCCGTGGCAGCGCCGCTATCGCTGTTTGCCGAGGCCAAAAAGCTGGGCCTGCCCAGTGTGGCCATCGGTGGCATCACCCCGGACAATGCCGCCGAGGTAGTCGCTGCCGGTGCCAGTGCCATCGCCGTCATCGGTGGCCTGTTCGATGCCGCCGACCCCGCCGCCGCTGCCCGCCAGATGGCGGCACTGTTCGACTAGCATCCCGTAGCCTTCCCCCAACCTTGCAGACTACGCCGGTATGTCCGGCAGCCAGGAGTGAGCATGACAGCCTTTCACTTTGCGCCGGCCTGTGCCGCTGATTTTGACGAATTGCTGGCGCTGCGCCTGCGCGCCTTGCGGGTCAGTCTGGAGGCCTTGGGGCGCTACGACCCGGTGCGGGCACGCCAGCGCTTTACCGAACAGTTCCAGCCGGCATACTGTCGCCACATCGTGGTGGAGGGCCGCCGCGTGGGCTGTGTCTCGCTCAAGCCGGCCGCAGATGGCCTGCTGATTGACCAGTTCTACCTGCAGCCGGCCTGGCATGGCCGTGGCCTGGGCAGCCAGGTATTGCTGGCCTTGCTGGCCGAGGCCGACGAAATGGGCCTGCCGGTACAGGTGGAAGTGCTCAAGGGCAGCCGGGCCAATGGCTTTTACCAGCGCCAGGGCTTTGTGCTGCAGTCCGACGGCCCTTACGACAACTACTACCGCCGTGCCGCCTGTGTAGCCGCCTGAGCCAGCCTGCCTGGCTGGTGTGGCTGCCAGGCCGCATCAGCCAACCTTCCTTCCCGGCACTACGCCGGGAAATTCATTTCACGTCCCCGCCCAGCGCCTTGAACAAGGCCACCAGGTTTTCCGCCTGCGCCTGCTGCGATGCCAGCCATTGCTCCTTTACCAGCGCCAGTTGCTGACTTTGTCCCAGCACTTCAGTCTGTGCCGCTTCGCCCACCCGTAGCCGCTGCCGCGCAATGTCCAGCTGGCGGCCAGCCAATTGCAGGCTGCCATACAAGGCTTGCTGGCGCTGCCCCTCCTGCTGGTAACGCAACAGGGCGGTTTCGGTATCGGCCAGCGCGCCCAGCACTTTTTGCCGATAAGCCGCCAGGGCGGCATCGCGGGCTGCTTCACGGCCACTGACCTGGTTTTTCAGCCGGCCACCATTCAGCAAGGGCAGGCTCAGTTGCGGGCCGACATTCCAGAAACGGCTGGCAGCTGCAGTCAGATTGCCCTCGTGAATGGAATCCCAGCCACCACTGCCCACCAGCACCAGCCGTGGGTATTGCTCGGCCACTGCTACGCCGATATCGGCGGTGGCGGCCGCCAGCTCGCGCTCGGCCTGGCGGATGTCGGCGCGGCGGCGCAGCAAATCTGCCGGCAGGCCGATAGGCGGCTGTGCCAGCGTGGCCGGTATCGGCCGCTCACCGGCCAGCCGCGCTTCCACCACCGCCAGTGGCTGATCCAGCAACACACTCAAGGCGGTCAGCGCCGCACCCTGCGCCGTCTGCAAGGGCGGTAGCGTGGCTTGCAGGCTGGCCACGCTAGCGGCGGCCTGGTTCAGCTCGCTGTCGGACACTTCGCCGCTCTGCCGCAACAAGCGTGTCAGGCGCAAGGTTTCCTGTGCGTCGGCCAGCTGGATTTGGGCATTGCGCTGGCGTGCTGCCCAGCCGCGATAGTCGATCACATTGCGTGCCACCTCGGCTGCCACCCTTAAGGCGATATCCGCTTGTTGTTGCTGCAGGCTGTCCAGCCTTGCCGCCGCTGCTTCGCGACTGCGCGCAGTATGGCCGAACAGGTCGATTTCCCAGCTGGCATCCAGCCCCAGCCGGTAGTCGTTGAAACCGGTTTTGGGATTGGCCAGCGGGATATTGGCAAAGTTTTCGCTATTGCGGCTGAACTGGTCACGGCCGCTACGCGCGCCGGCACTCAGTTGCGGCCACAAGGCACTATCCACCTGGCCCAGGCTGGCGCGGGCCTGGCGCACCCTTGCTTCGGCCTGGGCCAGATCCAGATTGGCCTGCAATGCCTGCTCCACCAGCTGGCTGAGTGCGGCATCGTCAAACACCGTCCACCACTGCTGCTGCACCGTCTGGCTGGTCGCGCTGGCGGGCTGGAAATGGTAGTGCGCAGGCAGGCTGGTGGCTGGTGGCTGGTAATCCGGCCCCACCGCGCAGGCGCTTAACGCCGCGCTGGCCATGAAAAGGAAAATCCGCTGGCGAGATGACATCAGTGACTCCTGCGCAAGAACATCAGATAGGCCAGTGCCAGCGTGCTGGCGGCAATGGCCAGCAGCGGCCACAGCTGCGGCCAGGCTTCGGCAAAGCCATAGCCCTTCAGGAAAATGCCCTTGACGATGATGATGAAGTGGCTGAGCGGGTCCACCGCGCTGACCAGCCGCAGCGGCAAGGGCATGTTTTCCACCGGAGCCATGTAGCCGGACAAAATCACTGCTGGCGACATGAAGGCAAACGACCCTAAAAACGCCTGTTGCTGATTGCTGCTGAGGGCGGAAATCAGCAGGCCGAAGCCCACCAGCGACAGGCCGTAGCACAGCATGGACACAATCAGCAGCCCCACCGTACCGCTGAACGGCACGTGGTACACCCATACTGCGGCTGCGGCAATGATGCAGCCCTGCACCAGCGCCACCAGCATGCCAGGCAGGGCCTTGCCGGCCATGATGTAGCCTGGTGTCAGCGGCGACACCAGCAGTTGCTCGAAGGTACCTTCCTCGCGTTCGCGGGCCAGCGACAGCGCCGTCACCATCAGGCAGCCGATGGTGGTGATGATGGCCACCAGGCTGGGCAGCACGAACCAGCGGTATTCCAGATTGGGGTTGTACAGGTTCTGCACCACCAGCCTGGCCGGCGGCAACTGATGGCTGCGCTCGGCAGCAAACTGCTGGATCACCTGCAGGGCATAGCCATAGGCGATTTGCGCGCTATTGCTGCGCCGCCCGTCGATGATGGCCTGGGCGGCCACGCTCTGGCCAGCCGCCAGCTTGCGCGACAGATCCTGCGGCAGGCTGATGGCCAGCAGCGCCTGCTGGCGGTCGATCACCTGCTGCATTTCTTGCTGGCTGTGCAGCATCAGCACTTGCGGAAAGGCCTGGGTGGCCGCCAGCCGCTGTACCAGTTCGATGGAGGCCGCGCCGCCATCCTGGTTGAACACCGCCAGCGTGCTGTTTTTCACTTCCAGCGTGGCGGCAAAGGGAAACAGCAGCAGTTGCAGCAGCACCGGGGCGATCAGCAGGCGGCGGCTTTGCGGGCTGCGCAGCAGGGCCTGCATTTCTTTGCGGATGAGGGTGAACAGGCGTTGCCACATCTCAGTTGCCATCCAGTCGGCGCGGCGTCCGCCAGGCGGTCAGCCCCAGCCAGAAGGCGGCAGACAGCAGCAGAAACAGCAGGTTGATCAGCAGCACCGGCCAGATTTCACCAGCCTGGAATAAGGTCTGCAGGGCGCTGACAAAATAGCGTGCCGGAATCAGGTAAGTCACCGCCTGTACCGCCAGCGGCATGCTGCGGATTTCAAACACGAAACCGGACAGCATGATGGCCGGCAGAAAAGCTGCGGTCAGCGCAAACTGGGCGGCGATGAACTGGTTGCGCGTGGTGGTGGACAGCAACAGGCCCAGCCCCAGCGCACTGCCCAGAAACAGGCTGGTCACCAGGAACAATACCCACAGCGAACCGCGTAGCGGCACGCCCATTACCAGCGTGGCCACCAGCACGCACATGGCCATGGCAGCCATGCCCAGCAGGTAGTAGGGAATGATCTTGGACAGCAGCAGCTCGGCCCGGGTCACCGGGGTGGATAGCAGCGCTTCCATGGTGCCGCGTTCCCATTCACGTGCCACCACCAGCGAAGTAAGCAGTGCGCCGATGATGGTCATGATCACCGAAATGGAACCCGGCACCAGGTAGTTGCGGCTGACCGTGGTGGGATTGAACCAGTAGCGCGCCTGCAGCGTCAGCCCGGCGGGCTCTGCCTGGCCTGGCAGGCGCTGGGCCTGCCACAGCTGCCACACGCCCTGCACATAGCTGGCGACAAAATTGGCGGTATTCGGTTCGGCACCATCGGTCAGCAACTGGATGGCGGCCGCGCCCTGGCCTTGCCTGACCTTGGCCGAGAAATCGCTGCGCAGGATTACCACCCCACGCACACTGCCCAGCTGCAATTGCTGGCGCATGGCTGTTTCGGAGTTCGACAGGCTGGCGGCGATATAGGGCGAGGCTTGCAGGGTTTGCACCAGACGGCTGGCTTCCACCCCTCCATCCTGCTGCACGATGCCAAGGCGCACCCGGTTGGCATCCAGATTGATGCCATAGCCGTAGATGAACAGCAGCAACACTGGCAGCACAAAGGCAATCAGGATGCTGCTGGGGTCACGCACGATCTGATAGCTTTCCTTGCGGCACAGCGCGGCAAGGCGACGCAGGCTGAGGCTCATGTGGCCTCCCGCTGCCGGTCGTCGCGCTCCACCAGCGCGATGAAGGCATCTTCCATGCTGGGGTCGGGCAGTTCAGCACTGGCCACCATGGTCTTGAGTGCATCCGGTGTGCCGGCGGCGATCATGCGCCCACGGTAAACCAGCCCGATGCGATCACAATATTCGGCTTCGTCCATGAAATGGGTGGTCACCATCACCGTTACCCCCTTGTCGACCAGGCCATTGATATGGCTCCAGAATTCACGCCGGCTGACCGGGTCCACCCCGGAGGTGGGCTCGTCCAGAAACAATAGCGGCGGCTGGTGCATCAGCGCGCAGGACAGCGCCAGCCGCTGCTTGAAACCCAGCGGCAATTCGCCGGCATTCATGGCAAGAAAAGGCTGCAGGCCGAATACCCGCACCATGTCGGCCACCGCCGCGCGCTGACTAGCACCGGACAGGCCATAGATGCCGGCAAAAAAACCCAGGTTCTGCGCCACGCTCAGATTGCCGTACAGGGCGAATTTCTGTGCCATATAGCCGATTTGCTGCCGTGCCTGGCTGGCGGATTTTTTCAGGTCCAGCCCCATCACCCGCGCCTCGCCGCTGCTGACCGGCAACAGGCCGCACATCATCTTGAAGGTGGTGGATTTGCCCGCGCCATTGGGGCCGAGCAAGCCGAATATTTCGCCACGGCGGATGCGGAAATCCACATGATCGGTGGCGACAAAATCGCCAAAGCGGCGGGTAAGCTGCTCGGCCACGATAACGGCTTCAGCATCCACCCCAGCAGGTAGCCGCACGGGAGGCATGTGTTCGGTAAGTGGTGAATCGCCACCCGGCCCGCCACCCAGCAGATCGATAAAGGCATCTTCCAGCCGCGGTTTCACCCGTTGCAAGCTGGCATCCGGCCCGGCTTGCAGGCTGGCCAGATCAGGCAATACCCCGGCCTCGCGCAACACCAGCCGCACCGCATGGCCTTGCAAAGCGCCATCAATCACCGCAGGGCTGCGCAGCGCACGCTGCAGCACCTGCCGCCGGTTGCCGACAATGTCCTGCAACAACATGCTGCGCCCTTGCATGCTGTCCATCAGCGCCTGCGGACTGCCGCTGTATTGCAGCCGGCCTTCGTGCATCAGCAGCACTTCGCCGCACAGTTCGGCCTCGTCCAGATAGGAGGTGCTCCACAACACCGCCATGCCGCCATCCGCCAGACTGCTGACCATGCGCCACAACTCACGGCGCGAAATGGGATCGACACCGACACAGGGTTCGTCCAGCAACAGGATGCGCGGCGAGCCGAGCAGGGTGCAGGCCAGCCCCAGTTTCTGTTTCATGCCGCCGGACAGCTTGCCGGCCAGCCGGTCGGTAAAGCGGGCCAGATCAGTAAACGCCAGTAGGCGCTCGAAGCTATCCGCCCTGGCCTGGCCGGTGACACCACGCAGATCGGCATACAGCCTGAGGTTTTCCAGCACGGTGAGGTCTTCGTACAGGCCGAATTTCTGCGGCATATAGCCCAGCTGCAGCCGTAGCGTATCGCCGGCGCTCACCGGGTCCAGCCCCTCTACGCAGATGCTGCCGGCGCTGGCCTTGAGCAGGCCTGCCATCAGCCGCATCAGGGTGGTTTTGCCGGCACCATCCGGCCCCACCAGCCCGGTAATCACACCGCGGCGGATGTCCGCACTCAGCTCGCACAGTGCCGGCCGCCCGGCAAAGGTGTGGCTGACCGCCTGCAGGCGGATGGCGATGGCGTCCGTGCTGGCGGTCATGGCCGGATTCATGGCTGTGCCAGCTTCACCGTTACCGGCATGCCCTGACGCAGGGCGGCGTCCGGCTGGCTAACAATCAGCCGCAGCCGGTAGACCTGGGCGGTGCGCAGGTCGGTGGTTTCCACATTCTTGGGGGTGAATTCCGCGGTGGGTGAGACAAAGCCCACCACTGCGGCATAAGGCTGGCTGCGCCCATCGCGGTAAATCCACACCTTGCGTCCCGGCTGGGCCTGGCCCAGTTGTGGCTCGGCCACATAGGCACGCACCCATACCGGCTGGCTCAGCGACAGGGTGAGTACCGTGCTGCCGGCAGCCAGCATACTGCCCGGCTCCACCGCCCGGGTGAGGATGATGCCGTTGGCCGGCGCGGTGAGCACGGTATCGGCCAGTTGCAGGCGGGCAGCCGCCAGCTGCGCCTGGGCACGTTGGACATTGGCGTCCACCTCGGCCACTTCCTGCGGCCGGTAGCCCTTGCTCAGTGCCTGGTATTGCTGCTGCGCCGCCTGGTACTGCGCCTGCGCCTGATCATGGGCAGAACGGGCGGCATCCAGTGCCTTGACTGCCGCAGCACCACTGCCGGCCAGCTCTTGCTGGCGCTGCCAGGCGGCACGGGCATCGGTCAGCACGGCCTGGCGGGCATCCAGTGCGGCGCGGGCCTGGGCCACGTCTTCGGCCCGGTAGCCCTGATGCATCAGCGATTGTCTGGCCTGGAGTGCCGCCAGTGCCGCGGCAGCATCGGCCACGGCATTGCGCTGTGGCGCATCGTCCAGCCGGCCCAGCACCTGTCCGGCCTTGATCTGTGCGCCTTCGTCCACCAGTACTTGCTGCAGACGGCCGCCCACGCGGAAAGACAGGTTTACCTCGCGGATATCCACATTGCCGGACAACACCAGCTCAGCGGCCGTCTGCTGCTGCTGCCACCACAGATAAGTACCACCTGCCAGCAGCAAAAGGGCAATGCCAAACAGTACGCGCTTGTTCATACAGATCACTCCTGGCAACTGAGGCCCTTGAGCGCCCAGTGCAATCGCTGTTGCAGATGAGCCGGTTCCAGCGCATAGCTGGCCAGCGCTTGTTGCAGCATGTCCGGCAGCATGGCTTTGCCGCTGCTCAATTGCTGCAGCAAGACCGGAAAACCCAGTGCCGACATCAGGAACATCAGCTGGTGCATGGGTGGGGCGGAGCATATCTGGCCGGCTTGCTGCGCTTCGCTCAAACATTGCAGCAGCAGCTGCGGATGGCGTGGTGCCAGATTGCGGATGAACTCCCCTGCGGCCACCTCGCCCGAGCTGGCATCCAGCAGTAGCTGGCTGATGAAGCCGCGCTGCTCACGCAGGAAATCCATCAGTTGCAACAACATGGCGGACAAGCGGCTGAGCGCTGCACCTTCTTGCTGTTGCACTGCCTGCAGTTGCTGGTAGAGCGGCACATACCAGCACTCCAGCAGTTCGGCGGCAAATTGCTGGCGATTGCCAAAGTGATAAACGAAGCTGCCGGGATTCACCCCGGCCTGCTGGCAGACACCGCGCACGGTCAGCTGGCGCAGGCCGTGCTGACGCATCAGTTGCAAGCCGTGTTGCAGCAGCAGGGTACGCGTGGGATGCAGGGCGGGTTCATTGTTCATGCCTTCAATTTATACATGCGTATAAAAATGGCAAAGCAATATTTGGCAATGATTGATGCAGGACAGGAAATGGCTGGCCCGGCGTGGCGGGCAGGCAACAGCGGCCCATGGTCAGGCCGCTGCATCAGGCAGGCAGATGCGCCTGCAGTAACTGGACAATGCGCTGGCTGGCACCACGGTGTGCTGCCGTAAATGCCAGCGCGGCGCTGTGCATCTGCTGACGACGGGCTTCATCCTGCAACAGGCCCAGCGCCTGCTGCGCCAGGGCTGCAGCATCTGCCACTTGCCAGGCAGCGCCTGCCTCCAGCGCCAATTCACTGGCCTGGGCAAAATTGAACATGGACGGGCCAAACAGTACCGGCAAGCCCAGGCTGGCCGGCTCGATCAGATTCTGGCCACCCAAGGGCAGCAGGCTGCCACCAACAAATGCCACATCGGCACAGCCGTAATAGGCGAACAGCTCGCCCATGCTGTCTCCCAGCCACAGGCTGGTGTCGGCAGCAATGGCGGCGTTGTCGCTGCGCCGCTGCACGGCCAGACCCATGTCCTGCGCCAGTGTGGCCACCGCGTCGAAGCGCTCGGGGTGGCGCGGCACCAACACGAGCAGGGTATTGCCGGCATTCGCCTGTTGCCAGGCCTGCAAGATGAGCGCTTCTTCGCCGTCGCGGGTACTGGCGCAGATGAATACCGGGCGCTGGCCGATGCGCTGGCGGAAAGCCTGCGCCAGCGTCTGCATGGCGGCGGGCGGGGTGAAATCGTATTTGGTATTGCCACAGACTTGCGGATCAACTGCACCCAACTGCTGCAAACGATCAGCATCTTGCGGACTTTGTGCAGCAATGGCAGTCAAACTGCGCAGGGCAGGCGCAATCAGCCCCTGAATGCGGCGATAGCCGCGCAATGATTTTTCCGACAACCGGGCATTGGCCAGAAACAACGGCACCCCTTGCTGCTGTGCCGCATGCAGCAGATTGGGCCAGATTTCGGTTTCCATCAGCACACCAAAGCGCGGCTGCCAGCAGGCCAGAAAATCACGCACCGCAGCGGGATAGTCGTAGGGCAGGTAACGCACTTCGGCATCCGGATAAAGCTGGCGTGCGGTGTCGCGGCCGGTGGGCGTCATCTGGGTCAGCAGCAGCGGTGCATCCGGCCATTGCTGGCGCAGCGCCTGGATCAGCGGCAGGGCGGCGCGGGTTTCGCCTACCGACACGGCATGAATCCAGATCGCACCGGTTGCCTGTGGCTGGCGGGCCTCACCGAAACGTTCATCCCAGTGTTGCAGATAGGCAGGCGCCTTGCGTGCGCGCTTTTTCAGGTAACGACGAATCAGCGGCATGGCAGCCCACCACAACAGCGAGTACAGCCCGCGCCGCCAGTTCATGCCATGTCCTTGCGCGCCAGCAGGGCCTGCATCACCTCATCCACCACCGGGCATTGGCCGATGCCGCCCAGATTAGTGGCCCAGGCGGTTTCCACCACGCCGGTCTTGCTGGGGTCGGTATCGGTATAAATGGCCACCAGCGGCACATTCAGCGCATTGGCCAGATGCGACAGGCCGGTATCCACCCCGATCACCGCACGGGCGTGGCCAAGCAAACCGCAGGCTTCCACCAGATTCATGCGCGGCGCCACCATGGCTTGTGGCATGGCAGCCGCCAGCCGCTCAGCCCGTTGCTGTTCTGCGGCATTGCCCCAGGGGATGATCAATTGCAGTCCATGCTCTGCCACCAAGCGTTCACCCAGCGCAATCCAGTGCGGTTCCGGCCATTCCTTGGAAGCGCGGCTGGTGGCATGCAGCAATACGGCGTATTGCCCTGCCGGCAGCCACTGCGGCCGCAGCGCCGCTGGTACGCCAAATTGCGGACTGCCTTGCGACTGGTAGCCAAATACCTTGGATAGCAGCAAGCGACAGCGCTCGACCGCGGACAGCGACCAATCGACACGGTGGGTCTTGTCATACAGCAGGCAGGCCAGCGGTTCGCGAATGCTCTGGCGGTCGTAACCGGTCAGTGGGGCCCCGCTGAGCTTGGCCGGCAGCGCACTTTTCAACAGCCCCTGGCAATCCACCACCAGCTCCCAGCGCGTAGCGCGCAGCTTGCCGCGCATGGCCTTGATTTCTGCCCAGGTAGCTGCGGACAGCAGGTTTTTGCGCCAGCGCCGCCAGGCCAGGGTAATGACTTCATCCACCGCCGGGTGCAAACGGGCGATGTCAGCGAAGTTTTCCTCGGCCAGCCAGCTGATACGAAGGTTGGGGTAGTGCGTTTTCAGCTCGGTAATGGCAGGCCAGGTGTGGATAAGGTCGCCCATCGACGAGGTACGCACGATCAGTACGTTCATCATGGCGCGCATTGTAACCGAGCGTCGCTGTGGTTAACCACGTAAAATCCACAGGCAGCATTTGTGGATAAACTGCTGTGAATAATTTCGTCCATATTTATCCACAATCTGCCAGCCCTCCCGCCACCCGATTAATCCCAGTGCCATCAACAGGGCAAGCTACTGAGCAGATAACGGTTTTTCAGGGTTATCAACAGAAAAGCGCTGCTCTCATTAGTCTCTTCATAATAAAATTGGGCTTAAGATAACTAATTAGGACACGGCAAAAATGCGTATGCACAGACCGGAGTGGTCAAGTCTCTGACAGCATGTGGATAAACCCAGTCTGCAGCACATGACTAAAGTTATCCACAAAGGATCATGTCTTCAGCAATAGACTGACCAACACCTTTCAAGCTGCAATAATTCATTGAATAAACTGGTAAATAAGGACTTATCCACAGAAAGTGGGCCTCTTCTACTAGTTTCTTCCATATACATATGGGAATAACAAGAAAAGATGCGAGAACCGCTCAGCGTTGTGCTCATCACCAAAAACGCCGCTCTCCAGCTGGAAAAAACACTGGCCAGCGTGCAGTGGGCTGATGAAATCGTGGTGGTGGATTCGGGAAGTACGGATGAAACCGTAGCGATAGCTTCTGCCTATAAGGCGAAAGTTATCCACCAGGACTGGCTGGGATTCGGTCCGCAGAAGCAATTTGCGGTCGCTGCTGCCAGTCATGACTGGGTATTGTGTCTGGATGCAGACGAATGGCCATCGCCAGAATTGGTATTGCAAATCAAAGAGATACTGAACAATCCACAGGCAGATGCCTACCGCTTTGCCCGCAGCAACCGTTTCATGGGCCGTTTTCTCAAGCATGGCGAAGGCTATCCGGACTGGAGCTTGCGGCTGTTTGATCGGCGCCGTGCTCGCTGGTCGGACGACCTGGTACACGAGACGGTGCAGACAGATTGCTCGGTGGAAAAACTGTCCGGCGACCTGATGCACGAGTCGGGTGAGGACATCGCGCTGTATCTGACCAAGCAGAACCGCTACACCAGCCTGCAGGCGGAATTACTGTATAAACGCGGGAAAAAGGCGGGATGGGCCAAGCTGGTGTTCAGCCCGCTGCTGCGCTTTGCCAAGTTTTACCTGGTACGCCGTGGTTTTCAGGATGGTTTGCCTGGTCTTGTCCACATCAGCATTGGTTGCTTCAACAGCTATATCAAATACGCCAAGCTCAATGAGCTGCATCGTTTGGGAAACAGGAAATGAAGATTTTGCTCACCGGCGTGGCCGGTTTCATTGGCCGGGCCGTGGCCGAACGCCTGTTGCAACAGACGGGAATCGAGGTGGTGGGGGTGGATAATCTGAATGATTACTACCCGGTGAGCCTGAAACAGGCCCGCCTTGCCACGCTGGAGGGCCGTGACGGCTTTCGCTTCGTGCAACTGGACCTGGCTGACTGGACGGCGCTGAACGCGCTGTGTGGGGCGGAAAGCTTCGATTACGTGATTCATCTGGCAGCACAGGCCGGCGTGCGCTATTCCATCGACAATCCGCATGTCTACGCCCAGAGCAATCTCTTGGGCATGACCAATGTGCTGGAAGCCTGCCGTCGTCACTCGGTCAAGCACCTGGTGTATGCCAGCTCCAGTAGCGTGTATGGCCAGAATGCCAAGGTGCCGTTTGCCGAAGACGACCGGGTGGATGCGCCGGTGAGCTTTTATGCCGCCACCAAGAAGGCCAACGAGGTGATGGCGCACAGCTATGCCCACCTGTATGACCTGCCTTGTACCGGCCTGCGCTTTTTCACCGTGTATGGCCCGTGGGGCCGGCCGGACATGGCGCCATGGCTGTTTACCGAGGCCATCCTGCAAGGCCGGCCGATCAAGGTGTTCAACCACGGCCAGATGCAACGCGATTTCACCTACATCGACGATATTGTCGAAGGCGTGGTGCGGGTGATGCAGCATGTGCCAGTGGCAGGCAAGGGTCAGCCGCCGTATGCCCTGTTCAATATCGGCAATCACAACCCGGTGGCGCTTATGGATTTCATCCACAGCATCGAAGCGGCCTGCGGTCGTGAAGCGGTGAAGGAGTACTACCCGATGCAGGATGGCGATGTGCCGGTGACCTATGCCGATACCAGCCGGCTGCGTGCTGCCGTGGGTTTTTCCCCGGACACACCGCTCCAGACCGGCATGCAGGCCTTTGTCGACTGGTATCGCGCTTATCACCAGTGCTGAAGGCCATGATCTGGCCACTTGCTGCGGCGTAGAGGCGCTGTGACGCGCTGCTGGCGCTTTTTTGCCATACCGGCTGGTCGGGATGGCTGGCGCAGCGTGGCGGGTGGTTTACGGGCCGCTTCTGGCCAGGTCGGTTTTTCAATCGCGAATGACAGGGACTGCCATGCAGATACGCCCCGTACTTGGCGCGGATGTGGCCGCGCTCCAGCAACTGATACTGAACGATGGGCCGAACGACTGGAATTATTTGCCGGCTGATGGCGTGGTGGCGACGCTGCAGCAATTGGTGGCAGGCCAGGTGCAGGGCTTGCTGGCAGAACAGCAAGGCAGGGTGATCGGCGTCATGCTGTTTGCCTGTGACGACCCTTATCCGCAGTACCGTCCGGCCGATATCGCGCCAGCGCAGGCGGCTTTTCTGATCGAGGCGGTGATCAGCCGCGACTGTGCCGGGCAGGGCCTGGGCAGCCGGCTATTGCTGGCGGTATGTGCCGCCTTGGCTGAACAGGGCTGTGGCTGGCTGTGTGCTGACCGCCATCAGGAAAATGCCGGCTCGGCCGGGATGATGCGCAAGTCGGGCTTGGTCGAGCTGGGCAGTTATCCGGATGCCGAACGGCGCTGGAGTGGTTCGCGCCGTACCACGGTGTGCGGCCGCCGTTTGTAGCCGCCGCGAGCTGGCTCAGCCCAGTTCAGTACAGCTTGGCATTGAGACTGAACACCGCCTGCCAGCCGGCGGTGTGCTGCGCTTGCTGATCGGCCATCCAGCGCGAACCAGCGCCGACATCCAGCGACCAGCGCGGGTTGAAGGGATGATTCAGCATCAGCAGCAGATTGCTTTGCTCGAGGTGGCGGCCATTGCCATCTGCCTGATGCCCCAGGCTGCTGGCGCGTTGGGTATCGGCCAGGCTGCCCCAGCCTAGCAGGCTGATGCGCTGGTTCTGCCAGTGGCCCAGGGTGATGTCCAGATTGAGCAACAACAAACTGCCCGGGCTGGCATGACCCAGCCGGTCGGCATAGCCGATGGAGACCGACCCATCCTGCGGCAGATCCAGCCCGTAGCGCGCCACCCCCATCCAGTGGCTGGAGTTGGCCCCCAGCTCCCACTGGCTTTCATTGGCCGCGGCCAGTGATACCCAGCCGCCAGGAGCGGGCAGGCCAACACCGGCTTCGCCTTCCTGCACAAACAGGCTGCCATAGGGCGTATCGTGGCGCAGATCGATATTCGGCTGCAGGCGGGAGCCGCTGCCGGCACTGGTCTGGTAGACATTGCCGGCCAGGCTGAGCGTCATGCTGCGTACCGCTTCCTCGGCCAGGCAAGGCTGAGCGAGCAGCAGGATGGGCAACAGGGGAAGAATACGGGCCATGGCGACTCCAGGGGCAGGGTGATGAGACTTGATTCCGGCTGCATGGAAACCATTTTCCGCGGCCAGCTGTCGTTGTCGGCAGAGAATACGCCGAGGCTGCCTTCCTGCAAACCGCATGGCGCTTGTTTGCAGGCGCGCGCGCCAGGGTGAGACAAGGCCAAAACAAGCGAAAATAACTGGGCAAGCGGAGTTTGCCTGGCATCAATGTGCATTCGGCAGGCCTTGTTTACGCCCGGGCACCGCCGGCCATGACCAGTCTCTACCGTCATCCATTCCCGCAGCCTGCACCCGCCATTCCCCCCGCGATGGACACTTGCCATACCGACGCACATATTTTTTTCCACCCAGCCACGCCGGATGGACCGGCTGGCATAGCGGTGCGCTCAAGCTGATGAATTCATGTCGTAATTTGTAGTTGCCTGCTGGCCGGAGGCGGTACATTTTTATGCATTATTAATTATTTGTGTTTTTTAATACAAAATTCAATATTAAGCGGAACTACCACGACTTTTTTGCTATCAGTCATTGCATCAAGACTTTGCCGGAGGGCTGCGCCATGCTTCATCATTCGCCCCTGATTGCCACCATTGTCGGCAGTCTGGTGTTTGCTTTCATGCTGGGAACGCTGGCTTTCCGCCTGCGCCTGCCGCCGTTGATCGGCTATCTGTGTGCCGGCATCGTGGCCGGTCCCTTCACCCCCGGCTTTACTGCGGACGGCCAGATTGCACCGCAACTGGCCGAGATGGGCGTCATCCTGCTGATGTTCGGCGTCGGCCTGCATTTTTCGGTGCGCGATCTGCTGTCGGTCAAGGCCATTGCCTTGCCGGGAGCCATCGGCCAGATCCTGCTGGCCACCGTGCTGGGGCTGGGCATGTCGCAGCTGTTGGGCTGGCCGCTGGGCGAGGGCGTGGTATTCGGCCTGGCCTTGTCCACCGCCAGTACCGTGGTCTTGCTCAAGGCCTTGCAGGAAAAGAATCTGGAACAGACGGATGACGGCAAGATCGCCATCGGCTGGCTGGTGGTGGAAGACCTGGTGATGGTGCTGACGCTGGTATTGCTGCCGATCTTTGCCGGGGTGTTGGGCGGCAAGGGTGCGGCCACCGCCATCAGCGGTAGCGCGGTACTGTGGACCATCGTGCTGACGCTGGGCAAGGTGGCGGCTTTTGTGGCGCTGATGCTGGTGTTTGGCCGCCGTTTCATTCCGTGGATGCTGGAGCGCATTGTGTATACCGGCAGCCGCGAGCTGTTCCGGCTGGCAGTGCTGTCCACGGCGCTGGGCGTGGCTTACGGCGCGTCCTTGCTGTTTGACGTGTCGTTTGCGCTGGGGGCTTTCTTTGCCGGCATGGTGCTGGCCGAATCGCCGCTCAGCCACCGTGCGGCAGAAGAATCACTGCCGCTGCGCGATGCCTTTTCCGTACTGTTTTTCGTGTCGGTCGGCATGTTGCTCAATCCAAGTGTGCTGTTGCACAACTTCTGGGAAGTGCTGGGCACGCTGCTGATCATCGTGGTGGGCAAGTCGCTGGGGGCTTATGGCATTGTGCGCCTGTTTGGCCGCAGCCCGGCCACTGCGCTGACCATTGCCGCCAGTCTGGCGCAGATCGGCGAATTTTCCTTCATTCTGGCCGGCTTGGGCATTGCCTTGGGTTTGATGAGCGAGCACAGCCATTCGCTGATTCTGGCCGGTGCCATTCTGTCCATCCTGCTTAATCCGCTGCTGTTTGTCTGGACCGAGCGCTATCGCCAGCGCCAGCAGCAGGTGCTGGACAGCTGACGCAAGGACTGTCTTGCCGCTGCTAAAAAATATAGCGTAGGGTGCCTGGGGCAAGGCACGCTGCCGCAGACAGTACAAGGGTAGGGCTAGGCGGCGCAACGCCGTAGTTGGAATGTGTTAGCCGCTCTCAGTTGTCGTTATGCTCGAGCCGGCTGGATGGCAGGCGGCAGAGCATGATCTTGTCCACCCGCGTCTTGTCCATGTCGACCACTTCGAAGCTGAAGCCCTGCCAGTCGAAACGGTCGGTTACTGCCGGTACCCGGCCCAGCTGATACATCATCACGCCGCCCAGGGTGTGGATGTTGCCGGTGTTTTCACCTGGTAATGCGGAATCGATGTCGAAATACTGGCGGAAGGCATCCAGCGTCACCATGCCATCCAGCAGATAGCTGCCATCCTCGCGCCGTACGATGTCGTCTTCTTCGCCGATAGCGTGAACGGACGGCAGATCGCCCATCACCGTTTCCAGCACGTCGTTCATGGTCACCAGCCCTTCCAGCTCACCGTACTCGTCCACCACCAGCGCCAGATGGGTGCGTGCCAGCCTGAACTGTTCCATCAGCTGCATCAGGCTCACCGTGGCCGGGATGTAGAGCGGGATCTCCAGGTCAGCGATGAAATCCACGTTCTGGCCGGACAGTACCCGGTCCAGCATGCGCTTGGTGTCCAGAATACCCAGCACATGTTCCATGCCACCCTTGCACACCGGAAAACGGCTATAGCCGTGTGCGATCAGCAACTGGCGGTTGTCGTGCTGCTGGTCCTCGATATCGATGGAAACGATGTCCTTGCGCGGGGTCATTACCGCGGCCACCTTGCGGTCGTCCAGGCGGAAGATGTTTTCCACCAGTTCCTGTTCGGCACGGTCGAACACGCCTTCATCCGCCCCCTGTTCCATCAGCACGCGGATTTCTTCTTCGGTAATTGATGGCTCGCTGCTCTTGCGTGCGCCAATCAGCCGCAACAGGGTATCGGTCAGCCGCGACAGCAGGCGTACCAGCGGAGCGGCGGCACGTGACAGCAGCAGCATCGGTGGTGCCAGGGTACTGGCGATGCCTTCCGGATTGAGCATGGCCAGCCGTTTGGGTACCAGCTCGCCAAAGATCAGCGACAACATGGTGATGGCAGCCACCATCAGTGCCACCGACAGGGGTTTGTTATAGGCATGCAGTTGCGGCAGGCTCAGTTCCAGCCAGTCGCGCAGGTGATCGGATAAGGCGGCTTCGCCATACACCCCGGAAAAAATGCTGATGCTGGTGATGCCGATCTGTACGGTGGACAGGAAACGGGTGGGCTCCTCTGCCAGCCGCAGCGCCGAACGCGCACCGCGACGACCTTCTTCAGCCCATTGTTGCAGCCGTATCTTGCGTGAGGACACGATGGCGATTTCCGACATGGCAAATACGCCATTCAGAATGATCAGAATCAGCAGAAAGAAAATATCCACGATGCGGGAGAGGCGGGAAGATAACCCCTGCTAGCTTAGGGCAATGCGGCGCGGCTGCAAAGCAGGGTTTTGCTGAGCAAGGCTGCCGCAGCAACCCCACTTTGCCGGCGGCTCAGAACAGGCTGTTCTGGCTGGCGGCGGGCATCCAGTGAATCGTGCCGCGGCCATGGGCGGCCAGCCAGGCATTCACCTGCGAGAAATGACGACAGCCGTGAAAGCCGCGGCTGGCTGACAGGGGAGAGGGATGGGCGGCGGTCAGCACCAGATGACGGCTGCTATCGATGCGCTCGGCCTTGGTCTGGGCCCAGTTGCCCCACAGCAGGAAGACGCAGCCGGGATTTTTCTGATTGACGGCGTCGATCAGCGCGTCGGTCACCGCTTGCCAGCCCAGCTTGCCATGGCTGCCGGCCTTGTCCATTTCCACCGTCAGCACACTATTCAGCAGCAGCACACCCTGTTCGGCCCAGTGCGTCAGATCGCCGCTGGCCGGCATGCCACCGCCCAGGTCTGCCACCAGTTCCTTGTAGATATTGCGCAGGCTGGGCGGGATACGCACACCCGGCGGCACGGAAAACGACAGGCCCATGGCTTCGCCCTGACCGTGATACGGGTCCTGGCCCAGGATCACGACCTTGATGTCGGCCGGCGCCATGGTGCGCAGGGCATTGAAGATGTCGGCGCGTGGCGGAAACAGGGTTTTGCCCTGGGCAGCTTGCTGGCTGAGCTGCTGATCAATCTGTACCAGACGAGCAAACACGGCGGGTGATTTCAGCACATCCTCCCAGGCGGGATGGACCGGAGCCAGGGCGGGAGCAAGATATTGCAGTTGTTTCAGACTCAAGACAGATACCGTTTCGGATTGGTTTTGCTGCGTTTTTGGACGCAGGCAGCAGGGACAAGTTGCAAAACAAAAGCCATTCCGCGAGGGAATGGCCTTGTCAGGGTACGGCTTGCCGGCAGCGAGGGCTGCTGGTCTCAATAATGGGCCATGGCCAGATCTACATCACAGGCCCAGGCTTCTACTCCACCACGCAGGCTCAGCACCTGCTCGAAACCGGCATTGGCCAGATACAGGCCAACCTGATAGCTGCGTACCCCATGATGACAGACGGTGACGATGGTCTGGTCGTCCGGCAGCTCGCTCATGCGCAGCGGTATCAGGTTCATCGGAATGTGCAGTGAGCCCGGAATGCTGGCTAGCTGCACTTCCCAGTCTTCCCTTACATCCAGCAGCACGGGCTGTTCTGCGCCGGCATCGGCCAGCCACGCCGCCAGATCGCTGGCAGTGATTTCCCGCAGCATCAGAAAACGAAGCGTTCCGGCTCGATGGCTTCTGCCTTGGCCAGACGGGAAATACAGGTTTCGAACAGATTGGTTTCGCTGAAGGCAGACTCGCCCACGCGCTTGATCAGCTTGCAGCTCATCACCGGCAGGTCGCCGACCACCACGATCATGCGGCCACCCACAGCCAGCTGGGCTTTCAGGCTTTCCGGTACCACCGGCAGCGAACCACCGACCACGATCACGTCGAACGGCGCCTGTTCCTTCAGGCCGTCCAGACCATTGCCTTCCACCAGGGTAACGTTGCCGATGCCGGCCTTTTTCAGGTTGGCCGCAGCAGTTTCGCGGGTGGCGGTGTTGATTTCCACGCTATATACATGGCGGCCCAGTTTGGCCAGCAAGGCGGTCAGATAGCCTGCGCCGGTGCCTACTTCCAGCACCTTGTCTTGCGGCTGCACGGCAACATCCTGTGCCAGACGGGCTTCCAGCTTGGGCTGCAGCATCTTGCCGCCGTGCGGCAGCGGCAGTTCGGTGTCGACAAAGGCCAGCTGGCGCTTGTCGGCAGCGACGAACTCTTCGCGTTTCACGTGAAACAGCAGGTCCAGAATTTTCGGGTCAAGTACGTCCCACGGACGAATCTGCTGCTCGACCATGTTGAAACGGGCATTTTCAAAATCCATCAGCTTACTCCGAAGGGCTGGCTGCCAGAGCGGGTGTGCCGCATTGCGGAAAACCTGACTTCATGGGCAGCGTGTCATGACGATAACTTGCGATTATCCCACATTTACCTTACCTTCACAGCATCGCTAGGGGTCCTGTGTGATCGGGTATGGCCTTGATATTCCTGCTGGATGGTAAGAATAGGTCATTCATATTGCACGGGTGAGAAATACCCTTGGAACCTGACCCGGTTAATCCCGGCGTAGGGAAGCGCAATCTGCATGGTCCCACCCCCTTCCCTTGCAGCCCGGTTCGCCGGAATTCCGCTCCTTGCGCCGTTTCATCGCATGGAGGAAACCCGATGAACGCGCCTGCAAAACTGAATGAACAGATGGTGGTTGATACTGCTGCCATCCAGCCCCTGCCCAATTCCCGCAAGATCTACGTCGAAGGCAGCCGTCCGGATATTCGCGTGCCGATGCGCGAAATCAGCCAGAGCGACACCCCCACCCAGTTTGGTGGCGAGGCCAATCCGCCCATCTATGTTTACGACACCAGCGGCATTTATTCCGACCCGGCCGCCAAGATCGACATCCAGAACGGCCTGCCTGCCTTGCGTGCCGCCTGGATTGCCGAGCGTGGCGACACCGAGCAGCTGACCGGCCTGTCCAGCGAGTACGGTCGTGCCCGCGAGGCCGACAGCAAGCTGGACGAGCTGCGTTTCAACCTGAAGCGCAAACCGCGCCGTGCGCTGCCGGGCCAGAACGTCAGCCAGATGCACTATGCGCGCCAGGGCATCATCACGCCGGAGATGGAATACGTCGCCATTCGCGAAAGCCTGAACCGCAAGGCCTATATCGAGAGCCTGCAGGTGGCTGGCGGCAAGAATGCCAAGCTGCTGGAACTGATGACGCGCCAGCATGCCGGTCACAGCTATGGTGCGGCGCTGCCGGAGGAAATCACCCCGGAATTCGTGCGCCAGGAAGTAGCCTCTGGCCGCGCCATTATCCCCAACAACATCAATCACCCGGAATCCGAGCCGATGATCATCGGCCGTAATTTCCTGGTGAAGATCAACGGCAATATCGGCAATAGCGCGGTAACATCGTCCATTTCCGAGGAAGTGGACAAGATGACCTGGGGCATCCGCTGGGGTGCCGACACCATTATGGATTTGTCCACCGGCAAAAACATCCATGAAACGCGCGAGTGGATTCTGCGCAACTCGCCGGTACCCATCGGCACCGTACCGATCTACCAGGCGCTGGAAAAGGTGAATGGCAAGGCCGAGGACCTGACTTGGGAAATCTTCAAGGACACGCTGATCGAGCAGGCCGAGCAGGGGGTGGATTACTTCACCATCCACGCTGGCGTGCTGCTGCGCTATGTGCCGCTGACGGCCAACCGCATGACCGGCATTGTGTCGCGTGGTGGTTCCATCATGGCCAAGTGGTGTCTGGCCCATCATCAGGAAAACTTCCTCTACACGCATTTCGAAGAAATTTGCGAAATCATGAAGGCCTACGACGTGGCCTTCAGCCTGGGTGATGGCCTGCGTCCGGGCAGCGTGTGGGATGCCAATGACGCCGCCCAACTGGGCGAGCTGAAAACCCTGGGCGAGCTGACACAGATTGCCTGGCAGCACGATGTGCAGGTGATGATCGAAGGCCCTGGCCACGTGCCGATGCAGCTGATCAAGGAGAACATGGACAAGGAACTGGAGTGGTGCCACGAAGCGCCGTTCTACACCCTGGGCCCGCTCACCACCGATATTGCACCGGGCTACGACCACATCACTTCCGCCATCGGTGCGGCGCAGATCGGCTGGTATGGCACGGCCATGCTGTGTTACGTCACCCAGAAGGAGCACCTGGGCCTGCCTAACAAGGACGATGTCAAGGAAGGCATCATCACCTACAAGCTGGCTGCTCATGCGGCTGATCTGGCCAAGGGCCACCCCGGCGCGCAAATTCGCGACAACGCGCTGTCCAAGGCGCGTTTCGAATTCCGCTGGGAAGACCAGTTCAATCTGGGCCTGGACCCTGACAAGGCGCGCAGCTTCCACGACGAAACCCTGCCCAAGGACAGCGCCAAAGTGGCGCACTTCTGTTCCATGTGCGGCCCGCATTTTTGTTCGATGAAGATTACCCAGGATGTACGTGAATTCGCTGCCAAGCAGGGCATCAGCGATGAAGCGGCATTGCAGAAGGGCATGGAAGTGAAGTCGGTGGAGTTTGTGAAGGGTGGAGCCAAGCTGTACGACAAGATCTGATTTTATCCACAGCCTTGATATCCACAGGTTTGAGCAAAACGGCAGCTGCGGCTGCCGTTTTTCATGGCTGCGCTTTATCCACAGCATTCAGACCAGCAGGCAGATTGCGGATGGCTGGGCGCTATTACAGCCCCTAGCTTGCGCGACAGGCTGCTTTGTCTGTGGGTAAGTTAATATTCCTTTTATTTCATCAACTTGCCGAACAGGCAAGCACTGTGGATAAACCGCAGATTATCGGCATGCTGTGGATAAGGTGAGCCGGCATAATTTTCCCGACTACTGAAAGTGGTTCCATGTTGTCGCGGGTCATTGGCTCTGCTCATGGGGCCATAAGCCGTGCAGCATGAAGGCTGGTCCACCAAGGAGTTTGTCATGTCGCAGACTGTTCACATCCGTCCGCTTGCCGCCGCTGATTTTGCCGCCTGGTTGCCACTGTGGCAGGGCTATCTGGATTTCTACCACAGCAGTCAGAGCGAGGCGGATACCGCCATCACCTGGCAGCGTTTTCTTGACCCGGCCGAGCCGATGCAGGCCTGGCTGGCCTGGCAGGGCGAACAGGCGGTGGGGCTGGTACATACCGTATTGCATCGCAGCAGCTGGACGCCGGGCAATTACTGTTATCTGCAGGATTTATTCGTACAGCCAGAGGTGCGCGGCACGGGTGCCGGGCGGGCCTTGATTGAGCAGGTGTATGCCTATGCGGCGGATGTCGGCTGCAGCCGGGTGTACTGGCTCACCCATGAAAGCAATGCCACCGCGCGTCAGTTGTACGACCGGCTGGCAGATAATCTGGGCTTCATCCAGTACCGCAAGCAGGTGGGTTGAAGCTGGAGTGCGGGCTGCGATGCGATTATGCTGATGCCCTCACCACCAAGGACATGGTCATGATCAACGTCAGCATCCTCTATCCGTATAGCGCTACTGCCCGTTTCGATTTCGACTACTACCTGCAGCAGCACATGCCGTTGGCCAGCAAGCTGCTGGCCCCGGCCTTGCTCGATATGCGGGTGGAGAAGGGTATCAGCGGTAGCGAACCCGGCAGTACGCCCAACTTTACTGCGCTGTGCCAGCTGCAGTTCGAGTCGGTCGAGACATTTTTGGCCGCGTTCATGCCGATAGCGGAACAACTGCAGGGTGATATCGCCAATTACACCGATATCACGCCGCAGATCCAGTACAGCGAAGTGCTGCTGGGTTAAGACCCGATAACCAAACCCCCGCTCCAGCGTTGCGCCGCCTTGTTCAGAGAGGCCAAGCTATCTGTCAGCCGGCACTAAGCCGCGTGCAGGACGGCTGACAGTTCGCTTGGTCCCTGCTGCAGCACCAGCTGCGGCGTGCCATGCCAGGCGGCCAGTTTGCGCAACATGCCGGCCAGATCCTGGCATAGCTGCGCAGTGGGCTTGATGCCTGCTTCCAGATACAGCGCCTTGATTTCGAATACCCCCTGCTGGCGATGGGCCTTGGCGTCCATGCGCCCCACCAGCCGGCCACGGCTGAGCAGCGGCAGCACGAAATAGCCGAACTGGCGCTTGGCCGCCGGGGTATAGCATTCGATGCGGTAATCAAAGCCGAACAGCTCGCTGGCACGCTTGCGGTCCCACACGACCGGATCAAAAGGCGACAAGGCAGTGCTATGGCCGGATTTGAGCTTGTTTTCGGCCGCCAGTGCCAATTCGGCCTGCAGGCTGTGATGGACAAACACATCATGCTGCCAGCCCTCGATGCGGGCCGGAATCAGCTCGCCGGCATCGGCTAGCTGGTGTAGCAGGGCATCGTATTTGCCGCGTTTGAGCCGGTAGTAATCGGCCACCCAGCCAGCCTTGACCACACCCAGCGCGCGGCAGCTGTGGCGCACCATGTCGCGCTGTGCGGCCTCCACGCTGGGCAGATCGCGCGCGTCACTCCAATCCGGCATTACCCGTTCTGCCACATCGTAGACGCGCTGAAAGCTGCGTCGCTCCTTCACCATCAACTGCCCAAGCGTGAATAGCACTTCCAAATGGCGTTTTTCCGGCTTCCAGTCCCACCAGCCATCCCCCTTGCCGCCACTGCGTTTGAAATCGGCGGAGCGCACCGGGCCATGTTGTCTGATCTGTTCCAGTATCGTGTTGACGGCATCCTGATGTTGCTCCAGCCAGCGTTGCGGGTATTTCCAGCCCATCTGGGCCGGGTCCAGCATGCGATGGCGCAGCAGGCGGTAGTCTTCGCTGGGGACGAAGCAGGCTTCATGCGCCCAGTATTCGAACAGCTGGCCACTGGCGAGTGCGGCATCCAGCCAGGCCGGGTCGTAATGGCCCAGCCGGCTGTACAGCACCAGATAGGGACTGCGCGCCACCACGCTGATGGTGTCGATCTGCAACAGCGCCATGCGGCGGATGGCGCTCATTATGTCGAGCGGGCCGGCCTTGCGTCGTGGCGGGGCCAGTAATCCCTGGGCGGCCAGATGCAGCAGGCGGGCTTGTGACAGGCTGAGATGCTGGGTCATGGTGTGGGCAGACATGAGACAGGACGAATGACTATAGCAAAGCCACTGCGCTTGTCGATTGCACTGTGTTCCGTTCCGCGCCATCCTGCAGTACTGCATCAGGAGCAAGAGGAAAAATAACGATGGATACCGGCAAACATCAGCTGGAGCAGCTGTTTGCCCAGCTTGGTCTGGACAATGATGTCACGGCAATAAAAGTGTTTCTGGCACGTCACTGGCTGGAGCCGGAACAGGCGCTGGCCGATGCGCCGTTCTGGAGTGCCGCCCAGGCGGATTTCCTGCGTCAGGCATTGGCTTGTGACGCGGAATGGGCCGAGGCGGTGGATGAGCTGGCGGTATTGCTAAGCCAGAAATAGCAGTCGGCTGCAGTAGTACAACGCGGCTAGCACCTTTGATTGGGGCTAGCCGCGTTTTTCTTGTTCGCACGATGTGTCCGGAGATGCAGGGCAGCGGTTACGGCGATTAGCCCGGTGTGGTCAGGTGTTGGCTGGCGAAGGCAATCTGTCCTTCAGCTTGGCCGGTTTGTGGCTGGCGACTGGCCTGGCCGGATTGGGGCAAGGTGAAGTAGCTGATGGCCGCTTGCAGCTCGTGCGCCATCTGCTCCATCGCGCCGGCCGAGCTGGCAGTCTGGTTGGCGGCAGTGCTGGTTTCTTCCGACATCTGCGCTACCTGTTCCACATTGCTGGCAATGCCGGTGCCGGCCGCCTGCTGCTCGGCCAGCGCCACCGAAATGGCTCCCACCGATTGCTTGATGCGGTTGACATTGCCGTTGATGCCGCTGACGGTATCGCGGGCTTGGCCCGCCTGGCGCAGCCCGGTTTCCATGCGTTCCACCGTGGCGTGCACATTGTTGATGACCAGTTCGCTGCTTTCCAGCATCTCGCGGATCATGCCGCTGATTTCGGTGGTGGACTGGCCAGTGCGCTCGGATAGCTTGCGCACCTCATCGGCCACCACGGCAAAACCGCGTCCCTGTTCGCCAGCACGAGCGGCTTCGATGGCGGCGTTCAGCGCCAACAGATTGGTCTGATCGGCCACGTCGCGGATGATGGCCACCACATTGGAAATCTTCTGCGAGCGATCGCCCATCAGGTCGGCCTGCTGTTGCGACTGGTGGGCGAGGTCTGCCACCGACTGAATGGTTTGCAGCGTGTCGACAATCACCTGTTCGCCAGCTTGCGCCAACTCACCCGAGGCGGTGGCGTCCTTGGCCACGTCCTGCGCATTGTCGCTGACCGAGCAGATGCTGACTGACAGCTGTTCGACCGAGGCCGACATCGAAGACGCCGCACGGGTTTGTTCTTCCGCGCTGATGGCGACCTGTTCCGAGGCACTGGCCAGCTCGCTGGCATGCACGGTCAGCTTGCCGGTAATACCGTCCAGATGGCGCACCAGCCGGATCAGCTCGCTCTGCATATGGGCCATCGACGCGACAATGCTGTGCTTGTCAGCTGGGCCGACTTGCAGCCGGTCGGCCAGATTGCCCTGGGCGATGCGGCTGGCCAGCGCCACCACATCACGCGGCTCGCCGCCCAGCTCGGCCAGCAGGCGGCGGATGATGAAGGCGGCCAGCAAGGCCCCCAGTACGATGCCACCCAGCATCAGCCCCAGCGACAGGGCGGAGAAGGTGCGGGCATGGCTTTGCGAGCTGGCAAAGTTTTCGGCGGCCACCCGCAGCTGCAGGTCGATCAGGGCATCGATGCGGCTGGAGATGGGGTCAATGGCGGGGTAGAGGTCCTTGTCCAGAAACTGCTGCAGCGCGGCCTGGTCTTTGGCCTGCACGATCTGGCGCAGCCGCAAGATGCTGGCATCGGCCTGGTGCATGGCTTGCTCGGCCTGATCGGCCAGGCCTTTTTCATCAGCCGTCAGGTAGGTGGCGCGATAATTGCCCCATTGCTGCTTGAGTGTGGCCTGTGCCTGATCGAGGCCGCTGAGAAATTCAGCCGGGCTCAGCTTGCCGCCATGCAGTTTGTGGGCGGCATCGACGATATTGACTGCATAGCTGTCGCCGGCCAGCTTCAGTTGCTTGAGGCAGACCACGCGGTCGTTATAGGTGGTGGAAAAGTCGGTCAGGATATTTTGCTGGGTCAACCAGCCGAAGCTGCCGACGCCCAGCGTGATCAGCTGTAGCAGGGCGATGAGCGCAAACAGCTTCTGGCCTATGGTAAGCCGGTCCGACATGATGATTACCCCCTGATTCATCTGGAAATGATGACTGGTTTTATATTGGTATTGTCGTTGTAGTGCGGTGGTGATGCCGCTTGCAAGCGCTGTCTGCATGCTTAGGTAAGCGCACTTAGTAGGCTTGCGCAGGGGGTAATCTTGTTGTCATTTGTTTGTCGCATGACGGTATTGATCGACTCGCCCCGCATTGATGGGTGGCTATCTATAAGCCACTGATTACGTTATAATTCCGCCCCTTCCCGCCATGCTGCCCGCCAGCGGGAAAGCCCTTTTTTCAAGTCAGGAATCGTCATGAGTCTGTTGTCGCACCAGATCGAGCTGTTATCGCCCGCCAAAACCGCCGAGATCGGCCGTGAAGCCATCTTGCATGGTGCGGATGCGGTGTATATCGGCGGCCCCAGCTTTGGTGCCCGGCACAATGCCAGCAACAGCCTCGAGGACATCGTGGGCTTGACGCAGTTTGCCCACCGCTACCATGCGCGCATTTTTGCCACGCTTAATACCATCCTGCATGACGCCGAGCTGGAAGCTGCGCGCAAGCTGATCTGGCAGCTGTACGACGCCGGCGTGGATGCGCTGATCGTGCAGGATATGGGTATTTTGCAGATGGACTTGCCACCCATCGAACTGCATGCCTCCACCCAGTGTGATATCCGCGATGCCGACAAGGCGCGCTTTCTGGCCGATGCCGGCCTGTCGCAACTGGTGCTGGCACGCGAGCTGACCATTCCCGAGATCAAGCGCATTGCCGCCCGTGTGGGCGATGCCGCCACCATCGAATATTTCATTCATGGTGCCCTGTGCGTGGCCTTCTCCGGCCAGTGTTTCATCAGCCATGCCGATACCGGCCGCAGCGCCAACCGTGGCGACTGTTCGCAAGCCTGTCGCCTGCCTTACACCCTGACTGACAAGGATGGCGGCGTGGTGGCCTTCGACAAGCACTTGCTGTCGATGAAGGACAATAACCAGAGCAAGAATCTGGAAGCGCTGCTGGACGCTGGCGTGCGTTCGCTCAAGATCGAGGGCCGCTACAAGGACGTGAGCTATGTGAAAAACATCACCGCTCACTACCGCTTGCTGCTGGACGAAATCATCGAACGCCGCCCCGAGCTGGCACCGGCCTCCAGCGGCAGCTGCGAAATCTTCTTTGCACCGGATCCGGACAAGACTTTCCACCGTGGCAGCACCGATTACTTTGCCACCGGCCGCAAGATCGACATCGGCGCTTTCGATTCGCCCAAGTTTGTCGGGGTAGGGCTGGGTGTGGTGCACAAGGTAGGGCCGGACTGGCTGGAAATTGCCACGCCGGAAAGCATGAGCAATGGCGACGGCATCAACTTCATGAAAAAGCGTGAAGTCGTCGGCATGCAGCTCAATACCGTCAAACAGATCGGCCATGTGCCCGGCGGTCATCTGCTGTGGCGCTGCCAGCCGAATGATCCGGCCTTGTTGCAAGGGTTGAAGCCTGGCATCGACCTGTGCCGCAACCGCGACCACGCCTGGGAGCTGGCGCTGCTGAAAAAGTCGGCCGAACGCAAGGTAGGGGTATGGCTGACGCTGAGCGAACAGGCCGACGGCCTGCAGCTGACAGTGAGCGACGAGGATGGCTGTAGCGCCACCACCTTTGCTCAGCTGGCGCTGGAGCCGGCCAAGGATGCTGCCAAGGCCGAGGCGGGCCTGCGTGACAGCCTGGCCAAGCTGGGCAATACCATGTTTGTCGCCCACGACGTGAGCTTGCAGCTGAGTCAGCCGTGGTTTGTGCCGGCATCGGCCATCAATGCCCTGCGCCGCGAGGCCATCGAACAGCTGGAGCAGGCCCGACTGGCCGGCTGGCTGCGGCCGCAGCGCAAGGCGGCGGTGGAGCCGCCAGTGGAATACCCGGAAAAGACGCTGAGCTATCTGGCCAATGTCTACAACCAGCTGGCCTGGCAGTTCTATCGCAAGCACGGGGTGGAGGTGATCGAGGCGGCTTACGAGGCGCATCAGGAAGAGGGCGAAGTCAGCCTGATGATTACCAAGCACTGTCTGCGCTTTTCCTACAATCTCTGTCCCAAGCAGGCCAAGGGTGTGAAGGGGGTGATGGGCCAGGTGCGCGCCGAGCCGATGACGCTGAAGTCCGGCAATGAAACCTACACGCTGAAATTTGAGTGCCGTCCCTGTGAAATGCATGTGATGGGCAAGATGAAAAAGCACATCCTGAAAGCACCGGCACCCAGCGAGATTCCCTACACCGCGCCGATGACCTTCTTCAAGCAACGTCCGCAATAAGGCTGCGATGATGGCGGATATCGAACGACTGGAAACCTGGGTCAAGTACAAGAACGGCCTGTGCAGCGACTGCATGGGCAGCTGCTGCTCGATGCCGGTGGAAGTGCGCCTGCCGGATTTGGTGCGCATGGGTGTGGTGGACGAATTCGAGCTGGAAGAGCCGATCAAGAATATTGCCAAGCGGCTGGAAAAGCAGCGGGTGATCCAGCACTTCAATTTCAAGCATGGCATCTTCACCCTGATGCGCCGCGCCAATGGCGACTGCCACTATCTGGACCAGCAGAGCAGGCTGTGTACCATTTACGAGCGTCGGCCCAATACCTGCCGCAACCATCCCAAGGTTGGTCCCAAACCCGGTTTTTGCGCCTACACCCGCAACCCCAAGGCTGCCCGCCCGGTGGTGGCGGTCAAGCTGACTGGCTGAAGCCGGCCGCGCTTGCCCGTGCTGCAGCTGACAATGCCTAGCGAAAGACAAAGATGAATTCAGTTCTTGCCCTGATGGCCTTTGCCATCGGTGTGGTGGTGCCGCTGCAGGCGGCGATCAATAATCAGCTCAAGCAGCTGCTGGACGGCAGTACCGTGCTGGCAGCGCTGATTTCATTTGCCGTGGGAACCGTCAGCCTGGCCTTGCTGGCGGTGTGCAGCGGGCAGAAGTTTAGCGGTCTGGCGCAGCTGGCGCGTGGTGAGTGGTGGATGTTTCTGGGGGGGCTGTTGGGTGCGTTTTTCGTGTTCGGCACCACTTTGCTGGCCCCGCGGCTGGGGGTAGCCACCATGTTGTCGCTGATCATCGCCGGCCAGGTGTGCACGTCTTTGTTGTTTGACCGCTTTGGCTGGCTGTCCATGCCACTGCGCGAGGTCAATCTGCCACGGCTGGCCGGGGCCTTGCTGGTGGTGGCCGGTGTGTTGTTGGTGAATTTTGGCGACAAGTGGTTTGGCCGCTGATGCGCTGAGCCAGGAGCAAGATGCGACAGGGGCTGGTCGGAAAGACCAGCCCCTTTGTCATTGACAAGCTGATTACGGCAGACGCGGTGGTGGGTAGTAGGGCGCGCTGTAACGCTGCTGGCCGGGCAATTGATTCCCCTTGGCATACATGCACTGCTCGTAGGCAATATTGTAGCGGTACTGGGCATCGCGCCCGCTGTAGCCGGCCTGGCCGCTACCGGTAGCGGTACCGGCAATCAGGCCCATGCCAGCGCCCACGCCAGCGCCCTGATGACCACCCATCAAGGCACCTGCTGCCGCACCGACCACCGTACCCAGCGCCATATTGCCAGCCATGGCATTGGTGGAGGCATCGGCGCTGCTACCGCCGCTGTTGGCTTCTGCATACTGGCGACATTGCTGTTCTTCCTGGGCAAATACCTCGAACGGTTTGCCCGCTGCTGGCATGACTGCAACCGTGGGGCCAAGAGGCACGGTGCTGCAGGCGCTCAGGCCGAGGGCAGTCAGTGGCAACCACAACAGTTTGTTCATGATGGCAAGTCCTGGCTTATCGGGGTGGCTGTGCCGGCACGGTTTTCCAGCCGCCGGGACATTCACTGACATAGGGGTAGTACTGCTTGACCGCCTTGCAGTAGTACCAGACCTGGGCCGGAGCGGGGCTGGCCACTTCGGCTGGCGGTGGTGGTGTTGCCGGTACCTCAGGTATGGCTGGCGTGTTGACCACCACGGGGGGCACATAGGGATCGGGATAGGGGTAGACCGGAGCGCTATACCAGTACCAGGCACCTCCGGAGATCCACCACCAGCCGAGCCGGCCACGGTAGTAACCGTGGTTCCAGTAACCATCGTGCCAGTGAGCAAAATGCGGTGGCCCATAGTAAACGCCACGGTGTGCCTGGGCGGCCGGCGCTGCCGCCAGCATCATGCCGGATAAGACGGCCAGGCCGGCAAAGCGTGTCAGAGTATGCATGGCAGTTTCCTTACTTCTGCTGCCACGGCCAGAGTCGGCAGTGACAGCAGACGCGGCAACAGCGGTGAAGGGTTCATGGCTGACTTAAGGGGCCGAAGCCGGGCGCGGGTGCGGCATGCGGTGTTGCATGCCGGCGTGCATGCGCTGGCCTTCCTGGTCAAACTGCTTTTGCTGCTCTGGTGTCAGCTGCTGGTACAGCGCCTTGGTGGCTGCCACGTGCTTCTGCATCATGTCCAGATGCTGCTGCATCATTTTCAGATGACCATCCAGTTGTTCTGGCAGTTTGGCATCCGGCTTCAGCGGTGTCTGGGTCTGGGCTGGCAGCGGCTTGATGGCGGCAATATAGGTTTTCCATGCGGCTTCCTGCGCTGGCTGGATCTTCAGCTTGTCATGCAGCATCTGCAGGTGTTTTTCCATCATGGCATCGCGCTTGGCCGGGTCCATCTGCCACATGTGCGACTTCATGCCATCACCATCCATGGCGCAATCACCCTTGCCCATGGCGTGAACGGTGGTGGCAGCAGCGGTGCCAAGCAGACCAACAATCAACAGCGATTTGATCAGTTTCATGGTGCTTTTCCTTGTGCAGGTGAAAGTGGATGTATGCAGTATCTGCTGCAGATGTCAGCCAAGTATTGCGGGAGGGCAGGCAAATGTTAGCAATGATGAATGCCGCGACCTGGTTTGTCCGGCATCAGGCTGGTCGTTTATTCGTAGCGGGGCTACACTGCGTCGTTTTCCATGCGGCGGTGTCCCCGGCGCTTATCAACAGGATGATTCGCATGAGCGACACACCGCCTAATGACCCGCTGCACGGCATGACGCTGGAAAAGATCCTGCTGGCGCTGGTAGAGCATTTTGGCTGGCCCGAGCTGGGCCGGCGCATTGCCATCCGCTGTTTCAACCAGGACCCCAGCATCAAGTCCAGCCTGGTATTCCTGCGGCGTACACCCTGGGCGCGTGCTCAGGTCGAGGCCTTGTTCATCGAAATGAAAACCCGCCCATCCACCGCGGTGGGCAAGGATGGCCGCCCACGGCTGTTTGCGCCGAAACAGGGCTGAATTTGCCTTGCTGGCTTGAAATTGCCAGGATGTCGCCCCAGTTCCTATGGGTGAATCCGGTGCTACGCTGGTGCCGGTATGCAGCAGTCGCTGTTTTTCCGAACAGGAGATGTGATGAAACTCTACTACTCGCCGGGAGCCTGCTCCCTGTCGCCACATATCGTGTTGCATGCTGCGGGGCTGCCGTTCAGCGTGGAAAAGGTCAATCTGCGTGTGCAACCGCATATGACGGCTGGCGGTGTGGAATTTTCCAGTATCAACCCAAAAGGCTATGTGCCGGCCCTGCAACTGGACGATGGCACGGTGCTGAGCGAAGGCGTGGCCATCGTGCAGTATCTGGCCGACCAGGTGCCGGAGCGCAAGCTGGCACCGGCCAATGGCACGCTGGCGCGCTACCGGCTGCAAGAGTGGCTTAATTACATTGCCACCGAAGTGCACAAGAGTTTCTCGCCGCTGTTTTACCCCGGTAGTGACGAGGTGAAGAATGCCGCCTGGGACAAGCTCACCGCACGCTTCGCCATCGTGGAAGCGCAGCTGGCCAGCTCACCTTATCTGTTGGGCGAGGATTTCAGCGTGGCCGATGCCTATTTGTTTACCTGCCTGAACTGGGTGCACATGGTGCACCGTTCGTTGGCCGATTTTCCGGCCATCAGCGCTTTCATGCAGCGGGTGCAGGCGCTGCCGGCAGTGCAGGCGGCGCTGCAGGATGAAGGGCTGTTGCGCTAATACGTGCTGTTGTCTGTAGTCTGACGCCCGCTTGCGGGCGTTTTTGTTTGGCATGAGTACTGCAGTTTCACGTGAAACCGCAAACCGGAGGAAATGGCGATGAGTGAGCAGCGCTTGATTGAAACCACGGCCCTGGAAACGGCGCTGCAGCAGTTTGCCGATGCGCGCGACTGGCAGCGCTTTCATACGCCACGCAATCTGATGCTGGCCCTGGTGGGTGAAGTGGGTGAGCTGGCGGAAATCTTCCAGTGGCTGACCGACGAGGAAGTCGCCCAATTGGCAGACGACCCGGCGCGCTTTAGCCATCTGCAGGAAGAGGTGGCCGATGTGCTGCTCTACCTGGTGCGGCTGGCCAGTGTGCTGAAGCTGGATATCAATGCGGCGGTCTGCGACAAATTGCAGAAAAACGCCGTCAAATATCCGGCCCCGGTCCCAACTGCGCCGGCAGCTTGATATCGGGCAAGCTTGCTGCATTGGTTTTTTGCGCGGCGAGCCTGCGCTCGACTAAGCTTGGCAACCATCACAAGCAGGTGCAGGAGACAGCAGATGCAGCAGGAAATCGTGCGACTGGCCGCTGCCATTCGGCAGGCTGGCCATATCGCGGTATTGAGTGGAGCCGGCATGAGCACCGAGTCGGGCATTCCGGATTTTCGCTCGGCCAAAGGCTTGTGGCAGCAGGGCATGCAGCTGGAAGAGCTGGTGTCCATCGATTACTTCCGTGCCGACCCCGAAGCTTTCTGGCATAGCTTCAAGCAGCTGTTTCATACCAAGTTGCTGGGCAATTACCAGCCTAATGCTGGCCATTGCTTTTTGGCCGGGCTGGAAGAGGGTGGCAAGCAGGTTTCCATCCTGACGCAGAATATTGACGGCCTGCATGGCGTGGCTGGCAGCCAGCATGTACTGGAACTGCATGGCACGCTGCGTAGCGCCAGTTGCCCTGGCTGTAGCCGGCAACAGGGGCTGGACTATATCAATCATCATGTGCTGCCGCTGTGTCCCCATTGCATGGACGTATTGAAGCCGGACGTGGTGTTGTACGGCGAGCCGGTACCGCTGATCGAGCATGCTTTCGACGTGGCCGTGTCGGCCGATTTGCTGCTGGTGCTGGGGTCGTCGCTGGAGGTTTCCCCGGTTAATCACATCCCGCTGGAGGTCGCCCGTGCCGGGGTGATGACCGCGCTGGTCAATTACACGCCCACCCGCATGGACCGGGTATTCAATCTGACCATTCAGGCCGGTATTGGCGATACCTGCCAGCAGCTGCAGGCCCTGCTGGGCTGACCTTGCTGCTGTCAGGACCGTGCTGGCTGGATTTTTTGCCTAAGACATTCTATTTTTCAATGGTTTCTACCAACTGAATAAATAGGATGACCATGACTGATATCAATTGGACGCACTGGGTGGATCTGGCGATCCAGGCCGGCATCAATATTGTTTCCGCCATTGTGCTGTGGGTGGTGGGGCGCTGGTTCATCGCCCTGGCCGGACGGCTGATGGAAGAACAGTTGGTGGCCAGAAAGCTCGACCCCACGCTGCGCCGCTACGCACATTCCTTCCTGTCGGTCAGCCTGACCGTGGTGCTGGTGATTGCCATGCTGGGTTTCTTCGGCGTACAAACCGCCAGCTTCGCCGCCATTATCGGTGCTGCCGGCGTGGCCATCGGCCTGGCCTGGAGCGGCCTGCTGGCCAATTTTGCCGCCGGCATTTTCCTGGTGGTGTTGCGTCCCTTCAAGGTGGGTGATGTGGTCAGCGTGGCTGGCATTACCGGTACGGTAAAGGAAGTGGGCTTGTTCTCCACCATTATCGATACGCCGGACAATGTGATGACACTGATTGGCAATAACAAGATTTTCTCCGACAACATCCAGAACTACAGCGCCAATGGCCACCGTCGGGTTGACCTGAAAGCCCAGCTGGCGGCCAGTGCCGATCATGCGCTGGCCATCAGCCTGCTACGCGAGAAGATTGCCGCCATTCCCAATGTGCTGGCCGAGCCGGAAGTGAGCGTGGAACTGCTGGAGTTTACTGCGCTGGGGCCGGTACTGGCGGTGCGCCCCAGCTGCCAGCCGGAACACTATTGGCAGGTGTATTTCGATAGCAACCGGCTGATTCGCGAAACCCTCGCCGCCGCCGGCTTCCCCGGTCCGGAACAGGCCATGGTGGTACGCCAGAGCTGATCTGGTTTGCGCTAAACAGGAAAAAATACCAGACAAAGCCCGCCATTGGCGGGCTTTGTCTGTTACAGAAAGCGCAGCGGATCCAGCCGCCATTTGCTGGGGGATTCGTGGCTGATGATCTTGTCGCCGCCACCAGCCCCCATACTGCGCGACAGGTCGACGATTTCCGGCGGGATATAGGTATTGCTCTTGCTGCTGAAAAACACCTTCACCTTGGGGGAGACCAGGTTATTGTCGTTTTGCTCGATCACCACCCCCAGCCGACCGCTTTCCAGCCGAACCAGCGTGCCAATGGGGTAGATGCCGATACAGCGCATGAAGGCCTGTACCAGCACCGGATTGAAGTGGAATTTCGACCATTCGAAAATCTTGCGCAGGGCATCGGTCGGCGCCATACCCTTGTGATAGCAGCGGTCGGAGGTCAGCGCATCGTAGACATCGACAATGGCTGCCATCTGCCCCAGCTGGGAGATTTCCTCACCCTTCAGTCCTTCGGGATAACCGCTGCCGTCATGGCGCTCGTGGTGCTGGGCCGCGACCTTGATCGCGGTATCGGAAATACCCTTGGTGGCCAGCAAAATCTGCTTGCTCTCCACCACATGGCATTTCATCACGGCGAATTCCTGTTCGGTCAGCTTGCCCGGCTTGTTGAGGATGCTGTCCGGCACTTTCATCTTGCCGATATCGTGCAGCATGCCGCCAATGCCGGCATGGTGGATCACCTCGCGGCTCATGTTCATGGCATTGCAGAAGCTGACCATCAGCGCGCCGACGCTGACCGAATGCTGGAAGGTATAGTCGTCCTTGTCCTTGATGCGGCACAGCGATAGCAGGGCTCCGCCGTTGCGCAGAATGGAGCTGGTCATCTTTTCGATGGAAGGCTCTACCATTTCCAGCTCTACCTGCTTGCCCAGCCGCACGTCCTGTAGAATGCCGCGCACAATGAGGTTGGCCTCGTTGTGAATCAGCTGGGCCCGGCCGAATTCCGCCGCCGCCTCCACCCGGCGCTCCACCGGCACTTCCCGGCTGGCCAGTTCGATGATTTCCTGTTCCAGCTTGTGCTTGACTTCGGTGACCGTGGGCGCGTGGGCGACATCCTTGCCCTTGTCGGTGTCGATATACACCTCGTGGATACCGGCATCGGCAATCTTGTGAATGGCGCTTTCATCGTTGACCAGAAAGCGCTTCAGCAAAAACGGATGCGACATCCAGTCGCAGTTCAGGTCGTGAATGTACATGCCAACCTTGAGATCGGACACATCGATGCACTTGATCATTGCTTGTGCTCTAACTTGATGGCTGCAAAAGGCGCGGCACTGGTCTTGTGATAAAAAGTAAAACAGTTACCGATATTGTAAATTATCTGCAGCAAAAGGGGAGTCAGCTGCGTCGGTAGCCGGCACACTTTGTGATATGGTGGCCGCCCCTGGTTGCCAGTCGCGGTAGAAAGCCGATCATGGATTGTCGTCTGCATTGCGCTGCCTGTTGCATCGCACCCTCCATTTCCTCCCCCATCCCGGGCATGCCGCAGGGCAAGCCGGCCGGGGTGCGCTGCATTCAGCTCAGCGCTGACAATCTGTGCCTGCTGTTTGGCCGACCCGAGAGGCCAGCGGTGTGTTCCGGCCTTCAGCCTTCTGCTGAAATGTGCGGTGAAAGCAACAGTCATGCGCTGGCCTGGCTGGCCTTGCTGGAAGAAAAAACTGCCCCTGAAGCCTGATCTGTCATGAGTCAATGCCAATGGCATTGCATTATTTTTCGATCTGAAGGTTTGTCTCGCATCATGTTTTGTGCTCACGCCCCTCGCATGTCACTGAGGGTATACCCCAATATGTTAAAGAGTTTGTAGTGAAATGCCGAATATTAGGCTAACAGTTAAAAAAGCAGCTTATCGGGGGATAACAGTATGGCGACAGCAAAATGGGGCCACTTGAGTACGCGCATCATCGTGGTGGCGGCGGCAGCGATTGCTGTCGGCTTTGCCGTGATGATCAGTCTGATTGCCTGGCAGAGCTACTCTGCCGCAGTTGATGTGGGTTACAAGCTGGCGTCCGAACAGGCCAGCAGTTATGCCAAAGACGCTGAAAGCGATTTCGAAAAGGGCTTCACCCTGCCGCGCCATCTGGCGGATGCCATCCTCGGTATCAAGCGTGTTGCGCCGCTGGACCGCAAGCTGGCGGACAACATGATCCAGCAGATGCTGGACGATGCACCGCAATCGGTTGGTCTGTGGATGCTGTGGGAGCCCAATGCCTTCGATGGCAATGACAATGGATTCCGCATGGACTGGCCACGGCATGATCCGACTGGCCGCTACCAGCCTTACATCACCAAAAATGCCCAGGGCAAGGCACAGATGGATGTGATGATGTCGGCTGACCGGGTGAAGGAATTCCCCAAGTTCAAGGATCATCCGGAAAGTTATCAGCCCGATTATGAAAAATCCGGCTGGGGCGATTTCTACTACGTGCCCAAGCAGCGTGGCCGCGACACGATTACCGAGCCTTACCCTTACGAAGTGCAGGGCAAGATGATTCTGGAAAGCTCGCTGGCGGTGGTGATGAAGGATGCCGCCGGCAAGATGCTGGGGGTATCGGCTACCGATGTGGCGCTGGACCAGCTGCAAAAACGCTTCGGTGCCATCCATCTGTATGAAACCGGCTTTATCCGTATGGTGTCCGAAGGTGGCCTGTATGTGGTGACGGCCAAGCCGGAACTGTTGGGCAAGCCGGTGCCCAAGGATGACGCGCTGTCCGGGCATCTGGAGCAAATCAAGAAAGGTGAAGACTTCGTCTATGAAGACAGCGGTTTCACCCATTTCTTCCATCCGGTGAAAGTGGGTAATACCGGCCAGTTCTGGGCGCTGGGCGTGTCCATTCCTACCGCTGCGATTACTGCCGACGCCAGAAAACAGTGCCTGACTGCCATCCTGATTGGCGTAGTGGCACTAGTGGTGATTCTGCTGGTACTGACTGCCGTGGTACGTGCGCTGACCCGCCCGCTCAACCAGTTGGCCGACACCATGGACCAACTTGCTTCTGGCCGTGGCGACCTGACGGTGCGTATGCAAATTACCAATCGCGATGAAATCGGCCGTACTGCGGATGCATTCAATCGCTTTATCGGCAGTCTGCGTGACATGTTTGTCGAGGTACGCCAGCAAAGCCACGAGGTGAGTGTCGCCGCCGCCAGTCTGGCCGACTCTGCCAGCCAGGTGCAGCAGGCTTCGGCCAGCCAGTCTGATGCGGCCAGCGCCACGGCTGCCGGGGTGGAACAGGTGACGGTGAGCGTGCACCACATTGCCGATACCGCACAGGAGGCCGAAATCACCGCCCGTGAAACCGGCGAGCTGACCGAGCAGAGCGTAGCCACGGTTAACCGTATCACCGCAGAAATCCAGCGCATGACCAGCAGCATGCAGGCGCTGGCCGAGCGGATGAACGGCCTGGGCGAGCGCTCGGAAGAAGTCAGCACCATTGTGCGGGTGATCAAGGACATTGCCGACCAGACCAATCTGCTGGCGCTGAATGCCGCCATTGAGGCGGCCCGTGCCGGTGAAATGGGCCGTGGTTTTGCCGTGGTGGCCGACGAAGTACGCAATCTGGCAGGGCGTACCGCCGAGGCGACGGTGCAGATTACCCGCATCGTCAATGCCATTGGCAGTGAAACCCGCGAGGCGGTGGACGACGTGAAAAACAGCCGCGAGCAGGTAACACTGAGCGTGGCGGTGGCCGATGAAGCCAATGAGGCGATGAATACCGTGCTGGGCCGCAGCCAGGGCCTGGTGGCCAGTATTGTCGACATTGCCGCCTCCACCCGTGAACAGTCCGCGGCCAGCCAGGAAATCGCCCAGAACGTGGAGCGCATCAGCTCCATGGCGCAGAGCAATAGCCATGTGGTGCGGCAGGTGTCGGATTCGGTGGCGCAGCTGCGCGAACTGTCGGCCAATCTGGAAAGCCTGGTCAGCAATTTCAAGCTGTAAACCCGGCTGCTCGGCACAAGATCACGCCACCCTGCGGGGTGGCGTTTTGCTGTCTGGCTGCTGCAGAATGGCTGCCATGTCACCGGCATTGCGAGGAGCTGCCATGTTGTGGTCTGCCTTTTTACCCGCTGCGCTATTGCTGGTGATGACGCCTGGAGCCGGCACGCTGTGTGTATGGCGTGCCTTTCTGCGCGGTGGCTGGCGTGCTGCTGGTCTGGCCCTGGCGGGTTTGCTGCTGGGCGACATGCTGCTGATCCTGTTGTCGGCCCTGGGTGTCGCCGCTTTGCTGGCGGCCAATCCGCTGCTATTTGCCGTGTTGCGCTGGGGTGGTGCCGGCTATCTGATCTACTTGGGCGGCCAGTGCTGGCGTCATGCGGCACTACCGCCGGTACCGGATAGCACGGCCAGCCCGTGGCAACTGTACTCCGCCTGCTTGCTGACCCTGGGTAATCCCAAGGCCATCGTGTTCTTCATGGCCTTCTTCCCGCAGTTTCTGCAGGCCGGGCAGGACCCTCTACCGGGCTTTTTGCAACTGGGCGTGGTGTTCTGTCTGCTGAACCTGAGTTATCTGATTGCCTTGCTGTGGCTGGGAAGCCGGCTTTGCGCTGCCGGCTCCATGTCACTGCTGGCGGTATGGGGGCAGCGGGCCAGCGGCTTGATGATGATAGGACTGGGATTGCGCTGCTTATGGCAGCGCCAGCCGGCCTGAGTGTGTCGCGGCCTTGCCGTATTGGTGTCATGGAATTTGCAAAATGCGACACTGCTCTTATCAAGCGGGTGGTTTGGCATTAGAATCTCGGGGTTTGTTCGGAGGAGCCGTCTTGTCGCCATTTGCAGCTGTTGTCATTAGCGTCCGCACCACCTGTCACGGTGGCGTTGTGTCGTTGCTGCCAGGCCGGACTGTTCCCGAACCCCGGAAATTCCAGAAAAAAAGCTCCTGATTGCTCAGGGGCTTTTTTTTTATGGGCAAAAATAATTCGCAGAATGCAAGGACCCCCCATCATGGCAAACCCGCTCTATCGGAAACACATCATTTCCATCCCCGATTTTTCGCGCGAGGAGCTAGAGCTCGTCGTGGAAACGGCGGGCAAGCTCAAACGCACGCCGCGCAATGACCTGTTGCAAGGCAAGCTGGTGGGGAGCTGTTTCTTTGAACCGTCCACCCGTACCCGCCTGTCGTTCGAGACCGCGGTACAGCGGCTGGGCGGCGACATCATCGGCTTTGCCGATGGTGGCAATACCAGCGCCAAGAAGGGTGAAACCCTGGCTGACTCGATCAAGATCATCAGCTCTTACACCGATGCCGTGGTGATGCGTCACCCCAAGGAAGGCGCGGCGCGGCTGGCCAGCGAGTTCTCCAGCGTACCGGTGATCAACGGCGGTGACGGTTCCAACCAGCATCCCACCCAGACCTTGCTCGACCTGTTCACCATCCGTGAAACCCAGGGCACGCTGGAAAACCTCACCATCGCTTTTGTCGGCGACCTGAAATACGGCCGCACCGTGCATTCGCTGACCCAGGCGCTGTCGCTATTTGGCGCGCGCTTCTACTTTGTCGCCCCCGAGCAGCTGGCCATGCCGGACTATATCTGCGAAGAGCTGGACGAAAAGGGCATTGAGTACACCATTGTCGACAGCCTGGACGATGTGATCCCGCTGATCGACATCATGTACATGACCCGCGTGCAGCGTGAGCGTTTTGACGAAACCGAGTTCAAGAAAATCCAGGGCCAGTTCGTGTTGCGCGCCGACATGCTCAAGACCGCCCGTACCAATCTGAAGGTGCTGCACCCGCTGCCACGGGTGGATGAAATCACCGTGGATGTGGATGCCACTCCGCATGCCTACTATTTCGAGCAGGCCAAGAACGGTGTGTATGCCCGTCAGGCGCTGTTGTCGCTGGTACTGAACGAAACCGTATAAATCAGGGAAGGAAACATCATGCAATACACCCGTACCGTTGAAGCCCTGAAACAAGGCACCGTCATCGACCACATCCCGGCAGGTCAGGGCGTGAATATTCTGCGTCTGTTCAAGCTGGCGGAAACCGGCGAACGCATTACCGTGGGGCTGAACCTGTCGTCCCGCCACATGGGCGCCAAGGACATCATCAAGGTGGAAAACGTTGCCCTGACTGAAGAGCAGGCTAACGAGCTGGCGCTGTTCGCCCCCAAGGCCACGGTCAATGTCATCGATAATTTCGAAGTGGTGAAGAAGCACAAGCTGGAGCTGCCGGAAAGCATCGAAGGCATTTTCGCCTGCCCCAACTCCAATTGCATCTCGCATGCCGAGCCGGTGAAGAGCCATTTCTTCGTCAAGGCACAGGCCAAAGACATCAAAATGAAATGCAAGTATTGCGAAAAGGTGTTCAGTAAGGATATTGTTGCAGTCGTGCGCTAAGTCGTACAGAGGAAGAGAATAGAGAACTTCAAGAACGGACGCTGTTTCAACAGCGCAGCAGCTAGAACAGAAAACGCCGCAGGCAACTGCGGCGTTTTTCTTTTTCATCAATGCCCTGGGTGAATCACACCGGGCCGTCGCTCTGACCGCTGATGAATTTCTGCATGTAGACCAGGTCCAGCCAGCGGCCAAACTTGAAGCCCACTTGCGGCAGCACGCCCACCTTGATGAAGCCCAGTTTTTCATGGAAGCGGATGGAGCCTTCGTTGGCCGCGTCCACCGCGCCCAGCATGGTGTGCTTGCCCAGTGCCTCGGCACGCGGGAATAGCGCACTGACCAGCGCGCTGCCTATGCCCTTGCCACGTGCGGTCGGTGCCAGGTGCACACTGTGCTCCACGGTAAAGCGGAAGCCGGGGCGCGGGCGGAAATCGCCGAAGCTGGAAAAGCCCAGAATTTCGCCCTGGTCTTCGGCCACCAGCACCGGGTAGCCGGCGGCCAGCCGGTCCTGGAACCAGATGGCAAATTCGCCCGGGTTGAGCGGATCGTCGTTGTAGATGGCGGTGGAGGTGGCGATCACCTCGTTGTAGATATCCAGAATGACAGCCAGGTCTTCCAGCTTGGCATCACGTATCTGCATGTTTTCTCCTGTCATGAGCTAGTCCGGCGCGTCGCTGTCGCGCGCGCCAGTGCGGATCGATGTGTCCGCTCAGCCGGCTTTGCCGGCGGGTTCGGTTTTCTTGCGCGGGCTGCGTTTCTTGCGTGGCGTTACTGCTGGCGGCGGATTTTCCGGCTGGGCGTGCACGATGGCTGTGGCTGCAGCGGCCGGGGCCGGTTCGGCCGCCTCGCCATCCTTGATACGGATTTCGCTGTGCAGCTTGGAGCCGTTGCGCTGCTCCTGCACGCTGAGAAAGTCCAGCTTCTTCACCATTTGCGACAGGCGCGAGTGGCCGTAATTGCGCGGGTCGAAGGAGGGGTCATTCTTGGCAATATAGGAGCCGACAGCAGATAGTTCGGCCCAGCCGCTTTCCCGTGCCACCGCGTCGATGGCCGAGGTGAACATGGCCTGCAGCGGGTGGATTTCCTTGGCCACCACCGGCTTGCTCTTGCTCTGGCGCGTGGTGCGCGCCTTCGGCTTGTCGCTGATGATTGTGGTTTCCTGCGTTTTTTCCGGGCGCAGGATTTCGGTAAACACAAACTTGTCGCAGGCGGCAATGAAGGGGCGCGGGGTCTTGGATTTTTCCCCGATGCCGATCACCGTCAGGCCGCCCTCACGCAGGCGGGTGGCCAGCCGAGTGAAGTCGCTGTCGGATGAGACCAGGCAGAAGCCATCGAAATTGCCGGTGTACAGCAGGTCCATGGCGTCGATGATCAGTGCCGAGTCGGTGGAGTTCTTGCCGCTGGTGTAGGCAAACTGCTGGATGGGGTGGATGGCGTGCTTGTGCAATACCTCTTTCCAGCTCTTGAGCTGAGTGGTGGTCCAGTCGCCATAGGCGCGCTTGACGATGGCTGTGCCGTATTTGGCTACCTCGGCCAGCAGTTCGGCGGTGAGGCTGGCCTGGGCGTTGTCGGCATCGATCAGGACGGCAAGTTTGCGGTTTTCCATGCTGCAGCTTCCAGTGGAGGGATGCGGCCATGCTAAGCCGCAGCCGTGCTGCCGTCAAAAGCAGCAAGGGGTTTGATCGCAATGTGATGATGCATTGCACAAGGCTGGCACGGGGATTGCTCTGAATAAAGTGGCATATCGCCCAACAGGAGGTTACGCCATGCCCTTCTTCTCAAGCCCGCGCAAGCATACCCCGGCTGTGCAGAAAACCAGTGAAATCGTGATGTTCAACTATCGTCGCCCGGTGCGTGCCCGTCAGGTGGCGCTTGGCAGCAGTGGCCGGCTGTGGCTGGTGGAAACCCTGGATGCGGTACACGGCATCTGGGTGTGGCAGGACGAGTACAACGGTGTCGACCAGGCACTGGACGAGGCGCGTCGCCTCAGCCTGATGCTGTCGTGACAGGCTACGCCTTGAAACGGTGCGTTTTTTCCCCGAAAGCGGGATTTTTTGATCAAAAAAAGGGCGCGGATGACATCATCCGCGCCTGAACCACCCTCTCTTTACTGCTACAACACTCACAAAACCATCAAGCTACCTTGCGCTTGCCTGCTGCTTGGCGAAAGCGCTCCAGCAAGCTCTGTTGCCGTTCGCCTGCCTGTTTCCAGGCAGCTTCCTTGATATAGCCAAAGCCGCGCACGCCTTCGAATAGTTTGACCAGCTCACCCGCCGTAGCCAGATTGTCTGCATTCAACCCGCTCAGCAGCGTGTCCAGCAGTTGCTCGAATTCGGCAATCAGCTGGCGCTCCAGCTTGCGGTCCGCCTGCCAGCCAAACGGGTCCAGCGCGGTGCCACGCAAGAAGCGCAGCTTGGCCAGCAACTTCATCCCCTTGAGCAGCCAGGGGCCGAATGCCACTTTCTTCGGCTGATGGCCGGTGATCCAGCCGGCTCCGATATGGAAGCGCAGCTGGTAATCGCCCTCGAACTGGCTGGCCAGCTCGCGCAGGAAGTCGCCATCGGTATACAGGCGGGCCACTTCGTATTCGTCCTTGTAAGCCAGCAGATGGAAATAGCCACGGGCGACTGCCAGTGCCAGTGTGCTGCTGGCTGGATTCACCGCCTGTTCTGCACGGGCGACCTTGTCCACCAGCGCCTTGTAACGTTCCGCCAGTGCCTGATTCTGGTAGGCCACCAGTTCCTTGGCTCGGTGGTGCAGCACGCCATCCAGCGTTTCACGTGGAACGAACTGCACTACCGAGGAGGGATTCACCAGTGCTTCCACGCGGCCCGGATCGTGGGCGGCATGGCGTCCCCAGACAAAGGCCTGCTGGTTGAACTTGACCGCGGCACCGTTCAGGCGGATGGCTTCCATCAGCGCCTCTTCACTGACCGGCACCAAGCCCCGCTGCCAGGCATAACCCAGCATGAACATATTGCTGGCAATGGCATCGCCCATCAGCGCGGTGGCCAGACGAGTAGCGTTGACTTCCCAGAAGCGGCCGGCTCCGACCGATTCGATGACTGCGTCCTTCATGGCGCGGCTGGGGAAGCGCACGTCCGGGTTTTTCAGGAAGGCGCTGGTGGGCGATTCGTAGCTGTTGACGATGGCGTGGCTGAAGCCTTCGCGCATCTTGGCCAGGGCTTCTTCCGCTGCGGTGACTACCAGGTCGCAGCCCAGTACCAGGTTGGCATCGCCGGCAGCGATACGCACGGCGTGCAGCTGCTGCTGGCTGTCGGCTATGCGCACGTGCGACCACACCGAGCCACCCTTTTGCGCGAGGCCGGCCATGTCCAGCACGGTGACACCCTTGTGGTCCAGATAGGCTGCCATGCCGAGTACCTGGCCAATGGTGACGACGCCGGTGCCGCCAACGCCGGTAATCATGATGCTGAAGGGTTCATGCAGAACTGGAATCTGCGGCGCGGGCAGGGCTGGCATGGCTTCCAGCGTGGCAGCGGCCGGGCTCTGCTTTTTCAGCTTGCCACCCTCGACGGTGACAAAGCTGGGGCAGAAACCTTCCACGCAGGAGTAGTCCTTGTTGCAGCTGGACTGGTCGATCTTGCGCTTGCGCCCCAGCGGTGTTTCCACCGGCAGTACCGACAGGCAGCCGGATTTCTTGCCGCAGTCGCCGCAGCCTTCGCACACTTTTTCGTTGATGAAGGCGCGCTTGGCCGGGTCGGGAAACTCACCGCGTTTACGACGGCGGCGTTTTTCGGCGGCGCAGGTCTGGTCGTGAATCAGGATGGTAGTGCCTGCGGTTTCACGCAGTTCCTTTTGCAAGCGGTCCAGTTCGCGGCGGTGGAACACGTCCACGCCGGGTGCCAGACCCTGCACGCCCTGATATTTCTCCGGCTCGTCACTGGTGATGACGATGCGCTTGACTCCCTCAGCGGCCAGCTGGCGCGTCATCATCGGCACATCCAGATAACCGTCCACATGCTGGCCACCGGTCATGGCCACCGCATCGTTGTACAGGATCTTGTAGGTGATGTTGACCTTGGCCGCCACCGCAGCGCGGATGGCCAGCAGGCCGGAGTGGAAGTAAGTGCCGTCACCCAGGTTGGTGAAGATGTGCTTGGTGTTGGTGAACGGCGCCTGACCCACCCAGGTGATGCCCTCGCCACCCATCTGGGTAAAGGTCTTGGTGCTGTCGCCTTCGATCCAGTGCGCCATGTAGTGGCAGCCGATACCGGCCACGGCGCGGCTGCCTTCCGGCACGCGGGTGCTGGTGTTGTGCGGACAGCCGGAGCAGTAATGCGGCACACGGGCAATGGCCTCGCGCGGCTGCACCAGCTGGGCTTCTTTTTCGTCGTAGAACTTCAGCCGGTCGTGAATCACCGGGCTGTCGAAGATCAGCGCCAGCCGGCTGGCAATGGCGCGGGCAATCATGGCCGGGGTCAGTTCACCGGCAGCCGGCAGCAGCCAGTCGCCATGCGGCAAAGCCCATTCGCCTTTTTCGGCAAACTTGCCCACCACGCGCGGGCGCACGTCGTCGCGCCAGTTGTACAGCTGTTCCTTGAGCTGGTATTCGATGATCTGGCGTTTTTCTTCCACTACCAGGATTTCATCCAGCCCTTCGGCGAACTGGCGCACGCCTTCCGGCTCCAGCGGCCACACCATGCCCACCTTGAAGATGCGCAGGCCGATGTCGGCGGCCAGGGCTTCGTCGATGCCCAGGTCGTCCAGCGCCTGCATCACGTCCAGATAGCTCTTGCCACAGGTGATGATGCCCAAGCGCGGCTTGGGTGAATCCAGCGTGATGTGATTGAGCTTGTTGGCGCGGGCGTAGGCCAGTGCGGCATACAGGCGGTGGTGCAGCACGCGTTTTTCCTGCACCAGCGGCGGGTCCGGCCAGCGGATGGACAGGCCGCCCTCGGGAATGGGGAAATCCTGCGGAATGACAAAGTTGAAGCGTTCCGGCGAAATATCCACCACGGCCGAGCTTTCGACGGTGTCGGAAATGGCCTTGATCGATACCCAGCAGCCGGAGTAGCGGCTCATCGCCCAGCCATGCAGGCCGTAGTCGATCACCTCCTGCACCCCGGAAGGGGATAGCACCGGAATCATGCTGGCGGCGAGGATGTGGTCGGACTGGTGCGGAAAGGTGGAAGACTTGGCGGCGTGGTCGTCGCCAGCGACCAGCAGCACCCCGCCCTTGGCGCTGGTGCCGGCCACATTGCCGTGCTTGATCACGTCGCCGGAGCGGTCCACGCCGGGGCCCTTGCCATACCACAAGGCATAGACGCCATCGTACTTGGCCCCCTCGAACATATTCACCTGCTGCGTGCCCCATACCGCGGTGGCGGCGAGGTCTTCGTTCAGACCGGGGTGGAACACCACATTGTGCGCTTTGAGATAGGGCTCGGCCTTCTGCATGGTCTGATCGACATTGCCCAAGGGCGAACCACGATAGCCGGTGACATAGCCGGCAGTATTCAGCCCGGCGGCCCGGTCCAGCTCCTGTTGCAGCATGGGCAGGCGTACCAGCGCCTGGATGCCGGTCATCAGCACCTGGCCGGTGGCAGCGCTGTACTTTTCTTCCAGATCAACATGACGGATCGACATGGTTTCTCCTCCTGCCGCGCGGGGCCTGGCCGGTAAGGTGGTCGGCACGGCCTGCGGCTTGTTCTCGCTTGTGGCGGCGGCGGGTTTTCTCGGCTGGAAAACGCTCGCCTTTCTTTATGTTGTAGGCCGTAATCGGGGGGGCCGGGTGGCATTCTCCATGCCTCGGCTCAGCCGGTGGCTGCTCTGTGGCGGACTCTAGCTTACGTTTACGTCAACGTCAAAGGTATTGACGCATAGCGCCGGACAGTGCGGCGATTGTGCCAGTGCAGCATGGGTGAGCGGGGCGGTTGGCTGGCATTGTTTCCATGGCAGAACAGCATGTTATCGGAGCGGTGGTTTCTTCATGCCTGCCAAGCCGTTAAGCTGTACCGTTAAACCCCTTCTGCATCGAGTCTGTCATGTCTTCCGCCCAGTCCCGGCAGGACGCCACCCGCGGCGTGCTGTTTACCTTTATTGCCTTCCTGATCTGGGGCCTGTTTCCGCTGTACTGGAAGCCTTTGCACCATATTCCGGCACTGCAGATTCTCTGCCATCGCATTGTCTGGTCAGCCCTGTTCGTGGCGGGCATCCTCACTGTGCGTCACAACTGGGCCTGGCTGGGCGAGGCGGTGCGCCAGCCGCAAAAACTGGCCATTTTCGGCCTGTCTTCGCTGATGTTGTCGCTCAACTGGCTGATTTATATCTGGGCCGTCAATGCCGGCCATGTGGTGGAAGCCAGCCTGGGCTACTTCATTAACCCGCTGTTCAATGTGTTGCTGGGACGGCTGTTTCTGGCAGAAAAACTCACGCCCATCCAGCGTAGCGCCGTGCTCTTGGCCGCAGTCGGCGTAGCCTGGATTACCTGGGCTACCGGCACGGTGCCGCTGATTGCCCTGTCGCTGGCGGCTACCTTTGGCCTGTATGGCTTGTTGCGCAAGAAAGCACCGCTGGCCTCACTGGAGGGCCTGGCGCTGGAAACCTTCCTGATGGCACCACTGGCGCTGGCGGCCTTGCTGTGGTTCCAGTGGCAGGGGCAGGGCGCATTCCTGAATGAGGCGATCAGTAGCGATGTGCTGCTGGTGGGGGCTGGTGTGGTCACGGCCATTCCGCTGTTGCTGTTTGCTGCTGGCGCGCGCCGCTTGAAGCTGGCTACCGTGGGGCTGATCCAGTACATTGGCCCCACCATTCAGCTGGCGCTGGGGGTGTGGGTGTTCGGCGAGGCGTTCGACAGTGCCAAACTGGTGGGCTTCTGCCTGATCTGGCTGGCCTTGCTGCTGTATTCGGCTGCAGGCCTGCTATCCATGCGTCAGCAAAAGCGCAGCGCCGCCGCAGCCTGAAAACCATGCCTCCCCGTTTGCACAAGCCCGGTTATGCCGGGCTTTTTGCTGATGCCGGGCAGGAGAGCAATAGCCGTTGACCCTGGCGCGCTTCGGGCAGAAACTGCCAGTTTGCCGGCCATGGCGCTCATGAAGTGCCAGTGACAGGCCGTAGCCAAAGGAGAAACATGCAACATCCCCGCGACTTTTTCCGTCAGCTGAATCAGCAATACCTGGCCGTGCATCGCGCCAAGGAGACGCTGTTTTGGTCTACTTATATGGGCATGTCCGACGACCATGCCGGTTTTGGCCGTGCCGAAACTGCCTACAAGGATTTCATCTCCAGCCCCGAGCGGCTGCAGCAGACCCGCGCCATGCTGGCCGCCGCCCAGGCTTTGCCACCGGATGCGGAGCAGGCCGGCTTGCTGCATGGCTTGCAAGGCTGGCTGGCCCTGTTTGAAAGCAACATCATCGACAATGACGAGGCCCGCCAGCTGATGGCCGGGCTGATCGAGATGGAGGCGGCGCTGTTTGCGCGCAAGCAGTCACACAGCCTGCGCCACCGCAATGAGCACGGCCAGTGGGAGGACGCCACGCTTAGCATGCTGGTGACCAATATGGGGACCAATCCGGATGAAGCCTGCCGCCAGAGTTCACACGATGCCTTGCTGCAGCTGGAGCAATGGGTGCTGGACAATGGTTTCCTGGACATCGTGCGCCAGCGCAATGCCTTTGCCCGCGCCCTGGGTTACCGCGACTATTTCGACTACAAGGTGCAGAAAAACGAGCGGATGACGCCAGAAGCGCTGTTTGTCATTCTGGATGATTTCGAGCAGCGTACCCGCCAGGTCAATGAAAATGCGCTCAAGCAGCTGGCCAGCAACAAGGGGGCCGATGCGCTGGAAGCCTGGAATCTGCGCCACCACATGAGCGGCGATGTCACCCGCCAGATGGACCCTTACCTGCCGTTTGCCAAAGCGGTGGAACGCTGGCTGGAAAGCTTCCGTCGCCTGGGCATACAGTACCGTGGCGCCTTGCTGCAACTGGACCTGATCGAGCGCAAGGGCAAATACCAGAATGGCTTTTGCCATGGTCCGCAGCCCTGCTATGTCGATGAGCAGGGCCAGTGGGTGCCGGCCCATGTCAATTTCACCGCTGATGCCACACCCGACCAGGTGGGCAGCGGCGACCGCGCCATCAACACCCTGTTCCACGAGGGCGGCCACGCGGCGCATTTTGCCAACGTGACCCAGAACTCCCCCTGTTTTTCGCAGGAGTTCGCGCCGACTTCCATGGCCTATGCCGAAACCCAGTCCATGTTCTGCGACAGCCTGCTGGGCGATGCCGACTGGCTGGCGCGCTATGCACGGAACCGCCAGGGCGAGGCCATGCCGGAGGCGCTGATCCATGCCGGCATCGAGGCCAGCCAGCCTTACCGTGCTTTCATGGAGCGGATGATTCTGCTGGTGGGTTATTTCGAGGCAGCGCTCTACCAGCTGCCGGATGAACAGCTGACCGCCGAACAGGTATTGCAGCTGGCCCGCAGCAGCGAGCAGCGCATTCTGGGCATCGCTTGCAGCCCGCGCCCGCTACTGGCCATTCCGCATTTGCTGAACCAGGAGTCGGCGGCGTCCTATCACGGCTATTTGCTGGCCAATATGGCGGTGTATCAGACCCGTGCCCATTTCCTGCGCCAGTACGGTTATCTGACCGACAACCCGGCCATCGGCCCCGCGCTGGCCCAGCATTACTGGGGGCCGGGCAACAGCATCAGCCACGACGCCACCTTGCAGAGCCTGACTGGCGAACCGTTCAATGCCCGCTATCTGGCTGACGAGTGCAATCGCAGCGTGGAGCAGGCCTGGGCTGAGGCCCGGCAGCAAATGGCCGCTGCCGCCAGCCGCCGCTATCCCGAGCCGGCGGCTGCCGATCTGGATGCCCGTATCCGTCTGGTGCATGGTGATGAACTGATTGCCGATAACAGCCAGGGTGATGCCGCCATGTGCCAGCAGTTTGAACAATGGGTGGCTGCGCACTATCCGGCCAGCATCGCCTGATATCCTGATACTGTTTGCCCTTGCCACCATGAGGCCCTGTCATGTCTGACACGCTTGCACTGGAATTCGACTGCGACCTCGCCCGGCTGGAGCGGGACATGATTTACGCCTATCTCAGCGGAGAGTCTTACTGGGCTGCCGGCTTGCCGCGTGATGTGTTTGAGCGCTCGCTGGCCGGCTCGCTGTGTTTTGGCGTATATGTCGCTGGCAAGCAGGTGGGGTTTGCCCGCATGATTACCGACCAGGCGACTTTCGCCTATCTGGCCGATGTGTTTGTGCTGCCGGACTGGCGCGGGAGCGGCATCAGCAAGGCATTGCTGGAGCACATCCTGGCCCATCCTGGCTTGCAGGGGCTGCGGCGCATGCTGCTGGCCACCGCCGATGCGCATGGCCTGTATGCGCAATACGGTTTCACCGCCTTGTCGCGGCCCGAGCGCATGATGGAGCGGCTGGATCAACAGGTGTATCAGCGACTGGCCGGTGGGGTGGACACGCCAGCCTGCACACAAGGATAAGAGCTTATGGAGCTGGCCAGACAATGGCTGCAAGGCAAGGGCGTTGAGCTGGGACGGGGTGCGCATAATCCGCTGGCCCCGGCCGATTGCATCAGCGTGGCCCCCTGCGATGGCGTGCGTTACCTGGACGAGCCGGATCTGATTGACTATCAGGTGTATGCCGCCGAGCAGCAGCGTTATGGCAAAGGGGTGGCGCGTGTTGACCTGGTTGCCGACGGCAGTGCATTACCCTTGGCCGATGCTGAGCTGGACTATGTCGCCAGTTCGCATGTGCTGGAGCATGTGCCGGACATTTTCAGTGCCTGGCTGGAGTGGGGGCGGGTGCTGCGTGTCGGGGGCATCAGTTTCATGATCGTGCCCAAGCGCGACGCACTGATGGAAGACAGCGTGCGCCCCATCACCGGACTGGAGGCCCATATCGAGGCCTTTCAGCACAAGATGACGCCGCAAAACCTGTCGCCCGGCCTGCCGTGGCGTATGCACTACCATGTATTCACCCTGCAAGGGCTGTTCGCTGCGCTCAACTGGTTTAACCAGCAGGGCCTGGGAGTGAGCTGGCTGCTGGAGGCGCAAGAGGAAAGCGACAGCAATGTCGGCAATGGTCATACCCTGGTGTTGAGCAAGCAGCACACCCTGCCGCCGCTGGAAGACAGCATCGGCCAGCTGGGTGCCGCGTTTCAGGCTCAGCGCTATCAGGATGCCGCCTTGCTGGCGCGGCAGGCGTTGTCGCTCAATTTCCGCATTCACGAGGCTTGGTTCATCCTTGCCATGTCGCAATGGCAGTTGGCAGACTCACATGCCGCCGTGCAGTCGCTGACCCAGGCGCTGGTGCTGCAGCCCAAGCATGCCGAGTATCGCGAGGTGTACCAGCAATGGCTGGGCCAGCCCTTCAGCTATCCGCTGAGCCTGGTCGACTACCTGGCACGCCTGTTATGACCATCAAACAGTTCTGGACTGATCCCTACCAGCGCTCGCTCGCGACGACGGTGGCGCGGGTGGAGGGTGAGCAGGTCTGGCTGCAGCACACCATTTTCTATGCCTTTTCCGGTGGGCAGGAGAGCGATGCCGGGACGATAGGCGGCTGGCCGGTGCTACAGGCGGCCACACAGGGGCTGGATATCGTGTATACCCTGCCTGCCGAGCATGGCTTGCAGGCCGGTGCTGCGGTAGCGGTGCAGATAGACTGGCCACGGCGCTACCGGCTGATGCGGCTGCACTTTGCCGCCGAGCTGACCCTGGAAACCATTTACCGCGATTTTGCCGGGGTGGAAAAAATCGGTGCGCATATCGCGGCTGACAAGGCACGCATCGACTTTGCCCTGCCCGAAGCCATTACCCCACACCTGCCGGCCATCACCGCCAAGGTACAGGGCCTGATCGACGCCGACCGCGCCATCATCAGTGCCTTTGCCGATGAGGCCACGCAGCGCCGTTACTGGGAAGTGCCCGGCTATTGCCGCGTGCCCTGCGGCGGCACCCACCTGGCGCGTACCGGTGAGGTGGGGCGTATAGCGCTCAAGCGCAAGAACATCGGCAAGGGCAAGGAGCGGGTGGAAATCATCTTGTTGGAGGATGCTCCATGCTAGGCAGCTGCCTGTGCGGTGCCATTGCTTATGAAATAGAGCAGCTGGATCTGCCGATCACCCATTGCCATTGCCTGACCTGCCAGAAAGCCCATGCGGCTACCCATGTGCCAACTGCCGGGGTGCTGCGCCAGCATTTTCGCTGGCTGCGCGGGCAGGCGCAGCTGGGCAGTTTTGCGTCCTCGCCTGGCAAGCTGCGCCATTTTTGCCGGCAATGTGGCAGCCATCTGCTGGCCGAGCGCGAGGGCAGCCCCTATGTCATCTTGCGCGTTGCCACACTGGACGAGGCACCAGCACAGCAGGCCAGCCAGCATATCTGGTCCAGCCATGCCCGGCCCTGGCTGGAGGTAGACAATCTGCCGTGCTGGCCGGAATGGCCGCCTGACAGGTAAGCTGGCAGGCTTCGTCATGATCATCCGCCCGGCCTACCCGGACGGGCAGACTGGATATTATGTGGTATGACCTGGCCGCCATCGGTGCGGCAGCTTGCTGGGCGTGGGGTGGCATTCTCGGTGCTGGCCCTTCACGCCATTTCGGCCCCTTTGCCTTTACCCGCTTGCGTTTGAGCCTGCTTACCGTACTGCTGGGCGGCATCAGCCTGCTTTCCGGAGGCTGGCACAGCATCAATGCCAGCAATCTGTGGCCGGCCTTGCTGTCCGGCCTGACCGGCATTTTCCTGGGCGACACCATTTATTTTTCCGCGATGAACCGGCTGGGGCCACGCCGTGCCGGCCTGTTGTTTGCCACACATTCGGTATTTTCCGTGGTGCTGGGCATCTTGTTCCTGCAGGAAAAACTCAGCCTGCCAGCCTTTGTTGGCAGCAGCATGGTGTTTGGCGGCGTGTTGCTGGCCGTGGCCTTTGGCCGGCGTAGCGCAGATGCCCATGCCTGGGAGCATCCGGCCCATCTGAAGGCCGGCGTGTTGCTGGGCATGCTGGCCGCCCTGTGCCAGGCCATGGGGACATTCTTTGCCAAGCCGGCCATTGCCGCCGGACTGGAGCCAGTCACCGCCTCGGCCCTGCGCATGGGTATTGCCTGTGCCGCGCACTATCTTTTGTTGCTGGGCGGCCTGTCTCTGGCGAGGAGCCGTGGCGCTTATACCCCGCGCATGCTGGGGCAGACGGCGCTCAATGGCCTGGTGGCGCTGGGTCTGGGCATGACGCTGATCATGCTGGCCTTGCAGCATGCCAATGTGGCCACGGTGGGCATGTTGTCGGCGCTCAGTCCGGTGCTGATCCTGCCCATGTTGTGGCTGGTGCAGAAACAGCCACCACCGCTGATTGCCTGGCTGGGGGCCCTGCTCAGCTGTGCCGGAACGGCGCTGATCGTGTTGCGCTGAAATTTACCTGCCCGCCAATACCAGCAACAGAAGGGGCAGGGTATGATGAGGGGGCTGGCCGCAATGCCAGCCCTGTTTACTGATGGCAATGGCGCGGTGCCGTTGCCCGCACGCATGACGGATCGCCGATGATTTCCCATATCCAGTCCAGCCTGACTGAAGCGCAAACTGCTTTGAACAATCTGCTGGCCAATCCCCAGGCACTGGCCAGCATCGAAGCGGCCGCGCAGCAACTGATAACCAGCCTTGCTGCCGGTGGTCGTATCTTCTCCTGCGGCAATGGTGGCTCCATGTGCGACGCCATGCATTTTGCCGAAGAGCTGACCGGCCGCTACCGCAACAACCGCCGCGGCATGGCGGCCATCGCCATTTCCGACCCCAGCCACATGAGCTGCGTGGCCAACGACTTCGGCTACGAGCATGTGTTTTCGCGCTATCTGGAAAGCCATGGCCGTGCCGGCGACGTGCTGATCGGCATCAGCACCAGCGGTAACAGCCAGACCATTGTCAATGCGGCGACGGTGGCGCGTGAGCTGGGCATGAAGGTGATTATCCTCACCGGCCGTACCGCCACCCGGCTGGAGCCGTTGGCGGATGTCTACGTCAACACCCCGGGCGGCCAGTATGCCGACCGCGTGCAGGAACTGCACATCAAGGTGCTGCATATCCTGATCGAGCTGGTAGAGCGGCATTTCTGCCCGGAAAACTACTGATTTTTGTGTGATGCATCTGAATGAAAAACGGCCCCCATGGGGCCGTTTGCTTTGCGGGCATGCCTGTGTCTACTGGTTGGCGCGCACCCAGCGGTACCAGTGGCCGTACAGTTCCGGGTCGATGGCGGCAATCACCGAACGCTTCCACACCATATCGCTCCAGTAGTCATCCGTGTTCAGGCTGGCCAGCCGGCCGCCGGCTTCTTCCAGGATGACCGCGCCGGCGGCGTAGTCCCACAAGCGCTGGCCGCCGTGCAGGTAGAGGTCGTAACGGCCGGCTGCCAGAAAGCACCAGTCCAGCGTACTGGAGCCCATGCTGCGCTGGCTGCCAAAGGGGGCGACGCTGCTCATGCGGGCGGCCAGCTTGCCGGAACGCAGGTATTTCACTTCCACGGCGGCAATGGCGTCACCCATGCTGTTACGGGTGGTTTTCAGCGGCAGGCGTCGGCCGTTGAGCCAGGCTCCCTGGCCACGGCGGGCATAGAACATTTCGTCGGACACCGGGTTGTAGATCACCCCCAGTTCGCTGACGCCACGCACCATCAGCGCTACGGAAATGGCAAAGTAGGGCAGGCCGTTGACGAAATTGGTGGTGCCATCGATAGGGTCCACCACCCACAGGCCGTCAGGATTGCCCTGCCATAATGCGTCCTGTTCTTCACGCGTCATTTCCTCGCCCAGTACCGGGTGGGGCAGCACGACCGGCAGCTTTTCTCCCAGTGCCTGCTGGCAGGCCATGTCGGCCTCGGTGAACAGCGAGCCGTCGTCCTTGCGTGTTTTACCCACACGCAAAAAGCGCGGCATCACCTCCTGGCGCGCCACGTCACGGACAACCTGCATCACCTGTTCAACCACCTGCATTGTGTTCTCCTGGGTATTCTGCTGGCCCGGCTACCCCGGTGGCTGGCAGAAACGACAGCCACGGCCATTTGGCCGGCTCTGTCTGTAAGGTAGACTGCATGGCCGCCGGCAACACTGCCTGCGGCAAGATTGTCGTCTTGTCCAAGCTGTTTAGCAGAATTGGCAAGACGATGCTGAAGCAAGTGACGCAGCCCGAAGCAATGACGGCGCAGCATATATGCCGTCATTTCTGCCACTTGCTAAAGATGGGTTGTTGCAACTGCAGCAAACAAAGCAAAATACCGTTATCACCACGGACTTTCAATACGCCATGCCAAGGTTTTTTATCGAAACACCGCTGGCGGCGGGGCAAACCCTGTCGCTGCCTGATGCTGTCGTGCGCCATATCCAGGTGCTGCGCCTGAAGGAAGGCGACAGCCTGACCCTGTTCAACGGGCAGGGGGGCGAATATCAGGCCAGCCTGTTAGCCGTGCAAAAACGCTCGGCCGAATGCCAGATCAGCCAGTTTGACGACATCAGCCGCGAGTCACCGGTATGGCTGGGGCTGGCGCAGGCCATTTCCAGCGGCGACCGCATGGAGTTCACCCTGCAAAAGGGCGTGGAGATGGGCGTGTCGCTGTTTCAGCCGATTGCGGCCGAACGCTCGGTGGTGAAGCTGTCCGGCGACCGTGCCGACAAGCGGGTGCAGCGCTGGCAGGAAATCGTGCAGTCGGCTTGCGAGCAGTGCGGTCGCAATACCCTGCCGCAGGTGTTGCCCATTCTCAGCCTCAATGAATGGCTGCAGCAGCAGCCGGATGCCGATGCCCGGCTGATCCTGTCGCCGCTGGGCAGCCGGAAACTGGCCGATATCGCCAGCGCACCAAAGCGTGCCTGGCTGATGGCGGGGCCAGAGGGTGGTTATTCCGCGCGCGAGGAGGCTGCTGCGCTGGACGCGGGCTGGACGCCGCTAAAGCTCGGGCCGCGCATTCTGCGTACTGAAACAGCTGCATTGGCGGCTGTGGCGGCAGTACAGGCGGTGTGGGGGGATTACTGTATCTGAGTTCTGCCTGTCCGTACTCAGCGCCAGTCAGAGCAAGCCTTTGAGCCGCTTCGCGGTGATGTTTACATGGCGGGGCTGCCCGCCGAGCAGGCAGGGGAGCTGCCTCGCCAGCTCCCCTGCACCCCTAGGCGACCCCGGGTTGTGCGAAACCCCCGTCTGCTGTGGGCCGGGCAAGGCGCCGCCGAACTCGCCATTCGCTAGCGTCGAATAGCTCAGACATGGCGGCGGCTTAAAACCTTGCCCAACCCACCCTAGACGGCGCGCGCCACGGGGAGTGGGGCGGCGTCGTGGCAGTCACTGCTCCTGGTTACTGATTGGTGAAGCAACAAAAAGCCCGGCAGTACCGGGCTGGATGTATCGGGCAGAGCGCTACCTTGCTCAAGCCGTAGTGGTGATTTCCTGCTGACGGTAAATCAGCTTGCCTGCCAGCAGCACTTCCTGCTCACCCAGAACAAACTGCCCCGGCGGTGCTGCACGTTCAAACACGAAGCGCCGGTCCTGGTATTCGATCCAGGCACTGATCGGCTGGTCCTGAAAGCGGCCAAGAATCTCTGGCGAGCGTGCTGCTACCTCGGCATCCGTCAGCAGAATGCCCTGCTGTGCCGGGGCGGTGTTTTCTTCCTGTACTTCCCAGTTGGCCTGGGCGACCGGCTGTGGCGTGTTGCGGGTGGCCATTTGCAGCCACATGCGATAGACCCACAAGGGCAGCAGTACGCGGTGCACCCGCTTGTCGTCGGTGATGACGCAGGCAATGGGGAAGCGGTGCTGACAGGCAGGGCAGGTACCCTGGGCTGCTAGAAACAGCTTGTCCTGCTGCAGGCTGGCCAGGCCGGCCATGTGTTCGCAACCCACCATGGCATGGCAGTGCGGGCAATGCTTGCCAAAGCGGCGTACCCGGTTGCCATTGGGAAAGGTTACCGGGAGATAACTGGAAATCGTGTTCTGTCTGGCCATTTACAAGCTGTCCACTGCGACGCCGTGCTGGCGGGATGGCGTGCAGTATACCCTGTCCGCCAGGGTGGCGGACAGGCAAGGGCCGCTGATCATGCGCGGGCTGCTCACGCCAGGCTCAGCCGGCAGCACAGGCTGTGGCTGGCCCCAGCAGCCAGCAGGCGGCTGTCTTCGCCAGCATTGGCCGCTTCGATGCAGACAAAATCCTGCCAGCCGTCATCCGGCAGGTCGGCAAGGCTTGCTGCCTTGTCCTGCCACGGGTTCCATACCACCACGCTGGCCGATCCGCTGCGGCTGATGCGCAGGCGGCGTTGCCATTGCGGGTCTTCCAGCAGCACATCGTCTTCGCTGTAGACGATGGCATCGAACTCGCCTTGCAATTGCAGCGGCTGCGGCGGCAGCCGGCTGTAACGACGGCCGACCTTGTCTTCGCACACCGCCTCTTCCAGCCCGTGCAGGCGGATACGCCGGCTGTCGCTGACCGCCAGATAGCTGTGCAGGGCCGCGCTGAAGCTTTGCTCCTGCGCGCTGTCGTTGCGGGTGTGCAGGCTGATGTCGATGTGCTCGGACAGGGTGTACTCCAGGACGACACTCAGGCCCTGCCAGTCTGGCCCCTGCAGTTTCACGTGAAACGCATCGCCTTCGCGCAGCACGGCCAGCAAGTTCCAGTTTTGCTGTCTGGCCACGCCATGGGCCGGGGCTGTGCCATCCATGGGGTGCGGGCCAAACCACGGCCAGCACACGGGCACGCCGCCTCGAATGGCACGGCCGGGCTGCAATACGGCTTGCGGCGACATATATAACCAGGGTTGCTGACCATAGGGTTGGAATGCCAGCAACTGGCCACCCAGCAAGGACAGGGTGGCGCTGCAGCTACCGCTGTCCAGTTGCAGCAGGGTGACATCGTTGCCCAGGGCTATCAGCCGGGCGCCGGAAGGCAGGTTCATGGCCATGTGGCTTCTCGTTGGCAGGAAAATGGGATGATCATAGCGCAATGGTGGGCCTTGATCTGTGGCTGAGGGTAAGCAACGCAGGGCAATGCTCTGGTCAGGGCGGTGGGAACAGGGCATGCTAGCGCACGGTGGTCTGCGCTGGATCAGTCTTTGCCCTGCCGCCGCAGTCTAGAATTCATCATCCCCCCGACTTCATGGAATACAAGGTGTCTGCCACAGCTCAACCGCGCTATCTGCGCATCAAGGAATACATTCTGGAAGGCATTCGCAAGAAGGAATTCCTGCCGGGTAACAAGATACCGCCGGAACTGGAGCTGGCCAGACAGTTTTCCGTGTCGCGCATGACGGTGAACAAGGCGGTACGCGATCTGGCCGAAGCTGGCATCCTGCTGCGCTTTGCCGGTGATGGCACTTACGTGGCCGAACGCAAGGCGGAATCGCCGCTGCTGGACATCAACAATATCGCCGCGGAAGTGGAGGCGCGTGGCCATACCCACACGGCCGACGTACATCAGCTGGAAACCATCTCTGCCGGCGAGGAAATTGCCCTGCAACTGGGAGTAAAGGTGGGCACACCAGTGTTCCATTCGATTCTGGTGCACCGCGAAGACGGCCTGCCCATCCAGCTGGAAGACCGTTACGTCAATCCGGCCTGGGCACCGGACTATATCCTGCAGGACTTCAGCCGGCGCACGCCCAATGAATACCTGATGGAGAGCTGCCCGCTGACCGATATCGAACACACGGTCGAGGCAGTGTTGCCGGATGCGCGCGAACTGGCCATGCTGGGCATCACCGCCAGTGAACCCTGCCTGCTGGTGCTGCGGCGCACCTGGTCTTACAAGAATCTGGTCACGTTTGCCCGGCTGGTCCATCCTGGCGGCCGCTACAAGCTGCGCTCGCAAAGCCGGGTCAAGAAATAAACTGCCGGTGTCGCCGGCCAGCCCGCTGGCTTGCACGGCATTGCGCCGGCCCGGTGCCGTGATTCTGTCATCCAGTTCGGCTATGCTGTCAGCGCATCCCGACACTCCGAATTTTCCCAACCACCAACACCGACTAAAACATCATGGACACCCTGCTTCTGCTCAAGGCGGCCATCCTCGGCATCGTCGAGGGGCTGACCGAGTTTCTGCCCATTTCCTCCACCGGCCACCTGATCCTGGCCGGTGAGTTGCTCAAGTTCAACGACGAGCGCGGCAAGCTGTTCGAAATCGTCATCCAGTCCGGCGCCATCCTGGCGGTGATCTGGGAATACCGTGCCCGCATCACTGCCGTGCTGGCCGGAGCCAGACATGACCGGGCCGCACAGCGCTTCCTCCTCAACCTGGCCATTGCCTTCTGTCCGGCGGCAGCCCTGGGCTTTCTGTTCAGCAAGGCCATCAAGGCCCATCTGTTCAATGCGCCGGTGGTGGCCAGCATGTTCATCATCGGTGCGCTGGTCATCATGTGGGCCGAGCGCCGCCAGCACAGCATCCGCGTACAGACAGTAGAAGAAATGACGCCGCTGGATGCGCTGAAGGTGGGTTGTGCCCAGGCTTTCGCTCTGGTGCCGGGCACTTCACGCTCCGGTGCCACCATTATCGGCGGCATGCTGTTCGGCCTGTCGCGCAAGGCAGCCACCGAGTTCTCCTTCTTCCTGGCCATTCCCACGCTGATCATCGCCTCGTTGTATTCCCTCTATAAAGACCGGGCACTGCTGGTTGCCGATGATCTGGGTATCTGGGCGGTGGGTCTGCTGTTTTCCTTTATCTCAGCCTTTTTCTGCGTGCGCTGGCTGCTACGCTTCATTTCCAGCCACAGCTTCATGGTGTTTGCCTGGTACCGCATCGTGTTCGGCATCATTGTGTTGCTGACCTGGCATTACGGTTGGGTGAACTGGGTGGATAGCTGATTCACACCGCTGCCAACAATTGACTATACAAATACTGTTGGATTTATGATGCACAAAGGGAGCCGCTGGCTCCCTTTTTTATTTTTTCAAATCATTGAATTTATTGATTATTTGCATGATATTTATCTGAGTGATGCTTAAGGTTGTTGTTGACATGACTTCGTATACGGTTTATTTGTATATACAAATCAGGAGCAGACATGACCCCCACTCACGATAGCCCGCGCAGCCTGTGGCTCAATGCCCGGCTGGCCACCATGGACACGCAGCATGCCGCCCCCTATGGCGCCCTGCATGGCCACGCCTTGGTGGTGGAAGCTGGCCGTATTGCCGCCATCCTGCCGCAGCAGCAACTGAACCCGGCCAGCTTTGATGGCGAGGTGGTGGATGTGGCCGGCCGCTGGATCACCCCCGGCTTCATCGATTGCCACACCCATCTGGTGTATGGCGGCAACCGCGCTGCCGAGTGGGAAAAGCGGCTGCAAGGTGTGCCTTACCAGCAGATCGCCGCCGAAGGTGGTGGCATTGTCTCCACCGTGCGTGCCACCCGCGAGCTGGACGAGGCACAGCTGGCGGCCGCCAGCCTGCCGCGCCTGCAGGCGCTGATGGCCGAAGGGGTGACCACGGTCGAAATGAAATCCGGCTATGGCCTGAACCTGGCAGATGAGCTGAAGCAGCTGCGCGTGGCCCGGCAACTGGCGGCCAGCCAGCCGGTGGAGGTATCGCCCACCTTGCTGTCCGCCCATGCACTGCCGCCGGAATTTGCCGGCAATGCGGATGGCTATATCGAGCATGTCATCCGCGACATTCTGCCCGCCGTGGCAGTGGAACAACTGGCCGAGGCGGTGGATGTGTTCTGCGAAGGCGTGGGTTTTTCCCCGGCGCAAACCCGCCGCGTATTCGAAGCCGCGCAGCAATACGGCCTGCGGGTAAAGGGCCATGTCGAGCAGTTGTCCAATCTGCATGGTGCAGCGCTGGTGGCCGAATTCGGTGGCTTGTCCGCCGACCATATCGAATACCTGGATGAGGCCGGAGTGGACGCCATGCGCGTGGCCGGCACCGTGGCGGTGCTGCTGCCCGGCGCATTTTATTTCCTGCGCGAAACACAGAAACCGCCAGTCGAGTTGCTGCGTGCAGCCGGCGTACTGATGGCCGTATCCACCGACCTTAACCCCGGCACCAGCCCGTTTGCCTCCATCCGGCTGGCGATGAACCAAGCCTGCGTGTTGTTCGGCCTGACCCCGGAAGAGGCCATGGCCGGTACCACCCGCCATGCCGCCCAGGCGCTGGGCCGAGGCCACAGCCATGGCCGGCTGGCGGTGGGCTGCATGGCCGACCTGCTGCTGTGGGATATCGATCACCCTGCCGAAATCGTCTATGGACTCGGCGTCAATCTGCTGGCTGAACGGGTATTCCACGGTCAGCGTCCGCTCAAGGAAAACGCAAGATGAACCCGGATATGAAGTTGTGGAGCGGCCGCATCGATGCCGGCGAAGGCGAACTGGCCCGCCGCTGGCACCAGCTGGCCACGCCGTTTGCCACTGGCCTGCCGGGCGGCATCGGCATTGTCGGCTTTGCCTGTGATGAAGGCGTGCGGCGCAATCAGGGCCGTGTCGGTGCGGCGGCTGCGCCCGTGGTCATCCGCAAGGCGCTGGCCAATCTGGCCTGGCATCAGGACCGGCCATTGTGCGATATGGGCGATGTAGCCTGTGCCGATGGCGATCTGGACGCCGCCCACCTGCGGCTGGCTGCTGCAGTGGAACAACTGGCGCGTGCCGGGCATTTCCCGCTGGTGCTGGGTGGTGGCCACGAAACCGCTTACGGCACCTGGCGCGGCCTTGCCGCAGCGCATCCGGACAAGGTAATCGGCATCATCAATTTCGATGCCCATTTTGATATCCGCGAGGCGGCCGAGGCCACCTCCGGCACGCCGTTTGCGCAGATTGCCGCCGATTGTAGCAGTGCCGGCCACCCCTTCCATTACCTGTGCCTGGGGGTGGCCGAGCCATCCAATACCCAGGCGCTGTTTGCCCGCGCCGGGCAGCTGGGCGTGCAGTGGCTGCTGGACAGCGCGCTGGGCCAGGCGGGCCTGGCCAATGCGCAGCGTACTGTGCAGGACTTCATCGACCAGGTGGACATCGTCTATCTCACCATCGACCTGGATGTGCTGCCTGCCAGCGTGATGCCTGCCGTATCCGCCCCTGCCGCCATGGGCGTGGAACTGCCGGTGGTGGAAGCGCTGGTCAGCGCCATTGCCGCCAGCGGCAAGCTGGCCGGGGCGGACCTGGTAGAGCTGAACCCGCAATTCGATATCGACAGCCACGGCGCGAAGACGGCGGCCCGGCTGGCGTGGAGTATTACCCGTCATCTGGCCTCGCAGTAAGAACCGCTAACAAAACCCCCGCTCCAGCGTTGCGCCGCCTTGCCGTACTAGCTGTACTGTCTGCGGCGGCGCGCCTTGGCCCGGGTGCTCTACGAGATTTTGTTAGTGGTTCTCGGTAAGGAATTCAGGGCAGTTGCCCGACAACATGGCAGTACCAAGGAGACAACCCATGAGCGCATCACAACAAGACAGCCGTTTCGACCCGACTCGCGTCATCCGCGCCCCGCGCGGCACCGAGCTCTCCTGCAAGAGCTGGCTGACCGAAGCCGTCTACCGCATGATCCAGAACAATCTGGACGCCGAAGTGGCCGAGCATCCGCAAAGCCTGGTGGTGTATGGCGGCATTGGCCGCGCTGCCCGCAACTGGGAGTGCTACGACACCATTCTGGACGTGCTCAAGCGTCTGGAAGACGACCAGACCCTGCTGATCCAGTCCGGCAAGCCGGTGGGTGTGTTCACCACCCATGCCGACGCGCCGCGCGTGCTGATCGCCAACTCCAACCTGGTGCCGCATTGGGCCAATTGGGAACACTTCAACGAGCTGGATAAAAAGGGCCTGATGATGTACGGCCAGATGACCGCCGGCTCCTGGATCTACATCGGCTCGCAAGGCATTGTGCAAGGCACTTATGAGACATTCGTTGCCGTCGCCCGCCAGCATTTCGACGGCAAGGCGCAAGGCCGCTGGATTCTGACCGGTGGTCTGGGTGGCATGGGTGGTGCACAGCCGCTGGCCGCCACCATGGCCGGCTTCAGCATGCTGGCCGTTGAGTGTGACGAAAGCCGCATCGATTTCCGCCTGAAAACCCGTTATGTCGACCGCAAGGCCACATCGCTTGACGAGGCGCTGGCCATCATCGAAGACGCCAAGCACAGCGGCAAGGCCGTATCGGTGGGCCTGCTGGGTAATGCCGCCGACGTATTCACCGAGCTGGTGAACCGTGGCATCACCCCGGATGTGGTGACCGACCAGACCTCCGCCCACGACCCGGTGCACGGCTACCTGCCGCAAGGCTGGACGGTGGAAGAGTGGCGTGCCAAGCAGCAAAACAGCGCCGCTGAAATCACTGCAGCCGCCAAGAAATCCATGGCGGTGCAAGTACGCGCCATGCTGACCCTGCAGGAGCGCGGCGCCGCCACGCTGGACTACGGCAACAACATCCGCCAGATGGCGCTGGAAGAGGGCGTACAGAATGCCTTCGACTTCCCCGGCTTTGTCCCGGCCTATGTACGCCCGCTGTTCTGCGAAGGCATCGGCCCCTTCCGCTGGGTGGCCCTGTCCGGCGACCCGGAAGACATCTACAAGACCGACGCCAAGGTAAAAGAGCTGATCCCGGATGATCCGCACCTGCACAACTGGCTGGACATGGCGCGTGAACGCATCAGCTTCCAGGGCTTGCCGGCACGTATCTGCTGGGTGGGCCTGAAAGATCGCGCTCGTCTGGGTGCGGCCTTCAACGAAATGGTGAAGAATGGCGAGCTCAAGGCACCGATCGTGATTGGCCGCGACCATCTGGACTCCGGTTCGGTGGCTTCGCCCAACCGCGAAACCGAATCCATGCTGGATGGCTCGGATGCCGTGTCCGACTGGCCGCTGCTCAATGCCCTGCTGAACACCGCTGGCGGTGCCACCTGGGTGTCCTTGCACCATGGCGGTGGTGTGGGCATGGGCTTCTCACAGCACTCCGGCGTGGTGATCGTGTGTGACGGCAGCGACGCAGCCGCCAAGCGCGTGGGCCGCGTACTGCGCAACGACCCGGGTACTGGCGTGATGCGTCATGCCGATGCGGGCTACGACATCGCCAAGAACTGCGCTCGCGAGCAGGGCCTGGATCTGCCGATGCTGAAATAAGCCGGGTAGAGAATGCCCGATCCAGCGTTGCGCCTCCTTGCCGTACTCCGTGTACTGTCTGCGTCGGCGCGCCTTGACTGGGGCATTCTCTGTGCAGAAATCACGTCATCAGCGTTATTGCCCTGCCATCGGCGGCAGGGCATGCACGATAACAAGAACATATCCGGCCACGCCTGCGGGCGTGAGGCCAGCTAACAATCAATAGAGACTGAAACCATGAGCATTCTCAATATCGTACCGGGCCAACTGACACTGGCCGACCTGCGCCGCGTTTCACGTGAAACCGGCCTCAAGCTGCAACTGGATGCCAGCAGCCACGCCGGCATCGACGCCGCTGCCGCCACCGTGGCACGTGTGCTGTCCGAAGGGCGCACCGCCTACGGCATCAACACCGGCTTTGGTCTGCTGGCCAATACCCGCATCGCGGCGGACGAACTGGAGCTGCTGCAACGCTCCATCGTGCTGTCGCACGCCGCCGGCATTGGCGCGCCGATGGACGACTCCACCGTACGGCTGGTGATGGCGTTGAAAATCAACTCGCTGGCGCGTGGCTTCTCCGGCATCCGCCGTCAGGTGATCGAAGCCTTGGTGACACTGTTCAACCACGGCATCTACCCGGTGATTCCGCAAAAGGGTTCGGTCGGCGCCTCCGGCGACCTGGCCCCGCTGTCGCATATGAGCGCGGTGCTGATCGGCGAGGGCGAAGCCTTCGTCAATGGCCAGCGCGTACATGGCCGGGAAGCCATGCTGGCCGCTGGTCTGCAGCCTATTACCCTGGCCCCGAAAGAAGGCCTGGCCCTGCTGAACGGCACGCAAGCTTCCACCGCCTTTGCCCTGGAAGGCCTGTTTGCTGCGGAAGACCTGTTCGCCTCGGCCGTGGTGGCGGGCTCGATGTCGGTGGAAGCAGCCCAGGGCAGCCGCACCCCGTTTGATGCGCGCATCCACGCCGTGCGCGGCCATGCCGGCCAGATCGATGCCGCCAGCGCCTACCGCGCACTGCTGGAACACAGCGAAATCGAACACTCGCACGAAAACTGCGGCAAGGTGCAAGACCCGTACAGCCTGCGCTGCCAGCCGCAGGTGATGGGTGCCTGCCTGACCCAGATCCGCCACTCCGCCAGCGTGCTGGAAGTGGAAGCCAACTCGGTATCGGACAATCCGCTGGTATTCAGCGACGACAACGACATCCTGTCCGGTGGCAATTTCCACGCCGAACCGGTGGCTTTTGCTGCCGATAACCTGGCCCTGGCCATTGCCGAAATCGGCTCACTGTCCGAACGCCGCATGGCGCTGCTGATCGACAGCAACCTGTCCAAGCTGCCACCCTTCCTGGTGAATAACGGCGGGGTGAACTCCGGCTTCATGATTGCCCAGGTCACCGGCGCGGCGCTGGCTTCGGAAAACAAATCGCTGGCGCACCCGGCTTCGGTGGACAGCCTGCCGACCAGTGCCAACCAGGAAGACCATGTGTCGATGGCTACCTTTGCCGGTCGCCGCCTGCGCGACATGGCCGGTAACACGGCCGGCATTCTGGCGGTGGAACTGCTGGCAGCCTGCCAGGGCGTGGATTTCCGCGCGCCGCACAAGGCCAGCGCCAAGCTGGAAGAAGCCAAGGCCGAGCTGCGCGAACGCGTGGCCTTCTACGACAAGGACCGTTACTTCGCACCGGACATTGAACAGGCCGCCCAGTTGGTAGCCAGCGGCAGCTACAACCGCTTTGTCGCTGCCGGTTTGCTGCCGTCGCTGTAAGCGCCGGCCTGCACGCTATTAGTACCCGGTCAGGGTGACACATTGCCCGGCTATCTCACGGTAGCCGGGCTTTTTTGCGTGTGATAGCTGATGGTCGCTGATCTTGCCTGTTAGTAATGTCAGATGAATGTATATACAAAACAACATTATTGTATATGCAATCAATTTGATCTTGGTGAGGTCGTGATGAGCCAAACAGTCTTCTCCGCAGCCATCCAGCAAGCAAGGCCAGCAATGACAGCATTGCGCCAGCATTTGCATGCGCACCCTGAACTTGGCTACGCCGAATGGCAGACCAGCGCCCTGATCGCCAGCAGCTTAGAGCAATGGGGTTATCAGGTAGAACGCGGCTTGGCGGGGACTGGAATCGTTGCCACGCTCAAGCAAGGAGATGGCAGCAAAGTGTTGGGACTACGCGCCGATATGGATGCCTTGCCCATTCAGGAAGAGGCCGATCGACCACATGCCAGCCGCCAGCCGGGGGTGATGCACGCCTGCGGACATGATGGCCATTGTGCCGCCTTGCTGGCTGCTGCCCGGCTATTGGCAGCCCCGGACAGCTTCAATGGAACTTTGCGATTGATCTTCCAGCCGGCCGAAGAGTGTCAGCAATCCGGTGCCAAGGCCATGCTGGAGCAAGGGCTGTTTCAGCGCTTTCCCTGTGATGCCATCTTCGCCCTGCACAACTGGCCTGGCATCCCGGTTGGCCAGTTCGGTTTGCTGGCTGGCCCGCTGATGGCCTCCACCGATACCGTGCATATCCGTATCCATGGTCACGGGGGGCATGGTGCCATGCCGCACCAGGCGGTTGACCCCATTCTGGTTGGTGCTGCCCTTACGCTGGCCTTGCAAAGCATCGTGGCGCGCAATGTCGATCCACTTGATGTTGCCGTGGTTACCGTGGGGGCCGTGCATGCGGGCAGCCTGTCCTCGGTGATCCCGGACCTGCTGGACATGGCGCTGACTGTCAGGGCGCTGCGCCCGCAAGTCCGTGAGCTGCTGCTGGAGCGCATCCGCCAGTTGACCTTGCAGCAGGCGGCCAGCTTTGGTGCAAGCGCTGAGATCACGGTGGACCCCTGTCATTTTCCCGTTCTGGTGAATGACGCAGAGCACACGGCCTTTGCCCGCCAGGTTGTGCTGGACTGGTTGGGCGAGCAGGGTCTTTATGCTTCAGTCAAGGCGCAGACCGGCAGCGAGGACTTTGCCTTCATGCTGCAACACTGTCCCGGTTGCTATCTGCTGCTGGGCAATGGTCCGCTGGAAGGCGGCTGCATGTTGCATAACCCGGCATACGATTTCAATGACCAGGCGCTGCCGTATGCGGCGGAATACTGGCAGCGTCTGGCCATGGCCTATCTGCGCTGATTCGCGGCGCGCAAGCAAAGCTGTTGTCTGCCAAGGAAGAGAGGTCCGTAATGAATAGCCCGGTTGGCGGTGTTATCCCGTCGCTTCTGGTTTCCAGCCAGGCCAAGCAGCGGCTGATCATTGGCTGCACCATCGGCAATGCACTGGAGTTTTTCGACTTCATCGTATTCAGTTTCCTGATGCTGTTTCTGGGGCCGGTATTTTTCCCCGCGGCCAGCGAGTATGGAAAACTACTGCTGACCACGGCAACTTTTGGGGTGGGTTTTCTGATGCGTCCGATCGGCGGCATGCTGATCGGCTCCTATGCCGACCGTCATGGCCGTCGCTCGGCACTGACATTGACCCTGCTTATGATGGGCCTGGGCTGCGGCATGTTGGCTGTGGTACCAAGCTATGCCCAGATCGGTGTAGCAGCGCCCTGCATCGTGGTGCTGGCACGGCTGATACAGGGTTTTGCTGCAGGGGGCGAAGTGGGGGCATCCACCACCTTGCTGGTAGAGCAGGCTGCGCCGGCGCAGCGTGGGTTTTACGCCAGCTGGCAGCCCGGCAGCCAGAATCTGGGCGTGATGCTCGGTGCCTTGGTGGTGATGGGCTTGGTCGCCGGCTTACCGGCGCAGGACATGGCGGAATGGGGTTGGCGTATTCCCTTCTTCATCGGCATGCTCACCGCACCGGTCGGGCTATATGTGAGAAGGCATCTGGAAGAAAGCCTGACCTTGGCTCCAAGCCTGGAGTCACCGCAGCAACTGACCAGGGAGGCGGCCAAACAGCAACCACTGCGTATGGTATTCCGTCATTACCGCGTCAAGCTGCTACTTAGCGTGCTGCTTTTGCTCAGTATTGTTGTATGTACCCAGATCATTGCTTTTTACATGCCAGCCTTTGCCGCCCGTGAACTGGGCTTGCCCACCAGCATGACCTTGCTGGCCAGCGTGCTGGTGGGGGGGATCGGCTTTGTGCTGGCACCGCTGGTGGGCATGCTGTCTGATCGGGTCGGGCGCAAGCCAGTCATCTTGTGGTCGCGGCTGCTGATGTTACTGCTGATCCTGCCGTGCTATCAGTTGCTGATTCGACAGCCTACTGTTGGCAATTTACTAATTGTTATCAGTCTGCTATCCGTGTTGCTGGTGATGCAGGTAGTGCCCGGCATCACCATGCTACCCGAGCTGTTTCCCAAGGCGGTCCGCACCACGGGCATGTCCGTTGCCTATGGCTTGGGTGTCTCGGTGTTTGGTGGTTTTTCCCAATTCTTTGTCACCTGGCTAATCCAGTGGACTGCCAGCCCATACGCGCCAGCCTGGACCATGATGGTTACGGTTGCCATTTCCAGCCTGGCCTTGTTAGGCATCCGCGACCGCACCGGCGAAAGTATGGATGAACACATCGCTAGAGTGGAATGTAATCAGTCGGTCATCGCTGTAGTAACAAGCAGTGTGCTGCGGTCAATATCAGGAGCAATCATGCGATATGCACAATCAGACATCCGCCTGTCCGAGGAAACCATACAGGCCTTCCAGCGCGACGGTGCGGTCTGCATCCGGCAGTTATTCAGTCCGGCGGAGCTGGCGGCATTGGCCGAGGGCATTGCGGCCAATTTGCAGCAGCCCAGCCCACGCGCCAAGGTAGCAAGCCAGCCTGATGATCCCGGCTGGTTTTTTGAGGACTTCTGTAATTGGCAGGAGAATCCGGCTTATCGCCAGTTGATTTTCACTCCCAGACTGGGGCAGGTGGCAGCACAGCTGATGGGTTCGCAGCAGGTTCGGCTATATCACGACCATCTGCTGGTGAAGGAGCCGAATACCCGGCAAAAGACGCCGTGGCATCAGGATCAGCCTTATTACAATGTGGAAGGGCAGCAAAACTGCAGCATGTGGCTGCCAATCGACCCCATCCCACGCTCTGCCACGCTGGAATTTGTTGCCGGCTCGCATCGCGGCCCATGGTTGATGCCACGCAGCTTCATGGACAAGCAAGCCAAGTGGTTTCCTAAAGGCAGTCTGGTGGACTTGCCGGATATCGAGGCAGACCGTGAAAATTTGTCCATCTTGGGTTGGGCGCTGGAGCCGGGCGATGCGGTGTTCTTCCACATGCTGACCCTGCATGCCGCCGCTGGCGTGGGCGAGCAACGGCGGCGGGTATTTTCGGTACGCTTCTTGGGCGATGATATGCGGCATGCGCCACGCCCTTGGGTGACCTCGCCCGACTTTCCTGGGTTATGTGATGTATTGCCAGCTGGGGCTGCACTCGATCACCCCCTGTTTCCCTTGCTGTTCCCGGCCGAAGGGCGCTGAATCGTCTGATGTGCCCGGCTATCTCACGGTAGCCGGGCTTTTTTGCGTGTGCCGGTTTACCGCAGAAAGTAGCCCAGTACACCGGCCAGCAGCAGTGCCGGCAGCGAGTACAGGTGAAACTGCAGCCAGATACCGCGCTCGCCGGCCATGCGCAGGGCGATCAGATTGGCCAGCGAACCCAGCACACAGCCAAAGCCACCGGCATTCACCGCATAGGCCAGCACTTTGTAGGCGCTGCTGTATTTCACTAGCAGGATGGTGGCCGGCACATTGCTGATCAGCTGTGAGCCTAGCAGGGCGGTCAGGTATAAGCCGCTGCTATTCAATCCGGCCACGGCATCGGTCCAGTGGCGTACCAGCGGCAGCTGGGTGAGCAGGCGGATATCGACAAACATCAGCATGAACACGGCAATCAGGCTCCAGTCCACCGCCAGCAGCAGGGCCGGGCGCAGCAAGGCCACTCCCGCCACGACGGCAGCCAGCCCCCAGCCGGGGTGGCCAGACTCCAGCGCCACCACAAAACCGACATACAGCAAGGCACAGGCCGCCAGCAAACGCGGCTGGTAGCCGCCAGCATCATCATGCAATTGGGCATGAATGCGCTGGCCGGGAAACGCCAGCGCGGTGGCCAGCAGCAGCAGGGCCGTGCAGCCCAGTGCCAGTGGGGCCATCTGCCAGGTGAAGCCGGCAAAAGACAGGCCGGAGAGCTGCCACAGCAGGATGTTTTGCGGATTGCCGATAGGGGTGAGCAGGGAGCCGGCATTCACCGCCAGTGCTTCGAAGATCACCAGCCGGCCAATCGGCAGACCGGCAATGCCGCGCAGCCCCAGGGTGAGCGGCACCACGATGAACAGCGCCACATCATTGGTGAGCACGGTGGACAGCAGGGCCGACATGCTGACCAGAAACAGCGCCAGCACGCGCTCGTTTGGCAGACGGTTGATGATGAGCCGGCCCAGATGCGCCAGGTAGCCGCTTTCCTCCACGCCCTTGGTCAGCAGCAACAGGCCGGACAGGGTCAGGATGGTGGGCCAGTCTATCCAGCTGGCAAACTGGCTGCCGGCTTGCGGCTGGGGCAGCCACAACAGCACCATCAGCAGCAGCAGGATATGCAGGAGCCGGTCGCGCAGGAGCCGGTCGCGCAGGAGCCGGTCGCGCAGGAAGGGGCGCAGCAGGTGTGAAAACAGCAAGTGGGGGCTAGGCGCAGACATGGCGGCAGCTTACGGGAAGGCTGCCGCCGCTATCAAGCGCGTTGATCTGGTGGTTTTAGTCCTGCGTGCGCAGGTCGTCGCGTTTGATGGCCATGCCCATGGCGATGATCCAGGGAATCAGCAGCCAGCCACCCAGGATGTTGAGCAGGGCAATGGTTTTCAGGCGCGGGCTTTTCACCAGCCAGGCAGTAATGGTGGGGATCAGATAGGCCGGCAGCATCACCAGCACATCGCCCAGCCACATGGCGGCGGTGACAAAATCCGGCTGGTTGGTGAAAGTGCCATACAGCCACAGCAGGAAGGCAAGGGCCAGCACGATGACACACAGGCCCTTGAGCAGATCGACAGGTTTCATGGCAGACAAGGTTGGTTCGGACATGCGGCAAGAGTAATCATGCACCGGGTGGTTTGGCAAACCAGCCGGTCAAATGTGCTGCAGATAAACCCTTCAGCTAGCGATCAGCAACTGCTGCACCCGTTGCCGCAAGGCTGGCAGTACCTCGGCGGCAAACCAGGGATTGCGTTGCAGCCACAGATTATTGCGCGGGCTGGGGTGGGGCAGCGGCAAGGTATCTGGCCAGCCGGCCTGCCAGTTGCGTACGGCCTGCGTGATATTGCCGGCCCCCGGCAAATGCCAGGCCAGCGCATGTTGCCCCAGCACCAGTGTCAATTGCAGGGCGGGTAATTGCTGCAGCAAGGGGACACGCCAGTGGGCGGCACATTCTGGCCGTGGCGGCAGGTCGCCATGGGGGCCTGTACCGGGATAGCAAAATCCCATGGGCAGGATGGCTACCAGCGTGGGGTCGTAAAACTGTGTGGCATCCAGGCCCAGCCAGTCGCGCAGGCGGGCACCACTGGCATCGTCAAACGGAATCCCCGAGGCATGCACCTTGCGGCCGGGCGCCTGCCCGGCAATCAGCAGCCGGGCGGCCGGGTGCAGCTGCAATACCGGGCGCGGACCCAAGGGCAGCTGTGCCGCGCACAGCTGGCAATGGCGAACCTGATCAAGCAGCGTGATGTAGTCGGACATGTGGGGTGGCCGGTAAAGGATCCCTGCCGTTTATGCACCGCAGTGCGGGTACTGGCAAGTGGTTTGTCCGCTATCTGTGGTTCAGTGCGGGTTGCGGCCCCCCAGCTGGCTGATCAACACGCTGGCTACGATCAGCGCCGCGCCGCTGATGGCCATGATGCCCAGTTGTTCGCCGGCCAGCGCGCCCACCAGTCCGGCCCACACCGGCTCCATGGCATAGATGATGGTGGCGCGGGTGGCTGGCACGGTTTTCTGCGCCCAGTTCATGGCGATCTGGATCAGCGCGGTGGCCAGCCCCATGCCCAGCAGGCTCAGCAACAAGCCGGGCTGTGGCTGTGGTGCGGCTTCGCCGCTGATTTGCCAGCCGATGCCGGACAGCAGGGCCACGGTCAGCAATTGCACCACCGCCACCCGGCGTGGGTGGCACTGGCCGGCAAAACGTCCAACCAGGCTGATTTCCAGCGCGATCATCGCGGCACCGGCTACGGTCAGCCATTCCCCCGGGCCGAAGTTGAAATGCAGGCCGCGCGGGTCGGACAGCAGCACCAGTCCGGCAAAAGCGACAAGAATGCCCAGCCAGGCAGCCAGCCGGGGATGGCGGCGAAACAGCAACAGCTGGAAGAGTGGCACCAGCGGCACGTACAGCCCGGTGAGAAAGGCCGACTTGCTGCTGGGAATCAGCTGCAGGCCGAGAGTCTGCAGGCTGTAGCTGCCAAACAGCACACTGCCCACCAGCAGGCCGGTCAATAGTTCGGTGCGGCGGATGCCGGCCAGTTCGCGCCAGCACAGCAACATGGCAATCAGCCCGGCCACGGCAAAACGCAGGCCGACAAAGCCGAAGGGGCCGGCCCATTGCAAGGCGTTCTGCACCACCAGAAAGGTGCCGCCCCAGATCATGGTGACCACGATGAGCACCATATCGGGCAGGCGGGAGTGGCGTGGTGGCAGGCTGGCGCTGGCAGTCAGGGTAGTCATGATGGCGTGTCGTGCATTGCTGGTGGGGGATAAGTGCAATATAATGCACTTGTTATTATTTGTGCAATATATTGCTCAATGCCATGAGTAACGGTTCGCTGGAAGTAATGCAGAATGTGTCGGCCAATTTGCGCCTGGCGCGGCAGCAGCAGGGCTATAGCCAGGAGCGGCTGGCCGAGCTTGCCGGCATCAGCCGGCGCATGCTGGTGAATATCGAAGCCGGTGAAAGCAATGCCAGCATCGCCACCGTGGACAAGCTGGCCTCGGCGCTGGGAATGAGTTTTGCCGAGGTGGTGCGGCCGCCACCACTGGCGGACAAGGAACTGGGGCTACCCCTGCGCATCTGGCAGGGGGTGCAGGACGACAGCCATGGCAGCCTGCTGGAGTCGGTGCTCAAGCCCGGCATGACGCTGGAGCTGTGGCGCTGGCAGCTGGCGGCTGGTGACAGCTACCACGCCGAGGCCGATGCCCTCGGTTGCCACGAAGTGCTGTATATGCTGGATGGCCAGCTGGAATTACTGCTGCCCCAGCAACAGCAGCGGCATGTGCTGCAGGCCGGGCAGTCCCTCACTTTTGCCCTGGACCAGGTGTACAGCTATCACAATCCGGGCCTGGTGGTCTGCGCGTTTACCAAGAGCATCCTGATGTACCCGCATGCCTGACTACCCTGCGGGCAATGCAAAACGGCCCGTACGGGCCGTTGGTGCTGCGGGTCAAGCCAGGCTTACTTGGTAATGGACTTGCCGTAGGCCTCGGCAGCGCTACGCATTTTCGGCAGCAGGGTTTTTTCGGCCGAACCCAACATGCCCTTCATGATGCCGTCGATCACCACCGGCTGCTGCTTCATCAGCTTCTGGCCGGCCGGGGTCTTATAGAAAGCCACGATCTGCTGCATCTCGGCAGCGGAGAACTGGGCGCTGTAACTCTTGACCACTTCCTGTTCGAACTGTTTTTTCACCGCAGCAGAGTTGAAGTAGTCGGTGGCAGATTTGCGCACGCCATCGGCGTAGCCCTTGAAGCCATCCTGGGCCTTTTTCTGCTGTTCCGGTGTCAGGTTGATCTTGTTCTTGACGAAATATTCTTGCAGCAGCGGGCCGGCAGAACCGGTAGTGCGGTTGGCCAGATCGTTCGGCATATTGTTCAGGCCGATCACCTGAGCCAGTTCCTTGGCGGCGGCATCCTGTGCGGCATCGGCATGGGCCAGCATGGGCAGGGTTAGCACAATGGCGGCAATGGCGGTCTTGATCGGGCTAGCAGCAAACATGGGACATCCTTATCGGGAATGGAGAGGATGACAGCAACCCTGCTGCGGAATACCTGCGGCAGGGAAATCAGCTGTCGGCCACTCTGGGCATCAGAAAACAGGCTGGCAGGAAGTGTGACACTGCCGGCCAGCGCGGTCAAAGATGCTTGGATGACCTCACAAAAGGACAGTTCCCGCCGGTGCCGGCGAGCGCTTCAGGCTGCAGCTTGTCGCCGGGCGCGGGCACGCTGCAGCAAGGGCGGTAGCAAGGCCAGCCCGTCCTCCCAGTGTGTATGGCCGGAAGCTACATTGATATGCCCGGCCTGCTGCAGCCAGGTGAGCGGGCTTTGCCAGTAGCCGGCCAGCCGCGCGGCACGCGCGGCCTTGCAGAAGGGGTCGTTGTCGCTGGCCACCACCTGGCTGACAAAGGGCAGCGGCTGGCGTGGCAGTGGGGCAAAGGGCATCAGTTCGCGCGGTACGAAAGGACGCTCCACATCCGCCGGGGCCACCAGCAGCGCGGCGGCAATGCGGTCAGGGTGGCGGCGCGCATAGTGTGCCACGGTAATGCAGCCCAGGCTGTGGGCGATGACGATGGCCGGCTTGCTGGCGCGTAGCAGTGCTTGTTCCAGCCCTTGCAGCCAGCTTTCCAGATCGGGCTGTTCCCAATTGGCGTTGTCTACCCGGATGGCGTCCAGCCGTTGCTGCCAATGGCTTTGCCAGTGGTCTGCACCACTTCCCTTCCAGCCGGGCTGGATGATGAAATCGAAATCGTCGGCAAATCGCGTCATGGCGCAGTCCTTATCCTGATGTGGCCACTATAGGACAAATTTGTTAGTGCAAAAAGTAATAAATAATTGTTTTTATATATTATTTGGAAATTTCACTTGCGGGCTTTATAGACTTATTTCGAATAACAGAATAAAAAACAATCATTTCTGGAACTAAGTAAATCCTGATTACAGTGTGCTGCATAACAGACCAGCCCATAGCCTCAGGAGCCGCCACATGACTACTATCCGCACCAATCTGAAAGCGCTGGCAGCCGTGCTGCTGCTGGCGGTGACCCCGCTCAAGGCGGCCGAACTGCTTAACGTGTCCTACGACCCGACCCGCGAACTGTACCAGGATGTGAACAAGGCTTTTGCCGAGCAGTGGAAGAAAAAAACCGGCGAAGAACTCACCATCAAGCAGTCGCACGGTGGTTCGGGCAAGCAGTCGTTGTCCATTCAGCATGGTCTGGCGGCCGATGTGGCCACACTGGCACTGGCCTACGACATTGATGTGCTGGCTGACGAAGGCCTGCTGCCGAAAAACTGGCAAACCCGGCTGCCGGACAACAGCTCGCCCTATACCTCCACCATCGTGTTCCTGGTGAAAAAGGGTAATCCGAAAGGCATCAAGGACTGGGGTGACCTGGTGCGCAATGATGTGCAGGTGATCACGCCTAATCCGAAAACCTCTGGCGGCGCACGCTGGAACTATCTGGCGGCCTGGGGTTATGCCCTGAAGAAAAACGGCGGCAATGAAGCCAAGGCCCGGGCTTATGTCAGCGAACTGTACAAGCATGTGCCGGTGCTGGATTCCGGTGCGCGTGGTGCCACGCTGACCTTTACCCAGCGCGGCCTGGGCGATGTGTTGCTGGCCTGGGAAAACGAAGCCGTGCTGGCCATCAAGGAAATGGGGCCGGACAAGTTCGACATCGTGACACCGTCGATTTCCATCCTGGCCGAGCCGCCGGTCGCCGTGGTGGACAAGGTGGTGGACAAGAAGGGCACGCGCAAGCAGGCCGAGGCTTATCTGAAGTTCCTGTACACCCCGGAAGGCCAGACCATTGCCGCAGAAAACTACTATCGTCCGCGTGATGCCAAGGTCGCGGCCAAGTACGCCAGCCAGTTTCCCAAGGTGAAGCTGTTCACTCTTAAGGACGTGTTTGGCGACTGGCGCGCCACCCAGAAAAAGCACTTTGCCGATGGCGGTGTGTTTGACCAGATCTACAGCAAGAAATAATTGCAGCCGCATTGCTGCTATTGCTGACCACAGGCCGCCTCGTGCGGCCTGTTTTCATGCCTGCGTGCCAGGCGAACCATGGCGATCTACGCGGAGTGGCCCAGCAGCGCTAGACTATGCGCTGCGTTTTCATGCCATGGGACGATAGGCTTCATGCAAGTTTTTCACAGTCAGTATGGCGCGCTGCGCTATCACGATCTGCCCGGTGGCGGCGTGCCGCTATTGTTCATCCATGGTCTGGGCTGTGCCGGCTCCAGCGACTTCCCGCGCGTGGCGGCGGATCCTGCGCTGGCCGGAAAGCGCCGGCTGCTGCTGGACTTGCTGGGGTCTGGTTTTTCCGACCGGCCGGATGACTTTGCCTATACCATCGCCGCCCATGCCGAAACGGTAGCCGGCCTGATCGACCACCTGGGCCTGTCGCAGCTGGATATCGTCGGCCACAGCATGGGCGGTGCGGTGGCCATTGCCGCCAGCAGCCTGCGTCAGCACAAGGTGGCAAGACTAGTGTTGCTGGAGCCTAATCTGGATGCCGGTGGCGGCATGTTCAGTCGTGCGCTGGCGGCCATGAGCGAAGACGAATTCATCCAGCGCGGCCAGCGGCGCATGGCGCGGCTGGCCAGTCGCGAAGGCAGCCCGCTGTGGGCCGGATCGCTGGCAGCCAGTCATGCCGCGGCGGTACACCGGGCGGCGGTGTCGCTGGTGGAAGGCGCGCAGCCAAGCTGGCGCAGTCAGCTGCAGGCGCTGGCCTTGCCACGCAGCGTGGTATTCGGTGCGCGTTCGCTGCCGCAGTCAGACCTGAACACACTGCCGCAAGCCGGCGTGGCCGTGCATGTGCTGCCCGATGCCGGCCATGCGATGAGCGAGGACAACCCTGCCGGCCTGGCAACCCTGCTGGCTGGCATTCTGGAGCGTGATCATGTGGCGTGAATATCGTTGTTACCGCCGAGCCCTGTTGCTGGCCCTCAGTCTGGTGCTGCCGGTACGGGCCGCCAGTTTGCCTGCCCCGCAGGAAGTCAGCATCCCGCTGCCCGGTGCCGGTGTGTTTGGCAGTACGCTGGATATGCCAGCCCTGCTGTACCACCCCGTCGGAGACGGACCGTTTCCGGTCTTGCTGTTTTCCCATGGCCGCGCCGGTAGCACGGCAGAGCGGCACCAACTGAAATATCCGATGAGCCGCAGCCAGCTGGCCTACTGGCTGGGCAAGGGTTTTGCCATCGTGGCACCGATTCGCCCCGGCTATGGCAACACCGGTGGTGGCGATCCGGAATACCACAGCGCCCACATGCTGGCGCCGGGGCTATGCAGTGGCCATCCGGATTATCGGCAGACTGCCGCCGGCGGCAGTGCGGCCTTGCAAGCGGCGCTACGCTGGATCCGCCAGCAGCCTTGGGGCGCGGGCCAGCCCATCGTGCTGGAAGGGCAGTCGGTTGGTGGTCTGCTTACCGTGGCGGTGGGCGCCACCACTCCGCCAGACGTGGTGGGCTATATCAACTTTGCCGGTGGGGCTGGTGGCAATCCGGAAAAGTCACCCGGACAAAGTTGCGATCCGGCGGCACTCACCGCGCTGTATGCCGATTTTGGCCGCCATACCACCTTGCCCAATCTGTGGATCTACGCCGAGAACGACCAGTACTGGGGGCCGGATGAGCCGGTGGCCTGGCATCAGGCCTTTGCCGCTGGCGGCAGCCCGACGCGGTTTGTCCATGCGCCTGCCGTGGCGGATGGCGATGGTCACGGCCTGAGCCGGCATCCCGCCGCCAATTGGGCCGCCTATCTGGATGCCTTCCTGCGTGATCTCCCCGGCAGCGCCCGGCGCCAACCTCCTGTGCCCAGTCAGCCCTAGCCGCTTGCTTGCCGGTTGGGCGGGCTGATCTGTATCAAGCAAATGGTATTTCTGCGGTGCCACCGGTAGCGGCATCGGCCACGCCACAAGCCTTGTCCGGCAAGGGCTGGGACAAGGCTTGTCACCCTCCTGTTTATTCCGAACGGTATTTTATAGCGTTCAATTTATGATTTAAGAATAGTAGGATGGCCCTCTGGCATGGCATGCCACTTTTGGCGTTGCCGACATTTGCAAAATCCGCAGTGCCCGTATTGGAGAAAGATGTTGAAACAAAAAGCTTCCGCCCTATTGGCGCTTGGTGTACTGGCTGCGCTGGCCGGTTGTGCCACCGAGAGTTCGCAGTCGCTGGCTGTGGCGCAGGTAAGCAGTGTGGCCAAGCCGTATGCCGGCGTGCGTGCACCGATTTCCATCGGTAAATTCGACAACCGCTCCAGCTATGCGCGTGGGCTGTTTTCGGATGGCGTTGATCGTCTGGGCAGCCAGGCCAAGACCATCCTGACCACGCATCTGCAGCAAAGCGGCCGTTTCAGCGTGCTGGACCGCGAAAACATGGCGGAAACCAAACAGGAAGCCAGCATCAAGCAGCAGTCGCAAAAGCTGAAGGGCGCCGATTATGTGGTGACGGGTGATGTCACCGAGTTTGGCCGCAAGGAGGTGGGTGATCAGCAGCTGTTCGGCATTCTGGGCCGTGGCAAGCAGCAGATTGCCTATGCCAAGGTCAACCTGAACATCGTCAATGCCGCGACCTCGGAAGTGGTGTACTCCACCCAGGGGGCCGGTGAGTACAGCTTGTCCAATCGCGAAGTGATCGGTTTTGGCGGCACCGCCAGTTATGACTCCACGCTGAACGGCAAGGTGCTGGATCTGGCCATCCGCGAGGCGGTAAACCGCCTGACCGATGCCGTGGATTCCGGTACCTGGCAGCCTGCCCGCTAACCCGACAAGACCCATTCCATGATGAAAGCCAACACCCCCCGCCTTGCCCTGCTGGTGGCGGCCTGCAGCCTGCTGGCTGCTTGCGCCCAGGCACCGAAAACCCTGTACCAGTGGGAAGGTTACCAGCCCCAGGTCTATGAACATTTCAAGGGGCAGAGTCCGCAGCAGCAGATCACCGAACTGGAAAAAGGACTGGAACGGATTGCAGCCAAGGGCAATGTGCCACCGCCGGGCTACCGTGCCCACCTGGGCATGCTGTATGCCGAAACCGGCCGTGATGATCTGGCCCTGCAGCAATTGCAGGCGGAGAAGGCCGCTTTCCCCGAGTCGGCGGTCTACATCGACTTTCTGTTGAAGAAATACCAGAAGTAGGAAAGACAGATGCGAAACACATTTCGATTGATGATCTGCCTGGTGGCCGCAGCACTGCTCAGTGCCTGTGCCAGCCAGCCGCCAGCCAAGCGCGATTACACTGCTTACAAGCAAAGTAATCCCAAGACCATTCTGGTGCTGCCACCGCTGAACAATTCACCGGATGTCAACGCCAGCTACAGCGTGCTATCCCAGCTGAGCTACCCGCTGGCTGAATCGGGCTATTACGTGTTGCCGGTAGCGCTGGTGGATGCCACTTTCAAGCAGAATGGCCTGACGGTGGCCGGTGATATTCACCAGGTTGCACCAGCCAAGCTGCGTGAAATCTTTGGTGCCGATGCCGCCTTGTTTGTCACGGTCAGCAAGTACGGCTCGACTTATACCGTACTGGATAGCGTGACCGTGGTGACTGCTTCGGCGCGACTGGTTGATCTGCGCAGCGGGACCGAGTTGTGGAGCGGTAGCGCCAGTGCGTCCAGTGCCGAAAATCAGAACAACAACTCTGGTGGCGGGTTGGTGGGCATGCTGATCAGTGCGGCGATCAGGCAGGTTGCCAACAACCTGAGTGACAGTGGCCATGATGTGGCGGGCATGACCAGCCAGCGGCTGTTGTCGGCCGGCTACCCCAATGGCTTGCTGTTTGGACCGCATTCCCCGCGTTACGGTACGGACTAAGCATACCGTCACGAAAAAGCCGCCAGCGGACTGCTCCGTTGGCGGCTTTTTTCATGCGTGGTGGGCCAGCAGGCCGATCAGGGGTAGACGATGCGCAGCAGGTTGGTGGCGCCCGGGGTGCCGAAAGGCACGCCGGCGATGATCACCATCGGCTTGCCCTGTTCGGCCAGGCCCAGTTTGGTGGCGCAGAAGGTGGTTTTCACCACCATGTCTTCCAGGTTTTCCGCGTCCGGGCCGTTATAGGCCACCACACCCCATACCAGGGTCAGGCGGCGGGCGGTGCTCAGCCGCGGTGAGATGCCCATGATGGGGGTATGCGGGCGCTCGCGCGCCAGGCGCAGGCAGGTAGAGCCTGAGGTGGTAAAGGCTGCCGATACGGTGACCGGCAGGATGGAGGCTACCTTGCGCACGCAGGCGGCGATGGCATCGGCCTGCTCGGGAGACTCGGCTGCGCTGTAATCCAGCGCCATCACCCGGCGGTAGTCCGGCGCACCTTCCACGCGGCGGATGACCCGGTCCATGATCTGCACCGCTTCTACCGGGAAGGCTCCGGCAGCGGTTTCGGCTGACAGCATTACGGCATCGGCACCTTCATACACTGCCGTGGCGACGTCATTGGCTTCCGCACGGGTGGGGGTGGGGGCGGAAATCATCGACTCCAGCATCTGGGTAGCCACGATCACCGGACGGCCCAGGTGGCGGCACTGGTGCACGATGCGGCGCTGTACCACCGGCACGTCTTCCGGCGGCAATTCCACGCCCAGATCGCCACGGGCCACCATCACCGCATCGGCCAGTTCGGCAATTTCGTCCAGCTGATCCACCGCTGACGGCTTTTCAATCTTCACTACGATGCCCACGCTATTGCCTATCATCTGGCGCAATTCGCGTACGTCTTCGGCGGTTTGCACAAAGGACAGGGCGATCCAGTCGGCACCTTCCTGCAGGGCAAACTGGGCGTCCTTGCGGTCTTTCGGGGTGATGGCGGACAGCGGCAGGATGGTTTGCGGCAGGTTGAAGCCCTTGCGGTCAGACAGCTCACCCCCCACGGCCACCGTGGTGTGGATGACCCGGTCCTGCACGCGTTCCACGTGAAACGACAGCTTGCCGTCATTCACCAGGATGTGATGGCCATGTTCCAGTGCGGCAAAGGCTTCCGGGTGGGGCAGGGTGACCTGCTCGGCATCGCCGTCCACCTGATCAAGCACAAAACGGTAGGGCTGGCCGGTGCTGACGGTGACTGGGCCTTGCGGGAAAGTGCCGATGCGCAGCTTGGGGCCTTGCAGATCAACCAGTACACCGATGGGGCGGCCCATTTCGGTTTCTGCTGCGCGGATGGCGGCCAGGCGGGCGCGGTGATCGTCGTGGCTGCCGTGGCTCATATTGAGCCGGAATACATTCACCCCGGCGCGTGCCAGCGCCAGGATCTGCTGCGGGCTGCTGGATACCGGTCCCAGCGTGGCGAGAATCTTGGTATTGCGGAGCATGTACTTGTCCTTGTCGATGCCCGGCCAGAGCTGCCGGCGGGCGTGAGGTGTTGTCTGGTGCGCCTGATCTGCAGGCTAGTTGCCTGCCAGGTTCTCTTTGTTTCCGCATCATGCTGCCACATCCGCGCTGTAGTGGCTGCGCTACCTTGCCGGTACTTGGTCTGGGTGTTGCCGTCTTGTCAGTAGACAAATTTTCCGGGTGCGAATCATGCGCGTTTTGCTTGCGCTGCGGTGGTCTGGTGTTGTTATTTTGCCTCGTCTGGCAAAACGCCTGGTTTGCTGCAAAGCAAGAAAGGCGCAAATCATTGTAGTGCGGTGCTTACAGACCATGGTCATTTGCGATATCGTGCGCTGCAAAACGGCCAGTTGGCCGCTAACGGCGGGTCGGATTTCAGCAAACAGCGAAAGTTTTATGCGTGTTGATTGACAGCTGAATCGTGACAACTAGAATTGGCCGAAAATAAAACGAACAATATAAATACAAAAAACAACATAACAAAGATTGCTGCCTCGCTTTTCCAGCCAGTTCGCTGGAGAGGTCTGAGGTGATGCCGTCAAAACCAGTCAGCAAAAAGCGCTCGGCCTGCAACGGCCCTTTGGATTGCAAAGGAGACACCTCACATGAAAAACCAGTTCATCCTGGCTCTGGACCAGGGAACCACCAGTTCCCGCGCCATTCTGTTCAATCAGGCTGGCGACATCGTTTCGCTGGCACAAAAGGAATTCCGCCAGATCTACCCCCAGCCGGGCTGGGTAGAGCACGACCCGCAGGAGATCTGGGGCGGTCAGGCCGGTGTCGCGGCCGAAGCCGTGGCCAAGGCCGGTATCGATGGCCGCAGCATTGCCGCCATCGGCATTACCAACCAGCGCGAAACCACCATCGTGTGGGACCGTGAAACCAGCCTGCCGGTATACAACGCCATCGTCTGGCAAGACCGCCGCACGGCGGAATTTTGCGATCAGCTGAAAGAGCGCGGCCTGGCCGACGCCATCCGCAACAAGACCGGCCTGCCGGTGGATGCCTATTTCTCCGGCAGCAAGATCAAGTGGATTCTGGACAATGTGCCGGGTGCGCGTGCCCGCGCCGAAGCCGGCAAGCTGGCCTTCGGTACGGTGGACAGCTGGCTGATCTGGAATTTCACCCACGGCAAGGTACACGTCACCGATGTGTCCAATGCCTCGCGCACCATGCTGTACAACATCCACACCCAGCAGTGGGATGCCGAGCTCTTGGACATCATGGGCATCCCGGCCAGCATGTTGCCGGAGGTGAAAAGCTCCAGCGAAGTGTATGGCCACACCCATGCGGCCCATCTGGGCGTGGAAATCCCGATTGCCGGCGTAGCCGGTGACCAGCAGGCTGCCCTGTTCGGCCAGCAGTGCACCCGTCCGGGCATGGTGAAGAATACCTACGGCACCGGCTGCTTCATGATGATGAATACCGGCAGCAAGCCGATTGAATCCTCCAATAATCTGCTGACCACCATTGCCTGGAAGGTGGATGGCCAAGTGCAGTACGCGCTGGAAGGCTCCATCTTCATTGGCGGTGCGGTGGTGAAATGGCTGCGCGATGGCCTGGGCATCATCCGTCATTCGGCTGATGTCGGCCCGCTGGCACAGGAAGTGGCCAGCAGCGACGGCGTGTACCTGGTACCGGCTTTTGCCGGCCTGGGTGCGCCGCACTGGAACCCCAATGCCCGTGGCACGATTGTCGGTGCCACGCTGGGGACCAAGGCTGCCCACATCGCCCGTGCCGCACTGGACAGCATCGCCTACCAGACCATGGACGTGCTCAAGGCCATGGAAGCCGATGCCGGCATGGCGATTGCCGAGCTGCGTGTGGATGGTGGCGCCACCGTCAACGAACTGCTGATGCAGTTCCAGTCCGACATCCTGGGGGTCGATGTGGTCCGTCCGAAAATCACCGAAACCACCGCGCTGGGTGCTGCCTATCTGGCGGGTCTGGCCGTGGGTTACTGGGATGGCGTGGCGGATATCCAGGGCCAGTGGCAGCTGGACCGCCGCTTCCAGCAGAACATGGCTGCCGATGAGGTGAGCAGCAATGTCCGTGGCTGGAACCGCGCAGTCAACGCAGCCAAGGCCTGGGCTGAATCCTGAGACGCAAGCTGACCGCCTTGTCCTGCCGCCGCCATGCCCGGGCGGACGGCAGGCCGGATGATCTGTCCGGCGGTTGCTGTGCTTCATTTTCCTGAGTGTCCACCATGCAGCCGGTGCGCCGACCTTGCGTCGCCAACGGCCTGCGGTGGTGGCAATAGCGTCGGGGGAGAGCAGCCGTCTGCCAATGTAGCGGACGGTAGCGGGAGCCCTGGCGCGGAGACAAAACCATGAATCCTTTGTTTGGTGAATTTATCGGAACGGCCCTGCTGGTGTTGCTGGGCAATGGTGTGGTGGCCAATGTGCTGCTGAGCAATACCAAGGGTCATAACAGCGGCCTGATCGTGATTGCCTTTGGCTGGGCCATGGCGGTGTTTGTCGGTGTGTTCAGCGTGGCCGCCATCAGCGGTGCCCACCTGAACCCGGCGGTGACCGTGGCGCTGGCAGTGGCAGGCAAGTTCGAATGGGCCCGCGTGCCGGGTTATGTGCTGTCACAGATGCTGGGCGGCATGATGGGTGCGCTGCTGGTGTGGGTGATCTACCGCAAGCATTACGAAACCACCGACAGTGCAGATCTCAAGCTGGCCACCTTCTGCACCGGCCCGGCCATTCGCAGCCTGCCGGGTAACCTGTTGTCCGAGGTGCTGGCTACCTTTGTGCTGGTGTTTGCCATCCTCAGCATGGTGGCGCCGAAGATGTCGCTGGGGGCGATGGATGCCCTGCCGGTGGCGCTGCTGGTGCTGGGCATCGGCGTGTCGCTGGGTGGTACCACCGGCTATGCCATGAGCCCGGCGCGCGATCTGGCCCCGCGCATCATGCATGCCCTGCTGCCCATTCCCGGCAAGCGCTCCAGCGACTGGGGCTATGCCTGGGTGCCGGTGGTGGGCTCCTTGCTGGGCGCTACCCTGGCCGCGGTGACCTATACCCATCTGTAATTTTGTTTTGCTCCTGGTCGCCCCGGAAGTTCGGGGCCGGCAAGCCACCTGCGGGTGGCTTTTTTTATGCGCTTTGTTTGTCTCCCGCATGTGTCCTGGTGCAGCCATGGGAGGGCGGATGGCGGGGGAAGCAAACAAAATTGTGGCCTATACGCACATTGCAGCGCACAAAACGAAAACAAACGAACATTTCATGTTGAATTTGTATTCGTATGACTCTATGCTAAGCAGCATCAACAAGCAGAATCCGCCTTCTTGCCCTGTAGCGACAGGCGCAGGCCGGATGCAGACAAGACCGAGGATTGCACTGTGAAACTCTATGACCTGATGGTGATTGGCGGCGGCATCAATGGCACCGGCATCGCGCGCGATGCGGCAGGGCGCGGGCTGTCCGTGCTGCTGTGCGAAAAGGATGATCTGGCTTCGCACACCTCGTCGGCCAGTACCAAGCTGATTCATGGCGGCCTGCGTTATCTGGAATATTACGAATTCGGCCTGGTGCGCAAGGCGCTGCAGGAGCGCGAAGTGCTGCTCAAGGCCGCACCGCACATCATCTGGCCGCTGCGCTTTGTCATGCCGCATGACAAGGCCCAGCGTCCGGAGTGGATGATCCGCAGTGGCTTGTTCCTGTACGACCACCTGGCCAAGCGTGAAGTATTGCCCGGCTCGGAAACCATCAGTTTTGACCGTCACCCTTCCGGCGCGCCGCTGAAAGCCGCATTCAAGCGTGGCTTTGTCTATTCCGATGGCTGGGTGCAGGATGCCCGGCTGGTGGTGCTCAATGCCATGGCGGCTGCCGAACATGGCGCGCGTATTGTCACCCGCACTGCTTGCGTGGGTGCGCGACGCGAGGACGGCCGCTGGATTTGCACCTTACAGCATAGCGATGGCCAGCGTGAGCAGGTGGCGGCCCGCGCCGTGGTGAATGCCGCCGGCCCCTGGGTGGAAAGCCTGTTGAAAGACACCCTGCAGCTGCCGTCGCCCAAGTCCATCCGTCTGGTCAAGGGCAGCCACATCGTGGTGAACAAGCTGTTCGATCACCCCTATGCCTATATTTTCCAGAACCCGGACAAGCGCATCATCTTTGCCATCCCGTACGAAAACGACTTCACCCTGATTGGCACCACCGATGTGGAATACCACGGCGACCCCGGTGCCGTGGCCATCGATGCGGACGAGGTGGATTATCTGTGCCGCATGAGCAATCGTTATTTCAACAGCCAGATCGGCCCCGACGATGTGCTCAGCACTTATTCCGGCGTGCGCCCCCTGCTGGATGACGAAGCCAGCAATGCCTCCAGCGTAACCCGTGACTATGCGCTGGAACTGGATGCCGACGTGGCACCGATGCTGTCGGTGTTTGGCGGCAAGATCACCACCTACCGCAAGCTGGCGGAAGAGGCGGTGGATCGGCTGGCCCCGCTGCTGGGCAATGGCAAGCCTACCTGGACGGCTGGCGTGCCGCTGCCGGGTGGTGACATGCCGAATGCCGATGCTGCGGCGTTCCTGGCGGCCAGCCAGCAGCGCTACCCCTGGTTGCCGGCAGCCGTACTGCAGCGCTATGTGAAGAGTTACGGCACGCGTCTGGCCACGCTGCTTGGCAGTGCCAGCAAGCTGGCCGAGCTGGGGGCGGAAATCCTCCCCGGCGTGTACGAGGCCGAGCTGAGCTACCTGGTAGACCAGGAATGGGCGGTCACCGCCGAAGACATCCTGTGGCGGCGCAGCAAGCTGCGGCTGCATTTGCCCGCCGATGCCGGCGCCATCCTGGATGGCTGGCTGGCGCAGTACCGTGCCGGCGCTGGCCTGCGCCAGCCTGAGCTGCTAGTCGCGGGCACCCAGCCGGGCTGAGTGATCGAGTTTGTTGTTGGCGTATCTTGTTGTATCGGGGCTTGCTCCCGTCTCCTCCCCTGGCCCCACCTTTCACGGTGGGGCATTTTTTTGTCTGCAACTTGACGCCACCTTGTGGCCAACCAGTACCATGCCGCCATGCATACCACTGATACCCTGTTGCTGGAGCTGCGTAGCTATCAGCAGGAAAGCCAGCAGCACCAGCATGATTACCACCAGCTGGTGTTGCCGGCGCGTGGCCGGCTGGAGCTGGAGGTCGATGGCCGGGGCGGCCATGTCGAGGCCGGGCAACTGGCGGTGATCGCTGCGGGTAGCGATCACGGCTTTGCTGCGCCCGGCGACAATGTCTTTGTGGTGGCCAATGTGCCGACGGCGCTGGCCCCGCAATTGGCGCAGCTGCCGGCGTTCCTGCCGCTGGATGCCGGTCTGCTGGCCTATGTCGCCTTTTTGCGCGAGGAGTTGCAGCGGCCACAGGCGGGCGAAAACGGGCGCCGGCAGATGTTGTTATTGCTGACGCAATTGCTGGCCGAGCGTGCCGGGGCCGGGCTGCAGCTGGACCGGCGCGTGGCAGCGGCGCGTGCGCTGCTGGATGCGCGCTTTGCCGAAGAAATCAGCCTGGTGCAACTGGCGGCGGCAGCACACCTGAGCGTGCGCCAGCTGTCCGAGCTGTTTCGCCGTCAGCTGGGCATGAGCCCCGGCCAGTACCAGCTGGAACAGCGCATGCAGCATGGCTGGCTGTTGCTGGAGCAGGGTAGTTTGCCGGTGCAGCAGGTGGCCGAGCACTGCGGCTATGCCAGCCTGTCCGCCTTCAGCGACCGCTTCCGCCGCCATTTCGGTATCGCTCCCAGCCATTTCCGCCATCCTGCCAAATAAGCCCGCCAGCCCGGCAAAGCCGCGCTAGTGGCCGCGCATTAAGCTGGCATATTGCCTTTCCATCACGGGTATTTGCCATGCTTAGCCGCCGCCAGGCTACCTTGATCGGCAGTCTGTCCATCGTGTTATGGGGCTGTCTGGCCCTGCTGACCCGGCTGACTGCCGGTGTGTTTCCGCCTTTCCAGTTGCTGGCGATGACCTTTGCGCTGGCCTTCGGCCTGATGCTGGCCAAATGGCTGCGCGCCGGTCAGTCGCCGCTCGGCTTTCTACGCCAGCCGCCATTGGCCTGGGCGCTGGGGGTGGGTGGTCTGTTCGGTTATCACTTTTGTTATTTTCTGGCCATGCGGCTGGCCCCGGCGGTGCAGGTGAGCTTGCTGGCTTATTTGTGGCCGCTGCTGATTCTGCTGTTTTCCGCCATGCTGCCCGGCCATCGCCTGTCGCGCTGGCATGTGCTGGGTGGCCTGTTGGCTCTGGGTGGCTGCTGGTTGTTGCTGGGCGGCGGGCAAGGGGGCTTTGCCAGCCAGTATCTGCCCGGCTATCTGATGGCGCTGCTGTGCGCGCTGATCTGGTCGCTGTATTCGGTGGCCAGCCGGCTGGTGGCACAGGTGCCGACCGATGCGGTGGGCTGGTTTTGCGCAGGCACCGCGCTGCTGGGCGGGCTGTGCCATCTGTATGGCGAAACCACGGTGTGGTCCGCGCCGTGGTCGGCCTGGCTGGGCGTGCTGGCCCTGGGCCTGGGGCCGGTGGGTCTTGCCTTTTTTACCTGGGATATCGGCATGAAGCAGGGCAATCTGCCCTTGCTGGGGGTGTTGTCCTATGCCGCGCCGCTGATTTCCACCCTGCTATTGCTGGTGTGTGGTCTGGCCCAGCCCAGTGGCGCGCTGGCTTTGGCTTGTGTGGCCATCATCGGCGGGGCGGCGCTGGCGGCACGCGGCCGCTGAGCCGCATCCGCCAGGCATGCGGGCAGGGCTAGTGGCCGGCCGCTTTCCAGGCTTCCACCGCCTGCATGGTATTGGCCACATGCTGGTTGGGGTCCATGGCGCTGTAGCTGTACCACACCTTGTGGTCCGGGGTGATCACGTAGGAGGTGCGGCTGGCGTAGCTGGTGCCGGGAATCATCACCGTATCGTAAGCCTTCATGATCTTGCGCTCGCCATCGGCCGCCACCGGGAATTTGCTGCGGCATTCGGACACGGAAAAGCGCTGCAGCTTTTCGATGTCATCACCGGATACGCCGATCACCGTCGCCCCCAGTGCCTTGAACTTGTCCACCGCCTCGGCAAACAGGTGGGCTTCCACCGTGCAGCCACTGGTGAAGGCCGCCGGGTAGAAGTACAGCACCACCGGGCCGTGCTGCAGCGCTTCGTTCAGCGAATACTGAAAGCGCTTGCCGCCCAGCGAGGCTTCGGTGCGAAAGTCGGGTGCGGCGGCGCCCTTGGCCAGCTCGGCCTGGGCCAGGGCCGAACACAGCAGGCCGCTGACACCCAGCGACAGACACAGACGGGATAACAGTTTCATGGCAGGACTCCGTAGTACAGCGGGTGCTTGGGCGTAAGGATCAGCCGGCCACAAACAGCTGGGTGCCGGCTTCGGCAATCACCGCTTCCATTTCCGGCGGCACCGGCTTGTCGGTAAACAAGGCATGCACCTGCGACAGATGGCCCAGTTCCACCAGTGCCGGGCGGCCAAACTTGGAGTGGTCGGCCGCCAGCAATACCTGGCGTGACTGCTGGATGATGGCTTCCGAGGTGCGTACTTCACGATAGTCGTAATCGCGCAGCACGCCGTCGTTTTCGATGCTGGAAATGCCGATGATGCCGTAATCCACCTTGAACTGGCGGATCAGCTGCACCGTGGCCTCGCCGGTGATGCCACGGTCGCGCTTGCGCAGTACGCCGCCCAGCACGATGACTTCGCAATCCGGGTAGTCGCACATCATGTCGGCCACGTGCAGGTTGTTGGTGATCACCCGCAGGCCGCGATGGCGGTGCAGCGCCTTGGCCACTTCTTCGGTGGTGGTGCCGATATTGATGAACAAGGAGGCATTGTCGGGAATCTGCTTGGCCAGCAGCTCGGCCAGCCGGCGTTTTTCCTCGATGCACAGTACCTGGCGCGCGTTGTAGGCCACGTTTTCCACGCTGGACAGCACGCTGGCACCGCCGTGATAGCGTTGCAGCAACTGGTGTTCTGCCATCAGCGCAATGTCGCGGCGTATGGTCTGGTGGGTGACGCCAAAATGGGCAGCCAGCTTTTCCACGGTGACATAGCTTTCGCGATGGACGATGCCCAGCAGCTCTTGCTGGCGCTGATTGAGAATGATCATGGTGGTGGGTCGTTGTCTGTATGCAGCGGTGTTGGAGGCTGTCCGATTCTACATGAGCGGCGCATTTCGCCAAATGCCGTCTGTATGAGCCACTTTTCAGTCCAGCCGGTGCAGCCTGCGGCGGAAGGCTTCGGCCATACTCAGCTGGCGCGGGCCGGGCAGGATGCGAAAGCGCTCGCCAGCCTGCAGCGTGCCCGTTTGCAATACCGCCAGATAAAAGCCGCAATGGCCGCTTTGCGCCATCAGCTTTACCGCGAGGCGCATGTCCATGTGCGCCTGGAACTTGAAGCAGGGCTGGCGCGGCTCGGTAATCTGCAGCTGGCAATCGGCAAATTCCAGCACATCCCCCACGTAGGCATCTTGCTCCAGCAGGCCGCTGATGGTGAGGTTTTCTCCCAGCATGCCGTGGTGCAATGTGCTGCCGGCATGGCGCGAACCATGCTGCTGGCAGGCTTGCTGCCAGAACGGGTAATGCTCCAGCGGATAGGCGTAGATGGCCTTGGCCAGACCGCCATGTACCGTGGGGTCTGCCTGCTCGTCGCCCGCCAGTCCCAGCTTGCCCACGGCAATGGCCGTGGGGTGGAGCAGGGTGCTGACCGGCAGCTTGTTGATGCCGCTCATGATGCGGCGGCCCTCGATCAGCATGGGGCTGACCGCTGCCAGATTGATGGAGTGCAGGGTGGGGCTGTCGCTCATGTCTGTCTCATCTGTGTTGATTGGCCATGGCAGTCACCGCCTCGGCCAGTGCCAGGCAGCTGGTCAGGCCGGGAGATTCGATGCCGTAGAGGTTGATCAAGCCTGTCACGCCATGCTCGGCCGGCCCCTGGATGACAAAGTCGGCATCCGGCTCGCCCGGCCCTGCCAGCTTGGGGCGCACCCCGGCATAGCCCGGTTGCAGCGCACCATCCGCCAGCTGCGGCCACCACTGGCGGATGCTGTGATAAAAAGCAGCGGCACGGGCTGGGTCCAGCCGGTAGTCCACGCTGTCTATCCATTCCACATCCGGGCCGAAGCGCGCCTGGCCGGCCAGATCCAGCGTCAGGTGGCAGCCCAGCCCGCCCGCTTCCGGCAGCGGATAAATCAGCCGCGAGAACGGCGAACGGCCACTGAGGCTGAAATACACGCCACGCGCATAATGGGCCGTCGGGATGGTTTCACGTGGAACGCCGACGATGCTGGCGGCAACGGACGCTGCCCACGGCCCGGCCGCGTTGATGACAGATCTGGCCTTGATGGTGATGCCGGCAATCTCCAGTTCCATGCCATCCGCCAGCACCCGGCCACGGCTGAGCGGGGAATGGCAGGCCAGCTGTGCGCCGTGGGCTTCGGCATCGGCCAGCAGGGCTTGCAGCAGCGCGTGGCTGTCGATGATGCCGGTGGATGGCGACAGCAAGGCGGCATGGGCGTGTAGCGCCGGCTCCAGCGCCCGCACCCCGGCGGCATCCAGCCATTGCAGATCGTGCACGCCATTGGTGGCGGCGCGTCGGGCAATGTCCTGCAAGCGCGGCATATCGGCGGCGGTGTCGGCCAGCAGCAGCTTGCCGATGCGCTGGTGCGGGATGTGCCGCTCGGCGCAGTAGCGATACAGCAGATCGCGGCCCTGCACGCACAGCCGGGCCTTCAGGCTGCCGCTGGGGTAGTAGAGGCCGGCGTGGATCACTTCGCTGTTGCGGCTGCTGCAATGCTGGCCAATCTGGCTTTCGGCCTCGCAGATCAGCACCTCGCGCCCGGCCATGGCCAGCTGGCGGGCAATCGCCAAGCCCACCACGCCCGCACCGATCACCACGCAATCCACGCTGTCCATCAGCCACGTCCTGCCAGTTGCTCACCTGCCAGCCAGCCTAGCAGGTGGATGTCCTCGGCCAGCTGGGTGGACCAGGGCAGGCCGCAATTGATGCGCAGGCAATGGCCAAAACGCGGCTCGGCGGAAAACACCAGGCCGGGAGCAAAGCTGATGGAGCGGGAGAGCGCTGCCTCCAGCAAGGCCTGGCTGTCCAGCCCTTCCGGTCCTTCCACCCATAGCAGCATGCCGCCCTGTGGCCGCCGTACGCGGGTGCCGCGTGGAAAGGCGTCCAGCACCGCGTCGCTCAGTTGTTCCATCTGCTGCTTCAATTGCTGGCGGATGCGCTGGCTGATGCGGGCGTAATCGCCGCTGGCCAGCACCTCGGACAACACCGCCAGCAAGATGGCCGGGCTGACCAGGCTACTGCTCTCGCGCAGCCGCTCCAGCGCGGCATGGTGGCGGCCACCGGACAGCCAGCCCAAGCGGAAGGCCGGGGCAAAGCTCTTGGTAAAGGACGAGCAGTAGATCACCTCGCCGTCGCGGTCCCAGGCCTTGAGCGGGCTAGGGTGCTGGCTGCCGAAATACAGTTCGCCGAATACATCGTCCTCGATGATGGTGAGGCCGTGACGACGCGCCAGTTGCAGCAGGCGTTTCTTGTTGTCGTCCGGCATCAGCGCGCCGGTGGGGTTCTGGAAGTTGGTCACCGTCACCAGGCATTTCACCGGCGCGCCGTGGCGCAGGGCGAATTCCAGTGCTTCCAGCGACAGGCCGGCATCCGGCGTGCAGGGAATCTCCAGCGCCTTCAGCCCCAGCATCTGCAGGGTTTGCAGCAGGCCGAAGTACACCGGGGTTTCCACCGCCACCACATCGCCCGGCCGGGTGAGCAAGCGTAGCGACAGGCTGATGGCTTCGGTAATGCCCTGGGTGAACAGGATTTGGTCCGCCGGGATGTCCAGCTGCCAGCCAGCCGCCAGCCGCCGTATCTGCTGCTGCAGCTGTTGCTGGTCGGCGGTGGGCAGGTAGGCGCCAATCAGCTCCGGCTGGCGCGCCAACCGCATTTGCATGCGCCGTGCCAGTTCCTGTGCCGGATACAGGCTGTGGTGGGCCTCGGCCATGTGCAGTTGCTGGCGGATGGATGAGGCCGACAGACGAATCAGATTGCTCATGCGGCTGTCCACATCCACCAGTGCGGCGGCGGTGGGGCCGGGCTGGGTGATGTTGCCGGCTGCCACATGGCGCGGCAGCGCGGCAAAAAAGCCGCTGCGCGGCCGCGCTACCACGCGCTGCTGTTCTTCCAGGTGGCGATAGGCCGCCAGCGCGGTCAGGGTGTTGACCCCGTGTTCGGCTGCCAGCTGACGCACCGCCGGCAGGCGACTGCCCGGTGGCCATTCGCCATTGTCCAGCCGGGCTTGCAACTGGCGGGCGATATGCAGATAAAGCGGAAGATCGGTCATCGCTGTTCTATATAACAGATTCAACCCAGTCTACGCTGTTTGCACCGGGTGTGGGAAGGCAGACGAATCGCCATCGCTTACCCTGTGTGCATTGACGCATCAAGGAACTCATCCATGTCCACCCTTTCCCCGCGAGAGTCTCCTGCCAGCCCGCCGCATGCTGATCGTGTGCCGTTCAGCTGGTCGCATTTCTCGCCTTCGGCCGGCCTTGCCGCAGTGCTTGCACTGCTGGTGGGGTATTCCGGCCCCTTTCTTATTATTGTGCACGCCGCCCAATCCGCCGGGCTGAGCGCGGCCCAGCTTGGCTCCTGGGTGTGGGCGGTGTCCATTGCCTCTGGCGTGGCCGGTATCTGGCTCACCCTGCGCTGGCGCGTGCCGGTGATTACCGCCTGGAGCACGCCGGGTGCGGCGCTGCTGTTGGCAGCGCTACCCGGCGTACCGTATGGCGAGGCAGTGGGGGCATTTCTGGCTGCTGCCGTCATTGTCACCCTGGTCGGGGTGAGTGGTGCTTTTGACAAGCTGATGAAGATTTTCCCGGCTTCACTGGCGGCGGCCATGCTGGCGGGCATTCTGTTTCACTTTGTCGCTGATGTGGCCGGGGCCGCCAGCCAGCAGGCGCTGCTGGTGGTGCCGATGACGGTGCTGTTTTTCATTGGCCGCAAGCTGTTTCCGCGCTTTGCGCTGTTGGCCGCCATTGGCCTGGGGCTAGCGCTGGCTGGCTGGCAGGGCATGTATGGCACGGCGGCCAGCTGGCAGGGCAGCAGCGGTCCGCTGTTTACCATGCCGCAGTGGTCGTGGACGGCCTTTGTCAATCTGGCCTTGCCGCTGGCCTTGCTGGCACTCACCAGCCAGTTTCTGCCGGGGATGGCGGTGTTGTCGGCTTCCGGCTATCACATTCCGGCGCGCTCACCGGTAACCGTGCTGGGGCTGGCTTCCATCATTACCGCGCCGCTGGGTGGTCATGGTGTGACGCTGGCAGCCATCATCGCTGCCATTTGCACCGGGCCGGAAGCCCACCCGGACCCGCAGCGCCGCTACATGGCCGGGCTGGTGTGCGGAGCGCTGTATATCGTGCTGGGCATTGCCGGTGGTGCACTGGCCGGCCTGGTGCTGCTCTTGCCCAAGGCGCTGGTGGTGACGGCGGCCGGGCTGGCGCTGTTTGGTACGCTGGCCTCCTCGCTGACTGCCGCGCTGATGGACGAAGGCCACCGCGAAGCGGCACTGCTCACCTTTGTGGTGGCGGCATCGGGCGTCACCATTGCCGGGTTGGGTTCACCCTTGTGGGCGGTACTGGCCGGTGGCAGCGTAAGCTGGCTCTTGAAGGCGCGCCCCAAAAGCACGCCGGCCATGACGCCGGTGATGCAAAGCAAAAACTGATCCGGTAGTTGAAGAAAAATGGCCGCCCAGCATGAAGCAGGCGGCCATTTTTTATTGGTAAGACAGGGTGAAGGTGGCGGTGGCTGAAACACTGCCGGGGGTAACCGTGCCGGTGCGGATATAGCTGACTGAAAAAGGAAAATTGCCCAGGCCGGCGAACTGGGCCAGGGCCAGCTGGCCGCTATTGCCTGCCGTGGCTGAGTCGGGGCCGAAACTGATGGGGCTACCCTGATAGGCCAGTTGCAAGCCAACGCCCTTGGCGGTGGAGCCACTACCCAGGCTGAGGATGTCGCTGGTCTGGCCGCTATTGTTGTTGTCGGTGAAGGTGAGGTACAGCTTGGTGGTGGCCGGACAATTGATGGTAAGGGCAAATGAGGTATTGCCGGCAAGGCTGCCCACCGTTGGCAGTGCGCTGTTACTGATCACCGGCAGGCTGATGGTGCTGGAACTGATGCCGCTGAGCGCGCAGCTAGTGGCCGTGGCAGAAAACGTATTGGCCAGCAAGGGCGTTTCCCCCGGTTGGGTGAGATAGGGCAACCATGTGCCACCCAGACGCAAAATGGCGCGGATATTGTTGCTGAGCTGAACTGTCCCCGTGCCAATGCTGGGGGCTATCTTGTAAAAAGCGAGGTAAAACGTGCCACTGAGCTTGGTCTGTACCCCGCTGCTGCTGCAGATCAACCGATTGCGGATATTGCCATCTCCAGTATTACTGCCATCAACCCACACCGTAGTGCGTGAACAGCTCGCCGGTGCGCTGACCGTGAAACCGGCCGCATAGCCGATACCCGGCACATTGGTGCTGAATACGCTGCGGCCGTTGATCATGGTGACATAGGCACCGGTGGTCATCTTGATGCCGAGTTCCTTGCTATTGCTGTCACTGCTGTCGCAGTTGAACTGTACGCCGGGTGTAGAGGCGATATCGCTGCCCAGCTGGCTGTTGAGCGGGATGTCGCGGGCAAAGGTGAGATTCGGCAGGGCAATGCTGCTGCCGGCGGCTGGTGTGCAGAGCGCCCACGCCGTTGTCGGCAGCAATAGACTGAGCAGACTGAGCAGATGCTTCATGATCCTGACAACCCCCCTCTGGCAGCGGCACAAGGCCGTATCCGCAGAATCTAGTCGTCTGGCTCAGTATGTTTTCTAAGAAAATTTTAATTTATCAGAAGAATATTCTGCAAAACACCTTGATGCCGTGCTGATGGGCGCTGCAGTGGCGCTGATATCGGGCAGAGGGATTTCGGATTCTTGTTCTGGAGATATCCTCTGCACCGCGGCAGGCGGTGCAGGGCAGCAGGCTGCTACTGATAGGACAGGGTAAAGGTGGCCGTGGCCGACAGGCTGCCGGGACTAACCGTGCCGGTGCGGATATAGCTGACAGCAAAGGGAAGGCTGCGCAGGCCGGTAAGGTTGGCCAGAAAGAGCTGATTGGTATTGCCTGAGGCGGCCGAGTCGGGGCCAAAACTGATGGTGCTGCCCTGGTAGGCCAATTGCAGGCCGACACCCTTGGCGGTGGAGCCACTGCCCAGGGCGAGGATGTTGCTGGTCTGGCCGATATTGTTGTTGTCGGTGAAGGTGATGTATAGCCGGGTGGCGGCCGGGCAATTGATGGCAATGGCAAACGGTGTGGTGCCGGCCAAGCTGCCTATCGTCGGCAGCGTGTTGTAGCTGAGGGCAGGAAGGCTGACTGTCGTGGGGTTGATGCCGCTGAGCGAACAGGTGGTGGCTGCCAGGGAAAAGGTGTTGACGCGCAAGACCGTGTCCCCTGGCTGGGTGAGATTGGGCAGCCAGACGCCGCCCAGGCGCAAAATGGCGCTCACGGCATTCGTGAGGTGGACTGTTCCGCTGCCAATGCTGGGGGCGGTCTTGTAAAAGGCGAGATAGAAGGTGCCTGCAAGCTGGGTTTGCACGCCACTGCTGTTGCAGATCAGCCGGTTGCGGATATTGCCATCGCCGGTATTGCTGCCATCGACCCAGACCGGGCCCTGCGCACAGCTCGCTGGCGCACTGATGGCAAAGCCGGCTGCATAGCCTACGCCCGGCACATTGGTGCTGAATACGCTGCGGCCATTGATCATGGTGATGTAGCTGCCGGTGTTGAGCTTGACGCCCAGTTCCTTGCTATTGACATCGTTGCGGTCGCAGTTGAACTGCAGGCCAGTTGACGAGACCGTATCGCCGCCCAGCTGACTATTGACCGGGATGTCGCGGGCAAAGGCGATATTCGGCAGGGTGATGCTGCTACCGGTGGCGACGGTACAGAGAGCCGATGCCGGACTGGCCAATACAGTCAAAATAAATATTATTAGGTATTTAATCATTACTTATGTGTATTGGGATGCTCGGGACTGGGCTACTTTAATGGCACAGTCATCCGGACCGGCAAAGAAAGTTCACTTGATGGGCGGGGATTTTCTTTTAAGTAAAGCCATAAATTCACGACTTTATTGTTAATGGTTGCAATGGTTTTTGGATGAGCAGGGAGGAGGTCTCGAGCGAGGCCTGTGCGGTGACGCCGGTACTGGGCTGGGTCTGTGCCAGTACAATTCTGGCGGCAAGCTGGTCATGTTCCGGCCTGCCGTGTACAGTGGTCATTCTGTATACAATTTTCCAGTCAGCGCCATATCGGCTATAAAATGCCGGCCGGGTGCGATAAGCACGGCTGACATGGTTGAAAAAGGAGTGAACAAGATGTTTTCTGCCGCCACCTATCAGCAGCGCCGTACCGCGCTGCAACAGTCTTTGTCAGGCAGCCTGCTGCTGTTCGTCGGCAATGTGGATTCGCCGATGAACTACCACGACAACATCTTTCCCTTCGTGCAGGATTCCAGCTTTCGCTACTTCTTTGGCCAGAACCAGCCGGGCATGGCCGCCTTGATCGACACGGCCGCTGGCACCACCACTTTGTTTGGCAATGATCCGGACGTGGCAGACATCGTGTGGACCGGTCCGCTGCCCACGCTGGCCGAGCGCGCTGCGCGCGCCGGCATCAGCCACAGCCAGCCCTATGCCGCGCTGGAACAGGTGCTGGCATCCGCGCAAGCTGCCGGGCGTCCCATCCATTACCTGGCCCCGTATCGCGGTGAAACCAGGCTGGAACTGGGCCGTCTGCTGAAGGTGCATCCGGCGGAAGTGGCGGCAGGTTTTTCCCCCGCCTTGACCCGTGCCGTGGTGGCACTGCGTGAAATCAAGAGCGCCGAGGAAGTGGCCGAAATGGAAGCCGCGCTGGCGGTGACTGGTGCCATGCATGTGGCGGCGATGCAGTCCTCGCGCCCCGGCGTGGTGGAACACCAAGTTGTGGGCATCATGGAGGGCATCATGCGCCGCCACGACTGGCAGCTGGCTTATCCGTCCATCTTCTCGCGTCGCGGCGAGGTGCTGCACAACCATGCCCACGACAATGTGCTGCAAAAGGGTGATCTGGTGTTGAACGACACCGGCTGTACCTCCGGTGGCGGCTACGCCAGCGACATCACCCGTACCTTCCCGGTAGGTGGGCGTTTCAACCAGCAGCAGCGCGAGTTGTACAACATCGTGCTGGACATGCAGCTGCAGGCCATCGCCGCCATCAAGCCCGGCGTGCGCTATCTGGACGTGCACAAGCTGGCAGCGCAGGTGATGGTGCAGGGCATGAGCGAGCTGGGTTTCTTCCACGGCCCGGTGGAGGAGATTGTCGAGTCCGGTGCCTATGCCATTGCCTTCCCGCATGGACTGGGGCATCAGATCGGCATGGATGTGCACGATATGGAAGGCCTGGGCGAGGATCTGGTGGGCTATGACGACACGGTGCAGCGCAGCCCGTTGTTCGGCATGGGCTATCTGCGGCTGGGCAAGGCGCTGAAAGCCGGCATGGTGCTGACGGTGGAGCCGGGCATTTATTTCATTCCGGCACTGATTGCTGCCTGGCAGGCCGAAGGCCGCCACAGCCAGTACATCAACTATGCGCGCTTTGCCGAGATGACCGCTTTTGGCGGCATCCGCATCGAGGACAATGTGCTGGTGACCGACTGCGGCAGCCGTGTGCTGGGTGAGCCGATTCCGAAAACGGTGGAAGAGCTGGAAGCCATCATGCAGATGTGACCCCGGCAGGCTACCGTGCCAGCCAAGTAAACCGCCCTTCGGGGCGGTTTTTGTTTGTCAGTTTCAACTTGCCGCACGCTAAGCAGAATGCTCTGCCGGGCGGGGTCGGCAGGCCGCGCCGCAACATTAATTTGCAGCTTGAGTGCAAGCGCGGCCTTGCATCCGGAAAATCCTGCCTAGAATGAAATCTGGACCGGGGTGGGGGAGACAGCCACGGTTCAGCCCGTCAGCGACGTGTCAGCCCGCCTGCCGCGCCACTGTGACCAGGCCTCGCCGCCTAGCCAGACAACAACATCGATCCAGCTGGAGAGTCACATGGAAACTTCATTTCAAGCGCTGCCATCCATGGCCATGCCCAAACATACCGACCTGGTGCATCTGGACCAGCGTCCACTGCGCCCCATCAATCTGAAAAGCCCGGCACTGGAGGTGATGACAGATCTGCGCATCATCGACCCGGTGAGCATAGGCGAGGATGAAATCCTGCGTCACGCCCATAATCTGATGATCAGCCGTGGTATCCGCCTGTTGTTCGTGCAAGACGAAGACAGCCGGCTGGTGGGCCTGATCACCGCATCCGACATCCTGGGCGAGCGCCCGGTGCAGTGCATGCTGGAGCATGGCAAGCGTCACGGCGAAGTGCTGGTGCGTGATGTGATGACGCCGCGCAACGAGCTGGAAATGCTGTCGCTGGCCGATGTGCAGCACGCCACCGTCGGCCACATGGTAGCCACGCTGAAGCAACAGGGACGACAGCATGCGCTGGTGGCCGAGCTGGATCTGAACACTGGCCATTACCAGCTGTGCGGTATGTTCTCCACCTCGCACATGGCGCGGCGGCTGGGCATGCCACTTAACTTTATGCGCGTGCCGCAGGCACTGTCGGAAATCCAGCACGCGCTGCTGCACGAGGGCTAGCCGGCAGCGCGGGGCTGCGGCTCAAGCAGGTTCAGCCCGCTTCGCCCGCCGTGTCTTGTGGAACGGCGGTGCTGTACTTGGTGGTTTCCATCACCACCAGCGATTCAAACTCGCGCACATTGTCATTGCTCATGATGTGCTCGCGGCAAAAGCGTTCGTAATCGCCCATGTCCCGCACCAGTACCACCAGCACAAAGTCCGGCCGCCCGGTCACGTGGTAGCACTCCACTACTTCCGGCGCGGCGCGGATAGCCTGCTTGAAGGCATCCACCAGCGCAATGCGCTCGCGTTCCAGAATCACATTCACCACCAGCCGTAATGGCCGTCCCAGTACCGCCGGGTCTACCAGTGCCACTTCGCGGCGGATGATGCCTTCGCTGCGCAGCCGCTTCAGCCGCCGGGTGACCGCCGTGGGCGACAGGCTGACGGCCTCGGCCAGCTCGTCGTGGGTGCGGCGGGCATCATCCTGCAGCAGGGCCAGCAGTTTGCGATCGTAGCTGTCCAGCTGTTTGTCTTCGGCCATATCAGTATTCCTGCATTGCATATTCAAAATCATCAGTTTGCGTGCATTCTGGCGCAGTAAAACGCAGCGGCGCAAGCTGCAGTGCTGCCTACACTGGCTGCATCTTCAGGAGATGCACCATGTCCACATCCAGCGCCGTACTGACCCCGTCTTTTTTCCGTAGCGCCAGCACCGCCCGCTGGCTGCCCATGGCCCTGTTCTGCGCACTGGTGCTGCTGTGGGCTTACAACTACGTGGTGATGAAGCAGACGCTGCAGGCCACCACGCCCATTACCCACCTGATTCTGCGCACTGCGCTGGGCAGCCTGACTCTGTTTGGCGTGTTGCTGGCGCGTGGCCGGGCCATCCGGCCGCAGCGGCTGGCGCAGGCAGCGCAGGTGGGGCTGAGCACTACCTGTATGTACAGCCTGTCCATTACGCTGGCGCTGGTCGCCGGGGCCGCCGGGCGTACCTCGGTGCTGGTGTTCACCATGCCGTTCTGGGTGGCGCTGCTGTCGCGCTGGCTGCTGGCCGAGCCGTTTACTCGCCGTGCCCGACAGGCGCTGGCTGCCGGCTTTGCCGGCCTGATGCTGATCGTGGCGCCCTGGCAGCTGCATGGCGGGGTGCTGCCGATGCTGCTGGCAGTGCTGGCCGGTTTCTTCTGGGCGCTGGGATCGGTGCTGAGCAAGCGGGCGACACGGGATGGCGGCATGGACAGCCTGAATTTTTCCGCCTGGCAGGCGCTGATCGGCCTGTTGCCGATTCTTGCCTTGTGGCCGTGGGCGGATTTCGCCCATATCCGCTGGTCGGCTGGTTTTGTGCTGGGCCTCTTGTATGCCGGGGTGTTGTCCAGCGCCGTGGGCTGGCTGGCCTGGCTGTGGTTGCTCAAGCGGCTGCCGGCCAGCACGCTCAGCTTCAATGCGCTGGTGATTCCGGTACTGGCCGTGGCCATGGCGGCCAGCCAGCTGGGCGAATGGCCGGCCAGCCGCGAACTGGCGGGCATGCTGCTGGTGGGCGCCGGCATCGTGCTGATTGCCCGGCGCTAAACAGCAGCAGGCAGGTTTCGCCAGGCGCAGCGACATCTGTCGCTGGTGTCGCCGCAAATGTCGCCACAGTACGCTGTGTCGCTGTCACAAGCCGTTAGATTTAGCCTGACTTGCTTAGCAGGCAAGGATGACCGGGTGCCTGCCCGGGACCGACATTCTGACGGGAGTGGAGACATGAACAAAAGCAAAGGCTGGTTGGCGCTGGGCTGTATGGCGCTATCGATGCAGGGCGCACTGGCGGCAGAACCGGCAAGCTGCCGGAATGTCCGGTTTGCTGATGTGGGCTGGACGGATATTGCGGCTACCACCGGGCTGGCCAGCGTGGTGCTGCAGGGCCTGGGTTATCTGCCGGCCAAGCAGATCGCCTCTGAACCCATCGTGTTTTCCGGGCTGAAAAACAAACAGCTGGATGTGTATCTGGGTTATTGGGACCCGTCGCAAACCCCGGCGATTACCCCCTTCATCCAGGCCAAGGCGCTGCAGGTGCTGCCTGTTCCCAATCTGGAAGGGGCCAAATACACCCTAGCCGTGCCCAGCTATGCCGCCCAGCAAGGCCTGCGCAGTTTTGCCGATATCGCCCGCTTCCGCGAGCAGCTGGGTGGCAAGATCTACGGTATTGAAGCGGGCAGCCAGGGCAATGCCCAGATCAAGAAAATGATTGCCGACAACGAGTTCGGCCTGGGCGGTTTCACGCTGGTGGAATCCAGCGAGGCCGGCATGCTGGTGGAAGCGACCAAGGCGGTGCGGCAGAAGCGGCCCGTGGTATTTCTGGCCTGGGAGCCGCATCCGATGAATTTCCTGATGCAGCTGACCTATCTCACTGGCGGTGACAAGCAGTTCGGCCCCGATTTTGGCGGTTCCAAGGTGTATACCGTGGTGGCGAATGACTGGTTGCAGCGCTGCCCCAATGCCGGCCGGCTGGTCAGTCAGCTGCGTTTCACCACCGACATGGAAAACCATGTCATGGAACCCATCATGAAAAAGGTGAAGCCGGAACAGGCCGCCCGCCAGTGGTTGCGTAGTCATCCGCAGGCGTTGGACAGCTGGCTGGCTAGTGTCACCACCTTTGACGGCAAGCCGGGACTGGCGGCCGTGAAATCCTATCTGGCGCGATAAGCCCCTTGCTTCCCTTTTCTCCTGCTGTGGAGTCCGGCATGAATCATGAAGTCATCCTCACCTGCGCCGTCACTGGTGCAGGGGATACCGTGGGCCGCCATCCGGCCATTCCCGTCACCCCGCGCCAGATCGCCGATGCGGCCATCGAGGCGGCACGCGCCGGTGCTACGGTCGCGCACTGCCATGTGCGTGATCCGGCCACCGGCAAGGCCAGCCGCGATCCTGCGCTGTACCGCGAGCTGGTCGAGCACATCCGCGCCGCTGGCGTGGACATCATCCTCAATCTCACTGCCGGCATGGGGGGCGATCTGCAGATCGGTGCTGGCGAACAGCCGTTGCAGTTTGGCCCTGGCACTGATCTGGTCGGCCCACTGGAGCGGCTGGTCCATGTGGAAGAGCTGCGCCCGGAAATCTGCACCTTGGACTGTGGCACGCTCAATTTTGGCGATGGCGATTTCATCTATGTGTCCACGCCGGCGCAATTGCGGGCCGGCGCGGCGCGTATCCAGCAGCTGGGCATCAAGCCCGAGCTGGAAGTGTTCGATACCGGCCACCTGTGGTTTGCCAAGCAGCTGCTGACCGAAGGGCTGCTGGATGCCCCGCCGCTGTTCCAGCTATGCCTGGGCATTCCCTGGGGCGCTCCCGCCGATACCACCACCATGAAAGCCATGGTGGACAGCCTGCCAGCCGGAGCGCAATGGGCCGGCTTTGGCATTGGCCGCCAGCAAATGCCCATGGTGGCGCAGGCGGTGTTGCTGGGCGGCAATGTACGGGTGGGGCTGGAAGACAACCTCTACCTGGACAAGGGCGTGTTTGCCAGCAATGGCGCGCTGGTGGAGCGTGCGCGCCAGTTGGTCGAGCTGATGGGTGCCAGGGTGCTCACCCCGGCAGAAGGCCGGCGCAAACTGGGCTTGCCGGCGCGCGGCGGAAAGGAATGACATGACTTACCGGACCGAAATCAACACCTTGGCGGCGCTCGGCGTGGGTGTCATTGGCAGTGGCTGGGTCAGCCGCGCACTAGCCGCCGGGCGCGATGTCATCGCCTGGGACCCGGCACCCGGCGCAGAAGCACGCTTGCGCGCCAATATCGCCAATGCCTGGCCGGCCCTGCAGCGCCGCGGCCTGGCCAGCGGTGCCTCTCCCGAGCGCTTGCGCTTTGTCGCTACTGTTGAAGAGTGCGTGGCTGCAGCGGACTTTATCCAGGAGAGCGCGCCGGAGCGGCTGGAGCTAAAACAGGCGCTGCACCAGCAGATCAGCCAGGCGGCTGCGCCGGATGTGCTGATTGCCTCTTCCACTTCCGGTCTGCTGCCCAGCGAGTTTTACCGCAGCGCCGTGTTGCCGCAGCGCTGCGTGGTGGGTCACCCCTTTAACCCGGTCTATCTGCTGCCGCTGGTGGAGGTGGTGGGCGGGCAGCATACCGACCCGCAGGCACTGACGGCGGCCATGCAGGTGTATGCCGGGCTGGGCATGCAGCCGCTGCTGGTGCGTCAGGAAGTGCCCGGTTTCATTGCCGACCGCCTGCTGGAGGCGCTGTGGCGCGAGGCTTTGCATCTGGTCAACGACGGTGTGGCCAGCACCGGGGAGATCGACGACGCCATCCGCTTCGGGGCAGGTTTGCGCTGGGCCTTCATGGGCAGTTTCCAGACCTATACCCTGGCCGGTGGGGAAGCCGGCATGCGCCATTTCATGCAGCAGTTTGGCCCGGCATTACAGCTGCCCTGGACCCGGCTACCTGCGCCGGAGCTGACCGAGACCCTGATCGAGCGGGTGGTGGAAGGTTGCCAGCAGCAACAGGCCGGGCGCAGTATCCTGGCGCTGGAAGCCTATCGCGATGATTGCCTGCTGAGCATCATGCAGGCCGTGGCAGAGGCGCGACAGCGCCATGGCCTGCCGCCAGGCTATTGATCAACCCTGGCCGGGGACGATGCGCCCCGGCCCAGTCTGAAAGCCAGAGCACCATGAGCAGCCTGCCCTTGTTGTACCGGGATCATGTCCGTAGCGAATGGGTCGATTACAACGGCCACATGCGCGATGCTTATTACCTGTTGCTGTTCAGCCATGCCAGCGACGCCCTGATCGATGCCATCGGGCTGGACGAAGCAGGCAGGGCGCGTAGCGGGCACTCGGTTTATACCGTGGAAGTGCATCTGAATTATCTGCAGGAGCTGAAGCAGGGCGCTGCGCTGCGGGTGGAGTGGCGGCTCTTGGGCCATGATGCCAAGCGGCTGCACATCATGCTGTTGCTCTACCGTGGCGAGGAAATGCAGCCGGCCGCCCTGTGCGAGCAGATGTTGCTGCATGTGGATGCCCGGCAGGGCAGGTCCGCCCCCTTCGCCGCCGAGGTCGCCGCGCGCCTTGCCGCCATGGCGGCGGAGCAGGCCAGTTTGCCGCTGCCGGAACATGGCCGGCACATTGCACTGCCTGTCCGACCTTAGTTGCCGGCGTGTGGCTCGCGGCGATCCAGGCTGGGAGCGCAGCCGAACAGCTTGCGATAGGCGCGGGCAAAGTAGCTGGCTGAATCAAAGCCGCAGGCCACGCTGATTTCCATGATGTTCAGTTCACTCTGACGCAATAGCCGGCGTGCACCCTGCAGCCGCAGCCGCAGGTAAAACCCGCTGGGGGTATCGCCCAGCTGGGCGCGGAACAATCGCTCCAGTTGACGACGGGTGATGCCGACCTGCCCGGCCAGATCATCACAGCGATAGGGTTGTTCCAGCTGGCTTTCCATCAGGCTGATGGCGTGTACCAGCTTGTGATTGTGTACGCCGTAGCGCTCGCTTACCTGCAGGCGCTGGTGGTCTTTCTTGTCGCGGATACGGCCCAGCACAAACTGCTCGCTCACCTGGATGGCCAGGGCATGGCCATGCCGTCTGGCAATCAGCTCCAGCATCATGTCGATGGATGCCGTGCCACCCGCCGAGCTCAGCCGCAGCCCGTCCAGTTCGTATAGCTCCTGGCTGACTTTCAGCTGTGGATAGCGTTCGCGAAACGCAGGCACCGCCTCCCAATGCAGGGTCAGGCGCTGCTGCCGGTACAAGCCGGCCTCGGCCAGAATAAAGCTGCCAGTGTCGATGCCTCCCAGTGCCACAGCTCGCCGGTCGAGCTGGCGCAGCCAGCCCAGCAGTGCCGGCGTGCAATGCGCCAGCGGGTTGAAACCGGCCACCACCAGTACGGTAGTGGCGTGCTCCGCATCTCCCCAGCAGCCTTGCACTTGCAGCTCCATGCCATTGCTGGCACAGACCGCCTGCCCGTCCCGGCTCAGCAAACGCCAGCGATAGGCATCGGCATGAAAGCGGTTGGCCGCGCGCAAGGGTTCGATGGCCGAGAGCAGACCCAGCATGGAAAACTGCGGCAGCAGCACAAAGCACAGTGTCTCGGTGGCAATCATGGTGGCAGGGTGCAGGGAGGAAGGCACAGCATAACGCCTTGCCCGCTGGCTCCCTACTGCCTGCCGGCAGGATCAGGGTAAGTGTGGGGGCCTGGCAACAGCCGGTGGGACGCTGCTGCGGAAAACCGCATAGGCCAGCCCTACACCACTAATGAAACCAGTGTGCCCACGGTGACGGCGGCAGCGGCCCAGCGGCCGGCGGTGAAGTAACTATTGTCTGCGCTGCTGGTCTCGACCGCCGGAGCGGTGGCGCTTGGGTCCGGCAGATTCAGTACGCCGTAGGTGAAGGATTTGACGGCCGAAGGCGGGTTGTCCTCGCCAGTGCTGCTGCTTTCTGCGCTGGCACTGTCAGTGGCCTTGCCGGCATTTTGCAGGCGAACCACCGTGGAGGGCGATAGCTGCTCCTGTTTGCCATCCTTGGCATCCAGCGCCGTCTTGCCATTCTGCCGGTTACTAAGTGGCAGTTTGCTGGTACTGCTGCTGGTCACTGCATTTGTCTTGTTGATATCCATCATGAGCTCGCCACGGGTAATGATGATCGATGCTTCATTATCGGCAGCCGGTGGCGGTGGCATGAGGGTGGGCAAGGTAAAGATGAGGTAAAGAAAGGTAAGGGCAGCCGTGGGCTGCGTGTGCGTGGCGGTCGGGCCCTAGTCCAGCTGCTGAACGGTATCCCCGGCTGCCGGGCTGCAATCGGCGGCCATGTCGTCCCAGCCGCGATGCGTCACCAGCGTGCTGTCACGCAGGCATAGCTGGAGGCGCTCGGTGCCGGCAATCTGCTGCCGGACAAAGCCTTCGATTCCCGCCGGCAGGCTGACCTGATAGCGGCGTGCGTCCAGTTCGGCGGCCGGGTGGTCGTCGTTATGCACCAGCGGCACCACATGGGCGGCCCATACCATGTAGCGGTGCTTCACATCGACGGTATCCGGGCGGTAGCCCTGCTGTTGCAGCCAGTCCTGTGCCTGCTGGCGCGCGGTATTGCCACCGGGCAGGCTGCCCCAGGCATGGGCCAGCAGCTCCACCAGCCACTGGTTGCAGTTCTGGTAACGGGTGGAATAGGGGTAGGCATTGGCGCTGTAGTCGGCGGACAGCAGCTGCAGTGCCAGCTTGTTGTCCAGCGCGGCCTGCCGCAATTGCGCCTCTTGTGCCGGGGGCAACAGCAGGATGGACAGATAAACCGTGCTGCCCTGGCGCTGGTCGATCAGAAAGCCCGGCAGGCCCTGGTCGTACAGATGGGGGCGTTGCTCATCACAGGCGTAATACAGCTGGCGCACCGACCACGGCGAGTTGGGGTTGTCACGCAGGCTGATGCCGGCATGCGACAGGCGGATGTTGAAGCGCTCCAGATCCAGCCCGGAGCGCGAGATGATGGCCGCCTGATGGCCAGACTGTTCCAGCAGGTTTTTTACCTGTTGGCTGAATAGCAACAAACCGCTCTTACGCGCCACGCTGGCTGGTGCAGCCTGTTCGCAGAACATCAGCGAGGAGGCCCCGGCCTTGGTGGGTAGTAGCGCGCCAAATGCAAACAGCCCTGCCAGTAGCAGGGTCTGGGCGATGTGCGTCGGCTGCCGCATGAGGCGGCTAATCAGGACACCACCTTGGGTTGTACGTCGGATTGCCATGCCTGATCCAGCAGCAGGGCAAATGGCTGCTTGTTGTCGGCACGGGCAAAGGCCAGGCCATAAGCCTGCTTCTGTGCATGTACGATCTGGCCGGTTTCCACGCCTGCGCGTTTCACATCAGCTTGTGCCACAAACAGATTGAACGGCTCCGTGGCAGCGGCCAGCGGCACCAGCGTCAGCTGGGTTTTGCCCGGCTGGTTCGCCTGGGCCACTGCGACGACCTTGTAGTCACCTTCGGCAATCTTGCCGATGGCCTTGGACGAATTCTGCAAGGAGGTGGAAATGCTGCCTACCGTCGCGCTGACGCTATCGGACACGGAGAGCAGGGAAACGGCAGCCTGTGCCGTACTGCACAGCATGCCCAGGCTAAGCAGCAGGGAGCCGGCAATGGTTTTCTTCAGATGGGTCATGGTCTTGGCGTTATCTATCACGGTGCGGAATAGTGCGGTGAGAAAAGTCATTGCAGCAGCGGCCTACTGTACTGAGCGGACTGTCGGTCAAGCCGGCCGTGGCTACGGTGGACTGCATGCGCAGGCCTATTGTTCCCAGTGGGCTGGGTGTGACACAAGCTGATTTACAAAAATTGATTGGCGATCGGCCTGCCTGGCTTGTGCGGCAGCAGTCAAGACGGCAAGATCAGGCCATTGCATGGCAAACCGCGAGGAAACCCGCTTGGCCCAGTCTTCCAGCAAGGACAGCGCTGTTTTGCCCGGCGGGAATAATCCATCCGGCCGGCCGGTGTCACTGCACGCCATCGTGGCCACGGTGAATGTGCTGGCCGAACAGGGCATTGCGGCGGCGGATCTCTTGGCCGGCAGCGGCATCCCGCCGGAACGATTGCAGGAGCCGGCACGGCTGATCAACCACCACCAGGAAATGACGGTGTTCGACAATGCCCGCCGCCTGTCCTGTGACGAAGCGCTGGGCCTGCGGCTGGGGCGTGCCATGCACACTTCCAATTACGGCATTCTGGGCTACACCATGCTGGTCAGTCCCACGCTACGGGTGGCACTGGAAACCGCCATCCGTTTTCCCTTGCTGCTGGCCAGCTATTTTACCCTGCGGCTGGAAGAGCGGGGCAAAGAAGCCTGGCTGCTGGCCGACGATTACCACTACCGGGCCGACCTGCTCAGCTTCAATGCCGAGATGTGCCTGTCCTCGATGTGGACCATCGCCGGCGACTGCATGGGTGTGCGCTGGAGCCCGAAGGCGGTGCACATGAGCTTCCCCCTGCCGGCCCACGCCGGGTTTTATCCGGCCATTTTCGGCCATGCCGGCCACTTTGACATGGCGGACAATGCGCTGGTTTTTCCGGCCAAATGGCTGGACCGCCCACAGCCACTGGCCGATGCCGTCAGCTTTCACATGGCACTGGAGCAATGCCAGCGCCAGCAGGAACAATGGGCCAGCAGCCATGGTTCGGCGCTGGTGGCACGGGTGCTGCGGCTGATCCAGTCCGACCCGGTGCGCTTTGCCCGTCTGGATGAACTCACGACCACCCTGCACATGTCGGAACGCACCCTGCGGCGCAAGCTGGCGGCATTGGGAACTTCCTTTCAGGCCTTGCTGGATCAGGCCCGCCATCAGCAATCCCTGCATCTGCTACATGACACCAGGCTGTCCATCGGCATGATTGCCGAACGGCTGGGTTTTGCCGAATCCGCCAGTTTTCGTCACGCTTTTGCTCGCTGGACCGGCAAGCGCCCATCCGACCTGCGCCGCTAGGCCGCAGCGATCCAGCCTCCGGCCAGCGCGGCCGCCTCCCCTGTTTTCCTGTCCTGCCCGAGATCACCATCTGCGGCCCGGCTAGCGCATTGCAGCATCGGCACTTGGCCATCCGGCCAGATGATTTGGCCGAAATTATCCCTTAGTTGACCGCTTTGTATCTTTCTCCACGCTGCCTTGTTGGCAGAATGAATAAAAAAATAACGGACCACTTCGCAGCCCGAACTCGCCCAGACCACGACTGTTGCCAACAGCCATGGCCCAGGGCGGCAGCCTGTCCGTTTACACAAGAGTGGAGGAGAAACCAATGAGCAAGGCATCCGTCGCCGTCATCCAGATGGCAGTCGATCCCGCCTCGCGCCAGCATAACTGGCAACAGGCGGAAACCCTGATCCGTCAGGCCGCGGCACAGGGCGCACAGATCATCCTGTTGCCCGAGCTGTTCGAGTGGCGCTATTTCTGTACCGAGCAGGATGCGCGCTACCACGCGCTGGCCGAACCACTGGCCGGCCACCCGGCCGTGCAGCACTTTTCCCGGCTGGCTGCCGAGTTGCAAGTGGTGTTGCCGCTGAGTGTGTTCGAAGCCGCCGGTCAGGCGCGCTACAACACCGTGGTCATCATCGATGCCGATGGCAGCGTACTGGGCCACTATCGCAAGACCCACATCCCGGATGGTCCGGGCTATTCCGAAAAATTCTATTTCAATGGCGGCGACACCGGCTTCAAGGTGTGGCACACCCGCTATGCCCGGCTGGGTGTGGGCATCTGCTGGGATCAATGGTTTCCCGAAGCCGCCCGCGCCATGGCCTTGCTGGGAGCAGAGCTGCTGTGCTACCCCACCGCCATCGGCAGCGAACCGCAGGACCCCACGCTGGATTCGCGCGACCACTGGCAGCGCACCATGCAGGGCCATGCTGCGGCCAACCTGATGCCGCTGTTTGCCGCCAATCGTATCGGTAGCGAACAGGGGCGCGACTTGTCCCAGACCTACTACGGCAGCTCCTTCATCACCGATGGCAAGGGTGCTGTGCTGCACAGTGCCGGGCGCACTGAACAGGCCGTGCTGGTACAGGAGTTCGATCTCGCCGAGCTGGCCGCCGTGCGCGCCAGCTGGGGCGTGTTTCGCGACCGCCGGCCGGATGCCTATGCGCCGCTGCTAACGCTGGACGGGCACACGCCAGTCCCTGCCGCAGGCTAAGCCTCTCTCATTTCCGAAGTATTGCGTGACTGCGCATGACCCGTCAGCGGGCAGGGCGCGGCCATGTTATCCACTGCATTCCACAGGAGGACTGCCATGACCGGCAACCGTGTGGCGATTGAGATCGACCATGTCTGCAAGCGCTTCGGCGCGGGCGAACAGGCCGTGCTGGCGCTGGACCATATCGCGCTGGATATCCGCGAAAACGAATTTTTCACCCTGCTGGGGCCATCGGGCTGCGGCAAGACCACCTTGCTGCGCATGATTGCCGGCTTCGAGGATGTCAGTGCCGGCGACATCCGCCTGTATGGCGCCTCGCTCACCGGCAAGCTGCCCTTCCAGCGCCCGGTCAACACCGTGTTCCAGAGCTATGCGCTGTTTCCGCACCTGACGGTAGAAGAAAACATCGCCTTCGGGCTGGAAATGCGCGGCTTCAAACCAACCGACATCAAACCCATCGTGGCGGAAAAACTGGAACTGGTGAAACTGTCCGGCTTTGCCCGCCGCCGGCCGCACCAGCTGTCCGGTGGCCAGCAGCAGCGCGTGGCCTTGGCGCGGGCGCTGGCCCCGTCGCCCAGGGTGCTGTTGCTGGACGAATCGCTGTCGGCGCTGGACCTGAAGCTGCGCAAGGAAATGCAGGTGGAGCTCAAGCGCCTGCAACGCGAAACCGGCATCACCTTTGTTTTCGTCACTCACGACCAGGAGGAGGCGCTCACCATGTCCGACCGCATCGCGGTGATGTCGGCCGGCAAGCTGCAGCAAGTGGGCAGTCCGGAAGACATTTACGACCGTCCGGCCAACCGCTTTGTCGCGGACTTCATTGGCGAAACCTCCTTCCTGCAGGGCCAGGTGGCAGAGGGGCAGCTGCAGTTTGGCGCGGCAGGCAGCCTGTCCTGTCAGGTGCTGGATCAATCACATGATGGCGCGGCAGCGCTGGCGGTACGGCCCGAACGGCTGCAGCTGTCAGTCAGCGGCAGCGGACTGGCCGGGGTGGTGGCCGAGGTGGTGTATCGCGGGGTGGATACCGTCTACCTTGTGCAACTGGCCGATGGCCAACCCTGCCGGGTGCGCCATACCAATGACAGCGGTGCCTCGCGCCTGGCGCGGGTGGGCGATGCGGTACGGGTAGCCGCCCTGCCGGGCGCCTTCCATCGTCTGCAGGAGGCCGGCCATGACGCTTGACCCCTATCGCCGCACCCGTCGGCGCTTGCTGCTGGCCCCCACCACGCTCACCCTGCTGCTGTTCATGGTGCTGCCCATGCTGCTGATGGGCTGGATGTCGCTGCTGGCCCCGGACACCTACGGTGGCGTGCGCTGGAAGGAATGGAGCCTGGATGCCTATGTGCAGTTCCTGTACGAGCGCGATCTGGACGACAGCCTCACGCTGAACAGCGATTACCTGCAAATCTTTGGCCGCTCCTTCCTGCTGGCCGGCTTTGCCACGGTGGTAACGCTGCTGATCGGCTTTCCCACCGCGCTGTATATCGCGCTGAAAGAGGAAAAAACCCGCCAGCGGCTGATCCTGCTGATTTCCATTCCCTTCTGGACCAACCTGCTGGTGCGCACTTACGCCTGGATGCTGCTGCTGCGCAATGGCGGGCTGATCGACAGCAGCCTGTCGGCCCTGGGGCTAAGCCAGGGCACGCTGGATGTGCTGTATACCCCCACGGCAGTGGCCATCGGCTTTGTCTATTCCTTCCTGCCCTTCATGGTGCTGCCCATCTACACCAGTCTGGAAAAAATGGACTGGCGGCTGGTGGAAGCGGCCTTCGACCTGGGTGCCAATCGCTGGCTGGCGCTCCGGCGGGTGATTCTGCCACTGGCCATGCCCGGCATCGTCGCGGGCTGTCTGCTGGTATTCATCCCGGCCATCGGCTCCTACTTCATCCCCGAGCTGTTGGGCGGTGGCAAGAGCCTGATGATAGGCAACCTGATCCAGAACCAGTTTGGCACCGCCCGCAATTGGCCGTTCGGGGCGGCCCTGTCCTTCATGTTGCTGGCACTGGTACTGCTGGTGATGTGGATCTACACCAGACGCTTCCAGCGTCCGCCGGGAGAATGACATGCAAGCCTCCAATACCTTGTGGCGCTTTCGCGGGGTCACCCCTACCGCCATGCTGGCCTTTGTCTATCTCTACCTGCCCATCGTGGTGCTGGTGGTGCTGTCCTTCAACGCCAACCGCATTGCCACGCTGTGGACCGGTTTCTCCTTCGACTGGTATCTGAAGGTGATGGACAACGACAACATCCTGCGGGCCACCAAGAACTCGCTGATCATCGCCAGCGGCGCCACGGTGCTGGCCACCAGCTTTGCCACCATGGCGGCGCTGGCCATGGCCGGCAAGCGCTTTCGTGGCCAGGCCTTCATCAATGCCATGCTGGGCCTGCCGCTGCTGGTGCCGGAAATCGTCACTGCCGTGGCCTCCTTGCTGTTTTTCCTGGCACTGGGGCTGGACCTGGGGCTGCTGACGGTGCTGATTGCCCACACCGTGTTCTGCATTCCCTTTGCCTACTTGCCCATCCGTGCGCGGCTGGAAGGGCTGGACCCACGGCTGGCCGAAGCCGCGGCCGATCTGTATGCCGGGCCGTTTGCCACCTTCCGCCGTGTCACCCTGCCGCTGATCCTGCCCGGCGTGCTGTCCGGGGCCATGCTGGCCTTCATTGTGTCGCTGGACGATTTCGTCATCACCTTTTTCGTGGCCGGTGCCGGTGCCACCACCTTGCCGGTTTACATCTTCGGCCTGATCCGTATGGGCATCACCCCGGAAGTAAACGCGGTATCGGCGCTGATGCTGCTGGTGTCGATTGCCTTTGTCGCGCTGTCCTACTGGATGGGCCAGCGCAAATCCTGAACCGGGTCGGCGGCTGATCCGCCCCTCATGTTTCGCTTGTTGCACAACATACGAAGGAGAAATGCCATGAAAGTCTGCAAACTGCATTCGCTGGCCCTGGCTGCGGGCCTGCTGGTATCGGCATCGGCCATGGCCGCTGGCGAATTGAACCTGTACAACTGGTCCGACTACATTCCGCAAGACCTGCTCAAGCGCTTTGAAAAGGAAAGCGGCATCAAGGTCAACCTGGATGTATTCGATTCCAACGAATCCCTGCTGGCCAAGCTCAAGGCCGGGGCCAAGGGCTACGACGTGGTGGTGCCGTCCGACTACATGGTGAAAATCATGATCGAAGAGGGCCTGCTGGAAAAAATCGACGCCAGCAAGATGGCCAATTTCAAGCTGGTGGAAGCCCCGCTCAACAAGCCGGATTTCGACCCGAAACGCGAATATTCCGCACCGTATATGTGGGGGGTAACCGGCTTTACCTATGACGCCAGCCGCGTGCCGGGCGGCAAGCTGGATAATAGCTGGAAGAGCTTCTTCACTCCGCCGGCCGCGCTCAAGGGCAAGGTGGTGGCGCTCAACGACGTGGCCGAGCTGTACAAGGCCGCCGCCATCTACCTGAAAGTGGATCAGTGCACCGAAGACCCCAAGCAGGCCAAGCGCATCCAGGACCTGCTGGAAGCGCAAAAGCCCATGCTGGCCATGTATAACTCCGATGGCACCATCGAACGCATGCAGGCGCAGGAAGTCATCATGCACCAGCAGTGGAACGGTGCGGCCTATCGCACCCGGCAAAAGCTCAAGTCCGCCGTGTTTGTTTATCCGAAAGAGGGCATCCCCTTCTGGAACGACAATCTGGTCATTCCCAAAGGTGCCAAGAACCGCGACAACGCGCTCAAGTTCATCAACTGGATGATGGAGCCCAAGAATATCGCCGAAGCCTCCAACTTCACCGGCTACAACAATGCCATCAAGGGCTCGACCGCTTTCTTCAAAGCGGATCTCAAGGCCGATCCGGCCATCAATCCCACCGCTGCCATGCGTGCGCTATTTGTCCCCAGCAAAACCTGCTCGGCCAAGGCCAATTCGCTGCGCGACCGGGTGTGGACCAAGCTGAAGAAATGACACTTGCCGGCTGAGGCCGGCTTCCCCTTGCCATGACTAAACAATGCCGCCGGCCCCTCCGCCTGCGGCAGGGAGACTTGCATGCTGACGATTTACAGTGACGACCACCATCTGCACCACGGCAATGCCGAGCTGATCGATGGCACCCTCAAGCCCTGCTTCGAAATGCCCAGCCGCGCCGACATGGTGTTGCAGCGCGTGCGCCAGACCGGGCTGGGCGACATCATTACCCCCACCGAACACGGGCTGGAGCCGCTGTTGCGCGTGCATGACGCCGGTTATGTGCGCTTTCTGGAGCAAGCCTGGAGCCTGTGGCAAGCCGAAGGGCGCAACCATGACGCGCTGCCGCTGGTATGGCCGGTGCGCGGCCTGCGTACCGACCGTATCCCGCAGGATATCGATGGCCTGATGGGCTATTACTCCTTCGATGCCGGGGTGCCCATCACCGCCGGCACCTGGCAGGCCATCCGCTCCTCGGCCAATGTCGCGCTGACTGGGCTGGACGCCATGCTGGCCAGCGGCCGCAGCACCTTTGCCCTGTGTCGTCCGCCCGGCCACCATGCTGCGGCCGACTACATGGGCGGCTATTGCTATCTGAACAATGCCGCCATCGCCGCCCAGGCCATGCTGGACAAGGGTGCCAAGCGGGTGGCCATCCTGGACGTGGACTATCACCACGGTAACGGCACGCAGAGCATCTTCTACCAGCGCAGCGATGTGCAGTTCCTGTCGCTGCATGGCGACCCGACGGTGGAATACCCCTTCTTCCTCGGCCATGCCGACGAGCTGGGCGAGGGTGCCGGGCTGGGTTTCAACCACAACTACCCGCTGGCCCATGGCACGGACTGGTCGCACTACGGCCCGGCGCTGGCCGATGCCTGCAGCAAGATTGCTGCCTATGCCCCGGATGCGCTGGTGGTATCGCTGGGCGTGGATACCTTCGAGCAGGACCCGATCTCGCGCTTCAAATTGAAGAACGCCGACTATCTGCGCATGGGCGAAGCCATCGGCGCGCTGGGCTTGCCCACGCTGTTCGTGATGGAAGGCGGCTATGCGGTGGAGGACATCGGGGTGAATGCGGTGAATGTGCTGTCCGGCTTTGAAAGCGTGGCGGGCTGAGTGCGGCGGGGAGGCCGGGCGGCCTCCCCATTGCTAGCCTCAGGCATGTGCCGGGGCTGGGGCAAAACTGCCCGCCTGCGCCATGCGCCACATGCGGCCATAAAACTCGGCCTTGATGTCGCTGCCCAGCAGTTCGCCGGGCTGCAAAAACACATGCAGCTGCGAGTACAGGCGGATTTCGGTATCGCTCACCCGCCGTACCAGATGATGGGCGGCCAGTTGCTCCGGGTGGGTAAGGCCGGCGGCAGCCAGCATCTCGGCCAGCGCATGCAGGGTGTTGCGGTGGAAGTGAAACACCCGCTCGGCCTTGTCCGGCACCACCAGTGCGCGCTGGCGTAGCGGGTCTTGCGTGGCCACGCCAGTGGGGCAGCGGTTGGTATGGCAGCTCTGGCTCTGGATGCAGCCCACGGCAAACATGAAGCCGCGGGCCGAGTTGGCCCAGTCGGCCCCGATGGCCAGCACGCTGGCAATATCAAAGGCGCTGATGATCTTGCCGCTGGCACCCAGCTTGATCTGGTCGCGCAGCTTCAGCCCCACCAGGGTGTTGTGCACGAACAGCAGGCCTTCGCGCAGCGGTACGCCGATATGGTCGGTAAATTCCAGCGGTGCCGCGCCGGTGCCGCCTTCCTTGCCGTCCACCACAATGAAGTCCGGCAGGATGCCGCTTTCCAGCATGGCCTTGGCAATGGCCATGAATTCCCACGGATGGCCCAGGCAGAATTTGAAACCCACCGGCTTGCCGCCGGACAGCTCACGCAGCCGGGCAATAAAGGCCATCATCTCCAGCGGAGTGGAAAACGCGCTGTGGCCGGAGGGCGAGACGCAGTCCTGGCCCAGCGGCACGCCACGGGTGGTAGCGATTTCCGGCGTCACCTTGTGCTTGGGCAAAATGCCGCCGTGGCCCGGTTTGGCTCCCTGGCTGAGCTTGATCTCGATCATCTTCACCTGCGGGTTTTGCGCCTGGGCGGCAAAGCGTTCCGCATCGAAATGGCCCTCGGCATCGCGACAGCCAAAATACCCGCTACCCAGCTCCCATACCAGGTCGCCGCCGTGCTCCAGATGGTAAGGGCTGATGCTGCCCTCGCCGGTGTCGTGGTAGAAGCCGCCTTGCTTGGCCCCCTGATTGAGCGCACGGATGGCATTGGCGCTGAGTGCGCCAAAACTCATGGCCGAGATATTGAATACCGATGCCGAGTAGGGCTGGCGGCATTGCGGGCCGCCAATGGTGATCCGAAAGCCGGCCGGATCGCTGCGTGGTGCCGGGCGGATGGAGTGGCTGATGAATTCGAAGCCGCTACCATAGACATTCAGCATGGTGCCGAAGGGCTTGTCCGAGGCTACGTTCTTGGCACGGGTATAAACCAGCGAGCGCTGGTCGCGGGAGAAGGGCAGCTGTTCGCCATCGGCTTCCAGCAGGTATTGGCGGATTTCCGGGCGGATGGTTTCCACCAGATAGCGGATATTGCCCAGTATCGGATAGTTGCGTCGTACCGCGTGGCGGGTTTGCGTGAGGTCCAGTACGCCGACCAGGCTGAGAGCAAGGGCCGCCAGGGTGAAGGGCCACAGCCCTTCGATCTGGTGCAGGGTCAGGCCGATCAGGCTGAACACGATGCAGGCGACAAAAAAGGCATAGCGGCTGAGCAGGGACAGATTCATGCGGGCTCCGGCAGGCAGGCTGAAACAGGTTGGAGCACGGCAAACCTGCTTGGTTGCCGGCAACGGTGTTTCAGCTTAGCGACTGCTCAGGCGCAATGCCATGCCCGGCGGTTTTCAATGAAAACGGACCGGTTCGCCCCCGGTGTCAAAAGCCAGGTAGCGCGACACATCACCACCGGTCTGGATGGTCTGGATCATGCGCTTAAGCGCGGCTTCGATGTCGGCTGCCGCAGGCGGGCGACCGGCTTTGCCGTCCAGACAGGCCACGAACACGATTTGCCAGGGCTCGCCCATGCGCGCTGATTCGGCCTGCAGGCTGGCAAAATCCACCAGCTCACTGGCGGCGCGGTCCAGGCACATGATGGGCAGCAGGATGCCGCCTTCGCCACGGGCAAAGCGCTCGGCCTCCTGCGGCTGGTGGTCGTCGTGCAGCACGGCCTTGGTAAATACCAGCAGCAGATGCTGTGGTTCGGCCTGCTGGCAGGCAGCGACCAGCAGCGCGTTGAAATCGTGGATGTCCATGGTGATCAGTACTGGGCGAAAGTGGCAGCTTGCAGTGTGTGGTGTGGCTACCCTGTTTGCCATCCTCCGCTGGAACTAGTTGGCAGCGGCATTGGAATGAGTCATTTGATGGCAAGAAACAGGGAGCGGCGGCGGCATTTCCCACTTATGCTGGCAGGCATGACAAAGGGGAGAGTGGCAATGCGACGGGAAATGGCAGGACTGGTGGTGCTGGCCGCCTTGTGGGGGGCTTCGTTTCTGTTCATGCGGGTGGCTGTGCCCGCGCTGGGGCCATTTGTGCTGATTGCCTTGCGGCTGGGGCTGGCCTCGCTGGTGTTGTTGCCCATTTTGCTGCTGCGCGGCGGTCTGCCGCTGTGGCGGCAACATTGGCAGCGCATTGCGGTGGTGGGGGTGTTTCTGTCGGCCCTGCCATTCTGCCTGATTGCCTGGGCCAGCCTCAGCCTGCCGGCCGGCGTGGCGTCGGTACTGAACGCCACCACGCCGTTGATGACCGCGCTGTGGGCCATGCCACTGGCGGGTGAGCGCATGAGCGTGCCACGGGCGGCCGGCTTGTCGCTGGGCTTGGCCGGTGTGCTGGTGTTGATGCTGGGGCGCGGGGCTGCTTTCGATGTGCAGACTTTGCTACCGGTGCTGGCCATGCTGGGTGCCACGGCTTGTTATGGCTGGTCCGGTCACATGGCCAAGCGCTGGCTGCCCGGCCTGCCTTCGCTGGTGACAGCCACCGGCAGCCTGTTCAGCGGGGCCGTACTGGTGACGCCACTGGCCTTGCTTACCCTGCCGGCCCAGATGCCATCGGCCACGGTCTGGGGCGCGGTGGTGATGCTGGCGCTGGGCAGCACCGCCCTGGCCTATCTGATTTTCTATTGGCTGATCGACAAACTGGGTGCCACCCGCGCCAGCAGCGTCACTTATCTGGTGCCGGTATTCGGCGTGCTGTGGGGGAGCCTGTTGCTGGCCGAGCCGGTGGGCGTGCTGATGCTGCTGGGCGGGCTGCTGATTCTGTGCGGGGTATTGCTGCTGGGCTGGCGCCGTGCTGGCTGAGCGAAGCGGCACCAGCCTTCACTTCAGGCGCTGATTGGTACGGTCTGGCCGAGTGGCAGCAGGATACGAATGCGAAAGCCGCCATCGGCCTCGTCGGCAAACTGCAGCTGGCCGTGGTGCTGTTTGACCACGCGCGACACGATGGCCAGCCCCAGTCCGCTGCCACCATCGGTACCGCGGTGTTCGGCCAGCCGTTCGAACGGGGCCAGTGCCGATTCACGCAGTGCGGCGGGAATGCCAGCACCGTGGTCGATCACGCTCAGCTCAGCCATGCCGTTGCGCTGGTCGATTTCCACCCGTACCGGCGGTTTGCCATAGCGGCGGGCATTTTCCAGCAGATTGGACAGCAGCCGCTCCAGTGCCAGCGCATCGGCCTGCAGTTCCGGTTCGGCATGACGGACCAGGCTGACATCCAGTCCACTGCGGGCCAGACGGGCCACCACGCTGTCGGCCAGTTCTGCCAGTGCTACCGGTTCCAGCCGCGCTGATTCCTCGGCACGGGCAAAGTCGATGAACTGGCGCACAATACGTGACAGCTCGTCGATGTCCGCCAGCATGTCCGGTGTGTCCGGGCTGCTGTCCTGCAACTCCAGCATCAGCTTCAGTCGGGTCAGCGGGGTGCGCAGGTCGTGCGACAGTCCGGCCAGCATCAGCCGGCGTTCGCGGGCCGCGCTATCCAGTGCGCTGGCCATGTGGTTGAAGCCACGTGCCAGGGCCGCCAGCTCTCGCGGGCCGTCTTCGCACAGTGGCGGCGGCATATTGCCACGTGCCAGCTCACGCGAGGCCTCCACTACCTTGCCAATCGGGCGGGTGATGCGCCAGGCCACCAGTGAAGCCAGCAAGGTGGCCAGCAGGGTGGCCAGCAAGGCGGCCTGCATCAGTGAGTAGATGGGGCGGTCACTGTAGCGACCAAAGGGAATCACCAGCCAGTAAGGGGTGTCCAGCACATGCAGGTTGACCCACAGCTCGTTGCGGTCTTCGCGGTGCACCATATAGCCGCGCACGGTGTCGTCCAGCCCCTTGCTCAGCCGGCTGACCAGGCTGTCGGCCACGCGTGGCAGCTCGGTGTCGAACTGCTGCCTGGCCGCCGCTTGTTGCGGCAGCAGGCGCGGCAGGCCGGGGCGGTTGTAGCTGGCCAGAAACGCGGTACGCTGGGCGGGGTTCATATTGTCCATTGAGCCTTCGAGGAAGGCCAGCGTATCCACCACCTGGGCATACAGCTGCTTGTCCATCAGCTTGTGGCGCTCACCCGCCGCGATATAGACCGTGACGATCTGGGTGGTGACCACCACCACCACTACCAGCACGATCAGGCGAAACAGCAGGGAACCGGCAAGGCGTCGCAACACCGCTTACTCCCGCTCGCTGCCGTCGGGCACGAAGACATAGCCGTAGCCCCACACGGTCTGGATGAAGCGCAGGGGGCTGTCGCCGCCTTCCAGCGTCTTGCGCAGGCGGGAAATGTGCACGTCGATGCTGCGATCCAGCGATTCGCCATTGCCCTTGCCCAGCGCCATTTCCATCAACTGTTCACGGGTGAGCGGGCGGCGCGGATGCGTGGCCAGTACGGTGAGCACGGCAAATTCGGCGGTGGTGAGTGACAGGGCTTGCTGGTTTTTCAGCAGTTCGCGCCGTCCCAGATTGAGCTGGAACTCGCCAAACTCGATCACTTCGTCGGACTCGTGGCGGGCGGCCAGTGCTGGGGTGGCATGGTGGCGGCGCAGTACCGACTGGATGCGGGCGGTCAGCTCGCGCGGGTTGAAGGGCTTGGGCAGATAGTCGTCTGCACCCATTTCCAGCCCGAGAATGCGGTCCACATCTTCGCCGCGCGCGGTCAGCATGATGACGGGCACCGTCTCGCCCTGGGCGCGCAGGCGGCGCACCACGGCCAGGCCGTCATCGCCTGGCATCATCACGTCCAGCACCATCAGGTCCGGGCGGTTTCGCGCCAGTTTGCGGTCGAGTTCGCGGGCATCCGGCAGGGTGTCAACCACATAACCCTGCTGTCCCAGGTAGCGGGTAAGCAGCTCGCGCAGTTTGGCGTCGTCGTCGACGATAAGAATCTTGTTGTGTTCCATGGTGTTTTCCTTGAGCGCACGGCGCGGCAAAGCGGCAGGCATGCTGATGGCAAAGCTTAACCCGGCCCAGCCGGCTAGGCGATGGTGGATCATGAATTTCTGTTAAACGTTATCTGCCGTTCACAAAAGTTAACATTTGGTAACATGTGACACACGGATGCGCAAAGGCCGCCTTCTACACTGGGATCGTGTGCTGCATGCCGGAGATTTTTATTATGAAAAAGTCATTGATTTTAAACATTTTTGCCATTGCTGCCCTGAGTCTGGGCGCGACGGCGCAAGCCGCCGAACGCGGCGGTAATGGTGCCGATATCCGCGAGGCGCGCCAGTTGGCCGCACAGAGCACGCAAGTGGCGACGCCTGCTGCCGGATACACCGTGCCGGATGGCGCATCGACCTCGATGCGCCGTCCTAGCGGTGAGAAGTAAGCACCATCGTCATTCATGTCCATCAGCCTTCTGCCGTTATGCCGCTGAGTCAGCATGGCAGGAGGCGTAATGTCAGGTTAAAATGAAGCCATGAAGTACCATGCCATTTATGTCTTGCTGTTTGCCTCGGTGACGGCATTCGCCTTGCCGGCGCTGGCGCAGGGCCCAAATGGCGCGGAGGACGGCGCGGCGGAATTCCAGCGTTTCCCACCCCGGCAATCTGCCGGAGAGGAACGCCGCTTGCGCAATCTGCGTCTGAAAGAGGCCGTGCAGGCCGGTGACTTGTCGCCGGAAGACGCACGGCGCCTGCAGCGTCGCCATCCTCCGGGGGGGCCGCCTGCGGGTGGCATGGGCGAACCTGACCGTTTTGCACCGGATGGTTTTTCACATCCTCCGCCGGGGCAGCGCAATTTCTGGCGCGACAAGCGACAAAAGGCTCAGGAGCAATTCCAGAACGATTGATCCGGCTATCTTTAGTAGCCGGACATTGCCAGTGGCAAGGATCACGGCCTTGAACAAAGCTTGGGGTAGGTGGAGTAAGGGCAACTGGCTGGTGGGTTTGGCCATGTTGGCAGGGATGATGTGGTCGGCGCCAGTGCTGGCCGCCCCGGACTGTGACAAGGCCATGGCACCGCAACGCTGTGCCAGTTACCGGCAAGGCTGGCTCAGTTGTTCAGATCTGACCGCTGGGTCGCGTCGCGCCTGTATCGAACAGTTCACCCCGGCGCTCAGTTGCCAGCGCAGCCGTGATGCCCGGCGCTGTGAAGCCTTGCTGGCGGCACAGGCTGCCTGCGAGGGGAGCGAGGGGCTGGCTCGACGGCTGTGTGTGCGTGAGCGACTGCCCGCAGCCGATTGCAGCCGCGCCAGCGACAAGGCCCGCTGCGAGCAGCGGGCGGCGGCAGAGCAAAGTTGTGCTGAAACTGCGGCCCAGCAAGGACGAGAATGTGTACGCAAGGCACTGGCTCCTTCAGGTGACTGAAACCGCCACAAAACAAAACCCCGCTGTCACGACAGCGGGGTTTTTCATGCAGAGCAGCTACTCGCAGGTACTCAGGGCAGCAGAATGATGGAGCCGGTGGTGCGGCGGCCTTCCAGATCACGGTGTGCAGTCGCTGCGGCAGCCAGCGGGTAACTGGTGGATGGCTTGACCTGCACCGCCCCGGCGGCAATGCGTTCGAACAAGGCCGCCGCCGAAGCTTCCAGTTCCTCGCGCTGGGCAATGTAGTCTCCCAGCTTGGGCCGGGTGAAAAACAGCGAGCCTTTTTGCGATAGCAGCAGCGGTTCGAATGCCGGCACCGCTCCCGAGGCATTGCCGAAGCTGACGAAAGTACCACGCGGGGCCAGGCTGTTCAGCGACATTTCAAAGGTGCTTTTGCCCACTGAGTCGTATACCACCGGCACGCCCTTGCCGCCGGTGATCTCGCGTACCCGCGCCACCACATCTTCCTCGCTGTAGTTGATGACATGGGCGCAGCCCAGCTGGCGGGCCAGTTCGCCCTTGGCCGCCGAGCCGACCGTGCCGATCACCTGTACCCCAAGCGAATTGAGCCACTGCACGGCGATCTGGCCTACGCCACCTGCGGCGGCATGCCACAGTACGGTCATACCGGGCTGCACGGCAAAGGTGCGGCGGATCAGGTACTCCACGGTCATGCCCTGCAGCATGATGCAGGCGGCCACTTCATCGCTGATGCTGTCCGGCAGCCTGACCAGTACCGCTGCGGGAATCAGCCGGACCGTGCTGTAGGCTCCCAACGGCCCGCCGGCATAGGCGACGCGGTCGCCCACTTGCAGCTGTGTCACGCCTTCCCCTACTGCGTCCACTACCCCGGCCGCTTCGCTGCCCAGGCCACTGGGCAGGGCAATCGGATAGAGTCCGCTACGCTGGTAGGTATCGATGAAATTGATGCCGATGGCGCGGTGACGCAGGCGTACTTCGCCTGGGCCGGGTTCGCCGACACTGATGTTTTCCAGCTGCAGCACATCGGGTGACCCGGTGACATGAAAACGGATGGCCTGGCTCATGGAATCGTCCTTTTTTCAGCATGATGACAGGCTGTCGAGTCTGCACCGCAGGCTAGTACCACGCAAGCCGTCTGCAGAGAACAGAGTGTTTGCCGTGGGCGATGACTTGGTGTTTGTCCCGTTTTCTTCCTACATTGAATCCATGGTGCCTTGCAGCGTGCAGGGTTAATCGTAGCGGGCGGAGCAGCGCATGCAAGCCACACGAAGGGAACAAGCATGAAAGGCGTGGTGTTTACCGAGTTTCTGGAAATGGTGGAGAGCCGTTTTTCTGCCGACATGGTGGATGACATCATCGAGGATGCCGGCATCAAGTCGGGAGGCGCCTACACCGCGGTGGGCAGCTATCCTTTCGCCGAGATGGTGGCGCTGGTGACGGCCTTGTCACAGCGCAGCGGGCTGGAACCACAGGCACTGATCTATACCTTCGGCCATCACCTGTTCGGGCGCTTTGCCCTGCTGTATCCGTACAGCATTCAGGGCTGTAGCAGCGCCTTCATGGTGCTGGGCAATATCGAGAAGCACATTCACCAGGAAGTACAAAAGCTCTACCCGGATGCACAGCTGCCACAGATCGAGGTGCTCAGCAGCGATGAGCGGAGCATGGTCTTGCTGTACAGCTCGCCGCGCTGCCTGGCACCGTTGGCTTCCGGCCTGATCCAGGGGGCGCTTGATCATTTCGGTGAACAGGGGCGCATCGGGGTCGAGCCACTGAATGACGAGGGCAGCAAGGTACGCTTCGTGGTGGACCTGGTATGACAGATGCTGAACTGGCCCAGCTGCAAGACCAACTGCTGCGCTACCAGAAGCGCTACCAGCGCGAGAAGACTGCGCGCAAAGAGGCCGAGGTGCTGCTGGAGCAGCGCAGCCGCGCCTTGTACGATGCCAACTTCGAACTGTCCACTGTCGCGGCCCAGCTGGAAAAAATCGTCGAATGGCGTATGGCGCAGCTGTCCGAGGCGCTGCTGAAAGCAGAAATGGCGGCCAAGGCCAAGTCGGAATTCCTGGCGGTGATGAGCCACGAAATCCGTACCCCGCTCAACGGGGTGCTGGGCATGGCCGAATTGCTGTCGCATTCCCACCTGACTTCGGAGCAGGGCGATCAGGTTGCCACCTTGCAAGAGTGCGGCACTTCGCTGCTGGCCCTGATCAACGACATCCTCGACCTGTCCAAGATCGATGCTGGCAAGCTGACGCTGGAACAGCGGCCTTACAATCTGTATGCCTTGCTCGATAGCGTGGTCAATCTGTTTGTACCCAAGGCGATGGAGGCGGGGCTGCGTATCGAATGGCAACGGCCGCTGGGCAGTGCCTGGCTGCTGGGTGATGCAACCCGGCTGCGCCAGATCACCAGCAATCTCTTGAGCAATGCCATCAAATTCACCCATCAGGGTGATATCACCGTGACGGTGGGCATCGAACCGCTGGAAGATACTTTTGATATGAAGCGCCTGGTGCTGGTGATCCGTGATACCGGCATCGGCATGACTCAGGAACAACTGGGCAAGGTGTTTACTGCGTTTGAACAGGCCGACTCCACCACCACCCGGCGCTATGGCGGTACCGGCCTGGGGCTGGCCATCTGCCGTCGGTTGGCCGAGGCCATGGGCGGACGCATCGATGTCAGCAGCGCGCATGGCGTGGGTAGCAGCTTCAGTGTGCACTGGGTGGCCACCGAGGCCAGCGCCCCGGCGGCCGAGACCCCCGTCGTCGTGCTGCCGGTTGAGCCGCCCAGCTCCAGCGTGGCACCGTTGTCGGTCATGGTGGCCGAGGACAATACGGTGAACCAGAAGCTGATCATCAAGCTGCTGGAAAAACTGGGTTTTCGCGATGTCATGCTGGCGGGCAACGGGCGGCAGGCGCTGGAGCGGGTCAGCCAGGGGGGGGTGGAGCTGATCCTGATGGACATGCAGATGCCGGAAATGGACGGGCTGGACGCCACCCGCGCCATTCGCCAGCTGGATCTGGACTACCAGCCCCACATCATTGCGCTGACGGCCAATGCCTTCGATGAAGACCGTGAGCGCTGCCAACAGGCCGGCATGAATGACTTCCTGTCCAAGCCGGTGAGCCTGGAGCGTCTGTCAATGGCCATGCAGCGTGGCAGTGACCGGCTCAGCAGCCAGAGCCTGCCCACCCCAGCAGGGGCGGCAGACACTCAGGCCAGCGTTTGAGGCGGTGGTCGTCGCCATTGAAAATGGTTTGCCGGTGGCCGCGGTAATAGCGAGCCGCAGCCTGCCAGTCCAGTACCTCATCTGCACTGCCCAGCCATAGCCAGTATTGACCCGCCACTGGCGCGGGCAGGCGCATGGTCAGTAAAGCCTGCATGTCGGCATCATCCAGTAGGTATTCTTCCCCGGTGTAAGGATTGCGCTGCGCACCCAGATAGCCCTGCAGATCAATATACGGTGTGATGGCTGGATTGATCAGCGCGGCTTTGCGGCCATGCTTTTCTGCCAGCCAGCCGGCGTAATAGCCGCCCAGCGAACTGCCGATCAGCCAGCTGTCGGCGGGCAGGGATAGCAATAATGCTTCCGCCTGAGCAATGGCGGTGGCCGGGTGCGGCGACAGCTTTGGGCTATGCAAGGTGACCGCAGGGACATGCTGCGCCAGCCAGGCGGCTGTCTCCTGTGCTTTCAGGGATAGAGGGCTGGAGTTGAAGCCGTGCAGATAGATGATGTGCATGATGCGTATACGAAAAAGGGCAGATGGATGAGAAAACCCCTGGCGCCTGCCGCCCTTAAAACGGTGCACCCTGGCAGGTGTCGGGCCGGGAATGACTATTCGGCCGGAAAATCGCAAAAACCGCTACAGCGATAGTGCAACTTGCTGGTTTGGGGGGGGCGCTGACCGTCCGCATGGTGTTTGCAGCCGGGGCAAGCCGGCGGGCTTGCCCTGTTTCACGTGAAACAGCTTATTGCGTCTGCCATTCGTAGGCTTTGAGAATGGCTTTCAGCTTGCCGCTGCGGCGCATGGCTTCGATGCCCTGGTTCAGCTTGTCGGTGCTGACTGACGAGTTGGGTGCCACGGCACACATGGTGGGCATATAGGTCACCGTCATCGGGTGCTGTTTGAAAGCCCGCGCCTCCTGCGGATTGGTCTTGGCCCACCAGGCCAGCTCCAGTTCCGAGGAGATGGCGACATCGGTCAGTTTCTTTTGCAGTGATTTCACCAGCAGCTCCAGCCGTGATTCATCCACGCGCGTGGTGCGGCCCACTGCCCATAAATGCTCCAGTGTCGGATAGCTGTAGCCACGAATGGTGCCGATGCGCTTGCCAACCATTTCATCGGTCTGGTGCAGGTCGGGCATGTCTTTGAGCGATAGTGCCCGCTCTACCTGTGGATAGAATTCGCGTGTCCAGCCCAGGCGGGTGGCATTGCCATACCATTCCGGATTGGCATTGCACACAATATTGACCCTGCCAGCCTCAATGGTGCTTTCCACCCGCTTGCGGGCGATCACCACATACTGGGCTTTCAGTCCCAGTTCGCCGGCCAGTGCATCGCCCAGTTCCTTGGTGAGGCCGCCGGCCAGCGCCTGGTTATCCGGCGTCAGTACCACGATGGGCGGTGCGTCCGAATCCGACACCCCGATTTTCAGTATGCCGTTTGCTGCGGCTGCTTGTGCCAGTGCTGCTCCCGTCAACAGCGCCAGCCAGGTCTTATTCAAACGAACCATAAGCTTGTACTCTCTTCTTCTTAGTTAGTTGTCTGACAGTTCCAAACGCAATGGTAATATGATCGGCCGCACCTTGAGTGTGCCTTTTATCGATACAGCCAATTACAGCCTGTTTGCCATGACCAAAAACACCACCCACCCGGTATTTTCCCAGCTGTCGCAGCGCATCCTGATTCTGGATGGCGGCATGGGCACCATGATCCAGCGCCATGATCTGCAGGAAGCTGATTACCGTGGCGAGCGGTTCGCCGACTGGCCTTGTGACGTAAAAGGCAACAACGACCTGCTGGTATTAAGCCGGCCCGATGTGATCGGTGGCATTCACCAGGCCTATCTGGATGCCGGGGCCGACATCATTGAAACCAACACCTTCAATGCCACCTCGATTGCCATGGCCGACTACCAGATGGAAAGCCTGGTATGGGAAATCAACCATGCCGCGGCCCGGCTGGTAAAAGAGCTGTGTGTGGCCCAAACGGCAAAGAACCCGGCCAAGCCGCGCTTCTGCGCCGGCGTGCTGGGGCCCACCAACCGCACCGCCAGCATCAGCCCGGATGTGAACGATCCCGGTTATCGCAATGTCAGCTTTGACGAGCTGGTGAAGAGCTATACCGAGGCGATTGACGGCCTGGTGGCCGGTGGCGCGGACTTTCTGTTGGTTGAAACCATTTTCGACACCCTGAACGCCAAGGCGGCGGTGTTTGCCATCCACCAGTATTTTGATGATCACCCCGATATCGCCCGGCTGCCCATCATGGTGTCCGGCACCATTACCGACCAGTCCGGCCGTACGCTGACCGGTCAGACTACCGAGGCTTTCTACAATAGCCTGTCGCACGCCGATGCCCTGTCCTTTGGCCTCAACTGCGCGCTGGGACCGGACCTCTTGCGCCCCTATGTGGAAGAAATGTCCCGCGTATCCGCCACCTATGTGTCGGTGCACGCCAATGCCGGTCTGCCCAATGCCTTTGGTGGTTACGATCTGGAACCGGCCGCCATGGGCGAGTTCGTGCGCGAATGGGCCGAGTCCGGCCTGATTAATATCGTTGGCGGCTGTTGTGGCACCACGCCCGACCATATCGCCGCCATTGCCCGTGCGGTGGATGGCATTGCCCCGCGCGCCTTGCCGGACATCGAGAAAAAGTGCCGCCTGTCCGGGCTGGAGCCCTTCAACATCGGCGACAAGGACCTGTTCGTCAATGTCGGTGAGCGTACCAATGTCACCGGCAGCCGCGCCTTTGCCAAGCTGATCCTGAATGGCGACTACGCCACCGCGCTGGACGTGGCGCGGCAGCAGGTGGAAAACGGCGCGCAGATCATCGACATCAATATGGACGAAGGCATGCTGGACGCGCTGGCGGCCATGGATCGCTTCCTCAAGCTGATCGCCGCCGAGCCGGACATCGCCCGCGTGCCCATCATGATTGACTCCTCCAAGTGGGAGGTGATCGAGGCTGGCCTCAAGTGCATCCAGGGCAAGGGCATCGTCAACTCTATCTCCATGAAGGAAGGCGTCGCCAAGTTCAAGGAGCAGGCACGGCTGTTGCGCCGCTATGGCGCGGCGGTGATCGTGATGGCCTTTGATGACAAGGGCCAGGCGGATACATACGCCCGCAAGGTGGAAATCTGCGAAAAGAGCTATCGCATTCTGGTGGACGAGGTGGGTTATCCGCCGGAAGACATCATCTTCGACCCCAATATCTTTGCCGTGGCTACCGGCATCGAAGAACACGCCCGCTACGGCCTCGACTTCATCGAGGCCACCGGCTGGATCAAGCAAAACCTGCCGCACGCCAAGATTTCCGGTGGCGTGTCCAATGTGTCCTTCTCCTTCCGTGGCAATAACAAGGTGCGCGAAGCCATCCATGCGGTGTTCCTCTACCACGCCATCCAGCGTGGCATGACCATGGGCATCGTCAATGCCGGTGCGCTGGAAGTGTATGACGAAGTCGACAAGGAGCTGCGTGAACGCATCGAAGACGTGGTGCTGATGCGCCCCCTGGCCGATGGCGCGGATGCCACGGAAAACCTGATCAATCTGGCCGAGAAGTTCAAGGGCGAAGCCGCCGGCGAGAAAAAGGTGGAAGACCTGGCCTGGCGCGAATGGCCGGTGGAAAAGCGGCTGGAGCATGCGCTGGTCAAGGGCATCACCACCTTTATCGTGGAAGACACCGAAGAAGTCCGCCTCAAGTGCGCGCGCCCCATTCATGTGATTGAAGGTCCGCTGATGGACGGCATGAACGTGGTGGGCGACCTGTTCGGCGCCGGCAAGATGTTCCTGCCGCAGGTGGTGAAATCCGCCCGGGTGATGAAGGCCGCCGTGGCGCATCTGGAGCCCTTCATCGAGGAAGAGAAGATCCGCATGGGTCTGGCCGATGCGCCGGCCAAGGGGGTCATCATCATGGCCACGGTCAAGGGCGATGTGCACGACATCGGCAAGAACATCGTGGGTGTGGTGCTGCGCTGTAACAACTACAAGGTGATCGACCTGGGCGTGATGGTGCCGTGCCAGACCATCCTGGACGCCGCGCGCGAACACAAGGCCGACATCATCGGCTTGTCCGGCCTGATCACCCCGTCACTGGAAGAAATGAGCCATGTGGCCAAGGAAATGCAGCGCCAGGGCTTTGATATTCCGCTGCTGATTGGTGGCGCTACCACTTCCAAGGTGCACACGGCGGTGAAGATTGCGCCGCACTACCAGCACCCGGTGATTTATGTGCCGGATGCCAGCCGTGCGGTGGGGGTGTGCTCCAACCTGCTGTCCGACACCTTGCGCGATGCCTTTGTGGCCGAAGTGGCTGCCGAGTACCAGCGTGCCCGCGAAGGTCATGCCAACAAGGCCAACCGCAAGGTGGTGAGCCTGGAGGTAGCCCGTGCCAACAAGCAAAAAACCGACTGGGCCAGCTATGTGCCGCCACAGCCGCAGTGGCTGGGTGTGCGCCGCTTCGAAAACTACCCGCTGGCGGACATCGCTGCCATCATCGACTGGACGCCATTCTTCCAGAGCTGGGAGCTGGCAGGTCGTTTCCCGTGCATTCTGGATGATGAAATCGTTGGCGAATCGGCGCGCAGCCTGTATGCCGATGCCCAGGTGATGTTGCGGCAGATCATCGAGGAAAACTGGCTGTCTGCCAGCGCTGTCATCGGTCTGTTCCCGGCCGCCAGCGTTAACGATGACGATATCGATATCCGCAGTGTGGATGGCCACAGCAGCCAGATGACCTGGGTGGGCCTGCGCCAGCAGCTGCCGAAAATGGATGGCAAGCCCAATTGGGCGCTGGCCGACTATATCGCCCCGGCCGACAGCGGCGTGCAGGACTATATCGGTGCGTTTGCGGTGACGGCCGGCATCGGCATCGAGCCGCACGTGGCCCGTTTCGAGGCGGCCAACGATGACTACTCGGCCATTCTGCTCAAGGCGCTGGCCGACCGTCTGGCCGAAGCCTTTGCCGAACTGATGCACCAGCGGGTACGCCGCGAATTCTGGGGCTATGCCGCTGACGAGACGCTGAGCAATGAGCAGCTGATCGACGAGGAATACCGCGGCATCCGCCCGGCTCCGGGCTATCCGGCCTGTCCGGATCATACGGTCAAGAAGGCGCTGTTTGCCTTGCTGGATGCGCCGGGCATCGGCATGACCCTGACCGAAGGCTATGCCATGCTGCCGACTGCCGCTGTCTCTGGCTTCTATTTCAGCCATCCGGATGCGCGCTACTTCGGCGTGGGCAAGCTGGAAAAGGATCAGGTGCAAAGTTACGCCCAGCGCCGTGGCGTGTCGCTGGAGCAGGCCGAGCGGGATCTGGCACCGAATCTGGGCTACGACGCCTGATCGACTGTCTGCCAGTAAAAAAGCCGCCGGTGGGCGGCTTTTTTGTGGGCTAGCTCGCCTGGACCAGTGTTTGCTGTGGCACCGGGTGGCCACAGGGCAGGGCCAGTACAAAGCCATTCTTGCCACGGTGCTTGGCCTGGTATAGCGCCGCATCGGCCTGGCGCAGGGCTGCGGTCAGGCCGATGCGGCCATCCATCAGCACGATGCCGATGCTGATGGACAGCCGCCGTTGCTCCACGCTGCAGGTATTCACCCGGTGTATCAGCTGGCCAGCCAGTTCGCTGACGCGCTGGCTGTCCAGCAGCCGGGTGAACAGGCCGAACTCCTCGCCGCCCAGCCGCCCGCACAGGGCCACGTCGGGATGTCCGCTCAGTTGCTGGGCCACTTGTTGCAGCACCTGATCGCCAGCTTCATGGCCGAAGTCGTCATTGACGCTCTTGAAGTCGTCGATATCCACCATCAGGAAATGACCGTGCTGCGCCGGATACCAGGCTTGCAGCTTTTCCAGCAGGCTGCGGCGGTTGTCGATGCCGGTGAGGGCATCCTGAAAGGCCAGCGCTTCCAGGTCACGGCGCAGATGATAGCCACGTAGCCGCAGGCGGCGAAACAGGATGTTGAGCATCAGGCCCGAGGCCAGCGTGACCAGGGTCAGCAGGGCAATCAGCGTATCTTGTTGCCATAGCCGCCGGTCATCCAGTGTGCCTTGCAGCAAAATGGCCCAGACACAGCCGCTGGCCAGCATGAAGCAATATGAGCTGTGGAAAACCGGTGCCATGGTGAGGGTGATGCATACCGCAATCGAGGTGCTCCACAAGCTGGTATTGCTGACAAACAGCATGTTCAGACGGAAACCCAGCGCCAGACCGCACAGGTTCAGCAGCATGCCCAGCAGCAGGGTGTGGCGGTGACTGGCATTCAGCGACAGCACGGTACCGGCCAGCATGATCAGGCAGACCAGCACGGTGTTGGCGGCGTCGACCTGCTGGTGTGGGTGGCTGAGCAGCAGGGAAGCCAGCCAGGATAGCTCCCCCAGCAGCTGTGTCCATACTGCGATGGGCCGCAGCTCGAGAAAGGATTGATGCTGGAAATCTGCATCGCCAGCATAAAGGTACTTCATGGGGCCTCCTTGCAACGCGGCGACAGCGGAGGCTGCCACTCCGGGGACATCGCAGCATCGTGGCGGCTCGGTCCAGGGTGGTCGACTGGACCTATGTGCAGGCGGTGGCGGCGCGGAGCCGATATCCTGCCTGCCGTGTACTCTTGCATCCGGACTTGGGCGGTGCACAATGGCCGGATGTCTGTTACCGGCGCATATGCCTTAGATCAAGAAAGCAGACTGGTGTCGGGGCTAGCATGAAGTTGTAGTCAGGTGGCATGCGCGCCACCCCACCCACCCATCAGGAGAAGCCGATGTTCCCAGAATTCCGTGATCTGATCAGTAAACTGAAAACCGAAGACGACCACTTCAGCCGCCTGTTCAACAAGCACAATGAACTGGACCAGAAGATCAAGAATATCGAGGCTGCCATCGAAAAGGGCAGCCAGCAGGAGGTGGAGGTGCTGAAAAAGGAAAAGCTCAAGCTTAAGGATGAGCTATACGTGATCCTGAAAAAAGCCGAAGCCTGATATCCGGCATCGGCCATAAAAAAACCCGCCAGTTGGCGGGTTTTTGTTTGTGGCAGGCAGGATGGTGGCATCAGGCCGGGTCCAGCTCTCCCGGACGGACCTCCTCGTCGACTTCCTCTCCCAGAAAACCGCCGCTCTGGTGTGCCCACAGCCGGGCATACAGGCCGCCCTTGGCCAGCAGGCTGGCATGGTCGCCTTCTTCCACCACTCGGCCCTTGTCCAGCACGATCAGCCGGTCCATGGCGGCGATGGTGGACAGGCGGTGAGCGATGGCCACCACGGTTTTGCCCTCCATCAGCCGGTACAGGCTGCTCTGGATGGCGGCTTCCACTTCCGAGTCCAGTGCGCTGGTGGCTTCATCCAGCAGCAGGATCGGCGCATCTTTCAGCATCACCCGGGCAATGGCCACGCGCTGACGCTGGCCGCCGGACAGTTTGACGCCGCGCTCACCCACATGGGCATCGTAGCCGCGGCGGCCCTTGGGGTCGGTCAGGGCCTGGATGAAATCATGCGCCTCGGCCTGCTTGGCGGCATGGATCATGGCTTCGTCGCCGGCATCCGGCCTGCCGTATAGCAGGTTGTCGCGTACCGAGCGGTGCAACAGCGAGGTATCCTGCGTCACCATGCCGATCTGCGCGCGCAGGCTGTCCTGGGTCACCGTGGCAATATCCTGGCCGTCGATCAGGATGCGGCCCTGCTCGATGTCGTAAAAACGCAGCATCAGGTTGACGATGGTGGACTTGCCGGCACCGCTGCGGCCGACCAGGCCGATTTTCTCGCCGGGGCGAATGGTGAGGCTCAGCCCGTCGACAATGGTGCGTTCGCCACCATAGGAAAAGCTGACATTGTCGAAGCGTATCTCGCCACGCGCCACCTGCAGCGCTGGCGCATCCGGCTGGTCGACAATGGCGACTGGCCGCGACAGGGTGCTGATGCCGTCGTGCACGGTACCGATATTTTCGAACAGGCTGGACATCTCCCACATGATCCAGTGCGACACGCCATTGAGCCGCAAGGCCATGGCCGTGGCGGCGGCTACGGCACCAATGCCCACCTGGCCCTGGGTCCACAGCCACAGCGTGGCACCGGCGGTGCTGGCAATCAGCCCCATGCTGAGAATGTGGTTGGCGATTTCAAAGCCGCTGACCAGGCGCATCTGGCCATAGGCCGTCTGCATGAATTCCTGCATCGCACTTTTGGTGAAGGCGGCCTCGCGCTGCCCCTGGGCAAACAGCTTGACCGTGGCGATATTGGTATAGGCATCGGTCACGCGGCCGGTCATCAGCGAGCGGGCATCGGCCTGGCGGGCCGAGGCCTTGCCCAGCCGTGGCACGAAGAAGGCCAGGGTGGCGACGTACAGCAGCAGCCAGCCGATGAAGGGCAGCAGCAGGCTGCGATCAAAGCTGCCGACCACGGCCACCATGGTGATGAAGTAGATCACCACAAACACCAGGATGTCGGTGATGATCAGTACCGTGTCACGCACCGCCAGCGCGGTCTGCATCACCTTGGCGGCCACCCGGCCGGCAAATTCATCCTGATAAAAGCTCATGCTTTGCCCCAGCAGATGGCGGTGAAACTGCCAGCGCAGGCGCATGGGGAAATTGCCGAACAGACTCTGGTATTTGAACATGGCCTGCAGGGCGATCAGCAGCGGGCTGGCCAGCAGGATGCCGCCCAGCAACAGCAGGTGATGACGCTCCTGGGTCCATAGCTGTGATGGCGCCACATGGCTGAGCCAGTCGACAATGGAGCCCAGCATGGAGAACAGCAGGGCCTCGAAGGCGCCGATGAGCGATGTCAGCAGGGTCATGCACAGGATATAAGGGCGCATGCCGCTGGTGGCGGACCAGACAAAGGCCAGAAAACCCTTGGGGGGTTGGACGGGAGGAGTATCCGGGTAGACGTCTACCCGCTTTTCAAACCAGGAAAACATAAAGATCGTCCTTGTCGGGACCGGCGGTCCGTTGAGGTTGTATGGGTGTATGACGATAGCTTGAAGCGAAGCGATCAGCAATGCTTTTTTTGCATGGCTGGATTCTGACCTACCGCCAGCGTTGCGGCTAGCTCGGCGCAGCTGACAAAACCCCTGCTGCTGCGTTACCCCCTTGGTACTGCCTGCCTCTGCGCGCCTTGCTCCTGGGGGGGCACGCTATTTTGTTAGCCACTTTTAGTGGGCTTTGCGTGCCGGCAGTTCCTGGCGCAGTGTTGTTGTTTTGTCCGGAGGAGAGCAGAAGCGAGGATGGGCAGAAACAATACTGCCCGGCCGAGCGGGTCGGCCGGGCAGTCTGGCTCCATGGCAATCAGACGTGCAGCAGCACGATCTTCAGCGGATGCTGGCCATCGGCGCTGGGGAAATCCTGCTCCGGGGTAATCCATTCCACTTCGTGAATGGTGCGGCCGGCTTTTTCCGCGCTGCGCTTGAGCGATTCCAGCCAGGCATTGCCGTCAACCTGGGCCACATTATTGCAGCAGATCAGCATGCCGCCTTCGGCGGTGCACAGCAGGGCCGGCTTGAACAGCGCCTGGTAGTCGTTGATCAGGTCGACCACGCCGAAGGGGCTCTTGGCGTAACGCGGCGGGTCGAGGAAGACCAGATCAAACTGGCGGGCTTCCAGGGCCGGGAAGGGAGGCATTTTCTTGCCACGCACCATCTTGGGCTGGCCGATGCCGGACAGCTGGCGCAAGGCGGCAAAGGCATCGCTCTGCACGCAGCGTGGACGGGTGGCCAGGCTGTTGAGCTTGGCATTGGCGCGGCCGACGGCCAGGCTGGATTCGGCAAAATCCACGTTCAGCACAAACTGTGCACCACCCTTGGCGGCAGCCAGGCCGACACCGCAGGTGTAGGCGAACAGATTGAGCACGCTTTTGCCTTCGGCCAGCTGCATCACGCGGCGGCGGCCGGCGCGCAGGTCGAGAAACAGCCACGGGTCCTGGCCGCTGTGGCGACCACGAATGTGGTAGCGGATGCCCAGCTCATGGGCAACGCGGTTTTCTTCGGCCACGGCTTGTTCGGGCAGGCTCAGGGTGTTGTTGATGCGGGAATTCTTGCCGCTGCGGTCGTTGTAGACCAGCTGCAATTCCGGCAGCAGGCCGGCGTAGAAGCTGCGGATTTCGTCCAGCTCGGCATCTTCCAGGCTCTGGTGGAAGCTTTGCACCAGCAGCAGGTCGCCGTAGCGGTCTACCGTCAGGCCGGCCACGCCTTCCACGCTGCCATGGAACAGGCGGTAAGTATTGGTATCTTCGGCGATCAGGCGGCTAACAAGATCACTGCGGCGGTCGGCTGCTGCTTGCAGCAGGGCGCTCAGGGAGTCGGACATGGAATGCTTTCTTTCTGGAATGGCTGCAATTGTAAGCCCTGTAGTGGAATGCCTCAAAAATTAGCGCTAAGTTGTAAGAATTCATTGGCATAGTCGACCCATGACAGACAGCCAGATCTGGGCCAGCGCATGGCCACTTAGCGGAGCACAGCATGCAGGCAGCACAAGAATTACTGAAAACCCTCTACACCATGGCGATGATGGTGGAGACCCGCGATGCCTATACCGGTGGCCATTTGTGGCGGGTATCGCGTTTTTCCGGCCTGCTGGCACAGGAGCTGGCGCTGCCCCGCGGCGAAGTGCTACGCATCATGCTGGGTGGTTTTCTGCATGATCTGGGCAAGATCGGCGTGCCGGATGCCATTCTCAACAAGCGCGACCGCCTGACTGACGACGAGTACGCGGTCATCAAGACCCATCCACAGCAGGGGGCGGATCTGCTGCGCGAACATCCGCTGGCGGCGCTGGCGATGGACGCGGTGCTGATGCATCACGAAACGCCGGACGGGCGTGGCTATCCGGCTGGCCTGCAAGGTGAGGCCATTCCGCTGGTCGCCCGTATCGTCGGCATTGCCGATGCCTTTGACGCCATGACCAGCCACCGGCCCTACCGTGCCGGCATGCCAGTTTCCCGTGCGCTCGACATCATCCGCGATCATCTGGGCAGTCAGTTTGACCGTGCCTGCGGCGAGCGCTTTATCGCGCTGGGCGAGGCCGGCAAGCTGGAGCATATCGTCGGCCATAGCGAGGCGGGCATTCCCATGCAAAGCTGCCTGGCTTGCGGCCCCATCATCGCCATTCCGCGCCGCATGCATGACGGTGCCTCCGTGCATTGTCCCTCCTGTGGCGGCGAGTACCAGTTGAGTCGGCAGCGGCAGACGCTGGCTCTGGCACCCACTGGCCGGCGTGATCCGCTGCAGGTGCAGCGACCCGCAGTGGACCACGAACTGGTGGCCGAACTGGTACAGGAGGCTTCTGCCTGCCTGCAGCCGGTACGACAGGCTGGCTGGCTGGCGCGGCTGTTTGCCTGAGCCCGGCCCGGGGCGCGGCGATTGTGTCAGCGTCTGTTAAGCACGGGATGTAAGGCTAGAGTTACAGCCGTTTAGTCGGTAGGCTTGATCTCTTTGTCATGGCCGGTCCGGCCGTTTTTGCCCCTGATGAACGACGCTTCTGCATCCCTGCGGCATTGCCGCCCTTTCTGGCAGTTCTGGTCGGCCCGCGTGCTGCTGACTGCCGGTTTTCAAATCCTTACCGTGGCTATTGGCTGGCAGGTGTATGCCCTGACCGGCAGTGCCCTCGACCTGGGGCTGGTGGGACTACTGCAATTTCTGCCGCGGGTGCTCCTGGTGCTGGTGACCGGAGTGGTGTCTGACCGCTTTGATCGCCGCCGGGTGGTAGCCATCAGCCTGTTTATCCAGTCGCTGGCTGCGCTGACTTTGCTGCTGGGCAATCTCGGCATGGGCTGGCAGGTCAGCCGCGCGCTGATCTTCGCCCTGTCGGTGGTGGTGGGCTGCTGCCGCGCCTTTGACATGCCCGCCATGCAGTCGCTGCTACCCAATATCGTGCCGCCTCGCTTGCTGGGGCAGGCCATTGCCATGGCGGCCTCGGCCAATGAGGCAGCCACCATCATCGCGCCGGCGCTGGGCGGTTTCCTGTATGCCGTGGGTGCCGAACTGACCTATGGCCTGTCGGCCGCCTGTTTTCTGGCCTGCCTGGTGCTGGTCAGCCTGCTGCCCTCCAGCCGGGTGCTCCCCACCGGCCAGCGGGTGTCGCTGGATTCCTTGCTGATGGGCGTGCGCTTCATTCGCAGCCGGCCGGATATTCTGGGGGCGATTTCGCTGGACCTGTTTGCCGTACTGTTGGGTGGGGCGACCGCCTTGCTGCCAGTGTTTGCCCGCGACATCCTGCTGACCGGGCCATGGGGTCTGGGCCTGCTGCGTTCGGCCCCGGCCGCCGGGGCGCTGCTGATGTCGGTGTGGCTGATGCGTCATCCGATACGTCGTCGCTCCGGGCATATCATGTTTGCTGCGGTTGCCGTGTTTGGCCTGGCCACCATCCTGTTCGGTCTGTCACGTTCCTTTCCGCTGTCCTTGCTGGCGCTGATGCTGCTGGGCTCGGCCGATGTCATCAGCGTGGTGATTCGTGGCACGCTGGTGCAGCTGGAAACACCGGATGACATGCGTGGCCGGGTGAATTCGGTGAACTCGCTGTTCATTGGTGCCTCCAACCAGCTTGGCGAGTTCGAATCCGGTGTCACGGCGGCCTGGTTGGGAACCGTGCCGGCCGTGGTGCTGGGCGGAGCGGGCACCTTGCTGGTGGTGCTGCTGTGGATGCGCTGGTTTCCGCAACTCGCCCGGCGTGACCAGCTGGTATCCAGTCCTGAAACCGTCTGAGCTGGCACATTTAATGACTTTGGTATATTAATGTGCGGCAAACGCTGAAGTTTGCCCAAGTCAGGAGAAGTACACATGCATGCAGTCAGCCCCAAGCTGACCGACTGGTTGTACCAGCTCAACCAGCTCATCGGCCGCCTGCGCGACAGCGGCTACAAGCCCACCGCCATCGGTGCCCGCGAGGCGCTGGCCAATGTCACCCGCAGCTTGGTCAGTGCCGGGCCGGACATTGCCTGGGTCAATGATGAAATCGTCCATGGCCGCGACTACAGCGTGCCGGTACGTATCTACCATCCGGCACCGGGCGAGGCACGACCAGTGCTGCTGTTTCTGCATGGTGGCGGCCATACCGCCGGCAGTGTCAGCGTATACGACCCCATCAGCCGCCGGCTGGCGGCGGCCACCGGCCATATCGTGGTGGTGCCGGAATACCGGCTGGCTCCGGAAAACCCCTATCCGGCAGCACTGCATGATGCTTATGCCGCTGCCCGTGGCGTGTTTGCTGCGCTCAGTGCACGCCAGCTGCCATTTCTGCCAAGCCTGTCGCTGATCGGTGATTCTGCCGGTGCGGCGCTGGCGGCTACGGTGAGTGCGCGCGCGCAACATGATACCGCCTTGCAGATTGCTGCCCAGGTGCTGATCTATCCCAGCCTGGACTACAGCATGAGCCTGCCGTCGATTAGCGAGAATGGCGAAGGCTATTTCCTCAACAGCGATCGCATTGCCTGGTATTTCGACAATTATTTCCAGCATGGTGAAGACCGGCTGGCGGCGTCGCCCTTGCACATGGCGATGACCGAGCGGCTACCGGCCACCCTGGTGGTATCGGCGGGTTTTGATCCGCTGCGCGACGAAGCGCTGAGCTACCTGGATAGATTGCGCACGGCAGGCGTGCCGCACCAGCATCTGCATTTTGATGACCTGGTGCATGCCTTCCTCAATATGGAGCAGCTGGTGGCGGACGAGTGCGTCCAGACTTACCAGCAGATCGCCGCCTTCCTCGACCGCAACTAGCGCGGAGCCGGGCTGGCGGCTGGCTCCAGTTCGCGCAGGGTCAGCCACAGCCGGGTATCAAATTCCAGCTGGTGATAAGCCGGCTCCATATGGCAGCACAGCTGATAGAAGGCCTTGTCGTGGTTTTTCTCGCGCAGATGGGAAAGCTCGTGAACGACGATCATGCGCAGGAAGGGCTCGGGTGCGTCGCGGAACAGCGTGGCAATGCGGATTTCGTGCTTGGCCTTGAGCTTGCTGCCCTGCACCCGCGAGATCTGGGTATTGGTGCCCAGCGTCCCTTTTACCGGGTGCTGGCGATTGTCGTACAGCACCTTGGTGGGCGCCGGGGCATTTTTCAGATAGCGCTGTTTCAGCTCGCTGACATACTGGTACAGCGCGTTATCGCTCTGCACGGCGTGGCTGTCGGGATAGCGGCTGGCCAGCCAGTTGCCCAGGCTGCCGTCGTCCAGACGGGCCTGGACCTGGGCGAGCAGGCTGGGTGGGTAGTGCAGCAGGTATTTGAGGGCAGACATGGCGCCAGTTTAGCAAAGCCGGCGCGGCACTGTCGCAAGAGGCCTGCTGTTTATGCCTGGACGGCGGCCAGTTGTGCCGGCTGCGCCCAGCGATAGCACAGGGCAATGGCCTTGCGTCCGTCCGGTGCCAGTACGTTCTCGCGGTCTACCATTTCCCCGCCCATGCGGCTGTAAAACCGCCGTGCCTCGCTATTGGCCTCGTATACCCACAGGTGCATAGGCCGGCCCGGCTGCAGGGTGTCGGCCTGCGCTGCGGCGGCCTGCAGCAGGCTGCGGCCAACGCCACGGCCTTGCTGACCGGGCAGTACGTGCAGATTATCCAGCAGCAGGCCACGCTCGGTTTCGCCATCCGGCAACAGGCAGACAAAGCCCACCGGCTCGCCTTCCCACAGGGCCAGCAGCACCCACAGATGATTGTCGTAATGGAAACGGCGGGTCCACATAGTGTGGCGCTCGGTGGGGGCAACGTGGTCGAGATAGTCGTCGGACAGAATGGTGCGGTAGCTGTGCTGCCAGCTTTCGGTATGCAGCCGGGCAATCAGTCCGGCATCGTCAAAGGTGGCAACACGCAGGGTCAGCGAGGTCATGGGGCTTGGCTAGGGGCTAGGGATACCGGCATTTTACGACAGCCAGATGACATTAAGGTTCGCTTTACATGGCAATTAACGCGGCGTGCGCAAAGGGCGCGCAGCAATCGGGGTGGACAGGATGATGGAGGTGCGGGTTTCGCCCAGATGATTCACCCGTGCCACCAGTGTTTCCAGATGGCCGACATCGCGTGCCAGCAGGCGGAACAGATAGGAATCGGCCCCGGTAACATGGTGGCACTCCAGCACTTCCGGCATGTCCTCCAGTAATTGCAGCAGTTTTTTCTTGTAGGGCTGCGCCACGGTAATGCCCACCATGGCCGACAAGGTGTAACCAGCTTTGGCGGGCGACAGCCGGGCGTGGTAGCCCTGGATCACCCCGGCTTCTTCCAGCCGTTTTACCCGTTCGGACACGGCGGGCACCGACATTTCCACCGCGCGGGCCAGCTCGGTCAGTGACAGCCGTGCGTCCTGCTGCAGGCATTCCAGAATCTTCCAAGCCTTGCTGTCGATTTCCATTAGCGCCCCTTTATGGTCGAAATGCATTCTGGCTTTAATTTATCAGTTATATGCATGGGTTTGCCTGAAAAAAACCATGTCAGCCAGCTGGCTGGCCGGGCAGACTGGCTGTTCTTGTCAGGAGTCCTCTCATGCATATGTTGATCTTGTTTGCCCAAGCCCTGTTGCTGGGGCTGGCCATTGCCGCTCCGCTAGGCCCCATCGGCCTGCTGTGTATCGACCGCAGCTTGCGTCAGGGACCGTGGGTGGGGCTGGCCACCGGGCTGGGCGCGGCGACGGCCGACGCACTGTATGCCACCTTGGGCGCGCTGGGCCTGAGTGCGCTGATTCAGCAGCTGACGGCGCTGGCCCTGCCGCTGGCGGTAGCCGGCAGCCTGCTGTTGTCATGGATGGGGCTGGGCATGTTGCGGCGGCATGCGGCAAGCGAGGCCGCCCGGGTGGCAAGTGCCCATGGCTGGTGCAGTGCCTGGGCATCGGCGCTGCTGCTGACCTTGAGCAATCCCATGACCATCTTGTCTTTTCTGGCCGTGTTCGCCAGCCTGTCCGGCCATGCCGCGCCGAGTAGGTCCGAAGCCCTGCTGATGGTTGCCGGTGTATTTGCTGGCTCGGCACTATGGTGGTGTGTGTTGGCTTTCGGGGCTGGCCGCTTGCTGGGCCGACTGGGAGAGGCCGGGCGGCAGCGCATCGATATCGTCTGTGGCCTGTTGCTGCTGGGTATGGGCTTGCTGATGCTGTGGCGTGCGCTGGCCGCCCTGGCGAGATAGTGGTTCCTTGTCTGGCGATAAAAGTGGATCTGTAATAGGGCCATTGCCGGATGAATAATACCGGCTTGCCCTCAGGAGAAACCGTCATGTCCAGCCTGCGTCAGCCTTATGTCGAATTGTCCGGTCCCGCCTTGCAGCATTTGCGTGCCATCAAGAAACTGCTGGAAGACAGCCCCTTGGGGCGTAATCTTGTGGAACTGGTGTATTTGCGTGTGTCGCAGCTGAATGGCTGCGCCTTTTGTCTGGACATGCATGCCCGGGCCTTACGCAACGGCGGGGAAAACAATGCCCGGCTGGATACGCTGGCCGGCTGGCGGTTGAGCCCGCATTTTTCGGCAGCCGAGCAAGCCGCGCTGGCCTGGGCCGAAGCGCTGACCGATATTGCCGCCAGCCAGGCGGCCGATGCCGTGTATCAGCCCTTGCTGCAGCATTTTTCTGCGCAGGAAATCTGCGACCTGACCATGGCCATCGCCAGCATGAATGCGCTGAACCGCCTGGCCATCGCCATGCGGCAATAAGGAGACACAATATGTACGTGGTGATTTTCCGGGCGGTGGCCCGCCAGCTGGACGAGGAATACAGCCGGGTAGCGGCGCAATTGCGGGAACTGGCGTTAAGCCGCTTTGGCTGCCTGGAGTTTGTCGCGGTGAATGAAGACGGGCAGGAAGTTGCGCTGTCTTACTGGCCGGATCTGGGCAGTATCCGCGCCTGGAAAGCCGATGCCGATCATCTGCTGGCACAGCAACTGGGACGCGAGCGCTGGTATGCCGGCTACCGGGTACAGATTGCCGAGGTCGTGCGTGACTATGCTTTCCCGGTCAGCACGGGGGAACAGCCATGAGCCTGTACTGCCCTGCGGCGTTTGCTGCCGAAGCTGACTATGCCCGCCAGGTGATGGCCGATAATCCGCTGGCCACGCTGATTACCCAGGCCGATGGCGAACCCTGGCTCAGCCATGTGGTGCTGCTGCCTGATCCAACCGAAGCAGATTGCCTGCTCGGTCATCTGGCGCGGGCCAACGGCCATGCCGGGGTGCTGTTTGGGCAAGACAGTGTGGCGGTGTTTACCGGTGTGCATGGCTATGTCTCGCCGCGCTGGTATGTGTCGGACGGCATGGTGCCTACCTGGAATTACCGGGTGGCGCATGCCCATGGACGGGCCGAAGGGGTGGAGGGGGAGGCGCTGTCGGCCTTATTGCAGCAGCTGGCACTGCAGTTTGAAGGCGAGGCGGGGTGGAATAGCAGCGCACTGTCGGCGCAGGCCATGGCCGCCATGCAGCGCGGCATTGTCGGCTTCCGGCTGCGGGTGCAACGCTGGGATGTCAAGGCCAAGCTCAGCCAGAACCGGCTGCCGCAGGATAGGCAGAGCGTGATCGCCGCGCTGGAGCAGGGCGATGAAGCCGCCCGTCAGCTGGCAGCCAGCATGCCACGGCCTGTGCACGGCTAACCAAACCGTGTACGACGACGCAGACGGTAGCCGAAGTCCTGGCGCACCGAGGTGCAAGGCCGAAGTGGGCTGCAGTAGGTTTTGGAGCCGGTTGACGATCTGGCGGACACAGAATGAGTCGCATTGCGCAGATCGTAAACCAGTTCTTAATGCGGCACTTTCAGCGGCTCTACCTCCACCAGCACGCTGCGGCTTTCGTCCGCCAGCCACAGTTGGCCGTCTTGTACGGTGGCGGTCAGCTGCATGCTGCGCTGGCACAGGCTGGCCAGTTCGGCCAGGGTGGCCGTGCTGATGCGGTAGACGCTGAGCTTGTCCAGCTTCACCAGCTTGTTTTCGATCTGCGGCCACCATACTTCGCTGGAGCGGCCGCCATGGCTGTACAGCACTACCTTGTCGGCACGGCTGCAGGCTTTTTTCAGGCGTTTTTCATCCGGCTCGCCCAGCTCGATCCACAGTTCGATTTCGTCGCTGTAATTCTTCTGCCACAGTTCGGCTTCGTCGTCGGAGCTGAGGCCACGGGTAAAGCTCAGGGTTTCACTGGCGTTCAGCACAAAGGCCACCAGGCGCACCATCATGCGCTCCACGGTTTCCGAAGGATGCTGGGCCAGGGTCAGGTTGTGGCTGGCATAGTAGCCGCGGTCCATATCGGAAATCGACAGGCCGGCTTTATAAATGGTGGCTGTAAGCGCCATGATGAGGTGTCCGCAATGTGGGGGTGAAGGCCGCCGCACTGGCAGCGGCCGTAATCTGGAACAAACCGGGGGCGAGTCGGGCGCTATTGCTCTGGCTGGCTGATGCACAGCAGGCTTTCGCCTTTCCAGTTGATGCTGGCTTCCTTGCCCCGGATGGTGAACTCGACATTCTGGCCGGCGTAGCGGGCACCGCCGGTGACCAGTTCCTGCTGATGCAGGATGACCTGGCTTTTGCCACGGACCAGCCGTGCCGTTGCCGGCTTGGTGCGATAAAAGGTGGCCAGTACATCGTTATTGCCGCCACCACCGCACAGGTAGTGCAGCGGGGTCAGCGAGGGTGCCAGCTCCCAGCCGGCCTGCAGTTCGGTAATGCGCAGAATATAGGTATCCCCCAGGCACATATGGGGATTGTCGTTCTTCATGCATTCCTTGAGATTGTGCGCCCAGCGCCGTTGCTCCTGTTCCAGTTTGTTCTGGCTGGGTGCGCCGGCGCTGTTTTGTCTGGCCTTGTCCATGGCCTGGGTGAAAACCTTGTCCAGGCGGTTGCCCAGGCGGATCAGCCCTTCATCCTGGCACAGCATGGTTTCCATGGCATTGGCCGGCTTGTTGCAGTCGAATTCGGTGGCCTGCATGGTGGGCGTGGGCGGCAATGCCGGCGGTATGGGCTGGCGCAGGCCGCCACGGCTGCCGTTTTTGTCCGGCCCGGTACCAAGCGAGTGCGATCCGTTCAGGGCATGCGCCTGGCCGGATACGAGCAGTAGCAAAAGGACTGCGAATGGTACTGGGGGGATTTTGAGCATGCTTTATTGTGCCATGCGGCGCGATGTTACGCTGCACCAATGCGCAGGATGATTTCCCTGGCCGGGCAATTGTCTGTAAACTCGCCGACTTCCGCGTCTTGCCAATCGGCGCGCAATGCAAGCCTCATCCCGAGGCCTTCCGCATTTATTTCAACCGTTTATCGTCAGCCTAGATTGGTGTCGCTTACTGCGATCAGGCAGTCGCAGGAGTGCAGTATGTCCGAAATTACCTTTGCTGACCTTGGTCTGGCGCAAGCTTTGTTGCGTGCAGTGGCCGATACCGGCTACACCATCCCCACGCCGATTCAGGCACAAGCCATTCCCCAGGTACTGCAAGGTGGCGATCTGCTGGCTGCCGCACAGACCGGTACCGGCAAGACCGCTGGCTTTACCCTGCCGCTGCTGCAGTTGCTGATGGACAAACCCTCGCGCCAGCCCGGCAAGCCGCGTGCACTGGTGCTGACGCCCACCCGCGAACTGGCTGCCCAGGTGGAAGAATCGGTGCGCGAGTATGGCAAGCATCTGCCGCTCAAATCCATGGTGATGTTCGGCGGCGTTGGCATCAACCCGCAGATTTCCGCCCTGAAAAAGCCGGTAGACATCCTGGTGGCCACGCCTGGCCGCCTGCTCGACCATGTCAGCCAGCGCACGCTGGATTTGTCCGCCGTGGAAATCCTGGTGCTGGACGAAGCCGACCGCATGCTGGACATGGGCTTCATCCACGATATCCGCAAGGTACTGGCCCTGTTGCCGGCCAAGCGCCAGAACCTGCTGTTCTCGGCCACCTTCTCCGATGAAATCAAGACCCTGGCCGACAAGCTGCTCAACCAGCCCAAGCTGGTGGAAGTGGCTCGTCGCAATACCACCAACGAGCTGGTAGACCAGCGCGTGCACCTGGTGGACCGCGACAAGAAAACCGATCTGTTGATCAAGCTGATCCGCGATCACAACTGGTATCAGGTGCTGGTGTTTACCCGCACCAAGCATGGTGCCAACCGTCTGGCGGAAAAGCTGGACAAGATTGGCATCCCGTCGGCGGCCATTCATGGCAACAAGAGCCAGAATGCCCGCACCCGTGCCCTGGCCGATTTCAAGACTTCCAAGCTGCAGGTGCTGGTGGCTACCGATATTGCCGCCCGTGGCCTGGATATCGACCAGCTGCCGCATGTGGTCAACTTCGAATTGCCGAATGTGCCGGAAGACTATGTACACCGTATTGGCCGTACCGGCCGCGCCGGCAGCCCGGGCGAAGCCGTTTCGCTGGTTTGTGTCGACGAGTTCAGCTTCCTGCGTGAAATCGAGAAGCTGACCAAGCAGTCCATCGCCCGCTTTACCATTCCGGGTTTCGAGGCGGACCTGAACGTGAAACCGGAGCCGATTCCCATGGGTGGCAACAGCGCCGGCCGTGGTCGTGGCCAGGGTGGTGGTGGTCGTCAGGGGCAGGGCGCACGTCAGGGCCAAGGTGCTGGCAAATCGCGTCACGAACAGCAGAGCAAGCCGACCGGTCATGGCCATCGCCCGACCGGCAGTGCGCCGCGCAGCAAGGCCGCCGAGCCGCGTAGCCAGGGCGGCCAGCCGCAGCCGGCCCGTCAGGCCGCCACGGCCAAGCCGGGCAATGCCCCGCAACAGCGTCGTAGCCAGCCGGCACGCCCGGTATCGGCCTTGCTCTCGCCCAACAAGCGCTAAGTCGGAGGGCCCGGTCGGCGCGGTTGTGGCCGAGCGCCGGGCTTGCTGTCACCGCTGGTGGCCCGTATGCTGAAGTGAACCGAGTCACTGCCGCGATCGTCAATACATGACGGCAATGCCAGGCAGTGACCGTCGCGGGGAAGTCTGGCGTTATCACGCCAGTGGCTAACGATTCGAGTTAGGGAGCAGGTCATGAAGCAATGGCTTGCAGGTCATGCCGGTACCATCCGGCATGTTGCCCTGGGCATCATATTGCTGGGGTGGGCGCTGGCCGCATTGGCCGCGCATGGCACGCTGCCGGGAGGCAGCCGCTTGTCCATTGTGTTGGCGTCCGATGAGTGGCCCCCTTATCTTGGCAGTCATCTTCCCGACAACGGCATTCTGTCCCGCGTGGTCACGGCAGCTTTTGCGCGCGCCGAGGTCACTGTGGTTTACCGATTTCTGCCGAATAACCGCAGCTTGCAATCGGCGCGGAATGGCACTGCGGACGGCAGCCTGGGCTGGGCTCCCAGCCCCGAGCGTTTGCAGGACTTGCTGTACAGCCTGCCGGTGATGTCGGCCCGCATGGTGTTTTTCCAACGCAAGTCAGAGCAGCGACGCTGGACGCAACTCGCTGATCTGGCCGGGCTACGCATCGGCATTACCATCGGCAATTTCTATTCCGCAGAGTTCGACCGCCTGGTGCAGCAAGGTGTGCTGCATACCGATGGCGCGGCGGATGACCTGAGCAATTTCCGCAAGTTGCTGGCCCGGCGCATCGACCTGTTTCCCATTGAGGAAGATGTCGGCCAGTTTTTGCTGGCGCGCAATTTCTCCCCCGCGCAGGCCGGGCAGCTGTCCGGCAGCCCGGCATTCTGGTCCGCACCCTTGCATGTGGTGATCTGGCGGCGGCATCCGCAAGGTGCCGAGCTGATTGCCCGCTTCAATCGCGGCTTGCAGGCCTTGCAAAGCAGTGGTGAATTCGAGCGCATGGTGCGGGAAACGCGGCTGGCCTGCCAGCGCAGCCAGCCTTGACGCGCCGCTGCAGGATCAGCCGGCCGCCGGGGCTAGCTGGCCGGCAATCTGCGCTGCAGCTTCCTCTAGTAGTTGGGCAGACAGTGCGGGGTCGTTAACAGCACGCGCCAACAGCAAGGCACCAACCATCAGGCTCAATTGCACAGTCGGTTTGAGTGGGTGGCTACCATTGGCGGCATCCTGCTGTGCGGCCTCGGCCAGTGCGGCCAGCTGTTGCTCTAGTCCGCTGGTAAACGCCTCGCGCGCGGGACTGCCACGCCGGCTCAGCTCGCCGGCCAGTGCGACTGCCACGCAGCCGGTGTCCGGAAAATCCCGATGCTGAATGCTCAGGTAGTGCTCGCCCACCGCCAGGCATTGCTGGCCTGGGGCGGCTTGCTGGCCTTGCTGCTGCCACTGCAGTGACATCTGCTGCATGGACTGCTGGCAGACCTGGGCAACCAGATCCTCCTTGTCCTTGAAGTGCCAGTAAAAGCCGCCGTGGGTCAGCCCAAGGTCGGCCATCAGGTTGGCAATACCCACCGCTGCAATGCCTTCCGAGCGAAAGCGCAGGCTGGCCATGTCCAGAATGCGCTGGCGGATGGCGGTTTTATGTTGTTTGTCGTAACGCATGCGTGCTCCCGCTGGGGATTAGCTGATTTTTTATGATGTATATCATATAAACAATAGCCAACTTAATCAGCAAGATAGCGTTTAACGAATTTGCCGGTGGCAGTCGGTATTTTTCTGCAGCCATGAGGGCAAGACTTGCCGGCCGCACCGATTCGCGCTGCAATGCAGGCATGTCTTCATCATCTGTATTGGCCGGCACGCTGGCCACTTACCACTCGCGCCGGCAACAAAGAATCGCCCGCGTGCCGATCTGGCAGTCGCAGCTGATTGCCGTGCTGGAAGGCTGCAAAATCATCCACACGGACAGCGGCGAGCTGATCTGCCGCGCCGGGGACTGGCTGCTGCTGCCTGCCGGACAGGAGCTGGAGCTGGTCAACCAGCCGGATGCCGACAGCGGTCACTACCTGGCCCTGGCGCTGACCCAGGACCGGCAATGGCTGCAGCGCTTTCATGCCCTGCATGGCCACTTGCTGCTGCAGGCAGCGCCGGGTAGCCCGGTATTCACCCCCAGTGCCAACAGCCGCCAGGCTTTGCAGCAGCTAGTGAGTACGCTGGAAAACGCGGATGACCCCATGGCGCAGGCCTGGGCCGAGCATGGCTGGCAGGGCTTGATGCTGGCCTTGTTGCAGCAAGGCCAGGGCCGCAGCCTGTTGCTGCTGCCGACCGAGGATGCCCGCCAGCAATTGCAGTCACTGTTTGCATTCGATCCAGCACATGACTGGACGCCGGCTGCAGTGGCCCAGCGGCTGGCCATGAGCGAGGCGACGTTACGACGGCGGCTGGCTGCTGCAGCCACTACCTTTTCTGCCTTGCTGACGGAAGCGCGGCTGGCGCATGGGCTGGGGCTGGTAATGACTGGGCGCCAGTCCTTGCTGGACGTGGCCCTGGCCAGTGGCTATCAGTCGCCATCGCGCTTTGCGGCGGCATTCCGGCGCCGCTTTGGCCTGACGCCCAGTGCACTGCGTGCCACCCGCGAACTGCCCGAAGAAAGTTGAGCTGCTTGAGCGGCAAAGGCGATGCGCTGAGCGGCTGCGGCGCGCTGCGGTCGATTGGTCTGCCTAGAATGATGCAGGCAATGCGGCCATCTCTGCCGCTGTGCATCCTTTATTCTTCGTGGAGTAACACCATGGTCCGTCATTTATTGCCGACTCTTGTTTTTGGTCTGTTGTGCAGCACGGCACACGCGTTTCAACTGGGCAGTAGCGAGGTAAAAGCCGGCGGCACGCTGTCGCGGGCCCAGGAATTCAACAGCTTTGGCTGCAGCGGTGGCAATACCTCGCCTGCACTTGCCTGGAGCGATGTGCCGGCAGGCACCCGTAGCTTTGCGCTGACTGTCTATGACCCGGATGCGCCAACGGGTAGTGGCTGGTGGCACTGGCTGGTATTCAATCTGCCAGCGGCCACCCGCTCGCTGCCGACGGGGGCCGGTAGTGCCGATGGCCAGCACTTGCCGGCCGGCAGCGTGCAGAGCAAGACCGATTATGGCCAGCCGGGCTTTGGCGGTGCTTGCCCACCGCTGGGTGACAAGCCTCACCGTTACATCTTTACCGTACATGCACTGAAGGTGGACAAGCTGGACCTGCCGGCTGATGCCATGCCGGCGCTGGTGGGCTATATGCTGAATGCCAACAGCTTGGGCAAGGCCAGTTTCACTGCCTTTTACGGCCGTCATTGAGGGCAGCAGGCCGACGAGACTATGGCATCGTCATCTTGACGTGGACGGGCTTACACGTTAAACAAGGTTTTATTTCTGTTGTGAGCCCCTGTCATGTCGCGCCTGCATACCTTTGTCACCCCCCGGCCCGATGCCGCATTGATGCAGTTTCTGGTGCCGGTCAACCGCTGGCTTAATCTGCATGGTGTGCCGTTGCTGCGCGACCTGCCTGTACTGGGGCGGCTGCCCGGCTTTTCCGGCGTAGCCGATATCCGCGAATGGCATGTGCCGCGCGAGCACGAGGCGCGTCTGCAACAGGCGCTCAGCCCGCGCAATGTCAGTTTTATCGGGCCCAATCATCCCGAATTCTTTACCGACTGGATGATAGACAAGGAGCTGTCGGCCCGGTATGCGCCACAGCTGGCCAGCTGGGCCACGCATACCGTGGTGAATGGCATGGGTGCTGCCATGCAGCGTTTCTGGCTGCGCAACAACCTGATTGCCCAGATTCCGGGTGCCGCCAGCCAGGCGGCCAAGCAGCATTCCGTAGATTGGGCTTTGCAAGGCCATGGTGTGCTGTTGCACCCGGAGGGCGCAGTTGGCTGGCATGCCGACTGGCTGGCGCCGTTGTTTCCGGGGATTGCCGAACTGGCGCTCAGCGCGCATGCCCGCTTGCAAGCCATGGGACTGGAGCGCATGCCGCCGGTGCATATCGTCCCGGTGGTGTGGAAGTTGCGCTTTTTGCATGATGAAACCCGAGCCATCCGCCGCGAGCTGTTGTGGACGGCAGCCCGGCTGCGGCTGGATGTCAGTCCGGATGCCGACTTGCCGCAACAGTTGTTCCAGCTATTGAGTGGCGTGCTGGAGCGCGAAGCCACCCGCTGTGATATCGGCTTGCCCTTGCGGCATGAACAGGCCTATTTCGAACGCCAGTTGCACTTGCAGCAACAACTGGCCACCCGGCTCGACCTGCTGGCCGGCGCAGAGCATGCCAGCCTGAGCCAGGGGCGCCGCTGGAGCCGGGTGCTGCGGGAAAGCCAGGATGAAAGCCAGCGCCAGGGCATGAAGCCATTGCTGGCAGCCTGGGAGCGCTTGCAGCGGCTGGCGCCTGCCGCCTACAGCCAGCCTTTGCTGGCGCAAGAGCAGGTGGCCGAATGTATCAAGCGGGTGCGCAACGATTACTGCAAGGGACGTCTGCGCGACACCCTGAACGCCTTCTTCCCACGGCCGGCTGGCCCGCGCGCGCTGTACATGCGCGTAGTGGAGCCTATCGACATCAGCCGCTGGTTGCTGGAACAGCCTGATGGCAGTGCCGCCGCCCTAGTGGCGCAGATGCGCATCAGCATGCAGCAGGAACTGAACAGTCTGCTGGACGGACTGCATAAGCGTGAGCCCTACTGGACCCTGCCCAACCCGCTGATCAGCCGCGCCTGAGCGCTACACATGGCTGGCACCTGCCGGCTATCTGGCCTGTTTGTTCGATCAGTACCACACGCCGCTAGCGTAAATGGATGAATCCGTGGATTTATCCCAAATGCTTAGCTATTCTTGCTGCCCATGCCGCGACACAAATGACGAATCCTGTTTTGTCTGGTCACGGCCCTATGGGGAGTCGCGGTGAGCACATCAGGCAAAACAGTGAAGCCATGGCTGGCCAGTGCTGGCGGGACCTTGGCCAGTGCGGCTGGGCTGTGGCTGTCGGCGCTGCTATCCATGCAGTTACCGCGCTCGGTAGATTTTGGTGTACTGGCTTTGCCGCTGTGGCTGCCTGCCGGGCTGGCGCTGGCCATCGCCATGCACTGGGGTTGGCGCAGCGCTGGCGGCCTGTGGCTGGGCATGGCGGTCAGCAATGCGCTGGTATTGCACTATGCCTGGCCCGCGGCCCTGCTCATTGCGCTGGGGCAGAGCGGCGCCCCCTTACTGGCCGCCTCGATGTTGCGCCGGCAACAGGCTTTGCCATTCTATCGGCTGTCCCGTGTGTTGATGTTTCTGTGGTGTGGGGTGCTGGGTAGCGCCTTGCTCTCTGTTGTGTGGAGCGGTTTTTTCCTGGATGCCGGCATCCTGCCGGCTGGCGTTGAGCGCTGGCAATGTCTGCTGGCCCGTGGACTGGGTGAGCTGAGTGGCATGCTGGCGCTCACGCCTTCTGCGCTGTTCCTGCTGCAGGCGGAGCCGGCCCGTTATAGCCGTAATCCGGCCCGCTGGCTGGAAAGCATGCTGCTGCTATGGGTAAGCCTACTACTGGCGGTGGTGGAATTCATCGTGGCCGATTATCGCCATGGCGTGGCGGCCAGCCTGTGGCCGCTGTTCTTTATCGCCCTGATGTGGGTGGCTTTTCGCTGCCGATTGGCATTGGCTTACTGGCTGCATAGCGGCATTGTGTTACTGGCTTTCGCCGGTGTGCTATTGCATAACGGTGCTGCCTATCAGGACCCCGGTCTTAGCGGCATGGCTGCTGCCGGCATGCTGTTGCTGGTGCAGTCACTGGCCTTGCTGGTGTTTGGGGCGCTGGTGGCCGAGCGGCGCTTTACCGAAGACTGGTTGCGTCGTGCCAACCAAACCTTGGAAGGTAAGGTGGTGGAGCGCACCCGCCAGCTGGCAGAAAGCGAAGCCCGTCTCAAGCTGATGGCCGATGCTTCACCCTTTCCGCTGGCCATGAACAATCTGAACGGCGGCGGACTGATCTACGCCAATGCCCAGGCGGAAAGCCTGTTCAAGTGCCGGCTGGATGGGTTGCAACGGCGGGTGCAGGATTTTTATGTCGATCCGGCCGAGCGCGAGGGCATTTCCGCCCTGCTGCGCAGCCAGGGGGCGGTGCGGGATCATGAAGTCCAGCTACATGATGCCGAAGGGCGGCAGTTCTGGGCGCTGGTGTCCTGTGCGGTGGTGCATAGTGATCAGGAGCTGTATGTCATCAGTGGCATCAATGACATCAGCGAACGCAAACGGCTGGAACGCAGCCTGCACGCTGCCAACGATGCCTTGCGCCAGCATGTGGCAGAGATCGAGTCATTGCAGGTTGGCCTGCGCGAACAAGTCCGGCGCGACCCGCTGACCGGCCTGTTCAATCGCCGCTATCTGGATGAAATCCTGCCCCGTCTGCTGGCGCACATGCTGGCTCTGGATGGCACGGTGGCTGTCATGATGCTGGATGCAGATCACTTCAAGCGCATCAATGACAGTTATGGCCATCAATGCGGCGATGCCGTGCTGGCCGCGCTGGGCGCTTTTCTGCGCGACCGTTTTCGCAGTGGCGACATTGTCTGCCGCTATGGCGGCGAGGAATTCTGCATTCTGATGCCTGGCATTGCGCTGGAGGCCGCCAGCCACAAAGCCGAACAGCTGTGCGCGGCAGTCCGGCAGCTGCCCATCCAGGCGCTGGAGCACCAGCTGCACATTACCCTGTCCATCGGCTTGTCGGTGTGCCCACTGCATGGCGAAGACCCGGAAAGCCTGATCCACGCCGCCGATGCCGCGCTGTACCAGGCCAAGGCGCTGGGGCGCGATCAGGTACGACTAGCCAGCAACACCCAGCGTGTCTTGTCCTGAGCTTGCTGGCGATTCCTTTTCCCGCGGCCCGCTGGTCTCTGCAGGTACTGCCGCATAGCAGGCATCGTGGCAGGTACCGGCTGACGATGGGCCGCCATGCCGGCCAGCGGGTGGCGTGCTAACATTCCGCCCATGGAACTCTACAGACTCTTGCAACAACAAGGCTTTGGCAGCCGCAAGGAATGCCGCAAGCTGGTGGAATACGGCCTGGTGGAAATCAACGGCGAAGTGGCCGAGGATTACCGTCAGTTGTGCAGCCTGGATGATATCGACGAACTGGTGGTGGACGGCGAGCCGTGGCCGCTGCAATCCGGCCCCATCTACGTGATGCTGCACAAGCCGGATGGCTATGAAACCTCGCACAAGCCCATGCACCACCCCAGTGTCTATACCCTGCTGCCGTGGCAGTTTGGCAATCTGGATATTTCGGCAGTGGGCCGGCTGGATGTCGACACCACCGGCTTGCTGCTGCTGACCAATGACGGCCAGTTTGTGCATGCGCTCAGTTCACCGAAGCGTCACGTGCCCAAATGCTATGAGGTCACCCTGAAGCACCTGGTACAACCCGAGCTGGTGAAGCATTTGCTGGCAGGGGTTTTCCTTAAGGATGACAACGAGAAGATCGCTGCCGACCAGGTGGATGTGGTGGATGAGATCACCATCCGCATGACGATTACCCAGGGTAAATATCATCAGGTGAAACGCATGGTGGCCGCTGCCGGCAACCGGGTGATGAATCTGCACCGGCTAACGGTTGGCGAGCTTAGTCTGGGAGAGCTGGATGAGGGGCAGTGGCGCTATCTGAGCGCCGAGGAGCTGGCCAGTTTCGGCTTTGCACCGAGGGGCTGAACTGATCCGGGTGGTGCTTTACAGCAGCTGGTGCAGCTTCTGCATGGCTTCGCGCATGCCACCGATGCTTTCGATATGGGTGTAACCCAGGCTGCGCAGTCGGGCTGCGGCCAGTCTGGCCCGTTCACCGGTACGGCAGTAAAGTGCCAGCGGGGTGGCCGGGTCGGGAATGGTGCTGCGGGCCTGTTGTTCCAGTTGTTCCAGCGGTAAAGAACGGGCGCCGGGGATGTGCTCGGCGCTGAATTCTTCGCTGGAGCTGACATCAATCACCAGCCGGCTCGAGCCGCTTAGTAGTCGCTGTGCAAAGGCAGCTGCGGTTACGCCACCCAGTAGTGCACCAAAAAGATGTTTCATTGCCGTCCTGCCCTGTCATCAAGGGGTGAGCCTGCGTGGCAGGCTTTGCTTATATCTTGCAGTCTTGCATGCATTTGCCATGGCGGGCATTGTGGCAATTACCTAGCGTAATGAAATATTGTGTAAATCGTTTGTTTAACTTCAGCCAGCCAGGCTGGTGCGAAAATCCTGCCATCCCATCCAATCCAATCCAATCCAATCCAATCCAATCCAATCCAATCCAATCCAATCCAATCCAATCCAATCCGTCCCTGGTTTGACGGGGTAGGCACCTAGGTCCTCTCTTAGGCGCGTTGCCTCTTGAAGTAATGCATTGTGTTTCGTCCGTGGTGGGCGACGGTGTGAGCGACTAGCTCTGACTGTGAATGTACTTGGCAAGTGAAGCGGCCATGGTGGGGTGGAGCCATGTCGGGTTTGGTGCAATCTCGTTATTGCTCTGGCCCCTGTCGCCATGTCCTTGGGGGCAGGCCGCGACGACTTTTACCTTGGTATCCGGTCCGGTCCGATCCGGTTTGCTGCTGCGAGGTGTTGCGCTGGATTTCTAAGTAGCAGCTACCGATTTCCTGGGGCTGCTTGCAGTATTTTGCAAGGAGATTTGTTGTTGATTTTTTTGCCTAAAAATTAATCAAACATTGTTTTGTAATTTAAATAATGAAATACATGATTTATTTACGTAATGATTGGTTGTGATATCTCGAGATGTGCTTTGGACAGGATGGCCTGTGTTGAATAGCCGCATGTCAGGGGCGACTGCAGTGCGCGAGATCGCGCAAACCCTAGCTAGCTGCACGATGGCTCGCTGTAGCAGAGCCTTCCTGCCAGCGTGCTAGCAGGTAGCAGCTACAGCGTGATGGCAGGATGGACGGTGGATGTGGTGAAGCAATGGCGTGTGCAGGGTGCTAGGTGGTGGCTAATACTGCCTAGGGTGGCTGCTGCTGCAATTCACCGGTGAAGTCATCGCGAGGACCTGGGTGTGCGGTGGGGTGTTGTGGGTGCAGATCCTGCAGGCTGGGCAATCTAGGGATAGGCCGGTTGGCTCGAATCAACGCAGGCCCGGTTGTCAGCCGCAGTGGCACGCTGCCGGCAGGGGGTATGTCATCTTCATCATGCAAACAGCCCGCATGCGCGGGCTGTGGTTTGTTCAGTGACGTCGTGTTGGTTTGTGCTGAGCGGCACTCACAAAAAACCTGCGGCGGCCTTGCATCGCCTTGCCGCAGGGACATTACGCTATTTTGTTCGCTGCTCTTGGCGTGGGTGCTTTTCTTCCACCATGCGGTCCAGCAGTTGCAATACCTGCGCACTATCGCTTTCCAGCGCCTGCATGTGGTGCAAGATGGCATCTTCGTCGAGCACTGCCTTGTTGGTGGCTGCGGCAATGGCCTGCTCGATGTTGTCGGCAACGCGCTGGTCGGAGGAGGCCAGCTGATTGAAGGAACGGGTGTCGCCAAAGCTGTTACGGCCCTCACTCTGACGCCACGGTGCCAGATCGCTGCCGTGGGGAATATCCATGCCTTCCTCGATGGCGTGATAGACCATCTGCTTGTGCATGACATGGCCCACCTTTTGTAGTGAAACCTGCGACATATCACGCACTTTCTGGACTTGGCCCAGCACGGTATCGGACTGTTCGGCCAGGGTGCTGAAGCGATTGCGGAAGGACTCAACCGAAGACTTGACCTCGTCGGCTACCGATCCGGCTTCACCCGCGCGGCTTTGCATGTCGCCAATGCGGCTGGACAGGCTGCCCAGTACTGACTGCACCCGATGGGCAGTGTCCTTGCTGCGCTCGGCCAGCTTGCGGACTTCGTCGGCCACCACGGCAAAGCCGCGGCCCATTTCGCCGGCGCGCGCGGCTTCGATGGCGGCGTTTAGCGCCAGCAGATTGGTTTGGTCGGCAATGGCGGAAATGGCGGCCAGCGATGATTCGATGCCGGTCCATTCTTGCGCCAGCGCACTGCTGGCTTCGTTCATGCTTACCACGCTGCCGGCGATCGTGTCCATGTGACCGGATAGCAGCACGGCGCTCTCCAGGCTCTCGCGTGAGGCGCTGGCGGTGTCACGGGTGATGCTGGAAACCTGGTCCATAGCCGTGCTGATCTGTGTCAGGTCGCTTTGGTTGCTGGCCAGGTTCTGCCGCAGATGCGGGTTGTTCAGTGCAGCCAGCTGGGACGACAGGCGATTCTTGCGGATATAGCCGTCATTGTCGGCCATGGCCTGAATGGCACTGTCCACATTGCGCAGCGATTCGGCAAACATGCCGGGCAAGCCCTGGCTGAGCGGGCGGCGGGTGTAGTCGTTGTCACTGACCCGGCGAAAGCTGGTGTTGATTTCCTTGAAGTAGGTTTCCACCAAATCGAGAAAGTCGTTCAGCTCCCAGGCCACCAGGCCCACTTCGCCCATGTCGCGAGTGCGCGAGGCGCGGTGGTGCAGCTCGCCGTCGCAGGCGTAGCCCAGTTGTTCGTGCAGGGTGTTGAGCACCGTGAAGATGCGGCCGCTGCCCAGCCAGATCATGATCGACAGCAGCAAGGAAAACACCACCAGGAAGACTTCTACACCCAGTCGCCAGCTATCTGGCAGCAGTAGTGAAGCCAGTACGGTGCACAGCGTCAGGATATTGAAACCGATCAGCCAGAAGCCAAGACGGGTGCGCAGAAAGGGTGAACGGGTACGGCGGGCCATTATGCGGTTTTCCCGGTGGTGAGGTGGGTGTCGAGCAGCGACAGCACAAAGCTTTCATAGCTGTGGCCCTGCTTTTCCAGCTCCGCCAGCAGCCACTCCATGGAGGCATCCGGTGCGCTGGCCTTGTTGTGGCTGCTTTCCAGCTGGCACATTTTGGCATAGATGGGGATGACGGTTTCTACCGCACGACGGCCCGGTGGGCGGCGTACCGAAAAGTAACCCTCCAGCTTGTTTTTGCTGTCGTAGTCCGGGGTGACGTTGGCCAGCACCCAGTAGTAATTACCGCTGGCGGTGTAGTTTTTTACCACGCCGAAAAACTCACGCCCGGCCTGCAGCGTCTTCCACATCAGCCGGTACACACCGCGTGGCATGTCCGGGTGGCGGATGAGATTGTGTGGTTTACCCAGTAATTCGCTTTCCGGGTATTCAGCCAATTGCATGAAGACGCGATTGGCATAGGTAATGTGGCCGGTACTGTCGGTCTTGGTGACAATCAGTTCATCGGCTTCGAGCTGTACTTCCTTGCTGGTTTCGGTTCTGATCAGCTGCGTCATGGAGGGTTTCCGCTGGGCTTATGCGTACAAGCATATGTCGATTAAGTAGCTCTGTAGGGAACTTTACTTACTTGTGACGGAAAATTTCATGACAGTAATCAGTTTTTTTAAGATTGAAACAAGAAATATCACCGCAAAACTATAGATCAGCCCACATGCGCAGCAGGTTGTGATAGTTCGCCGTCAGCGTGACCAGTTCGGCGGTATCGCCGTGTTGCTGACGTAAGCGGGAAATGGCCATGTCCATGTCGAACAGCAGGCCACGTTTGGCATCGTCACGGATCATGCTTTGCGTCCAGAAGAACGAGGCAATGCGCGCACCACGGCTAACCGGCTCCACCCGGTGCAGGCTGGTGGAGGGGTAGAGCACCATGTCGCCGGCGGGCAGCTTTACACTGTGCAGGCCGTAAGTATCTTCCACCACCAGTTCGCCACCCTCGTATTCGTCTGGCTGGCTGAAGAACAGGGTGCAGGACACATCGGTACGTACCCAGCTTTGGTCAAAGGGATGGCTGCGCACGGCATTGTCCACGTGATTGCCAAAGTCCATACCGCCCTGATAGCAGTTGAACAGCGGTGGAAACACGGTCTTGGGCAGCGCGGCAGAGAAGAACAGCGTATTGCGTTTGAGCGCCGCTTCCACCATGGCTTGCAGTTCGCGGGCGATCTCCAGGTGTTGTGGCAATTGCAGATTGCGTTTGACCTGGGCCGACTGGCTGCCGGCAGTGATGCGGCCATCGGCCCAGTCGGCCTGGGTCAGCAGCATGCGGCCATGTGCCAGTTCTTCTGGTGTCAGCACCTCGGGGATATGCAGCAGCATGGCGTTTATTCCTTTTATATAGATTTTTTCTGGATGACTCAGCCGGCCACCGTGGTGATCGGCTGAGTGTGGCTGCTGCCCAGCGCCATCGCGTAGCAGGGCAGCAGGGGCGGCTTAGTATTTCAAGCCGACGGTCAGCTGTGCTTCACGCGGTGTGCCCAGGGTGGCATGACCGCCATAGGCACCATCGAAGTACTTCTTGTTGGTCAGGTTGTTCAGGTTCAGTTGCACGCGGTAATGCTTGGTCTCGTAACTGAGCATGGCATTGCCGATGGTGTAGTCCGGCAGGTAGTTGACATTGGTTTCGGTGGCATAGCGTTTGCCGACATAAGTGGCACCAATACCGCCGGTGATCAGGTCGGTAAACTTGTAGGTGGTCCAGATATTGGCGGTCGCGCGTGGGGTATAGCGCGGCATCATGCCTTCGGTACCGGTCTGGCCCTGTGCGGCCGGAGCTGCCTTGTCGATCTTGGAATCCATCAGGGTGACACCGGCAAAGACTTCCCAGCGCTCGGTCAGGCGGCCGCTGCCTTCCACTTCCACGCCATTGGTGTGACGTTTGCCGGATAGCACCACCACGCTGGTATCCAGCGGATCGGTATTGCGCTCGTTGGTCTTTTCGATGCGGAACAGCGCCGCACGCAGGCTGGCATCGCCATCCAGCAGGTCCCACTTGGCCCCCAGTTCGATATTGCGGTTTTTCTCCGGGTCTACCTTGGCGGTGGCTTTGTCCAGCGAGTAGGTCTCGCCGGACGGGTTAAACGATGTGCCATAGCTGAAGTAGTAGGACTGGGCCAGGTCCGGTTGCCAGATCAGGCCGCCGCGCCAGCTCCATACATTGTCAGTACGTGACAGGTCGTAGCTGTTGCTGCTGTTCAGGCTGCCGTTGGCGTTGTAGGCGCGGACGTTGTAATCCCCTTCGAAGCGGTCGAAGCGGGTGCCCAGTACGGCTTTCCATTGACGGTTCAGCTCAATGGTATCCATGGCGTAGAGGCCAATATTACTGGCCTGGAACTGGGTATTGCTGGTGCGATAGCGTGCCAGATTCACGGCATCGGCCGAGTTGGGGTTGCCCACGGTGGTGGACGGCACGCTGTTGAGCAAGGCGTAGCGGCTAGTGTCGGACAGCTCGTAGCTCAGCTCCATGCCGGTCAGCAGGGTGTGGCGGATGTCACCGGTGGCAAAGCGGCTGGTCAGGTCGGTCTGGTTATTCCACGACTGGTCCACCCCGTCGCGCAGTGGTTTGCTGCGACGCATGATGGCGCTGTCGCTGGTGTCTGTGCTGGCCAGGCGCGGGGCGGTGGGGCTGACATCACGCCAGAAACGGTTATAGCGCAGCTGGTTGGACAGCTCCATGCCGTCGCCAAAGTCGTGGGTGATCTTGGCGGTGACGATGTCGGCGGTGGTCTTCTCGAAGTCGCCATCCAGCCCGTAAAACTTGCTGCGATCCACGTTCAGCGGTTGGCGGGTGGCCGTGTTATACGGCACGCCGTAGTCCGGCACATTGTTTTCTTCCTGGTGCATGTAAGACAGCACCACGGTGGTGGGCTCGCCCAGGCCGAAGGCCACCGACGGTGCAATGCCCCAGCGTTCGTTCTTGGCCGCACCACGGTCGCTGCCATCGTGGGTGTCCATCAGGCTCAGTCGCACGGCAGAGTGGTCGCCGGTCGTCTGGTTGATGTCGGCGGTCACGCGCTGGAAATCGTTGGTGCCAATGGTGAGGTCGCCTTCCAGCTTGCTGCCCAGGTAGGGCGACTTGCTGACCTGGTTGACCACGCCGCCGGTAGAGCCGCGGCCAAACAACATCGAGCTGGCACCCTTCAGTACTTCCACCTTGTCATCGTTGAAGGCATCGCGGTTGTACTGACCGATGTCGCGCATGCCGTCGCGATAAGTATCGGTGGCAGCGGAAAAGCCGCGAATCACCACCTGGTCGCCGGTGCGGCCACCTTCGCCAGCGGCAAAGGTAATGCCCGGTACATTACGCAGGGCGTCTTTCAGCGTGGCGGCGCCCTGATCCTGCATCAACTGCTGGTTGACCACGGTGATGGACTGCGGAATATCGCGCAGCTGCTGCTTGGTTTTGCCGATATTGCTGGTCACCGTCTTGTAGGTGTCGCGTACCGGGGCTTCACCTTCTACGGTGACGGTTTCCAGTGTCTGGCCGGTTTCAGCCGCCAGCGCCAGGCTGGGGCTCAGCGCCACGGCCAGCATGCCGACTGCCATGCGTGCCGGCAGTTTGCGCTGCTGCAGGTGGGCGGATTGCTGCAAGCTCTGTTTCATGGATTCCTCTCTTATTGTGTGTCATGCACGGTGTTATGCCTGCCCTGGTGCCGGGAGAACGGCGCAGCCGTCCCCGCACTCCGTGTGGGCGGAGCGTTGCAATGGGCCAGGCATGGGGTGGGGCCGGCCGGTGTGTCACCCCCGTGACGTACCGACCCGCAAAAAATGCGCGGCTGCGCTAAGGTGCTTCGGTGACGAAGCCAATGCGGCTGACGCCGCTTTGCTGAGCAGCGGCCAGCGTGGTGGCCACCAGCTCGTAACGCACGCTCTTGTCGGCACGCAGGTTCAGTTCAACCTTGGGGTTGGCCTGCACGGCTGCGCTAAAGCGTGCGGTCAGTGCCTCGCGCTTGACCGGCTGATCGTTCCAGAACACGCCGCCATCGGCAGCGATGGACAGGCGGATCTGCTCCGGCTTGTCCTGATGCTGTGCCGCCGCCGCTTGTGGCAGATCCAACTTCACGTTATTGGTCAGCAGCGGTGCGGTGATGATGAACACCACCAGCAGCACCAGCATCACATCCACCAGTGGTGTGGTGTTGATTTCGGCCATCGGCGCGCCGGGGCCTTTGTCAAAACTACCGAAGGCCATGGTCGGACTCCGGCTGGGTCAGCAGTTGGGCATGCAGATCATGGGCAAAGTGATCCAGCTGCTGCGACATCACGCGCTGGCTGCGGGTGAAGGCGTTATAGGCCAGCACTGCGGGAATGGCAGCGGCCAGACCGGCCGCAGTGGCGATCAGTGCCTCGCCAATCGGCCCTGCCACGGTGGCAATGCTGACCTGGCCGGCCGCGCCGATGTTCACCAGTGCGTGATAGATACCCCACACCGTGCCGAACAATCCGATAAATGGCGCGGTGGAGCCGATCGACGCCAGCAGGGTCATGCCGGCTTCTTGCCGGGCATTTTCCTGTGCCAGTGCCTTGCGGATGGCGCGGGTGACGAATTCGTTCAGATCGCAGGCCTTGCCCAAGGAGCGCTCGGCATGCTGCTGATGGTGACGCAAGGCTGCCAGACCCTGGCGGGTGATCTGTGCCATCGGAGCGTTGGACTCGCTCAGGGCTTGCTCGGCACTGTGCCAGTCCGGTGCATCCCACAGGGCTGTTTCGGCCTGGCGATTAGCCTGACGCAGACGCAGGGTTTGCACCCCGCGCTGCAGGATCAGCGACCAGGTGGCAATCGACATCAGGATGAGAATCATGAATGTTGTGATCAACACAACATCCCCTTGCTGGAAGACGGTCAGTAGCTTCATGGTTTACGCAGGTTCTTCAGGGAAAATTGAACAGGGACAATAAAGGTATAAGGAATGGCCTCGTCACCACGCTTGGCCGGGATGAACTTCCAGCCGCGCACCGCGGTCAGCGCCGCCCGGTCCAGCCGGGGAAAGCCGCTGCCTTGCTCCAGCTCCACCGCAACGGGCAGCCCCTGGGCGCTCACCTGAACGCGCAGGCGTACGGTGCCGGCTTCTTCCATCTCGACCGACAGTGGCGGATACAGCGGCTTCGGATTATTCAGATAACCACCACGGTACAGTGGCTCGTGTACCACGGGCGTAGGGGCGGGTGTTGTGGCCGCGCTCACCGCAGTGGCAGGGCTGGTTGGCGCCGTGTCCGGGTGTTCGGCGCTGGCAGGCTTGGCGGTTGCTGCTGCGGCACGGGCTTGTGTGGGTGCCACGGGTGTCGGCTTTGGCGTGGGGGCGAGCACCGGGCGTGCCGGAGTAGGTTTGGCCGCAGGGTGTGGCCTGGCCTTTTGGACGGATGGTGCCGGAGCAGGTGCAGTGACCGCACTGGGCGCTGCCAGCGTCATGGCGGGCAGGCTGTCGAGCCGGGGCAGCTGTACCGCCGTCTGGCTGGCCAGCAAGCCTGTCACTAATAGCAGTGCCAGCGCATGCAAGCCACAGCTGCCCAGCACCGCGCCGGTGGCTGGCGCAGTGTCGGAAGATTGGAGTCGCAGATTCATGGCAATAATGATAATGCAAACCATTATCATTATCAATTATTAAGATTGATGAAGTGCTGTAGTACCAGCACCCCTGCCGGCGTTAGGGTTGGCTTGCAATCCCGGTGATTGGCTGCATATTGGAAAATGCACGTCTGCATGGCGCAGACCACCTAATGTATTGGAAAGAAACATGCAGCAGTTTGACGGAACCACCATCGTTTCCGTCCGTCGCGGCGAGCGCGTGGCGCTGGGCGGCGACGGCCAGGTAACCCTGGGCAATATCGTGATCAAGTCCACGGCCCGCAAGATACGTCGTCTCTATCACGGCAAGGTGCTGGCGGGGTTTGCTGGCGGCACGGCCGATGCCTTCACCCTGTTCGAACGCTTTGAAGCCAAGCTGGAAAAGCACCAGGGCCATCTGGTGCGCTCCGCTGTCGAACTGGCCAAGGATTGGCGCACCGACCGCATGCTGCGTCGGCTGGAAGCCATGCTCATCGTGGCCGATCAGGAATCCACGCTGATCATCACCGGCAATGGCGACGTGCTGGAGCCGGAGCAGGGCATTGCCGCCATCGGCTCTGGTGGCGCATTTGCCCAGTCTGCCGCGCGCGCGCTGTTTGAGAACACCGAGCTGGACCCGGCGGTGGTGGTCAAGAAGTCGCTGGAAATTGCTGGCGACATCTGCATCTATACCAACCAGAACCACCTCATCGAAACACTGGGGGCCGAACCCCAGCCGGCTGCCGAATAAACCCAGCCTTTCGTCCCCATCGATTCACGGGCCGCTGCGTTGCGAACGCGCCGGCCGGGAGTACTGTCATGACCCAGATGACCCCGCAAGAAATCGTTCACGAACTCAACAAGCACATCATCGGCCAGGACGCCGCCAAGCGCGCCGTCGCCATTGCCCTGCGCAACCGCTGGCGCCGTCAGCAAGTGGCCGAGCCGCTGCGCAGTGAAATCACCCCCAAGAACATCCTGATGATAGGCCCCACCGGCGTGGGCAAGACCGAAATCGCCCGCCGCCTGGCCCGCCTGTCCGGCGCGCCCTTCATCAAGGTAGAAGCCACCAAGTTCACCGAGGTCGGTTATGTCGGCCGCGACGTCGACACCATCATCCGCGATCTGGTGGAAGTGGCGATCAAGGAAACCCGCGATGCCGCCATCAAGCGCAACCGGGTGCGTGCCGAGGATGCCGCGGAAGACCGCATCCTCGACGTGCTGCTGCCGCCTGCACGCAGCCAGGCAGGTTTCTTTGGCGAACCGCAAGCCGAAGAAAGCAAGCCGGAAGACGGTCACACCCGGCAGAAATTCCGCAAAATGCTGCGTGAAGGCAAGCTGGACGGCAAGGAAATCGAAATAGAAGTAGCGGCACCGCAGTCCAAGATGGAAATCTTTGCTCCGCCGGGCATGGAAGACTTCTCCAGCCAGTTGCAAAACATGTTCCAGGGCATGAATGCCGGCAAGAAAAAGGCCAGCAAGCTGAAAGTGGCCGAGGCCTTCAAGTTGTTGATCGATGAAGAAGCCGCCAAGCTGGTGAATGAAGACGAGCTCAAGGCCGAGGCACTAAAGAATGTCGAGCAAAACGGCATTGTCTTCCTCGATGAAATCGACAAGGTCACCAGCCGCTCGGAAGGGCAGGGGGCCGATGTCTCGCGCGCTGGCGTACAGCGCGACTTGCTGCCCTTGGTAGAAGGCACTACTGTCTCGACTAAATACGGCATGGTCAAGACTGACCACATCCTGTTTATTGCCTCTGGCGCCTTCCAGCTGTCCAAGCCGTCCGATCTCATTCCGGAACTGCAAGGCCGCCTGCCGATCCGGGTCGAACTCTCCTCGCTATCGGTCGACGACTTCGTGCAGATCCTCACCAGCACCGATGCCTGCCTCACCCGCCAATACCAGGCGCTGCTGGCCACCGAGGGTGTCGAACTGCAATTCGAGGAATCCGGCATTCGTCGCCTGGCCGAGATCGCCTGGCAGGTTAACGAGAAAACCGAAAACATCGGCGCCCGTCGGCTCTACACCGTAATGGAAAAACTGCTGGAAGAAGTGTCCTACGATGCGCGCTCGGGCAGCTGCCAGATTGATGCTCATTATGTGGATGGCAAGCTGGACCTGCTGTCGCAACGCGAAGATCTCGCCCGCTACGTCCTCTGATTTCCCTCCGACTCTCTATATAGAGTCAACCAGGAAGCCCCAGACAGCGCCCGATAGGGCGCTGTCTGTTTGTTGGGCGTCGAGATAACCATGCTAAATGGCATAAATACAGAATTAATTCACGATTCGCTGAGCAGATTGCTAATCTGGCTGGCGTCGCCTGATGGGCGATTGCCGTTTTTCTGCGGTAAGTCAGCAGGATGATTAAAAAAATTAAACATAAAAATCGTTTTAAATCATAAAGATAAAAATGATCTTGTGAATTATGGCCATTTCTCAGTAAAAAGGCGTTGACGAGGGTGGGGCGTGGCGGTATAGTTCGCCTCCTCAGCAGACAACGCAGCGACGGAAACGAAACGCAGCGACCTGCACCGCTCTTTAAAAAACAGAATAACCGATAGGTGTGAGTGCTTGGCGAAAGCCAAATACTTGC
>NZ_JACERN010000024.1 GCF_013911085.1 Aquitalea aquatica
AATGAAAGGCCGAAGAAAGCACTGGGTGGTTTGACGCCAGCGGCCTATGCCGAATCACTTGCTGAGAAATCAGGTAAATTAAGCCCGGACTCTAAAGCCCTCTGCTACTGAAAGTGGGGGGGCGTCGAGCGGTTTAAAAAAGTCAAAGTCGGCATTTCAGCTTTGATCGGTGACGTTGCCTTGGGCAGATGACCCTGGATTGAAAATACCGACGCGATAACGTCGGCATTGTTTTTGTGCATTGCGAGGAATCAGTCCATCAAGTCGCCGGGGTCATATCTTGTAGGCATCAACAATGCCTTGTAGCTGGCGTGACAAATTGTCCAGCTGCAGAGCGGAGTTAGCCGTGTTGCTGGCGGCGGCACTGCTTTCTTCTGCCATTTGTGCAATCCCTTCCACCTGCTGCGCAATATTGGTGGTGGTAATGCTGTGTTCCTTGATAGCGCTGGTGATTGCATCCACCAGTACCACAGCACGCTGGCTGCCGCTTTCAATGGAGGTGATTGACTCATTGGCCTGTTCTGCACCACGTACGCCGTTAGCCACATTCTCCTCTACCTGCTCCATCGCCTTGACCGCCACTTTGAGTCGCCCTTGCTTTCATGGACGGTCTTCAGCCACTGCTTGCGATGTCTAGCTTGCCTTCCGCCCCATATGAAAGACAGAGCTGCCGTAACGATTGATCAGCAGGGGTTTGATTCACCAACTTGCAGCCTGGATGATGTCCAGGCAGCTTTTGGTCTTGCCTGCTGCTTGGCGCAGGGTTCTGGCAGTGCTCGGCCACTTCACACGGCTGCTTTTGCCTGCCTGAGCCGCTTGTTGCGACGTGCCAGCCATTGATAGACACCCGAAATGCCCAGCAACATCAGTAGCAGTCCGCTGGCGCACATCAATATACGTTGTGTCAGCCCGCCGATACTCCCATCATGCAATACCAGTGCCCAGCTGCTAATCCGCCGCCACGGCGTGGTCTCTTCCGTTTTTTCCAGTTTCAGCAGGGTGGCGTGATAGGGGTCGAGGCTGAGCAGGGTACTGCCATTGGGGTGTAGCTCCCCCGGCAGGCGCAGGCGCAATGTCACTGGCTTGTCTGGCTGGGCACTGATGCTGATGCTGGTCAGCCGGCCTTGGGGCAGCTGGCGCTGGGCGACACTGACCAGCCTGTCCAGTGGCAAGCGTGGCGCATCGGCCTTGATCAGCCGTTGTTTTCCCGCCTTGCCGTGGCCGGCCGGAGTCAGCCAGTTGCGGATGGGTTGATTGAACGCCAGGACCAAGCCACTGAGTGTACTAAGCAACAACAGCAGCAGCATGGCCGCACCGGCGCAGCGGTGCAGGTCGCCAATCAATATGGCCAAGCCTTTGTCGCTGCGCACTCGCCAGGCCTTTGACCAGTTTTTTGGCCACCAGTGAATGATGCCGCTTAGCAGTATCAGCAAGATAACCACGCCCACCACGCCCACCCATGTCTTGCCCTCACTGAGTAGCAGGCGCTCATGCAGAGAATGCAGCCAGCGCCAGCCATCTGTAGTGCTGTTGGTAACTGGCAAGATATTTCCGCTGACCGGGTCCAGCCATAGCGTGTTGTCTTCGTGGCCTGGCATGCGTATCCGGGCCTCGATGGCGTCCTGCCTGCTATCGGCTAGCCGCAGCGTGACCTCACCTTGTGGATGAAGCGCGCGGATGGTGTCGTAGCCGGCTTGGTAGTTGGCCGGGGAGCTCTGCGCTGGCAGGGTCTGTGCGGGAATGGTTGGCTGTAGTTCCTGGCGAAATACCAACAGGCTGCCGCTACAGCCCAGCACGATGGCAAACAGCGCTGCAGCCAGGCCCAGGTAGCGGTGTAGCAGGATGATGATGCGTTTCATAGATTGTCCAGATCAGTCAGGAGGCCCTCGTCAACAGCCCGCGCAGCCTGTGTTAAGGCGCTGGCGGGTAGGGGCTGGCGGTATCGACGGAGCGGGTGCTGGCCTAGCCGCCTGACCAGAGCCCGCTCCGCTAGCAAGAACTGCAAGTCAGAAGGTGAGGCTGGCCTTGACCAGTAGCTCGCGTGGGTCGCCCAGACGCACGGTGGATACGCTGCCGCTGCTGCTCGTGGTGGTGGTGCCGGTACTGGAGGCGTAGTAGGTTTTGTCGAATACGTTTTTCAGATTGGCCTGGATTTCCAGCTTTTTGCCACGCAGGCGGGTTTGCCAGGCGATGAAGGCATCGGTCACGGTGTAAGACGGCAGCTGGAAGGAGTTGGCCGCATCCCCCTGACGCTCGCCCACGTAGCGGGTACCGCCGCCTATGCGCCAGTGGTTGCCAAACACATCATTGCCCAGATCGTAGGCCAGATTGATGCTGCCGCTGCGCTTTGGCACGTTGTACAGCTGCTTGCCGGCATAAACCGGATCACTGGTGACGATGGCATTGGTGTAGGCCAAGGCCAGGGTGAGCGACAGTTTTTTGGTGATTTCACCGCTGACATCCAGTTCTACCCCCTGCGAGCGTACCTTGCCCATGGCTTTGTCGATGCCGTCGGTATCGGTGGCCACCACATTGGTTTTCTCGATATGGAATACGGCGGCAGTAGCACTGATGCCGTGGTCTTCCAGCTTGATACCTGCTTCGTGCGATATCCCGCGTTCCGGGGCAAAGCTTTGGCCATCGCTCGCCGCATTAGGCTGGAACGATGTGCTGTAACTACCGTAGAGCGACCAGTGGGGCGTCAGTGTGTAGATCAGGCCGAACTGCGGCAGGGCGGTGTAGCCATCGCTACGATCACTCACCACATAAGGTCGCCCTACGCCATCTTCCTGCTGGTAATGCTGATAACGCAGACCGTAGGTGGTGCGCCATGCCGGTGATAGCGCCCAGTTGTCCATCAGCAGCAGGGATTGGGTATTGATGGTGCTACGGTTGTCGCTCTGGCTGGCGCTCAATGTGGTATTGGCGCTGCTAACACGGCCATACACCGGATTGTTGACATTCAATTGGGTCAGGCTGCTGGCACTGCCGCGGAAGGTGTCCGAACGCTGCTCGCGAAACTGGGTGATATCCAGCCCGATTACCGGTTTGTGGTTCTGCCCCAGAATGGAAATATCGCCTTGCAACTTGCTGGACAGGGCCAGCGTGCTGTTGTTGACCACATTGCCATCCAGCCTGCGGGTTAGCACGCCAGTACGCGCATTGTAGGCTGTGGCGCGGGTTTCGTAGTTGCTGTAGCTGATTTCATTCCAGGCGAGCTGGGTATCCAGTGTCCATTGGCTGTTCAATACCCGGCCATAGCTGGCGGTGGCCGCCTGTGTCCTGCCTTGGGCCACATCCAGCAAATCACCCAGCCGTGTCTCGCGGGGCACATTCAGCGGCTTGCCATTGTAAAACACCGTACCGCGATCCCAGGGCATGGAAAAATCCGTGTACTGGTAGGACAGCAGCAGCTTGTTGCGCTCATCATTCCAGGCCAGGGATGGTGCAATCATGGTGCGCTTGGTACTGCCAAAGTTGCGCCAGTAGTCGGTGTCCTGCTTGTCGGCAATCAGGCGATAGGCAAGGTTGGAGTCGCCAATGGGGCCGGTCGTGTCCAGCGTGACCGAGCCGCCACCAAAGCTGCTGCTTTGCCCGCTGAGAGTGGTTTGGGGCGTGTTTTCCGGTTTTTTACTGATGACATTGATGACCCCGCCTGGCTCCTGAATACCGTATAGCAAGGAGGCCGGGCCTTTCAGCACTTCTACCGATTCCGTCGTGGCGTCGAAATTGCTCATCAGATAAGAGCGCACGCCATCACGCAGAATGCTGCCATCGTTACGCTCACCAAAGCCGCGACGGGTGAAGCTATCCTGTATCCCGGCCAGCGTGTTGCTTTCCACAATGCCACTCACCGTACTGACGGCCTCGGCCAGGGTTTTCACCTGTTTGTCAGCCAGGGTTTGCGGGGTGACGCTTTGCACGGCCTGCGGAGTGTCCAGGCTGCTTTGGGCATAGCCGGCCACGCTGGTGGTGCGGCTCTGGTAACTGTGCTGCGGGTTGTTATCGATACTGGCGCTGACTGAAACCGTATCCAGCGTAACAGCATCATCGGCTTTGGCGGTCAGAGGGATCAGGAGCAAGAGGGAGGTGGATAAGACAGATGCAGGTTTCATGAAGCAGATTATGTAAATGAGAATCATTATCATAAATTAACTCGCCTCATTCGCCTAGTCTGTTTTTTGTATGTAAAGGCTACTTCTTGTGTGAAAGGGCGGGGCCGGCGGGGAGGATTGGTGGCCGACTTGGTCGGGCGGAAAAACCTGAATACGCGCCACACCGGAGCATGTCCGCAATTCTGCGTAAACCGGTTGTTATTGCTAGCTATTCTGACCGGTCGCTCAGGCCGAGCTTTCGCCAAACGAAAAAAGGGGGCGGCGGCCCCCTTCGTCTTGTCTGCTATCCCGGCCTGTTCGTAGCTTGACTCGCTATCACTGTTTCAACGTCGATCCGGGATGCTTGCGCCCGTCCTGGGGCTATCGTTGAGCATGCCCATGCTGGTGTGCTGCCGGTTTTTGGCATGCACGGGTGCGCATGGCGGTGACCCCGGTTTGAAGGGGCATCGCTGACTGGGGGCTTGTCTATAGCCCCAGCGCTGATAGCGAGGGGTGCTCGTCTGGCCGTCGGCCCTGGCCCAGTGGAACAGCCGCATGGATTCAGTAATGGCCAGGTCGTTGATGCTGGCGTGGCGCATGGCCATTAAGCCGTGTTCGTCAAATTCCCAGTTCTCATTGCCGTAAGATCGGTACCACTGGCCCGCTTGGTCATGCCATTCGTAGGCAAAGCGCACCGCAATGCGGTGATCGGTAAAGGCCCATAGTTCCTTGATCAGCCGGTAGTCCTGTTCGCGCTGCCACTTGCGGCTAAGAAAGGCTTCGATTTCTTCCCGGCCCTGTATGAATTCATTGCGGTTGCGCCATTGGCTGTCGGGCGTATAGGCGAGTGCAATGCGGGCGGGGTCGCGGCTGTTCCATGCGTCTTCTGCCAGCCGGACTTTCTGGGCTGCACTGGTGGAATCGAATGGCGGTAAAGGCGGGCGGCTCATGTGTGGCTCCTTGGCGATGGCCCCGGCGTGGGCCGGGGCTGGGGGTCAGGCAGTCAGAGGCTGTACTAGGGGAAAGTCGATGTCTGTTGCGGCTACCGAGTTAATGTAGTTGGTCCAGGTATTGAGTGCGACATGCAGCACGATTTCGATGATTTGTGCATCGTCATAACCGGCTTCCTTGATGGCCTGCAGCAAGGCAGCACCGACATGGCCGCGTTCGCGTGCTACCTGGGCCGCGAAGCGTACCGCAGCATCAGCCTTGGCATCGGTTGACGTGCCACGGCGGTTGGCCAGGATTTCGGCATCGTCCAGTTTGGCGAGGTTCTTGCCCAGGTAGCTATGGGCCGACAGGCAATAGGTGCAGCGGTTGATTTCGGCCACGGCCAGGGCGATGCGTTCGCGAGTCTGTGCCGGTAGGGTGCCACGGCCCAGTGCGCCGGATAGCGCGAGATAACCTTCCAGGGCTTGCGGGCTGTTTGCTACCAGGCGGAACAGGTTCGGGACGATGCCAAACTGCTTGTTGACTGCTTCCAGCAGCGCTTGCGAGGCGGCAGGGGCGTCAGCGATGGTGGCGGGGGTGTAGAGGTGCGACATAGCGGGGCTCCGTTCAGGTGGTGAGTTGCGACACCTCGAAGCATACTTATCTTTTAATTTGCTGATAATTGGTTAAAATTTGAAATAACTATCCCAAAAATTGAGAATATGGCTGATCGATTAGAAGCAATGACGCTACTGGTGGCCGTGGTGGATGCCGGTGGTTTTTCGGCGGCGGCGCGCCGGCTTTCGCTGCCGCTGGCTACGGTCAGCCGCAAGGTGGCAGACCTCGAAGCACATCTGGGTGTGCAGCTTTTGCAACGCTCCACGCGCCATATCGCGCTGACCGATGCCGGCCGCAGCTATGTGGAATCGTGTCGGCGCATTCTCGATGACGTGAACGAAACCGAGCGTGCCGCAATCGGCGAATATGCAGCGCCGAAGGGTGATCTGGTCATCACGGCGCCCGTGGTATTTGGCCGGCTGCATGTCACCCCAGTAGTGGTGGAGTTCCTCAAGGCTTTCCCCGCCATCAATGTCCGCCTGCTGCTGAGCGACCGGGTATCGCACCTGTTGGAGGAGCATATCGACCTGGCCGTGCGTATTGGCCCACTGCCGGATAGCAGCATGGTGGCCAGCCGCGTGGGTGAAGTCCGCCAGGTGGTGTGCGCCTGTCCCGAATATCTTGCAGAGCGTGGTGTGCCGGCCCTGCCTGAAGATATCGCCGTGCACGATTGCATCAGTTATGAAAGTCTGGCGGGCACCCAGGCTTGGCCTTTTTATCGGGGCGAGGCTGTATCGCTGCTACCTATCAAGCCGCGACTGATCGTCAATGGCGCAGAAGCAGCGCTGGATGCAGCCTGCGGTGGACTAGGCCTTACCCGCGTACTGTCCTACCAATGCGAACCGGCACGCCAGGCTGGCCGGGTGCAGATTGTGCTGGCGGATTTCGAGCCGGCACCGTGGCCGGTAAGCTTGCTGTATGCCGGGCAGGGCAGGTTGCCAATCAAACTACGGGCCTTCCTGGACTTTGCTGCGCCCAGGTTGCGCCGCCAGCTGGCAGGGGGCTGAGCGGCGCTTTGCCTGCGGAGCTGTCACGGCCGGGAGGGGGCGACGCGTGTTGCTGACGGTACCCATGGCTTGAGTAGGGCGAACATGGCTAGGTTGGCGCAGAGGCCTGAAGCTCTGCTGCGGGCGGCGCTCCTGCTGCCTCGTGTTGCCTCACTGAGTGGTGCGCTCATTCCCGGCTGAAGCGGTCGCCCAGATCGGCACGGATGGTGTGGGTATCGTAGATAATGACCAGTTTTTCGATCAGGCCCGCAGCATCGAAGTCAAACACATCGACACAATCAAAACTGACGGTACTTTGGTCTTTCAAGACCCAGTCATAGCGAAAATAGGCGGTGGCACGGCGGCTGCCGCTACTGCTGTGGAACAGGTCGAGCAGGGTGATCTTGCTGCGGCCGGATGCATCCGCCAGCTTGCGGTAAAAGGATGCCGGACTGACCCAGCCCAGCAGGGGCGAATAGATGGTGGCCTGCGGTGCAAACAGCGCGACCACGCCATCCACATTGCTCTTTTCAAGTTCACGCAGGTAGTCTGTCAGCTTTGCTGCGTACTGAGCCGGATCGATACTGGACATTAGTGTGTTCCTTGCTTGGTGTGTACCGCCACCTTAGCCATTTGCCCATGAACCGAAAATCGACAAATTCTGAACAGGGGTATGCAGCCGATGCATACCCGCTTGACGCGTTGACCAAGCCCCTGCCTTCCACCATGGGTTTGCAAGCATTTGTCGCGGTGGCGCAGCTGGGCAGCCTGTCGCGGGCGGCGGCCCAGTTGTATCGCACCCAGGGAGCGGTCAGCCGGCAGATTCAGCAGCTGGAGCAGCATTATCAGGTGGTGTTGTTTCAGCGTAGCGCGACCGGCATGCACTTGAGCCCCGAAGGCGAACAGCTACAACAGATTGCTACGCGGGCGCTTGCCGATTTAGCGGCTTTTTCCCGCTTTGCCAGTCAGCAGCAGCAAAGCATTCGCCTGCGCCTGCCTTCCACCTTGGCACTGCGCTGGTTTTTGCCACGATTGGATAGCTTGCAGCAGCTGTTGCCCGGCATCCGCATCGACATCAGTACCTCGATCAGCGATACCCCTGATTTCTCCCGGTCAGACCTGGACGCCATGCTGGTCAGGGGCAATGGCCAGTGGCATGGGCTGCATGCAGCACGGCTGTTTGCCGAGCATCTCACCCCGATGTGCCGGCCAGAGATGGCCCTGACATTACGCGTCCCGGCCGATTTGCAGCACCAGTGCCTGATCCATGCCGATGCCAGCCAGCAAGAGTGGCAATACTGGTGGCAGCAATATGGCACCGGCACCATGGCGGCGCGGCATGTGGTGTTTGATTCGCTGGAGTCAGCCATTGGTGCGGCGGCACTGGGCTACGGCATTGCCCTGGGAGACCCGCGCCTGGCGCAGGACAAGCTTGCCAGCGGAGAGCTGGTGATGCCCTTTGCCGACTTGCACACCGGCGAGCAGGCTTACTTTCTGGTCATGCCCGAGCCAAGCCGCAACAGCCCCAAACTGTGCGATCTGGTCACAGCCTTACTTACCCTGTCATAGGCGGCCAGGCCGTGGTTTAACCAGGCTTGTCCTGAGCCAGAGAATGCGGCCTGCTGCTGGGGATGCGGTGCATGCCTTGCGATACTGCAGCGGTGTCATGTGCTTGAGGCTACGGAACTGGCGATTGAAATTGGCGCTATTCGGATAGCCAGACTGCACGGCAATGCTGGCAATGGACAGGCGGGTATCCAGCAAGCCACACATTTACGGCGTGTACTGGTCTCCGCCACTGGTTGAGGCCAGACAGTCCGCGCGGACCAGGGCACGCGTATTCCTGAACCAGCTATGGCCGAATGAAAGCGAGGGCCAGCGTCATTTCGACCCAGAACAAGCCCCCAGCAATACCGACCATTTGCGGTAACCCCCCCCCGGCGCAGCCTCGCTGGGCTTGTCTGCGCATGGTGATGGCGGCTCGGTGGAGCGCTGGCTGGATGAGAATTTCCGCAAGGTGTATCGCCATGTATTCAGTGGCAACTGGCGAGACTATGACCCGTTTGATGGCGCTTATCGTACCGAGGTGCGCGAGATTCCCTCGAATGACTCTTGTCTTCAGGTGCAAGCCGCCTTGTGGCGGCTTTTTTGTGGTGTCTACCCGGTTACACCCCCATACCTTCACCTTGCTTGTGCCCTCGGCGCTCAGGCTCGGTGGCATGGATAAATACCGTATAAGTGTCGGCCGGGCGCAGCCCACCGGCCATATCCAGAGCGTGGCCGATGGCACCACGGTGGTAGGTGCCGTGATTCACCAGATGGAACAGAATCTCTTCACGGCTCATCGAGCCACTTTGCCCATCGAGAAAGCGGAAGTAAATTTTTTCACCCAGCTTTGCGGGAGACAGCGATTCCGCGTAAGCCTGCAGCCAGTCATTGGCATCTGACAGACGCCTGCCCAGTTCCTCCAGCTCAGGCACGTTGTCCGAGTTGCTACTGGTGTGCGGCTCGGGCATTTCCATCAGCCGCGCCCGGAATACTTCCTCCACCCGCACCAGGTGGTTCAGCTGCTGGCGTGCAACGGCCAGCTCTGCAGGAAAGGCCTGTGCATCGATCTGGTCGATGGCAGCCAGCGTGCGCTGGTCAGCCCAATGCTTGTAGTGCAGCTGGTTCAGGATTTGTGTTGCGGGCATGGAAATGATCTCGTCAATTGTTTACTCACCAAACAGTCGCGGTCATGCACAGCAAAGCATTCTGCCCGCTGTGCGGAACTCAGCGCCCAGCCGCTGTCGCAAGCTTCAGTCCCAGCACCATCATCACCCCGCCCGCCACACGATCCATCGCTGTTTTGTAGCGCAAGTATTGCTTGCGTGGTGCTTCGGACGAAAGCGCTAACGCGAAGAGGGAATACCATCCAGCCTCGATGGCAAAAACCAGCAGGACAATAGCGCTGCTGAAGCTGACAGAGGGGAGGGCGGGCAGGAATGTGGCAAAAACACTGGCATAAACAATCGCGGTTTTGGGATTGCTCAGCTGGGTAGTGGCGCCGGTAATAGCACTGTTCAGGTAACTACTATCCGTCGATACATTGCCATCCGTGGGCATGGCGAGTGCTTGTTTTGCACCATGCCAGATTTTCAGTCCCAGATAGGCCAGATATAAACCACCAGCAATCTTGAGAAATAGATAAAGCGCTGGCACGGCCAGCAGCAAGCCATTCAGGCCAAGCAATGACAGCGCGGCAAAGACAAAACCACCCAGGCCCATGCCAAGCGCGGTGCAAAGACCATTGATACGGCCGGATGTCACCGCCGTTTTCGCCACCATCACAAAGCTTGGCCCTGGGCTGATTGCGCCAATAAAAAGTGCAGACCCGATGCTGAGCAATGCGGTTATTTCTTGCATTTTCTTTTCCTGAGTATTATTGGATGGCAACTTAGCTGGTTGTGAATAATATCTTTCAGTGCAAGATTGTGTTGTTCTTGGTAGCCTTAATATGGAGCATGTGGTTATTCGGGGTGTGCATTTTGTTGGATGTCTGCAAATTATCCAATGACTACCAGTCAGAATTAACTAAATTTTCTTCGCTCTGGTGAGTGCGATATTTAACAATGCTACGCCAGCAACAAAACACCAAAATTGAAAAGACGGTAGGTTGCCAGACATGGCACCGATAATTAAGCCAGACCCTAATCCTGCGAATATTTTTGACATGTTCTTTGCTCTCTAGTTACTACGTCTTGGAAGATGTTACTCGTTAAGACCAGATATGCAAGTTGAGCGTAACATTATCCGGCGTAAATAAATGCAACCCGATTGATTAACGGTATAAGCACGATGATCCCACGCTCGGAGTAAGCATACCAACTACCCTGTGCGGAGACCGCACGGTTGATCACGCTTGCAACCTCAGCTTTGATTGGAATACCAAAGCCATACTGATTTAAGTAATTGTCAAGTAAAGGCCCTGGTTTTGTACGAGAAGCCCCTTCTCCCTCAAACCACTCGCGATGACCATGCAAGGGAGTTGCCTCCCATGTCAGTTCAGGTACTAAGTCGCTTGGATTTTTGTGGGACATATGCGAAGGAAGCTCATACAAGATGACTCCCGTCTCATTTCCTCCGGGGCCAAAACCCCAAGAGTTAGTCTCTGTGTACAGAACCTTCTGTACTTCTAGCTGCGGAGGAAGCAGGGATAAGCGATTTGGAGCTCCGAGACACCACACTGCAGCCGAGAACGCTACGCAAAGCAGCAAACATGACAGTAGGCAACCCAGGGCTCGACGTTTTATATGCATGCTGAGTGAAAACCTTTCCATCTGACCGTTCTTGTCCTATAGCATCCCTGCATCAATATCTTCCAACAACCCTTTGTGGATGGTGAGATTCTTAAAAAGCTGACCCTCAACTATTTGAGGTAGGCTGCCTTATACAGCTTTATGCGCAAGGTCCAGTTGGCTGAATAGTTGGATATCATGGGTTTGTGCCGTTAACAAGAATGACACCAGTGACCAAACCGGCAGGAATCGCGATGCCGAATGGGGTTGTCTGCGGAGCATATTCTTTGTACGAGAGGGAGTCATCAAAATCGTAAGTAACGCCTCCCCAGGGATTTGGCCTCATCCGATATGCAAAAGGATCGAATATATAGAACTTAAGTATCTGGATTCCAGTATCTGAAACAATTGCATCAATTCCAGTTAGTACAACAGCATGGCCGAACTGGGGGCTAGCCTGATAGGTAAGGATTACGGGTTTATTTTGTTTGAGCTGGTTATAGAGAACTGTAGGCAACGGTGCCCCAAAAATGAGTTGCCCTGAGACAACCGATCTCTTGCCATTTACGTCAGTGAAGATACCATTGGTTGCATTGATCATTTCACCGGGGCTGCCTGTGCCGCTGACCACAACCCCTTTCACTCGCTCAACAATCCTTTCCTGGGGCAAGTTGACGCCCTCATAAGAAAGAACCATCTCAGCGCTTGATGCCCAACACCACAAGGGGTCATTCTGCTTGCGATAGTGCACCTTGAAGTCGTCTTTAGATATTCCGACGAACTCCGCTGATGCGGCTAGTGGGATGCACATGAAAAGCGCAATAATGCCACCTAGAAGTCTCTTCATTGTTAATCTCCTTTTGTACGAATACCGACCAAAATGATGTCCGTCCGAAATCATCACGCCCAATGTTAAATTTGAATAGCAAAATTACGCCATCACTTGCCGGTCTACTGCATACCCTACCGGACGTTAATTCATTGATGCCCGCTTAGCATCTGCTTCTCCGCGATACTACTCTATCTCTATCAGCTTACTAAATTCGCAGAGAAAGCAGCTGTAGCGAACGACAGCTTTTGAGCGTTAGCTGCGAACGGACGCTCTTGGCCGCAAGCAGTCACTCTATCGTATGGCATTGCTACCTGCCCCTGCCCACTAGCAATCAAATCACCTGTCTTGTTTCGATTAATCCAAATATTTCCGCGTGCCATGGCAATGATGTAGGGCCACTACCTGCCCGGGGATTCCACCATCAGTGCGTTTGTTTCATCAAAGGAAATGGATTGGCTGGCAAAGGAGAAGGTGCCATCATCAATAATTTCCTTGGCTGCGCTGATTAATCCGCTTAATGCGGCGCGGCTGAGCGATGAGCCGAGGCTGACCCGTTTGACGCCAAGCGCGGTTAACTGCTCCATGGTGTAGGGCTGCCCGCGCAGCCCCATCACCACATTGACTGGTTTGCTCACCGCAGCGCATACCTCGCGGATAGCTTCTGCACCGGGTAGCCCGGGGGCGAACAAAACATCGGCACCTGCGGCTTCGTAGGCTTGCAAGCGGCGGATGGTGTCATCGAGATCCGGCTTGCCGTGCAGGAAGTTCTCCGCCCTAGCCACCAGTACAAATGGAAATGGCTGGCTGCGCGCCGACTCTACCGCGGCGGCGATACGCTCTACCGACAAAGAAAAGTCATAAATCGGCTGTTCTTTTCTCCCCGTCGCATCTTCAATCGAGCCGCCCACCAGCCCACATTCGGCAGCCAGACGGATTGTTTCTGCCACCACTTCGGGCGCATCGCCAAAGCCATTTTCCAAATCGGCCGCTACCGGTAAATCTGTTGCCTGGACAATTAGTTGCGCATTGGCCAGGGTTTCCGCGCGACTGAGGGCACCTTCTGCATCGCGTCTGCCCAGGCTGAAGGCCAAACCTGCACTGGTTGTGGCCAGAGCTTCAAAGCCCAGCGATGCCAGAATGCGAGCCGTACCGGCATCCCATGGATTAGGAATAACAAATGCTTTATCGCGCTGATGTAAGGCCTGAAAGCGTATTGCTTTCTCGAGCTGATTCATTCTTGGACTCCCAAGCAAATAGATGAAATCCTATTCGGAATGCATGGTGTGGTGATGCTGTTGGGAAAGAGCGGTGGTGGACCGGCTAAGCAAACCCCCGCGCTTCTTTGTACAGACGACTGTACTGTCGGTCTCGACGCGCCTTGATCTGTGTACTCTGCAAGCGGTAGTTAGCGGGGTTAAGCCGAAATAGCGAGATATCTGTAGGCTATCGCCATCACTGGTTCTGGCATTTTCCTGCCACCTTACACCCAATCCATTGTGCATAAAAGGGGCGTCGGCTGGCTTTGTCCTGCCCGGTATCTGGCCTCGTCTGGGGGCTGTCTGTTTTGCGGAATTTACCGCGCCAATGGGGTGCTTGGGCTGTTTGCCATGGTGTGCACGCCGGGGCCGCACGGGTTGTGACAAATGCGCGGCTACTGGTGAGTGTGCTTATTTGGGGCTGCTAAACAAAGTTGGCAGAGCATCAGGGCCAAGACACGCTGCTGCTGGCAGTACCGGGTGTCGGGCAAGGAGGCGCAACGCAGCTGCGGGCGGGTTTGTGCTATTGCTTGGCCCGAAAAGCCAGGCTGCATGGCGGTTGCCATGGGGGAGGGCGTGCGTGATGATGCGGCCTGCCGGGTGAGCTTCTTTGTTGAGGGGGCATCTGCTTGCTACCGCAGATGTTGCAGCAGCTGGTCGGCCACGGCTTGCCATTTCGAGCTGGAAATCACTGCATGGCCGGCATCTTCTATCATCACCGCTTCGGTGTCGTAGGAGCGGGCGGTGGCAGCCACCACATCGGGCGGGATCAGGCGGTCGCGGCTGCCGCCGATGACCTGTACCTGCGCGCTGATATTGTCCGGATTGACATAGGCGGGCTTGCCTTCGGCAGCCTGCAGGGCGATGGCCTTGCCCAGCGGGTCGCCCATGAATTCGACCACGGGTTCCAGCGTTCCCGGCAGCAGGCCCCAGGGCGGCACCGAGCAGATCAGGCTGGCCTTGCGGATGCTGCGATTACCCTCCAGCACGCGCTGGGTGAGAAAGCCGCCCATGGAGTGGCCCACGATCAGCACCGGTTTGTCGGTGAGCTGCTCGAGCACGTGGTAGACGTCTTCCTCATAACCACGCAAGGTCTGGTTGGCGCGCGGCGGACTGCCGCCATGGCCACGCAATGACAGCGCGGTGCTGCTGAGGCCGTGGCGGGCAAAGTAGGGCAGGAAGTTTTCCCGCCACTGCCAGCCATCACCGGCCACCCCGTGAATGAACAGCACATGGGCGCGTGCAGCGGCGGCATCGGCATGAAACAGTTCGATGCCGTCGTTCATTTCATAGCGGCAGGCTTCAGCCGGATCGGCTTCGGCCAGCTGGATCAGGCAGGAGGTTTCCTCGCCATCCTGGGCAAAGTGGGTCGTCAGGCCACGGCATAGTGAGGCCATGCGGCCATTGCGACGCAGATACTGGATGCGCAGGCGGTTTACCTTGCGGCGGCGGGCATGTTCCAGCGCCTGGTCAAACAGCATGCGGCCTATGCCTTTGCCCTGGCAAAAGCTGTCCACGCTGATGCCCAGCTCGCCACAGGGATGGCCTTCGTGCTGGAATACCGCGATATGCACCACGCCGATCAGCAGGCCACGGTAGAGCACGCCAATGACGATGTCGCGATTGAAGTTGATGCGGTCGACGTAGTCGGCGAGGGCGGCCTCGCTCATTTCCAGACCAAAGCGGGTAAAGCGGTCTTCGTCGTTGAGTATTTGCAGGTGAGCAAGTACGGCCGGGCGGGTGGTTGCCTGAAGCCGGCTGAATTCGACGTTCATGAGGCTTCCTTTATTGTGCATTGCAGCAATTGCTAGTGTAGAACTTTCCTCCGGCAATGCAAGCAGCAGTGGCAACACCTGTCACGCAGCGGGGCCGAGCCAGCGACAATCGCCCATGACAAAGCCCCGCCGTGGCGGGGCTTTGCTGGCTGCAACAGGTGGGGGCGGGGCTAGAAGCCCAGGCTTTCCAGCAGGTCGTCCACTTGCTGTTGGTTGGAGAGCGCGTCGGGTTGGCCTTCCGGGTTGATGACCGGGCCATTGAGCAGACTGCTGTCCAGTTCTCCTTTTTTGTGATCGGGCGAAAACTCGACCAGCAAGGTCAGCATTTCGGTTTCCAGGTTCTTGAACATGTCCATCATCTTCTTGATGACCTGACCGGTCAGATCCTGGAAGTCCTGCGCCATCACGATTTCCAGTAGCTGGGTATTGGTTTCGTGGGTTTGCTGCGGCACCTGGTTCAGGTACTGGTGGGTGTCATCGGCCAGCTTCTTGAATTCCTCGGTGGACAGCTGGTTGGCATAGAGCAGGTTCCAGCGTTCCGACAGGGTTTTCGAGTGGTTGCCCAGATGGTCCTGCAGTGGCTGGGCCACGTCGATGGCATTGAGCACGCGGTCGGCCGCGCTCTTGGTCAGCGAGGCGATATAGCTGAGCCGGTCGCGGGCATCGGGTATGGCGTCGGCCACGCGCTCCAGCGACTTGTCGTAGCCCATGTCACGCAGGGCATTGTGCATTTTGCGGGTGATCTGGCCGATCTGTTCGTACATCTCTTCGTTATTATCATTTGCGCTGCCGGCATTGGTCTGGGCTGCTACTGCCACTGGTGCAGGAGCCTCTTCCTCTTTGTGCTGGCTGGCAATGCTGTCAAACAGTGCTTCGAGATCCGGTGAATCTCCGCTATCAAGAATGTGATCCGGCACGATAGCCTCTCCTCTGTGTTGACCTGGCAAGTTGGTTGGCCATGTTGATGCGTTTATTTGTTCATTGTCTGGAAGATCTTGTTCAGCTTTTCTTCCAGGGTTGCGGCGGTAAACGGTTTGACGATGTAGCCGCTGGCACCGGCCATGGCGGCTTCAACGATGTTTTCCCGTTTGGCTTCGGCTGTAATCATCATGAAGGGCAGGTGCTTGATCTGCTGGTCGGCTCGCACCGCCTTCAGTAGCTCGATGCCGGTCATGTTGGGCATGTTCCAGTCGGAAACGATGAAGTCGAAGTTCTGGCTCTTCAGCTTGTGCAGGGCCACTTGGCCATCTTCGGCTTCGTCTATATTGGTAAATCCCAATTCTTTCAACAGGTTGCGGACGATTCTTCTCATTGTTGAAAAATCATCGACAACCAGGAATTTGATATTCTTGTCCACCATAAATGACAGCTCCAGAAAAATGATTTTCCACGGAATCGGCAGCGCTGCGCCCTTGTTTAATTTTCTGTCGGTGCGGCTTTACCGTTGCAGATATGGCATCAGGGTTTCAGACAAGATGGTGGGATCGAATTTGGCCACATAGGCATCGACACCCACGCTGGAGCCCATCGCCTTGTTGGCGTTGGAGGACAGCGAGGAGTGCATGATGACTGGAATGCCTTTGAAGCGGACATCGGACTTGATCAGCTTGGTCAGGACATAACCGTCCATCTCCGGCATTTCCGCATCCACCAGAATGATCTTGAGATAGTCGTGCAGCGACTCGTCCTCACCCCAGCTGCGACCAGCCAGTACTTGCAGGCGGTCCCAGGCTTCGCGGCCATTGGTGGCCTGCTGGAACTTGAGCCCCATCTTTTCCAGCACGCTGGTGATTTCCTTGCGTGCCACCACCGAGTCGTCGACGAAGAACAGGTATTGGTCGGTGTCCAGCTGGGCCTGCGGGATGTCCGGCAGGCGCGGCTCACCAATCACCGATGCCAGGATCTGTTCCACATCCAGAATGGAGATCAGCTTGCCGTCTTCCAGTTCGGTAATGGCGGTGATCATGCTGGAGCTGCTACCGCTCATCATCATGTTTTCCGGGGCGCGGACCCGGTCCCAGTCGACGCGGATGATGTGATCGACCGAATCCACCAGAAAAGCCTGGGTGCTCTTGTTGAATTCGGTGACGATCATGGTATCGAACTTGTGCTGCCCGCGTTCCGGGTCGACAAAGCTGGCCAGCGAAATCACCGGAATAATGTTGCCGCGCAGCGACAGCACGCCCTGCACCCCGAACGGCATGTTGGGGGTTTTGGTGATGGCTGGCGTCTGCGAGACTTCCCTCACCTTGAATACATTGATGCCGAAGGTTTCGCGCGTGCCCAGCGAAAACAGCAGGATTTCCATTTTGTTGGAGCCTGCCAGTTTGGTACGGGCATCGACACTGGCAAGCAAGGATGCATCTGTGGCTGACATGGTTGGTCCCTCTCCCGGGTGGTGAGCCGGTCTGGTTTAGTTTTTTGCCAGGCTGAGCATTTCGCGCAGTTTCATCGACAGCTTCTGGGCTTCGAACTTGGATACATAGGCATCGACTCCTACCGACTGGCCCAGCTTCTGGTTGGATGTGCCGGACAGCGAGGAGTGCATCAGTACCGGGATGCCGGCAAAGCGCGGGTCGCTCTTGATCAGCTTGGTCAGCATGTAGCCGTCCATTTCCGGCATTTCCACGTCGGTCAGCACCAGATGCAGGGTTTCGCACAGGCGCTTGCCGGACAGCTCGGCCTGCATGGCCATTTTTTGCAGTTCTTCCCAGGCGCGCATGCCGTTGATGGCGAAGGTGTACTTGACGTGCATGGCGTCCAGGGTTTGCTGGACCTGCTTGCGGGCAACGGCGGAGTCGTCGGTGAAGAAGATCATGCGTTCTTCTTCGATGGGTTCGATATTGATGAAGTGGTGGGCATCGTCAACCAGCGAGGTTTCCGCCAGCACTTTTTCCACATCCATCATCATGGCCAGCGTGCCCTGTTCCAGTTCGGTAACGGCAGTGACCAGGCCGGCCATGCGATTGGTGATCATGTCCGGCGGTACGCGCATGGCAGACCAGTCCAAACGCAGGATGGTATCCACCGCCTCTACCAGAAAACCCTGCGTCTTGCCGTTGTATTCGGTGACGATCATGATTTCCGGCTTGTTGCTGGTGACAATGCCGGCGTATTTGGCCAGGTCGATCACCGGCACCAGTGAGCCGCGCAGGCTGACCATGCCTTCCACCGACGATGGCATTTCCGGAGCAGACGTGATTTCAGGGGTACGCATGACTTCGCGCACCTTGAACACGTTGATGCCGAAAATTTCCTTTCTCCCCGTACGCTGGTCGTGACCCAGGGAGAACAGCAGGATTTCCAGCTTGTTGGTCCCCGCCAGTTTTGTTCTGGCATCGATTTTTTTAAGAAGGTCTGACACTAAGGCATCCTAGGTGATGTTTGGAATGGTGCAGCTCAAGCGCTCGTTCTGGCGGGTGGGCCACTTCTGCTGGTACAGCGGCGGGTGGCTGCCCTTTACGGTCGAAGCCGCAGCACCGGCTGGCTGCTTGCAGTTTATTGCATTGTTTTTAAATTTTTATGCGCGGTAACACCGTGCTTAATAAACCACACTATAGCTACTGTTGTTGAAAACAGCCAAGCGCTGCAAGGTTTTGTCTGATGCAATCGCAGGTAAATAGCTGTTGATGACAAGAAAGAGCTGAATATATGCGAGCTGGCGGCCGATGCCGCAGCCGTTATCGGGCCTGTTGCCGGTCATATCACTTGTCCGGATAGCCCTGATGGCACATGACGCCGGCGCGAATGCGCATGCGCTTGTCCTCGTTTGGCAGGTCAACGATCCAGTCGCCCGGCGCAGAAGACATCAGCAGCGCCACTTCCTTCCCCTGCTTGTTCATGATGTCGTGAAAAACTGCGCCATCATCCACATGCAAACTGCCCTGGTCGGTTGTGATGCGATAGCTGCTGACAAAGGGGCTTGTTTTGCCCTCTGCGTATTCTTTACCTCCGCCGATCAGGTATTTCCTGATGTAGCAGTCGGGATGATTGTCCTTGTTCTGGGTGAGGCTGGTGGCATGGCTCAGGGACTGCAGCATATCCTTGCCGCCTTGCAGCAGATTGCTACAGGCGCTGAGGCAGAGAACACTGCTGAGAAGGAAAATGGCCCGCATGGTACTCCGGGGGGCTGGCATACTGCGCAGGGGCAGTCTGGTGGTTAAGGCCGGGCATTATTGCCGCAGCCTGGCTGATGCATGGCGCATGCTACCGTAAATCGGCACTAACGCGGAATGTTTGGCCAGGTAAAGATCCTGGCGCTTGCGGGGGCCGGCGCGGCACCATGCAGCCTTCCCGCAGGGTGATTCATGCCCGCTCTGTTGCTCCAAGCGCAAGGCGGGTTTGCAGATCCAGCCAGCCTTGTTCGGCGGCGCTGCCATCCTTCAGCGCCACCCCAGTGCCGCCGCTGCGCCCAGCGCGGATCAGCCAGGCCAGCTTGTAGGCCGCCAGCGGGTAGGGCAGGCCTTGTGGCCGTACATTGGAAATGCAGTTGCGCTCGGAATCCATGCGCCCCGTGCGCGGTGCGCTGGTGAGATAAATCCCCAGGCTGTCCGGCGAGCTGAGGCCAGGGCGTTCGCCAATCAGCATCACTACCATCGCCGCCTGCAGGCATTCGCCCACTTCATCCGCCAGCGCTACCCTGGCTTCCGCCGCCAGCACCACCGGCCCCACGCGCAATCCTTGCTCGTGCAACAGCGGCAGGGTGGCGGCAATCAGTGGCAGGGCATGGCTGGCCACGGCGCGGGCCGACAGTCCGTCGCCAATCACGAACAGCACATCACAGGGCTCCACCCCGGCAGCCAGCAAGCTGGCACGGCTGTCCGGGTGCAGGCGGCGGCCTTGATCGGGCCGTTGCAGATAGGCTGCGCGGCTGGGCGCTGCGCTGCGCACCGACAGCGCTGGCAGCCCCAGTGCTTGCAATTGCGCCAGCAGGCTGGCCTGATCCAGTGCGGTATGCACCGCATCGCGCGCCTGGGCGTGCGCCAGGGCAAAGCGCAAGGTTTCACGGGTGGGCAGGCTGGCGCCCACCCGGCCCAGCGCAATGCGTGCCACGGTGTGGCTGGCCAGGTCCTGCCAGCTGTCTTCGGTAATCGGGCTGATATTGCCGTGGGTGAGAGGGGCATTCATCACAAGGTCTCCATCAGTTGCAACAGGGCTTGCTGGCGGTCTTGTGCCTGCAGCTTGCCGGCACGGGTAATCGCCATGCTCTCCAGCCAGTCTTCGAATTCCGGCGCGCGCTTCAGGCCCAGCAGCTGGCGCAGGTAGAGCGCATCGTGAAAAGAGGTGCTCTGGTAACCGAGCATGATGTCGTCGGCACCTGGCACGCCGATGATGAAGTGGATGCCGGCCGTGCCGAGCAGGGTGAGCAGGCTGTCCATATCGTCCTGGTCGGCTTCGGCGTGATTGGTGTAGCAGATGTCGCAGCCCATGGGCAGGCCCAATAGCTTGCCGCAGAAGTGGTCTTCCAGCCCGGCGCGGATGATCTGCTTGCCGTTGTACAGGTATTCCGGGCCGATGAAGCCGACCACGGTATTCACCAGCAGCGGCGAAAAATGCCGTGCCACCGCATAGGCGCGCACTTCGCAGGTTTGCTGGTCCACGCCCCAGTGGGCATTGGCCGACAGGGCGCTGCCCTGGCCGGTTTCGAAATACATTACATTGTCGCCCACCGTGCCACGGCCCAGTTGCTGTGCCGCCTGTTGCGCCTCGGCCAGCACTGCCAGATTGATGCCGAAGCCGCTATTGGCTTGTTCCGTGCCGGCAATCGACTGGAATACCAGATCCACCGGCGCGCCGCGCTGGATCAGCTCCAGCGTGCTGGTGACATGGGTCAGCACGCAGCTTTGGGTGGGGATGGCATAGCGCTGGCGCACCTCGTCCATCATCGCCAGCATGGTGTGGATGGTTTCCGGGCTGTCGCTGGCCGGGTTGATGCCGATTACCGCATCGCCGGCGCCGTACAGCAGGCCATCCAGCATGGCAGCCGCGATGCCGCGTGCATCGTCGGTGGGATGGTTGGGCTGCAAGCGCACGCCCATGTGGCCGGGCAGGCCCTGGGTATTGCGAAAACGGGTGATCACCCGGCATTTGCTGGCCACCCACACCAAGTCCTGGTTGCGCATCAGCTTGCTGACGGCGGACACCATTTCCGGGGTGAGTCCGGTGGCCACAGCGGCCAGTGCATGGCTACTGGCGGCATCGGACAACAGCCAGTCGCGCAGCCCGCCTACCGTCAGGTGACGGATGGGAGCAAAGGCATGGGCGTCGTGGCTGTCGATGATCAGCCGGCTGATTTCGTCCAGCTCGTAAGGAATCAGCAGCTCGTTGAGAAACGTCACCAGCGGCACATCGGCCAGACACATCTGGGCGGCGACACGCTCCTCGGCGCTGCCCGCAGCCACGCCGGCCAGCTGGTCGCCCGCGCGCAGTGGCGTGGCGCGGGCCAGCAGGGTTTTCAGGTCGTCAAAGCGGTAACGGCGCGGACCGATGGTGATGGCGTAGGACATGGCTTGCCGGGGTGTGCCGTACACACCCCGCCTTTCTGTTATTTGCTGCTGGCTACAGCCGGTTTCAGACGTGCGGCATCACTGCCTTCCAGCAGGACATCGCTGGCGGCTGCGGCCCGCTGACGGTGGGTGAGCAGGTAGTAGGCATAAGCCACGGCCAGGCTGCCGGCAAAGATCAGCGCCAGCAGCTGGTTGTACCAGATCATGGCAATCAGGCAGACCACGGCGCAGGCCAGCGCCAGGCCAGGCAGCAGCGGATAGGCCGGAGCACTGAACGGGCGGGCCAGCGTCGGTTCGCTGCGGCGCAGCTTGAACAGCGCCAGCATGGACACGATGTACATCACGATGGCACCGAATACCGACAGGGTGACGATGTTGGCGGTCAGCGGCTGGCCGGCAATCTGGATCAGGTCGTCGCTGAAGATGGCGGCGATGCCAACTAGGCCACCGACGATGATGGCGCGATGCGGCGTCTTGAAACGCGGGTGGATCACCGCCAGCATCGGCGGCAGGTAGCCGGCACGGGCCAGCGCGAAGATCTGGCGCGAATAACCCATGATGATGCCGTGGAAGCTGGCAATCAGGCCCAGCAGGCCCAGCCAGACCAGCATGTGCAGCCAGCCGCTGTTGCTGCCCACGATCAGCTTCATCGCCTGCGGCAGCGGGTCGTTGATATTGGCCAGCTTGCTCCAGTCACCGGCACCGCCGGCCATGATCATCACGCCCATGGCCAGTGCCACCAGGGTGAGGATGCCGGCCACATAGGCACGCGGAATGGTGCGGCTGGGGTCCTTGGCTTCTTCGGCGGCCATGGCTGCGCCCTCGATGGCCAGGAAGAACCAGATGGCAAAGGGAATGGCGGCAAACATGCCACCGACGGCGCTCAGGCTGAAGCTGTCGCTGCCGGCCCAGCCGTGGTGGGTGAAGTTGTCCCAGCTAAAGCCCGGCGACACCACGCCCATGAACAGCAGCAGCTCGAAAATGGCCAGCAGGGTGACCACCAGCTCGAAGGCTGCCGCCACGCTGACGCCGACAATATTCAGCGCCATGAACACGATGTAGGCGCCACAGGCAATCGACTTGGCACTCAGCTCGGGAAACTGCACGTTCAGATAAGCACCGATGGCCAGCGCGATGGCCGGCGGGGCAAACACGAATTCGCACAAGGTGGCAAAGCCGGCAACAAAGCCGCCGACCGGACCAAAGGCGCGGCGGGCATAGGCAAACGGCCCGCCGGCATGTGGAATGGCGGTGGTTAGCTCGGTAAAGCTGAAAATAAAGGCCGTGTACATGATGGCCACGAAGATGGAGCTGAGCAGAAAGCCCAGCGTGCCGGCCTGGGCCCAGCCATAGCTCCAGCCGAAATATTCACCCGAGATCACCAGCCCGACGGCGATCCCCCATAGTTGCCAGCCGCCCAGCTTGCGCGCCAGGCCGTGATTGCTGCTACTCATCAAATTTCCCCTTGTTTTGTGACTGCTCCCTGTCCAGCGCCATGGCGACTGGTTCCTGCTGTGCATGCTAGGCAGTGCTGTGCCGGCGGCGTTATCGAAAATCGGAAAACAATTCGTGGCGGGCTGCCGGTGGGGCGGCTACAGATAAAGCCTGTGCAAAAGCCGTGCCTGCCGCCGGTCTTGCTGCGGTGCACACAATGGGCACTGCGGCTGGAATCAGGCACCGGGATGAGGCATGGGGCACCGGTGTGTGCACCGAGGCGGGGAAATTGCCGATTTACGATAGCAATGACCGGCTGCTGGCCGGGAAAGGGCTGGTGCGCTTCTTGCTGTGACTATCTGCATCAGGCAATGCAGGAGCAGGCAATGACGCCGCTGGGACAAGGAGTATCGCTGCAGTTCGTCACTCGACTGGCGGAAGACGCTGCCGATCAGGCTGCCTTCATCAGTGGCTGGCAGCAGGATTACGCGCAGATATCCTGTGGGCGTTTTGCCGGCAGACTGGATGAACTGTGCCTGGGGCGCTTGCAAGTGTTTCGTGAATACTCGGCCCGGGAAACCTTCCAGCAATGCCAGCCCTGGCAAGGGGCCATCTGGTTTGGTATTCCCGCCCCGGGCAGTGGCGAACGGCTGCGTTTTCATGGCCGCAGCGTGCCACCCGCTGCGGTACTGGTGGCGATGGGTGGCAGCGATTTTTCATTGCGCACACCGGATGACTTCACCATCTACGGCGTAGTGCTGGAACAGGCGGTGCTGCAGCAGCGACATCTGCAATTGTTTGGCCGGGACATGCCCGGAGCTTGGTTGCAGACTGCCGCCGTGCAGCTGCCGCAGGCCAGCCATCTGGCACTGTGCCGCCAACTGGGCGAACTGCTGGCGCTGGCGCGGGAGACGCCAGACCGCATAGGACGGCAGCTATTGCTGGATTGCTCGGCCGATGCGCTGCTACTGGCGCTGGCGCAGGCTTTGCCGACCACACTGGCCGGGCGTGACAGCAGCAGCCAGCGGCACTGGCAATGGGTGGAGCAGGCCAGGCAGCGTGCGCTGCAGCCGGCGGCGCGGCAGCTGACGGTGGAAGATTTGTGCCGCGAATTGCACGTGACCCGGCGCACGCTGCAAAACGGCTTTCAGGAAGTGACCGCCATGAGCCCGCTGCCTTTCCTGCGGGCGCTCAGGCTCAATCAGGTGCGCCGCCTGTTGCGCGCGCCGCAGGGGGCGGCCGACAGCATCCAGCAATTGGCCGAGGATTGGGGCTTTGCCACGCCCAGCCATTTCAGTTACGACTACCGCCGGCTGTTTGGCGAAACCCCCAGTCAGACCCGCCAGCAACCACATGGCTGAGAGGGCTGAGGGGGCTGGGTCGGGGTGTCGGCTGGCTGTGGCGCGGCTAACAAAATAGCGTAGAACCACAGGGCAAGGCCGCAGCAGGGGTTGTGTTAGCGGCTGAGTTGCTGGTGCGCCAGCATGCCGACGCGGGTGAGGGCGGCGACATAGCGCTCGTCCAGCGGATAGCAGCAGGACAGGCGCATGGCATTGCGGTAGCGCCCGCCGGGTGAATACAGCGGGCCGGGCATGATGCTGATGTTTTCGGCCAGGGCGGCATGGAATAGCGCCACGCTGTCGCAGGCTTCCGGCAGCTCCAGCCAGATCAGAAAGCCGCCGGCGGGGTCGGTGGCGCGGGTGCCTGCCGGGAAATGGCGGGCGATCAGGCCGCGCACCTTTTCCACATGCTGGGCGTAATGGCGCTTGAGTGCGCGCAGGTGGTGGTCGTAGCCGCCGGATTCCAGAAAGGCGCCCAGGGTTTCCGACAGCACCATGGGCTGGGCCACCGAAGAGGCAAATTTCAGCTTGCGCAGGGTGGCGCCAAAGCGGCCGCCTTCCATCCAGCCGATGCGGAAATCCGGGGCCAGTGTTTTGGTGTAGCTGGTGCAGAAGATGATCCAGCCGTCTTCGTCAAAGGCCTTGGCCGCTGGTGCCTGGGTGTCGCTGAACTGCAGCTCGGCATACAGGCCGTCCTCGATCAGCGGCACCTGGTAGTGATTCACCAGCCGCGCCAGCCGTTTCTTGGCTTCCAGCGGCATGCTGCATCCCAGCGGATTGTGAATATTGGGCATGGCCACCAGCGCGCTGATGCGGCCTTCCGACAGCAACAGCTCTACCGCATCCACCGACAGGCCGTGTTGCGGGTCGGTGGGAATCTCCACCGCCTTCAGACCCAGGCTGGCAAACAGCGGCAGCAGGTTGAAATAGGTAGGCGATTCCAGCCCCACCGCATCGCCCGGCTTGGTGACGGCGCGTAGTGCCAGCTGCAGCGCTTCCATGCAGCCATTGGTGAGAATGATGTTTTCCGCCTGCAAGGCCATACCCAGTTCCATGCTGCGCCGGGCAATCTGCACCCGCAGCCGTTCCGAGCCGGGCGGCAGGGCATAAGTGCTGACCATGCCGGGCTGGCGCCGCAGGATCTGCCCCATCAGCCGCGCCAGCTTGTTGCCGGGGTAGAAGTCGCTGCCGCGCGGGCAGGCCAGCGCCAGGTCGATGAAGCCGGGAGTCTGCTGGGCATCCAGTACGGTGCCGATCAGGTCCAGTACCTTGTTTTCGGTCGGTTTGGCGGCGCTGCTTTGCATCATGGCCGAGCGTGCCGGCGAGGGCAGGCGGGCACGCACATAGTAGCCAGACTGTGGCCGGGCCTCGATCAGCCCACGGTCTTCCAGCACCCGGTAGGCGGCCACCACGGTGTTCAGGCTGAGCTGGCGGCTTTGCGAGGTGCGCCGCACCGAAGGCAGACGCGAGCCAGGCGGCAGCGTGCCACGGGCAATCGCCAGTGACAGGTCTTCGGCCAGTTGCTGGTAAAGCGTGGCGCTGGCAGCGGTGCTGCGGGGCTGGGGGGCGTTGGGCATGGCAGGGCGTCCGGGCAAGGCAGGTAACAGGAAGACAATGCCGCAGCCGCTGCTGGAGCGACAGTGACAGTGCCCGCCATAGTCTGTGGTGACAGTTACAATAAACCTGACACTGTCACCATGACAATAGTGGATTATTGCGGCTGTCACCATATTACTCACCCGCCTTAGCATGATGGGGAAGCGCCGCATTGTGGTCGGCGCATGTTCACTGGAGCCCTGACATGCTGGAAGTCGCCTTGCTGTCCTATGTGGGCGTGATGTCCATCACGCCCGGTCCCAACAACCTGATGCTGGCCAGTTCCGGCGTCAATTACGGTTTTCGGCGCACCCTGCCGCACATGCTGGGCATCAGCCTCGGTTGTGCGGCGCAGGTGTTCATCACCGCCAGCCTGCTGGCCTGGGCCTTGCAATGGCTGCAGGCGGCACGCTTGCCGCTGGCGGTAGCCGGCTGTATCTATCTGTTGTGGCTGTCGTGGAAGATTGCCCGCTCCGCCTCACCGCAGGGCGTGGCCGAGGGGCAGCCGATGAGTTTCATCGCGGCGGCGCTGTTCCAGTGGGTCAATCCCAAGGCCTGGGTGATGGTGCTCAATGCCGCCATCCTGTTCATGCCGGCCGATGGCAGCCAGCGCCTGAGTGCGGCCTTGCTGCTGGCGCTGATCTTTGCCGTGGTCAATCTGCCCTGTATCAGCCTGTGGGCCTGGTTGGGCGAGCGGCTGCGCCATCTGCTGTCGGCGGCGCGTGGTTTGTTGCTGTTCAATCTGAGCATGGGGCTGCTGATGGCCGGTACTGCCGTGTATCTGCTGCTGGATGAGCTGCGCCATGCCATGCCGCTCTGAAACTGCATGCCAGCTTGTCCGGATTTGACAGTTTCTTGTCTGTGACTGGCCTGCTACATGGCTCAAACAGTGGCTAGACTGTGTCCATATTTCTCCCAAGGACCACGACCATGAGCAAGGCAGCCCTGTTGGTAATCGATGTGCAGGATTCGTTTTTACAGCGCGACTACTGGGATGAAACCACCTTGCCGCCGTTTCGCCAGCATGTGCTGACGCTGATCGCCGGGGCGCGGGCGGCCGGGGTGCCGGTGGTGTATGTCTTGCACGAAGATGGCGACGGCCCGTTTGCCGCTGCCAGTGGGCTGGTGCGGCCCATGGCGTGGTTGCCGGACGCGCCGGATGCCATCTTCATCAAACACGTGCACAATGCTCTGCTGGATTCCGGCCTGCAGCCCTGGCTGGCCGAGCGCGGCATCCGCAAGCTGCTGGTGTCGGGCATTCGTACCGAGCAGTGCTGCGAAACCACCAGCCGGGTGGCGTCTGATCTGGGCTTTGCCGTGGATTTTGTCAGTGAAGCCACGCTCACCTTTGCCATGCGTCACCCGCTGAGCGACCGGCTGTTCAGTGCCGATGAAATCCGCGAAAAAACCGAGCTGGTGCTGGCTGGTCGCTTTGCCGACATCGTCACGGTGGAGCAGGCGCTGGCACGGCTGTAAACGACCCATTTATCCGCAAGCGGGCCATGGTGGCCTGCTGCCGTTACGGAGCAAGTTTCATGCCCTTGAAGGATGTTTTGCAGGCGCTGGCCATCGTGCTGATCTGGGGCGTCAATTTCGTGGTGATCAAGTACGGCGTGGCCGATGTGCCGCCGCTGTTGCTGGGGGCCTTGCGCTTCATGCTGGCGGCCTTTCCGGCGGTGCTGCTGGTGCGCCGGCCCAATCTGCCCTGGGTTTGGGTGGCGGCCTATGGTCTCTCTGTCGGCGTGGGGCAGTTTGCCTTTTTGTTTTCCGCCATCAAGCTGGGCATGCCAGCAGGGCTTGCCTCGGTAGTGTTGCAGTCGCAGGCCTTCTTTACCCTGATTCTGGCCGGGCTGATGCTGCATGAACGCTGGCAGGCGGCGCAGATTCTGGGCCTGCTGTGTGCCTGTGCTGGCCTCGCGCTGATTGGCCTCGCCAAGGGCGGCAGCATGACGGCCATCGGCTTTGGCCTGACCCTGGCGGCGGCTTTCTGCTGGGCCTCGTCCAACATCATCGTGCGGCTGATGGGCAAGGCCGGCCATACGGTGCAGCCGCTCAATCTGGTGGTGTGGTCCAGCCTGGTGCCGCCGCTGCCTTACCTGGCGCTGTCCTGGTGGCTGGAAGGGCCGGAGCGCATGGAAATCGCCTTGCGTCATTTTTCGCTGGGCTCCTTCCTGGCGGTGGCTTATCTCGCCTTCATGGCCACCTTGCTGGGCTATGGCATGTGGAGCCGTCTGCTCAGCCGCCACCCGGCCAACAAGGTAGCGCCGTTCTCGCTGCTGGTGCCGGTGGTGGGCGTACTCACCTCCGCCTTGTTACTGGGCGAACGGCTGAGCCTGTTGCAGGCCGCTGGCAGCTTGCTGTTGCTGGCTGGTCTGGTGGTGAATGTGTTTGGCGGCATGCTGCTGGCGCGCTGGCGGCGCGGGGCGCTGGCCCATGGCGCCTGAGGTCTGGTTTGTCCTGCCGCCACGTTTCATGCTGCTGGATTTTGCTGGCCCGGCGGAGGCCCTGCGCATTGCCAGCGAGTTTGGCGCAGATTTCAGCCTGCATTACGCGGGGGTAGCGTCCGAGGTTCGCTGCTCGCTGGGCTTGCCGCTGGGCGGCATGGCTGCGCTGCCACAGCAACTGCCGGATGACAGCCTGATCATCATCCCCGGTGCCGATTGCTCGGCCGAGGCTTATGCCATGCCCGAGGCGCGGCAAATTGCCGTCTGGCTGAGCCGTTGCTTTGATCCTCAGCGCCATGTGCTGGCCAGCATCTGCTCCGCCGCCTTGCTTGCCGGCATGGCCGGCTTGCTGGCGGGGCGGCAGTGCACCACCCATCACAGCCTGATTGCGCGCTTGCAAGCCAGCGACAGCAGCGCCCGCGTGCTGGAAAACCGGGTGTTTGTGCAGGATGGACCGGTGTGGACCAGTGCCGGCATCACTGCCGGTATTGATCTGGCGCTGCAGTTAATCAGCCTGCTGGCCAGTCCGGCCATTGCCCGTGATGTGGCGCGGGAAATGGTGGTGTACTTTCGCCGTTCCGGGCAGGATGCCCAACTCTCACCCTGGCTGGCCCATCGCAATCACCTGCACCCGGCAGTGCACAAGGTGCAGGATCTGATCGCCGCCAATCCACAGGATGACTGGAGCCTGCCGGCCCTGGCCGGCCTGGTGCATGTCAGCCCACGGCACTTGTCACGGCTGTTTCGCGAACATGCTGGTGTGTCGGTACATGATTATCATCTGGCGTTGCGGGCTGCCTTGGCCGGACAGTGGCGTACCGCCGGCCTGTCCAAGGAAAAGGCTGCACTGGCGGCCGGGTTTTCCTCGGCCCGGCAATGGCAGCGCGCCATGCAATCGGCCCGGACGGGCTGACAAAAATTAACTCAAGTTAACCTGTTGCCAGCCGATATAATGCTGACGCTGCGGGATGGACCCTCCGCAATCCGCATCCAGAACAAGTAGAAATGGTAATCGCCATGAACACCTGCACTCGCCGTATGGCCGCCGTATCCCTGTTGCTGGGCCTGACTGCCTGCGCCTCCGCCAGCCAGCCCGCCGCCGAGTCAGCCATGCGCCCCCAGGCCGAGTCGCCTGCCAGCGGTGGCAGCTTCACCGGTGTCGGCTATGCCGGCCCGGGTATCGAACCGGAAGCCCCCAAAGTCGTGGTGAAGGAGGTTAATCCCTACGCACCGGTGATCATCCGGGCTACCGGCAATGGTGCCGCACCGTATACCTCGGCATTGACCCCATCGCAGCGCAAGCTGCTGTCGATGCGTGCTGCCCGGCTGGATGCTTTCCGCTCCATCGCCGAACAGGTGCAGGGCATGAAGCTGGTGGGTAACAGCTCGGTGGCCAATATGGTGGCGACCAGCGACGGCTTCCGTACCTATGTCGATGCCTATCTGCGCGGTGTGCGCATGGTATCCACCAATATGCTGCCGGATGGCACCAGCGAGGTCGTGGCAGAAATCACCCTGGATCAGGATTTCTACAAGCAATATAAGAATGCGCTGGAAAAAACTGGTAGTGTGATGAAGGCAGCCCAGCAAAATGGTGTTGCTGGTGTCGAGTGCACCGAGGGCAACTGCGGAGCCTCGCGTTACGAAAGCAATTTTTACGTAGCCCACTGATGACGATACGTTTGCTTACCTGCAAAGTTGCCGCCCTTGTGGCGGCTTTTGCTTTGTGCGCCCCGGTGTGGGCCGCGCCAATTACCGCCGAAGGCATGGCCGCCATGGATGCCGGTAGTCCGGCGGCGCGTGAAATGGCGATTCGCGATGCCTTGCAGCAGGCTGCCATCAGCAATGGTGCCGAGCTGCAATCGCTGCAATTGATGGAGTCGGGCAATGTCAGCGAAAGTAGCGTGCTGTCTGCGCCATCGCTGCAGGGCAAGGTCAAGATACTGCAGGAGTTCAGCAGCGACGGTGTGTATCACGTGCGGCTGAGCATAGACCCGCAAGCCAGTGCAACCGGACCGGTGGGCAGTGCGCCCAAGCCGGCGCAAAGCGCCAGCTGTGGCATGCCGGCGGGGCGTGTGCTGCGTCGCAAGCTGCTGACCACCTATTTTTATGTGGTTAATCCGTCCGAGGCCAACGACCTGCAGGATCTGGCCACGGCTCTGCCCGGTGAGATGGCGCGCCGGCTGCGGCTGCAAGGGCAGTTTGACGTGCGCAATGCCAGCCGCCTGACCGTGCTGAGCAATATGGCAGCCGACGAGCCGGTCGCCGGCTGGGATACCGTGCGCGAGTTGGGCCGGCGCGAGGACGTGCAGTTCGTGATCGCCGGGCGGGTGTTGTCTACCGCCGTGGTGGGCAAGAGCCTGCGCCACACCATGTATGAATCCAACAATACCAGCCAGCAGGGCGCCTATTACACCGGACCGCTGGCCGGACTGTTTGGCGGTGCGCTCAAGTACGCGCCATCAGCACGGCAGTTCGATATGGAATTGTGGGTATATGACGCGCTGACCGGCGCGGTACTGGCCGACCAGCGCTTCAGCCGTTTAGCCCAGGGCAAGGTGGTGGCGCAGCTGCCGGCACCGTTTGCCACCAGCGCTTTCTGGCAGGGTGACTATGGCAAGGTGGTGGATGGCCTGCTGGATCAGGCTAGCCGCCAGCTGGTGGATCTGGTCAGCTGCATTCCCTTGTCGGCCAAGGTGGTGAAAGTGGAAGATGGCCGGCAGCTGTTCATCAATGTGGGTGGGCTGGACGGCATGAAGGTGGGCGACCAGATGCTGCTGTACAAGCCGCGCTCGGCGCAGATTCTGCGCAGTGGTGGCGGCGTGCGCGAACTGGGTGTACCTGAAGATTTGTCCGGCACCATCACCATTACCCAGGTGCAGCCCAATTTCTCCATCGCCCAGGTGCAAAGCGCCCGGCTCAAGGTGGAAGAGGGCGATTACGTCCGCTTCATGACCCGGCGTTAAATCCCGCATCACCAAGAAGAAGCCCCGCCAGAGCGCGGGGCTTTTGCATGTGGCTGGCCTGGCTTCAGGCCTATTCGGCAAACTGCAGTAGGGCGTCACCAGCCAGACGGTAGCGGATCCATTCGGACTGAGCGGACGCGCCAAAGGATTCGTAAAAATCAATGGCTGGCTGGTTCCAGTCCAGCACACTCCACTCGAAGCGGCCACAGCCCTTGGCTACCGCCAGTTGCGCCAGATGGCGCAGCAACTTCTTGCCCGCACCGCTGCCGCGAGCGGCCGGGGTGATGTACAGATCTTCCAGATAGAGGCCGGATTTGCCCAGCCAGGTGGAATAGCTGAAAAAATACACTGCATAGCCAACCGGTTGGCCGTGCTGCAGGCAGATCAGGCTTTCGGCACTGGCTTCGGCACCAAACAGCGAGTTTTCAATATCGACCACGCTGGCGACTACTTCCTGTTCGGCCTTTTCATAGATGGCCAGCTCACGGATGTAATGCAGGATCAGCGCCGCATCGGCGCGGGTGGCCGGGCGAATTTCTATGCTCACAAGCAACTCCTGGTTAGCGCGGGGCAGCCCGCTTCAATATGGCAAGTGCAATGAAAAGGGCCGGTTTGCCCGGCCCAACATGTCTGGAATACCAACAAGCGGCGATCAGCCAGCCAGCCAGTTACCCGGATGGGCCTCCAGCCAGGTCTTGATGTTGCGGGCATCGTTGACGCGGGCCGAGTTACCACCGGCAGCCAGCAGTACGATGATCAAGGGCTGCGAACCCACCGTCGCCTGCATCACCATGCAGCGGCCGGCTTCCTGGATGTAGCCGGTTTTCTGGATGCTGATGTCCCAATTACCTTCGCGCACCAGCGCATTGCTGTTGCGGTACTGCAGCACACGGTTGCGTACCGAGACAATCTGGTGTTCCGGCGTAGTGGTAAAGGCGCGGATCAGCGGGTAGCTGTGGGCCGCCTTCACCATGCGCGCCAGATCACCGGCGGTGGAGGTGTTGCGCAGATCGAGGCCGGTGGGGTCGTAGAACACGGTTTCGTTCATGCCCAGGCTGCGTGCCTTGCGGTTCATGCGCTCGACGAAGGCCGCGGTGCCACCCGGCAGGGCGGTGCGGGCCAGCGTGGCTGCCGCGCGGTTTTCCGAGGACATCAGCGCCAGCAACAGCATTTCCTTGCGTTGCAGCGTGGTGCCTACGGCTAGCCGCGAGGTGGTGTTTTTCAGGCGGTCGATTTCGGCATCAGATACCGAAACCTCCTGTTCCAGCGATACGCCTGAATCCAGCAGCACCATGGCTGTCATCAGCTTGGTGATGGAGGCAATCGGCATGCGTTGATGGATGTTCTTTTCATACAGCGGCTCGCCAGTGGTGCCGTTCAGCACCAGTACCGAGTGCGAACTCAGGCGCGGCACTGCATGGTCGGCCATTTGGCTGGCGACCATGACGCCGGCAGGCGGAGCGGCCACTGCCGGCATCGCCAGGGCGGCGGAAACCAGCAGGGCGGCAAATTTTCTCAGCATAAGAGATACACTCCCGTGTCTTGTCGTTGGAGATACAACCTGTCAGAAATCATGCGTGCATCATATTGATGTGCAAGGATTCTTCATCTCGCCTCGTGATCGGGCTGCTTGTATTTTAAACAATGTTTTGCCTCTCCGGCAGGCAATTTTGCAGGTAAAAATCAATTACGCAGCAAGAGTGAGTTAAAAACGTTATAGGCGTAAAATCGATGGACTTGAACCTGCTCAGAAAAGCCATGCTGCTTACATTTCCGGATAGCCCGTTTCGCCTGCACCAGCCCTTCGCTCCGGCTGGCGATCAGCCCACCGCCATTGCCCAACTGGTAGAGGGGCTGGAGGATGGCCTGTCTTACCAGACCCTATTGGGGGTGACTGGCTCCGGCAAGACCTTCACCATGGCCAATGTCATCGCCCGTACCGGCAGGCCCGCCATCATCATGGCCCACAACAAGACGCTGGCGGCACAGCTGTACAGCGAGATGCGCGAGTTTTTCCCGGAAAACGCGGTCGAGTATTTTGTTTCCTACTACGATTACTACCAGCCGGAAGCCTACGTTCCCAGCCGCGACTTGTTCATCGAAAAAGATTCCAGCATCAACGAACATATCGAGCAGATGCGGCTGTCTGCCACCAAGTCCATCCTGGAACGGCCGGACTGCATCATCGTGGCTACGGTATCGGCCATCTATGGTATTGGCGACCCCTCCGACTATCACCAGATGATCCTGCACCTGAAAGAGGGCGAAAACACCCCGCAGCGCAGCATCATCAGCCGCCTCACCACCATGCAGTACGACCGCAATGACGTCGATTTCGGCCGCGGTACCTTCCGTGTGCGTGGCGACGTGATCGACATCTTTCCGGCAGAAAGCAGCGACACCGCCCTGCGCGTCAGCCTGTTCGATGATGAGGTTGAAACGCTCACCCTGTTCGATCCGTTGACAGGTGTCACCAAACAGCGGGTGGGCCGCTATACCGTGTTCCCCTCCAGCCACTATGTGACACCGCGCGACACCGTGCTCAAAGCCTGCGAGAAGATCAAGCTGGAACTGGCCGAGCGCGTGGCCTGGTATCTGAAGGAGGGCAAGCTGGTAGAGGCGCAGCGTATCGAACAGCGCACGCGCTTTGATCTGGAAATGCTGTACGAGATGGGCTTCTGCAAGGGCATCGAAAACTACTCGCGCCATTTTTCCGGCCGTGCACCGGGCGATGCACCGCCGACGCTGATCGACTATCTACCGAAAAATGCGCTGATGTTCATCGATGAATCCCATGTTACCGTGCCCCAGGTGGGGGCGATGTACAAGGGCGATGCCGCGCGCAAGAGCAATCTGGTGGAGTACGCCTTCCGCCTGCCGTCGGCAGTGGACAACCGGCCGCTGAAATTCCACGAATTCGAACAGCTGATGCCGCAAACCATCTTTGTCTCTGCCACCCCGGCGGTGTATGAGAAAGAACATGCCGGCCAAGTGGTGGAGCAGGTGGTGCGGCCGACCGGGCTGGTCGACCCCATTATCGAAATCCGCCCGGTGGCCACCCAGGTGGACGATTTGCTGTCGGAAATCCGCTTGCGCATGGAGCTGGGCGAGCGCGTGCTGGTGACCACGCTCACCAAGCGCATGGCCGAGCAATTGGCGGATTACTACACCGAGCACGGCATCAAGGTGCGCTACCTGCACAGCGACATCGACACCGTGGAGCGGGTGGAAATCATCCGCGACCTGCGCTTGGGCATGTTCGACGTGCTGATCGGCATCAACCTGCTGCGCGAGGGGCTGGATATTCCGGAAGTGAGCCTGGTGGCGATTCTGGATGCCGACAAGGAAGGTTTCCTGCGCTCGGACCGCTCGTTGATCCAGACCATCGGCCGTGCCGCGCGTAACCTCAACGGCAAGGCGCTGCTGTACGCCGACCGCATTACCGATTCCATGCGCCGTGCCATGGATGAAACCGATCGCCGGCGTAACAAGCAACTGGCTTTCAATGCGGAGCACGGTATTGTGCCGCAGGGCATCAACAAGAAGATCAAGGACATCATCGACGGGGTCTACAGCGTGGAAGACCAGCGCAAACGACTGGTGGACGAGGCCAAGGTGGCCATGATGGACGAAAAGACCCTGGCCAAGGAAATCAAGCGCCTGGAAAAGGAAATGATGGAAGCGGCGCGCAATCTGGAGTTCGAAAAAGCCGCGCATGTGCGCGACGAGCTGAAGGCGCTGAAGGAAAAAATGTTCATCGGCGACCTGTAAGCCAGGTCAGGCTGCAAAAAGCCCCGTCGGTGTTATGCCGGCGGGGCTTTGTTATTGGGTGACCGTGCGTGTCAGGCCCGCTGGCTTGCTGCCTGTGCTGCAAGCTGCTGCTTGCGATAGCGCTGGGCCAGCACGGCACAGGTCATCAGCTGGATCTGATGAAACAGCATCAGCGGCAACACGATGGAGCCGATGGGGTGGCCGGCAAATAGCACCTTGGCCATCGGCACGCCGCTGGCCAGGCTTTTCTTGGATCCACAGAACACGATGGTGATCTGGTCGGCGCGGTCAAAGCCCAGCTTACGGCTGGAGTAAGCCGTCAGCCCCAGCAAAATGGCCAGCAGCAGGCAGCACACCACCAGCAGGCCCAGCAAGGATTGCGGCGGGGTTTGTTGCCACAGGCCGCTAATCACTGCGGCGCTGAAGGCGGTGTAGACCACTAGCAGGATGGAACCTTGGTCAACATAACGCAGCAGCGGCTTGTGCTTGTCCACCCAGCAGCCTATCCAGCGGCGAGCGATCTGGCCGGCAATAAAGGGCAGCAACAACTGCAACACGATGTCGGTGATGGAGCCCATGCCCTGATCGCTGCCGTGATGGCTGATTACCAGCATGCCCACCAGCAGCGGCGTGATGAAAATGCCGAAGATATTGGACGCGGTGGCACTGCAAATGGCCGCCGGGATATTGCCTTGAGCCATCGAGGTAAAGGCAATGGACGACTGTACCGTGGACGGCAGCATGCACAGATAGAGCACGCCCAGATACAGCTCCGGCGTCACCAGCGGGCCGAGCAGCGGCTTGAGCGCCAGCCCCAGCACCGGAAACAATAGAAAGGTGCAGACCAGTACCGTCAGATGCAGCTTCCAATGGGTGGCTCCGGTGATTACTGCTTCACGTGACAGCTTGGCGCCGTGCAGGAAAAACAGCAGGCCTATGGCCAGGGTGGTGATCAGGTTCATGGCCTGTGCCACCTCGCCCTGGCAGGGCAGCAGGCTGGCCAGGGTAACCGTGGCAATCAGCGCCAGGGTGAAGGAGTCGATCATTTTCAGCATGGGGTCACTCGTATCACGGCAAGGAATCAGCTTGCTATTGAAACCGCAAACGATTCAGACTACAAATTGATTTATCAGATCAATACATGATTTTTACTTATGAATATCAGTTTGCGCCAATTGCAGGTGTTTCGTGCGGTGGCCCGTTTGCGCAGCTTCAGCCGTGCCGGCGATGAAATCGGCCTGACCCAGCCCGCAGTCAGCCGCTGCGTGCGCGAACTGGAGGCTGAACTGGGTATGCGCCTGCTGGATCGCACCACACGAGAAGTGGAGCTGACTGCTGCCGGCCTGCGGTTTGCTGGCCAGCTGGGACGACAGCTGGACGAGCTGCAGCTCTTGCTGGAAGAGGCGCGCAAAGAGGGCGAGCAAGCGCATGGCACGGTGCACATTGCCAGCAGCCCCACCTTGTCGGCCAGCCTGATGCCAGCCTTGCTGGCACACTGCGCCCAGCAATACCCGCATATCCGGCCAGTGCTGCACGATCAGGTGCAGCGGCTCAACATCGATAGCGTACGCAGCGGCGAAGTGGATTTCGGCATTGTGGTGGAGCCGGATGCCATGGATGAGCTGGAGTGCCAGCCCTTGCTGGACGATGGTTTTTGGCTGATCTGCCGCGATGATCACCCGCTGGCCGACAAGTCCACGCTGAACTGGGCTGAACTGGATGGCCAGCCGCTGGTGTTGCTGGATTACAATTCGGGCAGCCGCCCCATCATCGACCGCATTCTGGCCAGCCATGGCGCACATTGCCCGGTGGTGCAGCAGCTGGGTCATTCCAGCTCGGTCTTTCAGATGGTGCAGGCCGGCATCGGCATCAGTGTGTCGCCTGGTCTGGCACTGCCGCTGCCGGCAGGGTCCAGGCTGGTGGTGCGTGCATTGGTGCCCGAGCAGCGCCGCACCATCATGCTGATACGTCGTCGCCAACGCTCACTGTCGCCGGTGGCGGAGCGCCTGTGGCAACTGGCGATGCAGCTGGGACCGCAATTGCAGGAAATCGCCAGCGCAAGCCACGCTGGCCATGCCGTCCTCGCCTGAACGATCAGGCGCGGTGGCCTTCAACCATCCGCTGTCATGGTGATGGCGGATTTACCCGGACAAGTGCAATGAAAAAACACGCTCGCCTGCTGGCGTTGGCGCTGGGCCTGCTCTGGCATGCTGCCAGCCAGGCAGATCAAACCATCGTGCTGTTCCGCCATGCGGAGAAGCCGGCGGCAGGCCTGGGGCAGCTTAGCTGTCAGGGCCTGAACCGCGCGCTGGCGCTGCCGGCGGTGCTACAGCGCAAGTTTGATCGACCCGCTGCCCTGTTTGCACCCAATCCCGGGGTACGCAAGAAGGATGGCGGAGTGGAGTACAACTATATCCGGCCGCTGGCCACTATTGAGCCCACTGCCATTGCGCTGGGTTTGCCGGTGAATACCGATTACGGGCTGGATGATCTGGCCGGGCTGGAGGCAGAGCTTGCCCGGCCGCAATACGCTGATGCTACTGTTTTTGTCGCCTGGGAGCACCGGCTGGTGGCCAAGCTGGCAGAGCGCTTGCTCCGTCAGAATGGGGCAGACCCGGCACAGGTGCCGACATGGCAGTCTGCTGATTTCGACAGCCTCTATATTGTCAGGCTGCGGCAACAGGACGGGCGACGTCTGGCCAGCTTCCACGTGGAGCAACAAGGGCTGAACCAGCAGTCGGCGGTTTGCCCTGGAGCCGTGGAGTAGGGCCGTTTAAGGCCGGACTCTCCGCGCGGTTTGCTTGGCAGCCCGGAGATGGGTAGGCCGGTCAGGTGCGAAAGCGGCTGACCACGCCTTGCATCTGGCCTGCCAGCTGTTCCAGTTCGCCGGCTGACTGCGAGGTGTGGCGGGCTGCGCCATGATTGTCCTCGGTCATCTTGGCCACTTTTTCCACCTGGGCGGCGATTTCATGGCTGGTGGCACTTTGCTGTTGCAGGGCGGTGGAGATGGCATTGATGGCCTGGATTACTTGCTCGGTGCCGCTCTGGATTTCGCTCATGCGCTCGCCAGCCTGCTTGGCCAGTTGCTCACCACTGCCCACCCGTAATACCACCTGCTCCATTTCCTTGGCCGCCGTGCCGGTGCTGCCCTGGATCTGGCTGATCATCTTGCCGATTTCCTGGGTCGAGCTGCTGGTGCGCTCCGCCAGCGAGCGCACTTCGTCTGCCACCACGGCAAAGCCGCGCCCCTGTTCGCCGGCGCGTGCCGCCTCGATAGAGGCGTTCAAGGCCAGCAGATTGGTCTGATCGGCGATTTCCTTGATTACCTGCACCACGGCAGAAATATTGCGTGAGTGCTGGTTCAGCTCTTGCACCGTATCGCTGGCACTGTGCACCGCGCTGACGATATGGCTCATTTCCGCAGCGGCATCGTGGATGATCTGCCCACCCTGGCGCGAAATATCGCCGGCACTGTGCGACAGCTGCAATGCGGTACCAGCATTATTGGCCACATGGTTCACGCTGACCGACATTTGCTCTACCGCCGCCGCCATCGAGGCGGCGGCTTCGTTCTGGCTATCCACGCTGCTAACGATTTCCCTGGCCGTGCCATATAGCACTACAGCCGAAGAAGACAGCTGCTGCGAGCCCTGCTGGAATTGTTGCACCATGGCATGGGTGTGCTCGATGAACTGGTTGACCGCCTGGGCGATGGCCGCCAGCTCATCCTTGCCGGTGGCCGGCAGGCGGGTTGCCAACTGCCCGGTGCTCAGTTGCTGCAAGGCTTGCAGCATGGGCTGCAGCGTGTTTCTCAGACCACGTGACATGCTGGTGACAAACAGCAGCAAGCAGCAGGCCAATACCATTAGCGGTGCCAGCACCAGCCAGAACTGCATGGCCAGCAGATCGGCCACCTTGGCTTTGGAGGCCGCGCAATCTCGGCTCATGCTGCTGATGGCGGCTTCCACCTCCTGTTGCAGTGGTACGAATTCCTTGTTGTACAAGGGAATAAGCTGATCGTTGGCGGCCTTGACATCGGTTTTGGCCTGGCTCATCAGGGCATGCGAGTCCTGGTCATAGCGCTGCCACTGAGTCCGGATATGCTGCGCCTGTTCCCGGATGGCCGGGCGGCGGGCCAGCTTTTCCAGCTGTGCCAGCTGCAGTTCGATGTTCTTTTCGGCATCAGCAAAAATCTTGGCGGTTTCCACCGTGGTGGGGTCTAGCTGGATGGTGGACAGGGCACTGGCCTTGACCTCCAGCAGGCGCTGCACATGCTCGGTACGCCGGCTTAGATCATTCTGGTTGCTCTGCAAATTGCTGAGGCTGATGAACACTGCCACACCAATGGCAATAAAGCCCAGAATCGTAAGCGCACTAAGTAGCTGCATTTTTCTGGCGATGCTCATCTTTTCCCCTTTCGAACCTGAAATTTTCTGCCGCCTGGCCGCTCCTCACCGCGTATCCCTGGCGGGAGAGGCGCTGCTGCTGACTGACAGCTCGGCTGGCGGACGTATTTCTACTCTATAGCATGTAAGTGTCGGTACTGATTTTATATTTAAATGTCATTAAGGTGTTGCGATAGCGCAAGATGGGTGGCCAAGCACAATTTTCTTTTGCCTGATGTGCTGTGACCTCGCTACTTTTTCCTCCCTCATGGTGGGATATTTTTAATTAAATTAACTTGTTATCTACTGCGATTGGTCATCAAAGAGCGTGGGTGATCGTACGCGGTGGCTGTCGCAGGGGGAAAATTCGCTGATCTCGGTGCAAAGTCTTCTATAACTCTCTTAACGGTATTTTTCTGTTTGTCATATTTAATCGGAAAACAAGTTGACATGACAAAAACACGCCTGTCTCCCTGGAGAGCATTTCTTTACTTCCGCTTGTTCTGGCTGCTGCTGTTGTTTGCCTTGTTGTTTGGTGCTAGCCAGTGGTGGCTGCGACATCTGTACAGCGAGCGGCTGGCTGAGGCCCGCCAGCAGGTGATCCAGCAGGAGGCTATGCCACAGCTGGAGCGCAAGCGCCGGCAACTGCAAGACATGTTCAATACCATGTATGAAAACAGCCGTACCATCAGCCTGCTGCCGAGTGTGCGGCAGATTCAGGGTGGTAACAGGGCCGACGAAAAAGAAGATGTGGTGACGGGTCATCGCTTTACGGCGGATGCCTTCAATACGGTTCAGCAGATTTTCAACAATATGGTCAGCCGTACCCGGGTGTCCGAGGTGTATGCGGTGATGGACGGGCTGGACTACAAAAAAGGCCAGGTACCGTTTTTCATGTTTGACACCGTGCGGCTGGAGCCTGAGGCCGGCAAGAAAGAAGACGACGAAGCCAAGAGCAAGGACCCTGACCAGCCAGAGCAACTGGAAGATGAGGAATACAGCTATTTCCCGCGCCAGCTGGCCGAACTGAAAGCGGCCTATCCGCGTTTCAACTTCAAGGTGCTGGATGATATTCCGGCCGCCACATCGCCGCTGATGCGTACCTGTGACAATACCCAGTACTACTCCAAAGCGCAGTGCAATGTGTATGACGCCTCCGGCTTTCTGTATTCGGTGCCGGTGTACAGCAACGAACATGCGTTTATCGGCGTCATTTCCTCCATTGTTCGTGCCAATGTTTTCGAGGCGGCGCTGCTGGACATGCCATATCTGGTCCTGACTGGCAAAGACCGTGAAGAAGCCGCCAAGAGCGGGCTGAAAATGCCGGTGGAGGCCGCCGGTTTCGCACTGGTGAATGCCGATCGCGGTATCCGTATTTTTGACCGACGCAACACCGTGCTGCCGGATCTGCTGGCCGGCAAGAGCAATGCCGAAGCCCAGGGCGGCGCCTTGCTCAGCCTGCCTTTGCAGATACACAGCGACAAAGCCTGGCTGGTGTATTACCACCTGACACCGGCGCAGCTGGCGCAAAAGCTGGCACCGCTGCAAGCCAGCCAGCGCAATACCATGCTGAGCGTAGTACTGGTCATGGGTTTGCTGTTGTTGTTTGGCCTGTTCGTGGTCTACCGGCAATACCTGACCTTCAAGCAGATTTATGATTTGCGGCGCATTGAAAAAACCATGATTGCGGTGGCTGATAATTTCGACCTGACCTGCCGGGTGGAAGGCTTGTGCAGCAAACAGGCCGAGCGGGCTGGCCGGGCGCTGAACAATCTGCTGCAAGCCTTGCAGGACAGCATGTTGGAGGTAGAGCAGCGTTTGCAGCAGGTCGTGATGGCCAATCGCAATATGGGTAGCGCCTCGCAGCATCTGACTGCGGTGGCCGAGGCCGGTGAGCGTGCTTCGCAGCATATCGACCAGGAATTGCAGCAGCTCAATGGCGGCATGTTGGACATCCTGCAGAAGACCGGACAAGCAGCCGGGCTGTGTACGGAATCGGCGGCGCGGGCAAGGCAGAACAACGAGGCCATCCAGACCGCTTTGGGTGATATCCGTTCGGTGGCTGCCGCTGTTGGCCAGACGGCAACATGCCTGCATCAGTTGCAGGACTCCAGTGCCGCCATTACCAAGATTGTCGGGGTGATCGAGTCGCTGGCGGATCAGACCAACCTGCTGGCATTGAATGCGGCCATTGAAGCTGCGCGCGCCGGTGAGTCAGGCCGCGGCTTTGCCGTGGTGGCGGACGAGGTGCGCAAGCTGGCCGACTCCACCAGCCGCTCTACTGGCGAAATCGACACCATTGTCAAATCCATTGGTAGCCAGGTGCAGGTGGCGGTGCGCGACATGCAAGAGGTTGAGGCCAGTGTCAGCACCAGCGTGGACAATATCAGCCAGGCCGGCGATGCGGTGAAGTGCATCAGCCTGCAGTCCGATCAAGTGGTGCAGCTGGTGGGTAGTGTCAGCCAGAAAGTGGCAGTGCAGCAGCAAAGCTGCGCCGAGGTGGCCAATGACGTCAGCGGTATTGCCGGCAATGCCTCGGAAACCCGTAGCGAGGTGGATGCCACCAACCAGGCGCTGAGTGCACTGGATAGCCAGGTCGAGCATATTCATGCCATCGTGGCCCGCTTCCGGCTGCGCTAAGCTGAAGTGGCAGCGGTGGCGGCAAATCAGCAGGAACAGCCGCAGTTTTAATCATTTTCTATCGAAAGATGGATTTTATGATGGAAATATATAGATAATCAGCTGCTTTTTGCATGATTTTTCCGCATGGCCAGCCCGCCCGCTGACTGCAAGGCTGTCGGGGCCGGGCTGGCTTTTTCGAGGCAGCCCCTTCACTGCTTAAGGCAATGGCTGGCATGGTCGCGTCTGTTCGTAATCGTTATATCCGCCTGGTTGTCGTGGCCTATTGCGTACTGGCCATGCTGTGGATTCTGCTGTCGGATAGCTTGCTCAGCCTGCTGGCTGATGCCGACACCATGCTGCAGTTGTCCACCTACAAAGGCGGTGTGTTTGTCCTGATGACCGCCGTCATGCTGTTCTTTTCCCTGCGTGCCGTGCCTGCAGCCGAGCCTTCCCCGACCGCAGGCTTGCTGGAAAACTGGGCCGAGCGCATGGGCCATGACCGTATTGCCCCCTGGCTGGGCTATCTGCTGGCGGTGATACTGGCAGTGGCGGTGCTGGGCTTGCGCCATTTGCTGCCAATCAGCGTGTACCAGCGGCCCATGCTCATCGTATTCATGTTCCCCATCATACTCAGCGCCTTGCTGGGTGGACTGGGGCCGGGGTTGCTGGCGACTGCGTTGACGGTCGCCGGGGTCGACTGGCTGGCCACACCGCATTTCCACAGCAGCGCGGCTGAACCGTACATTACCTTGCAATGGGGTTTTCTCGCCTTGTGCGGTGGTGCTGTCAGCTTGTTCAGCGGTTTGCTGCGCCAGCTGGCCAAACGCAATGAAACCCATCGCAATTTGCTGGAAGCCGTGGTGGCGGGTACCTCGGATGCGATTTTCGTCAAGGACCGGCAGGGGCGCTACCTGATGGTGAATGCCGCGGCTGCCCGCATGGTGGGGCGCGAGGTGAGCACCATTATCGGCGAGGATGATCATGCCTTGTTTGATGCGGCCTCTGCTGCCGAGCTGATGGTGCTGGACGATGCCATCATGCGTAGCGGCAGCTTGCACATGCATGAAGAGTTCCTGCGCCTGCAAGATGGCTCCGAGCTGGTGTTCCAGGTGAGCAAGGGGCCGGTATTTGATGCCGATGGTCAGGTGGTCGGCCTGTTCGGCATTTCGCGCGATATCAGCCGCCACAAGCAGGCCGAACAGGAATTACAGGAGAGCGAAGCGGCCTTGCGTGCGGCGCAGCGCCTGGCGGGTATTGGCAACTGGAGCTGGGATCTGGCCAGCGATCATCATGTCTGGTCCAGCGAGGTGTACCACCTTTATGGCCGTTCGCCGGCATTGCCGCCAGCAGTCTATCCCGAAGTCTGTGCGTATTTCACCGCCGAAAGCTGGGCCGTTTTGTCTGCCCTCGTGGAGCAGTGCCTGCAGGATGGCCAGCCCTATCAGTGTGATGCGGAAGTGCTGCGGCCCGATGGTGAACAACGCTGGATCACCGTGCGTGGCGAAGCCGTGCATGACAGCACTGGCCGGCTGCTGCGCTTGCAGGGCACGGTGCAGGATATCAGCGAACGCATGCGGCTGACTTTGCAGATCCGCAGCAGCGAGCGCCGGCTGCAGCAGGTGGTGGAGGCGACCAGCGACGGCTTCTGGGACTGGGACTTGCGCAGCGGCCATATCTACCGTTCTGCCCGCTATTACGCGCTGACAGGCTACCGACCGGAGGACGACACACACGATATCGGCTTTTTCAAGCAACTGTTGCTGCCGGATGATCTGGGCGTATGGCAACAGGCTTTGCAAGAGCACTTGCGTGGCGAAACCACCTTGATGGAGTTTGATGTGCGGCTGATCACCCGTACTGGCGAATTGCGCTGGGTGAGAGTGCGCGGGCGGGCGGTGGAACGCAATGAAATTGGCGAGGTGCAGCGACTGGTCGGCACCCTGTCCGACATCACCGAGCGTCGCCGGTTGGATGAGGATTTGCGCTTTGTGCTGAACGAGGCGGGTGATGCCATCTGGATTGCCGATGAACAGGGCCAGTATCTGTTTGCCAATCCTTCAGCCTGCCGCATGACCGGTCACGACCAGGCCCAGTTGCAACAGATGCATCTGGGAGACCTGCTGGCTCCGGCCAGCCTGCCGGTGTTGCCGGAACATCTGCGCCAGCTGGAGCAGCAGCGCTTCATCCGCAGTGAATGGACGCTGCAGCGGCTGGATGGCAGCGAGGTGCTGGCCGAACTAACCACGGTGCACATGCAGGATGGCCGCTACATGGCTTTTGGCCGCGACCTGAGCGAAAAGAAACAGGCGGAACAGACTCTGCTGCAGCGCGAGCAGCAGTTGGCGCGTGTGCTGGAAGGCTCCGACCAGGGGTATTGGGACTGGAATATCCAGACCGATGATTTCCAGGTCAGCAAGCGCTGGAAGGAAATGCTGGGCTATGCCCCGGACTGCGGCGACATCACGCGCCAGAGCTGGCTGGGCCATATCCATCCGGAAGATTACCCCCAGGTGGACGTGGCTTTGCAGCGCCATCTGGCAGGCCAGACACCGGCGTACGAAATGGAAATGCGCTGCCGCAGCCTGGCCGGTGGCTGGCGCTGGATATTGTCACGGGGGCGGGTGGTGGAGCACGACGGCCAGGGCCGGCCCTTGATGATGTCCGGCACGCATACCGACATCACCGAGCACAAGATTTACGCGCTGGCCCAGAAAGAAGCGGCCATCGTGTTTGACAGCAGCTATGAAGGCATCATGGTCGTCTCGCCGGCCCGGCTGATGACCAAGGTGAATGCGGCGTTTACCCGCATCACCGGCTACTGCGAAGAAGAAGCCATCGGGCGTTCGCCAGCCATCCTGTCATCCGGCCAGCACGGACCTGCTTTCTATCAGGAGCTGTGGTCCATGGTGCAGCAGCATGATTTCTGGCGTGGCGAAATCTGGAACCGGCGCAAGAATGGTGATCTGTACGCCGAGCTGCTGTCGATCTCGGTGGTGCGCGACCAGTTTGGTCAGATCCAGCACTATATCGGCATCTTCTCCGACATTACCCAGTTGAAGGCGCATGAAGCCGAGCTGAACCGCATTGCCAATTTCGATCCGCTCACTGGCGTGCCCAATCGCCGCTTACTGTCCGACCGACTAGAGCAGGCCTTGATCCGCAGCCGGCGCAGTGGCGAGTCCTGCGCCGTGTGTTTTCTTGATCTGGATGGCTTCAAGGCTGTCAACGACCTGCATGGCCACGATGCGGGCGACCAGTTGCTGATAGCGGTGACCGAGCGGTTGAAGTCGGTGCTGCGTGCCGACGACACCCTGGCGCGGCTGGGCGGCGACGAATTTGTGCTGCTGCTGTCGGGGCTGGCGGGTAGCGACGAATGCATCCCGGTGCTTGATCGCGTGCTCAGTGCCGTGCGCCAGGAAGTCAGCCTGCCGGCGGCTGCCATCTGCACCAGTGCCAGTGTGGGCGTCACCCTCTATCCGCTGGACGACGCCGATGCCGACACTTTGCTGCGTCACGCCGATCAGGCCATGTACCAGGCCAAGGCATCTGGCAAGAACCGCTACCAGCTGTTCGACCCGGAAAGCGACCGCAAGGCCCAGTTGCACCGCCGCACGCTGGAGTCGTTGGGGCAGGCCTTGCAGCAGCAACAATTCCTGCTGTATTACCAGCCCAAGGTCGATCTGGGTTCCGGCCGCATCATCGGCGTAGAAGCGCTGATACGCTGGCAGAACCCCGAGCGTGGCTTGCTGGCCCCGGCGGCTTTCCTGCCCACCTTGCAAGGGAGCGAGCTGGAAACCGCTTTTGGCCGCTGGGTGCTGGATGAGGGCGTGGCGCAAGCCGCCCGCTGGCAGGAGCAGGGCCTGGAGATGGCGATCAGCATCAATGTCAGTGCCAATTACTTGCTGCATGACGATTTTTATCACCATCTGCAACAGGCACTGCATCACTATCCGAAGCTCCAGCCCGCACTGCTGGAGCTGGAAGTGCTGGAGTCGGCAGCACTGGCCGACATGGATCAGGCCCTGGCCGTGTTGCAGCAATGCCGGGCACTTGGGGTGCACTTTGCTCTGGACGACTTCGGCACGGGCTATTCTTCGCTGACGTATTTGCGCAAGCTGCCGCTGGATACCCTGAAAATCGATCAAAGTTTCGTATCCAACATGCTGGATGATGCAGATGATCTGGGCATTGTCGCCAGCGTCATCCAGCTGGCTGAAGTATTCCAGCGACAAGTGATTGCCGAGGGAGTGGAAACCATGGCGCATGGAGCAGTCCTGCTGCAGATGGGCTGTCGCCTGGTACAAGGCTATGGCATTGCCCGGCCCATGCCGGCAGCAGAACTGGAAGGGTGGTGCCGGCAGTGGCAACTGCAGGGACTGTGGCGAAAACTGGGCGACGGGCCCGTCATCTGATGACGGTAGCGACTGACGCAGCGCAGAGTAGGGTAGTACGGCTGATGACAAGACTGGGCAGTTTGTTGGCGGGATGGTGCTTGATGTTGTTTGGCATGCCGGTGCTGGCCTTGCCGGCCAATAACGTGGTGTTGCAGATCGGTTTTGGCAGTAACAAGCCACCCTATATCTTTGAAGCAGAGCGCCGTGGGCTGGAGCTGGATATCGTCGTGGCAGCCGCACGGCGTGCCGGCATGGAGGTGCGACCTTTCTTTGCGCCGATGGAGCGCTTGCAGAGCATGTTGCAGCAAGGCCGGCTGGATGGTATTGCCACCACCAATCCCTATAGCGGGCTGACCGCCTATTTTTCCCAGCCCTATCTGGAATATCACAATGTGGTGGTGGCGCTGGCCCAGCGGCAGCTGACGATTCGCGATATCAGCGATCTGCAACGTTATTCCATCAGTAGTTTCCAGCGAGCGCGCCAGCTGCTAGGCCCGTCGTTCGAAGCCATGGCCAATGCCAATACCCGTTACCGGGAAGAGGGGGATCAAAAAGTCCGTAACCGTCTGCTGTATGCCGGCCGGGTTGATACCATCGTGGGCGACTGGCGCATCATCAGCCATTTCACGCAGGAGATGAGCGCCGAGCAGGGATCTCTCCCGCCGGTGACCGTTTACCACCTGTTTGCTCCCACCCCGTATCAGATGGCATTTCGCTATGCCTGGCAGCGCGACAACTTTGACCGTGGTCTGGCCCTGCTGCGCCAGAGCGGCGCCTACCGCGAGATCGAAGCCCGCTACGATTAAACGGCAGTTCACGCACAGTTCTGAATCGTGCGCAGGTAGGAGAGGATCGGACGCCGCTGCCGATTGCTGGCACAATGCCGGCTTTTCGCCGTATTGCTGTATCAAGGAGCCTGCATGCCAGCCAAGCCGCATGCCCAGGCGCGGTCGCCAGGCCCTCGCCTGCACCCGCGCAACCGTCACCGGGGCCAGTATGATTTTGCCCGGCTGCTTATTGCCTGTCCCGCGCTCAAAAAATATGTGCGGCCCAATGCCCATGGCTTGCCCAGCATTGACTTTGCCAACCCGCAAGCCGTTAAGCTGCTGAACCGCGCCTTGCTGGTGGACTGGTATGGTATTCGCGACTGGGATATCCCGGCCGCCTACCTGTGCCCGCCCATTCCGGGGCGGGCCGATTATGTGCACTGTCTGGCCGACCTGTTGGCGGAATGCCAGCAAGGCCGCCTGCCGCAGGGCGATGCAATCCGCCTGCTGGATATCGGAGTGGGTGCCAATGCCATCTATCCCTTGCTGGCCCATGCTGAATATGGCTGGAGCTGCGTCGGTGCCGATATCGACAAGCTGGCGCTGGCCAATGGCCAGGCCATTCTGGCGGCCAATCCGGCATTTGCCGCGCATATCGCATTGCGCCACCAGCCGCACACCGATCAGATGTTCAGCCACATCATCGCCAGCGGCGAGCATTTCGATGTGACCATGTGCAATCCGCCTTTTCATGCCTCGCGAGCGGAAGCTGCCGCAGGCAGCCAGCGCAAATGGCGCAATCTGGGCAAGGCTGGGCAGCATCCCGGCAAGCAGCCGCTGCTGAACTTCGGTGGCCAGGAAAACGAATTGTGCTATCCCGGTGGCGAACAAGCCTTTGTTGCCAGCATGATCAGCGAGAGTGTGCGCTTTGCCCGGCGTTGCTGCTGGTTCACCAGCCTGCTGTCCAGTGCCGACAGTCTGCCTGCCTTGCGCCATGTCTTGCGTGAGGCCGGCGTCAAGCAAAGCCGGGTGCTGGACATGGCGCAGGGGCAGAAGCGTAGCCGGCTGCTGGCCTGGAGTTTCTGGGATGTGGCCGGGCAGCAGGCCTGGGCAGCCCGTTACTGGACCGCGCAGGACCAGGCCCCGGCTGCCGGCCGGCGCTGATTGGTTTATGGTGAAAGTGGGGCGCGGCAACGCAGCCCGCATGGAGTGGATCCGGACATGGCAAAACAATACGCAGTCTTGATGGTTTGCATGGGCAATATCTGTCGCTCGCCCACGGCCGAAGGGGTGCTGCGCGCCCATTTGCAGCAGGCTGGCCTGGCCGGGCAGGTCGCTGTGGATTCGGCGGGTACCCATGGCTACCATATTGGTGAAGCACCCGACCCGCGCAGCAGCAAGGCCGCCTTGCAGCGCGGCTATGACCTGTCGGCACAGCGTGCCCGGCAGGTGAGCGCGGCCGATTTTCAACGTTTCGACCTGATTCTGGCCGCCGACCGCGCCAATATGACCGCCTTGCGTGCACTGTGTCCGCCAGACCGCGTAGCCCGACTGGACTTCATTCTGGCTCCGTTGGGCCAGGTTCCGGTGCTGGAAGTACCCGATCCCTACTATGGCGGTGCCGGAGGCTTTGACCGGGTGCTGGACCTGATCGAACAGGCCAGCGCGCTGTGGGTCGACCGGCTGCGGCAAACGCTGAGCATGGCGGCCGACTGATTATCTTGGCATAAGACGGGTGGGGCTTTAAGCTAGGCACCTGTATAAAGCCGGCTGGCCGGCATGTTTGCAAGGAAATAAATGGGACAGTTTTCGCGGGAACCATTGGCACCAATGGAAGTGGTACCCAGCCATAACGCAGATATCATCCTGCCGCGTCAGACCGGCCGCACCCCGTTGACACGCCAGACCGTGATTGTGGTCGGCTCGTCTACCGGTGGAACCGAAGCTTTGCGCGTGCTGCTCAGTGCCCTGCCGCCCACCATGCCGCCTATCCTGGTTACACAGCACATGCCCGAGCTGTTTACCAAATCCTTTGCTGCCCGGCTGGACTCACTATGCCAGCTGCAAGTGAAGGAGGCCGAGGATGGCGAGCGGCTGCAAGCTGGCACGGTGTATATCGCCCCCGGCCACTCCCACCTGTTGCTGAAGTCTGCCACCACCATCGGCTACGCCACCTCGCTGCATCATGGCCCGCCGGTCAATCGTCACCGGCCTTCGGTCGATGTGCTGTTCCGCTCGGCCGCCAATCTGGCTGGCAAAAACTGTATCGGCGTCATTCTTACCGGCATGGGACGCGATGGTGCGCAAGGCATGCTGGAGCTGAAAGAAGCCGGTGCCTACAACATTGCCCAGGACGAAGCCAGTTGTGTGGTGTTCGGCATGCCCAAGGAAGCCATTGCGCTCAAGGGCCAGCACGAGGTGTTGCCGCTCACGTCCATCGCCAGCCGCCTTGTCGCGCTGGTAGCCCAACGCCAGTCAACCGTATAGAAACCCGCGATGAAGTTGCCCATTCTTGTAGTCGAAGACGACGCTGACCTGCGCGAAGCCATTGTCGACACCCTCAGCCTGGCAGGTTATCCCACGCTGGAAGCCGGTGATGGCAGCGCTGCCCTGCTGCAACTGAAGAAAACCCCGGTGGGGCTGATCATTTCCGATGCACAGATGGCACCGATGGATGGCTATAGCCTGTTTGAAGAGGTGAAGGTGCGCTATCCCGGCGTGCCCTTCATCCTGATGACGGCTTACGGCATCATCGAACGCGCCATCGAATTGCTGCGGGCAGGTGCCACCCACTACCTGCTCAAACCCTTCGAGCCGGCCAGCCTGATTGCCGAGGTGGAAAAGCATATTCTCAAGCTGCCAGACAGCGAGTGCGATGAGGCCGTGGCAGAATCACCGCAAATGCGCCAGCTGCTGGCGCTGGCCAGCCGGGTCGCCGGCAGCGATGCCAGTGTGATGATTACTGGCCCCAGCGGTGCCGGCAAGGAAGTGCTGGCGCGTTACATCCACCGTCATTCGCGTCGTCACGAGGGTGCGTTTGTAGCGGTGAATTGTGCCGCCATCCCGGATAACCTGTTGGAGTCCACTCTGTTCGGCCACGAAAAAGGCGCATTTACCGGTGCCGCCCAGGCCTTGCCCGGCAAGTTTGAACAGGCGCAGGGTGGCACCATCCTGCTGGATGAAGTCACCGAAATGCCGCTGTCGCTGCAGGCCAAACTGCTGCGGGTATTGCAGGAGCGTGAAGTGGAGCGCGTGGGTAGCACCCGTACCATCAAGCTGGATATCCGCGTGCTGGCCACCTCCAACCGTGACGTGGCGGGTGAGGTGGACGCCGGCCGTTTTCGCGAAGACCTGTATTTCCGGCTGAACGTATTCCCGCTGCGCATTCCGGCACTGGCCGAGCGCCGCGAGGATATCCTGCCGCTGGCACGGCTTGTGCTTAAGAAATATGCTGAAGCCGCCGGGCGTTCCGGATTAAGCCTTTCCGAAGAGGCTGAACGTCATTTGACGGCCTATAGTTGGGAAGGTAACATCCGCGAATTGGAAAACGTCATGCAGCGGGCGGTGATTCTTGCCGCCGGGCCGGCAATTCTTGCCGCCGACCTGTTGCTGGATGATGTTTCCGGTTCGACACCGCTTACCCGGACAGAAACCACCGTTCCGCCTATCATGTCTGCAGAATCAGATATGAAAACGCTGGAAAAACGTCATATTCTGGATACACTGGCAGCAGTTGGAGGGGTCAAGAAGCTTGCAGCCGAAAAACTGGGCATCAGCGAACGCACCTTGCGCTACAAATTGCAGCGCTACCGCGAGGAAGATGGTCAGGAAGTGGATCCGGATGACTTGGACGTACGCAGTACGGAGTAGCCATGTCGATTAATAATGTAGACCAGATGTTGAGCGAGCTGCGGGCCGCATCGGCCCTGGCCGGCGGCAAACCAGCCGCGCAGTCGCAGGACGCGTCGCAAGTTGACTTTGCCGATGTTCTCAAATCCACGATTGAGCAGGTTAATTCTGCTCAGCAAACTTCGCAGGAAATGCAGAAGCAGTTCGAGTTGGGAGATGAGGGGGTTAACCTGCAGGACGTGATGGTCTCCTTGCAGAAAGCCAGCCTGTCGTTCCAGACAATGGTCCAGGCGCGCAACAAGCTGGTGTCCGCCTATCAGGAAATCATGAATACCCAGGTGTAGCCTGGCCGAATACATATCCATGTTGCCGGCAGTGGCTGCGCTTGAAACTAAAACCACTGTATGGCTGATCTGGCAGAACAAAACGCGACTCCTGTTTGGCGAACCCGGCTTAACGATGCGTCTGATCGTTTCAAGTCGCTTCCCAACAATAAAAAAATCCTCTTCCTGGTGGCCTTGGCCGCCCTTTTCTCTGTCATTGTCGGCGCGGCGGTGCTCAATCGTCAGCCCAGCTACAAAATCCTGTTTTCCAATATTGCCGACCGTGACGGCGGTCAGGTCACGGCTGCCTTGCAGCAAATGAACATTCCCTATCAGCTGGGAGATGGCGGCACCGTGTCCGTACCGGCAGACAAGGTCTACGATGCCCGTCTGCGCCTTGCCGCCCAGGGGCTGCCCAAGGCTGGGGGCGTCGGCTTCGAGCTGATGGACAACCAGAAATTCGGCATCAGCCAGTTTGCCGAACAAGTCAATTACCAACGCGCCATCGAGGGTGAGCTGGCGCGCACCATCGAAGCCATCGGCTCGGTGGAATCTGCCCGCATCCATATTGCCATTCCCAAGCAAAGCGTCTTTGTGCGCGATCAGCAGCAGCCCACCGCATCGGTCATGCTCAATCTGTTCCGTGGTCGCACCATGGATCAGGGGCAGGTAGCGGGTATCGTGCATCTGGTGTCCAGTGCCGTGCCCAATCTGCCGGTGAAGAACGTCACCGTGGTGGATCAGGACGGCAATATGCTGTCCAAGCTGTCCGACAAGGACACCGCTGGCATGGACCAGACTCAGCTGGGCTATGTACGCCAGGTGGAAGACGGTTACGTCAAACGCATCGAAAGTATTCTTGAGCCCATTTTTGGCCAGGGCAATATCCACGCCCAGGTAACGGCCAATGTGGACTTCTCCGAAGTGGAGCAGACTTCGGAAAGCTACCGCCCCAACTCCACGCCGAATCCTTCGGCCACTCGCAGTCAGCAAATCGTTGAACGCCTGGGTAGTGGTGCGGCCAATGCCGGTGGTGTGCCGGGGGCGCTGTCCAATCAGCCGCCGTCATCGGCTTCGGCACCGATTACCTTGCCGCCCGGCGCCGCGCCTGGCACGGCCACGCTGTCTGGTCAGGCCATGGGGCAGTCCGGTGCGCTGGAACGTGACATCACCACCAATTACGAAGTGGACAAGACCATTCAGCACACCAAGATGCCGCAAGGTGTGGTGAAACGCCTGTCTGCTGCCGTGGTAGTTAACTATCGCAAGATGCCGGACAAAACCGGCGAGGTGAAACCGACGCCGCTGACCGCCCAGGAAATCCAGCAGATCAATAATCTGGTCAAGGAAACCATGGGCTACAACAGCCAGCGCGGCGATACGCTGAACGTGGTGAATGCTGCCTTTGCCGATGCAGCCGTGCCGGTCACCATGCAGGAAAAGGTCACCGATTATCTGAGCAACAATGCCTCCAGCCTGATCAAGTACGGCTTGCTGACCATCGCCGTGCTGTATTTGCTGTTTGGTGTGGTGCGGCCTATCGTCAAGGATCTGGTCAAACCGGTGGAAGCAGGCAAGAAGGGGGCCGATGGCCGTCTGGCTACCGATGCGGGGGGCAGGCTGCTGGCAGTGGCGGGGGATGATGAAGGTGGCGCTGCGGCCGCTGCTGCAACTGGCGGCAAGACCGTGGCGGGCACCAATCCCGATGGTACGCCGGAAAGTCCCAAGGATGCCCAGATGCGTCAGTACAACCTTAATCTGGAAGCTGCGCGCGAGCTGGTGAAGTCTGATCCGCGCATGGCAGCCCAGATCATCAAGGAATGGATCAGCTCCGATGAGTGATAACGGTGTACATCGCAGTGCCGTACTGCTGTTCAGCCTGGGTCAGGCCGAGGCAGTAGAGGTGTTCAAGTATCTGGGGCCAAAAGAAGTGCAGAAGATTTCGCTGGCCATGGCGGCCATCAACAATCTTAGCTACGACCAGATCGACGACATCGTCGGCAAATTCCGCGAAGAATGCGCGGCGCGCGCCAGCATCGGCGCCTCGGACGAATACCTGCGCAATGTGCTGATCGAGGCGCTGGGGCCGGACAAGGCAGCCAACCTGCTGGACAAGATCATGCAGGGCAACGACCACAGCGGCATCGAAAGCCTGAAGTGGATGGACCCGTCCTCGGCAGCCGATCTGATCCGCCACGAACACCCGCAGATCATCGCCACCATTCTGGTGCATCTGGAGCCGGACCTGTCCAGCTCCATCCTGGCCTTCTTCCCGGAGCGGCTGCGCAACGAGGTGCTGATCCGTACCGCCACGCTGGAAGGCGTACAGCCACAGGCCCTGCGCGAACTGAACGATGTGCTGACCCAGCTGTTGTCCGGTTCGGACCGTATCAAGAAGAGTGCTTCCGGCGGCATCAGCCTTACTGCGGAAATCCTCAACTTTATGGGTTCCAATGTGGAGGGCTCGGCACTCAACTACATTCGCGAGTACGACCCGGAACTGGCGCAACGCATCCAGGACAAGATGTTCGTGTTCGAGAACATTCTCGACATCGACGACCGCTCCATTCAGACCATTCTGCGCGAAGTGCAGTCCGATTCGCTGGTGGTGGCGCTCAAGGGCACCAGTGCCGAGCTCAAGGACAAGATCTTCCGCAATATGTCGCAGCGTGCTGCTGAAATGCTGCGTGACGATCTGGAATCCAAGGGACCGGTCAAACTGTCCGAGGTGGAAGCCGAGCAGAAGGAAATTCTCAAAGTCGTACGCAAGCTGGCCGACGATGGCCAGATCGTGCTAGGCAGCAAGGGTGGTGACGAAGGCCTTGTCGAATAATCCGATTATTCCGGGCGAACAACTGCAAGGCTGGAGCAGCTGGACGCCAGTTGAGCTGACCCATGACGATGGCGAATTCAGCCCGAGCCAGCTGGCCGGGCTGGATGCCTTGCGCCGCCATCTGGAGCAGGCTCCCACGGCTGCTGCAGCTGAAATGGCCGAAGACCAGGCCGATGCTGCCGCAGCTGCGGCAGAAGCCGCCGCGCAGGAAGAGGCGGTGGGTTATCCCACTGCTTCCGAACTGGAAGCCATTCATCAGGAAGCCTGGCAAACCGGTTACGACGAAGGCGTACAGGCCGGCCATGCCGAAGGGCTATCACGCGGCATGCAGCAGGGGCACGATCAGGCCAGCGAACAGTTTGCCCAGCTATGGACACCGCTGCAGGAACTGTCCGGTAATTTCGCCCGCGAACTGGCGCGGGTGGAGGAAGAACTCTCTGGCTCGCTGCTTAAGCTGGCCATGCAATTGGCCGAGCGGCTGGCTGGCGAACACATCGCCCACAGCGACACGGCCATCGTCGCGCAACTGCGCCAGGTACTGGGCGAATTGCCCGCCACCATGAGTCAGGCGCGCCTGCGGGTCAATCCGGCCGATCTGGCTGCCACACGTGAATTTTTGCAGCAGGAAACACCAGAAACCCAATGGCAATGGATAGAGGATGCCCATATCCAGCGCGGTGGCTGCATCATCGATACCTCGTCACTGCAGCTGGACCTGCGGCTGGCGTCACGGCTGGCCGCGCTGAGCAGTGCCCTGGGGCTGGATGCCGAACAAGATGACCTCGCTGATTGATCGACAACGCGCCTTCCTGGGCGATTGCGGCCGCGCCGCGCAAGAGGCTCCGCTGTGGCAACCCTGTGGTAGGCTGCTGCGTGTCACCGGCATGGTGATGGAGGCTACTGGCATCAAGCTGCCGGTAGGCAGTGCCTGCCAGGTTGAGCTGGCAGACCAGCATGTGGTGGAAGCTGAAGTGGTGGGTTTTTCTGGTGACCGCGTCTATCTGATGCCCTTGGCCAATGTACATGGTCTGCTGCCCGGCACCCCGGTGCGGCCGCTGGCACCGTCGCACCCGCCCTGTTACGGACAAAACGTGGTGTCGGCCCGGATCAATGGCCCGGCCGGCCGCCAGGTACCCGTGGGTGAAAGCCTGCTGGGGCGCATTCTCGACTCGCTGGGCCGGCCGCTGGACGGCAAGGGTCCCATCCATCCCGAAGCCTATTTCCCCCTGCACAGCCAGCCGATGAACCCGCTGGACCGCTCTCCGGTCAAGCAGGTATTGGACGTGGGCGTGCGCGCCATTAACGGCTTGCTGACGGTCGGGCGCGGCCAGCGGCTGGGCCTGTTTGCCGGCTCCGGTGTCGGCAAGTCGGTACTACTGGGCATGATGGCGCGCTTTACCCGTGCCGATGTGGTGGTGGTGGGGCTGATCGGCGAGCGGGGGCGCGAGGTCAAGGACTTCATCGAAAACATTCTGGGCGAGGAGGGTATCGCCCGCGCCGTGGTGGTGGCTGCGCCGGCCGACATGCCACCGCTGATGCGTTTGCACGGAGCGGCTTATGCCACGGCGCTAGCCGAATACTTCCGTTCCCAGGGCAAGGACGTGCTGCTGCTGATGGATTCGGTTACCCGTTATGCCATGGCCCAGCGTGAAATCGCCCTGGCTATCGGCGAACCGCCAGTGACCAAGGGTTACCCGCCTTCGGTGTTTGCGCGGCTGCCACAGCTGATCGAACGGGCCGGTAATGCCGCTAACGGTGGCGGCTCCATTACCGGCTTCTATACCGTGCTGTCCGAAGGCGATGACCAGCAAGACCCGATTGCCGACTCGGCACGGGCGATTCTGGATGGCCACTTTGTGCTATCGCGCGAGCTGGCCGAGGCTGGGCACTATCCGGCCATCGATATCGAGCAGTCCATCAGCCGGGTGATGGTGGATGTAGTACCGCCCAAGCAGATGGACCAGGCGCGCTATTTCAAGCAGCTGTATTCGCGTTATCAGCGCAACCGTGACCTGATCAGTGTGGGTGCCTATGTGCCGGGCTCGGACCCGGTGCTGGATGAAGCCATGCGCCGCCAGTTACAGATGACCAGCTTCCTTACCCAGCCCATGCACGAGTCACAGGACTACACCACCAGCCAATTGCAGCTGGACAGCGTGCTGGCGTGAGCGGCTAAGCCATGTCACAAAGCAAATACACCTTCCTGATCAAGCTGGCCGAGGACAAGCAGGCGGCCGCAGCCGAACGCATGCGGCAGGCGCAGGCCAAGGCGCTGGAAGCGATGAACCGGCAGGAGCAACTGGAAAATTTCCGCGATGAATACCGTGGGCGACTGACCTCCGGCGGCATGAAGGGCATGAGCATCGCTCAGTGGCAGGACTTTCAAAAATTTCTAGGCCGGCTCGATGAAGCCGTGCGCATCCAGCAAGGTGATACCGAATTCGCCAAGCAGCGTTTCATCATGGAGCGCCAGGCCTGGCGTAACGAGCATAAAAAGCTCAAAGCCTATGAGAAGCTGCTGGAGCGTGAACGTGAGCGCGAACAACAGGCACAGGCGCGGCGCGAACAGAAAGCCACTGATGAATTTGCCACCCGCCGTTTCTGGGACCAGACCCACGGCGAGGATTAAACCTCGCCGCTGTTGTGTCTAGCCTGTGCCGCCCTGGTCGGCGTGCTGACTTGTGCTGGCTCAGGCCTGCAGCAAATGGGCGCGGCCTTGCACTGTCAGCCCCACCTTGCTGCCACATGCTGGCAGCGGCCAGCTGGCGCTGCGCAACTGCAGCGGGCTGCTCAGTTGGGGCAGTTGCAGGCTGAGCAGGCTGGAATGGCCGCCAAAATCACACTCCACCACTTGTGCCATCACCACCGACGCGGTGCCCGCCTCGGGCTGCAGCGACAGTTGCTCCGGGCGCAGCATGATGCGGCCTTCCCCACAGAACTGTCCGTCATTGATGGTAATCTCCCCCAGCGCGCAGTACGCCCTGCCTGCCTTGATCTGCGCCGGCAGGATAAGTGCCTCGCCCAGAAACAGCGCCGTGGTTTCGTCGGCCGGCTGGCTGTATAGCTGTTGTGGCGTGCCGGACTGAATCAGCTTTCCCCGGCGCATCACGGCTAGCTGGTCGGCAAAAGACAGCGCCTCGGCCTGGTCGTGGGTGACCAGAATGGCGCTGATACCAGCCTCACCCAGCAACTGCGCCACCATCTTGCGCATGGCAGCACGCAAGCCGGTATCCAGTGCCGAGAAGGGTTCATCCAGCAACATCAGCTGTGGCTGTTGTGCCAGTGCCCGTGCCAATGCCACGCGCTGCTGCTGGCCGCCGGACAGCTCATGCGGCCAGCGTTGCAGCATGTGCTGTTCCAGCGCCACCATCTCTACCAGCTCGGCAATGCGCTGCTGGCGCGCCGGGCCTTTGTCTTGCAGGCCAAAGCCGATATTGTCGGCCACCGTCAGGTGGGGAAACAGTGCGCCATCCTGTGCTACATAGCCGATGCGGCGCAGGTGGGCCGGCAGGGCGCGGCCATCTGCCGCCATGGTCTGGCCGTTCAGGCTGATGCTGCCGCTGTCGGGAAACTCGAAGCCGGCGATCATGCGTAGCAGGGTGGTCTTGCCCGAGCCGGATGGGCCGACAATGGCTAGCCGGCTGCCGGCCGTAGCCTGAAGGGAAACATGGTCGACAGCCTTGACGCTGCCATAGTGTTTGCACAGTTCGTGCAGATGTAGGGAGGTCATCGTCCAGCAGTCCGTTTCGAATGGTGATGGAGCAGCCAGGTCAGCGGCAGCGACAGCAGCACCATCAGCAGCGCATACGGCGCTGCCATGATGTAGTCGATTTCGCTGGTCATGGCCCAGAAGCCGGTGGCCAGAGTGCGGGTGCCGTTGGGGGCCAGCAGCAGGGTGGCGGTCAGCTCGTTGCTGATGGCCAGAAAGACCATGGCCATGCCGGCAGCCGCACCCGGCGCGGCCAGCCGTAGCGTGACTCGCCACAAGGCCTTGCCGGGGGTGCAGCCCAGGCTGCGTGCTGCGTGTTCCAGCTCGGCCGGTGCCTGGGCGATGCCGGCGCGCAGGCTGATCAGTGCACGCGGCAGGAACATCAGCAGATAGGCCAGCAAGATGGTGATCACCGTCTGATAGAGCGGCCGGGCAAAGTTGATGGTGATGGTGACCAGTGCCAGCGCGGTGACGATGCCGGGCAGGGCGCTGGTGATGTAATTGCAGCCTTCCTGCAGGCGTTGCAGGCGGCTGGGTGCACGTACTGACAGCCAGGCTAGCGGCACGGCTGCCAGCACGGTCAGCAAGGCGCCGACAGCCCCGTACAGCAAGGTCTGGCGCAGCGCTGGCCACAACGCATCGTTCTGCCATGCTGCAGGTCCGCCCTCCCACAGCCAGTGACCGAGGGTCAGCAGCGGTACACCCAGGGTCAGCGCTGCCGTTGTCAGGCACAGCAGCAGGGCGGGCACACCCCAGCGCCAGCCCAGTCTGGTCGGTACTGTCTGGCGTGCCGAACCCGAGCCTACGCGGGCATAGCGTGCATTGCCGCGGGTGGCGGCTTCCACACTCAGCAGTAGCAAACAGCACAGCGCCAGCACGCCGGCCAGCATATTAGCGGCCGGTCCGTTAAAGCTGGACTGGAACTGGTCAAAAATGGCGGTGGTGAAGGTGTCGAAGCGGATCATGGCATACAGGCCATATTCGGCCAGCAGATGCAGGCTGACCAGCAAGCCGCCGCCCCAGATCGCCAGCCGCAGTTGCGGCAGGGTGACGCGGCGGAATATCGCCCATGGGGCTAAGCCCAGCGCAGCCGCACTGTCCTCCAGCGCAGGGTCCATGCGCCGCAACGCAGCGGCAGCCGGCAGATAGATAAACGGGAAATAGGCGATGACAGACAACAGAACAGCTGCCGCCAGGCCGTTAAAGGCGGGCAGCAGGCTGATCCAGGCATAGCTGTGCACAAAAGCGGGTACGGCCAGTGGCGCAATGGCCAGTGCCGACCACATGCGCCGGGCCGGCAAGTTACTGCGTTCGGTCAACCAGGCCAGGGCAATGCCCAGCGCCACGCACAGTGGCAGCGTCAGCACCACCAGCAGGCTGGTGTTGAATAGCAATTCGCCCACGCGTGGGCGAAATACCAGCCTAGCCACCGTCTCCCAGCCGGTCTGAACGGAAATGACGATGATGAAGGCTACTGGCAGCAAAGCCAGTAGCGAGATCAGTAGCGAACTGCCGCTGAGCCACAGTGGCAGCCGCCGCCCCGGCAGCTGCAGGTCCGGGGTGACGGCTGGATTGAATGCATCGGCTGCAGCGGTGGCCGATGCGCTGGATGGCGAACTGGACATGGTGTTACAGCAGGCCGGCCTGGGTCATCAGCTCAACCGTTTTGCGGCTGTTCAGACGGGAAGCATCAATTTTGGGCGCATCCAGATTCTTCAGCGGCACCAGCTTGGGATTGGACTGTGCGCCCAGACCCACCGCGTACTCAAAAGAATTCTCGGTACGCAGGATGTCCTGACCACCCTTGCCGGTAATCCATTTCAGGAAGGCCTGGGCTTCTTCCTTGTGCTTGCTCGAAGCCAGCACGCCGCCACCGGACAGGCTGACAAAAGCACCCGGGTCTTGTTGCTTGAAGTAGTGCAGCGCGGTGTTCTTGCTGTTTTCGCCGGTCTTGCTCTGGTCGCCGAAGTAGTAATAGTGATAGATCACGCCGCCATCGATCTGGCTGGCATTCACCGCCTTCATCACCACGCTGTTGCCCTTGTAGGGCAGGGCACTGGTTTTCATGGCTTTCAGCCATGCCAGCGTGGCAGCTTCACCTTTCTGTTCCAGCAGGGCGCTGACAATGGCCTGGAAGTCTGCACCGGCCGGTGCTGCGCCCCAGCGGCCTTTCCATTCCGGCTTGGCCAGATCCAGCAGCGACTTGGGCAGCTCCTTCTGGTTCAGGCGGTTCTTGTTGTAAACAAATACGGTAGAGCGTGCGGCAATACCTACCCATTTGCCCTGGGTCGGGCGGTAGGCGTGGTCAACCTGGGCCAGTGTGGCTGGTGCCACCGGTGCCAGCAGCTTGGCGTTGTCGACCAGAACCATGGCCGGCGAATTCTCGGTCAGAAATACATCGGCTGGCGAGGATGCGCCTTCCTGCACGATCTGGTTGCCCATTTCGCTGTCGCTGCCATTACGCACTGTTACCTTGATGCCGGTTTCCTTGGTAAAGCCTTCCACCCATGATTTGGTCAGGCTTTCATGCTGGGCGTTATACACCACGATGCCTTCGGCGCTAGGAGCGGCGTGGGCGCTGCCAGCAAACAGGGAGGCGAGCAGCAGGGTGATTTTGGCAAAGCGGAGGGAAGGATTAGACATCTGGACAGTGCTCCTTGCTGAAAACTGACAGGAAAGGCCGGGCCGGCGTTAATGCGTGATTCATCGTCGGTGTTGGCGCTGGAAGGGAGTAATTGTAATGCAAAAGATAATGATTCGCATTAATAAAATTAATTGAGGCCAATCCGGAGGCGTGCACATTGCCTAGCGGCCTGGCATGCAAATTGCTGCTATGCCTGCATCTTTCCTAGGGGTTTCGGCCATGACGATTACCGTAATTCCGGCGACCAGCGCCAAAGTAGCCATGCCGCAAGGGCAGGTGGACGCCAGTCTGCAAGATGGTGGTGGCCTGTTTGCCAGTTTGCTGGGGGTGCAGCTCGGCAATCTGAATAATGCCTTGTCCGGCCAGTCCGCTGCCGGCAGTGGCGACGGCAAAAGCAAGCAGGACAAGGATTCTGCAGCGTCGGATGATGCAACGACCACCGATTCCTCTCCCAATATGCTGCTTGGTGCTCTGCCCATGCTGCAGGCAGCCTTGCCGGTGCAGCCGGTACAGGACAAGCCTGTGGTCAGCACCACTCCTGGCGAAGTGGCCACTGCTGCAATCAAAGACGTGGCCATTGACCCGCTGCTGCAGGGGGCTGCACTGAAGCGTCAGCACGGCTTGTCTGCGCAAGAATTGCCGGCCAATGATGGTAGTGCGCAGCAATTCTTGCCGCCCAATGCCGATCAGCTGGCATCGGCCAACCAAAGTGCCAACCAGGCGGCTCAGACCGCGCAGGCCAGTCAGACCAAGATGCTGACCATCTCGCAGCCAATGACTGATCCCAATTGGTCCAAGGCGCTGGGTGACCAGGTCATGTCCATGGTCAGCATGAAAATGGACAAGGCCACCATTCAGGTCAATCCACCGCAATTGGGGCCGGTGGAAGTCACGCTTAAAATGAATGGCAATGATCAGGCGCAGGTGATTTTTACCTCCGCCGTACCGGCAACCCGTGAAATAATCGAAAACAACATGCCGAAACTGGTTTCCATGATGGCTTCCAGTGGTATAGCGCTTGCCGATGCACAGGTTTCCAGCGGACAATCCGGGAATCGGCAACAGCAATTTAACCAGAACCAGAATGGCCGCCGCCAGAATGCCGCTGGCAACGATGAAGACGACACGCTGGCAGCCATCCAGTCCGCACGAGGGATACTCAGTATCTTTGCCTGATTTTGCTCAAAAGGGGGCTCTATTCAGTTCGTGCGGAAATCTGGAAAATAAAATAGGGAAATGGCTTAAGCTTTCCCTATAAACCTAACGTACGGACTGATGACCCATGGCAGAAGACAAAAAAGCGGACAAAGCGGACAAGGGCGAGAAAAAAGCGGGCGGGGGCAACAAGCTGATGCTGGTGGTGGTTATCCTGCTGGTATTGGTACTGGCCGGCATGGGCGGACTCGCCTATGTCATGTTCAGCAATATGAACAAACCGCATGACGGTGCAGCACAGACCGAACAGACCAAAGAAAAACCCAAGAAGAAAAAAGAAGGCCCGCCCATCTTCGAAAAACTGGAAACCTTTGTTGTCAATCTGTCGGGTGGCGATGGCAGCCTGTTGCAAGTGGATATGCAGGCCGAGCTGGGCGATGAAGAAGCCAAGAAAAAATTCACCGACTACATGCCCAAAATTCGCAGTGCGCTGATCTTGTTGTTGTCGTCCAAGTCGGCCGCCGAGCTGGCTACCCCGGATGGCAAGGTCAAGCTGAAGGCGCAGGTGAAGCAGATCATCAACGAGTCCATGGATTCCGGCGAAGAAGAGCTGGTGCAGAGCGTACTCTTTACTTCCTTCATCATTCAGAAGCAGTAAGCGATGGGCGACGATATCCTGTCCCAGGAAGAGGTGGACGCCCTACTCAGGGGCGTCACCGGCGAGGACGAAGATGATGACAGCGCGCAGGACTCGCAAGGAGTCCGTGGCTATGATATCGGGCGGCAGGAGCGCATTGTGCGCGGCCGCATGCCGACGCTGGAAATCATCAACGAACGTTTTGCCCGCAACCTGCGTATAGGTCTGTTCAACTTCATCCGGCGCAATGCGGAAATTTCCGTGGGCCCGGTGCGGGTGCAGAAGTACAGCGAATTCATTCGCAATCTGGTGGTCCCCACCAACCTCAATCTGGTGCATGTCAAACCGCTGCGCGGTACCGGCCTGCTGATTTTCGACCCGGATCTGGTTTTCCTGATCGTCGATAATCTGTTCGGTAGCGATGGGCGCTACCATGTGCGCGTTGAGGGGCGTGATTTCACGCCGACTGAGCAGCGCATCATTCGCCGTCTGCTGGAGGTGGTGTTTTCCGAATGCCAGAAAGCCTGGGAACCGGTGCACCCCATCGAATTCGTTTACCTGCGCTCGGAAATGAATACTCAGTTCGCCAATATCGCTACGCCCACCGAAGTGGTCGTGGCGATGACCTTTCACATCGAACTGGGTGCTGGTGGCGGCGATTTTCACATCTGTCTGCCATACTCCATGGTCGAGCCGATTCGCGACGTGCTGTCCAGCACCATGCAGGCGGACCGGACCGAAGTGGACAACCGCTGGGTCAGCCTGATGACGCATCAGGTGCAGGCAGCCGAAGTGGAACTGGTAGCCACCCTGGCGGAAACCAAGGTGACGCTGGGGCAGATTCTCAATTTGAAAAACGGTGACGTGGTGATGCTGGATGTGCCGGAGGCTGTCGTGGTCGATGTATCCGGCATTCCGGTACTGGAATGCCACTATGGCACCGTGCAGGGGCGCTATGCCCTCAAGGTAGACAAGGTATTGGCCGGGGCTGGTGAATTCGCCGAGCCCGCAGGAGACAACAAGCAATGACAGAGCAGCTAGAAGAAGGCCAGACCGGCGGAGCGGCCGACGAAGAAGTATCCATGGATGACTGGGCTGCCGCGATGGCGGAGCAGGAAACCACCGATGCCGAACAGAGTGCCGCCGCGGTGCAGCCGGCAACCAATCTGTTCCAGGAACTAGGTGCCGGCAGCGAGTCCTCGCTGAACGTGCCCAGCAATCTGGACATGATTCTCGACATCCCGGTGCAACTGACGGTGGAGCTGGGCCGTACCAAGATTGCCATCCGCAACCTGCTGCAGCTGGCACAAGGCTCGGTGGTGGAACTGGACGGGCTGGCTGGCGAACCGATGGATGTACTGGTCAACGGCTGCCTGATCGCTCAGGGCGAGGTGGTCGTGGTGAATGACAAGTTCGGTATCCGCCTGACCGACATCATTACCCCGGCGGAACGCATTCGCCGCCTGCAGAAATAATGCGCTGCTCCTGCCGCCTGTCAGGCTGGCTGGCAGCGTTTTGCCTGCTGCCGGCCTCTGGCCTGGCTGCCGCTGCAGCATCTGCTCCGGTGGTACTAGTGGCCGCTTCGAGCCCGACCCCGTTCTCCAGCCTGTTGCAGGTGATTTTGGGCCTGGCCGTGGTGCTGGGGGCGATTGTCGGCCTGGCTTGGTTGTTTCGCCGCATGTCGGGTGGCATGCTGGGTGGCTCCAACCGCCTGCGCGTGGTCAGCGGGGTGCTGGTTGGTCAGCGGGAAAAAGTGGTCATCGTCGAGCTGGAAGGAGAGTGGCTGGTACTGGGTGTCACCAGTCATAGCGTCAACCTGCTTACCAAGATGGACCGCCCACCCGATGCCTCTGCCGATGTCGTGCCGCCGGGCGAACCCTTTGCCCGCTGGCTGAAGGCAGCCATGGACAAGGGGCGTCAGCAATCCGAAGCCGTAAACAAATAATGAAACCTTTCTTCCGACTATTGCCACTCTTGTGGCTGGTCCTGCCATTGTTCAGCCAGGCCAGCGGCCTGCCCTTGATGACCAGTACACCGGGTGCCGGCGGCGGCCAGAATTATTCGCTGTCACTGCAGATGCTGCTGTTCATGACAGCGCTGGGCTTTATCCCGGCCATGCTGCTGATGACCACGGCCTTTACCCGCATCGTCATCGTGCTGTCACTGCTGCGCCAGGCCATGGGCGTGACCCAGTCTCCACCCAATCAGGTCATTCTGGGGCTGTCGCTATTTCTGACCCTGTTTGTGATGGGACCCACCTTCGATCAGGTATACAGCAAGGCCTGGGCCCCGTTTTCTGATGACAAGATCACCTTTAACCAGGCCGTGGAAGAAGCCAGCAAGCCGATGAAGGCTTTCATGCTGAGCCAGACCCGCGAAAAGGATCTGGCCTTCTTCATCGAGATTTCCCGCTCGGAAAAACCTGCCAGCAAGGCTGATGTGTCGATGAAGACGCTGATTCCGGCCTATGTCATCAGCGAACTGAAAACCGCCTTCCAGATCGGCTTCATGGTGTTCATCCCCTTCATGATCATCGACCTGGTGGTGGCCAGTATCCTGATGGCGATGGGGATGATGATGGTGTCGCCGGTTACGATTTCCCTGCCATTCAAACTGATGCTGTTTGTGCTGGTGGACGGCTGGACCCTGCTGATGGGTTCGCTGGTGCAAAGCTTTTACACCGGCTAGCCCCTATGGAAAACTTCACTCTGCAGCCCGAACATCTGCCCGACTGTCATGCCCTGCTGGCCGACTGCGTGGCAAATTTGCCAGATGACTATTATTCCTTGCCGGCGCGGCTGGCCTGGGCCGGCATCTGGGATGAAGACTGCCGGGTTAACTGGGAAGCCCGGTTGGCAGGCACCTGGAGCGTGGGCATTCGCGATGGCGGCCATTTGCTGGCTTTTGCCTGGCTGACGCAGGCGGGCGAGCTCGACATGCTCTATGTCGCCCCCTGGGCGCAGCGGCGCGGGCTGGCCTGGCAGATGATTCACCAGCTTGAGCAGGCCGCTGCCGCTGCCGGCGTGACAGCCCTGCATGCTTGGGCCAGCCATGCGGCGAAACCGGTGCTGGAAGGGGTTGGCTATGTGGCGGTCAGGCCCAATCGCGTCGAGCGCGACGGTATTCAGCTGGAAAACTGGCTGATGGCCAAGGGTGGCTGGCAAGAGAGCACTGCGGCAAGGAGCGAAGCATGAGTCCCGAACTCGTCATCAATATCGTACAGAATGCGCTGTATATCCTGATCATCGTCTCGGCCCCGGTACTGCTGGTGTCGCTGGTGGTGGGTCTGTTGGTGAGCGTGCTGCAGGCGGCCACCCAGATCAATGAAATGACGCTGACCTTCATTCCCAAGCTGCTGGCGATGTTCCTGGTGCTGGTACTGGCCGGGCCGTGGATGCTCAACACCCTGGTGGAGTACACCACCCGGCTGTTTCAGAGCATTCCCAGCGTCATCGGCTGATCCGCCGCGCCATGTTCAGCATCTCTGATGCGCAGATCAATGCGCTGGTCGCCATGTTTGCTTGGCCCTTTGCCCGCATCATCGGCTTGTTCCTGGTGGAACCTTTGTATGCCTACCGGGGTGTGCCACGTCGCTTCAAGGCCGGTTTTGCCCTGATGCTGACCATACTGGTGGTGCCCTTGCTGCCGCCTACCCCTGCCGTGCCGGTGATTTCTGCTGCCGGCATTGCCATCCTGTTCCAGCAATTGCTCATTGGCCTCGCCATGGGTTTTGTCATGCGCCTGACCATGACCGCAGTGGAAATGGCCGGCTTCATCATGGGCGCACAGACGGGCCTGGGTTTTGCCATGTTCTTCGACCCCATGCATGCGGCCCAGGTGCCGGTGGTGTCGCAGCTGCTGTCGATGTTCGTGTTTCTGCTATTTCTCACCTTCGATGGCCACCAGGTGGTGTTGTCGACGCTGGTGGAGAGTTTTCAGGTGCTACCCATCGGCATGAGCATGCCGGCCCAGGGGCTGAAGGCGCTGGTACTGTGGGGCGGTCATATCATTTCCTGGGGTGTGTGGTTGTCGATGCCGGTGATTGCTGCCCTGCTGGTGACCAACCTGGCCATCGGCGTGATGACGCGTGCGGCCCCGCAATTCAATATTTTCACCTTCGGCTTCCCGCTGACGCTGATGATAGGTTTCATCACTATCTATCTCACGCTGCCCTTGATGGTGCCGGCCATCGAACAGATTTATGGCCAGGCCTTCACCTTCATGCTGGCCATGCTGAAGGCGAAATAGCTTTCTGCTAGAATAGCGGCCAACTTTTCTGGCATTAAACCGGCCCGGTCGGGCCACACGAGATTGAGGCAATTATGGCAGGTCATAGCAAATGGGCTAACATCCAGCACCGCAAGGGTCGTCAGGATGCCAAGCGCGGCAAGATCTTCACCCGTCTGATCAAGGAAATCACCGTTGCTGCCAAGATGGGCGGCGGCGATGTCAACATGAACCCGCGCCTGCGGCTGGCAGTGGACAAGGCCAAGGCCGAATCCATGCCCAAGGACAATATCGATAACGCCATCAAGCGCGGTACTGGCCAGCTGGAAGGCGTGGACTATGTCGAATGCCGTTACGAAGGCTACGGCATTGGTGGTGCTGCCGTGATGGTGGACTGCCTGACCGACAACAAGACCCGTACCGTGGCCGATGTGCGCCATGCCTTCTCCAAGTATGGCGGCAATATGGGTACCGACGGCTGCGTGGCCTTCCAGTTCAGCCATTGCGGTTTCCTGGTGTTTGCCCCGGGCGTGGATGAAGATGCACTGATGGAAGCGGCACTGGAGTGCGGTGCTGAAGACGTGATCACCAACGATGACGGTTCCATCGAAGTCATTACCGGCCCTTACGAGTTCAGCGATGTGAAGCAGGCGCTGGAAGACAAGGGTTTCAAGGCGGAAATGGGCGAAGTCACCATGAAGCCGCAAAATGAAACCGAACTGGCCGGCGAAGACGCCATGCGCATGCAAAAGCTGCTGGATGCGCTGGAAGATCTGGACGACGTACAGGACGTCTTTACTTCAGCCACGCTGCTGGACTGATCTGCTGGTGGACTCACCGCAAGGCTTGCCTGCCGGCAAGCCTTTTTCATGTCCGCCATCCGCTGTGCATCAACATCGGCAGCCGGGCCGCCACAGTGTAAACTTCAGCCATGCCGGAGTTGTGCGCCGGCTCACCATCCTGCGAAAGAATCAGCCATGTACCAGAGCCATGCCGAGCGTCGCCGCCGCCTGATGCTGCAGATGGGGGAGGGCATTGCCATTCTGCCGACCGCACCCGAAGTGGTGCGTAATGCCGACAGCCATTATCCCTATCGCGCCGACAGTCATTTCCTCTACCTGACCGGCTTTGCCGAACCGGAAGCCGTGCTGGTACTGGATGCCGCACAGGGCAGGTCCATCTTGTTCTGCCGTGAAAAGAATATTGAGCGCGAGGTGTGGGAAGGTTTCCGTTTCGGGCCGGATGGTGCACGTGAAGCCTTTGGTTTTGACGAAGCCCACCCCTTGGCCGAGCTGGACCTGCGGCTGCCCGATTTGCTCAGCGGACAGAAGGCGCTGTGGTGGAATGTCGGCCGTGATGCGGCTTTTGACGTGCGCGTTAACGGTTGGCTGGAGAGTGTGCGCCAGCGCTACCGCAGCGGCGAGCAGCCACCGGCGCTCTATCACGACCTGCGCTGGCCGCTGGATGAGATGCGCATGGTCAAGGATGCTGGCGAACGCGCCACGCTGCGCCGTGCCGGGCAGGTGTCCGCGCAGGGCCATATCCAGGCGATGCGCTCTACCCGGCCAGGCATGATGGAATACCAGGTGGAAGCGGAAATCCTGCACACCTTTATCCGCCACGGTGCACGCTATCCCGCCTATGAAAGCATAGTCGCCGGTGGTGCCAATGCCTGCACCCTGCACTATGCGGCCAACAATGCGCGGCTGAACGATGGCGAGCTGTTGCTGATTGATGCCGGTTGCGAGCTGAACGGCTACGCCGGCGACATTACCCGTACCATTCCGGTCAATGGCAAATTCAGCGCCGCCCAACGTGATGTGTACGAAATCGTGCTGGCGGCGGAACTGGCCGGCATCGCGGCGGTCAAGCCTGATGCGCTGTGGAATGCCCCTGGTGACGCCGCGCTCAAGGTGCTGGTGCAAGGCATGCTGGATTTGCAGCTGCTGACAGGCACGGTGGATGGCGTGATCGAATCCGGCGCCTTCCGTCAGTTCTACATGCATGGCATCGGTCACATGATAGGCCTGGATGTGCATGATGTCGGCCAGCGCAAGCTCGGCGGCCAATGGCGCAGCTACCAGCCGGGCATGTGCACCACCATTGAGCCCGGTCTGTATATCCGCCCGGCGGATAATGTCCCTGTGGCCTTGCACAATATCGGCATCCGCATCGAGGACGATGTGCTGGTGACCGAAGACGGGCGCGAGGTGTATACCGCCGACGTACCCAAAGAAATCGACGAAATTGAAATACTGATGCAGGGCGTCTGAACATGAAAGCTACAGACAAGCAAACTGGTCGCACTGGACACTGTGCTGGCCATGATGGTGGCGAGCATGCCGACATCATCATTGTGGGTGGTGGACCGGTAGGTGCGCTGGCCGCGCTGCGTTTTGCCGCAGCAGGTCGCCGCGTACTCTTGGTAGAGGCCAGGGCCAAGGATGCACCGCTGACCGACGCCCGCGCACTGGCGCTGTCCTGGCATAGCCGGACGGCACTGGCCGCAGCCGGTGCCTGGCCGGATGATTTGCCGGCCAGTGTCATCGACACCGTTCATGTCTCGCAGCAAGGGGCATTTGGCCGCACCCGGCTGGATTGTGCCGACCTGAAACTGCCGCACCTGGGCGTGGTGGTGGATTACCCTGCGCTGACGCTGGCTATCAATGCCCAGCTGGAGCAGGCCGGGGTGCAGGTATGGTGGCAAACCCGAGTCGAAGCGGTAAACAGCCTGGGCTGCTATGCCTCGGTGAAAACCAGCGGTGTGCATGGCGATATCAGCCTGACCGCCCGGCTGGTGGTACTGGCCGAGGGTGGTGCACTGGCTGACAGCCTGCCGGGTATCAAGCGGCTGGTGCATGATTACCAGCAATGCGCGGTACTGGCCGAGGTCACTACCGAGCAGCCGCCGGCCGGCATTGCCTACGAACGCTTCTCGAAGCAAGGCCCATTTGCCCTGCTGCCGCATGGCGACCACTACATGCTGGTGTGGACCCGTAGCCACGACGATGCAAAAGCCCTGCAACAAGCGTCCGACGAACAGGTGATGGCCGAGCTGCAACAAGCATTTGGCGAGCGCCAGGGCAAGGTGCTGGCGATCGGCCCGCGTGCCAGTTTTCCGCTGGCACTGCGCCAGGTCAACCGTGTTAGCAGTGGCCGGGTAGTGCTGATCGGCAATGCTGCGCAGACCATGCATCCGGTGGCGGCGCAGGGTTTGAATCTGGGCCTGCGCGATGCCCTGGGCCTGGCCGATGCACTGGACGGCATCAGCGACCCGGGCGACGCCGCAGCCCTGGCGGTCTATGCCGCCAGCCGCAAGCTGGACAGCCATGCCGTGGTCGGCTTTACCCATGGGCTGATCAAACTGTTTGACGGCGATTCCACCCTGGTCAGCGCCCTGCGCGGAGCCGGCATGAGCGCGCTGGACAGCGTGCCGCCGCTGCGGCGTGCCTTTGCCCGCCATCTGGTCTTCGGGCTATAGAAAGCACTTCATGACACAGTACGACGTGATCATCGTGGGCGGCGGGCTGGTCGGTGCCAGCCTGGCGCTGGCGCTGGCCGGTAGCGGCAAGAAAATTGCCCTGCTGGAAGGATCTGCCGCCCGCTTCGCTGACCTGGAGCAGGGCTGGGATGCGCGCATCTACGCCGTCAGCCCGCTCAACCGCCGTTTTCTGGAGCAACTGCAGGCCTGGCCGGACATGACACGTATCGGCACCATCGCCAGCATGGATGTGCGTGGCGATGCCGGTGGCCGCATCCAGTTTGCCGCCAGCGATGCCGGAGCCAGTGCGCTGGCCTGGATTGTGGAAAACCGCTGGCTGCTGGCCAGCTTGTGGCAGCGGCTGGCCAGCAGTGGCGTCGACTGCTTTACCGGCGTGCGGCCGCAGGCTCTGGATACCACGGCTAGCTCCGCCAGTCTGAGCCTGGATGATGGCCGAGTGCTGCACAGCAGGCTGGTGGTGGGCGCCGACGGTGCTAATTCCTGGGTGCGCCAGCAGACTGGTCTTGCCGCCAGCATCAAGCCCTATGGCCAAAGCGGCGTGGTGGCCAATTTTGCCTGTGAAAAACCGCATGGCGATATCGCACGCCAATGGTTTACCGGCGACAGCATTCTGGCTTGGCTGCCGATGGCGGGGAATCGTATTTCCATGGTGTGGTCCAGCCCGCGCCCGGATGAGCTGATGGCCCTTTCCGGTGAGCAGTTATGCGCCCGTGTGGCGGCAGCTGGCGATCACCAGTTGGGCCATCTGAGCCTGCTGGGTCCGGCGGCCGCTTTTCCCTTGCGGCTGATCCAGCCCGCAGCCGTGGTGAGCCAGCGGCTGGCGCTGGTGGGGGATGCTGCCCACACTGTGCACCCGTTGGCAGGGCAGGGGGTCAACCTGGGCTTTCAAGACGCCGCTCAACTGGCCTCCATGCTGGCCAACGCCAACGATGCCGGCGACTGGATGCTACTGCGCCGCTACGAACGTTCACGCCGCGAAGCGGTGAGAACCATGCAATTTACCTGTGACAGCCTGTACCGGCTGTTTCACACCGAACACCTGCCGGGATTGTCGTGGTTGCGCAATACCGGCCTGACGCTTACCAACCGGCTGACACCGCTGAAGCGGCAGTTTGCCCGTCACGCCATTGGCTTCTGAACCCGAGGAATCTGAATGAACACTACCGTAAAAGCCCTGGCGCTGGCCGCCTCCATGCTGCTGAGCCTGAGCGCTTGCAATGCCAATGCCACCCCTAGCAGCAGCGAGCAAGTACAAAAAGCCTTCACCACCCGCTTCCCCACCCGTGAAGTACTGAGTGTGAAAGAAACCCCGGTCAAGGGCGTGTATGAGGTGGTGGTGAAGGGCAAGCAGATTGTGTATACCGACGCCGAGGCCAAGTACCTGTTTGTCGGTGACCTGATCGATACCGAAGCCAAGTCCAGCCTGACCGAAAAGAAAATGGCCGAACTGAACCGTGTCGACTTCAACAAGCTGCCGTTCAAATACGCCATCAAGGAAGTACGCGGCAACGGTTCCCGCAAGCTGGCGGTGTTCACCGACCCGGACTGCCCGTACTGCAAGCAGCTGGAGCGTGAGAGCCTGCCGGACATCACCAATGTCACCATTTACACCTTCCTTTATCCGCTGGCCCAGCTGCACCCGGATGCCCCGCACAAGGCACGCCAGATCTGGTGTTCCAAGGATCGTCTGGCTACCTGGACTGCCTTCATGCGTGATGGCAAGGAGCTCACTGGTACTGACAAGTGCGATACCAGCGCCCTGGACAAGATCGAAGCCATGGGTGACGAACTGGGCATTTCCGGCACGCCGGGCCTGATCTTTGGCAATGGCCGGCTGGTACCGGGTGCCATCGCCAAGGACGACATCGAAAAACTGCTGGATGCCAAGTAAACACAACAGGGGGCTGTGGCGCGTTTCATGAAGCTGCCTACCGGCCTGCGCTGGATGCCGGCCCAGTGGCGCTGGGCCGCACTTTCTGAGGGTGACCGCCTGCTGCTGGTGCTCAGCCTGTCCTTGCTGCTGCACCTGCCGCTGTTTCTGCGGTTGACGCATGAGGGCAGCCTGCACGGCCAGCCGCTGGCGATGTCGGTACGGCTAGGGCAGTCAGCCCGGCAGCCTACGCCCGCGCCAAAAGCCAGCCGGCCGGCCACACCTGTTACGCTGGCCAGCCAGCCCAAGTCTCCTCCACACCATCAGGCCAAACTCTTGCTGGCTCCGGCCAGCAAGACGCGGCTGGCGCAGGCGGCGAGTGCTGCCGTGGCCAGTGCGGCGGTGCCGTCGCCTGTGCAGCCGGAGCAGGTCGCAACCCCTGTTCAACCATCTCCGCCAAATACCAGCCAGCTGCTGGTAAGCAGCCCTGCCAGCGCGTCCGCGGATGATTCTGCCGGTGCACAGCGACTGGGGCTGGATTTTTACTATGCCGCGCGCCAGCTGGATGTGCTGGCGCTGGAGCAGCTGCCTATCCAGCTGGTCGAGCCCTATGGTATTGGCATGGATGATGTCGAGGTCAATCTGCGGGTATATATCAATGAGCAAGGCGGGGTGGACGCGGTACAGCTGGTGTCGGCACGGCCAGCCGGGGTAGAGGAGCCGCTGCTGGAAGTATTCCGCCAGGCGCACTTTTATCCGGCGATCCGCGATGGTCGCCCGGTCAAGAGTTTCAAGGTGATCCGCATCGGCCCGCAAAGTGATGGCGTCCTGCCGGGCAACTAAGCCGCCAGCGCGGGGCAAGCAGCAGCGCCTGTTTCGTGCTAAATTCAGCCATCCCGGCACAGCCGGGAGCCGGGTCGGCAGCGTCAGGCAGCCGCCCGTGCCAGTACAGCGGAACATACCGCTCCTATTACCCAATTACGAAGTAATCACGAAGGAAGAAGCATGTCTGATCTGAATGCACTGTTCACCCAAGCCCAGGCCGATGTCACCTCGCTGTCCGAGCGTCCGGACAACCAGACCCTGTTGCAGCTGTATGCGCTGTACAAGCAAGCCAGCGAAGGCGATGTCAGTGGCGAGCGCCCGGGCATGATGGACTTCATCAACCGCGCCAAGCACGATGCCTGGGACAAGCTCAAGGGCATGTCCAGCGATGAAGCCAAGCAAGGCTATATCGACGTGGTACAAAAGCTGCTGGCTGAGTAACAGCCGCTGCTGCCAGCGCTAGCTGGCGTGAATCAGAAAAACCGCTGAACCCTTACGGGCAGCGGTTTTTTCATGTGCTGGGCTTATAGCCGCTAACAAAAAACCGGCTGCTGCGTTGCGCCTCCTTGCCCCAGAGACGCTACGCTATTTTGTTAGCTGGGCTTAGCGCTTGCTCTGCGCAGCGAGGTGCGCAGCCATCACCGGCCACAGCCATTCCACTTGTTGCAGTTGCCAGCCGCCATCCTTGGCCGCTTCATCCAGCCGGCGCAGCAGCAGGATGTCGTGCAGATCGGGCTGGCGGGCAAATGCCTCCACTTCGGCGGCGCTCATCGGGCCGCCCTGATAAGCCAGGGTGGCGGTGCTGGCGCTGGACAGCTGTTGCAGATAGGCCGGGTCGATGGCGCACAGGTAGCGCTTGGCCGCAACATGCATGCCAACCAGCCGGGCGACCCGGGCGGAGAAGCCCAGCGCCAGCAGGTAATCGGCACCCAGCCTGTCGTGGGCCTGCACGCCGTACTCGCCCATTGCGGCGGCACCGTCGTGTTCCAGCAGGTGGCCGACATCGTGCAGCAAGGCGGCAAGTTGTATTTCTTCGTCACAGCCCCAGTCGCGGGCCAGCGTGGCCGCCTGTATGGCATGGTCGGCCTGGGTGATGGCTTCGCCATAGTGCTGCTGGCCGTGTTCTTGCAGCAGGCGGCGCAGGGTGGCGATGGTATCTGCCATCAGAATACCCTCCGTCCGCCATTCCATACCTGCTGCACCAGCGGTACTTCCGGGTGTGGTCGCACCTGCAGCAGGTCGGCACGCAGGCCGACGGCGATCCGGCCGCGGTCGCTCAGCCCTACTGCTTGGGCCGGGTTGTGGCTGACGGTGGCAATGGCCTGCGGCAGGCTCCAGCCGGCCTGTGCCACCAGCAAATACGCCGCGTGCAGCAGGCTGGCGGGTACGTAGTCGGAGGACAGGATGTCCAGCAGGCCGTGTTGCGCCAGTTCCAGCGCGGCGACATTGCCGGAGTGCGAGCCGCCACGCACTACATTGGGTGCGCCCATCACCGTGTGCAAACCATGCTGGCGTGCAGCCTGGGCCGCTTCGCGCGTGGTGGGGAATTCGGAAATCGCCACGCCGTCCTGCACGGCCTCGCTGATGTGGGACAGGTCGGTATCGTCGTGGCTGGCCAGTGGAATGCCATGCTGGCGCGCCAGTTGCACCACAGCCTGCTTGTGCTGGCCGGCATAGCGCTGCTGCATGCGCTGGCGCTCGCTGACGGCCTCCAGGAAGGTCTGCTCGTTCCAGCCGACTTTCTTCTTGCCGTAGTACTTCTTGTATTGCTCGATATCGCGATACTGGCGCTGGCCCGGGGTGTGGTCCATCACCGAGATCAGGCGCACGGCGGGATGGCTGATCAGCGGCTGCAATTCTTCCAGCAGGCCGGGATAGGCCAGCTCGCAGCGCAGGTGGAACAGGTGGTTGGCGCGGAACACACCTTGTTCCATGCCCAGGTTGATGGCGGCAAAGGCGGTGTGCAGGGTATCGAGCCGTACGCTTTCGCCTTCGAGGTCGCCCACGGCCAGCGCGTCGAATACCGTGGTGATGCCGGCAGCCGCGCACTGGGCATCGTGAGTGACCACGGCCGGCAGCATGGGCCACAGCACACCATTGCGCGGCATCAGGTGCTTTTCCAGATTATCGGTATGGATTTCCACCAGGCCGGGTAGCAGGTCATCACCGTGCAGGTCTTCACAAGCGGGCGTATCCGGCGGCAGCGGCTGTTCATGCACGGCGCTGATCAGGCCGTTGTCGATTTCCAGCGCGCCGCGCTCGATGATGCGGTCGGCCAGGATCAGGCGGGCATTGTTGAGGATGGTTTTCATCGGGCTTCTTTCGCAATCGGGGCTCAGGCACACAGGGCAGGAGCCAGCGGTACATCGAAAATGCGGCTGGCGACGGCGGTGCGGGTGTCTTCATCGTGGAAGATACCCACCAGCGCCGCACCGCGCTGGCGGGCTTCCCGCATCAGTTCGACCACGACGGCGCGATTGGCCGCATCCAGCGAGGCGGTCGGCTCATCCAGCAGCAGGATGGGGCGGGGGGCGATCATGCCGCGGGCGATATTCACCCGCTGCTGCTCGCCGCCAGAAAACGTGGCTGGTGGTAGCTGCCACAGCCGCTCGCCGATATTCAGCCGCGCCAGCCATGCGCCGGCCTGCTGTTGGGCTTCCTGCATCGAGTAGCCCCATTCCAGCAGCGGTTCGGCCACGATGTCCAGGGCCGATACCCGTGGAATCACCCGCAGGAACTGGCTGACATAGCCCAGGGTGTGGCGGCGCACGGAGGCGATTTCATGGGGTCGGGCGGTGGTCATGTCTACCCAGCTGCCCTGGTGGTGGATGCGGATGCTGCCACCCCCTACCAGATAGTTGGCGTACAGCGCCTTGAGCAGGGTGCTTTTGCCGGCACCGGAAGGACCAGTCAGTGCCACGCATTCGCCTGCGGCCACTTGCAGCGAGACATCGGCGAGCACGGGCAAGGCCAGCCCATCCTGCTGGTGCAGGACAAAGGTTTTGCTCAGCTGTTGAGCATCGATCAGTAGCTTCATGATTTCAGGCCTGCAAAATGGAGGACACCAGCAACTGGCTGTAGGGGTGTTGCGGATCATCCAGAATCTGGTCGGTCAGCCCGGCTTCCACTACCCGGCCCTGCTGCATTACCAGCGTGCGCTGCGCCAGCAACCGCGTCACGCCCAGATCGTGCGTCACCATGATGACGGCGATGCCGGTATCGTGGACGAGTCGGCGCAGCAGGTCGAGAAAGCGCGCTTGTACCGAGACATCCAGCCCGCCGGTGGGTTCATCCATGAACACCAGTCGCGGCTGGGTAACTAGGTTGCGGGCGATCTGCAAGCGCTGCTGCATGCCGCCGGAAAAGGCCGTGGGGCGGTCGTCCAGCCGCTCGCGGCTGATTTCCACTTTCTCCAGCCACTGGGCGGCGGTTTCGCGCAGCTGGCCGTAGTGGCGCTGGCCCAGTGCCATCAGCCGCTCGCTGACATTGGCTCCGGCCGATACATTCATGCGCAGGCCGTCGCGGGCGTGCTGGGTGACAAAGCCCCACTCGCTGCGTGCCAGCCGGCGGCGCTCGGCTTCGGCCAGGGTGGTCAGTTCATGGCTGCTGCCAGCGCGGTCGCGAAAGCGTACGCTGCCGGCATCGGCGCTCAGGCGGCCGGCCAGGGTGGAGAGCAGGGTGGATTTGCCCGAGCCGGACTCACCGACAATGCACAGCACCTCGCCCTCGTACAGTTCGAAATCAATGTCAAAGCAGCCTTGCCCGTTGCCATAGTCCTTGGCCAGGCCGCTCACGCTCAGTACTGGCTGGCTCATGCCTTGCTCTCCTGCTGTTGCTGGCAGTAATCGGTATCGGAGCAGACAAACATCCTGGCTCCGGCATCGTCGGTGATGATTTCATCCAGATAGCTGTCATGGCTGCCGCACAGGGCGCAGGCCTGCTCCCAGCGCTGTACGGTGAAGGGATGGTCTTCGAACGCCAGGCTTTCCACCCGGGTATGGGGCGGAATGGCATATAGCCGCTTTTCCCGGCCGGCGCCAAACAGCAGCAGGGCCGGGCTCATGTGCAGCTTGGGGTTGTCGAATTTGGGAATGGGCGAGGGCGAGCTCAGGTAGCGCTGGTTGACCATTACCGGGTAGTCGTAGCTGGTGGCGATATGGCCGAAGCGGGCGATATCTTCGTACAGCTTGACGTGCATCAGCCCGTATTCCTGATGGGCATGCAGCTTGCGGGTTTCCACCTCGCTGGCTTCCAGCGTGCGCAGCGCTTCCGGCTCCGGTACCTGGAACACCATGATCTGTCCAGGCCGCAGCGGGGTTTCCGGTATGCGGTGCCGGCTCTGGATCAGGCTGGCTGCCGCTGTGCTGCTGGTGGTGGCCACGCTGGTGACACGGGCGAAGAAACGGCGGATGTTGACGGCATTGGTGGTGTCATCCGCGCCCTGGTCGATCACCTTGAGCACGTCATCCTGGCCGATGATGCTGGCGGTCAGCTGGATGCCACCGGTGCCCCAGCCATAGGGCAGCGGCATTTCCCGGCTGCCGAACGGCACCTGATAGCCGGGAATGGCCACCGCCTTGAGCAAGGCACGGCGCAGCATGCGCTTGGTGTTTTCATCGAGGAAAGCGAAATTGTATTGCCATTGGCTATGACAGGTTTCAGTCATGGTTGGCCTCTTGCACAGCGGATGATGTGGCCTGGGCGCGCAGGGTGCGGATCAGCGACAGCTCGGCCTGGAAGTCGACGTAATGCGGCAGCTTGAGATGCTGGACAAAGCCGGAGGCTTCCACATTGTCGCTGTGATACAGCACGAACTCCTGCTGCTGCGCCGGGGCATGGGCCGCTTCGCCCAGTTCTTCGGCCCGCAGGCTGCGATCCACCAGTGCCATGGCCATGGCCTTGCGTTCGGCTTCGCCAAAGCTCAGGCCATAACCACGGGTGAATTGCGGCGGGGCGGTTTTGCTGCCGGCAAACTGGTTGATCATCTGGCATTCGGTCAGGGTGATTTCGCCGATGTCGATGTCGAAACCCAATTCTTCCGGGCAAACGCTGACACTGACTTCACCCATGCGGATTTCACCGGCAAAGGGGTGGCTTTCGGCATAGCCGCGCTGGGTGGAGTAAGCCAGGCCCAGCAGCCAGCCCTCATCGGCACGCGCCAGGTTTTGCAGGCGGGTGGCACGGTCGGCCGGGAACATCAGCGGCTGGCGGGTGAGGTCGGCCGGTTCCGGGTCGCCGGGCAAGGGTTGCTCGGCCTCGATCAATCCTTCGGCGGCCAGTACTTCCAGCACGCTGGGCAGTGGCTGCGGCACGCCGCTGTCGGCCAGGGCGCAGGGCGGCACATCGCTGTTGTCGCCAAGAGAGAAATCCAGCAGGCGCTGGGTGTAATCGGCGGTGGGGCCAAGTATCTGGCCGCCCGGCACATCCTTGAAAGTGCCGGACACACGACGGCGTACCCGCATGGCAGCAGTATCCAGCGGCTTGCTGCTGGCAAAGCGTGGCAGGGTGGTACGGAAGGCGCGCAGCAGGAATACCGCTTCCACCGTGTCGCCGGCGGCCTGCTTCAGTGCCAGTGCAGCCAGTTCTTCGTCGTAGAGCGAGCCTTCCTGCATCACCCTGGCTACGGCCAGGCGCAACTGCTGGCGGATCTGCCCCAGGCTCAGTTCTGCCAGTGCGCTGTCGCCACGGCGTGCGGCGGCCAGCAAGTCCCAGGAGCGGGCAATGGCGGTTTCACCACCTTTTACGGCTACATACATGTCAACCCTCCTGTACCACGGTGCTGCGGGGCAGGCCGGCCAGCTGGGTGGCGGAAATCAGCAGCACATCCACGCCCAGCGGAAAACGGGCATGGTTGGCCTGCCATTGCGTCCAGAATGCAGGCGGCAAGCCGGTTGCGCCAAAACGGCGCGGGCTGGCGAAACCGGGGCCGCTGGCTTCCACCTGTTGCGGGGTGAAATCTTCCACTTCCAGCAGGATGGTGGTGGAGCGGTCCGGGTATTCCGGGCTGCCGGCGCGCAGGCTGGACAAGGGCGGCAGTGAGCTGCCGGCTGGCAGCAAAATGAAATCGGCCTGCTCTGGTGTATCTGCCAGGCGCAGCGCGCAATGAAAGCGCAGGCTGGCCAGGGTGGCGGCAGGCAGCGCTGGCGCCCACAGCGTCACATCCTGATCGATCAGGGTGTAGAGCAGGGCGCTGGTGGCCGGTTTGAGGCCGGGCAGTGCCGCAGGCAGGCAGGGCAGGGTAAGCGGCAGCAGTGGTTCGGCCAGTGCGGACAGGGTAGTGCGGAATACTTGCTGGCAGTCCTGCTCCATATTGTCGAAAGCTTGTTGCAGCATCATTCCCCCCGCACCATGGTAAAGAACTCGACCTTGCTGGCCGCCGCGGCACGAGCGCTCTGTTCGCGCCGCGCTGCCAGTTCCTGTTGCAGCGGCTGCAGCAACTGTGCCTGCAGTGGCGGGTAGCATTGCGGGTTTTGCAGCAGTGCATCGGCCTGGGCAATCAGCTCGGCATGCTCGTCATCGCTGCCGCGTACCCAGCCATGCCCCAGCCAGCCGGCGATCTGGCAGCTGGCGCGGGTGACGCTGATTTCACCCAGATTGAAGCGGCTGCCGCTGCCACCGCTGCGGCCCTGCAACATCACCAGGCCGGTCTGGGCGCGCCGTAGCCAACTGATATCGCCAGCTGGTGGCAGATGCTGTTGCAGCAGTTCGGCCAGCCGCGATGCCGGGCTATGCGCCAGCAGGCTGAGCCAGTGTTGTCTTGTCGTGGTTTCCATGTGGGTGGTGAACCTGTGCTGGTTTCAAGAAAAATTCATATAAACGTATAGACGACTGCATGATAATAGCGGCAGTCGATAAGTGAACAGCACGTCAGCGTGAAGTTTTTGTGAAGCTTGGATTGCGCCGCTAGACCACTGGCGGTGCCGGAGAAAAAAGATGATTGAACGCGGTTCAGGGGTGGCGGTATGGCGTCAGATCGAAAACAGTCTGGCCGAGGAAATTGCCAGCGGCCAGTTGCAGGCCGGTGAGCAACTGCCTACCGAGCTGCAGCTGGCGGAGCGCTTTCGCGTCAACCGCCATACCATACGGCGCGCCGTGGCCACACTGGTGGAGCGCGGTCTGCTGCGGGTGGAGCAGGGGCGCGGCACTTTCGTGCAGGACAATGCCATCGACTACGCCATCAGCAAGCGCACGCGCTTTTCTCAGAATATGGCCAGACAGAATCGCAGCTCGGATATCGATGTCCTGGCCAGTGACAGCCTGGCGGCCAATGCCGAACTGGCCGAGCTGCTGGGGGTGAATGTGGGCGAGCTGCTGTTCCGCATCAAGACGCTGAGCCGGGTGGAAAACCGGGTGGTCGATTACTCCACCATGTTCTTCCCGGCTGCACGCTTTCCCGATCTGCCGGCCATCTACCAGCAGCAGCGCTCGGTCACCCTCACCCTGCAGCACTTCGGCATCCAGGACTACACCCGGCGCTTTACCCGGGTAACCGCCCGCCTGCCGGACAGCGAGGTGGTGGACTATCTGGGCATTCCCAAGAATCGCCCGGTGCTGCATGTCAAATCGCTGAACGTCGATCCCGACGGCCAGCCAGTGCAGTACGGCATCACCTGTTTCAATGGTGATCTGGTGCAGCTGGTAATGGAGGATCAGTGATGCGCTATGCCGTTTACCTGGCACCTTCCACCGACAGCCGCTGGTGGCAGGCGGGATGCAGCTGGCTGGGCCGCGATGCGGCGCTGGATGTGGCGGTGATGCAGCCAGCGCTCGCTGGCATCAGTGCCGAACGCCTGGAGCTGCTAACCCGCACGCCAGCGCGCTATGGCTGGCATGCCACGCTGAAAGCGCCGTTTGCCCCTGCTGCGGGTAGCAGCGAAGCCATGCTGTTGCAGCAGCTGTCGCGACTGGCCCGACGTTTCCAGCCATTCAGCCTGCCGCTGCAGCCAGCCCTGCTGGGGGATTTTCTCGCCCTGCGTCCGTCTGCCCCCAGCGCCATGCTGGATGAACTGGCCAGCAGCTGTGTGGTGGCGCTGGATGGACTGGTCGACCGGCAGCAAGCACTGCGGCCACGGCCCGGCCTGAGCGAGCGTCAGCAGCAGTTACAGCAGCGCTGGGGCTATCCCTATGTGTTCGAGCAATACCGCTGCCACTTCACCCTGAGCGATACGCTGGCTGATGCCACCGAAGCACAGCAGCTGTTGCAGGCGGCCGCGCACCATTTTGCCGGCCTGCCGCCACTGCTGGTGGACCGGCTGGCCTTGTTTGTCGAGCCGCAGCTGGCCAGCCCCCTGCGCTATCTGGCCAGCTGCAGCTTTGACGGAGAGCTGCAGCATGTCGCTTAAGCCGGGACGGCTGTGGTATGTGATGGGGCCGTCGGCAGCGGGCAAGGACAGCGTGCTGGCCTATGTGCGGCAGCAGTTGCCGGCTGCCACTGGCGTGGTGTTTGCCCATCGCTATATCACGCGTGCGGCAGACGCCGGCGGCGAAAACCATATTGCGCTGAGTACTGAGGAATTTCGTCAACGGCAGGCCAGCGGCTGCTTTGCCCTGTGCTGGCAACGCAATGGCCTGGATTATGCGCTGGGGGTGGAGGTGCAAAGCTGGCTGGCCAGTGGGCTGGATGTGGTGGTGAATGGTTCGCGTGCTACCTTGCCCCAGGCGCAGCTGGTGTTCCCCTCGCTACAACCGCTGTGGATTACCGCCAGTGCGGAAGTCAGGGCTGCCCGGCTGGCCGCTCGCGGTCGGGAGACCCCGCAGCAGATTGCCGCCCGCCTGCGCGAGGCCGATGCCTATCAGCCGCCGCCGGGCTGTATCGTGCTGCAGAATGATGGCGCGCTGGAGCAGGCCGCTGCCCGGCTACTGTCGCTGCTACTGGCCTGAACGCGGATGCAATAAGGCCGGCCTGCGCCATGATTCTGGCGTGGGCCGGCCTTGTCTGCAGCGGGCAGTCTGACGGGAATCAGGCGGTCTTGATGGCTTCCACCGGATCGACATAGTGGTAGCCCAGATCATCGGCCACCGCCTTGTAGGTGATCTTGCCGTGGCACACATTCAGGCCATTGCGCAGATGGGCATTGTCCAGCAGTGCCTGACGCCAGCCCTTGTTGGCCAGTTCCAGCGTGAAGGGCAGGGTGGCGTTGTTCAGCGCCTGGGTGGAGGTGCGGGCCACGCCACCCGGCATATTGGCCACGCAGTAGTGCACGATGCCATCCACCACATAGATCGGGTCCTGATGGGTGGTGGCGCGGCTGGTTTCGAAACAGCCGCCCTGATCGATGGCCACATCCACCAGCACTGCACCCGGTTTCATATTGCCCAGCATGGCGCGGGTAACCAGCTTGGGTGCGGCAGCCCCCGGAATCAGCACCGCACCGACCACCATGTCGGCTTCGCGGATGGACTCGTCGATATTGGCGGTATTGGACACCAGGGTCTTGATGCGGCCGCCAAACACCATGTCGATTTCCTTCAGGCGCGGTAGCGACTTGTCCAGAATGGTGACATCAGCACCCAGCCCGGCCGCCATGCGTGCCGCGTTCAGGCCCACCACGCCACCACCGATCACCACCACGCGGGCCGGAGCCACACCCGGCACACCGCCCAGCAGCACACCACGACCACCCTGGGCTTTTTCCAGTGCATGGGCGCCAGCCTGGATGGCCATGCGGCCGGCCACTTCCGACATCGGGGCCAGCAAGGGCAGGCCGCCACGCTCGTCGGTCACGGTTTCGTAGGCAATGGCCACTGCGCCGGATTCGGTCAGCAGCTTGGTCTGCTCCGGGTCCGGTGCCAGATGCAGATAGGTAAACAGGATCTGGCCGGGGCGCAGCATGCGGCACTCTACCGGCTGTGGTTCTTTCACTTTCACCACCATCTCGGCCTTTGAAAATACTTCTTCTGCCGAAGAAGCTATCGAGGCCCCGGACTGGATGTACTGCTCGTCGGTAAAACCGATGGCCAGCCCGGCCTGGGTCTGCACCAGCACCTTGTGGCCATGCGCAACCAGCTCGCGCACGCCGGAAGGGGTGAGACCCACACGATACTCGTGGTTTTTGATTTCCTTTGGAACACCGATCAACATTACCGTCTCCTTCTGTTATTGGATGGAAGCAACAGCAAACGTCTTGGGCAGGTAGCCGGGCGACCTGTTGGTGACAGGCGGCCTGCTCGGTCAAGCAGCAATGACAAGGCATGTCATCCGGACAGCGGTGCGCTGAAATTCTGCACATGCAATGGCGTGCTCAGTGGCAGGCCGGTGTCCGATCCCGTGGCGGGATGATTTGTAGTATATGGAGGCGACGACAGGGGTATTCACTGTAGTTTTTCACTACAACAGTGTTATTTGTCGGATATTTCTGATTGCTAGTGAGAAAGTATTGAAAATTCAGGACGGCTGAATTGGTTTGATCGTGGTCAAATAGTGGCGTGCTGATCACGCCGGCCCTAGTTGCGCATCAAGCAGTTGCCACCGGCATGTTTGGCCAGATACATCGCCTGATCGGCCTCTTGCAGCAGCGAGTCGGGCGTGCTGTCGGCGGTGGCCAGCGTCAGGCCGATGGAAATGCCCAGCTGGAATTCCTCCGCGCCAATCCGCAGCGGCGGCTGCATGGCGGCCAGGCATTTTTCCGCCACGATGCGGGCGACTTCCCTGGCTTGTTCGTCCAGATCACACAGCAGCAGCACGAATTCGTCGCCACCGATGCGCGCCAGGGTATCGGTTTCGCGTAGCACCGCCAGCAATCTGCTGGTGACCATGCGCAGGGCCTCGTCGCCGGCATCATGCCCCTGGCTGTCGTTGATATGTTTGAAACCATCCAGATCCATGAATAGCAGTGCCACATGCTTGCCGTGGCGGCGCGATTGCGCCAGTGCCAGTTTCAGCCGGTCGGCCAGCAGCAGGCGATTGGGTAGCCCGGTCAGGGTGTCGTGGTGGGCGATGCGTTCCAGCTGGGCCTGTTGTTCGTGCAGCTTGCGCAGCAGCCGGTTAAAGGCGGAGATGAAGTGGCCCACTTCGTCGTTGCGGCGGATGGCCAGCGGCACCAGCGGCAATTCGCCACGCGTCATGCGTTCGGCGTCGGCGGCGGCATGAAACAGCGGCCGCAACACGTAATACATGCAGGCCGATGCCAGCAGGGCAAACAAAATGGTGGCGACGATGGCTCCGCGAATGGCGAAGCTCTGCACATGGCCCACGGTGGCGAAGGCTTCGCTGCTGGACAGGCGCGCCACCACAAACCAGCCACTACTGGGCACCGAAACGATGGCGGCCACTTCTTCCTGTCCCATCGCATTGGTGGTGATGCCACTGCCGCGATAACCGGCCATGGCACGGTCATGCAGCGGATTGATGCCGGTGGCCGGCAGCTTTTGCATATTCATCTCTTTTTGCGAGGCAGCCACAAACAGGTTGTCGCGTGGAGAAACCAGCAAAAATCCGCCGCTATCATGGCCGATCGCGGTTTTTTGCAGCAGATCGAGAAAGCCGGGTGCTGCCAGCGGGGTAATGCCGGCCAGCACACCTACCACTTGCATGTCGCGATTGAAAACCGGCACCGCCATTGGCAATACCGGTATGCCCAGTGCATGGCCCACCACCGGGCGGCCAATATAGCTGTTGCCCTGCAAGGCAGCCCGTATGTAGTCGCGTTCGATATAACTGCGCTGCATGCGGCCGGGTGCTACCGGATAGTCGGCCACGGCCTTGCCATGCAGATCGGTCACGAACAGACCACCGGAAAACAGGTTCTGGTACTGGTAGCGCTGGCGCAGCCACTGGCGCAGCTGTTCCGGCTGTTGCAGCAATGGTTGCGGCAGGTCGCTGGCGAGGTGGGTCAGCAGGGTCTGGCGCTGGCTGATCTTGTCATCGATATCGCGCGCCACATAGGTAGCCAGTGCCAGCTGCTGGTCTTGTACCACCGTGCTGAGGTCCTGGCGCAGGAAATGGCTCAGCGCGTAGTAACGTACCAGTGAGCCGATACACACCAGACAGACGACCAGTATCAGCAAGCGGGTGATGATGCTGTCAAAGATGCGACGCAGGGTCATTGGAGCCGTTTTAGGGTTCGTTGATTTTATGCTTGCAGTGTATACCGCAGGCATTGGCTGCTGCCAAGAAATTCGGCATTGCCATGCCGGGTGGGCTTGCTGCGGGAAAGGTCTAGCAGCGCAAGACAAGTTTCATGTCGGTTTAACTGCCTTGTCACTCAGACTGATCATGATGGCAGCCATTGACTGGCCGACCAGCCTTCTAGTGCCGGTAAATTTGTCTATACGTCTAAATCAATGGAGTAATGTCGATGAAAAAGCAGATGGCTGCATGCATTGGCCTGGTGTGTACCGGCCTGATGGCACCGCTGGCACAGGCAGCAACTACCCTGACGGTTTATTCCGCACTGGAGGCTGATCAGGTCAAGGATTACAAGGCTGCCTTTGAAAAGGCCAACCCGGATATCGAGCTGCGTTTTGTGCGTGAATCCACCGGGGTGATTACCGCCAAGCTGCTGTCGGAAAAGAACAATCCGCAGGCTGATGTAGTGTGGGGCCTGGCCGCCACCAGTCTGATGATTCTGGATCAACAAGGCATGCTGCAAAGCTATGCGCCCAAGGGTGTGGAAAATCTCAATCGCGAATTCGTCGACAAGGCGCATCCGCCCAAGTGGACGGGCATGGACGTGTGGGCGGCCACCATCTGTTTCAATACCGTGGAAGCCGTCAAGAAAGGCCTGCCCAAGCCGGAAAGCTGGGCCGACCTGACCAAGCCGGTGTACAAGGGCCAGATTGTGATGCCGCATCCGGCCTCGTCCGGCACCGGCTATCTGGATGTGTCCGCCTGGTTGCAGATGATGGGTGAGAAAAATGGCTGGGACTACATGGACAAGCTGCACGTCAACATGGCCCAGTATGTGCACTCTGGCAGCAAGCCCTGCAAGATGGCTGCGGCGGGCGAATACCCCATCGGTATTTCCTTTGAATACCGCGGTGCCGAGCTGAAGGAAAAGGGCGCGCCGATTGATCTGGTCTATCCCAAGGAAGGTCTGGGCTGGGATCTGGAGGCCACGGCCATCCTCAAGGGCAGCAAGAACCTGGCTGCCGCCAAAATGCTGGCGGATTTCTCGGTCAGCCTGCCGGCCATGCAGCTGTATGAAAAGAACTACGCCGTGGTGGCCATGCCGGGCGTGGCCAAGCAGAACCCTTACATCCCCACCGACTATGCCAAGCGCCTGAGCAAGAACAACTTTGCCTGGGCCGCCAAAAATCGCGAAGCCATCCTGCAGGAATGGTCGCGTCGTTATGAAAGCAAGGCTGCACCGAAAAACTGAAGCAGCGTGCTAAACGGCTAATTGTCCATTACCCGCGACACCAGCAGTCCGCCGACTGTTGGTGTCGTTTGTTTGGGCGTGCCGCCAGTAGCGCGGTGCAGTCCGGCGCACAGTCCCACGAGGCTTGGCCGGGCCGGCTTAACGCAGCTTGGGCCAAGCTTCTCAATCATTTGGCCAGCAGTTTGTCATGTGTCGATTTATACCGCGCACGCCGGTCGCTGTTACCGGCTGCGGCAGGAGGAATGTGTCATGAAACCGGCCGAAAACGGCTTGAGCGATCACCTGACCATGCACGGGCTTTCCCGGCGCTTTGGCAGTTTTACCGCGCTGGATGCGGTATCGCTATCCATACGCAAGGGTGAATTTGTCTGCCTGCTGGGGCCTTCTGGCTGCGGCAAGACCACTTTGTTGCGGCTGATTGCCGGCCTTGATCTGCCGGATGCCGGCAGTATTGCGCTGCAAGCGCGCGATATTACCCGTGCCGCACCGGCGCAACGTGATTACGGCATTGTGTTCCAGAGCTATGCGCTGTTTCCCAACCTGAGCGTGGCGGACAATATCGCCTACGGGCTCAAGCCACGGCATGAGCGGCAACGCCACCGCCTGCGGGTGCGCGAGCTGCTGGACATGGTCGGCCTGCCTGGAGCCGAGGACAAATACCCGGCGCAACTGTCCGGTGGCCAGCAGCAGCGCGTGGCCCTGGCGCGTGCGCTGGCTACCTCGCCCGGCATGCTGTTGCTGGATGAACCGCTGTCGGCGCTGGATGCACGGGTGCGCGACAAGCTGCGTGAAGAGCTGAAGGGTTTGCAGCAGCGCTTGGGCGTGACCACGCTGATGGTGACGCATGATCAGGAAGAGGCGCTGGCCATTGCCGACCGGGTGGTGGTGATGAATGCCGGCCGGATCGAGCAGATCGGCACGCCGGCGGAAATCTACCGCCAGCCCTGCAGCCGCTTTGTGGCGGAATTCGTCGGCGAAGCCAACTGGCTGCCGGCCACGGCCTGTGGCGCGCAACAGGTCCGTGTGGGCAACCATGCACTGCGGCTGGAAGCTGTGCTGCCGCCAGACCCGGCCTTGCAGCTGTTCTTGCGGCCGGAGGACGTCATCATCAAGCCGCGCTGGGAGAATGCCCCGAATACTGTGCTGGCCCGCGTCGACAATATCAGCTTTGGCGGTGCGCTGACCCGCATCCGCCTGCTGCCGGAGGGCATGCCCGGGCAGGTGCTGTATGCCGAAGTGTGCCCCGGCATGCTGGATCGCCAGCCACTGGTGCCGGGTGAGATCGTGCCGGTGGAGCTGCCAGCGGCCCGCCTGCTGGCCTTTGCCGGAGACCTGCCATGCTGAGCGCGGTATTACGCTGGTTGCCGCGTGGCGGGCAGGCCGGCATCGCAGGTGAGGCGCGCATTGCCAGCCTGCTGCTGTGGGCGCTGGTGGCGGTGTTGCTGTTGGGTTTGGGCCTGCCCTTGTTGTTCATCTTCGCCAAGTCCGTACAGGATGGCGACGGCGGCTTTGTCTGCCTCGCCAATTTTGCCCAGGTATTGCAATCGCCCGGCCTGCTGCGCGCCAGCAGCAACAGTCTGCAACTGGGGCTGACCGTCACCGCACTGGTGCTGCCACTGGCCTTTGCCTTTGCCTGGGCCCTGCTGCGCAGCCGGCTATGGGGCAGGGGGCTGTGGCGGCAGGTCGGCCTGTCGCCCTTGCTGGCCCCTTCGCTGATGCCGGCCATTTCGCTGGTTTACCTGTTCGGCAACCAGGGCCTGCTCAAGGACTGGCTGCATGGTGGCAATATCTACGGCTTTTGGGGCGTGGTGCTGGGTGAGTTGTTTTACACCTTTCCGCATGCCTTGCTGATCATCATGACGGCACTGTCCGCTGCCGATGCCCGGCTATACGAAGCTGGCCGGGTGCTGGGGGCCGGACCTCTGCGCCAGTTCCTGACCATTACCCTGCCCGGTGTGCGTTACGGGCTGGTCTCGGCGGGGCTGGTGGTGTTCACCCTGGTGCTGACCGATTTTGGCGTGCCCAAGGTGGTGGGCGGCGATTTCAATGTGCTGGCGGTGGAAGCCTTCAAGCAGGTGATTGGCCAGCAGAACTTTCCGCGTGGGGCGGTGGTGGGCTTGCTGCTGTTGCTGCCAGCCATTCTGTCCTGTCTGGTGGAACGGCACATGGCCAGGCGGCAGCAGGCGGCGCTGACTGCACGGGCGCAGCCGTTTGCCCCAGCGCCAGCATGGCTGCGCGATGCTGGCGCCCTGCTGCTGTTGCTGGCCATCGGCCTCTTGCTGCTGGCGCTGCTGGGGGTGGGGGTGGCGGCATCCTTCATCAAGTACTGGCCGTACAATCTGGACTTTACCCTGGCCCATTATCAGTTCGACACGGTGGATGGCGGCGGCTGGTCGGCCTATGTCAACAGCCTGCAGCTGGCCACGGCCACGGCAGTGCTGGGCAGCCTGCTGGTGTTTGTCGGGGCTTATGTCTGCGAAAAACTGCCGGGCATGGCGCTGGGGCGCAGCCTGTTGCGCTTTCTGGCCATGTTGCCGATGGCGGTGCCGGGGCTGGTGCTGGGCTTGGGCTATGTGTTCTTTTTCAATCACCCGGCCAATCCACTGCATGGCTGGTATGGCAGCCTGGGCCTGATGGTGTTGTGCTGCATTGCCCATTTCTATACCACGGCGCATCTGACCGCCGCCACGGCACTCAAGCAGCTGGATGGTGAGTTCGAAGCGGTGGCCGCTTCACTCAAAGTACCGTTCTGGGTGACCTGGTGGCGGGTGAGCCTGCCGGTCTGCCTGCCGGCGCTGGTGGATGTGGCGCGCTTTCTGTTTGTGTCGGCCATGACCACGTTGTCTGCGCTGATCTTCATCATGACGCCGGAACACAGCCTGGCGGCGGTGTCCATCATCACCATGGACGATGCCGGCGATACTGCTGCGGCAGCGGCCATGGCCACGCTGGTGGTCTTGAGCTCGGCCGGGCTGTCCCTGCTGCTCAGCCTGCTGGAGCGGCTGCTGGGCCGACGCAATCAGCGCTGGCGCAAGCCCGGCTGAAACCGGGCCTGGCTGTAGCGTGAGGGCTGCTCAGGAGCCAGCCGGCTTGTCCCCGGCCGCCTCGTCTATCGGCGGGCGCGGCGCAGCGGGGGGAATGAAGAACTGCAGGGGGTGACGGATGAAGTGCTTGAGCAACAAGGGCAGTAGCGGCAATACCTGACGGCCGCTCAGCTTGCGCGAACGTAGTGCCACCCACAGTGCCATGCTGAAGCTGACCGCCAGATTGGTGAAGCCGATCAAGGCCACGCCGCCGCAGTACAGGGCAATCATCCCCAATGGCAGCTGGAAATCCAGTGCCACCAGGCCGAATGCCAGATTGGCAGCAGAGAAGGTGATGTGGCGGATGTCCAGCGGCAGGCCGAGAATGATGCCGATGGTGCCGGTCAGCCCAAGGAACAGGCCGAAATAGAAGTTGCCGGCCAGTGCCCCCAGATTGTGCTCGACGTAATGCCCCAGCTGCCAGGCGCGATGCTTGCCCAGCAGCTTGTTCAGCAGCGGGTGGGCAGCCAGTCGTTCCGGGATGCGGCGATAGATGGCCTTGTTATCGTAATAACCGGCAATCAGTCCGGACAGGAAGAGATACACCCCGGCAATGCCAGCATGCAGCAGCGCCAGGCTGCCCAGCGGGTCCAGATCATGCAGCAGGTGCTGGGCCTTGGCCGTGCCGACCACCGGCTGGCCGAACAGTGCCTGCCAGCCGAGGGCGATGATGGCGGCGGTGGGAATGGCCAGCAGTACATTGCCCAGGATGGCGATGAACTGCGTGCGCATCACCTTGACCACCAGTTCGGCCAGCTCATCCAGCGGCACTCGCGAACCGCTTTTTTCCTGCTGGTGAAGGGCGGCGGCAATGCGGGCGGCGGTCATCGCCGGCTGTTTGGTGGCAATGGTGAAGTGCAGCAATTGCACGATGATGAAGCCGATGGCGTAGTTGAGACCATACGACAGCCCCTCCCACAGCAGTGGCAGGTGGGCCTGGGCCAGTAGCAGCTTGATCAGCGCCATCACCCCCACGATCAGCCCGGCGCCCATGGCGGCCTTGGCCATGCCCGCCCATTCCCGGCGCGATTCGGCAATATAGTGTTCGCCGTGGCGGCCGGCATGTTCGGTCACCTGCAGTGCCAGCAGTTCGGTATTGGACTTGAGCACATCGCTGACGCTGTATTTGCGGTTTTCCGCGCGGGCGAAGTCTTGTATCAGGTGAAACAATGCCGGGTTGTGTCCCGGGTCGTGGCCCGGCTCCAGTAGCGCCAGCAGGGCGCGCAGGCGGTTCAGGCTTTGCAGCAGGCGCAGGGCCTGATAGGTGAGGTTGACCGAGATGCCGTTGCGCGAAGCATTCTTGCGGATTTTGCCCAGTATTTCCTCGCACTGATCCAATAGCACCAGTACGTGCTTATCGTCTTCTGCCTGTGCCGTGCCATCAGCCAGTGCCCGGCGATAGCTGTCGGCATAGCTGAGCACGGCGGCATTCAGGTGCAGGAAGGGCGACTCGAAGCGCTCGATTTCCGGATAGACCCGTACCAGTTCCGGCTCCAGGCCAATGGCCGTGACCCGTGCCGACAGGATCTGCACGGCCTCTACCATTTGCAGCCGGGTTTGTACCCAGCCGGCACGATCTTCTTCCTCCGGCCAGGCCATGGCCTGCCATAGCTGCTGCCAGGTTTCATCCGGTATGCCAGCCAGCCAGATGTGATCCTGCTTCCAGCGGAAGAGGCGGCCAAAGCGGTCCTGCAAGGAGTCTTCGCGGATGGGCATGGGCAGCAGCCGTTCACCTACCCGCTTGGATAGCGTGGAGAAGAAACCGGTATTGGCCAGAATGCCCGATTCGGTATACAGCGGTATCTGCCGGGTTTGCGTCAGCAGCTCCAGCAGGGCAGAGCGCAGTGCCTGGCGATAGGTGGGGTTATGTTCCAGCAGCCAGGCCAGCGCGCGCAGGTTCATCACCGCCTGTTCATGATTGGTGGCGCTGGATGGGCGCAGGCTGCGTATCAGCTCGGCCAGTGCGGCTCCGCTGCTACATTCGCCTGCGCTCAGGCTTTGAAAGATGGAATCGAGAGTCTGATTGGGCAAATTGGTCATTCGGTCAGATAGTGTCAGGCCAGTGTATGCCGGCTGCGGGCAGCCAGCTTGTCATGCAGTATGGGTAATTTGTAAGAAGAACAACAGTATCGCAAGCTGTTTTTGGTCGCCGCCTGCGTAATCAGTCAAATCAGACAATGCTGATTTACTGCTGGTTCAGCGGGTCCGGGAAAAATCGTACAGCGAAACTACACTTTTCCATGTGACGATTATTCCGAATCGGCATGCTGAATGATCGCCTGTACTGCCTTATGCTGCAATTTGCGGCGGTTGGCGATGGCGTAATACTGCTCTTCCACGCCCTCCACCAAGCCGAGCAGGCAGAGCTTGCCGTTGCCGGTAATATCGCTGGCGGCAAAGGCCGGCGCCGGAAACAGGCCGGCACCCTGTTCGCCAAAGGTATGCAGCAATGCGCCATCCTTGAACTCCCCCACGATGTCCGGACGGATGCCGCGCTCTTCCAGCCAATGTTCCAGCTGGCCGCGCAGCACATTGTCGCGGCTGGGTAGCAATAGCGGTGCGCGCTGCAGGCTGTGTGGAAATCCCGGCTGGTAGCGCTCGGCCAGTGCTGGCGTGGCGAAAATCATCACCGGACAGCGGGCCAGCAAATAGGATTGCAGCGTCTGCTGCGCCGCTGCTGGTGCCGGGCGGTCGGCCAGCACCAGATCCAGGCTGTGGCTGCTCAGCTCGTGCAGCAGTTGGTCGAATGTCCCCTCGTTGCAGTGCAGCCTGACACGCTGCGGCAAGGCCAGGGCGGGTTGCAGCAGACGGTAGGCAATGCTCTTGGGCAGCACATCGCTGATGCCGCTGCTCAGCCGCAAAGTGTGATCCAGCTGCTCGTCGGCCAGCATTTCCTGCAATTCTTCGCCCAGCTGGAAAATACGGTCGGCATAGCCCAGTGCCATGCGGCCAGCCTCGGTCAATACCAGACCACGCCCTTGCTGGGTAAACAAGGCGCGGCCGATGTGTTGCTCCAGCCGCGAGATCTGGCCGCTGACAGTCTGCGCCGTCATGCCCAGCTGGCGTGCCGCTGCCGTGACACTGCCGGCACGGGCTACCGCCCAGAAATAGTGCAGATGTTTGTAATTAAGATCGCTGAGCATGATTATTCGAAAAAATCTGATGAATATTGTTAGTTTATTTGATTTTTTCGTGGACTGGAAACATCTATCATGCAGCATCTGATTTATACGGGCCGGTGCTCAGCGCCGGTCTGCCATTAACCACCACTGAGAGGATTGATCATGAAACGCGTGATCTTGCTGATCGCCACCAATATCGCGGTGATGCTGGTGCTGAGCATCGCCGCCCAGTTGCTGGGCATCAACCGTTTTATCACCGCTGGCGGCCTGAACATGGGCAGCCTGCTGGCCTTTGCCGGCCTGATGGGTTTTGGTGGTGCCTTCATTTCGCTGTGGATGTCCAAGACCATGGCCAAGTGGAGTACCGGCGCCCGTGTCATCGAGCAGCCGAGCAATGAAACCGAGCGCTGGTTGCTGTTTACCGTGCGCAAGCTGGCCGACCGCGCTGGACTGCCAATGCCGGAAGTGGCGGTATACGAAGGCGAGCCGAATGCTTTTGCCACCGGTGCCAGCAAGTCGAATTCACTGGTAGCTGTGTCTACCGGTTTGCTGGCCTCCATGACCGAGCAGGAAGTCGAGGCCGTGCTGGCCCATGAAATCGCCCACATCCAGAATGGCGACATGGTGACGCTGACCCTGATCCAGGGCGTGGTGAATACCTTTGTGTTCTTCCTGGCGCGCGTGGTGGGCTATCTGGTGGACAACTTCTTGCGCCGCAACGACGAGGAGTCTTCCAGCGGCACCGGCATTGGCTACTTCATTACCGTCATCGTCTGCGAAATCGTGTTCGGCATTCTGGCGTCGTTTATCGTGATGTACTTCTCGCGTCAGCGTGAATACCGTGCCGATGCCGGTGCAGCCAAGCTGCTGGGCAGCCCGCAGCCGATGATTGCCGCACTGCATCGCCTGGGTGGCGTGCATGCCGGCGAGCTGCCGCAGAACATGGCGGCCTCGGGTATTTCCGGTGGTGCCGGCCTGATGGGGCTGATGTCCAGCCACCCTTCGCTGGAGTCGCGCATCGCCGCGCTGCAAGCTGTGCGCTGAGTCGCCGTATTGTCTGACCACATGACGATGAGCAGGCTGGTCCTGCTCATCGGCGTTTTGCCCCCTAGCCATGGTCCCAGCCAGGCTGCGTTACCGTGAAAGAACAAGATAATGGAATGGTTGAATGTGTTGTTTGCCGGCACACCGCTGTGGATGTGGCTGATGTTCATGGCCATTGTGGCGGCCTTGCTGCTGTTTGATCTTGGTGTGCTCAACAAGGACGACCACGAGATTGGCGTCAAGGAAAGCCTGAAGCTGTCGGCGTTTTACATCGCCATGGGTCTGGCCTTTGGTGGTTGGGTGTGGTGGTACCGTGGCGGCGATGCCGGCATGCAGTATCTCACCGGCTATCTGGTGGAAAAATCGCTGTCGATGGACAACATCTTTGTGATGTCGCTGATTTTCAGCGGCATGGCCGTGCCACGGCTGTACCAGCACCGGGTGCTGTTCTGGGGCATTCTGGGCGTGATCGTGTTGCGGGCCGTGATGATTGGCCTTGGCGCGGTGCTGGTCGCCGAGTTCAAGTGGGTGCTGGTGCTGTTTGGCCTGTTCCTGCTGCTGACCGGTATCAAGATGCTGTTGGGCAAGGATGAAGGCCATCCCTCGCTGGATGACAATAAACTGTACCAGTGGCTGCGCCGTCATCTGCGCCTCACGCCCACCCTGCATGGCCATCATTTCCTGGTGCGTGGTGAACAGCACGGCCTGTCCCGCGGCTGGTGGGCCACGCCCTTGCTGCTGACACTGATCCTGGTGGAAAGCGCCGACCTGGTGTTTGCGGTGGACAGTATTCCGGCGATTTTCGCCATCACCCAGGATCCTTTCCTGATCTACACCTCCAACATTTTCGCCATTCTGGGCCTGCGTGCGCTGTACTTTGCGCTGTCGGCCATGGTGCACCGTTTCGAATACCTCAAGTATTCGCTCGCCATCGTGCTGGTGTTCATCGGGGTGAAAGTAGGGCTGGTGTATCTCAACGACATTCAGCTGGTGCAGTTCCACATTCCAACCGGTGTATCGCTGGTGGTGACGCTGGGCCTGCTGATCAGCGGTGTGCTGTACTCGCTGTACAAGACCCGTGACGAGAAAGGTGACAGCCTGTCCTGAGGCTGATCTGCCGGTTTTGCCCTTGTCCTGTTGCTGGTCTGGCCGGGCTGTCCCTCTGGGGTAGCCCGGCTTTTTGCTTGTCGCGCTCAGGCTTTGCCGCTAGCATGGCTTTTCTTTGAGGGAGATGGCATTCCTCCCGCTTGTCCCGCTGCGCAGCATGTCGCGGCCGTGACAGCAAACCGCCCATCCGGGCTGATGATGCCTGCAGGATTCCCCTTGCCGGGAGCTGCAGGTGCGTCTGTATTTTCCGGCCGGGGGTGATTATGTGTTGTCATTCAGAAGAACGTCATGTCTGCCATTTCCCGTTCCGAAACCCTTGCCATGCTGCCGCGCATGAGCAAGCTGCTGTTACTGGCCTGCCTGGTTGCCTTGCTGGCCGGCTCTGCTTCTGCCTTCTTTCTGCATAGCCTGGCATGGGCCACGGCCATGCGGCAGGACTACCGCTGGCTGCTGCTATTGCTGCCACTGGCTGGTTTTGTCGTCGGCTGGGTTTACCTGCGTTATGGCAGCCGGGTGGAGGCTGGCAATAATCTGTTGATCGACGAGATTCACGATCCCACCCGGATTGTTCCCCTGCGCATGGTGCCGCTGGTGCTGTGGGGCACGGTGATGTCGCATCTGTTCGGAGCCTCGGTCGGGCGCGAAGGCACTGCCGTGCAGATGGGCGGAGCGCTGGCCGACCAGCTTACTCACCTGCTCAAGCTCGGTAATGCCGACCGGCGCATCTTGCTGATGTGCGGCATTGCCGCCGGGTTTGCCTCGGTATTCGGTACGCCACTGGCTGGCGCCGTGTTTGCGCTGGAAGTGCTGGCCATTGGTCGCATGCGCTACGACGCGCTGTTTCCCTGCCTGCTGGCGGCTATTGTGGCCGACCAGGTGGGCCTGGCCTGGAGTGTGCTGCACACCCACTACACCATTCAATTTATCCCGGCCATCAGCGGCTGGACCCTGCTGGCCACGCTGGTGGCCGGCGCGCTGTTCGGTCTTACCGGCAAGCTGTTTGCCGACAGCACCCATGCCTTGTCGGCGCGCATCAAGCATCTGGTGAAGTACCCGCCGCTGCGCCCCCTGCTGGGCGGCTTGTTGCTGGTGGCCATCGTCTGGCCGACGGGGGCCGATCGCTATATCGGTCTGGGCATTCCGGTGATTGTCGACGCCTTCCAGCAGCCGCTGGTGCCTTATGATTTCGCTGCCAAGCTGGGCCTGACCGTGCTGTCGCTGGCCAGCGGTTTCAAGGGCGGCGAAGTCACGCCACTGTTTTATATCGGTGCCACCCTGGGCAATGCCCTGTCTCCCTTGCTGCATCTGCCGTTTTCCCTGCTGGCCGGGCTGGGTTTTGTCGCCGTGTTTGCCGGGGCAGCCAATACGCCGCTGGCCTCCACCATCATGGCGATGGAGCTGTTTGGCAGCGAGGTGGGCATCTACGCCGCACTGGCTTGCGTGGCCAGCTATTATTTTTCTGGCCATAGCGGCATTTACCGCTCGCAACGCATTGCCCATGGCAAACACCGGCCCTTTCCACGCGGACTGAAACTGAGCGAGCTGGCCGCCTGGCGGCAGCGGCAGAACAAGTAGTCGGGGGGCGGGTGTGGACGGTTTCCGCTCCTGGCGCAGTCGTTTGCGGGCATGGCTGATGACAGCGCACCAGCCATAATGATATTTAGATGGTATGCGTCGGGGGAGTGGTCAGTTCATGCACAGCGTGACGGTGGTGGAGCGTAGTTGGCGCAGCATGCTGCGGGCGGTGGCCAGCCTGTTGCTGGCTTATGCCTTGCTGGTGGTGGGCAATGCGCTGGGCAGCACCGAAACCTCGCTCAGCTTGCTGGCCAATGGCGTGCCGGTGGCGGTGGCCGGCATGGTGCAGTCGGCCTATTACGCCGGTTTCTTTCTCGGCGGATTCTTCTGCAGCGGCATGATTCGCCAGTATGGCCATCACCGGGCCTTTGCTGCGCTTACCGCCATCATCTGCGTGCTGACCTTGTGTCAGGCGCTGTTCACCACGCCGTGGCTGTGGCTGCTGGCGCGGCTGGGCAATGGTCTGGCCATGGTGGGCATCTACATGGTGGTGGAAAGCTGGCTGAACGGCTGTGTCAGCAACAGCCAGCGCGGCCAGCTGTTTTCGCTTTACCTGATCATCAGCTACCTGGGGGCAAGTGCCGGCCAGTGGCTGCTCAAGCTGCCGTTCAGCCAGTCTGGCTGGCCCTTCATCATCGTGGCCATGTTGTTTGCCCTGGCCATCATCCCGGTCACCCTGACCCAGCAGCGTCCGCAAGTGCTGGCGGCCCCAGCGCCTGGCAATGTGCTGGCGCGGGCCATGCGTACCCTGCGCTTGCTGGGCCGGCGCGCTCCGCTCAGCCTGGTGGGGGCGGTGCTGGCCGGCTGTTTCAATAGCGCCTTCTACACCATGCTGCCGGCCATGCTGAGCCAGTCCGGCCGCTCTGCACCGGATATTGCCAGTTTCATGGGCCTGGCCTTGCTGGCTGCGCCGCTATTGCAGTGGCCGATGGGCAAATGGGCGGACAGTAGCGACCGCGCCACCTTGCTGGCGCGCTGCGCGCTGGTGGTGGCGGTGCTGTCGCTGATCCTGACCCAGTTGCTGAACACCGGCTGGATGCTGCCGCTGGTGATGGTGTATGTGTCGGTGGCCTTTACCTTTTACGGCACGCTCAGCGGTATCGCCAACGACGCCATGCCAGCGCGCCACCGGGTGGAGGTGAGTGCTTCGCTGCTGATGGTATATGCGCTGGGCGGCACGCTGGGGCCGCTATTGTGCTCCTCGGTGATGGCGGCCATCGGCCCGGCTGGTTATTTCGTGGTGTCCTTGGGCTTGTCGGCCACACTGGGCGGCTATGCCTGGTGGACGGTCAAGCGCTGGCCCTTGCCCAGCCTGCTGCCGCCGCGCTGAGCGACAGTTTGTCATCCGGCTGATTCATCATGCGGTTTTTCCTCTGGCGAAAGCATCATTCCATGACGGTGAAAATCATCCGTGGCGGCAGTGTGCTGGCCGCGCTGCTGCTATTGATATCCTGGGCGGTGCATGCGGCCAATGCCGATGCCTTGTGGAATATCGTGCATGAGCAGTGTGTACCGCACTGGCAGCAGGCCGAGGACCCGGCACCCTGTGCCAGGGTGGAAACCGGACAGGGCGAGGCGCAGGGTTTTGCCGTGCTCAAGGACATCCACGGTGTACTGCAATATCTGCTGATTCCCACCGCACGGGTCAGCGGCATCGAAAGCCCGCTGCTATTGCAGGATGATGCGCCCGATTACTGGGCCGCGGCCTGGGACGCTCGCCAGTGGATGGATCGCCTGCACGGCAGCCCCTTGCCGCGCGAGGCGCTGGCGCTGACGGTGAACTCGCCATGGGGCCGCAGCCAGAACCAGCTGCACATTCATGTTTCCTGTGTGCAGCCGGCATTGCGTCGGCAGTTGCAACAGGCAGCCATCGGGCCGCAATGGCAGGAGCTGCCTGGTGGCATCAACGGCCATGCCTACCAGGCAAGAGCCATCATGGGCGAGACACTGGCGGGCGTGCAGCCCTTCCGTCTGCTGGCGGAGGGGATTCCTGCCGCCCGCGAGGACATGGGCCGCTACACCCTGGCGGTGATTGCCACCCGCTTCGACAGCGGGCCAGGTTTCTGGCTGCTGGCCGGCAAGGCTGACCTGCTGGCCGGCAACTTTGCCTCGGCCGAAGGCGATGTGCAGGATCATGACTGCCAGCTGCTGCAGCCAGCAGCAGCACCATAAACAATCATCCATAAACAGTCCTCCATCGTTCAGCGCGTTGTCCGGGACAGCTCCCAGGCGCTGAGGCCAGTCAGGCTGCAGGCCGCGCCTACCACCACCACGCCGGTCCAGCCCCAGTGGCCATAAGCCCAGGCCGAGGCCAGCGAGCCAACGGCCCCGCCGATGAAGTAGCTGGTCATATAGGCCGAGGTCAGCCGGTTGCGCGCTTCCGGGCGGATGCGGTAGATCGCCCCCTGATTGCTGACGTGGCAGCCTGCCACGCCCAGATCCAGCAGCAAAATGCCCACGAGCAAGGCGGTAATCGAGTGTGGTGCCAGCGCCAGCGGCAACCACGCCAGCAACATCAGGCCCAGGCTCAGCCGCGTGGCCAGCGGACCATGGCCCCGGTCGCTCAGGCGGCCAACGATATTGGCGGACATGGCCCCGGCGGCACCGGCCAGCCCGAACAGGCCGATGGTGCTGTTGGAGAAGGAAAATGGCGGCGCTGACAGCAGGAAGGCCAGCGAGGTCCACATCACGCTGAAGGTGGCAAAGGCCATGGCCCCCAGCAGGCCGCGCAGGCGCAGACTGGCTTCTTCATTGAACAGGCGCAGGACCGAGCGCAGTAGCTGCGGATAGGACAGGCCGCTGCCCACGCGGCTGACTGGTAGCTGGCGCGCCAGCACCACGGTCATCAGCAGCATGCCGGCTGCGCCGCACCAGTACACGGTGTGCCAGCCGCCCAGGTCGGCTAGCGTGCCGGCCACGGTGCGGGCCAGCAATATGCCGGTGAGCAGGCCGCTCATGATGGTGCCCACCACGCGGCCGCGTTCGGCCTCGGCGGCCAGGCTGGCACCCAGCGGCAGCAGGATTTGCGCCACCACCGAGCACACGCCGGCCAGCGCCGTGCCAAGCAGCAGCTGGCTGATGCTGTCTGCCGTGGCGCTGATCAGCAGGCCGGCCGTGGCCAGCAGCATCATGCTGATGATCAGCCGTCGCCGTTCCAGCATATCGCCCAGTGGCACGATCAATAGCAAGCCCAGGGCGTAGCCAAGCTGGGCGGTGGTGACGATGCCACCGGCGCTGGCGGCGCTAATGCCCAGCGCGCGGCTGATTTCCGGCAGCAAGGGCTGGGCGTAATAATTACCGGCCACGGCCAGGCCGGTGGCTACCGTCATCAGCCACATCAATAGTGGGCTGAGCCCGCCATGTTCATGGCCGGGGTGGGGGAGGGTGTGGGTGGTGTGCATGTGTGTGCTTTCGGTGTGGCTGCGCAGGGGGTGGTAGAGCCGCTAACAAAAACCCTGCTGCTGCGTTGAGCCTTCTTGCCCCAGGGACGCTACGCTATTTTGTTAGCCGCTTTTAATGCATGCCCGCGCAGTATTCACTGGCCTGAATAATGACACCAATGTATTGTTTTCATGTTTTTGATCGTGAAACGAGATTGATGTTATGAATCTGCGCCAGATCGACTATGTGCTGGCGGTGGCTGAAGAAGAGAACTTCACCCGTGCCGCCGAGCGGTGCCACACCGTGCAGTCTGCGCTCAGCCACCAGATATCGCGGCTGGAGCAGGAGTTTGGCACCCGCTTGTTCGAGCGCACTTCACGCCAGGTGACGCTGACCCCGGCAGGCCATACCTTCGTCAACCATGCGCGCCAGGTGCGCGATGCCGCACGCCGGCTGGAGGATGAAATGGCGGCGGCCACCGGCGAAATTCGCGGTTGCCTGCGCATAGGCTGCATCTCCACGCTCAGCCGGCTGGATCTGCCCGGCCTGCTGGCGGAATACCACCGCCGTCATCCGCAAGTGGATGTACAGCTGGCCTTGCGCATGAGCGATGTGCTGATGGAAGAACTGCGGCAGCAGCAGACCGATATCGCCTTCATCGGCGTGTGGCCGGGCGAGCCGGTGCTGGGGCTGGATGCGCGTCTGCTGTGGGAAGAGCCGCTGCTGGCCTTGCTGCATCCACAGCATCCGCTGGCCGGCTGTCAGGAATTGACCTTGCCACAGCTGGCGCAGCAGACCCTGGTGGACTGGCCGGCAGGCACCGGCCCGCGTCTGCAGACCGATATGGCGTTTGCCGCCCAGGGCATCAAGCGGCGGGTGACCTTTGAGGTGAATCATGCCGAAACACTGGTTAGCCTGGTGCGTAGTGGCTGTGCCGTCGGCATGGTGCCGGCACTGGGTGCCGACCAGCATGCCGACCTGCTGGCGCTGCCGGTGGTGGATGGCCCGCGCCGGCGTGTCTATCTGGCCTGTCACGATAGCCCCACCCCGGCGGCGGCGGCCTTGCTGGCGCTGGTGGAGGGCTATCTGCAGGCTGCGTCATGAGACTGGCCGGACCTGCAGCTGAGTTACACCAGCCTGTCTGGCGGAGGAGGGGCCAGGCTGGCGGTGCTGGCAGGCTTCTTGCGTCTGTGGTGGGTGTCATCGCCAACAGGATTACCCCGTGTCCGCAGAGCCGCCATCTCCCCCACAGCAAGTCATCCAGCTGCGCCGCGATTACAACAGCTGGGTAGCGCGCGAATCGCTGGAAGACTATGCGCTGCGCTTTACCCCGCGCCGCTTTCGCCAGTGGTCGCTGTGGCGGGTGGCCAATACCGCGCTGGGCGGGGCGGCCTCGTTTCTGGTGCTGGAAGCGGTGGGTGCCACAATGCTGGTGCAGGCCGGGTTCTTTAACGCCTTGCTGGCCATCCTGCTGACCGGGCTGGTGATCCTGCTGGCCGGCCTGCCGATTTCGGTATATGCCGCCCGCTACGGCGTGGACATGGATTTGCTGACCCGTGGGGCTGGTTTCGGCTATATCGGCTCCACCGTCACCTCGCTGATCTACGCCTCCTTCACCTTCATCTTTTTTGCGCTGGAAGCGGCCATCATGGCCTATGCGCTGGAGCTGGGCTTTGGTATTCCGCCAGTGGCCGGCTACTTGTTGTGCGCCTTGCTGGTGCTGCCGCTGGTCACCCACGGTGTCACCGCCATCAGCCGTTTGCAAAGCTGGACCCAGCCCTTGTGGCTGCTGCTGTTGCTGCTGCCCTATGGCTTTGTGCTGTGGCAGGAGCCGACCGCCGTGCAGGGCTTGTGGCATTACCCTGGTGCGCACGGTGCGGGTACGCACTTCGATCTGCGCAGTTTTGGTGCAGCGTTTGCGGTGGGCATTGCACTGATTACCCAGATGGGCGAGCAGGCCGATTATCTGCGTTTCATGCCGCCGCGCACCGCCGACAATGCCCGCAGCTGGTGGCTGGCCTGCCTGCTGGGCGGGCCGGGCTGGGTGCTGCCGGGGGTGGCCAAGATGCTGGGCGGCGCACTGCTGGCCTGGCTGGCGCTACGCAATGCCGTGCCGCTGGCCAAGGCGGTGGACCCGAACCAGATGTATCTGATCGGCTATTCCCATGTATTCAGCGATGGCCGGCTGGCCATTGCCGCCACCACGCTGTTTGTCATCGTGTCGCAGCTGAAGATCAACGTCACCAATGCCTATGCCGGCAGCCTGGCCTGGTCCAATTTCTTTTCCCGGCTCACCCACAGCCATCCGGGCCGGGTGGTGTGGGTGGTGTTCAATACGCTGATTGCCCTGCTGCTGATGGAGCTGGAGGTGTTTCAGGCATTGGGACAGGTGCTGGCCTTGTACAGCAATATCGCCATTTCCTGGATCATGGCGGTGGTGGCGGATTTGCTGATCAACAAGCCGCTGGGGCTGAGTCCGCCGGGCATCGAGTTCCGCCGTGGCTATCTGTACGACATCAATCCGGTGGGCCTGGGCGCGATGGCGCTGGCGTCGCTGCTGGCGGTGGCCGCCCATCTGGGCGCGCTGGGCGAGACGGCACAGGCGCTGTCGCCACTGGTGGCCATGTGTACGGCCTTGCTGTTGTCGCCCTTGTTCGCCTGGCTCAGTGGCGGGCGCTATTATCTGGCGCGCCGCCCCTCCGGCATGCAGCAGGCGCGCTATCGCTGCGTGCTGTGCCAGCGCGAATACGAGGCGGAAGACATCGTCGGCTGCCCGGCCTATCAAGGCCATATCTGCTCGCTGTGCTGCACACTGGATGTGCGCTGTGGCGACCTGTGCAAGCCGCAAGCCACGCTGGCGGCGCAATGGCAGGGTCTGTTGCAGCGCCTGCTGCCGCGTGGCCTGCAACCGTATCTGAAACGCGGGCTGGGGCATTACCTGTTGCTGATGACCGGCATCACCGCTTTCTTGCTATTGCTGCTGGGCCTGTTGTATTTCATCGCCCGGCAGGAGGGTGCAGTGGCCGGCCTGTCCGGCCTGCTGTTCCGCCTATTTGCCGTGCTGCTGTTGGCCAGCAGCGTGCTGGCCTGGTGGATGGTGCTGACCCGCAATAGCCGGCAGGTGGCGCAGGAAGAATCGCGCCGCCAGACGCGCCTGCTGCAACAGGAAATCGATTCACACCGCCAGACCGACCTGCTGCTGCAACAGGCGCGTGAAGCGGCCGAACAGGCCAATCAGGCCAAGAGCCGCTATGTCACTACCATCAGTCACGAGCTGCGTACTCCGCTCAACAGCATGCTGGGTTATGCGCAGATTCTGCATGCCGATGCCAGCCTGCCACCGGCAGCACGCCAGGCGGTGGAGGTGGTGTACAAGAGTGGCGACCACTTGCTGTCGGTGATCGAAGGCACCATGGACATTGCCCGCATCGAAAGCGGCAAGCTGACACTGGACATGCGGCCGCTGGACTTTACCGCCTTCATCAAGCAACTGGTGGCCATGTTCAGCCTTCAGGCACAGCAAAAAGGGCTGGATTTCCGCTTCGAACCGCAAGGCGAGCTGCCGGCGGTGGTGCGCGCCGATGAAAAACGGCTGCGGCAGATCCTGATCAACCTGCTGGGCAATGCGGTCAAGTTCACCCTGCGCGGCGAGGTTAGCCTGGGGCTGCGCTATCAGCGCGAAATGGCCACCTTTACCATCCGCGACAGCGGGCCGGGGATGGCCGCCGAAGACCAGGCGCGGCTGTTCGAACCCTTCGAGCGCGGCCGCCAGTCGCAGCAGGGCGGCAGCGGGCTGGGGCTGACCATCAGCAAGATGCTGACCGACCTGATGGGCGGCGAAATCCGCCTGGACAGCACGCCGGGGCAGGGCGCGCTGTTTACCGTGCGCCTGTTCCTGCCCGCGCTCATCGGCCAGCAAGCCGAACAGGCCGTGCCACGGCTGCAGCGCACCGGCTATGCCGGGCCGCGCCGTCGCCTGTTGCTGGTGGACAACGAAGCGGTGGACCGCGCCATGCTGGGCCGCATGCTGCAGCCGCTGGGGTTTGAACTGGCCGAGGCCAGTAGCGGCGAAGCCTGCCTGGCGCAACTAGCCAGCTTTCGCCCGCATGCAATCTTCATGGACCTGGCCATGCCGGGCATGGACGGCTGGCAAACCTTGCGGGCCATCCGTCAGGCCCAGGCAGGCATGGCCGATGCGGCCGCGCTGGCCATCATCTCGGCCAATGCCTTTGAAAAGGGCCAGGACAACGACGTGGGTATTCTGCCGGCAGATTTCTTCGTCAAACCCATCCGTATCGACGACATCCTCGACTGGCTGGGAAAACGTTTGCAGCTGGCATGGCACACCGACAGCCAGCCGGCCGCCGTCGTGGCACTGCAGCCGCTACACGCCAGCGCAGCGGCATTGAGCCTGCCGCCAGCCGATTTGCTGCAACCCTTGCTGGAGGCGCTGCAACTGGGCTACCCCAAGGGGGTGAAGGCGGCCTTGCAAACCCTGGCTGGCCAGACCAGCCAGCATGGCGAATTCCTGCGCCGGGCCGAGGCGCTGGCGGCAAATTTTCAATTTGATGCGCTGCGCAGCCTGGCGCAGCCGGAAGAGGACCAAGCCTGATGGACAAGGCCGCACAACGCAGCGCACTGGTGCTGATCGTGGATGATGTGCCGGACAATCTGCAGCTGCTGCACGATGCACTGGATGCCGCCGGCCATACCGTGCTGGTGGCCACTCATGGCGAGGCCGCCCTGCAGCGCGCCCGGCTCAGCCTGCCGGACGTGATCCTGCTGGACGCGGTGATGCCGGGCATGGATGGTTTCGAGGTGGCGCGGCGGCTGAAGGCGGATTTTGTCACCCGGCCCATTCCCATCGTATTCATGACCGGCCTGACCGAGAGCGAACACGTGGTGGCGGCCTTTGCCGCCGGCGGGGCCGACTATGTCACCAAACCGCTGCGGCCGCCGGAAGTGCTGGCGCGCATTGCCGCGCATACCGCCAGTGCCCGCCAGATGCAGCAGGCCCGCAGCGCGCTGGATGCCTTTGGCCAGGCCACGCTGGCGCTGGACCCGCACAGCGGCCGCCTGCTATGGCAGACCGCGCTGGCCAGCCAGCTGCTGCAGCGCTATTTCGCGGTGGTGGGCGAACAGGCACCTGATGCCTTGCTGCGCTGGGCCTTCAACGCCCAGCAGGCCAGACAGGCCGGGCAGGAGCTACCGGGGCAGTGGCCGGGCGAAGCTGGCCAGCGGCTGCTGGCCAGCTTTCATCTGGTGCCTGGCGAAGCGGAGTGGCTCGTGGTGCTGCGCGAAGATGGCGTGCAGTCCAGCGTGGCGGCGCTGGTGGCGGCTTTCCGCCTGACCCAGCGTGAGGCCGAGGTGCTGCACTGGCTGAGCCTGGGCAAGACCAATCGCGATATTGCCGAGATCCTTGGCATGAGCCCGCGCACCGTCAACAAGCATCTGGAGCATGTATTCGCCAAGCTGGGCGTGGAAACCCGTACCTCGGCGGCCGCCCTGGCGCTGGGGCGCGGCCATGCCTAGACCCGATAACAACACCCCGCGCCAGCCTTGTGCCGCCTTGCCGTACGCCATGTACTGTCTGCGGCGGCGGGCCTTGGCCGGGGTGCTCTACGCGGTTTGCTCAGCGCTTGTTAGCCCGAAGCTGTTGCTTCAGGCCCGTCGTGTTCGGCAAATACCTCTTTTGCCGCAAACATGCCGTTGAGCGCGGCCGGAAAACCGGCATACACCGCCATCTGCAGGATGGTTTCGTGGATTTCCTGCTGGCTCAGGCCCACATTCAGCCCGGCGGCAATATGTACCTTGAGCTGCGGTGTGGCATTACCCAGTGTGGTGAGGGCGGCAATGGTGGCCAGTTCGCGCTGTTGCAGGCTGAGGCCGGGGCGGCAATACACATCGCCAAAACCGAATTCGATGATGTAGCGGCCCAGATCCGGGCTGATGTCCTGCAGGCTGGCGATGACGCGCTCGCCGGCCGCAGCGTCAACCTGACGCAGGCGGTTCCAGCCCTGTTGGTAGCGTGGGGTGTGCATGAGTGACTCCTGTCGCGGTGCGGTGGCTGGCGGCCTGCAGTTCTGCCGCCATGCCGGCATAGATGGCGACTTTGTCGCGCATCAGTGCCAGATTTTCCTGCAGGGTGGCCAGCCGGGTTTCCAATGTCAGCACATGCTGTTGCAGCATCTGCTGACGTGCAACCACACTGTCCAGCGCATTGCCGCTGCGCCGCAGTGCGGCGTAGTGCAGCATGTCGCGTATCGGCATGCCGGTAGCGCGCAGGCGTAGCAGGAAGTCTATCCAGCGTTGTTCCTGTTCGCCGTAGCAGCGGTGGCCGCTGGCGCTGCGCGCCACCGGATCAATCAGCCCGATATCCTCGTAATAGCGCAGGGTATGGGTGGAAAGTCCGCTGTGGCGGGCCATTTGCCGGATGCTGAGTGTGGTCATGGAAGCCAGTCTGCAAGTTAGAGTGCACTCGAAGTCAAGCGCCATCATACCCGGCCGCGCGCCGAGCCGGGTCGCGGTGGCGGGGCTGCCGTGGTAGATTGCGGCGGTCCGGCCGTGTCGCCTGTTGCGCAGGCCGGCCCCAGTCAGGAGCCTTGCCTTGTTCTCTCCCCGTAGCCTGTTTGCCCGCCTTGCCGCCCGGCTGAACGCCCTGTTTGGTCGTGGCCTGGTACTGTCGATGCTGATGATCGTGCTGGCTGGTGTAGCCATCATGTTGCTGGCGCTGCTGCTGACCAATGCGGCGGCACCCACCAGCCTCACCATCATTAGTGGCCCGCCGGGTAGCGTGTTCCAGAAAACCGCCCTGCGTTACCAGAAGATATTGGCGCGCGAGGGAGTGACGGTGAAAATACTGCCTTCCGGTGGCTCGCTGGATAATCTGCACAAGCTGAGCAACCCCCGGCTGGATGTGGATGTCGGCTTCGTGCTGGGCGGTGAGGCCGGCAGTGCCGATACCAGCCGGCTGATGTCGCTGGGCAGTATTTCCTATCAGCCGCTGATGGTGTTCTACCGTGGCACGCCCAAGACCTTGCTGTCCGATTTCAAAGGCATGCGGCTGGCTATCGGCGAAGAGGGCAGCGGTACCCACAACCTGGCGCTGGCGCTGCTCAAGCTCAATGGCATCACGCCGGGAGCCGATACCACGCTGCTGAATGCGCTGCCGGGCGATGCGGTCAAGTCGCTGCTGGAGCAGCAGGTGGATGCACTGTTCGTGATGGGTGATTCCAGCTCTACCGACCTGCTGCGCCAGTTGCTGCACACACCGGACATTCATCTGTTCAGCTTCATCCAGGCAGATGGCTATGCACGGCGGGTCAGCTATCTGAACAAGCTGGAGCTGCCACGTGGTGCGCTGGACTTGGGCAAGGATATTCCGCCGGAAACCACCAATCTGATCGGCCCCACGGTAGAGCTGGTAGCGCGCGAGGGCTTACACCCGGCCTTGTCCGATCTGCTGCTGGAGGCCGCGCGTGAAGTTCATGGCAAGCCCGGCCTGTTCAAGAAGGCTGGCGAGTTTCCGGTGCTGGCCGAGCATGAAATCCGTATCAGCGAGGATGCACAGCGCTATTACGCCTCCGGCAAAAGCTTTTTCTACCGCACCTTCCCCTTCTGGCTGGCCGGGCTGGTGGCACGGGCGCTGGCGGTGATGCTGCCACTGGTGCTGTTGCTGATACCGGCACTCAAGGTGGCCCCGGCCATTTATCGCTGGCGTATCCAGTCCGGCATCAACCGCTGGTATCGGGTGTTGTTCGATATCGAGCGCGAGGCGGTGGCCCAGCGCACGGTGCCGGGCAAGCAGGAGGAATTGCTGCACCGGCTGCAGCATGTCGATGCCACGGTGAGCAAGATCGTGGTGCCGGCAGCCTTTGGCGATTTGCTGTATGAATTGCGTGGCCATATCGACTTTGTGCGCAGCCGGCTGCAGGCCGACGCCGACGCACAGGGCCACAAGGACTGACTCAAAAAGTGTCCTTCACCGGCAGAACACGCCGCACCAGCTGGCTGATGCCCTGGCGCAAGGGGGGCCGGTGCAGGCTCAGGCCGCCGAGCAAGCCGACCAGCCCACCCGCCAGGGTGTCGTAGAAGCGCGCCTCGATCAGGCCGGTGGGCGAGCCTTGGCCCAGGTGCGCCGCTTCGGCCAGCAAAATGGCCATGGGCGTGATGAACACCGCCGCCATGCCGTAGTGGCGCACCACCAGGGTTTCCACCACGCCGCTGAGCAGCATTACCAGCAGCGTGACCGACCACCCATTCAAGGGCAGGCTCAGTAGCGCCCAGGTCAGCAGCAGCCCCAGCGCCGTACCCAGCAGCCGCTGCAACTGGCGGTTCCACACCGCCCGCAAGCTGGCCCCCTGCAGCACGGCCAGGCAGCTCACCGGCACCCAGTAGGGACGTTCCAGTTGCAACAGTTCGGCCAGCAGCAGCGACAGGCCGACGGTCAGTCCGATGATCAGCGCATCCACCACCACGAAGTCGAAATCGGCCGCCGGCAAGGGCTGTATCGGCCGGGGTGTGCGCTGGCTCAGTACATGCAGGCTATAGCCGAAGGCCAGTACACAGGCCAGCAGGCTGCCCATGGCCAGCAGGCCCACCCGCAGTGGTATTTGCAGTACGGGGACCGGGGTATAGGCGGCCAGCGCGGCCACCATCACGAAGAAATAGCTGCCGGGTGGTGGCAGGCGGTAAAAGCGGCAGATCATGGTCACCAGAATGGTGATGACGGTCAGTACCGGGGCGGCAGCCAGCGGCAGCAGCTGGCTTAACAGGCCCAGGGTGAAACTGGCGATCAGGCCAAAGCTGCAGGCCATGATGGTGACCATGCGGTGGTGCATGGGCGTGGCCGGCAGGTAGAGAAAGGCCATGCCACCCAGGGACGACAGCAGGCCAAAGCCAAGCTGGCCGGTCCAGGCGGCAATCAGCAGTGGCAGACCGGTGGCCAGCGCGGCAGTCAGCGGCATCTGCCATGGCCGGTCACTGGCCTGGAAACTGCGTAATTGCTGCCATTCCCGCGCAATCAGGGCGCGTATCCCTTGGGGCCATCTGGCTGGCTGCATGCTTGGCTTCCGTCAGTTTGTTGAAACGTGCAGCCTGCGAAAAAGCCGGTGTGCTGGCAAGGGCTCAGTGTAGGGCGACGGCCTGTGTCGCCGCGCGCTGCCGCCAGCCGCTGACAACAAACAGCAGGGCCATGCCCCACAGCACCGCCACCATCCAGCTACCGCCGGCATGCTGCATCACCAGCCCGGTAGCTGCCGGCCCCAGGCTGCTGGACAGATTCCAGCTCAGCGAAATCAGCCCGGAAATACGCAACAGTGCCGCCCCGCTGAACAGCTCGCCGCTGGCCACCATGGATAAGGTATAGATGGCACCGGCACAGCCGCCCAGCACAAACAGATACACCTCCCACAGCCCCGGCAGCTGCATCAGCCACGGCAGCAAGGGCAGCAACAGGCATACCAGCACCCCGCACAGCAGCTGCACCCGGCGGCGGCCAAAGTGATCGGCCAGCCAGCCGATGGCGAATTGCAGCGCGGCATCGCCAGCCAGCAGGATGGAGGCCGAAGCCAGGGCGCGGCTCTGGCTCATGCCGGCATCCATCGCCACCAGCGGCAGAAAGCTGAGCATGACGGTATCGAATGAGGCAAAGAAGGCGGTGCCCAGCAGGATGGCCGGCGCGCTGCGGATGATGCCCAGCCAGGAGGTGGCGCTCTGTTTGCCCGGCGTGCCGGGCGCAGGCGGCGCTGGGTGGGCTGCCTGCTGGCTGGCCGGCTGTTCGGGCCGCGCCAGCATGATGCCCGGCACCCCCAGCAAGAACAGCCCGCCGCACAGCAGGAAGGACTGCTCCGGCCAGCGTGCCAGCAGGTCGGTCAGCAGCGGCCCCAATACCTGACAGGCGGTGAAACAGGTGGAATAAATGGCCACGATGCGGCCACGCGCATGGTCGCCGGCCAGGGTGTTGATCCAGCTTTCCCCCAGCACGAACAGCGGGGCCATGGCCGCACCAAACAGAAAGCGCGCCAGCATCCAGCCGGGAATCGACTGCAGGTATTGCAGCGGCATCACCGACAGTGTCGCCAGCAGCAGGCAGCCCAGCATCACATTGCGCCGTCCCAGCCGCAGCGCCAGCGCCGGCGCGGCCACCGTGGCCAGCACCCCGCCCAGCGCACCGGCGGCCACGGTCCAGCCGATCACCTCCGGGCTGAAACCGCGAGCGGTCAGGGTAAGGGCGGTTAGCGGCATGGTGCTGCCCAGACCCAGGCCCAGCAGGGCCACGCTGAAAATGACGGCGGTGAAATCACGCCAGGCGCTGCGTGGCAGCATAAACAGACTCCATCGACGGGGAGCCACAGCCTAGCACAAGGACATCGCCGTGCGGCAAGCACGCACCAGCGCCGACCTGCGCATGCATCTACGTCATGTAACGTATTTTGCTGGCCCGGCGTGGATCGTACTCTGATGACGCAGCGCAACATCCATACCAATCATCAGGGGAATCTCATGGCATCTACTCGTCGCATGTTTCTGAAGTCCGCTCCGCTGGTCCTGGCCGCCGCCGGCCTCGTGTCCATGCCGGCCTTTGCCGCCGACACCATCAAGGTAGGGGTGTTGCACTCCCTGTCCGGCACCATGGCCATTTCGGAAACCTCGCTCAAGGATATGGCGCTGTTTGCCATCGACCAGATCAACGCTAAGGGCGGTGTGCTGGGCAAGAAGCTGGAACCGGTGGTGGTGGACCCGGCCTCCAACTGGCCGCTGTTTGCCGAAAAAGCCCGTCAGCTCTTGAGCAAGGACAAAGTTGCCGTGACCTTTGGCTGTTGGACTTCGGTCTCGCGCAAATCGGTGCTGCCGGTGTACGAGGAGCTGAACGGCCTGCTGTTCTACCCGGTGCAGTACGAGGGTGAGGAAATGTCGCCCAATGTGTTCTACACCGGGGCTGCGCCCAACCAGCAGGCCATTCCGGCGGTGGAATACCTGATGAGCAAGGAAGGCGGCAGTGCCAAGCGCTTCTTCCTGCTGGGGACCGACTATGTCTACCCGCGCACCACCAACAAGATCCTGCGAGCCTTCCTGCACAGCAAGGGGGTGAAGGACGAGGACATCCAGGAGATGTACACCCCCTTTGGTCATAGTGATTACCAGACCATCGTCGGCAACATCAAGAAGTTTGCCGCCGGTGGCAAGACGGCCGTCATCTCCACCATCAATGGCGACTCCAACGTGCCCTTCTACAAGGAACTGGGCAATCAGGGCCTGAAGGCGACCGACGTGCCGGTGGTGGCTTTCTCGGTGGGTGAGGAAGAACTCAAGGGCATCGATGCCAAGCCGCTGGTCGGCCATCTGGCGGCCTGGAACTACTTCATGAGCGTGAAGAACCCGGTCAACAGCAAGTGGATTGCCGACTACCGCGCCTGGGCCAAGAAAAAGGGCCTGGCCAATGCCGACAAGCTGGTGACCAACGACCCGATGGAAGCTACTTATGTGGGCATCAATATGTGGGCCGAGGCGGTGAAAAAAGCCGGCACCACCGATGTGGCCGCCGTCACCAAGGCCATGGCCGGCATCAAGTTTGCCGCCCCGTCCGGCTTCACCCTGGAAATGGACCCGAAAAACCATCACCTGCACAAGCCGGTGATGATTGGTGAAATCCAGTCCAACGGTCAGTTCTCGGTGGTATGGAAAACCAAGACCCCGATCCGCGCCCAGCCGTGGAGCCCCTTTATCCCGGGGAATGACAAGAAGCCCGATACCCCGGTCAAGAGCAAGTAAGCGCAGTACGGGACGACTCGCGCCATTGACCGCTGCCGCCCTGCCCGCAACAGGCAGGGCGGCCTGGCGGTCCATTCAGTAAGGAAAGCACCATGCAATTGTTCAAACCCTTGCTCCTGCTGCTGTTGCTGTACAGCGGCCTGGTGGCGGCCAGCCCGCTGGCCGAGCTGGCCCATGCCGACCCGGCCGACCGCGCCGGGCTGATCACCCAGTGGACGGTACAGGCCGACGGCCCGCGCCGTCAGGCTGTTGCCGCACTGGAAGAGGGCAGATTGTTCAGCAGCACTGATGGCAACCATGTGTTGTTGCAAGGGGTCGACGGCAAGCTCAGCGATGTGGACAACGGCCAGCCGGTGGCTGGCGATGCCGCCAGTCTGGATACACTGCCGGTCAACAACAGCGTGCGCAGCGCGCTGGAGGCGTTTCATGCCGCCAGCGATCTGGCCGACCCCGAGCGCAGCAAGCGCCTGAGTGCCATCCAGGCCTTGCAAGACAGTGCCAACCCCGGCCTGCTGCCCTTGCTGCTGAGCCGGCAGCAACAGGAACAGGACAGCCAGGTGAAGCAGGCCTTGCTGGTGGCCAGCTCCCGTCTGCAACTGGCCAGCCCGGATGCCGCGCAGCGCCTGCAAGCCATCCACACCCTGGCCGACAGTGCCGACCCGGCCACGCAGACGCTGCTGGCGCCGCTGGCCGACAGTGCCAGCGAGTCTGACGCCCGCGTGCGGGCGGCGGCCACTCAGGCCGTGGCGGACATCAAAGCCAGCCAATGGCGTTACAACATGCTGGGCTATGCCTTTAGCGGCATCAGCCTGGGCTCGGTGCTGCTGCTGGCTGCGCTGGGGCTGGCCATCACCTATGGCCTGTTGGGCGTCATCAATATGGCACACGGTGAAATGCTGATGATTGGCGCCTACGCCAGCTATGTGGTGCAGAACCTGTTCCGCAGCTGGTGGCCGGGCGCATTCGATGCCTATCTGCTGGCTGCGCTGCCGGTGGCCTTTGCCGTCACCTTTGTCATCGGCATGGCGCTGGAGCGGCTGATCATCCGCCATCTGTATGGCCGCCCGCTGGAAACCCTGCTGGCTACCTGGGGCATCAGCCTGATGCTGATCCAGGCAGTACGCATGTTGTTTGGTGCGCAAAACGTGGAAGTGGCCAACCCGTCCTGGTTGTCCGGTGGCTGGGTCATCACCCCGGCACTGACCTTGCCGTACAACCGGCTGGCCATCATTGCCTTTGTCGCGGGCGTACTGCTGCTGACCTGGCTGGCGCTCAACAAGACCCGGCTGGGCCTGTTTGTGCGCGCGGTCACGCAAAACCGCCGCATGGCCGATAGCGTGGGCGTGCCCACCGGCAAGGTGGACATGCTGGCCTTCGGCCTGGGCTCCGGCATTGCCGGGCTGGGCGGGGTGGCACTAAGCCAGATCGGCAACGTCGGCCCCGAACTGGGCCAGGGCTATATCGTGGACAGTTTCATGGTGGTGGTGCTGGGCGGGGTGGGCCAGCTGGCCGGTACCGTGACCGGGGCCATGGGCCTGGGCATCGTCAACAAGATTCTGGAGCCGTCGCTGGGGGCGGTGCTGGGCAAGATCCTCATTCTCGGCTTCATCATCCTGTTCATCCAGAAGCGTCCGCAAGGCCTGTTTGCCCTCAAGGGCCGGGTGCTGGACTAGGAGCACTATCATGCAATCCGCACTTTCCCTGCGGCTGGCCCACCGTATCGGGCCACTGCCGCTGAAACTGGCAGGTGCTGCGGCACTGGCCGTGTTGCTGGCCATGCCCGCCCTGCATTTATGGACCGACCCGGCCAGCAGCCTGCATGTGTCGGCCTATACCCTGACGCTGGTGGGCAAGATCCTCTGCTACGCCATCGTGGCGCTGGCCATGGACCTGGTCTGGGGCTACACCGGCCTGCTCAGCCTGGGCCACGGCCTGTTCTTTGCCTTGGGCGGCTACGGCATGGGCATGTATCTGATGCGCGCCATCGGCCATGACGGCAATTACCAGAGCGACCTGCCCGACTTCATGGTGTTTCTCGACTGGAAAACCCTGCCCTGGTTCTGGCAGGGCAGCGAGCACCTGGCCTGGGCGCTGTGTCTGGCGGTGGGCGTTCCCGGCCTGCTGGCACTGGTGTTCGGCTGGCTGGCTTTCCGTTCGCGTATCAAGGGTGTGTACTTTTCCATCATGACCCAGGCGCTCACCTATGCCGCCATGTTGCTGTTCTTCCGCAATGAAACCGGCTTTGGCGGTAACAACGGCTTTACCGACTTCAAGCGCATCCTCGGCTATGGCATTGCCGAGCCAGCCACCCGCGCCACGCTGTTCCTGCTGACCGTGCTGCTGCTGGTGGCAGCGCTGGCTGCCGGTTTCTGGCTGGTCAACAGCAAGTTCGGCCGCATCCTCACTGCCATTCGCGATGCCGAGTCGCGGCTGATGTTCTGTGGTTACAACCCGCTGTATTACAAGCTGTTCATCTGGGTGGCCTCGGCCATGCTGTGCGGCCTGGCCGGCGCACTCTACGTGCCGCAGGTGGGCATTATCAATCCGGGGGAAATGTCACCGGCCAACTCCATTGAAATCGCCATCTGGGTGGCGGTGGGCGGGCGTGGCAGCCTGATTGGCCCGGTATTGGGCGCGGGTTTCATCAATGCAGCCAAGAGCTGGTTCACCGTGGCCTTTCCCGAGTACTGGCTGTTTTTCCTGGGGGCGCTGTTCATTGCCACCACGCTGTTTTTGCCGCGCGGCCTGCTGGGCCTGCTGCGCCGTCACAAGGAGAATGCATGATGTCCGCCACTACTTCGCAATCGGTACAGCGCGAAAGCTGGGACGGCGATACCGCTGCCAGCGGCCGGCTGTTGCAACCGGGGCTGGATGTCACCCATGGGCAGATCCTGTATCTGGACGACATCAGCGTCAGCTTTGATGGTTTTCGCGCGCTCAACCGCCTGTCGCTGTCGATAGCCGTGGGCGAACTGCGCTGCATCATCGGCCCCAATGGCGCGGGCAAGACCACCATGATGGACGTGATTACCGGCAAAACCCGTGCCGATAGCGGCTCGGCCTTTTTCGGCCAGACCATCAATCTGGCCCAGCATTCCGAGGCGGAAATCGCCCAGCTGGGCATAGGCCGCAAATTCCAGAAGCCCACCGTGTTCGAGGCGATGACGGTGCAGGAAAACCTGGAACTGGCGCTGGCCGGACCGCGTTCGGTGTGGGCCAGCCTGCGCGCCCGCCTGACCGGTCAGCAGCGCGACCGTATCGACGAATTGCTGACGCTGATCCGCCTGGGCGAGCAGCGGCAGCGGCTGGCCGGGCTGCTGTCGCATGGCCAGAAACAGTGGCTGGAAATCGGCATGCTGCTGGCGCAGGAGCCGCAACTGCTGCTGCTGGACGAGCCGGTGGCCGGCATGACCGATGCCGAAACCGAAAAGACCGCCGAGCTGCTGCTCACCCTCAAGGGCCGGCATTCGCTGATGGTGGTGGAACACGATATGGATTTCATCGCCAGCATTGCCGGCAAGGTGACGGTGCTGGCCGAGGGCGCGGTACTGGCCGAGGGCAGCCTGCAGCAAGTGCAGGCGGATGAACGGGTGATCGAAGTCTATCTGGGGCGCTGACATGCTGGACATACAAGAAGTGGAACAATACTACGGCGGCAGCCACATTCTGCGCCGTGTCAGCCTGCAGGCCGAAATCGGCCAGGTTACCTGCCTGCTCGGCCGCAATGGCGTGGGCAAATCCACCTTGCTGCGCTGTCTGATGGGGCAGCTGCCAGTCAAAAGCGGCAGCATCCGCTGGCAGGGTGAGGACATCAGCCGCTGCGCGCCGCACCAGCGCGTGGCGCGTGGTATTGCCTATGTGCCACAGGGCAGGGAAATCTTTGGCCGGCTGACGGTGGAAGAAAACCTGCGCATGGGGCTGGCGCGATTTGGCGGCAAGGCCGGGCGCGAGATTCCGGCCTCGGTGTACGAGATGTTCCCGGTGCTGTACGACATGCGCCAGCGCCGTGGCGGCGATTTGTCCGGCGGCCAGCAGCAGCAACTGGCCATCGGCCGGGCGCTGGTCAGCCAGCCCTCGCTCTTGGTGCTGGACGAGCCGACCGAGGGCATCCAGCCCTCCATCATCAAGCAGATCGGCGAAGTCATCCGCAGCCTGGCGGCGCAGCGCGACATGGCCATCCTGCTGGTGGAGCAGTACTACGACTTTGCCGAAGCGCTGGCCGACCGCTACCTGGTGATGTCGCGCGGCGAGGTGATCTGCAGCGGGCAGGGCAGCCAGATGGCCAGCGATGGCGTGCGCGAACTATTGGCCATCTGATGACGGCCCCGGCATGGTAATTGCTGATTCAAGTGCATTCGCCTTGCTGGTTGACTGCTGATGAACATGAACGAGCTGCCCTCTGCCAGCCCCTTGCCGAGCGAACTGCTGGCCGGCTGGCCGGCTGCACTGGAATTGGGCTATGCCGTGGTGCAAGGGCGCACCGTGCCGGTGCATCGCCGCCATCAGGGGCCACTGCGGGTGCAGAAACACTTTATCGATGGCCACGGCCAGTGCCAGCACATTGTGGTGCATCCGCCCGGCGGCATGGCCGGGGGCGACCGGCTGACGCTGGACATTCATCTGGCCGAGGGCAGTGCAGTGTTGTTGACCAGCCCCGGTGCGGCCAAATGGTACGACGGCTTCGGCCGTGCATCCTCCCAGCAGCTGCGGGTGGAGCAGCTGCCGGGCAGCCTGCTGGAATGGCTGCCACAGGAAACCATTCTGTATGCCGGCAGCGTGGTGGCGCTGGACAATCACTTTCGGCTGCAGGGCGATGCCCGCCTGCTGGCCGGCGAGGTGATGTGCCTGGGCCGGCCGGCCAGTGCCGAGCGCTTTGATCGCGGCTGCTGGCAGCAAAGCGGCGAAGTGTGGCGCAACGAACAGCTACTGTGGTGCGAACACAGCCATGTGCCGGGTGACAGCCCCTTGCTGGCCTCGCCGGTGGGCATGGGCGGCCACAGCGTGCTGGCCACCTTGCTGTGGGCCGGGCCGGACTTGCCGCCCGAGCTGCATCAGGCTTGTCTTGATCTGCCCTGTGCCGGGCGTGCTGCGGCCAGCCAGTTGCCTGGCGTGTGGCTGGCCCGTTTCATCGGCGACAGTGCCGAGGCAGGCCATCACTGGCTGCGTGCCTGTCGCGACCTGATCTATCCCTTCAGCCACGGACGTGCGGCCAGCCAGCCGCGCATCTGGGCAAGCTGACACGAAAGCATTCCATGGAACTGACCCCCCGCGAAAAAGACAAGCTGCTGATCTTCACCGCCGGACTGGTAGCCGAACGCCGGCTGGCGCGTGGCCTGCAACTGAATTACCCCGAGGCCGTGGCCTATATCAGCGCCGCCATTCTGGAAGGCGCGCGTGATGGCCGCAGTGTGGCCGAATTGATGCACTACGGCACCACGCTGCTCAGCCGTGCGCAGGTGATGGAGGGCGTGCCGGAGATGATTCCGGACATCCAGGTGGAAGCCACTTTCCCGGACGGCACCAAGCTGGTCACCGTGCACCAGCCGATAGTCTGAATTCGCCGCTTACCTGACAGGAGCAACACATGATTCCAGGAGAAATCCGCGTGCAGGACGGCGAGATCGATCTGAATGCCGGCCGCGCCACCATCAGTCTGGTAGTGGCCAATCGTGGTGACCGGCCGATACAGGTGGGTTCGCATTATCACTTTGCCGAAACCAATGACGCACTGCTGTTTGACCGTGCCGCTGCGCGTGGCTTCCGGCTGAATATTGCCGCCGGCACCGCCGTGCGTTTCGAGCCGGGCCAGACGCGCACGGTAGAGCTGGTGGCGCTGGCGGGGGCGCGCCGGGTGTTCGGCTTTCAGGGCCGGGTGATGGGGGACTTATGAAAATCAGCAGACAAGCCTATGCCGAAATGTTCGGCCCCACCACGGGCGATGCGGTGCGCCTGGCCGATACCGGCTTGTGGGCGCAGGTGGAGCGCGACTACACCGTTTACGGTGAGGAAGTGAAATTCGGCGGTGGCAAGGTAATCCGCGACGGCATGGGCCAGGGCCAGGCGTTGGCGGCCGAGGTGGCCGATACCGTGATCACCAATGCGCTGATCATCGACCACTGGGGCGTGGTCAAGGCGGATATCGGTCTGAAAGCCGGCCGTATCGCTGCCATCGGCAAGGCTGGCAACCCGGACATCCAGCCCGGCGTGGACATCGTCATCGGCGCGGCAACGGAAATCATCGCCGGTGAAGGCATGATCGTCACCGCCGGCGGCATCGATACCCATATCCATTTCATCTGCCCGCAGCAAATCGAAGAAGCGCTGGCCTCCGGCATCACCAGCATGATAGGTGGTGGCACCGGCCCGGCCACCGGCACCAATGCCACCACCTGCACGCCAGGGCCGTGGCATATGGCCAATATGCTCAAGGCGGCGGAAGGCTTTGCCATGAACCTGGGCTTTACCGGCAAGGGCAATGCCAGCCTGCCGGAAGCACTGCGCGAACAGGTACGTGCCGGGGCCATCGGCCTGAAGCTGCATGAAGACTGGGGCAGCACCCCGGCCGCCATCGACAACTGCCTGAGCGTGGCCGACGAGATGGACGTGCAGGTGGCCATTCACACCGACACCCTGAATGAATCCGGTTTTGTCGAGGCCACGCTGGCGGCGTTCAAGGGCCGCACCATCCACACCTATCACACCGAGGGGGCCGGTGGCGGCCACGCGCCGGACATCATCAAGGCCTGCGGCTTTGCCAATGTGTTGCCCAGCTCCACCAATCCCACGCGGCCGTTTACCGTCAACACCATCGACGAGCATCTGGACATGCTGATGGTGTGCCACCACCTGGACCCGGCCATTGCCGAGGATGTGGCTTTTGCCGAAAGCCGCATCCGCCGCGAAACCATTGCCGCCGAGGACATCCTGCATGATCTGGGTGCGTTTGCCATGATGTCTTCCGACAGCCAGGCCATGGGTCGGGTGGGGGAAACCATCCTGCGTTGCTGGCAGACGGCGGACAAGATGAAGCAGCAGCGCGGCCCGCTGGCAGGCGATGGCGAGGGCTGCGACAACGCCCGCATCAAGCGCTATATCGCCAAGTACACCATCAACCCGGCCATCACCCATGGCATCAGCCACGAGGTGGGCAGTATCGAGGTGGGCAAGCTGGCCGACCTGGTGCTGTGGAAGCCGATGTTCTTTGGCGTCAAACCTTCGCTCATCCTCAAGGGCGGCATCATCGCCATGGCGGCCATGGGCGATGCCAATGCCAGCATTCCCACCCCGCAGCCGGTGCATAGCCGGCCGATGTTCGGCAGCTTTGGCAAGGCCATTGCCGATGGCAGCGTCACCTTTGTCTCCCAGGCTGCGCTGGATGCCGGCATCGGCCAGGCGCTGGGGCTGAGCAAGCGGCTGGTGGCTGTGCAAAACTGCCGCAGCGTGCAAAAGACCGACCTGATCCACAACGACTATCTGCCGCAGATCGAGGTGGACCCGCAAAACTATCAGGTGAAGGCCGATGGCCAGCTGCTGTGGTGCGAACCGGCCACCAGCCTGCCCATGGCGCAGCGCTATTTCCTGTTCTGAGCGTGGAGCAATCAGGACGTGGCAAGTAGTGTTTCTTTGGATGGAAAAGAAGAAAGAGAGGCAGGAAAATGCTGATCATCAATCAACGGTTGGAACAGGCCGCCGGCTGGGATGCCGAGCTGCGGCTGACCTTCGAGCTGCGCAGCAAAACCCGCTTGCGTACCCGCGCCAGTAATGGCGAAGAAGTTGGCCTGTTTCTGTCGGCAGGCGCGCCACTGGCCGATGGTCAGCTGCTGCTGGCCGAAGACGGGCGGGTGCTGCGGGTGCTGGCGGCCGACGAGCCGCTCATGCATGTGCGCTGTGCCAATGCCCAGGAGCTGTGCCGTGCTGCCTACCATCTGGGCAATCGCCATGTGCATCTGCAGGTGGGCGATGGCTGGCTGCGGCTGCTGGACGACAGCGTGCTGGAACAGATGCTGCAACAGCTGGGTGCCGAAGTGAGCCGCCTGCAGGCACCATTCCACCCGGAAAGTGGTGCCTACGGTGGCGGCCATCATCATTCGCACGGCAAGGATGCGGCCTTCCAGTACGCGCCGAAGCTGCATCTGTTTGGCCAGCCGGCATGACGGCACTGCTGCCCCTGTTGCAACTGCTGCGGCTGGCTAGCCCCGGCCTGCCGATTGGCGGCTTCAGCTATTCGCAAGGGCTGGAAAGTGCGCTGGAGCTGGGCTTGGTGCACGATGCCGCCAGCGCCCGCCGCTGGCTGGGGGATGTCTTGCAAGGCCCGGTGTGCGAGTTTGATGCCACCGTGTTGGTGCAGTCGCTACGGGCGCTGGCTGCCGCTGATGCAGTGGAACTGGCCCGGCTCAACCAGCGCTATCTGGCCAGCCGCGACAGCCGCGAACAGCGACAGGAAACCGTGCAGATGGGCTATTCCCTGCGCCAGCTGCTGGCCAGCCTGCCGGAAAACCAGGCCATGTGCTGGCCTGCGGGCTTGGCGGGCGAGGAAATCTGCCTGCCCACGGCCTGGGCCGTGGCGGCGCAGATGCTGGGTATTGCCGAGCGCGAAGCGGTCACCGCTCTCTTGTGGAGCTGGCTGGAAAACCAGGTCATGGTGCTGCTCAAGGCCATGCCCATGGGACAGACTGCCGGCCAGCAACTGCTGTCTGCGCTGTTGCCGGCGCTGGCCACTGCGGTAGAGCGCGCCATCAGCCTGCCCGCAGCACAACACAGCAATTTTGCCCCCGGCCTGATGTGGGCGGCGATGAAACACGAAACCCAATACAGCAGGTTGTTCCGATCATGAGCCAGTGCACGGCCTGCTTTCCTGTTACGCGGTTGTGGCAAGGTCTTGGCCCTGTGTTTCCGCATTCTGAAAAAGCCTGACACCATGCAAATCATCATCGATGACCTGACCGACCCGCGCGTGCATGCGCTGCTGCAAGAGCATCTGGCCGGCATGTATGCCAACTCGCCAGCGGAAAGCGTACACGCGCTCGACCTGTCCGGCCTGAAGGCCGCAGCGCTCACCTTCTGGACCGCGTGGGAGGGCGAGGAGGTGCTGGGTTGCGGCGCGCTCAAACAGCTGGACCCCACGCATGGCGAAATCAAATCCATGCGCACCGCTGCTGCCCATCTGCGCAAGGGCGTGGCGCAGTGCATTCTGGCGCAGATCCTGCACACGGCGCAGCAGCGTGGCTATCAGCGGCTCAGCCTGGAAACCGGCAGCACTACGGCATTCCTGCCCGCCCTGGCGCTGTATGAAAGCTTTGGCTTTAGCCGCTGTGGGCCGTTTGCCCATTACCGTGAAGATCCCTTCAGCATCTTCATGAGCCTGCAAATCCAGGCTCCCTTATCCGCCACCGTATCACCACAACAAAAAGGACATCCGGCATGAAACAGAGCGCACTTCGCGTGGGCATTGGCGGGCCGGTCGGCTCGGGCAAGACCCATCTCACCTGGGCGTTGTGCAGCGCCCTGCGCGACATCTACAACGTGGCCGTGGTCACCAACGACATCTACACCCAGGAAGACGCGCAGTTCCTGGTGAAGAATGAAGCCCTGTCACCAGACCGCATCATCGGTGTGGAAACCGGCGGCTGTCCGCATACTGCCATCCGCGAGGATGCGTCCATCAATCTGGAGGCCGTGGCACGGCTGAATGCGCGCCATCCGGGGCTGGACGTGATCTTCATCGAAAGCGGCGGCGACAATCTGGCGGCCACCTTCAGCCCGGAGCTGTCCGATTTCACCATCTACGTGATCGATGTGTCCGCCGGCGACAAGATCCCGCGCAAGGGCGGACCGGGTATTTGCAAGTCGGACCTGTTGGTGATCAACAAGATCGACCTGGCACCGCTGGTGGGTGCCTCGCTGGACGTGATGGAGCGTGATGCGCGCAAGATGCGCGGCGAGCGGCCGTTTGTGTTCAGTAATCTGAAAAGCGGGCAGGGGCTGGCCGACATCATCGCCATCATCGAAGAGAAGGGCATGCTTAAGCTGTAAGCCAGCCGGGCAGGGCGACGTGTTGGCGAGTTAAGCGCCGCTGACAAAAACCTGCGGCTGCGTTGCGCCTCCTTGCCGTACACCTTGTACTGTCTGCGTCGGCGCGCCTTGCATCAGGGAAACAGCGCTATTTTGTTTGCAGTCCTAAACGTAACAAGGCCGGGCAAAGCCCGGCCTTGTTACGTTTACTGGGAACTCACTTGGTAGCGTGTGGCCCGTCTTCCGGCGGTGCCAGCGGGCGCAGCGGCTTGGCCAATAGCATGCCATCGTAGGGTTGGCAGATGGCGGGAATACTGTCGCCATGCAGATACACGGTGGTTTTGGCTCCCACTTTTTTGCCAAGGCAAGCTTTTACCGCGGCCAGCGGTGGTTCGTGCGGCGGCGGGGGCGGTTGGTGGCCGTGCTCATCCGCGGCATGCGGACCATGTTGGGCGCAGTGCGGGTGTTCGGCGGCCGAGGCATCACGGTGTTCGGCCGGGCAGTGATGAGGAGAGGGCGCATCGAACGGTGCGGATGTCTCGGCGGCTTGGCTGGTGCTGCTCAGCAGCAGGGCGAGGCTGGCGCTGGCAAACAAAAACAGGGAGGGGCGCATGATGGACCTGCATTCATGGTGAACAATGTGCTCACCTTAGTCAGGCCGGCCTGGCGCTACAAGCCGGCCGCTGCCGGCTTTACACCGCTTTGAGTGAAGTGAAGCCAATTAGCCCCGTTTTACATGCTTTACATGCCATTCGCCGGGGCCGACTGCCTGTCATGGGCAGGCAGTTGGTATGAGGTGTTAGCGGCTTTGTTGCACACATCAGCTGCAGGTCGAACTACCCCAATCCCCAGACGGATTTATCCCATGCGGACCGTTTGCGGCGTACCCAGTGCTGTGAAGCGATTTAGAATCGCTGCACAGATTTGAAGCTCCACACCTGCCGGTCAAAGTCCCGTGACTTAACTCGGTCTGCCAGCAATTTGAAACAGTACATCTTCGTTTCGACTAGACTGCGGCGATGGTAGCCGCTCCACTTTTTCCAGAGTGTGCGCCCTAGATACTTCACTGAGCGTAGTGACTCATGGCGAGCCTGATTGCCCCGTGAATTCCCTTTCCAGAATTGGCCGTTTCGGCGCGGGGGAATGATGGCAGCTGCTCCGCATTCCGCAATCGCTGTGTGACATAGACGTGTCTCGTGCGCCCCATCTGTGATCACGGTCACCAGTCCCTCCGTCGCCGGAATTTGCGATAGCAGCTCTGGCAGCATCGTGGCATCACCGGTGTGATTGTCGGTCACATCCATGGCACGGATTTCCAGAGTTTGCGCATCTATGCCCAGATGCAGCTTACGCCATTGGCTACGGGTAGTCAGCACCATGCTTTTCACTTTCCACTCGCCTTCACCCATCATCTTGATGCCGGTGCTATCCGCTAGGAGATGCAGACAACTCTGCCTTTTCTGTACCGGTGTATAGACGGGCCTGTCCGAATTTTTGTGTAAACGGGGTTTGGGTTACGCCTGTGGAATGCGTTCCTCGAACTGAATGGTAAAGCGAGTCAGCGCTGCCTTCTAATCCCGAATCGGCATGGTCCACTTCTGGCTGATGTTCCTCAGCGCCAGATAGAACAGTTTCAGCAACGCCTCATCACTCGGGAACGAGCCCCGATTCTTGGTCAGTTTTCTCAAACCCATATTTACCGACTCGATGGCGTTGGTGGTGTAGATCACTTTCCTGATCTCCGGCGGGTAGTCGAAGAATGGTGTCAACCGAGCCCGGTAGCGCCGCCAGGACTGACCAATCGGCAAATACTCCTCATCCCACTTGGCCTCAAACTCACCTAGCCGCTGCTCAGCTTCATCGAGGGTCGCAGATTGGTAGATTCGCTTCAGGTCGGCGGCCACTTCAGCACGCCGCTTCCACGACACGTAGTTCAGGCTGTATCGCACCATGTGCACGATGCACAACTGCACCGCTGCTTTCGGGAAGACCGCCTCGATCGCTTCCGGGAAACCCTTCAGGCCATCGACGCAGGCGATAAAGATGTCCTGTACGCCCCGGTTACGCAACTCGGTCACGACCTGAAGCCAGAACTTGGCTCCCTCCGTCTGAGCCAGCTACATCCCCAGTACCTCCTTCTCTCCAGCCAGGGTAATGCCGATGGCGAGGTAGACGGCCTTCACGCGCACAGCCCCCTCACGCACCTTCACGTGGATACAGTCGAGGTAGATGATTGGATAAACCGAATCGAGAGGGCGAGCCTGCCAGGCTTTGACCATCCTCGCTGACAGCATCTGTGATGGAGGAAATCAGGCTGGGGGGACGTCGCATCTCTTCCAGATGGGCCTGGATTTCCCGAACAGTCATGCCCCGGGCGTAAAGCGAGATGACTTTGTCGTCGAAGCCGGTCCAGCGGGTCTGGTGTTTGGGGATGAGTTGTGGCTCGAAGCTGCCCTGGCGGTCGCGTGGTACCTCGATAGGCAATTCGCCGAACTCGCCCTTGAGGGTCTTGCGGCTCTTGCTGTTCCGGGTGTTGCCGGCGGGATTGAGCACTGGTTCGTGTTTGCTATGACCAAGGTGTGCGGCCATCTCGGCATCCAGGGCTTTCTCGACCAGCAGCTTGGTCAACTCCTTGAGTAGGCCGTTCTCGCCGATGAGGTCTTCGGGCTTCTGGTAATTAGCCAGCAAGCTGTCCAGTAGTGTCTCAGGTACGTCGTGTTTCTTCGAGCTCATTGTGTCTCCAGACTAGGTGGCAGTTTCCTGCCAAATATCCGTTTACACAAAATTCAGTACACGCCCGCCAATGTATGTGCATGTCATGAGAATTTTTAAACTCGGCATATCCATTTGTGGGATGGTGTCTTGTGGCGAATACTTATCGAACGCTATTTTAAATCAGTTTACTGACAGCCAATGGTTGCCGAGTAGACAACTCTTCTAAACTCTTTGATTGATCTTTTTTTGTAGGCATCGACTACTTTATTTTCCTCTTCAAATGAGACAGATCCTGCATTAATTTCTATATCTGATGTTTTTCCTATTATTCTTGCAATATAGCAAAGTCCAGTCCCCGATGTGCCATTTTTGTAAGTTATGCCGCATGCGTCTGTTGTCTCATAGATGGAAAAGCCATTTTCCATGGCTAGTGAGGCAGGCCCAGAGGTTCCTGCTACACCGCCTAAATACCAGACCCCTTTCTCTCCAAGCCCTTCCTGGACGTCTGATTCTGATATGGGCCTTATGGCTGGATTGTTAGGGTCGGTATTGCTAATTATAAGGCGCTGTGTAGTAAGGCTGTTTTTTCTTATTAACTGGTTGTTCTTTTTAGCCCATTTTTTATCCGTATATGTGAATTGCACATTGCCAATGCATATTGCCCCCTTGGCGAAGGAAAGTCCAGGGAGAAGAATTAATAATGTAATAAATTTATTTACTTGTTGCATTCAGAAGCTCCCTTGAGATTCGAGTGGTTTGCTTAATTCTATCGTCAAGGTCCATGCTGCCGCCATTTAGGGAAAAGAGACGGAGGTAATAGTCTGCGCTGATATGTCATTTTCTTTTATTATTTTATTTATTGATTTATATCCTGCTTGAGATGTCCGTGGTTGTGCGCGTAAATCATGAGTTGCTCTATATTGGAAAGACGTCATTCCTGATGCCAGTCGCATCTTTAGTATTTCATAACGACCCTGCAGGCTTTATGCTTGGACTGCTGAGGTCCTTTTATAAGATCTATTGGAGTAATGGCTACTTACTTTGCTCGAATATTTTAATTTTATATTCTTTTAAAAATCTCGAAATAAATGAAAATCTTTCTTTGGCGAGTTTCTGCCAGCACATGCTATCTGGCCTGCACTTTGAGGCGCGACCTAAGTAGGAATTGTAAACAAACTTCTTATTTTCATTTTGACCCGTTATAGTTAGACACTGTCCCCCCATGGAAACCTCTCCCCCTGCATTACTTATTTGGCACAGATTGAATGCCGTGTAAATATTATTCCCATCCAATTTTGTGGTATTTACTTCAGAGTAAAGTGAGCTGTTAAAGTAATCAGCTCTGCCGATTAGAGTCCAGTCATCTTTTGCACACTTTTCAGCAGATACGCAGATTTGCATGGAATCTGTTTCATAACCATCACGGCTTCTTGCTAAAAATAAGTCAATATAAATCGCCCCGTCATCTTTGCTAAATTTTATATTGCGATACAAATTACTACTTGTTTTGCTTACTTGCTGCTTGTTTTTTAATGTAATGGACTCTGCCAGTGATGTGGAGTTGACATAAAAAAGGGCAAGGAAAATTACAAATAATGATTTTTTATTCATTAAACTAAGTCCGTTAGTATTTTTGCAATTCTGATGGTATGGTATTGTCTATTCTCCAATCCATTAGTTCCACCATTAATTTCTACACAAACCGTCCTTGCAATCGAACTAAGATCACCTTGGAATTCGTCAATAATTTTATTAATTGTACTGCTCTTCCTTGGCTCACCTCTTCTTGGTCCTGACTCCCAATACCATGCCCCTGCATCTATTGTTGCATAATTGTCATTGATTAAGAAGTCAGGGTTGTTGATTTCGGGTTTTCTAGCATTTTTTTTAGACCACCACGCAGGGTCAAATGAATTCCTTGTTATCTTTCCTCGATAAACCCAATAACCAGCATAGTTGGATTTTCCTGTAAGCTGCTTAATTCCCCTGCCCCTGTATTTATAACCATCGCCAGGAAGATCATTGCCAAGTTTGCCACCATACAGATCGTTGCATGATTTTTCAGATCGTGACTCACTCATCCATGTAAGCGTACGGGATTCTTCCGCTGCTTGCGCAAAAAAATTAGTCATTCGCAAGCCAGTTTTATTAATTAGATGCTTTCTGATTGCGATGCAAATCTGTTTCCTATACTTTTCTCGAATGGAGTCGTTCAATCCATTTTTAGCAGTCTGAATTTTTCCTTTATCCATCTTCTGGATGTCATCAGGATAGATTCTTTTTAATTCACTCTTATCTATCCAGTTGCATTGTCTGAAGTGCTCAATAAACACCATGGGGTGAAAATGCCAGTGAGCACTAGGAATCTCCAACCCAGCCTCTTCCCAAAACGATAAAGATTCAATATGCCCCTTGAATTCAGCATATTTCTTCTCATCCATTGGATCGTCCAATACGTCACTTTTACTTTTTAGCCAAGCATATTGCGTATCGATTTGGGATTTTTGCCACTCGGTTGGAAATTTACAAATCGCTCGCGAAAGTCGTGACTGAACTTTGATATCGCTCAGTGCGGCTGCTAGTACGTCTTTATCCAACTTCTTCCCGCTATTTCCAGTAAGCCATTTCTCAAGTGTTGGGGAGTTACATTGGCTATCCGGTGTAGGATCATCGTCAACCAACGTACACCCTAGCCAATGAGGAAAATCAGCATCGCTGAATTTCTTGATGCCTACTGCATTCAGATTTACCCAGCCTTGGCCGCCTGGGTAATTGACTTTGTGCCAATGCGGGACTGAGCCAGCAGGGATAGGGGTTTCATTTTCGGTATTAATGACCCGACCAAATCGAAGCAGTTCGTAAGCAGCGCTCGGGGCAATATGAAAAGCATCTCCCAGAGTGGTCGCTTTGCTGTAAAGACTGTACTCATACTTGTCGTCGCTATCTGCTAGTGCTGAGCCGACCTCAACGAATACACCCTCTTGTTGAGTATCTTCTTGCCGAGTTGTTAGCAGGCATTTACCGCGTTCAAAACGCATCGTCACAAACAGAGGAACCGTGGAGGTATGAACGGCTGTGCCACTTCCTGCGGGAGCTTGCGCTGATGCAATAGAAGCAAAAAATGGTGTGCCTGGCGGTAGATGGAAATGCATATCACCATAGACGATCTTGTCCCGCCCATCCTTGCTGATATCGAGCTTGCCTGAGCTTCTACCGACGATTTTTTTCAGATTGGCATCGTCACAGATTATTTCCAGATGCATCGCATTGTTACCGTTGCAGCTACCTACGCTGCCCAAGCTATCCTTGCGATTGACTGGCTGCTTCTTTTTGACAAAAACCTGTTTGAGATGCATATAAATCGAGTAGTACTCGATCTGCCCATCCGGACCTTCACCAATTTCAGTGCTGTGCTTGATGACTACACAGCCGTTGTCAGTTGTTCCCTGATAGGCCAAAGGTTTTTTGTCTGCATTAGGAGATGGGTCGCGCTTATATATCACCATACCGTCGGCGATTGCACGCACCGGCTCCCCCTGTGCTCCGGTATCGGTATACTCGATATGCTGTCCACCGTGCCAAGCCATACGACTGGCAATTGGAAAACTTCCACGAGTGGTAAAGGGCATCAAAGCAGCTAGCCACTGTTCATCACTGGCATTACCCTGAGGTGTTTTGAGAATAGGTGGACTGATAATCATGTTATTACCCGCTTATTCTGAGAAAGGATGGGTATTGGGTGGGGTGTATTTGTCTTTTGGCAGGTTGGGTAGTGGGACATTCATGCTATCCGGCCCGCTCAAGTCATGGCTTGCCCCTTTTACCGTTACCGTACCCGGGCAATGCACCTCGATATTGCCGCCAGCAATGCGGATATAGCCGCCACCTGCCGTCAGTAATATTTCCTGCTTGGCATTGACCACAATCTTCTCCTTGCAGGAGGTGATGGTCACATCTTTGTCTGCGGTGATCTCCATCGCATCGCTCTGCGCTTGCACCTGCACCTTGCCCTTCGCCGCAATCAGTTTCAGCGCGATCTGGTCTTTTACTCCCGCCACAAACAGGCTGATGTGCTGGCCGACGTTGTGCAGCCAGCGGCGGCCTGTGGTGTGGTTAGCGTCGCGCTGGGCGATGAGGTTGAGGTTGCTGCCGGCAGAGAGGGTCTGGCTTTGTTCGGTGAGGCTGGCGATACCGGCCGGGGCGGACAGGATGAGTAGCGGCTGCTGGCCGGCCTGGTCTTTGGCTGTCTTGCCGTCCTTGTCGGTATTGCTGCCGGCTTCCCAGGCTTTCACGGCGGCGGCGTGGTGTTGCAGGTGGTCGCTGTCTTTCTTGCCGTCTTTGCTGTTGTCCGGCTTGATGCCATCCGGCCCGGTTTCCATGGTGTCGGCCAGTTGTCCGCTGGCCACTTCCGCCAGGCTCTGGCTGAGGCTGAGGGCAGCATCGAGCTGGCTTTGCGCATGCTCGCGTGCCAGTTGTTTGCCACCAGCGCCGTTTTGCGCTTCGGTACTGATCAGCAGGCCGTGGCCGGCGCGGATGGCGCCGTGCTGGTCGGTGCGCAGTTCGAACCCGTCGCCGCGTGCTTGAGCTTTGCCATTGCTGCGCGGGTGGGTGAGGTAGCCCTGGTTGAGCTGGGTCTTGCCGGGTTCGCTACTGAGCTTGGCCCGTACTTCGCCGGGGGTGTCGTCGAACAGCAGTTCGTTGTATTGGCCGCCCTGGTGCTCTTTGGATTTGATACCGGACAGGGTCTTGTTGGCCGGTAGTGCGCCCGCGCCGCTGAAAGCCGGAGTGGCGTGGCTGCCGTTATAGAGCACACCGACGATGACCGGGCGGTCGATATCGCCTTCGATGAAGTCGACCAGCACTTCCTGGCCGATGCGCGGGATGAACTGGTGGCCCCAGCCCGCGCCAGCGCTGGGCATGGCCACACGCAGCCAGCAGGAGGATTTATCGTCCAGATTGGCACCGATGCTGGGGTGTTCGTCCGGCCGTTGCCAGTGGAACTGCACCTTGATGCGGCCCAGTTCGTCGGTGTGGACTTCCTCGCCGGCCGGGCCAACTACAGTGGCGGTCTGTACACCTTTAGATGTCGGCTTGGCCTGCGTGCTGTGGGCATAAGCCGGCGTCAGCGGAATACCACGACGCTGGGCGGTGATCTGGGTCTGGAAGGGGCTGCTGTTCTGGCTATCAGTTGTTGTGGAGTCAGCACCGTTTGCCAATAAATTACGCAGGCTGCTGGCCAGATCGCCCGGCAGATTGTTGTTGGCACGGAAGGTTTGGCCGGTGACGACAAATTCACGCTGTTCGCTGCTGTCGCCTTCGTGTGCCGGGTGTTCATCCAGCCGGAACCATTGGCCAGCGAGCAGGCTGCGCACACTGCCGCTACCAGAGAACTGCTTGGCCTGCACATCGTGCGCCTGCTGACGCAGCTGGGCGTACTGGCTCAGCTGCTCGGCATCGCTGGCGTAGTACAGCGACTGCGGGTCGTAATCCTGCAGGGTGGATTGCAAAGCATCGCCACTGCGGCCTTGCTGGATGCGGGTCTGGTCGCCGGTGTGCTGGGTGGACACCGGCTGGTAATCAAAGCTGGCCAGCGCCACAGTACCGGACACTACCTGCCGCGCGGCCGACCAATCGGTGAGGCCGTCCTCTTCCTCGGTGGCATCGCTACGGTGAAAGCGCACCCGTTCGCTGGCGGCCGGCGGCAGGCTGAAGGCATCGTCGAACACCACCAGCTTGACCTGCGGATGTTCGCCATCGATATGTTCAAATCTCCATGCATAACCCTCTTCGTGCAGCAGGTGCACGATGAAATCGAAATCGCTCTCGCGATACTGCAGACAGTAACTGCGCGGGCTGGCCGTGGCGGTGTGGAATTCCAGCGTCTGCACCTGGGCGAACACCGGATTATTGGCCTGATGCTCGGCCAGGATCTGCTTGACGATGTCGGGGACGGACAGGTCCTGAAACACCCGCGAAGTGCGGCGCAGCCGCAGCAGGGCAAACGGCGGCTCGATGGTCAGGCCGTACTTGGCAAAGCCGCCATCAGAACCCAACAGCTCGGCGCGCGACACCACGCCACAGCGCACTACCTCGTTGCCATCGGCATCCAGCACGCCAAGGCGGGCGGCGACGCCCAGCAGCGATTTGAGTTCGATATTGCCATCCGGCGACAGACAGCTCAGCTGATAGCGATAGGCTTCCGACACGCCCTCGCTGCCGTCCAGGGTGTGGGGCAGCAGCTGCTCGGTGGCGATCTGCCCGCCATCCAGCTGCAGGGTAAGCAGGCGCTGGTGCTGGGAAAAGGCGGCGGCGAAGCTGGCGAGCAGAGCGGAAAAGTCCATGGCGCTTCATCACGTGGCTGGGCGTGATGCCGATAAACTATTGAAAGCTAAAGAGACTATGCTTTTAACATGGTTTGGGCAAGGCAAGGTGGCGTGAATGCCTCGTTCTACTGGGCTTTTGAATTGCTTGTGATGTTCGCAGCGGAGTGCTGCCTGTCATGGGCAGGCAGCCAGTGCGGAGTATTGCTTGCTCAGAAGTTGTAATGCGCGAAGGTAAACAGCACATTGCCATTGCCCTTGCCGCCGGGGATGTAGGTACTGTTGATGGTGAACTTGCCATAGCTGATGCCAACCAGAGGCAGTACGCCGGGGAAGGGGAAGGAGTGCAGGGTATCGGTGCGCGAGGTGATGAAGGCGGTATAGCCGATTTCGGCACGCCATTCTCCGGCACGGGCAAAGGGGTGGGTATAGGCGTAGCCGACGATGGGCTCTACTTTTTTGTGTGAGTCCAGAAAGGCCATGGCATACAGCGCATGCCAGTTGTCCTTGTCGTCGCGCAGGCTGCGACCCAAACCAAAGCCCCAGGGGTTTTCGTTGAACTCGGCAATTTTCTCCTGGGTATAGGCCCAGCGCATGTGGTAGGTGTTCAGCGGCAGGTAGGCATCCAGCGTGCCGTTATCCCAGATATGCTGTACTTCGTTGCGGGCGCTGTCCCACAGCGAGTCGGCGTGCGCCTGGGTGGGCAGGCTACAGGACAGCACGCTGCCAAGGGCAAGTGCGGTGGTCAGGCGGATGTGTGAAAGCATGTGATTCGGCTAGCAGCAAGCCGCACTGGGCGACATTGCGATTTCAGGAGTTGGGAGGGTGTGGATGTTACCTGTCCGATAGTACAGGTCAAGTCAGGACGGCAGACTCGTTGATCACATGAGAAGTTCCCGTGCGGCCCGGTCAGCTGCGCGCATATCGCCAGTTAGCCGCTGCAGGCCGGCGGCGGCGCTGGGTGAATGGGCATGCAAGCGCTGGGCTGCGGCTTCCAGCAGGTTCAGCGCCTTCTGCCATTGGCCAAACTCCAGATACAGGCAAGCGCGTTCGTAAAGATTCATGCTGTCTTCGTTGCGGGATGACAGCATGTTTGCCGGATTGCCTTGCCATGCGTCCAGCCGCTGGCGGCACTGGGCCTGCAGTACGGGCAGAAACTGTGCACACAGGCGGCTTTCGCTGGCGCGGTCCAGTTCGGCTGGAGCCTGACGACGGGATAGCAGGCGGACAATCAACTGGCGCATGAAACAGGAACTCCTTGCCGGTACTGCCACCGGGTATCCGGCAGCTCTGGGCGGCAGAATACTCCGGCGGGCTGTCAACTTGCGGCAAGAAACATCAATTCCTGTAATGGCCTGCGGCAGCGCACGTTGCGTGGCTGGGCAAGCCTGGCGGGCCGGTGCCGTCGTGGAGAGGGGTGACCGGCCCTAGTCCTGCATGGCCGGGCTGAGTGCACTGCGCACCGTGCTTTCATCCAGTGCGGCCGAGCACAACTCGATAAAGCGGTAGGCATAGCTGCGCAGGTAGTGGCCACGGCGGATGGCGATGCGGGTGGTCTGCTGGCCGAACAGCGGTTCGCCGGCCACCACTTTGACTGCCTGGTCGCGCAGCGGGTCCACCGCCATCGAAGCGACGATGCCCACCGCCAGCTCCAGCTCGACATAGGTCTTGATCACGTCGGCATCCAGTGCCGACATCACGATGTCCGGTACCAGCCCGGCGCGGGCAAAGGCACGGTCGATCTGGGCGCGGCCGGTAAAGCCCTGGTGGTAGGTGACGATGGGGTATTCGGCCAGCGTGTCCAGCGACAGCGTCTGCTGGTGCAAGGGGTGGTGGGGTGGGGCAATCACGCTGTGATACCAGCCGTAGTAGGGAAAGGACACCAGTTCCGGCACTTCGGCCACGGCCTCGGTGGCGATGCCGATGTCGGCGTCACCCGATTGCAGCAGGCGTACCAGCTCTTCCGGGCTGGCCTGATGCAGCACCAGGTGCACCTTGGGGAAGGCCTTCTTGAAGGCGGTGACCACTTGCGGCAGCGCATAGCGTGCCTGGGTATGGGTGGTGGCGATGGTGAGCTGGCCTTCGTCGCGCTGGCTGAATTGTTCTGCCAAGCGCTTGATGTTGCCGGCGTCCAGCAGCATGCGTTCGACGATGATGAGCAATTCCTTGCCCGGATCGGTCAGGCCGAGAAAACGTTTGCCCTTGCGCACGAACAGCTCCACGCCCAGTTCGTCTTCCAGGTCCTTGATGTGTTTGCTGACCCCGGATTGCGAGGTGTACAGCGCATTGGCCACTTCGGTCAGGTTGAAATTCTGCCGCACGGTTTCACGGATGATGCGCAGTTGCTGGAAGTTCATGCCACGGCCTCCTTGCGAGACAGCGACAGAGTGGTGTGCGGCGGCGTGCTCGCTGAACGGAGGAAGAAACTGGCCATGATGCTATCCTGATTTATATAACTTAAAACAGGATATTTCTGTTTTTAATATAACAAAAATAATGTTTTCTTGTTTGCATATGCCATCTTGATCTCAGCGGGGCCGGCGCGATCACACCAACCAGACTTCTCCGGTCAGTGCCGCCAGTTCCAGGCAGGCCGGCATGCCGGCTGCCTTGCGGTTGCTGATCAGCAAGTCGATATCGCTGGCCGCGCAGGTGCTGATGCGGCTGCTGATGCCCAGCTTGCTGAAGTCGGCCAGCATGTATACCTGATCGGCCTGGGCGCACATGGCGCGGGCTACTTCTGCTTCGCGCGGGTCGTAATTGCTGGCCCCCATGGCCGCACTGATGCCGACTGGCGACAGCAGAGCGATGTCGGCGTGGTAGCGACCGATTTCCGCTACTGTGCTGCCCCCCACCGTGGCCGGGGCGCGTTCGCCTAGTTCACCGCCCAGCATGATGACCTGATGGCCGCCACCCAGAGCTGGCTGGCGCAGGGCCAGTGCCACGTCGAAGGCATTGGTGATGATGGTCAGGCCGCTGAGTGTGGACAGTTCGCGTGCGAGCAGGGCGGTGGTGGTACCGGCGTCGATGAACAGTGTCTGCCCCTGGCGCAGCCGGCTGCAGGCGGCGCGGGCAATGGCCTGCTTGTCCGGCACTTGCTGCTGGGCGCGCTCGGCAATCGGCGCTTCCTCGCCGCCGCGGGCAATCACGCCGCCGTGGGTGCGGCGCAGCTCGCCCATGGCTTCCAGTGCCGCCACATCACGCCGCACCGTTTCCCGCGATACCTGCAATGCACTGACCAGTTGCTCGGTGCTCAGGCGTTGTTGCGCGGACAGCAAGGCGCGTATGCGCTGGTAACGCTCCTGTTGCCACATGGGCTTCTCCTGCGGGCAGACGGTGGAAGAAAGGCAGTGCACATTGCGAGAGAGTGCGGGGCACTGTCAAGTCGTTTGCCGTGCTGGCAGGCGGCGTCGCATTTGGGCATTTTGTGTACTTTTGTGGCAAAGTTGTAATATTGGGTGTTTATTATGCTGGTCATGCTGACGGGCAGACTGCCTGCCCGTCTACCTCTATACCACCCCGGGAGAGACCATGCAGCGTCGCCAGTTCATCCACGCCCTTGCCGCCGTATCCGCCAGCAGCCCCCTGTTGCTGGCTTCTGCCACCGCCCGTGCCGCCAGCGGCAAAGTCACCGTGCCGCTGGATGCTGCGCGCTGGTCGCCGCGCAATGCACAACGGCTGCAATTGCTGCTGAGTCAGCATGGCAGCGCCAGCGCAGCTTACCGTGCCGATCGCAAGCCGTATGCGGTGTTCGATTGGGACAACACCTGCATCATGAACGATTGCGAAGAAGCGCTGCTGATGTACCAGATCAACCATCTGCAATACAAGCTGACGCCGGATGAGTTCGCCCGGGTGTTGTGGCGCGATGTGCCGGATGAAACTTTCATGGCCGATTACAAAACGGTAGATGGCAAGCCGGTGCGTATGGCGGATATTGCGGCGGATGTCGAGTCCGATTACCGCTGGCTGCATGCCAATTACCAAGGGCTGGCCGGTAGTCGCAGCCTGGAGGAGATCCAGGCCAGCGACCAGTTCAAGGATTTTCGTGCCAAGCTTTACTTCATGTATGACGCCATCTGTGACAGCTTCCCGCTGGAAATCGGCTACAAGTGGATCATCTACTTCTACAAAAACATGAGCCCGGTGGAATTACAGGCCATGGCCTTGGCTTCCAACAAGGCGGCACTGGGCGATGGCCTGCGCAAGGTGCGCTACGAAAGCCCGCGCAGCCTGCCGGGCAAGGCCGGCGTGGTGGCGGATACCCATTTTCACGGCATTCGCGTGCACGAGGAAATCCGTGGCCTGATGCATACCTTGCGTGCCAACGGGATTGATGTGTATGTCAGCACCGCGTCTATTGACGATGTGGTACGGGTGTTTGCCGGGCATGAAGATTTTGGCTACGGGGTGCCGGCGGAAAACGTCATCGGCCTGCGGCTGGACATGGCCGATGGCAAATATACCGACCGCTATCTGCCGGGCTGGCATTTCAACTGGGGCCCGGGCAAGACCGTGGGCATTCGCCAGCAGCTGCAGGCGAAAAAGGGCTATGGCCCCATCCTGGTGGCAGGCGACAGTGATGGCGATGCCTGGATGTTGCGCGATTTTGCCGATACCTCGGTGGGACTAATTGTGAACCGCATGAAGAAAGGCGAGATTGGTGCCGATAGCAAACTGGCGGCCGAGCAGCTGGGACAGGCTCAGGCTCGTTTCATTCTGCAGGGACGGGACGAAGGCACCGGCCTGATGCTGCCGGATGAAAAGTCGCTGAAATACGGCAAGAGCGAGCGCAAGCTGCTGGCCTGAGCCGCCGCTGCCTGCTGCCCATTCAGCGGCGAAGCCAGATGGCGCGGTAAGCTTGCTGATAGGGCAGGGCTGCGTCGATATCCTGATTACCCAGCTGTTGCAGCAAGTCGCGGGTGACCAGGATGGGCTTGCTGACATAAGCACTGGGCTTGGCTCCGGCAAAGGCCCGGTTCATTTCATCGGCCAGTTGCCAGCCCTGTGCACCCAGCGGTTCGGCCACGGTGGCCAGTTGCTGTGACAAGCCGGCGCGGATGCGGTGAATGGCTTTGCTGGAGCCATCGCCGGCCGACACATTGCGGATGTCTGCCCGCCCAGCATGCAGCAAGGGGTAGTTCATCTCATCAAAATAAACATCGTTGATGGCCAGGGTGTGGGTCCAGCGTCGTCCGTGACGCTGGTTCAGCTCCTTCACCACGGCATCCATGCGCTGGTCGGCATGATTGAGTGGCAGGTTTTGTACCTCCAGCATCTGGCAGCCGCTACAGTGCTGGATCAGCTGTTGCATGAAGCGGGTTTTGGCATTGGCAATGTCAAAACGCGCGTCATTGAAAATCACCACCCCCGCCTTGCCGTGGCTGTCCTGGATCACATGCTCGGCAGCGCGGCGCGCCACGGCCAGCGGGTCGCTGCTGACATTGAAAAACAGCCCCGGCACTACGCCGGGTTGGGCGGCGGCATGCCAGCCTACCAGTACGATGCGTGCACGCTGTGCTGAGGCGATTTCGGCTGCCAGATCGCTGGCCTGAAAACCACCCAGAATGATGCCATCGCTGTGCGAGGCCATGGCTTCGGCAAAACCCTTGCGCAGCAAAGCGCTGCTGCCCTGCGCATCCACCACCTTTATTTGCCAGCCCAGCAAGCCGGCCGCACTGGCAAAACCGCGATAACTGCCGGCGATGCCACCATTGCGCAAATCCTGTGCGATGAAAGTCACCTTGTGCACGCCACCCTGGCGGCCAGGGCCGTCACGCGGGCCATCCCAGCTTAGTGCCTGAGGCGGCGCTGCTTGCGCCAGTCCCAGTGCAAACAGCAATAGTAAGCCCGGTATTTTCATCGCCATGGCAACTTTCCGGCTGCAGGGCCAGTGTGTCGGTCGGAATCGGGAAGCAGGGCAGCCGTGGCTACCCGATCAGTTGATGCTGATCTGCTGTCATTTTATACAGTAATCCAGCATTGAAAGCCTTTATGTTGATTGCATTTGCGTCAGCGCAGGAAGCTGCAATGCAAAACCGCCCGGCAAGCGGGCGGTGTGCAGGCGGCGAAAGGGGAGGATTTACAGTCGTTCGAAAATGACTGCAATACCCTGGCCACCGCCGATGCACATGGTGGCGAGGGCATAGCGGCCCTTGATGCGCTGCAGCTCGTACAGGGCCTTGGTGGCGATCACGCCGCCGCTGGCACCCACCGGATGGCCCAGTGCGATGGCTCCGCCATTGGGGTTGGTCTTGTCGGCGTGCAGGCCCAGCGCCTTGCTCACTGCCAGCGACTGTGCGGCAAAGGCTTCGTTCGATTCGATCACGTCGATCTGGTCCAGGCTCAGCCCGGCACGCTGCAGTGCTGCCTGGGTGGCCGGAATCGGGCCTTCACCCATGATGTGGTTGGGTACGCCACACACGGCATAGGACACGATGCGGGCCAGCGGCTGGTGGCCGGCGGCTGCGGCGGCATCTGCGGCAGCCAGTACCAGGAAGGCGGCACCGTCATTGATGCCTGAGGCATTGCCGGCGGTGACCGAGCCGTCTTTCTTGAAGGCCGGTTTCATCTTGGCCAGTGCGTCCAGCGTGGTGGCGCGCGGATGTTCATCGGTATCGAATACCACTTCGCCTTTGCGGGTCTGGGTGACGATGGGGACGATCTGAGACGCGAAACGGCCATCCGCGATGGCGGCAGCGGCACGCTGCTGCGAGGTCAGCGCGAAGGCATCCTGTTCTTCGCGGGTCAGCTGCCATTTGTCGACCAGGTTTTCTGCGGTGATGCCCATGTGGCCGACGCCGAAGGGGTCGGTCAGTGCGGCGGTCATCATGTCGATTGCCGTGGCATTGCCCATGCGCGCACCGCTGCGCAGTTGCGGCAGCAGATAACCGGCGCGCGACATGACTTCGACCCCGCCGCCAATGGCGTAATCACAGTCGCCCAGCATGATGGCCTGGGCGCTGGACACCACGGCTTGCAGGCCAGAACCACACAGGCGGTTTACCGCCATGGCAACCGATTCCATCGGCAGGCCGGCTGCAATCGAGGCCAGGCGGGCTACGTAGGCGTAACGCGCTTCGGTGGGAATGCAGTTGCCCACGGTAACGTGGTGGATGCGCTCGGCCGCCACGCCGGAGCGGGCAATGGCTTCCTTCATGACCAGACCACCCAGTTCGGCCGGCTCCAGGTGGCTGAGCGCACCGCCAAAGGTACCAATGGCAGAGCGCACCGCACTCAGTACCACGATTTCGCGTTGTTTCATCTTCTGTTTCTCCCGTTTTGTGCTGCTTGTGCAGTGCATCAAATGTGCCTGCCAACGATACCAGCGTCCCCCGGGCTTTGCCAGCCGTCCTAGCTACCCGCAGCCGTGGCCAGGCGCTGGATTGCCTCGCGTGGCGGCAGCCCGAACAGGCGCTTGAATTCGCGGCTGAACTGCGATGGGCTGGCATAACCCACGGCATAAGCCGCCTGGCTGATGTTGTGACCATCTTGCAGCAATAAATGGCGTGCCTGATGCAGGCGGGTGTTTTTCAGGTACTGGATGGGCGCATAGCCAGTGACGGCCTTGAAGCTTTCATGAAAAGCACTGCTGCTCATGCCGGCCAGTTCGGCCAGCAGGGCCACGCTGAGCGGCAAGGCGTAATGGCGGTGAATGTGCTCGATGCTGCGTTGGATCTGGCGCAGCCGTCCATGACGGGCAAACAGCGCCCGTAGGGTTTGTCCGGCATCTGCCAGCAGGATGCGGTAGAGGATTTCCCGCACGATGTCCGGCCCCAGAACCCGGCTTTCCTGCTCCTGCTGCAGGCTGTGCAGCAAACGCAGCGCCGCCTCCTGTAGTTCTGCAGTCATGGCGCAAAGCAGCATACCTTGTGGCTTGCCGCTGGTTCTGGGCTGGGGTGGGTCGTCCATCAGCCGCAGTAGCTGATCTAGCAGGCTGGGATCGATGCGTATCACCAGTGCCAGCAGGTGCTCGCCTTGCCGCAGGCTGGTATCGCATTCGAACTGCATGGGGGTGGCCACCACCAGGCAATGCGCGGGGTCGACACTGAGCACCTGTTCGCCCAGATAGCCACGCTGGCAGCCCTGGCCCACGATGACCACGCTGGCCTCATGCAATACCGGGGTAGGGGGGCTGTCGCTGTCCTGGCGTAGCAGGCTGACACCGTCCAGCCGGCTGGGGTGCCAGCCTGGCTGCGCTGCCAGTTGCAAAATACGGCTGGCCAGATCGATTGCCTTGTTCGCAGTCATCATCATTCCCCTTCTCTCACGGCCAGCACGATAGCGGCGCTGTACGGCACCTTATGGCTACCCGGCTCGCTCGTCCGCGACATGGCTTTGCGTGCGGTGCCTGCCGGGAACTGCCGTCGCCGGTAGTGGCTGCTGTTCAGTGGCAAAACGCGTAGGAATAGGCAAGGGTGGCGGAGTTTGTGTACTTGTTCTGCTCTGCCCGATCTTCTACATTGCCTGCATTGGGTATTTTATTTACTACAGTTTAAATCGATTGCGAAGTCAATACCGGTGTGCAGGGCAGCTGGCAAGCCGATAAAGGGTCCGGGCATGAAAAAAATACTGATGGTGGTGACCAGCTTTGAAAAATATCCGCAAACAGCCAGGGCCTGTGGGCTATGGCTGGGGGAAGCCGTCCATTTTGTCAGTCGGGTAGAAGCGGCGCGCTATGAAGTGGACATTGTCAGTCCGCGTGGTGGTTATACGCCGATTGATCCGCTCAGCCTGGCCCTGGCCGACGAGCTGGATTGGGAGTGGTATCAGAACAAGAGCTTCATGAACCGGCTGGGCAGCACGCTGAAACCCGCTGCGGTGAATCCGCAAGACTATGCCGCCATCTATTACGCCGGCGGTCACGGTGCGGTGTGGGATTTTCCGGACAATACCGCGCTGCAAGCCATTGGCCGGCAGATCTACCAGCAAGGTGGGGTGGTCAGCGCGGTGTGTCACGGTGTGGCTGGCTTGCTGAATATCCGTCTGGACGATGGCAGCCTGCTGGTCGAAGGCAAGCAGATGAGCTGTTTTTCCAATACCGAGGAGCGGCTTTCCGGGTTGGCGGGGCAGCTACCCTTTCTGCCAGAAAGTGAACTGGTCAAGCGTGGTGCCAGCTACCACAAGGCGGTGGAACCATGGGAGCCATGTGCGTTGGTCGACCAGCGTGTTCTCAGCGGGCAGAACCCGGCTTCAACCGCGAGGCTGGCCGAACTATTACTGGAGGCATTGCGCACGCATTCCTGGCCGTGATGCCCGACCGGTGCTGTGTCGGCGTAAGATAGGTCTGTTCCGGCCCGTGGCCGCAGTCAGCACAAGGAATCGTCATGAGTGTATTCATCTTTGCCACCCTGCAATGCCAACCAGAAACCACTGCCGCAGTGTGCGCGGCCATGCGTGACATGCAGCAAGCCAGTCGGCAGGAGCCCGGCTGCCTGCAATACCAGGTATTGCAGGCGACTGATCAGCCCCATGTGCTGCATGTGTTCGAGGCCTATCAGGATATGGCGGCAGTCGAGGCACACCGGGCGGCGGCACACTATCTGGCTTATCGCGAGTGGGTGGCGGACAAGCTGGCCGCGCCGGTTGAGATAAAGCTGTTGCAGCCGCTGGACTGACCAATGGCTCAGCTGTGACAAGGCCCGCTTACCGCGGGCCTTGTCATTGGTGTTGCGCTTGCTTCATCAGCGACGAGCGGGCGCTACTGGCGGTTCTGCAATGGCTTCGATCCGTCCCAGCAGGAAGACAAAGGCCAGCATGCCAATAATCAGCATCACCCCGGCCACCAGGAAAGCATTGGTAAAGGAGTGGGTGCTGCCCACGATATAGCCGGTGACGATGGGGGCTACCGCGCCCATCATGTTGTTGGCGAAGTTCATGATGCCGCCCACCGTGCCGGTGCCGCCATGCGGTGCAATCAGCGAGGGCAGCGACCATCCCACCGGTGCAGCAGCCGCCAGCCCGCTGAGCGCGATGGTGATCCAGATGATGGCGATGACCGGGTCGCTGGTGGTGGTCGCACCGAAAACTGCCAGTCCCAGCAGCATGCCGCTCAGCAGCACGCCTTTGCGCACAAGCGTTTCATCGTGACCACGGGCAATCAGGTGGTCGATCAGCCAGCCGCCTACCAGCAGGTCGGACAGGGTGGCGAATATCCACGGGATGGCGGCATAGCTGGCTGATTTCAGAATACTCATATGCATGGTCTGCACCAGATAGCCGGGCAGCCAGGTCAGAAACAGGTAGAACACATAGCCATACGCAGCGAAACCGATGGACAGCCCCCACACCTTGCGCTGCCGCAACAGGTAAGCCAGCATGGCCAGCGATCCGCTCTGGCCCACGCCCTCGGGCGTGGCTCCGCCGTCCACGATATGGCGGTATTCCTCTGCCGACAGCTTGCTGTCCTGGCTTGGATCACGATAGATCAGGGTGAAGGCGACGAAGTAGGCCACGCTGAGCAGGGCCGTGAGGCCAAAGCCCCAGCGCCAGCCCAGATGGACCACGGTGAGCGCCACCAGCGGCACGCCGATTACATTGGAAAACTTGGCGGCAGCATCAAAAATCGCCGTTGCCATGGCCCGTTCGCGACGCGGGAACCAATAGCCGGTGGCCTTGGCGCTGACCGGAAAGCCTGGTGCTTCCGCCACACCCAGCAGGGCGCGTGCCAGGAAAATACCGCCAAAGCCGCCGGCACAGGCGGTCAGCGTAGAGGCCACTCCCCACAGCAATGCTCCCCAGCGTCCCACCCGGGTAACACCGAAGCGATCCAGAATCATGCCTGTTGGAATCTGCAGTAGCGCATAAGTCCAGAAAAAGGCACTGAACAACAGGCCCAGATCGCTGTTGGACAGATGAAATTCCTGTTGCAGCTGCGGGGCGGCCACCGACAGGCTGATGCGGTCGAAATAATTGACCAGTACGCCAATGCCCAGCAGGCCACCAATGCGCCAGCGCCGTTGCGGCATGGTCGTGGAGTGGAGTGTTGTCACCTGAATTCTCCTTGTTAAGGATGTGTTGTTATTTGTCTTGAACCAGCTGTGGCAGCAGCTGCTGCAACAGGCTGTCTACTGGCTGGCTGACATCGCAGCGGATGCAGCTTTCATCGGCAGCCGGCTCTTCCAGATCGTGGAACTGGCTGTCCAGCAGAGTGCCGGGCATGAAATGGGCGCTGCGTGCAGCCATGCGCTCGGCAATCAGCGCTTTGCTGCCGGCAAGATGAACGAACAGCAAATTCGCATCGCCACGGCGCAAGGTGTCGCGGTAGCGACGCTTGAGTGCCGAGCAGGCCAACACCATGGGTTGGCCCTGGGCCACACCTGTGGCCAACCGTTGTGCCAGCAGCTCCAGCCAGCTCGCACGGTCGGCATCGGTCAGCGGAATGCCGGCTGCCATGCGTGCAATATTCTCAGCCGGGTGATAGCTGTCGCCTTCGATGTAGCTGGCGTTGAGTGCATTGGCCAGGGCCAGGCCCAGGCTGCTTTTGCCGCAGCCTGCTACCCCCATGACCACAATATTGGGAATATTCATGTTAGCGCTAACATATTGCAGTGAAAGAAAGCCGCCGAAGCGGTGAGTGCGGGATGTTAGCGCTAACAAATTCATGGCAGCAACGTCTTTTCATGCTGCATGGCAGCAGAGCATGCTGGTTCAGTCTGCAGATGGTGGGGCGCTTAGCCTACGGCGGGTGGTTTGTACGGTTTTTTGTAGATGAAAGCACATTGGAATCAATGGCTTGACTTGTAGGTGCGGCTAGCCTGGGTTGGCTGGTGGACGGGAAAAGGACTGTGGCGCAGGCCACCACAGCCGCTGTGCTCAGGTACTGCCGCGCTGTTGCAGCTGGAAGCCCAGATCAAGGCAATGGCTGGCGCTGGCGTCCTGCTGCCCCTGTAGCTGTTGCAGCAGCAGGCGGGCTGCGGCTGCGCCAATGGCAAAGCGCGGGGTGGCGATGGTGCTCAGTGCCGGTGTGGTCCAGGCCGCAGCCTGCAAATCGTTGAAACCGGCAATGGCCAGTTGCGTGGGAACAGCAATGCCGCGCTGCTGGCAGCGGGCAATGGCGCCGATGGCCAGGTCGTCATTACAGCAGAATACGGCGTCGCAGTCGGGGTGGGCGGCCAGCAGCTGATCGAGCAGGTCCGCCCCCAGCTGCATGCTGGACGGGGCCGGGTTCAGCCACTCCAGCGCCGGGTCATGACAGCCGGCAGCGGACAGTGCCTGGCGGTAGCCTTGCAGCCGTTTCAGCACTCGTTCGTCCAGCTGGGCGGCCAGATAGGCGATGCGCCGTCGGCCACGCTCCAGCAGATGGCGGGTCATGGCTGCGCCGGCCGCTTCCTGTGACAGCCCGACGCAGGGCCTGCCGTCATCACTCAGATCCATCATGTATACCGCCGGCAGCTGTCGCTCCTGCAGGATGCGGCTGAATGCCTCGGCCTGCTGCAGCCCGGTCACCAGCAAACCGTCCGGGCTGTGTTGCAGGTAGGCCCGTAACAGCGCCAGTTCCTCGCTATCGCTGTAATGGGTATTGCCGATCAACATCTGGTAACCGGCCGGCTGCAGCACCGATTCGATGCCGGCCAAGGCGTCGATGAACACGGTGTTGCTCAGTGAGGGGATCAGCACCAGTACGGTGTGCGAGCGGGCTGATGCCAGCTGGCGTGCCGAGCGATTGGGTACATAGCCGAGTTGTTCGACTACCTGCAGGATTTTTTCACGCAGGGCCGGTGTGACCCGCTCTGGCGAGTGCAAGGCGCGGGACACGGTAATGGCGCTGACACCGGCCGCCTGGCCGACATCATGCATGGTGACGCCGGTGCCGGAACGAAGGCGCGGTTTTCTCGACATGCTCTACCTGCTGTGAAAGCCGGGCGACGCTGCCCGGTGGCGGAATTGTAACGCAGTCAGGCCCGCTCACGCTGTTTGCCGCTTGCTCTGCCCTGTTTGAAAATGCGGCGGCGGCGGTTATAGTGCCCCTCCCCAAAGTACAGGAGTCGACCAAGCGCGATGACCCGCGGTGGTGGCACGGTAGAAATGCAAAAACTGTTTTATGGCTTGTTGTTGCTGGCATTGTGCGGCTGCGACAAAGACGGTGGCGTCAAGCTGCCGCGTGAAGTGAAAACGCTGGCCCAACTGGGCGAAACCGTAATGCGGCAGCTGCAAGCGGCCAGTGGCCAGGGGCCAGGGCCGGTGGGCGGGCAAAGCGACAAGGTGGTGCTGTCTGCACTGGTGCGGGGTGACAAGGCGGTGGGCCACCGCGATTTCAATGGGGCCAAGCGGGTACTGCCCAAGATATTTGCCGGCATGCAGGAGGATTTTTATTGCGGCTGTGCTTACGAGGGCAAGGCGGTGGACTGGCTATCCTGCGGTTATGTGCCGCGCAAGAACGCGGAACGCGCCCGACGCATCGAGTGGGAGCATGTGGTGCCGGCCTGGGTGCTGGGCCATCAGCGCCAGTGCTGGCAGCAGGGCGGACGCAAGAATTGTTCGAGCAATGACGACGTTTACCGGCTGGCTGAAGGTGACCTGAACAATCTGGTGCCGGCGGTGGGCGAGGTGAATGCCGATCGCAGCAATCTGTCTTACGGTGCCTGGGCCAAGCAGCCAACGCGCATTTACGGCCAGTGTGGCACGGTCGTCGATTTTGCTGGCAAGCGGGTTCAGCCGCGTGAAGAGGTGCGCGGCCGTGCAGCCCGCATCACCTTGTACATGCATCAGCGTTACGGGCTGAACATGAGCCGGCAGGACCGGCAGCTAATGTGTGCCTGGGCAAGACAATACCCGGTGGACAGCTGGGAGGCGCAGCGCAATGCCCGCATTGTCGGTTTGCAGGGGGAGGGTAACTTCCTGGTCAGTCAGCCGGCGCGGCTGGCGGATGTCTGCGGTTAAGACCGGCTGACACAAGCCCCGCTCCGGCGATGCGCCTCCTTGCCGTACTGCTGATACTGTTGTCAGTGGTGCCAGGAGCTGCTGTTCAGGCAGCGGGGGTGTTCTTGCGCCGGCTGCGAGCCGGTTTGGCTACGCTCTCGGCCGCAGGCTGTTCTGCCGCGGCCGGGGAGGACGGGCTGTCAGTGCTGGCCAGGGGTGAGGTGCTGTCTTCCGCCACGCGCAGATCGGGGGCGATTTCGGTGAGCAGTTGTTCCAGCAACTTGCTACGGGCCGCGATGTGATGATCGAAGCGCCAGTCTTTCAACAGATCCAGAGCCACTTCGAAATAGCGCATATCGATCTGGTATAGCGCCCCCAAGTCAAAGGGCCGTCCCATTTCCAGTGCGGCGGCCAGGTCCTTCAATACCTGGACTTGCTCATGATCCTTATTTTCTTCGATAAAACGGCGGATTTTCTTGGCGGCGTTCATGATGGCATTCCTCGGTGTCGCAGCGCTGACTTAATCATGTCAAGTAACAACAGCTGAACTTAAGTATTGTAAAAACCGGGTACAGTCTGCCACAGGCTTTGTTTGAAAATGATGACCAATTTATGACAGTGAGTGAAGCTGTCATCTGCGCTCAGGGTTAATACTGCCACCTGGCAGTCCGCAAGCGCCCTGAACAGGCGGGCGGCTTGCTGGCTTTTTGCTATGCGGCTAAGCGCCGTGATTGGCGTCGAAGCGCACATTCAGCACACCTTCCTGCACATCCAGGCAGTACTGTGGCCAGCGCATGTCTGGCCACAGTAGTTCTGCCATCAGGGTTTGCGGATGGTAGGCCGCCGTATACAGCGTGCCATAGCCACGGCCATAGGCGGTCTGGAATAGCGGCGGCCGTAGCAGCGTGCGCAGTACGCTATCCGCTGTTTCTGCCTTGCGTACCCCCTGGTTCAGCATCCATTCCCGTTCTTCAGACAGTGTGGCACGAGCATGCGCCTGCCATTCCACGCCGTGCTGATGGTTGGCCACAGCCGGGCGGTAGACCACTTCGGTCGGCCGGTCTGGTGCCACGAAGACGGTTGCCCACTGGCAATGGCGATCCAGCAGGGTGATGTTGTAGGTCATGTGCACCGGTAGGCGTTGCAAGATGGCCACGGCTTCGCTGGTATTGCCAGCCGTTTCCAGCACATAGCGCATCACCAGCGGGATACCGAAGCCCTCGCCAACGGCGGTGCGGCCACCAAAGGATAGCGAAGCGGCCAGGCCGTCTTCGTTGATGCCGTCCAGCGCGCCCCACAGGCAGTCGCTCATGGCCAGCACCTGGCGGCCCAGCCAGCGGGTGGACAGCCAGCTCCCTTCCAGCAGTAGCGGAGCGTAGTCGTAATTGCGTGCCAGCAAGGGGCCTTCTACGCCGTAGGGGTCGATCCATACCGCTTGCGAGCAGCCGGAAATATACGATGGCGGACACCATTGCGACAGAAAACGCGCTTCCAGATCGCCGCCCCCGGCCAGTTCGCATAGTTGTAGATACAGCCCAGCCAGCTCAGGCATGTGCTGGCGCAGCGCACGTCGCCCAGCCAGATAAGAGGGCCGGGCACGATAGCCATCGCGCAGAAACCATTGCTGATAGGCCGGCCACCGTAGCTGGAACAGCGCCTGCCAGCGTGCTCCCGGCGTGTCTTCCCGGATTGCTTCGAATGTACAGCGCATGTGACTCACTAGGTTGATGGCCGCCACCGTCTTGCCGGCGGCGACCTGGGGTGGCGCTGAGGAGATTATAGAATCTTGAAGGCGCCGGGGGCGGGAACTTGCTCTTCGTGCACGGCCATGATCGGCTTGGCGGCATAGTATTTCTTGATGCCGGCTATCCAGTTGCGTGCACGCTCGTTGAGGGCGAAATCATCGGTCATCGAACGGCCGCGCGTGATCAGGATACCCAGGTCGGCACCTTCGTAGCGGTAGTCGCCCGGCCCGCCGATGCGCAGGAAGAACGCCTCGTTTTCCGATTCGATATCCTGACGCTTGTAGTCGAAGCGGTGGTAGGACACCGAGCCATCGTCTGCCATGCGGTAGATGCCGGTGGCCGGGGCGTGGGTGATGATGTCCACATTGTTGGCGGTGTGCTTGATCACCAGCTGGCTCCAGCTGTCGATGAAGGCCGGGTTGGCCCAGCGCGCGTTGAGTTCTTCCACGTCCAGTTCGAACTCGATGCCGGAGAATTCCAGCAGGTGGAACAGGAACAAGGGCACATCGGCATAGGCGAAGGCAGCGTGATTGGTCATCGGGCTGGCACCGCAGATGCGCGGGTTCAGTTCGCCCAGATAGACTTCATCGGTGTCCTTGTCGATGAGGAAATCCAGGTCGAAGTAGCCGCGATAGCCTTCGGCCATCAGCTGGTTGCCGAAGCGGTAAGCCATGTCACGTGCCTTGGCGCGGACTTCTTCGCTGAAGGCTCCGGGGAAGATCTCGTTGCCGCACCAGCCGCCGCGATAGGGGGTCAGTTCTGCTTCGCCGACAACTTCGGTCAGCAGTGGGCCGACCAGTGTGCCGCTGCGGGTGGCACAGGCTTCCAGGGTGGCGCCGCGGCAGTTGATGCGCTTCATGATCTTGACTTCCGGGTCCTGGATGATTTCCTCGGCATGCCGGTCGAAGTCTGTTTCGCTGGAAATGAAGAAGGTGGTATGGCCGGAGTCGCCGAAGGCGGTCTGTACTACCAGTTGTTCGCCCAGACCATGTGTTTCGGCAATCTCGCGCAGATGGGCATAGCTGTCCACCTTGCACAGGGCATTGGGGACCGAAGGCACGCCAGCCTTGTTGCCGATGCGCACGGTTTCCATCTTGTTGTCACAGCGTTCACGTAAGGCCGCGCTGGGGAACCACACCTCAATGCCCAGTTCTTCGCACAGCCGTTCGGTTTCGGCATCGAACATCAGGAATACTGCCACCGGGCGGCCGCCGGCGCGCTCGACATAATCCACCACATCCTTGTGTTGCAGCAGATAGTTGTTGATGTCTTCGATGGACTGGAACTCTTCATGCGGCAGTTGCGGCGGCACGAACACATTGGGGTGGCGGCCATCGAGGCAGTCGATGTAGTTGATGTATTTGAAGCGATTGACCCACTGGTCTATGCCCAACAGGTTGAAGTTGGTGGCACTGATGAAGTAGATCGGCCGTTCATTGCGGTGAAACAGCAGGCGTAGATCGGAAATATTGCTGACTTTTTGCATGGGGTGCTCTCCCTGAGCGGCTCGCGGTGGGGTCTGGGGTTTCTGTGGCTGCAAGGTGGCTTGCCGCCAGCTCTGCAGCCATTGCCGGCAATAGCGCAGCCAGCCTATTGCCAGGATGCTGGTCATGACTGGCTCTGGCTGGCGGCCAGTGCATCGCTGTCAGCCTTGATTTCAGCCATCGGGCCGCCGGGGCCGGACAATTCACCCTGATGGTGGTCTTCTGGTTTGGTCAGCGGGCCCAGCTGGTACAGATAACTGTCGAGGCCGCTGTCACGCTGATACACCGGGAAGTCGCAGCGCCGGTCGCGGAAGCTCTTCAGTGGCTGGCCCAGGCCACGCAGGCCGCGTTCGCGTTCGTGCCGGACACGCTCAAAGTCGATTTCCACCGGAATGATTTCCGGGCCATTGCCCGCCTGGTGCAGCACGTAGCCCGCAGGGTCCACCACGATGGAGCGGCCGACGCCGCCATCACCCACCCCGTTGATGTCGAGGAAATACACCTGGTTGGTGACGGCGGAGGCCCGGGCAATGGCCAGTTCCACTTCGCGGTCTATGGTGTCGGTCATGGTCGGGTGCAGGATGACCTCCGCACCCATGGCTGCCAGCGTGCGGGTGGTTTCCGGGAACCACATGTCGTAGCAAATGGAGATGCCGATACGTCCGGCATCGGGCACGTCGAACACCACGAACTGGTCGCCGGCGGTAATGCCTTTTTCGTAGGGCAGGAAGGGGAACAGCTTGCTGAAGCGAGCGATGACCTCGCCTTGCGGATTGATCACCGGGCTGGTGTTGAAAACCTGGCCATCGCGCAGTTCGAACAAGGAACCGGGGATCAGCCAGATACCGTGCTGGGCGGCGATCTGGCACAGCCGCTGTTCGGCATCGCCCGGCATGGTTTCCGCTTTCAGCGGGCTGGGGCCGTAAGCGGCCAGCTCGGAAAACAGCACCATGTCGACCCAGGGAAAGCGGTGTTTGACATGGGCGACGTAATGCCCCATGCGCGTGATGTTTTCTTCGAAGGCAGAAACCGACATCTGGATGCCGGCAATGGCGAAGCGTTTCAAGGTCTCTCCCGTATGGATGCACGCGCTGCTGAGTGGCCAGGCGTGAAGCACAAGCCAAGCGTGCAATGCAGCGCGAGGCGATGTTGGTGGGAGAGCAGTCTACAAATGTGGGAAGGCGGCCAGAAATAGCCGATTTCTGATTCAGTAGCCAGGAAATGGACTATCCATTTGACTGGAAATTTCCAGGTTATGCCGGATGGGAGGGAGGGGCTGCCGCAAAATGCGTTTTGCGGCGTGTGGCCGGGAGGGGGCGGCGCTACGGGCCTGGGATGGGGGCTGGCTGCCGCGACCTGCTAGGCGGCAAATCCGCCAGCGGGATCAGCCTTCCAGCAGGCGGTAGCCGACGCCGGTTTCGGTAAGAATATGCTGCGGCATGGCCGGATTGTCTTCCAGCTTTTGCCGCAGATGGCCCATGTAGACGCGCAGGTACTGGTTATGCTCGGAGAAGGATGGCCCCCATACCGCCAGCAGCAGTTCGCGGTGGGTGATGACCTTGCCGGCATTGCGGATCAGCGTGGTGAGCAGACGGTATTCGATCGGGGTGAGGTGCACCGTGGCCTCGCCCTTGTGCACGCTGCGCGCTACCAGATCGACCCTGATGTCACCAAAGGCAAAGGTCTGGGCCGGGGCGGCACTGCCATTGCCACGCCGGCGCAGCAGTACGCGGATGCGCGCCATGCATTCGGCCACGCCAAACGGCTTGGTCAGGTAGTCATCGGCACCGGCATCCAGTGCCTGCACTTTTTCCGCTTCCTGGGTGCGAGCGGACAGCACCAGGATGGGCAGGTCGGTCCATTCGCGCAGCTGGCGAATGACCTCGATGCCGTTCATGTCTGGCAGGCCCAGGTCCAGTATCACCAAATCCGGTTTGCGGGTGGCCACTTCGATCAGGCCCTGCTTGCCGTTTTCTGCCTGGTGTACCACCCAGTTGTCGCCATCCAGCGCCGAGGCCAGAAAGCGGCGGATCGGTTTTTCGTCCTCGATGACGACCAGCTTGACTGGGTTGTCGCTCATGGCTTGATCTCCTCTTCGCAGGGCAGGGCCGGCATGGCGCGTACCGGCAGGGTGAAGCTGAAGGCAGCACCATGTGGCCGGAGATTGGCCGCCCGGATGACGCCGCCGTGGGCTTCGACGATGCTGCGGCAGATGGCCAGCCCCAGTCCCACGCCCGGTGTGGTGGATTCGCTGTTGCCACGGCTGAACTTGTCGAACAGCTTTTGTTCCTGGCCTGCCGGCAGGCCAGGCCCGTCGTCCTGCACGCAAACACGCATTGTAGCGCCCTCGCAGCTGGCACTGAGCGTGATATGACTGCCGGGCGGGGTGTATTTGGCGGCATTTTCCAGCAAGTTCACCAATACCCGTTCGATCAGCACGGCGTCGTACTCCAGCACGGGCAGTCCGGCGGGCAGTTCGATCTGCAGTTGGTGCTGCACCAGGCTGCGCTGGCAGGCGCGCACCGCGCTGCCTACCACATCGTCCAGCAGCTGCCATTCGCGGTTGAGCTGCACGCCGGACTGCAGCTTGGCCATGTCGAGCAGATTGGTGACCAGATGATTCATGCGCAGTGATTCTTCCTGGATAGACTGGGCAATATCAGCCTGCTTGGCGGCATTCACCTGGCCGGTGGCCAGGATGCTGGACAGCCCGACCAGGGTGGTGAGCGGGGTGCGCAAATCGTGCGAGATCACCGCCAGCACGCTGTTGCGCAGGCGCTCCGATTCCATGGCGACGATGGCGTCTTGCGCTACCTCGACATAATGCACGCGCTCCAGTGCCAGGGCGATCTGGGCGGCGCAGGTTTCCAGCAGGCGTTGCTGTTCGGGCAGGAAAACCTGATCAAGCTGCTCGGGCAATACGGCGAGTACGCCGCGATTGCGCATGGGTGCTTTCAGCGGCAAATAGAGCATGGCATTGGCCGGCAGGGTCTGGGTGCCCAGGCCTGCTGGCTGTTGCTTGTCATACACCCACTGCGCCACGCCGGGATCGGCCTGGGCATGGCTGTCGTTTTCAGCGCGCAGTTCTTCATTACTGTTGGGGGTGAATAGCACGATGCTGGCATTGAATAGCGGCTGCAGGCGGCTGACCGCGGTGTCGATGATCTGGTTGGCGGTGAGCGCACCGGCCAGCTCACGGCCCAGATCATACAGGGCGCGGGTGCGGCGCTCGCGATAGGTGGCAATGGTGGCCTCAAAGCGCAGGCGGGCGGTGAGCTGGCTAATGATGAGGGCCACGGCAAACATCACGGCAAAGGTCAGCAGGTATTGGGTATCTGATACCGAAAACGACATGCGCGGCGGCACGAAAAAGAAATCGAAGGTGGCCACTGCCAGCAAGGACGCCAGCACCCCGGGGCCACGGCCAAAGCGCACGGCAACCAGTACCACCGCCAGCAGATACACCATCACCACATTGGAGAGCTCAAAAAACGGCGCCAGCAGGCTGGCCAAGCCCGTGGTCAGCAAGCAGGCCAGCAGCGCCGCCAGATAGCCGTGCCGCTGTTGCTGACGGCGGGCTTCGCCAAACAGCAGGCTGTTGAAGCCGTCACGTGTCTGCGGCTGTTGATCTTCCAGCTCGTGGGCCACCACGTAGACATCGACATCATTGGCCTGCAGCGACAGTTGCTCCAGCAGTGGCCGTCGCCACAGCCGCTGTAGCTTGCTGCCGGCGGATTTGCCCACCACCAGCTTGGACACATTGCGAGTACGGGCATAGGCCAGCAGGGTAGCGGCCAGGTCGCTGCCGCCGAGTACGGTGGTTTCCGCGCCCAGTTCCTGCGCCAGCTTCAGGCCTTTCATGATGCGGCTGCGCTTGGTTTCCGACAGGCCTTGCAGCTCGGGTGTTTCCACGAAGACGGCAATCCAGTCGGCATCCAGGCTGGCGGCCAGCCGTTTGCCGCTGCGTACCAGCTTTTCGGTGCCGGGGCCATGCCCCACGCAGATCAGCAAGCGTTCGCGGGCATGCCATACCGGCTTGATCGACTGGTCGGCGCGGTAGGCGCGCATTTGCGCGTCCACCCGGTCGGCGGTGCGGCGCAGGGCCAGCTCGCGCAGGGCCAGCAGATTGCCCTTGCGAAAGAAGTTTTTCACCGCGCGTTCGGCCTGATGGGAGATATATACCTTGCCGGCTGCCAGGCGGGCCAGCAGCTCGTCCGGCGGCAGGTCGACCAGCGACACTTCTTCAGCCTGATCGAATACATGATCCGGCAGGGTTTCCCGTACCACGATGCCGGTGATCTGGCCCACTACATCATTCAGGCTTTCCAGATGCTGCACATTCAGCGTGGTATAGACATCGATGCCGGCGGCCAGCAGCTCTTCCACGTCCTGCCAGCGTTTGCTGTGACGCGAACCGGGCACATTGGAATGGGCGAATTCGTCCATCAGGATCAACTGCGGATGGCGGGCCAGCGCAGCATCCAGATCAAACTCGGCCAGACTGCGGCCCTTGTACTCGATGCGGGTGGCTGGCAGCACTTCCAGGTCTTGCAGCTGGGCCTCGGTTTCCTTGCGGCCATGGGTTTCCACCACGCCCACCAGTACCTTGCAGCCTTCCTGCTGGCGCACGCGGGCGGCACTGAGCATGGCATAGGTCTTGCCCACGCCAGCGCAGGCACCAAAGAAAATTTTCAGCCGGCCGCGTTGTGCGGCCAGCTCTTCCTGCTTCAGTTCATCCAGCAGGGCATCGGGATCGGGGCGGGTATCCGTCATGTTCAGTCCATCAGCGCGTATGGCGGTACAGCATAATGCCCTGCCGGTAAGGGCAGGGCGTCAGGGGGGCGCATCCGGCCGGGGCCGGACGCGCAGATCAAACGGCTAGCGGGTTTACTTCACCGCATCCAGTGCCAGATTCAGCTCCAGCACATTGACCCGAGGTTCTCCCAGCAGGCCGAAGGTTTCGCCAATGATATGATCATCCACCAGTTGGTGCAGGCGTGCCAGCGGCATGCCGCGTGCCTGGGCGACACGCTCCAGCTGGTAATAGGCGGCAGCCAGCGATATTTCCGGGTCCAGCCCGCTGGCGGATGCGGTGACCAGATCAACCGGCACTGTGGCGGTTTGCGTGGGGTGAGCCTGGCGCAGGTGGTCGAGATTAGCCTTCACCGCATCCAGCTGGGCCTGGTTGGTGGGGCCGAGGTTGGAGCCGCCGGAGCTGCCGGCATTGTAGGCCATGGGGCTGGTGGCCGACGGCCGGCCCCAGAAATACTTGTCGCCGGAAAACTGCTGACCAATCAGGCGGGAGCCGATGATCTGGCCGTTTTTCTCGATCAGGCTGCCATTGGCCTGTTGCGGAAACAGCGCCTGGGCTAGCGCCGTGGTCAGCAGCGGATAGGCCAGGCCGGTCAGCAGGGACAACATGGCGAACAACAGCAGTGCCGGACGTAGGGTTTTAAGCATGTTGATTTCCTTCAGGTGAGGGCGCGGTTCAGACCAAGCCCACGCTGCCCAGCAGCATGTCGATCAGCTTGATGCCGGCAAAAGGCAGCAGCAGGCCGCCCAGGCCGTAGATCAGCAGGTTGCCGCGCAGCAGTTCGGCTGCGCTTCTGGCGTGGTATTTCACCCCCTTGAGGGCCAGCGGAATCAGCACCACGATGATCAGCGCATTGAACACCACCGCCGACATGATGGCCGAGGCCGGGCTGTTCAGGCCCATCACGTTCAGCGCATTCAGCTGCGGATAGGTGCTGGCAAAGGCCGCCGGGATGATGGCGAAGTACTTGGCCACGTCGTTGGCGATGGAGAAGGTGGTGAGCGAGCCGCGGGTCATCAGCATCTGTTTGCCGATTTCCACGATCTCGATCAGCTTGGTGGGGTTGGAATCCAGATCCACCATATTGCCGGCCTCTTTCGCCGCCTGGGTGCCGGTGTTCATCGCCACCGCCACATCGGCCTGGGCCAGCGCCGGTGCGTCGTTGGTGCCATCGCCGGTCATGGCCACCAGCTTGCCTTCGGCCTGATGGCTGCGGATCAGCTTGAGCTTGGCTTCCGGCGTGGCTTCGGCCAGGAAGTCGTCCACGCCGGCCTCTGCTGCAATGGCGGCGGCGGTTAGCGGGTTGTCGCCGGTGATCATGATGGTTTTGATGCCCATCTGGCGCAGCTCGGCAAAGCGCTCCTTGATGCCACCCTTGACAATGTCCTTGAGCTCGATCACTCCCAGCGCGCGGTTGCCTTCGGCCACCAAGAGCGGGGTGGAACCACGCCGCGCCACTTCATCGGCGCTCTTGCTCAGCGCATCGGGGAAGACCCCGCCTTGCTCGGCGATATGACGGCGAATGGCGTCGATGGCCCCCTTGCGGATTTGCCGGCCATCGTAGTCGATGCCGCTCATGCGGGTTTGCGCGGTAAACGGGATGAAGGTGGCTTCGTGGCTGGCAAGCTCGCGTTCGCGCAGGGCGAATTTCTGCTTGGCCAGTACCACGATGCTGCGCCCTTCCGGGGTTTCATCCGCCAGTGAAGCCAGCTGTGCGGTATCGGCCAGCTGTTGTTCGCTGATGCCCGGTGCCGGCACGAATTGCGAAGCCTGACGATTGCCCAGGGTGATGGTGCCGGTCTTGTCCAGCAGCAGCACGTCCACGTCGCCTGCCGCTTCCACGGCACGGCCGGAAGTGGCAATCACATTGGCCCCCATCATGCGGCTCATGCCCGCCACGCCAATGGCCGACAGCAGGCCGCCGATGGTGGTGGGAATCAGGCAGACCAGCAGCGCCACCAGGGTGGTGATGCTGATGGGCGAGCCGGCCTTGGCCGCCTCCACGCTGAACAGCGAGTAGGGCAGCAGGGTGACGGTGACGATCAGGAAGACAATGGTCAGCGCCACCAGCAGGATGGTGAGGGCGATTTCATTGGGCGTTTTCTGGCGCTTGGCGCCTTCCACCATGGCGATCATGCGGTCGAGGAAGGTTTCGCCGGGATTGGCGGTGATTTTCACCACGATCCAGTCCGACAGCACGCGGGTGCCGCCGGTGACCGAGGAGAAGTCGCCGCCGGATTCCCGGATTACCGGCGCGGATTCGCCGGTAATGGCCGATTCGTCCACCGAGGCCACGCCATCGATGACTTCACCATCTACCGGGATGACATCGCCGGCTTCCACCAGCACGATGTCGCCCTTTTTCAGGCTGTGGCCATCGACAATGGTGACGCCAGCGTCGCGGCGCGGGCCGGACAGCTTTTTGGCCACCACGTTTTTCTTGGCCGAGCGCAGGCTGGCGGCCTGGGCCTTGCTGCGGCCTTCGGCCAGTGCTTCGGCAAAGTTGGCAAACAGCACGGTAAACCACAGCCATAGGGCAATGGCCAGGATGAAGCCGGGCGCGGCCTCGCCCTTGCCGGCCAGCGCCTGCAGCCACAAGGCGCTGGTGAGGATGCTGCCTACATAGACGACAAACATCACCGGATTGCGCCACTGGGTACGTGGCGACAGCTTCTTGAAAGAGTCGATGATGGCCGGTTTGATCAGGGCCGGGTCAAACATGCCCTTGCCCGGTTTGCTGTGCTGGCTGGCTGTGTTGTTTGTTGCCGCCGACAGATTGGAATGATTGCGATCGTTCATCTTGTTTTCCTTGATCCTGTTGCGTATCCACGCCCAGGATTAATGTCCGCTCACCATGTGCAGATGCTCCACCACCGGCCCCAGCGCCAGTGCCGGAACGTAGTTGAGCGCCCCTACCAGCAATACCGTGCCGATCAGTAGCACCACGAACAGCGGGCCGTGAGTGGGCAGGGTGCCAGCGTTAACGGCCAGGCGTTTCTTGGCTGACAGCGAACCGGCAATGGCCAGAATGGGCACAATCATCAGAAAGCGGCCAAAGAACATGGCGATGCCGGTCATGATGTTGTAGAACGGCGTATTGGCAGACAGGCCGGCAAAGGCGCTGCCGTTATTGTTGGCAGCGGAGGTAAAGGCATAGAGGATTTCACTGAAGCCATGCGCGCCGGGGTTGGCAATGCCAGCCTTGCCGGCATCTACGCTCACCGCAATGGCGGTCAGCACCAGCACCAGGATCGGCGTCACCAGAATGGTGATGGCCGTCATCTTCATTTCATAGGTTTCAATCTTCTTGCCCAGATACTCCGGCGTGCGCCCCACCATCAGGCCGGCAATGAACACCGCCAGAATGGCGAATACCAGCATGCCGTACAGGCCGGAGCCCACACCGCCGAAGACCACTTCCCCCAGCTGCATCAGGAAGGTCGGTACCATGCCGCCAATAGGGGTGAGCGAGTCATGCATGGCGTTGACGGCACCGCAGGAAGCCGAGGTGGTGACCACGGTAAACAGCGCAGTGTCGATGATGCCGAAGCGGCTTTCCTTGCCTTCCATATTGCCGCCGGACTGCAGGCTGCTGGCCTGCTGGTCCACGCCCATGGCGCTCAATTGCGGCACACCGGCCTGCTCGGCGCTGGTTTCCACCACCACGGCGGTGGCAAACATCAGCAGCATCGCGGCCAGAATGGCCCAGCCCTGACGGCGATCACCCACCATGCGGCCAAAGACAAAGCACAAGGCTGCCGGAATCAGGAAGATGGCCAGGTCTTGCAGGAAGTTGGACAGCGGTGTCGGGTTTTCAAAAGGATGGGCCGAGTTGGCGTTAAAGAAACCGCCACCATTGGTCCCCAGCATCTTGATCGCTTCTTGTGAGGCAACCGGGCCCATGGGCAGGGTTTGCTGCTGGGTTTGGCTATCCACCATGATGGGTTTGCCGTCCTTGTCCTTTAGCGGATTGCCTTGCGCATCCAGCTTGGCCTGTTGGAAGTGGGTGGCTTCCACGGTATGCGCTGTCTGGTAGGGCAGCAGGTTCTGGATGACGCCCTGTTGGGTCAGTGCCAGCGCGAATACCAGCGACAGCGGCAGCAGGATATATGCGGTAAAGCGGGTCACATCAACCCAGAAATTGCCTATCCGGGCCGAGCTGTGACGGGCAAAGCCGCGAATCAGCGCAATCACCACGGCTGCACCTGTTGCGGCGGACAGGAAGTTCTGTACCGTCAGCCCCAGCATCTGGGTTAGGTAGCTCATGGTGGTTTCGCCGCCATAGCCTTGCCAGTTGGTATTGGTGACAAAGGAAATGGCGGTGTTGAAGGACGAATCAGGCGTCACCGCCGCCATGGCTTGCGGGTTGAACGGCAGCGCGCCTTGCAGGCGCTGCAGCCCGTACACGGCCAGCACGCCCAGCAGATTGAATACCAGCAGGGAAATGGCATAGGACTTCCAGCCCATTTCCTCGTCCTGGCGAATGCCCGCCAGGCGATAGAGCAGTTTTTCCAAGGGCGCGACAAAACGTAGCGGGCCGGGATTTTCACCCTGCATGATGCGGGTGATCCAGCTGGACAAGGGCCAGGCCAGCGCCAGCAAAACCAGCAGGAACAAACCGAGTTGGAGAATGGCAGGTGTGCTCATGTCAGAAATTCTCCGGTTTGAACAGGGCGTACAGCAGATAGGCCAGCAGCCCCAGGGCCAGCAGGGCGCTGATGACGTAGAACAGGTTCATGGCTATTTGCCCTCCGCGTGTTGGCAGAGCTGCACGAACGTGAGCGTCAGCGCAGTGAATCCCAGAGTCAGGCCCAGATAGACCAAATCCATTTTGCATTTCCTTTACGAGGCGATATGTGCCAGTGAAAGGTACGCAATCGGACGTCAAAAACCTGATAAAAAGCCGAGAGGGGGGATAAAGAAACTATAAAGACGCTGCCAAGGACGCCTGCGCAGGGGCAGTGGCCAGCAGAAATGGGGGATTTTTGACGACAGAAAAGGCAGCAAGCGCCAAGAAAGTGGCGCTTTGACAGAGTGAGGTGATACTGCGCGGCAGCGCTAGAACAGATCGTCTTCGCTGCGCTCCGCCATGAAGCGGGCGTCATCACGGTCATGGGCACGCTGGCGGACTTTTTGTTGCCGGCAGCGTTCGGTGTCGCTCAATTGCGGCTTTGCTACCGCGTACAGAAAACTTTCATGCTGATCGCGTGCCTGCTTGCGGCGGACACTGAGAGGAATACGGGAAATCATCCTTGCACCTCCAGATTGGGTACATCACATGCGGTCGGTTGTGCCAACCATTAAAACTTGACTGTATTTCAAACATTTGTAAAGTCTGAAACGTCGCGCAATACGCAAAATGTTGTGTGTTTGCCGCGACAGTCTTCACTAGCTATGGTTATTTTTAGCAGATTTGTTGCTGGATTGCCGGCCAGCATTGGCTATGGCACGTCATAGATTTATATCGAATATTGATTAAATCAAACAATCTAGTTGGTTATATATTGTGTGCAGTAGGATAGCGCCAGAACTTAGTTTGGAGCTGTCATGGAGTTGGGATACGCAGTGGCTGGCCTGGTGGTGGGCTTTATCGTCGGGCTGACCGGGGTAGGGGGTGGTTCCCTGATGACCCCAATCTTGCTGTGGTTCGGCATTTCGCCGGCCACCGCAGTCGGTACCGATCTGCTATACGCTGCCCTGACCAAGGCCGGTGGCGTGTTCGTCCATCACAAGCAGAAACATGTCGACTGGAAGCTGACTGCCTGGCTGGCTGCCGGCAGTGTGCCGGCATCGCTGCTGACGCTGGGTATGTTGTCCTGGCTGCATTTGTCCAGCCACGCGCTGGACTCTGTGTTCAAACTGGTGCTGGGTGTGGCGCTGCTGTTGACTGCCGCTTCCATTCTGCTCAAACCCCGCCTGATCAAGCTGATCAATCCGCAGGGCCATCCGCCGGCCGAATTTGTATTGAAACCGCTGCCTACCGTACTGATTGGCGTTGGCCTGGGGGTGCTGGTTACGCTTAGTTCCATCGGTGCCGGCGCGCTGGGTACGCTGGCCTTGTTCCTGCTTTATCCGGCCCTGCCCACCACCCGCCTGGTCGGTACGGAAATCGCCCATGCCGTCCCGCTGACCCTGGTTGCCGGCTTGGGCCATGCCAGCATGGGCAACCTCAACTACATGCTGCTGCTGAATCTGCTGATGGGCTCCTTGCCGGGCATCTGGCTGGGCAGCAAGCTGACCCGTCGCCTGACCGATGCCTGGCTACGGCCGGCGCTGGCGGTGATGTTGGCGGTAGTGGGAGCCAAGCTGGTGATGTAATGCCCTGTTTGCCGCAATGAAAAAGAGCCGCTGCTGCGGCTCTTTTTCATTATCACCCGCCCGACTCAGTCCGGGCTTGCTGGGCGTGGCTTGCGCCCACGTTTGCTGCTGGGGGGGCTCTGGTGGGCCAGATACCAGGCTTCCAGTGCTTCTTCGGCATGCATGATGTGCTGCTTGAGAAAGGCGGCGGCAGTGATGGCGTCTTTCTGGCGGCATAATTCCAGTAGGTGGTTGTGCTCCAGATGCGCGCGGTCGTTGAAGCCGGTCAGCAGAATCTGCATGCGGGTGTAGCGGTCGGTGCGGTTATGTAATTGTTCGATCAGTGCCAGGGTTTGTGGTCGTCCTGCTGCCTGATACAGCGCCAGGTGAAAACTGGCATTCAACAGGCCCCAGGTGGCGACATCCTGATTGTTCAGCGCAACCTCAAAGCGCGCCAGCAGCGCTTCGGCGACCGCGATGTCCGCAGCAGTCTGGCGCGGTATGGCTTCCAACAGCATGTCGCATTCCAGCAGCACCCGTACGCGTAGCAGTTCGACGATTTCCGGCAGGGATAATTGGCTGACCACGGCACCGCGCCGTTCGATGATCCGTACCAGTCCTTCGGCTTCCAGCTGGCGCAAGGCCTCGCGTACCGGTACCCGGCTGACGCCCAGTTCGCGTGACAGCGCTTCCTGACGCAACTGGGTGCCATCCGGCCATTCGCCGGACAGAATACGCTGGCGTAGGGTATCGGTTGCCGTGGCAGTGAGGGTTTGTTGTGGGGATTCTGTTTTTCTGGCTGGCATGTTGTGGCTCCCGTCTGGCGCTACAGTAGCACAAGCGGCAAGTTCACCACAAAAACGCCGTGGGTGGTCTTTGCCCTATCCGGCGGGGAGGCAGAAAAAATGAGCCCCGCCTTGGGGGACGGGGCTCCAGCTTGCACCTTCGCTCAGGTGACTGGCAGCCAGGCAGTAGGGGGGGATCCACCCGCGCTGGCGGACAGTCATGCTGCCGCTGTATTCAAACAATACCGGGGCAGCCGTGGCAGTATGTCGGGTTCTGATTGCCTGGTTTGACGTGATTGCATGGTTTTTTTGTGACGGACTTTGACGGCAGCGTTATGATGCAATACAACATGACGTTAACGTAAGGAGTGCTGTCTTGGAAAAGTCCTATCCCATCATCGACCGCCAGACCATCACCATGCGCTGGGGCGATATGGATGCGGTCGGTCATCTCAACAATACCTATTATTTCCGCTATCTGGAGCAGATTCGCCTGAATTGGCTGGAGGCGCTGGGGCATGGTATCGACCCGCAGAGCACCGGTCCGGTGCTGGCCAGTACCTCTTGCACCTTTCGCAAGCAACTGACTTATCCCGCAGTGGTGGAAATCACCATCGAGCTGGAAAAGCTGGGCCGCAGCAGCCTGCAGCTACGCCATCATTTCTATCGCCTGGGCGATCCGGACACCGTGTACGCCTATGCCGACGTGACGCTGGTGTGGGTGGATTATCAGGCGGGTGTGCCGGTGGCCATTCCGGATGACATCCGTCAGGCCATCGAGCGCGCCATCGCGGCTTGAGTATTGCTTGTGGCGGGGCTGATCAGTCCTGCTTGCGGATCAGCTTGCGCAGCAGGAAACGGCTGGGATGCACCGCCTGCATCAGCGCCTGCGGTAGCGGTGCCGCTTCATTGTCCAGATAGGCCGCCAGGATTTCGCCAGAAAGCGGAGCGGTAATCATGCCGCGTGAGCCGTGGGCGGTATTGACATACAGGCCGCTGATCCAGGGTGAGGCAGTATCCAGCTTGAGCGTGGCATCGTTGGCCAGTTCGCGATAGCACTCGGCAAACTGGCGGCGATCGGTCACCGGGCCGATCAGCGGCAGGTAGTCCGGGCTGGTGCAGCGGTAGGCGGCGCGGCCGCCAATGGCTTGCAGCTTGAGTTCTGCCGCACCCACCGCCTGATGCATGGCCGGAGCAAGCCCCGCCAGCATGTCCAGGTTTTCCTGGTGCTCCGCTTCATTGGGTAACAGGTTGTCTGCCTCGAACTTGAAGGTGGCACCCAGGCAGTGTTGCTGCTGCCGTACCGGCGAAATATAGCCTTCGCCACACAATACGGTTTGCAACTGGCTGCTGGCGGCGGTAGCCGCTACCGTGCTGACCTGGCCGCGAATCGCCTTTAGTGGCAGGTGGCTGGTGCTGTCGAAGCGTGCCGTGTCGGCCGCCGCCGCCAGGATGACGGCACTACCCATGGCCAGTGGGCCTTCTTCATTGCTGGCCAGCCAGCATTGTTCTAGCGGGTTCCAGTCCAGCTCCAGTACCGTGCTGGAGGTCCGTAGCTGGATATTGGGATGGCTGCACAGTGCATGGACCAGGCTGGGTGGATTCAGCCAGCCGCCCTGCGGGAAAAACAGTCCGCCTGCCGGTAGTGGCAAACCAGCGATCGTGCTGGCCTCCTGCTGGCTGACCAGGCGTAGCAGGCCGTCGGGCAAGCCGGCGCCTGCCAGCTGTGCTTGACGCGTGGCTTCCTTGTCATCCTGTGCCAGTTGCAGCACGCCACAGGCGCGCCAGCTCTCGTCCCCTTGTTCCAGCAACTGGTGCAGCAAGCGCAGCGAGTAGGCATAGCCGGACAATACCAGCCGGGTCAGCGGGGTGAAGTGGGGGGAGAGCTTGGTATACAGCACGCCTTGTGGATTGCCCGAGGCGGCCTGCGCCAGCTGTGGCAGCCGTTCCACCAGTGTCACCTGCCAGCCGCGCTGGGCCAGGCTGTAGGCGGTGGAGGCACCGGCGATGCCGCCCCCCACCACGATGGCTGAACGTTCCTGCCCCGGCTGTGCTGCCGGGCGGGCATACCAGGGAGGCGTCCATGGCTGGGCCGGAGCGGTGACCAGCTGACCGCAGCTCATCTCACGCTTCTGGCCGTGGCCGGCTACCTTGCTTACGCGGAAACCTGCTTCTTTCAGACCGCGCCGGACAGCACCAGCACAGGTGAAGGTGGCGAAGGTGGCGTCTGCTGCCGACAAGCTGGCCATGGCCTGAAACAGCGCTGGCTGCCACATGTCCGGGTTTTTCGATGGGGCGAAGCCATCCAGAAACCAGGCATCAATGCGAGCGTCCAGCTGTGGCAGCACCTCGAGCACATCGCCTACCAGCAGGGTGAGGATGATGCGGCCACCCTCCAGCACAAAGCGGTGCCAGCCACTACTCAGCACATCGTATTGGCGTAGCAGCTGCTGCGCCTGGCTGGCCAGCTCCGGCCACAAGGCCAGCGCTTGGCCAAGATCCTGCGCGGTCAGCGGGTATTTTTCAGCACTGATGAAGTGCAGCCGGGCGGTGGCAGGGGCATGTTGCAGGAAGTATTGCCAGGCACAGAGAAAGTTGAGGCCAGTGCCGAAACCGGTTTCGCCTATGCTGAACTGGCCGTCGGGCGGCAGGGCGGCAAACCGCTCGGCCAGCTGATTGTGCTGGAGAAAAACATGGCGGGTTTCTTCCAGCCCGCTGCTGCGGGAGAAATAGACATCACCAAAGGCGACCGAGACGGGCTGGCCGTCCAGCCAATCGAGTTGTGCGTATGAGCTCATGCCAGCTGCGAGATGAATGCGATAAGGAAGGCTGTCATTCTACTCTGTCTGCGGCTGCACTAGCGCCGGATTGCATGGAAAAGATTGCAGCTGTTGCTGGTAAAACTTGTAAGGAGTGGTCTTATTCGCGAATCACGCTGGCTACAGCATCCAAGAGGGCTGGGCTGAGGCCGGGCACCCTCAGCAACTGTGATTGTTGCAAATGAGTGTAGTGGCGGTTCATCGAACGGAAATACAAAGGGTCGTAATGCTGGATCAGCAGTTGTTCCACCAGGCTGGCAAACTGGCCCTGTTCAATCATGTCCTGCCATTGCTGTAGCTGCTCACGTGAGTGGACCGCCTTGAGAAAGCCTAGCTGGGTAACCAGTCTGTCTGGTTGCTGCAGATAGAAATCATAGTCTTCCAGCAAGAAGCGCACGCGTTCCGCCAGGGCAACCTCCATGCTCAGGCATTCGCTGGCGTGCATGCGCGAAAACAGGCTGTCCGGCAGGCTGAGTGTGCCGATTTTGCGGCTTTCGGATTCGATGAACACCGGGCGCGCCGGGTCCAGCTGCAATATGGCCAGGCGCAGCATGCTGTCGAACCACTTCTGCGAGGGTTGGGGTTGATCGGGCAGGCGCCCCAGCACCGAGCCACGATGCACGGCCAGGGCTTCCAGATCCAGCACCTGTTTGCCGTTGCGCTGCAGGGCATGCAGCAAGCGGCTCTTGCCCGAGCCGGTGGGGCCGCAGATGACCTTGAGCCGCAGCGTGGCCGGCAGGCTGGCCAGATCGGCCAGCACCTGATGGCGATAGCTTTTGTAGCCGCCTTCTAGCTGGTGGGTATTCCAGCCGATCTGGCTGAAAATGATGGCCATCGAGGCCGAGCGTTGACCGCCGCGCCAGCAGTAAATCAGCGGCTTCCAGGCTTTCGGCTTGGCATGGAAATGCTGCTGTAAGTGACGGGCGATATTCTGTGCCACCAGTGCAGCGCCCAGCTTGCGTGCCTCGAAAGGGCTGACCTGCTTGTAGAGAGTGCCTACCCGGATACGTTCTTCATCATCCAGTACCGGGCAATTAATGGCGCCAGGCAGGTGATCTTCGGTGAATTCGGCTGGCGAGCGCACGTCGATGATCTCGTCAAATTCAGCCAGCTGTGATAGTTTCGCGACCTTGAAAAGCATGGTGGGAGTTGCCCTGAAATGGCTGAAATCAAACTGACGCAATTATCCCACGGCGGTGGCTGTGGCTGCAAAATTGCTCCTGCGGTACTGGAATCCATCCTCTCCACGGCACGGGAGAAAATGGTGTTCCCGCAACTCATGGTCGGCACGGAAACCAGCGACGACGCCGCAGTGTACCGCCTCAACGATCAGCAGGCGATTGTTGCCACCACAGATTTCTTCATGCCCATCGTGGATGATGCCTTCGATTTTGGCCGCATCGCCGCCACCAATGCGCTGTCCGACATCTACGCCATGGGTGCCACGCCCATCATGGCGCTAGCCATTGTCGGCATGCCAGTCAATGTGCTGCCGGTGGAGACCATACGCGCCATTCTGGATGGCGGGCAGGCGGTGTGCGCGGACGCTGGCATTCCCATTGCTGGCGGCCATTCCATTGACTCGCCCGAGCCGATTTACGGTCTGGTGGCGCTGGGGGTAGTTCATCCCGACCAGCTCAAGCGTAATTGCGATGCCCGCGCCGGCGATGTGCTGATCATGGGCAAGGCGCTGGGCGTGGGCATTCTGGCGCAGGCGATGAAAAAAGGCGTGCTGGATGAGGCCGGCTATCAGGCGCTGATTGCCACCACCACCCAGTTGAACAAGGTGGGTGCCACGCTGGCCAGCATGGACGGCGTGCATGCGCTGACCGATGTTACCGGCTTTGGTTTGCTCGGCCATCTGCTGGAGATCTGCAAGGGAGCTGGCTTGCAGGCCCAAGTTGAGATGGCGGCGGTGCCGCTGATCCCCGCAGCGCGCCCGTTTGCCGAGCAAGGCTACGGCCCTGGCGCCATTGAGCGTAATCAGGCCAGCTTTGGTCAGCATGTCCGCTTTGCCGCTGGCCTGCCCGACTGGCAACAGCGCGTGCTGGCTGATCCGCAAACCAGTGGTGGCCTGCTGGTTGCCGTGGCGGCAGAGCAGGCGCCTGCCGTATTGGCCGCTTTCCAGGCAGCAGGTTTTGACCACGCCGCGGTCATCGGCCAGTTACAGGCTGGTGAGGCCGAGATAGTCGTCCGCTGAGTGCTGCTGTAGGCGGCAAGCAATATGTCCAACCCGGCTCCGGCCGGGTTTTTTCATGGCCAGTGCTTTGGCTTGGCGCGGTGGCGGTAGGTAGCAGGTTCTCGTAGCAAAAGCGGTCTATGCTGTGAATGCAGCCAGTCATGCTGCCACGCATAAAGCAGGGTTGATCTGGCGTTGTTCTTGCTTTGACATCGTGACATGGGCGCGAGTGATTGCATTGACAAGTGCATGTTTCTCGCGCATTTTGCTGGTTCGCATCTATAAAGCCAGCATTTCAAAAAGACGCTGAATTATAAATAAACAATCCCGTACAGCGGGTGCTGCAGTGGAGAGGGTGAAGCGAATGAAGCGAGGCATGAGCATCGGGTCGCGACTGGTGTCGACCCAGGTAGTGTTGATGATCGTGGTGGCCATGAGCTTGGCGCTGCCACTGTACGTCTTCACCGGACGGGTCATGCAGGAACGCACCGAAAAGGTCCAGTCACAGTTGCTGACCCAGTCCATCAACATGATTGACGCGTTCAACGAATCGCTGAAAATCACCACCCGCCAGTTTGAAAAAGTGCTGCTGGGTGAGATCGGCGGCGCCTTTGCCCTCAATCCGGCCAGCAAGATCGACGTCTCCGGCACCCCGACACCGGCCCTGCTGCTGGGCAGCACGGCAGTCAATGGCAATAACGATATTGTCGATCGCTTTTCTTCCAAGACCGGTAACGTGGCCACGCTGTTCGTCAAGGATGGCGACGATTTTGTCCGTATTGCCACCTCGGTGCTAAAAGAGGATGGTGGCCGGGCATTGGGCACCAAGCTGGATCATGCCAGCCCGGCCTATGCCCAGCTGATGAATGGCGAAAACTATGCCGGCCGGGTCGACCTCTACGGCCGTGACTACATCACCAGTTACAGCCCGATCAAGGACGCCAGCCAGAATGTGATCGGCGCCACTTTTGTCGGTGTCGGCGCTACCGAAGGCATTGCCGGCCTGCTGGTGCGCCTGTCCAAGGTGAAACTGGCCGAGGGTGGACATATCGACATTGTCGATATCAACAAAAACTCCAAATCATTTGGCCAATACGTGCAGCACCCGAAACTTTCCGGCAGACCGGTCAGCAAGGACCTGGATGCAAGCGGCAAGGCCTATGTCAACGATCTGCTTGCCTCCGGGCAGGGTGCGCTAACCGTCAAGCTGCCGGGTGAAAACGGCGCGGCCGAGCATATGTTGTCCTATGCCACCTACAAGCCGTGGGGCTGGATGATCATCAGCAACGAGACCCGCAGCGAGTTGGAAAAGGAAAATCACCAACTGCTGTTGTGGTTGGCTGGCGGTGCCGGTTTGCTATTGCTGATCCTGGCGCTGGCCCTGCTGCTGTTTACCAACCGTCTGGTGGCGCGCCCGGTGCGACAACTGGTGGAGGAAGTGGGCGGCATTCGCGACAGTCGGGATTTGACACGGCGGCTGGCCATCAAGCGCAAGGATGAGGTGGGGCAGGTGGCCGATGCCATGAACAGCCTGCTGGACAGCTTTCAGCAGGCGCTCAATCGCACCAGCTCGCATGCCATCGACCTGGACCATGCTGCGCAGGAACTGTCGGACAAGGCCTGCTCTGCTGCTGCCAGTTCGGGCGAGCAGCGTACCAGCGCCCAGGCCATGTCTGAGCACACCGGCATGCTGATTGCCGGGGTGCAGCAGATTGAAAAGGTCGCCAGCGAAGCCAGCGATGCCGCACGAGCCTCCAGCGAAGCGGCCCAGGCCGGTAGTGAAAGCCTGGTGGCGGCGGTAGATGGCGTCAGCCATATTTCGGCGACACTCAGCCAGGCGGCCGACAGCCTGAAGGCGCTGGAAAGCAGTGCGCAGCAGATTACCGCCATCGTCAACGTGATTCACGATATTGCCGACCAGACCAATTTGCTGGCGCTCAATGCTGCCATCGAGGCTGCCCGGGCGGGCGAAATGGGCCGTGGCTTTGCCGTGGTGGCCGATGAAGTGCGCAAGCTGGCCGAGCGCACCAGCGTGTCCACCCAGGAAATCAGTGGCATGATCGGCAAGATCCAGTCCGCCACCGATGATGCAGTCAAATCGATGCGCCAGTCAGTCGTACAGGCGTCGGAAGGCGCTGCCATTACCTCCGGTGCTCGCGTGGCTATTGCCTCGATTGTGGAGGACTCACGCCGCGCCATGGAAGTGGTGCAGCGCATCAACCGCGAACTGTCGCAGCAGCGCGATATCGTGCAGCAGATGGCCGAGCGGGTGAATTCGGTGGCCAGCCAGGCAGAAAGCAGCAATCAGGCGGCCGAGCGTTCGGCCGAAACCGCCCGCCACATGGCGGGACTGGCCGACTCGCTGAAAGAAGAAGTGCGCGCCTTCCGTACCTGAGTCGGTGGCAGTGACATAAACAAGGGGATGCTAAGAGCGTCCCCTTGTTTATTGGTATGAGCGATTCAGAAGCTCCAGCGCAGGCTGAAAGTGGTGACATTCACTCGCTTATGCTGGCCGACGGTGTTGGTTTTGGGGGCATAACCGATTTCTAGTGCCACGTTCTTGCTCCCCAAACTGATGATGGGCAGCGCGGCCAAACCCTTTATGCCAGAGCCATCCAGATAACCGGTTTGCACCCCGGCTCCCAGGTAAACCGGGCCTATGATCTGCCATTCTTTGCGATAGCCTACCGACACATACCAGGCCTGCTGCTCGAATGAGTCGCGGTAAGTTGCTGCCCGAGTGAACCAGCGGCCATTGTCCTCATTTCCGGCAAAAGCCCACTCCAGTCCAAGCCCTGGGTTGTTGTTATTGAACTCACAACTTTTCGCTTTCTCCCCCTTGCCCTGCTGACAGCCACTGTGGATGGACGCACCGCTGAGCAGTAGGGAAAAACTGCTGTCGGCATAGACTCCGACACAGCCTAACAGCCCAGCAAACATCATGATGAGTTTGTGCATACCTGGCTCCTTGTCTGGATTTCATCACATGTTTGGCGTGATGAAGTGATATGGAAAGTTCACTTGGCATGGCTGGAAAAATGAAAATAAATGCCAAGAAATTTCCATAAGACTAGGTGATAGTCATCGGGAATATTCTGTTCCAAAGGCGGGTTGCATTACTTGCTGTTCCGACCGGCCAGCCGGTATTGGCCTACCGCAATAAACGTGTAGGTTCTGCGCGGATTGTTCAGATATTTATCTTGTAGTGCTCAAATCCGCCCACATATCTTGGTTAACACCGTCGCGTATTCCGATAGGACGGCACGGCGGATCATTATTGAAAATGCAAAAGAAATCAGAGTCATATTCTTGAAGGAGCTTCTCTATGCGATTTGAAAAGCTGACCACGAAATTCCAGCAGGCCCTGGGCGATGCACAAAGCATGGCCTTGTCTGAAGACAATGCCTATATCGAAGCACAGCACCTGCTGCTGGTGATGATGGATGACAACGACAGCGGTATCGGTGGCCTGCTGGCCCGTGCCGGTGTCAATGTGCCGGGCCTGAAGCTGGCACTCAAAAGCGCCATCCAGCGCCTGCCGAAAGTGCAGGGCACCAATGGCGAGATCACCGTATCGCGCGACCTGGGCAACCTGCTCAATGTCACCGACAAGATCGCCAGCAAGCAGGGCGATGAATATATTTCCAGCGAGTCTTTCTTGTCCGCACTGTCGCAGGACAAGGGTGAAACCGGCCGCCTGCTGAAAGAGCATGGCGGCAACCACAATGCCATCCAGGCCGCCATCCAGGCGGTGCGTGGCGGTCAGACCGTGGGTAGTCAGGATGCGGAAAGCCAGCGTGAGGCGCTGAAAAAATATACGACCGACCTGACCGAACGCGCCCGTAATGGCAAGCTGGACCCGGTGATTGGCCGCGATGACGAAATCCGCCGGGCCATCCAGGTGCTGCTGCGCCGTACCAAGAATAATCCGGTGCTGATCGGCGAACCGGGCGTGGGCAAGACCGCCATTGTGGAAGGCCTGGCACAGCGCATCGTCAATGGTGAAGTGCCGGAAAGCCTGAAGAACAAACGCCTGCTGGTGCTGGACCTGGCCGCGCTGATTGCTGGTGCCAAATTTCGTGGCGAATTCGAAGAGCGCCTGAAAGCGGTGTTGAATGATCTGGCCAAGGATGATGGCCAGACGCTGATCTTCATCGACGAAATCCACACCCTGGTGGGGGCGGGCAAGGCCGAAGGTGCCATGGACGCCGGTAATATGCTCAAGCCGGCGCTGGCGCGCGGCGAGCTGCATTGCATCGGTGCCACCACGCTGGACGAATACCGCAAGTACATCGAAAAGGACGCCGCACTGGAACGCCGCTTCCAGAAAGTGCTGGTCAGCGAACCGACGGTGGAAGACACCATCGCCATTCTGCGCGGCCTGCAGGAAAAATATGAAATCCACCATGGCGTGGACATTACCGACCCGGCCATCGTGGCGGCGGCTGAGCTATCCAACCGCTACATCACCGACCGCTTCCTGCCAGACAAGGCCATCGACCTGATCGACGAGGCAGCCAGTCGCATCAAGATGGAGCTGGATTCCAAGCCAGAATCCATGGACAAGCTGGATCGCCGGCTGATCCAGCTGAAGATTGAGCGCGAGGCCGTCAATAAGGAAACCGACGAAGCCAGCCAGAAGCGTTTGCAACTGATCGAAGAGGAAATCCAGCGACTGCAGCGCGAATACGCCGACCTGGAAGAAATCTGGAAGGCCGAAAAAGCTGCGGCACAGGGCAGCCAAACCATCAAGGAGGAAATCGACCGCCTCAAGGTGGATATGGAAGACCTCAAGCGCAAGGGCGACTGGCAAAAGCTGGCCGAACTGCAATACGGCAAGCTGCCGCAGCTGGAAGCACAGCTGCGCGAAGCGGAAGCCGCCGATGCTGGCACTGACAACAAGCCCAATCGTCTGCTGCGTACCCAGGTGGGTGCTGAGGAAATTGCCGAAGTCATCAGCCGGGCGACGGGTATTCCGGTGTCGAAAATGCTGACTGGCGAGCGGGAAAAGCTGCTGCACATGGAAGACGTGCTGCACCAGCGTGTGGTGGGGCAGGACGAAGCGGTACGTGCGGTAGCCGATGCCATTCGTCGTTCCCGTTCCGGCCTGGCCGACCCCAATAAGCCTTATGGTTCCTTCCTGTTTCTCGGGCCGACCGGCGTGGGCAAGACCGAACTGTGCAAGACGCTGGCTGGTTTCATGTTCGACAGCGAGGATCACCTGATCCGCATCGACATGTCCGAATACATGGAGAAGCACTCGGTGGCACGGCTGATTGGCGCGCCTCCCGGCTATGTCGGCTATGAGGAGGGCGGTTATCTCACCGAGCAGGTGCGCCGCAAGCCTTACAGTGTGATTCTGCTGGACGAGGTGGAAAAGGCGCATCCGGATGTGTTCAACATCCTGCTGCAGGTGCTGGATGATGGCCGCCTGACCGATGGCCAGGGCCGCACCGTGGACTTCAAGAACACGGTAGTGGTGATGACCTCGAACATGGGCAGCCAGCAGATCCAGGCCATGGCCACCGATGACTATCAGGTGATCAAGCTGGCAGTGATGGCTGAGGTGAAGACGCACTTCCGCCCCGAATTCATCAACCGTATCGATGAGGTGGTGGTGTTCCACGGGCTGGACGAGAAGAACATCAAGGCGATTGCCCGTATTCAGCTCAAGGGTCTGGAAGGCCGGCTGGCCAAGCTGGAGCTGAATTTGCAAATCAGCGAAGAGGCCTTGTCCTTGTTGTCCGAAGCAGGCTTCGATCCGGTATATGGGGCGCGTCCGCTCAAGCGTGCCATCCAGAACGAGCTGGAAAACCCGCTGGCCAAGAGCATTCTGGCCGGCAAGTATCCGCCCAAGGCCACCATTCTGGTGGAGGCGCGCAACGGGCAGCTGGTGTTCGCCTGATCACCGTGCAGTCAATAAAAACCGGCCCGCGTGGCCGGTTTTTATTGGGCGCTAGGTAGTTTCAGTAATGGAGCTACTGACAGAGGCGGCAGGATAATCAGGTTTTCATCCTGGAGCACCCGCCATGTCGAATGCCCTGCCTCAGGCTGTGGATTACCCGTTTCGCGACCAGCATCAGCAACACTGCCAGAACGCAGAAGTGGGCGCAGAGCAGCTGCTGGTGGCGTTCTCTAGTGCCGCACCCGCTTGGGCGGTCACGCTGATGGCATGGCGTAACCGCTTGGCGGCCCGTTTTGGTCTCAAGACCGGCCCCATGCAGCAAGCCGGAACGCTGTCCTTGCAACCAGGCAGCCATATCGGCATGTTTCGCATCATGCATCTTGGACCGCAACTGGCGGTGCTGGGCGAGGATGACCGCCATCTGGATTTTCGCATTCTGCTGTCGGTCAGCCCCGAGGCCGGTGGCAGTCGCCTGCAGGTGGAAACCTGGGTAAGGCCGCATCACTGGGGTGGCTGGCTGTATCTGGCCTTGGTGATGCCAGTGCACTGGTTGCTGAGCAAGCTGATGCTGCGCACTATGGCGCAGCGGCTGGGCAAGTCTGGCCCCGATGCTTAGCTGCGGCGATAATGGCCGCTTTCATCTGCAGGAAATGAACTGTCATGGCTGCCATTACCCATTTTTCCCAAAGCGTTATGCCGGTGGCCGACCAGCCGCGTGCGGATCGTCTGCTGGAGGGCAATCCGCAACGCCATACCTGGACCCATTACGAAACCGCCGATGAGGCGCTCAGTTGCGGCATCTGGGCTTGTGAGCCAGGAGCGTGGCGCATTCACTTTGCCGCTGACAAACACGAGTTTTTCTGTGTGATGGAAGGCTTGGTGCGCCTGCATGACGAGGCTGGCAAGGTCGTGGAAGTGCAGGCTGGCGAGGCCGCCGTGATCCCGGCCGGCTTTGTCGGGGTGTTCGAGGTGGTGCAGGCAGTGCGCAAATACTTTGTGGTGTGTCAGACAGCGGCTAGCTGATGGCGTGATATCCGGGATGTCATCATGAGAAAGGGCGACTTTGGTCGCCCTTTTGTTTGCCCTTTAGTTGCGTAGTGGGTCTTCAGTGTCATCCATGGGCTGGACCGGTGGCGGTGTAAAGCCGTTGATGTCGCGCGAGGACTTTTCCAGTACCAGCACGATGGCGGTGTTCAGTGCGCCAAAAGCCCAGCTGATCAGGAAAAATACCGAATAGGCTGATAACTTGTCGGCAAACAGAGCATTGCCATGCAGCGTGAGTTCGGCAGGGTCGAAAATCGAGAAAAACACGCTGGTGGCCAGTACGGCGATGATAAAGGACGGCCAGAACAGCAAAATGCCTTTTTTCATGAGCGCTCTCCGGTGTATGCGTTTGTGCTTGAAGTAGGACTGGGCAAGTTGCCACATGGTTCAGCCCCTGGCACGGATGCCTGCCTGCTCTTGCAGGATATGCCATTTGTCTCCTCAGTGTCGCTGCGAGTGGCAGCTTGTTGTTTTGTCGGGTTTGCAGCGCAGCAAGCTGGCAGATGGTGGTAAACTTTGTCCCGGACAAAGATTTTCATCAATCAGCCGCGGCCCGCTGCATGTGCCAGCGCCCCGGTTGCGGCTGTTCTGCAAAGCAAATGGAGCCCCTGCATGACCTCTTCGATCTTCGCCGCGGTAGAACTGGCCCCGCGCGACCCGATTCTTGGCCTGAACGAAGCTTTCAACGCCGATACCCGTCCCTTCAAGGTGAACCTGGGTGTGGGTGTATACAGCGACGATAATGGCAAGATTCCGCTGCTGGCTGCGGTCAAGGCTGCGGAAAAGGCCCGTGTTGATGCCATGCTGCCGCGTGGTTATCAGCCGATCGAAGGCCCGGCCGCTTACGACAGCGCCGTGCAAAACCTGCTATTTGGTGCCGACAGCTCGCTGATCAGCAATGGTCAGGTGGTGACTGCCCAGGCGCTGGGCGGTACTGGTGCACTGAAAATCGGTGCCGATTTCCTCAAGCGTCTGAACCCGGAATCCAAGGTTTATATCAGCAACCCGTCGTGGGAAAACCACCGCGCGCTGTTCGAATCTGCCGGTTTCGAAGTAGAAAATTATCCGTACTACGACGCAGCCACCCGTGGTGTCGACTTTGCCGGCATGAAGTCCTTCCTGCAAAGTCTGGCTGCTGGTTCCGTGATCGTGCTGCACGCCTGCTGCCACAACCCGACCGGTGCCGATCTGTCCGACGCCCAGTGGGCTGAAGTCGTAGAAGTGTGCCGCGCCCAGGGCCTGGTTCCTTTCCTGGACATGGCTTATCAGGGTTTTGCCGATGGTATCGATGCCGATGCCGTGGCAGTACGCCTGTTCTCTGCTTCTGGCCTGCAGTTCTTCGTGTCCAGCTCTTTCTCCAAGAGCTTCTCGCTGTACGGCGAGCGTGTTGGCGCGCTGTCCATCGTGACCGCCAGCAAGGAAGAAACCGGCCGCGTGCTGTCGCAGCTGAAGCGTGTGATCCGCACCAACTACTCCAACCCGCCTATCCATGGTGCGGCCATGGTGGCTGCAGTGCTGTCCAGCCCTGAGCTGCGCCAGCAGTGGGAAGACGAGCTGGCCGGCATGCGTGACCGCATCCGCGCTATGCGTACTGGTCTGGTTGATGCCATCAAGGCGCAGGGCGTGGAGCAGGACTTCTCCTTCGTGGCGCAGCAGCGCGGTATGTTCTCCTACACCGGCCTGACCGCCGCTCAGGTGGAAGTGCTGCGCAGCGAATTCGGTATCTATGCTGTTTCCACCGGCCGTATCTGCTTGGCCGCACTGAACAGCAAGAACCTGCCGTATGTGGCCGAAGCCATTGCCAAAGTCGTCAAGGGCTGATTTTTTAGCCTTGATACGAAAAACCCCGCTACGGCGGGGTTTTTTCATGGCTGTCAGTCGGGGGCAGGCTCGGCCGGAGGGGGCTGGCTACGCCCCAAGCGGATACGCAATTGACCGGGGCTGGTTTCGATGGCCTTGATGATCAAGTGCTCACCCAGTGGCTTGCCCAGCAGCGGGTAGTCCAGCCATGGTTGCAGGGCTGGCAGCCGGGTGAGGTCTATCATGGCGATATCCTGCTCCAGCGTCAGCCAGTCCAGCGGCTTGGCCAGTTGCTGCAATGCCTTGTGGCCAAACGCACCTTCCAGCACGCCCAGTAGCAGCCCGCCCAGCAAACGGAGAGTGGTGGAAGGCGCGATGGCCTCGCCCTGTACGTGATAACGCAAGCAGATCTGCCGGCTGTTCCAGTCTATGGGCAAAAAATCGAAATGCAGGGTCAGCCGGGCGGCCAAGGGTTGATGTGCAGTCAGATGCAGGGTGCTGTCGCGACTGAGCAGCGACAGGCCGTCAATTTGCAGGCTGTCACCATTCAGGGTTTGCTGCAGCTTGCGTAGCAGCCAAGCCTCCTGCAGGGAGACGCCATCCCGATGCAGGTTGGGGCGCTGCTGCCAGCTGCGTTGCAGCCGGCTGGCCCAGGAACTGGCCATGCTCAGGCAAACAGCGTGCGTGCGCCCTCAAAGCGGGCGGCGAAGTAGCTGTTGTCCAGCCGGTCGATGCGGATGGCGCTATTGGTGCGCGGGGCATGGACGAACTTGCTGTCGCCGATATAAATGCCCATGTGCGAGAAGGAGCGATTCATTGTGTTGAAAAACACCAGGTCGCCCACCTGCATCTGGCTATTGCTGATGGGGCGGGCCAGGCCGGCGATCTGGGCGGCATTGTGCGGCAGGCGTACACCTACGGCATTCTGGTAGATGTAGCTGACCATGCCACTGCAATCCAGCCCGGCTTCCGGGTTGGCCCCGCCAAACTTGTAGTCCAGATCAAGCAAGCCCAGCGTGTACATGAGAATCTCCCGGCCCGCCCCGTCCGCCTTCAATGCGGACAGCGTCTTGTCCTGTGAAGGACGGGGGCGCACCTGGCTGGTTTTGCGGGGAGGTGTGCCGCAGGCACTCAGCCACAGGGCCAGTGAACTCAGCATGGCACCGCCAAGAAAACGGCGACGTTCGGGCGAGGTGGGCCGGTGGATACTCATTTCTGTTTTGCCTCCAGTTCTTCCCAGCGGGCCAGCTTGTCCAGCAGCAGTTCATCGATGGCCTCGATGCGCTGCTGCCAGGCAATGGCGTCCTTGGGGTGGTCGCGATAGCAATTCGGGTCCAGCAATTGCTGGTTCAGGCTGGCCTGCTCGGTTTCCAGTGCGGAGATTTCGTCCGGCAAGGCCGCCAGCTCACGACCTTCATTGTAGGAAAGCTTGCTGCGAGCCGGTTTGGCTTTGTCCTGACGCGCCGGTGCGGCGCTGGGGGCTGCGGCAGGCTTGCTGCTTTCCGCCGGTTTCATCGCGGCCATGCGGGCACGGGTGTCGATCCAGTCCTGATAGCCGCCCGGATATTCTTCCAGTTGGCCTGCGCCTTCAAAGGCAATCACCTGGGTGACCACATTGTCGAGGAAGGCGCGGTCGTGGCTGACCAGGAAGACAGTGCCGCTGTATTGGGCGATCACATCTTCCAGGAGTTCCAGCGTATCGATATCCAGATCGTTGGTGGGTTCATCCAGCACCAGTACATTGGCCGGACGGGTAAACAGCCGGGCCAGCAGCAGGCGGTTGCGTTCGCCACCAGACAGCGAGCGGACCGGGCTGCGCGCACGCTGTGGCGAGAACAGGAAGTCTTCCAGATAGCTCATCACATGCTTCTTGACGCCGCCGATCTCGACGAAGTCGTTACCCTGGCTGATGATGTCGGCCACGCTGGTGTCTTCATCCAGCTGCTCGCGGAACTGGTCGAAGTAGGCGATATCCAGCTTGCTGCCTTGCTTGATGCTACCGCTGTCAGCCTCCAGCTGGCCGAGGATCAGCTTGAGCAAGGTGGTTTTGCCGGCACCATTGGGGCCGATCAGTCCGATCTTGTCGCCACGCAGGATGCGGGTGGTGAAGTTTTTGATCAGCGTGCGCCCTTCGAAGCCCTTGCTCACGCCTTCCAGTTCGGCCACCAGCTTGCCGGAGCGTTCGCCCGGGTCCAGCTGGAAATTGACCTGGCCTACGCGCTCGCGGCGGGAGCTGCGCTCACGGCGGATGGCCTCCAGCCGGCGTACCCGGCCTTCATTACGGGTGCGGCGCGCCTCGATGCCCTTGCGGATCCACACCTCTTCCTGAGCGTGGAATTTGTCGAAGATGCGGTTCTGTTCTTCTTCGATGGCAATTTCTTCGGTCTTGCGTACTTGATAAGCAGTGAAGCTGCCCGGGTAGCTGCGCAGAATGCCACGGTCCAGTTCGATGATGCGGGTGGCTACGTTATCCAGAAAGCGCCGGTCGTGGGTAATCAGCAATACGCTGCCGGCAAAGTTCTTGATCAGGCCTTCCAGCCATTCGATGGCGGAAACGTCCAGGTGGTTGGTCGGTTCGTCCAGCAGCAGCACTTCCGGTTTGGCTGCCAGTGCGCGGGCCAGCGCCACCCGTTTTTTCCAGCCGCCGGACAACTCGCTGATCAGCGTGTCCGGGTTCAGGTTCAGGTGGGACAGGGTGGTGGCAATCAGGGCGTCGAACTGCCAGCCGTCGCGGGCTTCCAGCTCATGCTGCAGGGTTTCCAGGCGTGCCAGCGCAGCGGTATGGTCGGCATCGGCCAGGGTCAGTTGCTGGGTGATGTGATGATATTCGCTCAGCAGCGCTTGCAGATCACCCAGGCCTTCGGCAACCGCTTCGAATACGGTTTGCTCCGGATTGAATTCCGGCTCCTGCGCCACGTAGGCCACGCGCACATCGCCCTTGATGTTGATGCGCCCGTCGTCCAGGGTAATGGCACCGGCAATGCCCTTGAGCAGGGACGACTTGCCCGCGCCGTTGCGGCCGATCAGGCCGACCACTTCGCCAGGCTCCAGTGCAAAATCCACATTATCCAGCAGGGCGTGGTGGCCAAAAGCCAGGCAGGCCTTTTCAACAGAAATCAATGACATTGAGGCATCTTGTAATCGGGTGACAATGGCCGCAATTGTAGCATGCGGCGTGCTGGCCCTTGCCGACTTGGGTTACAATGCGCGCCAACTCGGAATGGAAAGGATTGCCATGTATTTTGTTGACCGCTCGGTGGCTGTGATCAAGCCCAAGCAAGCGTTTCTGGACTGGCTGAATGCCGTGCCCGGCAACGATATGGTGGATTTGACTCTGGACAGCCTGCGCAGCGACTGCACGGTGATCCTGCTGCCGGAATTCAACGAGCCGGAAGAGGCGGTTGCCCATATCGACGAGCAGTACGAGCAGCTGTTCAAGATTGAAGTGGCTTCGTGGTATGACGACGAAGACCTGTGGCCCAAGGATATGTCGCTGAAGGCCTTCTGGGAGTGGTTTGACGTGGAGATCCACTCCACCGTGCTGGATACCGTCGACGCCGACATCAGCAATACCCCGACCAGCGAGCTGTAAGCGCGCCGGCCATGCGCGCGCGCCAGTTGCTGCCGCCTTTTGCCCTGATCATCCGCCCGTCGCGCTACTGGCTGGGCTTGTTGTCCGGCCTGTTGTTGCTGTCTGCGGTGCTGGTGTTGGGGTATGTCGAGAATTTGTGGTGGCTGCTGCCCTTGCAGTGGGTGCTTGGCTGGCTGGCCTTGCGCGCCAATGGCTGGTGGTGGCGCGGCCGATTGCAAGGTATCGCGGTGGATGGCGTGGGGCGCATGCATTGGCACTATGCTGATCGCACGCTTGAGGTATTACCCAGGGACGACTGCTTCATCTCGCCGTTGTTCATTATTGTCAATGTGATGGCCGCAGGCCGTCGTCACAGCTGCCTGTTGTTGCCAGATAGTGCTGAAGCAAAAGCATTGCGGCAGTTGCGGGTTTATCTGCTGTGGTTTCATGCAGGCGCGGAGACTGACCCGCCTGCTGTCGTAGAGCATCCATGACGCAAAAAACAACTCTGAACGAATGGCTGAACTGGCTCGAGGGCCTGCACGCCAGCGCCATCGACATGGGGCTGGAGCGGGTACGCCAGGTGTGGGATGCCATGCAACTCAAGCCGGCCTTTCCCGTCATCATGGTGGCAGGTACCAATGGCAAGGGTTCGGTCTGTGCCATGCTTTCCACCATGTACCAGCGCGCCGGTTTCAAGGTGGGTTGCTACACTTCCCCGCACATCCACCGCTATAACGAGCGGGTGGCCATCGACCTGCAGCCGGTGAGTGACGAGCGAATCATGCAAAGCTTCGCTGCCATCGATGCCGCCCGTGGTGATACCTCGCTGACCTATTTCGAATTCGGCACGCTGGGCGCCATGCACAGCTTCATCGAAGAAAAGGTCGATGTGGCCATCATGGAGGTCGGTCTGGGCGGGCGGCTGGATGCGGTCAATATATTTGAACCGGATGTGTCGGTGGTGGTCAGTGTGGATATCGATCACGCGGCCATTCTGGGAGACAACCGCGAAGACATCGGCTATGAAAAAGCCGGTATCTATCGCCCAGGCAAGCCAGCCATCTGTGCGGATCCACAGCCGCCGCAGCGCTTGCTGGAGCATGCCGCGGCCATCGGTGCCGATCTCAAGCTGGTCGGGCGGGATTACAGTTACCAGCGCATGGAGAACCAGTGGTCTTTCCAGATGGGTACTTCACGGCGACATGCCTTGCCGATGCCGGCCCTGCGCGGCGGCTATCAGCTGGGTAATGCCGCAGCGGCGCTGGCGGTGCTCGACTGCCTGCATGAGCGCCTGCCGGTCGGAATCGGTGCGCTCAAGCAAGGTTTGGTCGAGGTGGACTGGCCGGGGCGTTTCCAGGTATTGCCAGGCCGTCCGCTGGTGGTGCTGGATGTCGGCCACAATCCGCATGCGGTCAAGGCCATGGTGGCCAGCCTGCACCAGCTGCCGTTTGCCGAAAACCGCTATGCAGTGTTTTCCATGCTGGCCGACAAGGATCTGTCGGCTGTGGCAGAACTGGCGCGTGGCGAATTTGACGGCTGGTTCGTTGCCGGGCTGGATATGCCGCGCGGGCAGAGTGGGGCGGATATTGCCGCACGCCTGCAAGCACTGGGTATTGGCAAGGTGCAGGCTTTCGTCGATGTGGCCTCGGCCTGGCAAGCTGCCTTATCGGCAGCGGGTGAGAATGATAGAATTACCGTTTTCGGCTCTTTCCACACCGTGGCCGAGGTGATGGAAGCCCGTCAGCAACGAATTTGAGGATTGCATGGCTCTGTCTGCTCACGATGAACTGATTCTGTTGCGCAAGCGCGCCAGGCGTCGCCTGGTGGGGGCGGTTGTGCTGGTCACGGTTTCCACCGGCGTACTGTGGAATGTCGTTGGCCACCTGCCCGAGCAGCAAATGCGCCCCGAGTCGGTGGAGATCGCCAGCGAGGCCTCCGGCACACCGGCGGATGCAGCCCTGCCGCCGGCAGAAACGGTAGCAGGTGCCAGCTCGGCGCCGCTTGCCAGCAAGGTGCAAGCTTCGGCGGCGCATCTGGCGGCAGCCTCTGCCCCTGCGGCCAAGCCGGCGGGGACACAGTTGCCGGCAGATCTGGCTTCGGTCGAGCCCGACAGGCCTGCCGCTGCCGCCAGTCATGCCGCACCGGCAGTGGCGGCAGTCGCTGCTGTCGGCGCCGTGGCCGCAGTACAAGCCAGCAAGCCCAAGCCGGCTGAAACAGCCAGCCAGCCGACTGTACATGAGCCGGTGAAGAAAAAGATTGCCAGCAAACCTGCGGAGTCCAAGCCTGTGGTGGCGCATGCGGAAAAACCGCCCAAGGCTGACAGCAAACCACTGAGCAAGCCGGAGCAGCCCAAGCGCAAGCAGGCTGACCCTGCCGCCATTCTGGCTGGGCATTTCGACGAAGAGCCGGCTGCCAAGACCAGTCCGGCCAAGACTAGCCCGACAAAGAAAAGTGAGTCCAAGCCGGAAAAAGTGGATAATGTCGCCAGCGGCAAGTCGAGCATTCAGTTGGCAGCCCTGTCTGACCCAGCCAAAGCCGATGCACTCAAGAGCAAACTGGCCGGCCTGGGGATAGCAGCCCACTTCAGCAAGGTGGAAACCAGCAAGGGCGAAGTGACCCGGGTGCGGGTGGGGCCGTTTGCCTCGCGTGCCGAAGCGGAAGCCGCATTGCACAAGCTCTCACAAGCTGGCGTGTCCGGCATCATCGTCAACAAGTAAGCGCCGATGACCGTCTTCGACTACATTGTGATAGCCATCGTGCTGGGTTCGGTGCTAGTGGCGCTGGTACGTGGCCTGGTGGCCGAAGTGCTGTCGCTGGGTTCCTGGTTGCTGGCCTTCTGGTGTGCCAAGGAGTTGTCGCCCCTGCTGGCAACTTTCATGCCGAACGAGCTGCCCAGCCAGGGCTTGCGTCTGGTGGCCTCGTTCGTGCTGCTGTTTTTCCTGTCGTGGCTGGCCACGGCTTTATTGCGCATCACCCTGACCAGTTTGCTTGACTCGACCGGCCTGGGTGGTTTGAATCGATTGATGGGTGCTGTGTTCGGTCTGGCTCGCGGGCTGGTGCTGGTCACGGTGCTGGTGCTGGTGGGCGGTCTGAGTGATCTGCCGCGCCAGCCTATGTGGAGGAATGCGGTATTGGCCGCTCCATTTGAATCATTGGCCTTGTCATTAAGGCCCTGGCTGCCGGCAATGCTGGCAGACAACCTGCATTACACGGGATAGTGTGATGAAACAGGCGGAATATCTTGATATCTTCACTTCAAGATTTCCGCCTTTTTCTTTGGCTGTATGTTTTGTTTGAAAATCCAGGTAGTTGGGAAGAGAGAGTAGAGCAATGTGTGGAATCCTAGGCGTGGTAGGGCAGTCTCCCGTCAACCAGTTGTTGTATGACGGACTGCAAGTGCTGCAGCACCGTGGACAGGATGCGGCGGGTATTGTCACTTCCAGTGGCAAGACCTTTCACATGCACAAGGGCAGCGGCATGGTGCGCGACGTGTTCCGCACCCGCAATATGCGTTCGCTGATGGGCAATGCCGGTATCGCTCATGTGCGTTACCCCACGGCAGGCTCTGCTTCCAGTCTGGCGGAAGCCCAGCCTTTCTATGTCAACTCGCCGTTTGGCATCGTGCTGGCGCATAACGGCAACCTGACCAATACCGAAGAGTTGAAGGCGGACATGTTCCGTCACGACCTGCGCCATATCAACACCAACTCTGACTCGGAAGTCCTGCTCAACGTGTTTGCTCATGAGCTGGCAGCGCGGGTGGAAGGTTTCGAGCTGAGCGTGGAGGCCATCTTTGGTGCCATCGAGGCCGTACACCGCCGTGTGCGTGGTGCCTATGCCGTGGTGGCGCTGATCGCCGGTTATGGCTTGGTAGCCTTCCGTGACCCTAATGGCATCCGCCCGCTGGTGATCGGCAGCACCCATGTGACGGGTAAAGCCGAATACATGTTTGCGTCTGAATCCGTGGCGCTGGATTGTTCCGGCTTCAGCATCTTGCGCGATGTCGAGCCGGGCGAAGGGGTGTTCGTCAGCTTCGATGGCGATTTCCACGCCCGCCCGTGCGCCAAGGAAGTGCGTCATGCGCCCTGCCTGTTCGAGTATGTTTACTTTGCCCGCCCGGATTCGGTGATCGATGGCGCTTCGGTTTATCAGGCACGTATCGTGATGGGCGAGAAGCTGGGCGAGAAAATTCGCCGGGTGTTGCCGGAGCTTGATATCGACGTGGTAATGCCGATTCCGGATACCAGCCGCCCCAGTGCGCTGGCACTTGCTAATAGCCTGGGTCTGCCGTACCGCGAAGGCTTCATCAAGAACCGCTACATTGGCCGCACCTTTATCATGCCGGGCCAGGCAGTGCGCAAGAAATCGGTACGTCAGAAGCTGAACCCGGTGGCCTGCGAATTCAAGGACCGTAATGTGCTGCTGGTGGATGACTCCATCGTGCGTGGTACTACTTCCAAGGAAATCGTGCAGATGGCACGCGATGCCGGTGCGCGCAAGGTGTACTTCGCCTCGGCAGCCCCGGCCGTGCGTTTCCCCAATGTTTACGGTATCGACATGCCCACCCGTGCCGAACTGCTGGCTACCGGGCGTACCGAACAGGAAATCGCCGAAGAAATCGGTGCCGATGCCGTGATCTACCAGGATCTGGCAGCCCTGCAAGAAGCTGTGCACTCGGTTAATCCCGCGCTGCATGAGTTTGAAACTTCCTGCTTTGACGGCCAGTACATCACCGGCGACATTACTGCAGCCTATCTGGATGCTATCGAGTGCGCGCGCGGTGCCGACAAGAAAGAGGAAAATCCGGTCAGTACCCAGATGATCGATTTGAACCTGAATGTAGCTGAACAAAACCTGATGTAAATCAGGCTTAGTAAAAAACCGGCTGCGGCCGGTTTTTTCTTTGCGGCTGCCGTACATAGCGCTGGCAGCTGACATCCATATGCCGCAATTTCATTTAAATAATGCCGGGTGATCAGGCAATATAGGCAGCACAAGGCGGTGGCTGGTCATGGTGACCCGCAGCCGACAACAAGACCCGAGAATCATCATGTCAGTTGAAAATACCCCGGAGCAATATCACGCCGAGACGCTGGCGATCCGTGGCGGTCGTGAAAGCAGCGACTATCGCGAGCACAGCCAGGCGCTGCACCTTACTTCCAGCTTTTGCTATGAATCGGCCGAGCAGGCTGCCGCCATGTTCATGGGCGAAATCGAAGGCTATACCTATTCCCGCTTCACCAATCCCACGGTGACTGCCTTTCAGCAGCGTCTGGCGCTGATGGAGGGTGGCGAGCGCGCCATTGCCACCGCCACCGGCATGGCAGCCATCCAGGCCATCATGATGAGCCTGCTGAAGGCGGGCGATCATATTGTCTCCTCGCAAAGCCTGTTTGGTTCCACTACCAATCTGTTTGCCGGTTTGCTGGCGAAGTTCGGCGTGGAAACCACCTTTGTCAATGCGACCGATCTGGCGGCCTGGGAGGCTGCGGTCAAACCGAACAGCAAGCTGTTTTTTCTGGAAACACCCTCTAATCCGCTGACCGAAATTGCCGATATTGCAGCTGTGGCCGCCATCGCTCACTGCCATGATGCCTTGCTGGTGGTGGATAACAGTTTCTGTTCCCCGGCGCTGCAGCAGCCGCTCAAACTAGGGGCTGATCTGGTCATGCATTCGGCCACCAAGTATCTGGATGGACATGGCCGGGTGATGGGTGGTGCGGTGGTGGGTGGCCATGCGCTGGTCGAGCAAGTCTATCTGCATGTGCGTACCGCAGGCCCGACCTTGGCGCCGTTCAATGCCTGGGTATTGCTGTCCGGTCTGGAGACGCTGTCGCTGCGCATGGAAAAGCACAGCGCCAACGCCCTGCAGCTGGCGCAGTGGCTGGAAGCGCACCCGGCGGTTGAGCGCGTGTATTACCCCGGTCTGGCCAGCCATCCCCAGCATGAGCTGGCTGCCCGTCAGCAGCAGGGCGGCGGGGCTGTGGTGTCCTTCGTGGTAAAAGGAGGGCGTGCCGGTGCATGGAAACTGGTGGATGGTGTTCAACTGATCTCGCGCACTGCCAACCTGGGCGATGTAAAGAGTACAATTACCCACCCGGCATCGACCACCCATGCGCGTGTCGCCCCCGAAGTCAGGCTGAAAGCCGGTATCGAGGAAGGTTTGATCCGCGTTGCGGTCGGGCTGGAGAACGTTGCCGACCTGCAGGCCGATCTGGCACGTGGGCTTGACTAAACATTAAACCCTGCGTTTCATTCAAACGAACGGCAGTCTAGACTTAGACTGCCGTTTTCGCGATGGTAGCAAGGAAATCCGCCATGGTATGGAGGATGATTTTCTTGACACTGATCAAATTAAAACGTAAGTTTGAAACGCTTGTTCGAAAGCTGAGATGGACAAGACCAAATACCCTGCAAGTACAAAAAAGGCACAAGAGAACATGGAAGCCAGCCGCCCGGATACGGCAACGCGAATTCTTGACGTTTCCGAGCGGCTGTTCGTGGAGCACGGTTTCGAGGCTACCTCGCTTCGCATGATTACTCAGCAGGCCGAAGTCAACCTGGCCGCAGTGAATTATCACTTCGGCTCAAAGGATGCGCTGTTCGAATCCGTGTTCATGCGCAGGCTGGCGCCCTTGATTGCGTCCTGCCTGGCGGAGCTGGATGAGCTGGAGGCAAGAGAAGAGAAGCTGTCGGTGGAAAGCCTGGTCACGACGTTCATCCGTCCATGTCTGGCGCTGTCCAAGGATCCTGCGAGGGGCGGGGCCCTGTTTGTCAGACTTCTGTCACGCACGCTGGTGGAAAACCACCGCCTGCTGCGCGAAACCATCTCACAGCAATACAGTGTGTTCGTGCAACGCTACTCGCGCGCTTTTCATCATGCGCTGCCCGAGCTCGGTGTTGAGGAATTAGCCTGGCGTATGCATTTCGCGTTCAGCGTCATGTTCAACGCCTTTGCCGGAAACGATGTGCTGAAGATATTCACGCGCAGCCAGATCGTTTCCGCGAGGGATCCTGACATGATCGTGAAATATCTTGTGCCGTTTGTGGTTGCCGGGTTGGTCTCGCCTGTCGAAGGTTAAGCAGGGTCAACACGAGGGTAAATCACAATGTTTGCTGCTGTTCTTCTCATCGCACTGATTGGTGCCTTGGCGTATTATCGCGCGCCGGTGCTGGCGTGGACTGTAGTGTTGGCGGCCTGGTTCGCTGCGCTGCAATTTGCGTTTGGCTGCCCGGTTTCTGTTGCCGTCTGGAGTGTCGCCGCTGTCTTTGCGGCTGTATTGAATATCCTGCCTTTGCGCCGTGCCGTGTTCACCGGTCCGGTGTTTGGTATTTTCAAGAAAATCACTCCGGCGATGTCCCAAACCGAGCAAGAGGCGATCAATGCCGGCACGGTGTGGTGGGATCGGGATCTGTTCTCCGGCAAGCCGGATTATCAGCGCCTGCTGTCCTTTCCTGATGCCAAGCTGAATGCAGAAGAGCAGGCCTTCCTGGATGGCCCGACCGAGCAGCTTTGCTCGATGATCGATGATTGGAAAATCACCCACGAACTAAAGGATCTGCCGCCCGAAGTGTGGCAGTTCATCAAGGACAATGGCTTCCTGGGCATGATCGTCAAAAAGAAATATGGCGGTCTGGAGTTTTCCAACTATGCCCACGCCAAGGTGGTGACCAAGATCGCCACCCGTGGGGGTACGGCAGCAGTATCGGTGATGGTGCCTAACTCGCTCGGCCCGGGCGAGTTGCTACAGCACTACGGCACCGAAGCACAAAAAGACTACTACCTGCCGCGCCTGGCCAAAGGTGTTGAGGTGCCATGCTTTGCCCTGACCAGCCCGTATGCGGGTTCGGATGCCGGCAGCATCCCGGATTACGGCATTGTGTGTCGGGGTAGCTATACCGATCCGCGTAGCGGCGAGCATCATGAAAATGTGCTGGGCTTGCGCGTCAGTTGGGAAAAACGCTGGATCACCCTGGCACCGGTGGCCACCATCCTGGGGCTGGCATTCAAGATGTACGACCCGGACCACCTGCTGGGCGACAAAGAAGAAATCGGCATCACCTGCGCATTGGTGCCCACCGAGCATGAGGGCGTATGCATCGGCCGTCGTCACTTCCCTGGCGGTGCCGCATTCATGAACGGCCCCACCTGGGGCAAGGATGTGTTCATTCCGCTGGAGTGGATCATCGGTGGTCGCGAGTTTGCCGGTCAGGGCTGGCGCATGCTGGTGGAGTGCTTGTCGGTGGGGCGTTGTATTTCCCTGCCGGCCATGTCGGTGGCATGCGGCAAGGTTACCACTTTCACTACCGGTGCCTATGCGCGCATCCGCGACCAGTTCGGCCTGCCTATCGGCAAGTTCGAGGGGGTGGACGAGGCCATGGCACGCATTGGTGGCTACACCTACCAGATGGAAGCCTCGCAAGATCTGGCGCTGACCGGGTTGGATATGGGTGAGAAGCCGTCGGTACTGTCCGCGGTGCTGAAATATCACAACACCGAGCGCATGCGCAAAACCATCAACGACGCAATGGACATCCATGGTGGCAAGGCGGTGGTGCTCGGCCCGCGCAATTATTTGGCTCGCGCCTATCAGTCCATTCCCATCGGTATTACCGTGGAAGGCGCCAATATCCTGACGCGTTCCATGATTATTTATGGTCAGGGTGCTATTCGCTGCCATCCCTTTGTGCTGCGTGAAATGAAGGCTGCGATGGCCAATGATGGCGCCGAGTTTGATCGTGCCATTACCGGTCACATCAACTTCGTCATCAGCAATATTTTCCGTTCATTGTGGCTGGGCCTGACCGGGGCACGCTTTGCCGGCGCGCCTCGTGGTGGCGAAACCGCACGCTATTACAAGCAGATCACCCGCTTCTCCAGCGCGTTTGCCCTGCTGTCTGACATGGCCATGTTCAGCCTGGGTGGCTCGCTGAAATTCCGCGAGAAGTTGTCGGCCCGTCTGGGTGACATGCTGTCAAATCTGTATATCGCTACCGCCTGCCTCAAGCGTTTTGAGCGCGAAGGCGCGCAGAAGGAAGATCTGGCCGTACTGCGCTGGGCAGTTGAAAACGCGCTGTTCGACTTGCAGGCGGCCATGGATGGCTTTCTTGCCAATCTGCCGAGCCGTGGTCTGGCCGTGGTGCTGCGCAAGATCATCTTCCCGTGGGGTCTGACCCTGAAGCCTGCGTCCGACCGCATCGGCACCAAGGTGGCCCGCGCCATGATGGAACCGGGCGGTATGCGTGAGCGACTGACGCGTGGCATGTATGTACCGCCTTCCGAAGAGGATGCAGTTGGCGTCCTGCAGCATGCGCTGACGGCGATTCTGGCTACTGAGCCGGTTGAGCAGAAGCTGCGTAAACTGGCGCGCGATGGCAAGTTCCAGGCCATTACCGCCAAAGAGCGTCTGGAAGAGGCCTTGCGTGCCGGTCTGGTGACGCAAGCCGAATTCGATGCGGTAGCGCGTGCGCGCAAGCTGAAGCGTGATGTCATCATGGTCGATGATTTCGACATGGCACTGGAACGCCATGATGATGCACTACTGCAGCGTCACATTTTCTGAAGCAATTCTCTACACTGAATGAAGTGCCGGATGGAAGCATCCGGCCGTTCAGTCAAGAAGCTGCCGTGCGGCTTCTTTGCTGAGCGATCACCAGGAGCGCCACATGGATAGTAATGCACAGCGTTTTCCCACTTTGCGGGTGCGTGCCCTGCCGACGGCTACCAATGCCTATGGCAAGGTTCAAGCCGGCTGGTTGATGGGGCAGATCGATCTGGCTGGTAGTCTGGATGCCGAGCGTCTGGCGCGTGGCCCGGTGGCGACAGTGGCGGTGAATGCTTTCCAGTTTACCCACCCCATTTTATTGGGGGATGTGGTCAATCTATACGTAGAAAGGCTGCGTGTGGGGCAGAAGTCAGTCACGCTGAAGATTGCAGTGGAGGCAGAAAGACTGGATGGTGAACTGGTGTTTGTGACTGAGGTGATTGCAACATTTGTGGCTGTAGATATGGATGGTAAATCGCGTAATTTGGCTGAAGTTTGCTGATTTTGTGCGCTGTTGTTGTCTTGATGCGAATTGAAACGGACGTTTGGAACAAACGCTCTTATTTTAGTAGACATGCTCTAATTCTCTGGTAGTATCCAAAATGATCCGTAGCAATACGGACATAAAAAGCGACTAGGACTACATACAGATATATTCGCAGAGAGGGATAACATGAAACTCAAGCACCTCAGCCAATCCGTGATGCTCATGGGAGTTGCCGTCGGGGCGTTCTCTTCCACAGCACTGGCTTCCGGTTACCACTTCGGCTCGCAAAGCGTCTCCGCCCAGGGCACGGCATTTGCCAACGGCGCAGAAGCAGCTGATGCATCGACCATCTTTTATAACCCGGCTGGCATGTCTCGCCTGACTGGCACCAATTTCTCCGGTGGCCTGACCTTGGTGGTGCCGGATTCGGAATACACTGACAAAGGCTCGAAAACCGTAATTGGTTCGGCTACTGGTGGTGGCAATGGCGGTAATTTCGCCCCAGATTATGTTGTTGCACCTTCGTTTTATGCCACGCATCAGCTGAATGATAAGTGGACGGTTGGTTTGGGTATTTTTGTGCCGTTCGGCGCACAGCTGGATTATGGCAATACCTGGGCTGGTCGTTATGCTTTGGAAAACATCAAACTGGAAACGCTGAACTTTAATCCTTCCGTTTCTTTCAAACTTGATGAGCACCATTCCTTTGGTGCCGGTATCTCTGCTCAATATATGAAGGCTAGCCTGGCCAAGGCGGTAGATATCGCCAGCGGCCTGCGCGAAAGTGGTTACCCGGCAACTACTATTGCTGCAATCAAAGCCGCTTATGGTTTGAATGACGGGCAAGCATCATTGGATGCCGATGGCTGGGGTTTTGGTTTTAACTTGGGCTATATGTACCAGCTGAATGACGATACCCGTTTTGGCCTGGCATATCGCTCCAATATCCACCACAAGCTGGATGGAACGGCTACCTGGAGTTATGCAGGTGTCACCTCCAATACTACGGTGATGAATGCGATTCTGAACTCGGCTAAAAATCTTGGACATGTCAGTTCCGGTGGTTCGGTGACAGTAGATACACCAGAGTCCATTTCTGCCAATACTTTCCACAAGCTGAATGACAAAGTCGATTTGATGGCGGACCTGACCTGGACGCGTCACTCGCGCATGGACAGTATCGACATCAAGTTCAGTCAGCCGGGTGAGGGCGATCTGGTCATCAAACAAGGCTGGCGCGATACCTTTAAACTGTCGCTGGGTGCCAATTACCATTACAGCGATAACCTGTTGCTGCGTAGTGGTATCGCCTGGGATCAGTCCCCGGTAAAGAATGATGACCTGCGCCACCCGGCGCTGCCGGATAGTGACCGCTACTGGTTGTCTTTCGGTGCTAACTACAAGCTCAGCAAGCAATCGTCGATTGATTTTGCCTATTCTTATGTGTTCTTCAAGAATGCCAATATCAATTACACCGATAGCTGCACCCCGGTTTCCACTACCTGCACGGGTAATGGTGAAAACACCACGGGCAGCTACAAGACCAATCTGCAATTCCTTGGTCTGCAGTACAACTACAGCTTCTAAACGGATAATCAAGGTTTAGAGGCGTGGCAGGTTGATGGCGGTGCAAGCCGCCATCAACCGACAGCAAGGCAGGCATGAGGGGCCTGCCCCATGATTGATGAGTTTCAACATAACGAGGAAACCATGTCTCAAACCAAGTTCAACGTACGCAAAGTGGCGGTACTGGGTGCTGGCGTGATGGGCGCGCAGATTGCCGCTCATCTGGTCAATGCCAAGGTGCCGACCATTCTGTTCGACCTGCCGGCCAAAGAAGGTAATAAAAACGGCATCGTGCTCAAGGCACTGGAAGGCCTGAAAAAGCTCAAGCCGTCGCCACTATCCAACAAGGATGCCGTTGGCTATATCGAGCCGGCCAATTACGAAGATCATCTGCATCTGCTGAAGGATTGCGATATCGTCATCGAGGCCATTGCCGAGCGCATGGACTGGAAGGCGGATCTGTACCACAAAGTGGCGCCTCATCTGGGCGAACACACCATTTTCGCTACCAACACTTCCGGTCTGTCGATCAACAAGCTGGCCGAGAGCTGTCCTGATTCGGTGCGCCCGCGTTTTTGCGGTGTACACTTCTTCAACCCGCCGCGTTACATGCATCTGGTCGAGATCATCCCGTGCGTAACGTCGGATGCGGGCATTCTGGATAATCTGGAGCGCTTCCTGGTGACCACCCTGGGTAAGGGCGTGGTACGTGCCAAGGATACCCCGAACTTTGTCGCCAACCGCATCGGTGTGTTCTCCATGCTGGCGACTATTGCCAATGCCGAAAAATTCGGCATCCGCTTTGATATTGTCGACGACCTGACCGGCCCGCGCCTCGGTCGTCCCAAATCCGCCACCTTCCGCACGGCCGACGTCGTGGGTTTGGATACTTTCTCGCATGTGGTGAAAACCATGGACGACACCCTGCCGGGTGATCCGTGGCATGGCCTGTTCAAGTCGCCGGAATGGTTGCAGAAGCTGATTGCCGCCGGTGCACTGGGTGCCAAGAGCAAGGTGGGCATCTACAAGAAAGACGGCAAGAAAATGTTCGTCTTTGATGCTGCCGCGGGCGATTATATTGGTGCCGGTCAGAAGGGTGATGATGCCGTCAAGGACATCCTGAAGATTGCCGATCCGGCGGAAAAATTCCGTCAGCTGCGCGCCAGCGAACATCCGCAAGCACAGTTCCTGTGGGCCTGCTTCCGCGATGTATTCCATTACATCTCCTACCATCTGGCTGATATTGCCAACTGCGCCCGTGATGTGGACTTTGCCATTCGCTGGGGCTTTGGCTGGTCGGTAGGTCCCTTCGAAACCTGGCAGTCTGCCGGCTGGCAGCAGGTGGCACAGTGGATTGATGAAGACATCAAGGCCGGCAAGACGCTGTCCTCGGCCGCACTGCCGGATTGGGCCTTGCAGGCCGATCGCGCTGGCGTGCACTTTGCCAATGGTTCCTACAATGCTGCCGGACAGAGTCTGGTAGGCCGCTCGACACTGGACGTGTACCAGCGTCAACTGGCACCTGCCCGTGTACTGGGCGAAGTTTCGGCCCCGTTGGGTGAAACTGTATTCGAGAATGATGGCGTGCGTGCCTTCACTACCGGTGATGAAATTCTGGTGGTGTCGTTCAAATCCAAGGCACACGCGATTGGTCCGGATGTGATTGATGGCCTGAACAAGTCGCTGGATATCGCCGAAGACCGTTTCAAGGGCCTGGTGATCTGGCAGACCGAAGAGCCGTTCTCGGTTGGTGCCGATCTGCAATCCATGCTGCCGGCTTTCATGACGGGCGACTGGGCAGCTATCGATACCACGGTGCGCCGTTTCCAGGACACCTCGATGCGCCTGCGCTATAGCCAGGTGCCGACTGTCGCTGCAACCCAGGGTTATGTATTCGGTGGTGGCTGCGAGTTTGCCATGCACTGCGACAAGACTGTGGCGGCGCTTGAGTCTTATGTTGGTCTGGTCGAAGTGGGTGTTGGCCTGCTGCCGGGTGGTGGTGGTTGCAAGGAATTCGCTCTGCGCGCGGCGCAGGAAGCCAAGGGTGACGTACTAGCCGCATTGAAGGATTACTTCATGGCGATTGCCACGGCCAAGGTGGCGACCAGTGGTCAGGAAGCACAGGAGATCGGCTTCTTCCGCAAGGGCGATCCGGTGGTATTCAATGCCTACGAGCTGCTGCATGTCGCCAAACAGCAAGCGCTGGCCATGGCCGAATCGGGCTATCGTCCGCCGCTGAAGGTGAAGGGCTTCCCGGTAGCGGGTCGTTCAGGTGCCGCTTCGATCAAGGGTTCTCTGGTGAATATGCTGGAAGGTCATTTCATTTCCCAGCATGACTTCTTCATTGCTTCGCAAATCGCCGATGTCATGACCGGCGGTGATGTTGAGGCCGGTACGCTGGTCAACGAGCAGTGGATTCTGGATCTGGAACGCAAGGCATTCATGACCTTGCTGCAAAACGCCAAGACTCAGGATCGCATTGCCAATATGTTGACCACTGGCAAACCGCTGCGCAACTAAACGAAACAATGCATCAGTCCGACGGCCGCGAGGGGCGGAGCCGTCGGCTGCAAGGAGATTGAAAAAATGGTTAAGCAAGTACAGGAAGCCTATATCGTCGCAGCCACCCGTACTCCGGTGGGCAAAGCACCGCGTGGCATGATGCGTCATGTGCGTCCGGATGACATGCTGGCGCATGTGATTAGCGGCGCGCTGGCACAGGTGCCGACGCTGGATCCGAAGCTGATTTCTGACTGCGTTGTCGGTTGTGCCTTCCCGGAAGCGGAGCAGGGCCTGAACATGGCGCGTATCGGCGTATTGCTGGCCGGTCTGCCCAATACCGTGGGCGGTATTACCATCAACCGTTACTGCTCGTCCGGCATCAATGCGGTGCAGATGGCTGCGGACCGCATCCGTTTGGGTGAGGCTGACGTGGTGATTGCTGCTGGTGCCGAGTCGATGTCGCTGGTGCCGATGATGGGTAATAAGGTGTCGCTGAACCCGGAAATCTTTGCCAAAGATGAAAACTACGCCATTGCCTATGGCATGGGTCTGACAGCAGAAAAAGTGGCGCAGCAGTGGGGCGTATCGCGGGAAGATCAAGACGCCTTCGCGGTGGAATCTCATCGTCGTGCGCTGGCCGCTATTGATTCCGGTGCCTTCAAGAGCGAAATCACCCCGTTGGAAGTGACCTATCGCACACCGAATCTAGAGACTGGCGAAGTCATCAGCAAGACTCGTGTACTGGATACCGACGAAGGTCCGCGTCGCGAAACCACGCTGGAAGGCCTGGCCAAGCTGAAAACCGTGTTTGATGCCAAGGGCTCGGTGACTGCAGGTAACTCTTCGCAGATGTCCGATGGTGCTGGCGCGGTGATCCTGGTGTCCGAGCGTGTGCTCAAAGAGTTCAACCTGGTGCCGCTGGCGCGCTACGTGACCTTTGCGGTCAAGGGTGTACCGCCGGAAATCATGGGTATTGGTCCCAAGGAAGCCATCCCTGCCGCTTGCCAGCAGGCTGGCATCACCCAGGATGAGCTGAAGTGGATCGAACTGAATGAAGCCTTTGCCGCACAGGCCTTGGCAGTGACCCGTGATCTGGAGCTGGATACCAGCAAGATCAACCCGCATGGCGGTGCCATTGCGCTGGGCCATCCGTTGGGGGCTACCGGTGCCATCCGTACCGCCACGCTGGTACATGGCATGCGCAATGCCGGTCAGCAAGGCTATGGCATGGTGACCATGTGTATTGGTACGGGTATGGGTGCCGCAGGCATTATCGAAGTGCTGTAAGGCTGTGTAGTCTGCTCGTCAAAACGCCCGCGATTGCGGGCGTTTTGTTTGCTTTACCTTATGCTGCTCTTTAAGCGCTGGCCAGTATGAACAGCATGACTGTGCTGTCAGTCCACTTTGGACAAGGTGTCGAAATCGCTATTGCAGCAATCTTCAAATTCTTGCTGCGGATTTTTCAGGCGAATCAGATAGGACTTGCCCTGTGCGGTGAGGACCTGCTCACGGCCCGGCTCGGCGAGTGGCTTGGGCATCAGGAACCAGCGCTGGCTCTTGCGTGAGTTGGGCTGGGTAATGTAAATCGCGGTGACGGGCTGGTCGCGATTGCCTGCCGGGTCACTCAGCGATACGCCGACTGGACTCTGTCCCAGAATTTCTATGCCAACCTTGGTGCCATTTTGCTGGCGCAGAATCCGACGGATGGCTCCCAGCAGTAAGGGGTGGCTTTCAGTCTTTACCAGTACCAGCCGGCCGATGGCCAGTTGCTCCACGCTCTTGCCGACGAAGGTCAGCCCCATGCCACTGCTGCTGATGTCGTTGACTTTCCAGTCCTGAGTTGGCGTGGTCTGGCTGCTTTCAATATCCTGAATTTTGATGGTAAATGCTGCGCGCTCGAAGCCGATGGTGACTTGGGCATTGGAGCTGTGCAAGGAGCGTTCGGATTTGCGTAGCGATTTGCCGCCATCATCAGACCAGCGAACGGCCAGCTTTTCACACAAGGCCAGCCACTCTTCCCGCTCCAGTTTGGCATCCAGCGCTCTGAGCGAGGCTGGGATGGTACGGTCGAGGTCGAACATCAGGTCAGCCAGGCGACTGGTTAGATCGCCGGTTGACCAGTAGCGCAGCCATTTGCCGGCCATGCCGCGCAGCAGGGGCTGCGGGTGCTCTGGCATGCTCAGGTTGATGACAAATACCGGCTCTTGTGCCGGAGCCTGTTTTTCCAGGCGTATGCCCTGGCTTAGCGGCATCATCATCTGGTCGACTGCGATGATCTCGCGGTGCAGCATATTGTCAGTCTGTGCCAGATACAACATGCAGCCCTGCAATAGCAGTTGTTCACAGCTGACTTCGACAGAGGAGTCGGGGTACAGCATGAGCGGAGTGCGGGCAACGCCGGCATCCTCCGCCTGCATGTAGAACCGGAAACCCTGCTGCCAGACAGAGCCTTCCGGCTTCAGATAACGCAGCGAGTTCCAGGCAATCAGCCGCATCTGGTGATGCAGGCCACGCGCCGTGATCAGCCGGATGTCGGCTTCCATGGCATTGTTGGGAGAGGCCTGATACAGGCGCAGGCAAATCTGGTAGGCGTTGGCCAGCTCATGCCAGAAAGCCAGAATGGTGGGCAGGTAGTTTTTGCTGCCGGGGGCGGCAGCCAGAAAGTCCTGGCACAACTGGTGATGAATGTTGTGGGCCTTGTCATCGACATAGACCAGGGTCTTGATGCGCTCCTTCAACGGGATATCGGTATCCGCGTTGATCTTGGAGACGGCCTTGATGATTTCAACCAGGGCAGTAAAGTATTCTGCCTGCGGCAAATCTCTCACCAGCATGGTCGCAGATTGAGCGATACCGGATGCCAGGGAGTTTTTAGTGAGCAGGGAACTGACCAGAGATTTAAAATCGAACATTGTGCCTTAAGCTTTATTGGGCTCTATGTTTTGTCGAATGTATGTCACTATATCTTACGTCACCGTGCAGCTTAGGTGAAATAGTAAATTTCCGTTTTTTACTGAATATGCATCCTTGTACAAAAAGAATTTTGAAATTTTCGCTCAAATTGCTGATTCTGGCGCTGCCACTATTCGTCGCCGTGCCGCAGGCTCGTGCTTTCGAACTGGCCGATGACGAAGGGGTGGGGGTGGTGCTGGGCGGCGGAGGCGCGCGCGGCTTTGCGCATCTGGGGGTGCTGCGCGAATTGCAGCGCCTGCATATTCCCATTCGCTGTATTGCTGGTACCAGTGCGGGTGCGCTGGTGGGTGGCATGTATGCCAACGGCTTGGATCTGGATCAGATGGCTGCAGATTTTCGCGATGCCAATTGGGATCAGATGCTGTCCGGGCGCCTCCCACGCACCGATATTCCCTATGACAAGAAGCGTGATGATTACAAAAACTATCTTGATGTGACCTTTGGCCTGCAGGATGGGCAGTTGCGTGTACCGCGCAGTGCCATCAATTCGCAGGAAATCGAGATGTTCATCCGCAAACTCACTCGTGATCGTCAGCTTGATACCTTCGAAAAGCTGCCCATTCCTTTCCGGGCGGTGGCCACAGATTTGGTCAATGGCGAGGCAGTGGTGTTCGACAAGGGCCCGTTGGCTGAGGCTTTACGGGCTAGCATGGCGGTGCCAGGCTTGTTTGATTTGGTGGAAATCGATGGCCGGCTGCTGATTGATGGCGGCTTGGCGCGCAACCTGCCGATTCAGGATGCGCGGCAATGTGCACGGCATCTGATTGTGGTGGATGTCGGCACACCGCCGTTGAAAAAGGACCAGATCAACAGTCTGTTTGATGTGGTGGCGCAAACGTCAAATCTGATGGTCAGTCGTAATGTCAGGGAGCAGATGGCTTTGCTGCACGCTGATGATGTGTTGATCCGCCCGGATTTGAAAGGCTATAACGCTGCCGATTTTGTGGAAAACCAGGGCATCATGCAGCGTGGCAAAGCAGCCGCGCTGGCTCAGGAGCAGGCGCTGAAGCGTTTTTCTGTCAGTGCCGAGCGTTATGCGGCATGGCGTGAGCGCTTGAAGTTGCCGGCCTATCCCGTGGTGGACGATGTCCAGGTTAAATCGGACAGCCGCTTTGTCAATGCCAATGGCTTGGCAAACAGTGTGGCGGGCATGAAGGGTGAGCAGGCGGTTGATGATGTCCGTGAAAAGCTGCGCGAGTTGTTTGCTGCTGGCGATTATGATCAGCTGAGTTATGCCATCGACTCCCGCAATGGGCGGAACATCATGACCGTCATGCCGTTGGAAAAGAATATTGGCCCCAATACGGTACATTTCGGGCTGAGCCTCAATAGTTCGACGCCTGGGGATTCCAACTTCAGCTTTCTGGCGGCGCACCAGCGTAACTGGCTGAATCCAGCTGGTGGTTCGTGGCGTAACGAGATGGTCATTGGTAAGGATAAGCTGTTCAAGACCGAGCTGTATCAGCCATGGTCGTATGACAGCCCCTTGTTTGCGGCGGTTTCCCTCAGCTACCACCAACAGCCTTTGTCATTTTATGATGACAATCACATAAAATATGCTGAAGTGAGCAACGATATCACCATGTTCAATGCCGATGTCGGTACCGTGCTGGGGCGGTATGGTGAGCTGCGTCTTGGGCTGTTTGATTCGCGGGTAGGGAGCTATCTGTCATTGGGCGATTCCGCATTGCTGAGTGGTACGGTCAATCACAGCTATGCTGGGGTGCGTGGCAAATTGGTGATTGACCAGTTTGACAATCCGCGTTGGCCGCGATCTGGGTATTTCATGAATGCCGTACTGACCTCGTCCTTGCCAGCCATGGGTAGCTATACCGCCAGTCGCGACTATGATGCGGTGGTGGAGGGGGTGAAAACCTTTGGCGACCTGACATTCCGGCTCACTGGCAAGGCACGTGGCATTGTCAATCGCAAGCCGGATGACTACCGCTTGGAGTCGCTGGGGGGCTTTTTGAACCTGACTGGTTATCAGGCTGGTGAGTTGCTGGGCGAGAAAGTGGCCTTGTCACGGCTGATGGTGTACTGGCGCGCATCGTCGCTGCCATCGGCCTTGGGTAGCGGCCTGTATGCCGGGGTGTCGGGCGAGGTGGGGCGCGTGTGGGGTAATCCCTTCGATGGCCACACAACCCAATGGATCCCTGCTGGGTCGGTGTTCCTGGCGGCAGATACCATTTTTGGCCCATTCTTCCTGGGTGTGGGCAATGCCAAGAATGGCAAACTCAGCGGCTATGTCTATCTGGGTGCGGATTATTGAAATTGCAGATGTGAATACAAAACGGCCACCGCTTCGGTGGCCGTTTTGCTGTGGCGGTCTACGGGGAAGGCCAGCTTTAGTCTTGCGGAAAGAATAGCCCGGCTAGTGCTGCGCCCGGGTCGTCTTGGCGCATGAAGGCTTCACCCACCAGAAAGCTGTGAACCTGATGGCTGCGCATCAGGCGCACGTCATCGGCGGTGAGGATGCCACTTTCAGTCACTGCGATACGGCCGTTGCTGATACCAGGCAGCAGTTTGAGCGTGGTGGTCAGGCTGACTTCAAAAGTGCGCAGATTGCGGTTATTGACGCCGATCAGCTCGGTATCCAGCTGCAGGGCCTGTTCCAGCTCTTCCTCATTGTGGACTTCGACCAGTACTGCCATGCCCAGCTCGCGTGACAGGGCTTCAAAATCGCGCATCTGCGCCAGCGGCAGGGCGGCGGCAATCAGCAGGATGCAGTCGGCACCCATGGCGCGGGCTTCGTACAGCTGATACTCGTCGACCATGAAATCCTTGCGCAGCACCGGCAAATGGCAGGCGGCACGGGCAGCTTCCAGATAGGCGGCATCGCCCTGGAAATACTGTTTGTCAGTCAGTACCGACAGGCAGGCTGCACCTGCTGTTGCATAGCTGGCGGCGATGGCGGCCGGGTCGAAGTCGGCACGAATCACGCCCTTGCTCGGGCTGGCTTTCTTGATTTCGGCAATCACCGCCGGCTGGCCCAACACATGCTTGGCACGGATGGCGGCGACAAAGTCGCGTTTGTCGGTAGCACGCAGTTCGGCCGCACGGCGTACTTCAGCCAGTGGGCGGGTTTGCAGGGCAGCAGACACTTCCTGATGCTTGGTGGCGACGATGGTATTGAGGATGTCGGACATTCTGTAAGCCTGTGGTAATGCGTTCAGCCAAAACGGACATCATGCAGAACTGTGCCGGCTTTGGCAATCTTGCCGCAGTTGCCTGGTTTAGCGGAGTCGTCTCGATGGGCGGCTGACGCTAAGGTTTGGCTAGCGGGTTTGTTGCCTGGCTGCTGCTGTTTTGCAGATGGGGCAGGAAGAAGTCGAGCAGACGCTGTGGCAGCCAGTGGATATGGCCGGGAAAACGCCCGCTGACAAAGCCGACATGGCCACCATGCGGCGGGAAGTCCAGCTCCACGGCCGGACTTACGTCGGCTAGAGTGGGCAGGGCAGATGCGGGCAGGAAGGGGTCATTGCGGGCATTCAGTATCAGCGTCGGGCAGCTGATTTGCCGCAGACGTGGCTTGCTGCTGGCGCGTTGCCAGTAATTGAGTGCCGAACCATAGCCGTGCAGCGGCGCGGTGACGACATCATCAAATTCGACAAAGGTGCGCGCGCGGCGCACCCGCTTGGCGTCAAAGAGTCCCGGATGCTGGCGCAAGGTGGCCAGTGCCTTGGGCTTGAGGGTATTCATGAACATGCGGGTATAGAGCAGCTTGCCCAGCCCCCGGTCCAGTCGGGTGCTGGCAGCTACCAGATCCAGCGGGGCAGAGATGGCGGCTGCGGCACGGGGAAGGGCGGATGGGCCTTCTTCAGCCAGGTAGTTCAGCAGCATGCTGCCCCCGAGTGACACCGCCGCTGCCGCCATTGCCGGATAACTGAGTGCCAAGCGTTGCAGTATCCAGCGGATTTCTGCCGCATCGCCGGCGTGATAGGCGCGTGGCAAAGGATTGTCCATGCCGCCGCAGCCGCGAAAGTGCGGTACGACGCCATGCCAGCCACGTGCAGCTACTGCTTGCATCAAGGCGCGGGCGTAATGGCTGTCACTGCTGCCTTCCAGGCCATGAAACAGTACGACCAGCGGGCTGCCTGGGCTGCCATCGACAAAATCCAGCGCAATGCTGGCACCATCCGGGGTCGGCCACTGCTCGCGACGATAGCGTGGTCGTGGCGTGCGTAGCATCAAGGCTGGCCAGATGGTTTGGCTATGACCGTCTGGCAGCCATGCCGGAGCGCGGTAGGACATCAGGCCGAGGCGGGTTTCTGTGCCGACTTGGGGCGGAAAGCCTTGACTACCTGCGGCACGGTTTCGACATATGGGCCGCCGATCAGGTCGAGGCAGTAGGGGACCGCAGCGAAGATGCCGGAAACCAGAGTTTCACCCTGTTCGCTTTTCAGTCCTTCCAGTGTTTCCTTGATCGCCTTGGGCTGGCCGGGCAGGTTGAGGATTAGCGTGCTTTTGCGAATGACGCCGACCTGGCGCGACAGGATGGCCGTCGGCACAAAGCGCAGGCTGATCTGGCGCATTTGCTCGCCAAAGCCAGGCATTTCGCGGTCAGCCACGGCCAGGGTGGCATCCGGGGTGACATCGCGCGGAGCCGGGCCGGTGCCGCCTGTCGTCAGCACCAGATGGCAGCCTTCTTCGTCCACCAGCTGGCGCAGGGTTGCCTCGATTTCGGCCTGTTCGTCCGGAATCAGCCGGGTGACGGTGGCAAACTGGCTGGCCAGCGCTTGGCTCAGCCAGTCTTGCAGGGCAGGAATGCCCTGGTCCTGGTATATGCCGCTACTGGCGCGATCAGATACCGATACCAGACCGATTTTCAGCATTACTCATCTTCTCCATAAGCATCATCCTCGGCGCTATCTGCCTGTTGGCGAGGTTTGCCAGGCTCCGGGATGGCTTGCTTGATCAGCTGGAACAGCAGGCGGAAGGATTTGGGCGGCTTGTTCTCGGCCTGTTCCTTACGCGCATTACGAATCAGTGTGCGCAACTGCTGCGGGTCGGTGCCGGGGAAGTCGTTGATGAAGGCGGCCGACATCTTGTCATCGCTCATCAGGCGTTCGCGCCAGCGCTCTAGCAAATGTTGCCAGGCGATGTGCTCGGATGATTCGCCCTTGATCACCAGCAGATACTGGCGGATCGGTTCTGCATCGATGTCGCGCATCAGCTTGCCGATATACTGCAACTGGCGGCGCAGTGCGCCATGGGCGGTAAAGCGTTTGTAGTCCAGAATGGCAGTCAGCAAATCCTCCGGCAGCTGCATTTTCTTCAGCGTATCCTTGGAGAGTTCGACCAGCTCCTTGCCCAGATCCTGCAGCGCGTCCATGTCGCGTTTGCGCTGGGACTTGCTGATCATGCCGTCAGGCAGGCTGTCGTCCTGGTAATCAGTCATCGTTCAAAAGTCTCTACGGTTTTCAAGGCTGGTATGATACCGGAAAAGACGTGTCGCTTCCCGTGCAAACACGTCTGAGGCGGTGGTGGTGGGCTGCATCGCCGCATCGGCAAGGCAAAATACATCATGGTAGATAAGACATTGGCAGACAACACATTCAGTTTCAGCAAAGACGTATTAGCAGGCATCGCCAGTCGTGTACTGGAACTGGCGCAGCAGCATGGGGCTTCTGCCGCCGAGACCGATGTTTCCGAAGGGCTGGGCCAGACGGTCAGCGTGCGCCTGGGCGAGGTGGAAACCATCGAGTACAACCAGGACAAGGGTGTATCGGTCACCGTGTATCTGGGGCAGAAAAAAGGCCATGCCAGTACCTCTGATTTTTCCGATGTGGCGCTGCAGGATACGGTGAAGGCTGCGCTGGATATTGCGCGCTTTACCGCTGAGGACGAGTGCTCCGGGCTGGCGGACCGGCAATTGCTGGCTACTGATTTTCCCGATCTTGACCTGTTCCATCCCTGGAGTCTGCCCGTTGAACAGGCGATTGAGCTGGCGCTCCAGTGTGAAGACGCAGCCAGGGCTGTGGATGCGCGCATCCGCAATTCGGAAGGCGCTTCGGTGTCGGCTCAGGCCAGTCATTTCATCTATGCCAACAGCCATGGTTTTCTTGCCGGCTATCCCGGCAGTCGTCACAGCATTTCTGCTGCGGTAGTGGCAGAAGAGGGCGGCTCGATGCAGCGCGATTACTGGTATTCGGCTGCGCGTCACCCTGCAGATCTGGACGACCCGCTCAAGATCGGCCGTATCGCCGGTGAGCGGGCAGTGCGTCGGTTGTCTGCTCGCAGAGTGAAGACCGGGCAGTACCCGGTGCTGTTCGAGGCACCGGTGGCTGCATCCTTGTTGGGTCACCTGGTATCGGCCATCAGTGGTGGCAATTTGTATCGCAAGTCTTCTTTCTTGCTGGATTGTCAGGGGCAGCAGATTTTCCATCCCAATATCACGGTTGATGAGGATCCGTTTGTATTGCGTGGTATGTCGAGCGGTGCTTTTGATGGCGAGGGGGTGGAAACCTCTGCGCGCCGACTGATTGATCAGGGGGTGTTGCAGGGCTATATGCTGGCCAGTTACTCGGCACGCAAGCTGGGTTTGCAAACTACCGGCAATGCTGGCGGTCCGCATAATCTGCTGGTGCATAGTACGGGCGAAAGTTTCGACGAGTTGCTACAGCAGGTCGGAACCGGCCTGCTGGTTACTGAGCTACTGGGGCATGGCATCAATACCGTCACCGGCGATTATTCGCGTGGGGCGGCCGGCTTCTGGGTGGAAAATGGCGTGATCGCCTACCCTGTGGAAGAAATCACCATTGCCGGTAATCTGCGCGAAATGTTCCAGCACATGGTGGCAGTGGGTACGGATACGCTGGCGCGTGGTGGCAAGGTGATGGGCTCGGTGTTGATCGAGACGATGACGGTGGCGGGCGAAGGCTGAGAGCCGGTTTACGACCTGCTGAACGATAGGTCGGGCAAGGCGAAAGGGCATGAAAAAGCGTAATGGACACGGTGTCCATGAGCATGTTGAATGACTTTTCACAGGGTCGCCCGAGCCGCGCAGAGCGTAAACAAGTTATTAGGCCAATGTGGTGTGGCTGCTTGTCAGAGCAGCCGTTTTCCGACTATGCCTATAACAACAGATAATGCATCCACAGCGAGGTGCAAGATGGCGGGGAAGAGCAAGATCGGACTGGTACTGTCGGGAGGCGGTGCCCGCGCTGCTTATCAGGCAGGCGTATTGCTGGCTATTTCGCGCCTGCTGCCGGAGCCGGAGCGCAATCCCTTTCCCATTATCTGCGGCACTTCGGCTGGTGCGATCAATGCTGTGGCAGTGGCTGCCGGTGCGGGGAATTATCGTCAGGCGGTGCGCTATCTGGCGCAGATGTGGAAGCAGTTGCACATCAATAACGTTTACGATGCCAGCCTAAGTTATTTTCTCAAGACCTTTTTCCATTTCGGCATTTCCATCGCTACCGGTGGGCGGGGCTGGCGTAATCCGCGCAGCTTTCTGGATAATGCGCCATTGCGCGATTTTCTGGCCCGTACCATGCCACTGGATGGTATTCAGGATTCGCTGGAGCAGAATGCCCTGCAGGCGCTGGCCCTGACCGCATCCTGCTTCAGTACCGGCATGTCGGTAACCTTTTTTGAGGGGCAGGCCGGCATTAATGAATGGTCCCGCCATCAGCGTTTGGGCGTACGTGAGAAAATCTCGCTGGATCATCTGATGGCCACTTCTGCCATTCCGCTGATCTTTCCCTCGACCCAGATTGGCAAGCTGCACTATTGCGATGGGGCGATTCGGCAGATGACGCCCTTGTCGCCGGCCTTGCATTTGGGCGCACAAAAGCTGTTTATTGTTGGCCTGAGTAGTCAACGACCGACAGGGGTTGAGCGCCGCACGACTGGTGCGGCACCCAGTCCGGCGCAAATATTCGGCCATCTGCTCAATAGTGTCTTCACCGATAGCATGTCAATGGATATGGAGCGCTTGTTGCGGGTGAATCACACGGTTTCTTTGCTGGAGGGGAATCAGGAGCTGTGTACGCAAACCAGCCTCAAGCAGGTGGATATTTTCATGCTGAATCCCAGCAAGTCGCTGGAAAGCATCGCCTACCAGTACGCGCACGAATTCCCGCCAGTATTGCGCTTTCTGATGAAGGGGGCGGGCGGTACGCGCCAACGCGGCATGACACTGGCGACATATTTGCTGTTTGAGCCGGGTTATTGCCGCGCGCTGATTGCGCTGGGTTACAAGGATGCGCTGAATCAGCGCGAAGCCATTAAGCAATTTCTGGAACTTTGAGTCTGTAGCAAAATCTCAGAGCTTTTGTATTTCAGCCTAAAACATAAACAAGGGGATGTTGTGAGTATTCGTTTATCGCGCCGACAAGGGTTCTTTCTGGTGGCAGCCGGCTGCGCCGCCGCCATGGGTTTTGCCCTGTATTCGCAGTATGTCTTGCAGTTGGAGCCTTGTCCGCTGTGTATTTTCCAGCGCGTTGGTGTCATTGCGGTTGGTCTGATTGCCCTGCTGGCAGCTCTGCATAATCCAGGTCGTGGTGGCTATCGCGTGTGGGCCGGCCTTGGTGTGTTGGCTGCGCTGGCGGGAGGTGCGGTTTCTGTGCGGCAGTTGTGGTTGCAGAGCTTGCCGGAGGATCAGGTACCAGCGTGTGGGCCTGGGCTGGATTATCTGATGGAAACTTCGCCGCTATGGGATGTGCTTTCCAAGGTGTTCAAGGGGAGTGGTGAGTGCGCCAAGGTGGATTGGACTTTCCTGGGGCAGGCGATGCCTTTCTGGGTGGCGGTGTTTTTTGTCGGCGTTATTGTCATGCAGCTCTGGCTGGCCATGCGCAAGGATTGAGCTGAGCCAACAATAGCAGCCCGTTTGGCTGGATTGTAGTGCCAGTAGTCAAGCTTCTGTAATGCGGCGTGACGCAATAGAACCCGACACTGTCGGGTTTTTTTGTGTCAATGGCTGATTGGGCCTCTCTGTGTGAATCTCGTGCTCCTGCTGGGGAAGGGGGCCCGCTCATGGTATTGCGATGGATGGCGCGCATCAAAATGGGTGTCTGGTCTTGGTGGGGGCGTTGTGGGAGGTAGTGAATGCAAATGCAAAAAAGCAGCCTATGGCTGCTTTTTTTGATATTGGCGGAGTGGACGGGACTCGAACCCGCGACCCCCGGCGTGACAGGCCGGTATTCTAACCAACTGAACTACCACTCCAACCTTGGTGGGCGTTGACGGAGTCGAACCGCCGACATTCTGCTTGTAAGGCAGACGCTCTACCAACTGAGCTAAACGCCCGAAAAGGGTTACTACTTTTAAACTGTTGGCGGAGTGGACGGGACTCGAACCCGCGACCCCCGGCGTGACAGGCCGGTATTCTAACCAACTGAACTACCACTCCAAACCTTGGTGGGCGTTGACGGAGTCGAACCGCCGACATTCTGCTTGTAAGGCAGACGCTCTACCAACTGAGCTAAACGCCCGAAAAGGGTTACTGCTTTGTAAACTGTTGGCGGAGTGGACGGGACTCGAACCCGCGACCCCCGGCGTGACAGGCCGGTATTCTAACCAACTGAACTACCACTCCAACCTGGTGGGCGTTGACGGAGTCGAACCGCCGACATTCTGCTTGTAAGGCAGACGCTCTACCAACTGAGCTAAACGCCCGAAAAGGGTTACTACTTTTAAACTGTTGGCGGAGTGGACGGGACTCGAACC
>NZ_JACERN010000017.1 GCF_013911085.1 Aquitalea aquatica
GTATTTGGCTTTCGCCAAGTACTCACACCTATCGGTTATTCTGTTTTTTAAAGAGCGGTGCAGGTCGCTGCGTTTCGTTTCCGTCGCTGCGTTGTCTGCTGAGGAGGCGAACTATACCGCCACCACCTACCCTCGTCAACACTTTGTGCGAAGAAATCTGCAGATTCCGGCCGAATACCGCCCCGCAGCGCGCTAAGTGACTGAGGGGCAAACAACTATGCCGACGGGGTTTTATTACAGCTTTGCTGCGAGTGCACAGCAATGCGTGGAGTAGCGGCTATGCCGAGTACTGAAAACCAGTCTGGCTGACGCAAAAGGGGGGGCACCGCACCGGCACCGGCAGCAAAAAGCCCGGCTGGGCCGGGCTTTGTTTATCAATCCTGATTAATACAAGGAGAGGATCACTCTTCACCTGTGTTTTTGTTAATCGTACGGCGCCGGCTGCGAGGTGCCGGTGTAACGGCAGCCTCGCCACCAGCCGCCGCCGGTTTGCCACGCACACGCGGAGCCGGAGTGACAGCAGGCACGACAGGCGGAACATCCGTAACAGCCGATTTGCGGCGTCGAGCAGGAGCCTGCTTAACCGGAGCCGCTGCTTCTGTGGTGATCGGCGTCTGCTGACGGACTGGTGCAACAGCTGGTTTACGCCGACCTGCCGGTGACTTCGGCAGAGCCGCGACCGGCGGCAAGACTGGCTGCTCAACAACCGGCTCAACTTTCGGACCAGCCGGCTGGCGACGCGGTGCATTGGCTACAGGCTTTACCGCCTCGCTTGTGACACCTGTGTGTCGCCCATGACGGGTACGACCATGACCACCTTGCCCGGCCTGCTTGTGATTATTATTGCCACCACGATGTCCATGCTTTTGCTGTTCGCGCTTGGCGGTGTGGGTCGGCGGAGTCGACAACCCTGCTTCGGTCGTTTCACGCACCAGTGCAAAGTCAACTTGTGCAGTCTCCAGATTGGCGCTCATGACTTTCACCGTCAATGTGTCACCCAAACGGTACTGCACCCCACTCTTCTCCCCGACGATAGCCTGGATATCCTTGCGGAAGTGGAAGTAGTCCTTGCCCAGTTCGGAAATGTGCACCAAACCTTCGGCATAAACATTGTCCAGCAGAACGAACACACCAAAGCTGGTCACCGCACTGATCTTGCCCTGGAAGACTTCACCGATCTTGTCCTGCATATAATAAGTCTTGAGCCAAGACTCGACATCACGGCTGGCATCGTCTGCGCGTCGCTCAGTCATCGAGCAATGTATACCCAACTGCGCCCACTTGCCCGGCTTGTACTTCCCACCTTGCAATATCGCTTTAATAGAGCGATGTACCAATAAGTCAGGATAGCGACGAATCGGCGAGGTGAAATGGGTATAAGCCTCATACGCCAGGCCAAAGTGGCCGTTGTTGTCTGGCGTATAGACCGCTTGCTGCATGGAACGCAGCAGCATGGTCTGCAGCACAGGTGCATCCGGTCGACCGTGAATCTGCTCCGCCAGCTTGGCGTAGTCTTTGGCAGACGGCTTGTCGTTGCCTCCCAGCGTCAAACCAACCAGCTGCAGATAGTTGCGTAGATTTTCCAGTTTTTCCGGCGTAGGGCCTTCATGTACGCGGTACAGACACTTCTGCTTGCTCTTGAGCAAGAAGTCGGCAGCGCAGACATTGGCGGAAAGCATGCACTCTTCAATCAGACGGTGTGCATCGCTACGCACTACCGGCACGATCTTGTCGATTTTGCCCTGCTCGTTGAAGAGCATCTGGGTTTCAACCGAGTCAAACTCAATCGCACCACGTTTGGCACGGGCAGCCAGCAAAACCTTGAACAGACTATAGAGTGTCTGGATATTCGGCAGCAGCGCGTTATCCGTGCCATGCTGTATCCAGTCCCACACCTGGGTATAAGTCAGGCGCGCCTTAGACAACATCACCGCCGGATAAAACTGATAGCGTTTGACCTCACCCTTGCCATTGATCTGCATGTCACACACCATACACAGGCGCTCGACGTCGGGATTCAGTGAACAAATGCCATTGGAAAGCGCTTCCGGCAACATCGGGATCACACGGCGAGGAAAGTAAACCGAAGTACCACGCTGCAACGCCTCGGCATCAAGAGCATCGCCAGGCTGAACATAGTGGCTGACATCGGCAATGGCGACGATCAAACGGAACCCCTTGCCCTGCTTCTCGGCATAGACGGCATCATCGAAGTCGCGTGCGGTTTCACCGTCGATAGTTACCAGAGGCAAATGGCGCAGATCCACTCGTTCGGCGGTGAGGTCTTTTTTGCGTACCTTTTTCGGCGTTGCCTTGGCTTGAGCTACGACATCCTCGGGAAACTCATGTGGCAAGGCATGCTTGCGCAAGGCAATTTCGATTTCCATACCCGGATCGGCGTAATTACCTAGCACTTCGACTACCTTGGCTACCGGCTGACGATAGGCATCCGGATACTGCAGGATTTCCACCATCACTACCTGACCATGCTTAGCCTCTCCCTGGCTGCCTGGTTCAATCAGGACTTCATGACTGATACGGCGATCCTCAGGCGTGACAATCCACACACCACGCTCCTGATGAATACGGCCCACCAGCTTGCTCACCGCATGATCCAACACCTCGACAATCTTGCCTTCCTGCCGACCACGCCGATCCACACCAGATGCCCGTACCAGTACCCGGTCGCCATGCATGGCTTTTTTCATTTCACGTTCTGGCAGGAAGATGTCCACGCCTGTGCCTTCGCCCTCATCAGGCAAGCCAAAACCAAAGCCGTCGCGGTGGCCGGAAACTTTACACTTGATCAGATCGAGTTTTTCTGCGGCGCAAATAGCGCCTTTGCGATTGATGATGATCTGGCCTTCTCGCTCCATCGCCAGCAGGCGGCGCTCGAAGAAGCCCAGTTCGTTATTCTGGATGGACAACATGGTGGCTAACTCATCTGGGAACAGCGGCACACCACGTTCTTCCAGGAGTTTCAGAACAAACTCCCGGCTAGGTAAAGGATTGGAATATTTGAGTTTTTCTCGTTCCAAGAAAGGATCCTGCAAACGCAGGGATGTATTTTTTTGTTTTTTTGCAGATTGGGCCATTGACACCCTCAGAAACTTGTTTATAATTCGCATCTCGTTGCAGCACTACAGCAACAGAATGATACAGCAAAGCAGTGCCCAGGTGGCGGAATTGGTAGACGCACTAGGTTCAGGTCCTAGCGCCCGCAAGGGTGTGGAAGTTCGAGTCTTCTCTTGGGCACCATTCAGCTGTATTATATAGTCTTATTGCTGTTGCAATGAAAAATTTGGTTTGCCCAGGTGGCGGAATTGGTAGACGCACTAGGTTCAGGTCCTAGCGCCCGCAAGGGTGTGGAAGTTCGAGTCTTCTCTTGGGCACCAACGATTTATTAAGGTTGGCTTTAATATAGTCGGCTTGCAGTACATACAATTTGCTTTGCCCAGGTGGCGGAATTGGTAGACGCACTAGGTTCAGGTCCTAGCGCCCGCAAGGGTGTGGAAGTTCGAGTCTTCTCTTGGGCACCAATTGGAAAAGCCGCTGATCTCAGATCAGCGGCTTTTTTCATTTCTTCTCCAGCGGCGCACTGCTAGCGCGGGTTACTCTCCTCTGCCATTAGCACGTGGAAGCCTGCCGGTTGGAGCTCCTGCCAAAGCAGCGCCAGACTTGGCATCCAGGGCTAAAAAGAAAAATACTGAGCACAGAGTCAACCCTCCCATCACCAAGAATGACCAGGAAAAGTCGCTACTGACCAGAGTCTGATGTCCTTGCAGAGTAGCAACCACCTGCAGCGCCATCGCCGCCATGGTCACTCCAAAACCGGCAGCCAACTGTTGCGCCACACTGGACAAGCTAGTGGCGTGGCTCATGCGGCTTTGCTCTACATCGGCAAAAGCAATGGCGTTCAAGCTGGTAAATTGTAGCGAGCGGGAAAATCCGCCGAGCACAAACACTACCAGCATCAGCACATGGGGCGTGTCCACCCGGAACAAACCATACACCGCCATCGACAGCGCCACCAACACGGCATTCCAGCTCAGCACTTTTTTGAAACCAAAGCGCTCCAGTACTTTCGCCACAATGGTTTTCATGAAGATGGCCCCGATAGCAGTGGAACAGGTCAGCATGCCAGATTCGAATGGCGTATAGCCAAAACCAAGCTGCAACATCAGTGGCAGCAAGAATGGCGTGGCACCGACACCCATCCGGATGAGAAAGCCCCCCATTACACTGGCGTGAAATGTCGGCAAGCGTAACAAGGACAAATCCAGCAATGGATCAGCCACACGGCGGTAATGCCACAGGTAAGCGAGCAGCAGCAGGGCTCCAAGTAAGCTGACCGCCAGCGACAGTTCCAGCGATAACATATGCTTGCCTTCCGTGGCCAAACCCAGCATCAACATCGACAAGCCAATTCCGGTCAGGGCGAAGCCAGTTTTGTCCAAGGGTGGCAAATGCTCCTCTTTCAGGTTCTCGATATAACGCCCCGCCAACACCATGCCGAGAATCCCAATCGGAATGTTGATGAAGAAAATCCAGCGCCAGTGGAAGTAGGTTGTGATGAAACCACCTAGCGGAGGCCCGATCACCGGACCGAGCAAAGCCGGAATGGTGAGGTAGCTCAGGGCTTTTACCAACTCCTCCTTACGGGTAGTGCGCAAAATGACCAGCCGGCCCACCGGCACCATCATCGCCCCACCCATGCCCTGTATGAAACGTGCCAGCACAAACCCTTCCAGCGAGCCACTGAAACCGCACAGGACTGAACCCAGAATGAAAACGGCAATGGCCGAGCGGAATATCCGTCTGGCACCAAAGCGGTCTGCCATCCAGCCGCTAACAGGGATGAATACCGCCAGACTGACCAGATAAGATGTCAGTGCCAGTTTGAGTGCCACGGGATCGACCAGTAAATCGCGGGCGATGGCCGGCAAAGAGGTAGCGATCACGGTAGCGTCCATGTTTTCCATGAACAGGGCGGTGGCAATGATAAGCGGCGTCAACATGCCGCTGGCCAATTTGAACTGCATAGCATCAGTCTGCGAAGGAATGTGTCGTTCAGTCTAGCAGCTTGACCCATGCGGTCAGAACGGATCTGAGCAAGAAGTGTTAGCAGTTGTGAAAATGCGAGAGAAAACAAAGGCAGCCCATTGGACTGCCTTTGTCATTCCGCATACGTCTACAGCAAGGTTTAATGCATACCCAGCTCCAGAGCATTGCTCAAGTCACCCATGACTGCTTCGCCATTAGCCTGCAAACTCGCATCACGCTCGATAACACCCGGCAGTGCAGGCAAATCGAAACGCCGGCTGATGAAACGCAGGATGGATGCCGTGTCATATTGGGTATGGTCGACAAAGCCCTTGCGTGCATAGGGCGAAATGATGATGGCCGGAATGCGGCTGCCCGGCCCCCAGCGATCCCCCTTTGGAACCGGGGCATGGTCATAAATCCCGCCATTTTCATCGTAGGTGACCACGATCAGCATGTTCTTCCATTGCGGGCTCTGTTGCAGCTTGGTAATCAGCTGGGCGATGTGCTCGTCACCATCCGCCACGCTGGCATAGCCAGCATGCTGGTTCAGATTGCCCTGAGGCTTGTAGAAAGCCACGGTCGGCAGCCTGCCTGCTTGGGCATCGCGCAAGAATTCAGCATCGAAATCCTTCAGGTGCGCTTGACGATAAGCTTGCTGTGTGAGCGGATCAAAGGCGGCGTAGTAGTTGAAAGGCTGGTGATGGGCCTGGAAATTAGGCTGTCCACCGTTGTAGATATTGCTGCGCTGAGCCAGCGAAGCATTCCAGCCGCCAGCATACCAGGCCCAGCTGATGCCCTTGGCTGTCAGGCGATCACCAATAGTGACGGCAGTCTGTGCTGGCAGCGTGGTGGCTTTGGTGGTATCGGCGTACTGGCTCGGCCCCTTGGCTCCCGGTGCATTACCACTTGGCTGATACAGGGGCTGCATGGTGTTGACTGCATAGAACATGCCCTGACTATCCTTGGGCGTCAGATTGCTGTCGTTCTTGTAGGTCGGCTTGCCATCCAGCACCGAAGCCTTGGCACCTGTAGCAGGTGTCAGACGCAGGAACTGTCCTTTGGCATCAGTATCGATGGCAGAAATCGAATCCTTGGCCGGGGAGTCTGCCGCATCGGCATTGGGATAGCTTGGCGCACAGGCACAGATCAGATACTGGTGATTCAGAAAAGAGCCGCCAAACGCCCCCATGAAGAAGTTATCTGCCAGCGTGTACTGGCGTGCCAGCTTCCACAATGCCATCTTGCTGCCATCGTAGTAGCCCATGCTCAGGCCACCCGCATCCGAATAAGCCGCAAACTTGTCATTCTTGCCGCCATTGATCTGCATCTGGTTGTTATAGAAGCGATGCACCAGGTCGCGGGTAACCACATCCTGCCCCACCTGCACGCCGCTGCCATTTACACCTGCAGGATCATCAATCTGGAAGGGTTTATTGGGCCAGCCCATGGTTTGCGCCTGGGTGAGGGTGACATGCTGGCCGGCAGCCGTCAGACCGTTCCAGGTCGGCGGCAGCACCGGTAATACCGATCCATCAAAATCCTTCTGTGGCACATAGCTGCCACGCGCGGCAGGATTGACACCCGGGATACCGTTGGCTCCCGGATATAGGCCATACAGGTTATCGAAGGCACGGTTTTCAGCGAAAATAACCACAACATTCTGAATGACATCCAGCGAACCGCTGGTGACCGGAGCCTGAGGCATATTACTGGCACAGCCGGCAAGGGCTGCCGTCAGGGCCAGGGGAAGCAGAGCGGGTTTGCAGTTGTGCATGGTTGTGTCCTTGTGCGGGTTCGGGGATTGTGCCGACAGCATGTTGCACGCGTATGATGGACGAATTAGACGGCCAAAGCCGAGCACAAGCAAGGTGGCGCAGCCCTGCCCCTAATACTGGCCATGACGTCATCAAGGAGAGATAAAACTGGCGTATGCTGCTGCCGACTCAACCAGACAGTTCTCGATCATGTCGTCTTGCCCTCCCCACCCGTCAGCTTTGCACATACTCCTGCCGTGGCTGAGTTTGCTCTTGCTGTTGACGGCTTGCCATCAGGCAGCCGCGCCTGTGGCAGCCAACACGATGGCCACGCCTGCCCTTTATGCAGACAGCCATCCACTACCGGCGAAACAACTGGAAGCCTTGGGGCGGCAATTATTTCATGAACCCGCGCTCTCGGCCTCCGGCAAACAATCCTGCGCCAGTTGCCACAGCCCGGCTCATGCTTACGGCCCAGCAGATGGCAAGCCAGCCCAGTTCGGTGGTGTGGATGGCCAACAGCAGGGTAACCGCGCCGTGCCCTCCTTGCGCTATCTGCAAAACGTACCGCCATTCAGCGAACATTTCCGCGATAACGACGGCAATGACAGCGAAGATGCCGGGCCAACGGGTGGTTTTACCTGGGATGGTCGCGCCGCCAGCCTGCATGAGCAGGCCAGCCTGCCCTTGCTGTCCGCCAATGAAATGGCCAATCGCAGCCCGGAGCAGGTAATTGCGCAACTGCAGGCCAGCCCGAGTGCCAGCGCATTTGCCGCCTTGTTTGGCCGAGATATTTTTCAGGACAAGCAGGCCGCATTCAGAAAACTGGTACTGGCGCTAGAGGTGTTCCAGCAAAGTCCGGCCGAGTTTTATCCCTATAGCAGCAAATACGATGCCTGGCTGCGCGGACAGGCCACACTGAGCAAGCTGGAATTACGTGGCTTGCAGGTCTTTAACGATCCGGCCAAGGGCAACTGTGCTGCCTGTCATCTCAGCCAGCGGCAGCCAGATGGCTCCTTTCCGGCCTTTAGTGATTTCGGACTGATCGCACTGGGCGTGCCACGTAACAGGGCATTGGCAGTCAATCGTGATCCTGCTTATTTTGACATGGGCCTGTGCGGGCCACTGCGGCAGGACATGCAACGGGACGCGTATTGCGGGCTGTTCCGTACGCCTTCGCTACGCAATGTCGCCAGCCGCAAGGTGTTTTTCCACAATGGCGTATTCCATGATTTACGCCAGGTGCTGGAGTTTTACGCCAGCCGCGATAGCGATCCCGCCAAATGGTATGGACATGGAAAAACAGGCCAGCGCTTCAATGACCTGCCCAGCCCTTATCACGGCAATATCAATCAGGAAGCACCTTTTGGTGGGAAAGCAGGCTCACGGGCAGCATTCAATGCCCGTGATATAGATGCCATGCTGGCTTTTCTGCAAACGCTGACTGATGCGGATGTACTACCCGCCAGCAGATGAAGCACAAAAGCTAGCCATCCAGTGCTGGCAAATCATCGATGGCCAGCATGCTGGCCAGCACATCGACTACCAACTGGTGATCCTGTCGTTGCGGCAGGCCGGATACCACGATGGAGCCAATGCAACCCACCCCTTGCAACCGCAAGGGGAAACCACCGCCATGCGTCGCATGCTCGGCCAGGGACAAGCCGTTTTTTTCCTGCAGATTGGTTTGTTGACGCTGGCAGTCCAAACCGATAGCCAGCGAACTGCGTTCAAACTTCTGCACCACATTATGCTTGCGGCGGGCCCAGTCCTCGTTGTTGGCACTGGCCCCGGCCATCAGCAGTTGGAAACGGCGCACCTGGTTAACGGTAATGACAATGGCCAGTGCCGCGCCGCACTGGCGAGCGGCCTCACGCAGGCGACAGCCAAGCTCCCATACGGTATCCGAATCAAACTGGCAGAACTCCAACCGTGCTTCCTGCTCGGCGATGATTTGCAAATCGTCTTCCACACTCATGGCAATACCTCCTGTGCGCTCACGTCCCTGCCCTGTACCGCACTGTATTCCGCACGCTCCAGCCAGTCCATGACACTGGCCGCCTGCCGAGCAGTGACCGGATTGTCCGCTTCGCCACGAATGGCCGCCGCTAGTTGGCGATAATACGCGCGATAGTCACCGGGTAGATTGGGCAGGCTTTCCGTCTGAGTCCCGCTTGCTGTTGGCAGGAAAAGCTGGCCCGGCAAGGGGTCGACACCCCAGCCGGCCCCACCCGCCGCTTTACCCAGCTTGAGGTCAGCCTCCTGTGTATCGAGCCCGTACTTGGTGTAACTGGCCAGATCACCGTGCACAGCAAAACGGGGAATGCCGCCACTGACTAGGCAGGAGCCATGCAAAACCACATGCATTTCCGCATAACGCAGCTGCACATGGAAATAATCAGTCGCTTGCGCTGCTGGTCGCTGCTGGGCCAGATAGGCAGATACAGCCAGCGGCTGACCAAACAGCTGCAAGGCCTGATCCAACACATGCGGCCCCAGGTCGTACCACAAACCACTGCCGGCGCCTCCCTGCTCTCGCCAACGCTGCTGCACTTGTGGCCGATAGCGGTCGAAGTGCGAAGTGAACTGGCTGATCTTCCCCAGCCGACCACTTGCCAGCAAGCCTTGCACAGTGAGGAAGTCGGCATCCCAGCGCCGGTTATGGAATACCGACAGCAACAGTCCCAACCGACCGGCTAGCTCATCCAGCTGCCGGGCTTGTGTCAGGGTAAGGGTAAAGGGTTTGTCCACCACCACATGCTTGCCTGCCAGCAAAGCTGCTTCGGCTTGGGAAAAATGCAGATCATTCGGAGTGGCGATCACCACCAGATCGACCGCCGCATCTTGCAGGGCCTGTTGCAGTGTCGACCACTGCCGTAGCGCTGGCCAATCTGCGCTGAGCACGTCCGCCTTGCTGCTGACCACGCCGTAAAGCTGCAAATCCGGGCAGGCGGCAATCAACGGGGCATGAAAGGTTTTACCGGCATAACCATAGCCGACGAGCACGACATTCAAAGGAGTGGGCATGCATCATCCTGGCTGTGCTATCTGCAGAAAAGCGGATAACTGCGATTGATAGGAAGGAAAGAAACAGTGATGTTAGCGCTATCATACCGAATTGCAGCCATAAAAAAACCCACCGCGAAGGGTGGGTTTTACGGGTCATGCCAGGCTTACAGGCCGTAGGGATGACGCAATACGATGGTTTCTTCGCGATCCGGACCGGTGGACACGATATCGATCGGGGCCCCGCAGACTTCCTCGATACGCTTCAGGTAAGCCTGAGCGTTAGCCGGCAAGTCTTCCCAGCGCTTGGCACCAACAGTGGAGTCGGTCCAGCCCGGCATGGTTTCATATACCGGTTCGCACTTGGTCACTGCATCGGAACCAAACGGCAGGATGTCGACTTCCTTGCCATCCAGCTTGTAGCCCACGCACAGCTTGATCTCTTCCAGGCCATCCATGACGTCCAGCTTCATCACACACAGACCGGACACGCCGTTGATCTGGATGGAACGCTTGAGTGCGGCGGCGTCGAACCAGCCACAGCGACGCGGACGACCGGTAACCGAACCGAATTCGTTACCACGCTTGGCCAAGAAGGCACCAATCTCGTTTTCCTGCTCACTCGGGAAGGGGCCGGAACCGACGCGGGTGCAGTAGCCCTTCACGATACCCAGTACATAGCTGAGCATTTGCGGCGGAACACCGGCACCCGGCGCAGCAGCGCCAGCCACACAGTTGGACGAAGTCACAAAGGGGTAGGTACCGTGGTCGATATCCAGCAGGGTGCCTTGGGCTCCTTCAAACAGGATGGGGATACCGGCCTTGTCCATGTCGTACAGGGTGCGCGACACGTCGGCCACCATCGGCTTGATGCGCTCGGCCAGCTTCATGGTATCCGCCAGGATGGCTTCGTAGCTTACCGGTTCGGCCTTCAGCAGATTGGTCAGCAGGAAATTGTAGTAATCAACATTTTCCTTCAGCTTGCTGGCAAAGCGTTCCGGATTGAACAGGTCGATCACCTTCAGTGCGCGACGCGCTACCTTGTCTTCATAGCAAGGGCCGATGCCGCGACCGGTAGTACCGATCTTGCCAGCGCCCAAAGAGGCCTCGCGTGCCTGGTCCAGAGCAACGTGATAAGGCAGGATCAGCGGGCAGCCTTCGGCAATTTTCAGGCGGGCCGAAGCATTGACGCCGGCGGCTTCCAGTTCGTCGATTTCCTTGAACAGGGCCTCCGGAGACAGCACCACGCCGTTACCGATAAAGCACTCGACACCTTCGCGCAGGATGCCGGACGGAATCAGGCGCAATACGGTTTTCTTGCCATTCACCACCAAGGTATGGCCCGCATTGTGACCACCCTGGAAACGCACCACAGCACGTGCGTGGTCGGTCAGCCAGTCAACGATCTTGCCCTTGCCTTCATCACCCCATTGGGTACCGATCACGACAACATTCTTGGACATTGGAAAAACCTCTTCTTCAGTCAAACTAAAAATCAGTTAAAGGGGACGATCTGCCAGCCGTCAGCGGCCGGAATCAGTTCACGGTTGCAGCCGATGGCCTCGGCTGATTCCCCCAGATAATCAATAATCACTACCTCGCCTGCAGCGCGCAGGCGCTCGACCTCGGCCTGGGCCGCTGGCAGGTGGCGATTGGCAACACGTACACCCATGGCGCTGCCACGTTCCGGCAGGATCTGGATCAGATCGCGCAGATCCAGGCTGAAGCCGGTCGCCGGACGGGCACGGCCAAAACGACGGCCAACATTGTCATAGCGACCACCACGGGCCAGCTCCACAGCCCAGCCAGGCGCATAGGCGGCAAAGATCAGGCCGGTGTGATAGTGCGTACCACGCAGCTCGGACAGGTCAAAGCTGATGGCAACACGGCCTTCAAACGCACGCGCAATGGCTGTCAATTGCATCAGAGCCAGCTCGACTTCCGGCAGCGAGGGCAGGCGGGTGCGGGCTTTTTCCAGCACCGATGCCGGACCGTACAGCTCGGGCAGGGCAAGGAAGGCACTGCGGTAAGGCTCGGCCAGACCGGCTACCTGTTCGGCAATGCTGGCCGCGTCCTTGTTTTGCAGCACGGCAAACAGTTCGCGCGTAGCCTGTGGCGACAGGCCGGCCGCCGTAGCCAGTCCTCGGAAGATGGCGGTATGGCCAACGTCCAGTCGCAACTGCGGCACCTTGACCTGATCCAGCGTGGACAGCATCAGTTCGATGATTTCGATATCGGCTTCGATACCGGCATAGCCGTACAACTCGGCGCCAACCTGCATCGGCTGGCGCGAGCTCATCAAGCCATTGGGGCGGGTATGTACCACACTGCCGGCATAGCACAGACGGGTCACGCCGGTACGATGGCCCAGCAGGTGGGCATCGATACGTGCTACCTGCGGGGTGATATCGGCACGCAGACCCAGTTGGTGACCAGACAGCTGGTCGTCCAGCTTGAAGGTTTTCAGGTCCAGCGCAGTATCACCTTCGGCGATCAGCGAATCGACGTATTCGATCAGCGGCGGCAGGACCAGCTCATAGCCTGCACAGCGGAATTGTTCCAGCATCGCTGCCTTGGCAGACTCCACCTGGCGGGCGGTAGCCGGCAGGATGTCTGCAATGTATTCGGGTAACAGCCAGTTACGCATATTCCGGTTTCGACAAATAAAAGGCGGGATTCATCACCCCGCCCTGTTTACGGCAAACTGGCCGGGGTGTCCGGCCAGTCATGAAAACTAATTGTAACTACCAGGCAGAGCTTACCTGCCCTTGCTGGCCGCCGCTTGCGGGTTCTTGAAGTACTTGAAGAACTCGCTGTTGGGGTCCAGCACCATCACGTCGCTCTTGTTCTTGAACGACTCTTTGTAGGCATCCATGCTGCGCCAGAAGGCATAGAACTCCGGACTGCGCCCATAAGCTTCCGCATAAATTGCGGCGGCCTTGGCATCGCCCTCGCCTTTGCGTTGCTGTGCCTTGTTGTAAGCATCAGCTAACAACACATCGCGCTGCTTCTCCGCTTCGGCACGGATGCGCTCGGCATCGGCAGCACCTTCGCTACGCAACTGGCTGGCGACGGTACGGCGTTCCGACTGCATGCGGTCATAGACAGAGCTGCTTATTTTATCCGGAAAATCGACACGTTTTAAGCGTACGTCGAGAATTTCCACGCCTATTTTACGCGCATCTGCGTCTGCGCGCTTGCGAACCGTCTCCATCACCTGGTCGCGTTTGCCGGAAATGACATCAGCCACAGTCTTCTGACCGAACTCGGCACGCAATCCGTCGTTGATGGTCTGCTTGAGACGAGCCACGGCGGCATTCTCGGATCCCACGCTCTTGTAGAACTGTTCTACATCGACAATGCGCCATTTTACATAGCTATCCACCAGCACGTTTTTCTTCTCGCGCGTATTGAACAGTTCGGGTGCTTCGGCATCAATGGTCAGAACCCGGCTATCGAAATAGCGCACATTCTGCAGCAGCGGAATCTTGAACTGGATACCCGGCTGTTTGATCACCCGCTCCACTTCGCCAAATTGGAAGACCATGGCGTATTGGCGCTGGTCAACGGTAAATAGCGACAGGCTGGCTACAAACAGAATGCCCAGCACAGCGAGCAGGATTGGCATGATTTTTTGCATTTCAGTGCTCCCCACCCAGAATGTCGCGGCTACGGCCGGAATCCCGGCCACTCTTGTTGCTCCGAGCCGGTGGTGTTACCGGAGCCGCAGCAGCGGGAGCAGGAGCAGGCGCAGTCGCTGCCGGTGCTGCGCTGGCAGGCATAGCAGCACTTGCGGCCTGGGTCAGCTTGTCCAGCGGCAGGTAAAGCAGGCTATTGCCATTTTTCTGATCGACAATCACCTTGCTGGTAGCACTCATTACTTGTTGCATCATGTCCAGGTAGAGACGGTCACGCATGACCTTGGGAGCCTTGTTGTATTCAGACAACACTTGCTTGAAACGGGAGGCATCCCCTTCCGCTTGCGACACCACTTTTTGCTGATAGGCTTCTGACTCCTGCTCAAGACGCGCAGCCATACCCTTGGCCTTAGGCACCACATCGTTGGCGTAAGCCAAGCCCTCATTGCGCAGCTTGTCCTTGTCCTGCCCCGCCTTTACGGCGTCGTCGAAGGCAGCCAGGACCTGCTCGGGCGGTTGCACCGCATTGATGTTGACCTTGGCAATGCGCACACCCAGTGCGTAACGGTCCAGAATGTCCTGAATGACTTTCTGCGACTCGGCGGCGATCTGCGCGCGGCCTTCGTTGAGGACGAAATCCACCTTGTTGCGGCCAACCACTTCACGGATGGCGGTTTCGGTTGCCTGCTTCACGATGTCGTTGGCATTGCGATCGGCTGCGGCATTATTGAACAGGAAGGCCTTGGGGTCCTTTACGTCGTACTGCACCGACAATTGCACATCGATGATGTTCTGATCGGCAGTCAGCATCAGCGATTCTTCCGGCACCTTGTTCTTGGCATTGCTGCGATAGCCCACTTCCACGCTACGCAGCTCGGTCAGATTGACGATTTCCACCTTTTCAAAGGGGTATGGTGCATGCCACTGCAAGCCGGGATCGGTCACGCGGCTGAAACTGCCCATGCGTAACACCACGCCCTGCTCCTTGGCATCCACCACATAAAAACCGCTGCCCAGCCATAGTGCGGCCAACACGCCGACAACGGCGATGGCCCCCCCCTTGAAGGCGGCGCGTGGTTCGGGGCTGGGCTGTTCGCCCGATGGCTTGGCGCCCAGCAGACGGGCCAGGCGCTGATTGAGATTACGGAAAATTTCGTCAAGGTCCGGCGGACCGTCACTGCCCTGACGTCCCCGATTTGGATCATTCTGCGACATATTCGTCTTGTTCTTCGTGTTGGTTATCAGGTGACTGCAAACGTTCGGCAAGTACTGTCCGCAAGAGTTCCAGCCCTTCACCGGTGAGCGCGGAGAGGCGAACCGCCTGTGCGAGCTGCTCCTGGTCACGCTCGATGCTTGCCGGGAGCTGCCGCAAATCGGTCTTGTTCCATACGATCAGTTGCGGCACGCCATCGGCACCGATTTCTGCCAGTACCTTGTTGACTTCATCTATCTGGACATCGCGTAGCGGATTGGAGGAGTCCACCACATGCAATAGCAAATCGGCCTGAATGGTTTCTTCGAGTGTGGCACGGAAAGCGGCCACCAGGGTATGCGGCAAATCGCGAATAAAACCGACAGTGTCTGAAACGATGATCGAGGTTTCTGTATTGAGAAACAACTTGCGACTGGTGGTATCCAGCGTGGCGAACAGCTGGTCGGCCGCATAACTGCGGGCCTTGGTCAGTGCGTTAAACAGCGTTGACTTGCCGGCATTGGTATAGCCGACAATCGATACTGATGCGATACCGGTGCGCTGGCGGCCGCGGCGCTGGGTATTGCGCTGTTTTTGTACCTGGGCCAGCCGCTCTTTGAGTGCTTTGACCCGATTCCCCAGTAGTCGGCGGTCGGTTTCCAACTGGCTTTCACCAGGGCCACGCAGGCCGATACCACCCTTTTGCCGCTCCAGGTGCGTCCAGCCACGCACCAAGCGGGTGGCGATATGCGACAGCTGCGCCAGTTCTACCTGCAATTTGCCTTCGTGACTGCGGGCGCGCTGGGCAAAGATGTCCAGAATCAGGCTGGTGCGATCGATCACCCGGCATTGCAAGGCACGTTCCAGATTACGTTCCTGCCCTGGCGACAGCTGGTGATTGAAGATCACCACATTCGCACCGGTTGCCCGCACCATCAGGCCGACTTCTTCCACCTTGCCCTTGCCGGCAAACAAGGCGGCGTCGGGTCGCTGACGCTTGCCCTGGACAATGCCGGTGACAGTCACGTTGGCGGAGCCAACCAGTTCGACACACTCGGCCACATTTTCCTGATGGTCGGGATCACCAAAATCCAGACAGACCAGCACTGCCTGGTCTCCAATATCGGGACGATCAAACACTGTATAGACAACCGTAGATGAGGATTCCGCCGTCACGGCAGCTGAAAGCATACGCGACAGAATCATGCATGAAAAAAGGCCGACAAGCCGTGTCAGCAAGACACAGCCTGGCGGCCCGCGGGGATGCAGCGATCAGCCTGATCAGGCGTCTTGCTGATCCTGCTTCTGACCCGGATGTTCGTGCGGGATGTTAACCGGACGGGCCGGAACAACGGTAGAGATGGCATGCTTGTACACCATCTGGGTAACCGTGTTCTTCAACAGCACTACGTATTGGTCAAAAGACTCAACCTGACCCTGCAGTTTGATACCGTTCACCAGATAGATGGATACCGGCACATGTTCCTTACGCAGAATATTCAGGAACGGGTCTTGTAACATTTGCCCTTTAGAGCTCATTCGTTTTCTCCGAATCGTTGATTGTTGTATTAAATAATCTTTAAAGCCCGGCTGGTATGCTTATTTTTAGCAGAAAAAAACCCAGCCTACTATTTTTTACCACTCTTGCCCCAGCGTACTTCCTTCTCGCGTCCACGCAGCTTAGACATCGGCTTCGGTTTGGCCCGGGACTTTTCCTTGGATTCTTCAGTATCGAAGGGGTTTTCCGAGGTTTTGTACTGCACACGCAGCGGCGTGCCCTGCAGTTTGAACACCTTGCGGAAGGTATGTTCCAGATAACGCGTGTAACTGGCCGGGATCGCATCCAGCGCATTGCCATGAATCACGATGATAGGTGGATTCATGCCGCCTTGGTGAGCATAACGCATCTTGGGCCGCATCAGACCCGAGCGCGGCGGTGCCTGACGTTCCACTGCAACATTCAGTACCCGCGTCAGCTTGGGCGTGGCCAGCTTGACCATGGCTGCCTGATAGGCTTCATCGATGGATTTGAACAGATCGGTCACACCACGGCCTTCGATGGCCGAGATGTAATGGAACTTGGCAAAATCGAGGAAACTGATCTTACGGGCGATTTCCCGCTTCACGGTTTCCTTTTTCTCGAAGTCCAGGTTGTCCCACTTGTTCACCGCCACCACCAAAGCGCGACCTGCTTCCAGCGCGAAACCAGCGATGGTGGCATCCTGCTCGGAGATGTCCAGCTGCGCATCCAGTACCAGCACCGCCACGTTGGCATCTTCGATGGCCTTCATGGTCTTGATGATGGAAAACTTTTCGATGGCTTCGCTGACCTTGCCACGACGCCGCACGCCGGCGGTATCGATGATGGTATAGGTATGGTCATCCCGCTCGAAATCAATATAGATGCTGTCACGCGTGGTGCCGGCCTGGTCAAAGGCGATGACACGCTCTTCGCCCAGAATGGCATTGACCAGCGTCGACTTGCCGACATTGGGGCGGCCGATCACGGCGAATTTGGGATGGTAACGGGCTTCTTCTTCCACTTCGTCAGGGAAGTCTTCCAGCACCATTTCCATCAGCTCGCGCACACCATCACCATGCGCGGCAGAAATCACCAGCGGCTGGCCCAGAGCCAGTTCGTGGAATTCCGCGCTGGCAATGGCATGGCTAATGCCTTCGGCCTTGTTGACCACCAGGAATACCGGGCGGTCGATCTGGCGCAGGCGATTGGCAATGATCTTGTCCTGCGGTGTGATGCCGGTACGGCCATCCACCAGGAATACCACGGCATCAGCTTCATCTACGGCCTGCAGGGTCTGCTTGGCCATTTCGAACAGAATGCCTTCATCCACTACCGGCTCAAAGCCGCCGGTGTCAACCACCAGGTACGGTTTTCCTCCCACTCGACCATGGCCGTAATGGCGGTCGCGGGTCAGGCCAGGCTGGTCGGCGACCAGGGCGTCACGGCTGCGGGTCAGCCGGTTGAAAAGGGTCGACTTGCCCACATTGGGGCGGCCGACCAGCGCTACGGTAGGTTTCATGGTTACAGCTTTTACTCAATAGACAGCAGCGACAGGCGACCATTTTGCCCCTGCACCAGGGCAGATGCGCCCAGGGAGACGGGCTGGGCGGTTGCGCCTTCGCTGCCAAGTTTCACACGGTCCACCAGACTGCCGCTCTCATTGGACAGCAGGTGGCCATAGCCTTCACCATCGATCACCAGGACAAAACGTCCGAGCATGGCGGGGCCGGATACATTGCGGAATTTCAGGGCATCGGTCTTCCACAGGCTGCGACCGGTACTGCGGTCATAGGCCCAGACCGAGCCGTCTTCCGCAGTTACATACAATTTGCTGGCATCCAGCGCTACTCCGCGGCTGGAGGACTGTTCGCGTGCCCACATCAGGCTGCCGCTCTTGGCATCGAAGCAGGCTACACGCCCCTGATAGGCCACGCTGCAGACTTGCCCGCCGTCGTAGACCGGACGGCTGGTGATATCAGTGATGCGCTCCAGTTCGGTAGCACCACGTGGATTGGCCACCACCCCTTCCCACAGCGTATTGCCGTTGGCCGGACTGATGATGTCCAGCTTGCCACCAGGCAGGCCCACCATGACGGCTTCGTTGCCTACCGCCTGCATCGAGCCGGTATTGCGCACCAGCAGTTGCGGCTGGGCATGGGCAATCGACCATTGCTGCTTGCCGTCAGCCAGGCTAAAACCGGTCAGGCGGCCATCGTTGCTGCGTACTACCACCATGCCACCAGCCACTTGCGGTGCTTCCAGCATTACGCTGGTGAGCGACTGCTCCCACAGTGTCTTGCCGCTGCTGCGATCCACGGCCAGCAATTTGCCATCCTGGCTACCGACAAAAACGGTATCGCCGACAACGGCAACACCAGAGGATAAATCGCGCTTGAGTGAGACATCGGCGCTGATACGGCCAGACAGTGCATCGACAGTACGAATATGACCGGAAGCATCAGCCGACACCACATTGCCATTGGTGTAAACCGGGGTAAAACCGCTGCCAGAGGCTGCTTGCGACAGCGTCCATTTCACATTCAAGGCCTGGATGGGCTTGATGGCCGCCAGCGGTGTGGGTTTAGCAGCGGAAGAACTTTCAAACCAGCTGGCGCAGCCGGCCAGCAAGAACGAGGAAAGAACAGCAGTAACCAGCAGTTGGCGGCGCATCAATTAACCTCCCAGTGCGTCGAGTTTGGTCTGTATGAACTGGCGGTTGGGCGATTCGCCTACCAGCTTGGCCAGGGCGGCCTTATAAGCATCGCGTGCCGCAGCCTTGTCGCCCTTGGCAGCGTGCACATCACCCTTTTGATCCAGGAACAGCGCATCAAATGCGCTGGGATGCGCCTGGCCCAGTTCGGCAATCGCTGCATCATAGCGCTTTTGATCCAGCTCGATGGTAGCCAGTCGCAAATGAGCGACGGCCACCATGGATTCGTCCTTCACGTTTTGCACCACCCAGGACAGCTGTGCCTGGGCGGTGGCCAGATCATTCTTTTCGAAAGCCACCTTGGCCGCCAGCAAGGCAGCATCTGCAGCGTAGGCGGTGGAAGAATAATCCGACTGCAGCAAGCCGGCCGAGCTTTTCACCTTGGCCAGGTCCTGGCTCTGGGCTGCCTGCTCGACATCAGCAAACACCACGGCGGCCTTGCTGGCTTGTGCGCTCTGGTAATAGCCAAAAGCCTTGTAACCCAGATAAGCCACACTAATGGCGACTACTGCACCGCTGATGAGCTTGCCCCACTGTTGCCAGAAGGCCTTCATGGAGTCGATCTGTTCCTGTTCCTGCAAGTCGTACGCCATGGCGCACCCCCCTTATATCAAGCCTTGATTGCGGCAATGGTCGAAGCTACCTGATCCAGCGCCACCGTCTGCTGCGCTGCATCGGCACGCATCGGTTTGACGACAGCCTGACCGGCAGCCATTTCGTTTTCACCGATGATGACGGCAAATTCCGCACCGCTGCCATCGGCCTTTTTCATTTGCGACTTGAAACTACCCTCACCCAGATGCTGGATGACGGACAGGCCAGCCGTACGCAGTTGCTGTGCCAGCTTCATGGCATACATGGCCGCGCCTGTGCCTTGCTGCACGATGTAGACATCGACGCTGCGGGCGGCCGGCAACAGGCCCTTGTCCTGCAACAGCAGCAGTACACGTTCCAGGCCCATGCCAAAACCGATGCCAGGTGCCGGCTTGCCACCCAGCTGTTCAATCAGGCCATCGTAGCGGCCGCCGGCACAAACCGTGCCCTGCGCACCCAGTTCGGTGGTGACCCACTCGAATACCGATTGGTTGTAATAATCCAGCCCGCGTACCAGTCGCGGATTTTCCACGAAGTCTATGCCCAGACTGGCGATCATGCTCTTCCAGCCTTCATAGTGGGCGCGCGACTGCTCGCCCAGATAATCCGACAGGCGCGGTGCCTGGTCTGCCATCTCTTGCAAGGCCGGGTTCTTGGTATCCAGCACGCGCAGCGGATTGGTATACAGCCGGCGCTTGCCGTCTTCGTCCAGAATGTCGACAAAGCCTTCCAGGTAAGCAATCAGCGCCTCACGATGGGCTGCGCGCTCTTCGGCATTGCCCAGCGAGTTGATTTCCAGACGCACATACTGGCTCAGACCCAGGCGCTGCCACAGGTCGGCGGTCATGGCGATGATTTCGGCGTCGATATCCGGGCCGGCAAAGCCCAGTGCCTCGATACCCATCTGGTGGAACTGGCGGTAGCGGCCTTTTTGCGGCTTTTCGTGACGGAACATCGGGCCCATGTACCACAGCTTTTGCGTGGTGTTGTACAGCAGGGTGTGTTCAACCACCGCGCGCAGGGTGCCGGCGGTGCCTTCCGGACGCAGCGTCAGGCTGTCGCCGTTGAGGCTGTCGATGAAGGTATACATTTCCTTCTCGACCACGTCGGTCACTTCGCCGATGGCGCGCACAAACAACGGGGTAGTTTCCACGATGGGGGTGCGGATGTTCTGATAGCCATAGTCGGCCAGCAGCTTGCGCAGCACACCTTCAAAATATTCCCATTGGTAGGATTCGGCGGGCAGCACATCATTCATGCCCTTGATTGCCTGCAATTTTTGCGCCATTTATTCAGTTCTTTTTGCTATTCGATTGATCTTGTCACCGGAGCCAGCTGGTCCGCTCAGCGTTGCGGCTGAATCGGAATGATACGGCTGCTGCTTTCACGACGCTTGCTGCCACCTTCGCCGTAGCGAGTCTGCACATAATCGTCGACCAGCGCCTTGAATTCGCCTGCGATATTGTCGCCCTTCAGCGTTACGCCCTTCTGGCCATCCACATACACCGGCGCCACCGGCACTTCACCGGTGCCAGGCAGGGAGATGCCGATATCGGCCAGCTTGCTTTCGCCCGGGCCATTGACCACGCAGCCCATCACCGCCACTTTCATGTCTTCCACACCGGGGTACTGCAAGCGCCAGATCGGCATCTGCTCGCGCAGATAGCTCTGGATCTGGTCGGCCAGTTCCTGGAAGAAGGTGCTGGTGGTGCGCCCACAGCCGGGACAGGCCGTCACCAGCGGGGTAAAGCTGCGCAAACCCATGGTTTGCAGCAGTTCCTGCGCCACGATGACTTCACGGGTGCGCGCTTCGCCCGGTTGCGGGGTCAGCGAAATGCGGATGGTGTCACCAATGCCTTCTTGCAGCAGGATGGCCAGGGCGGCAGACGAAGCCACAATGCCCTTGCTGCCCATGCCGGCCTCGGTCAGGCCCAGATGCAGCGGGAAATCGCAACGGCTGCCCAGATCGCGGTAAACGGTGATCAGGTCCTGCACATTGCTGACCTTGCACGACAGCAGGATGTTGTCAGCGGGCAGGCCCAGTTCCATCGCCTTGTCTGCGGACTCCAGCGCCGAGACGATCAGCGCCTCGCGCATCACCAGTTCCAACGGCAAGGGCTGCGGCTTGCTGTTGTTGGCGTCCAGCATGCGCGCCAACAGTACCTGATCCAGGCTGCCCCAGTTGACGCCAATGCGTACCGGCTTGTCCAGTTCGGCCGCGGTGCGGATCATGAAGGCAAACTTGTCGTCGCCCTTGGCACCCTTGCCGACATTGCCCGGGTTGATCCGGTATTTGGCCAGTGCGCGGGCGCAGTCCGGATAGTCTTTCAGCAGGCGCTCGCCATTGAAGTGGAAGTCGCCCACCAGAGGCACATTGCAACCCATGTCATCCAGCCGTTGGCGGATTTCCGCCACCCGTGCCGCAGCTTCCGGCGAGTTCACGGTAATGCGTACCAGCTCGGAGCCTGCCTGGGACAACTGGTAAACCTGTTCAACAGTCGCGATGGCATCTGCCGTGTCGGTATTGGTCATGGACTGCACCACAACCGGTGCATCCGACCCCACCATGACATGTCCCACCCTGACCTGGCGGGTGGGACGTCGCGCGATATTCACGCTATTCATGCAAAAATCCGCATCTACTTGAGTTCAATTTTGGCGGTAGTGCCACGAATCTTGTCCGTCAGAGCGACGGGCTGTCCGTTAAAGCTGAGCTGTACCTGGGCGGCATTGCCAATTTTCAGCTGGAAAGGCGGCGTGCCGCTCAATTCCTTGCTGCTGCCGGCCTCCAGTATGCCGAATTGCAGTTTTTTGCCGGTGGCATCGATTACCGAAATCCACGCAGCCTGCTGAGCATTCAGTTGAATATGCCCAGTGGCACTATCAGCCGCCGCCGCACTGGCAGGCGTTTTGCCGGTACTGACAGCAGCGGCTGCACTAGCAGTCACTGCCGGAGAAGCTAGGGTAGTCGGCTGAGCAACAGACTGACTGGCTGCAGCCGGCGTTGTGGCCGGCTCTACCGCTACCGCAGCCGAGGCCGAGGCCGACATCGGCGCCGATGCTGCAACGGCAGAAGCAGTCTGCTGCGTCAGCATGGGCTGCAATGTCTGCTCAGCCACGGGGACAGACTTGCCTTGCAGGCTAGCCAGCCACACTGCACCGCCAGCCACGACAGCAGCCAGCACCAACAGCAGCAGCCATTTGCCGGACTTGCCAGCACCACGGCCCGGCGACGACACCCGGGCCAGCGTGTCGGCCATGCTGGGCGGCTCGCCGGCCTGCTCATGCTTTACCAGATTGACCACGTCATTGACCGCAGAAGGAAAATGTTCTTCCAGCTGCGCCATCAAGGGTTCGGAATCGACCTTGAGAAAACGGGCATAATTTCTGACAAAACCACGTACGAACGTTGCACCCGGCAATTGCTGGAAGTCATCTTTTTCGATGGCATCCAACTGCCGGACAGACAGTTTCAGCCGTTCAGCCACTTCACCCAGACTCATGCCGGCTTGTTCGCGCGCTGCTTTCAGCGCGGCGCCAACACCCAGTCTGGTCGACTGGCCATGCGCTTCCTGTTCCATCATCAGCTTCCGCTCAACAACAGTTGTGTTTCCTTGGAGTCCGGATAGCGGCTTTTCAGCGCAGAGGAATACTCCGCCTCATGCACCCGGTCTCCCCCTTTCCTGGCAATCTGCACACCCAGCCACAGTACATCGGCTCCCTGCGGCGCATTGCCTGCAGCCTGTTGCAGGCGGCCGAAATAAAAGGACGCCAGTTTGGCATTGCCCAACTCCAGATGCAAAGCAGCCAGTTCGCGCAATGCGGGCAAATAATTGGGGGCCAGCTGCAAGGCGGTCAGCAGGTAATCGTTGGCCTGGGTGGTTTCACCCAGCTTGACACTGCAACGGCCCATATTGAGATAGGCCGTTTGGGGTGTCTGATACAGTGGGTTGGCTAGCGCCTTGGCGAAATAATCCATGGCCACCCGTGGGCGCTCATGTTCGCACAGAAACTGGCCGTAATCATTATTTGCCTCTGGACTGGAGGAATCGACCTGTAGCGCCTTAAGAAAGTTCTTCTCCGCATCGCTATCCAGATGCATCAGGTTGTACACATAGGCCCGGGTCAGATAGGCACCGACAAAGCTGTCGTCGGCTTGCACCGCCTCATTGGCGGACTCCAGTGCTATTGGCAGATTGCCCAGCCCGGCATATTCCACAGCCAGCTGGCTGCGGATTTCCGCCAGTTTGCGGTTGGCTGGCGCGGCGAATGCGACAAGGGAATACGCCAACAGGCACACCGCCATCCACACTCGCCACTTGCTCATTCCTCGCGCTCCTGGGCTATCTGCATCCATTTAACCTGACGCTTGGTCTTGTCCATCACCTGTCCGGCCAGTTGACCACAGGCAGCGTCAATGTCATCGCCACGGGTTTTTCTTACGGTAACCACGTAACCCTGTTCCTGCAACAATTCGCGGAAGATGCGGATCGCATTATTGCTGGAGCGATCGTAACCGGAATTGGGGAAAGGATTGAAGGGAATCAAGTTGAATTTGCATGGTACGTCACGTACCAGTTCCAGCAACTGCCGGGCATGTTCCGGACGATCATTGATGCCGTCCAGCATGACATATTCAAAGGTGATGAAATCGCGCGGGGCCTTTTCCAGATAACGCTGGCAGGCCGCCATCAATTCCTTCAGCGGGTATTTCTTGTTGATGGGGACGATTTCATCGCGAATGGCATCATTCGGCGCATGCAGGCTGACTGCCAGCGCCACCGGACAGGCTTCACGCAGCCGATCCATCTGCGGCACCAGGCCGGAGGTAGACAGCGTCACGCGGCGGCGGCTGAGGCCGTAGCCGTGATCGTCCAGCATGATTTGCAGCGCGCTGACCACATTGTCAAAGTTGGCCAGTGGTTCACCCATGCCCATCATCACCACATTGGACACTACGCGTTCATTTTTCGGGGTAATCCCCATCGCCTTGTTGGCCCACCACAGCTGGCCGATAATTTCGGCGGTACTCAGGTTGCGGTTGAAACCCTGGCGGCCGGTGGAGCAGAAAGTACACTCCAACGCACAGCCCACCTGGGATGACACGCACAAGGTGCCGCGCTCGTCCTCCGGGATGAACACGGTTTCCACACCGTTGCCGGTGCCGACGTCGAGCAGCCACTTGCGGGTACCATCACTGGACGCCTGCCCGGTCATCAACGACGGTACGCGCACCTCGGCCCGCTCGTGCAGTTTGGCACGCAGGCTTTTGGCTAGGTCAGTCATCGCGTCGAAATCGTCTTCGCCCATCTGGTGCATCCAGCGCATCACCTGCTTGGCACGGAAGGGCTTCTCTCCCATAGCAGCAAAGTGTTCGGTCAACTGGTCCAGATTGAAGTCGAGCAGGTTGGTTTTCATGCAGTCCTCGGTAAAACAGCGGCAGCCTGAATGGCTGCCGCCCGGTACAACTCAAAGCGGCAAAACGAGATTAACGGGAGTAAACCTCGGAAGAGGCAAAGAAATAAGCCACTTCGATTGCTGCATTTTCGGCGCTGTCGGAACCATGAACGGCATTAGCGTCGATGGAATCGGCGAAATCGGCGCGGATGGTGCCGGCGTCAGCCTTTTTCGGATCGGTAGCGCCCATCAGTTCGCGGTTCTTGGCGATGGCGTTTTCACCTTCCAGAGCCTGGATCATCACCGGGCCGGAAACCATGAAATCAACCAGGTCCTTGAAGAAAGGACGTTCTTTGTGTACGGCGTAGAAGCCTTCAGCTTCGGCGCGGGACAGTTGCTTCAGCTTGGCAGCAACAATTTTCAGACCGGCGGATTCGAAACGGTCGTAGATCTTGCCAATCACGTTCTTGGCGACGGCATCCGGCTTAACGATGGACAGGGTACGTTCAATTGCCATAAAAATCTCCCAAATACTCCCAAATAACAGAACAAGTGGATAAACTAGGCTCTAGCTCAGCCACTCGGGTTACGCAATTCTGAGGAACCCGATATTTTACCAGCCTTTTCAAGCCTCTGCTGCATAAAAATTCAAGGCCATGACAGAACAAAACCAACGGCAAGACCCCGGCTCCGCTCCGGATGAAAAAGACCTCAACAGCAAGCTGAAAAAGCGGCTGGCGATTGCTGGCGGACTGGTTGCCGTGGCACTGGCGGCCATTCCCGTGCTGGACAGCATGAAAAAGCCCAAGGTGGAAATGACCGCCACCACACCGGTAGGCAGCTCGGGCAAGATCGTCAATCCCAGCTCAGCTCCGGCACTGGAACAACCTGCAGCAGAGCCGGTGGCTGAAAGCAGCGCTCCTGCAGTGGAGGCCAGCGCCCCCCTGACCGACGCCGGCGGCACGGCATCGCCGGCGGCACCGACGACAGCACCACCACAGACCCCGGACATCAGCAAAACCCCGGCGGTCGCCAGCAGCAAGCCAGTCACGCCACCAGCAGCCCACACAGCCGCGGCCAAACCTGCCAACAAGCCCGCGCCGGCAGCGCCCGCTGCGACAGCGGCCACGCAAGCTGCCACACCGCCCGTGGCGGTGGTCGCCACTCACAGCACACCAGCCAAGACAGCCCCTGCCCCGCAAGCACTGCGCAGCGCAGCCGAGAGCGACAACAGCGCCAACCCGGCGCCGTCTGTTGTGGTCAAGGCCAAGCCGGAAGGCAGCTCGCTGGGGTACCGATTGCAACTTGGGCTGTTTTCCAGCATGGGTAATGCGGAAAAACTGGTCAAAGAATTAAAAGCCAAGGGCATAGAAGCCCACACCGAAACCCGTGTCCAACTTGGCCCGTTCAAAACCCGCGCTGAAGCGGACGAGGCCATGGCCAAGCTGCGTAACCTTGGCTACACCCCCTTGCTGGGCCCTGCCGCGCAATAAGCACCGCTCACAAAATCCCTGCTACGGCGCTGCGCCCCTGACCGGACCCCGTGTACGGTTTCCAGAAGTGCTACGCGATTGCGTTAGCCACTCGCCGCTTGTTGCAGCTAACAGACAGGCCCGCTTCTCTCCGGAGAGCGGGCCTGTTGCATGATAACTACCTAAAAAAGCAGGCAGCCTAAGCTGCCCGGGAAGTCCCACTGTGGATGAGGGAGTCATGCATCTGACGATGGCTAGCCCAGTGTCGGCATGGCAAATTCTGCGACATGCGAGCGCCCTGCCGGCCAGCGACTGGTAATGGCTTTCATGCGGGTATAAAAGCGTACGCCTTCCGGACCGTGCATGTGGTGGTCGCCAAACAGCGAAGCTTTCCAGCCGCCAAAGCTGTGGAAGGCCATTGGCACCGGAATCGGCACGTTGATGCCCACCATGCCCACCTGAATGCGATGAGCGAACTCGCGTGCGGCGCCACCATTGCGGGTAAAGATGGCCGTGCCGTTGCCATAAGCATGCTGGTTGATCAGCCGTACTGCCGCGTCCAGACTGTCCACCCGCACCACCGCCAGCACCGGGCCGAATATTTCTTCCTGGTAGATGGTCATGGCAGGCGTCACATGATCAAACAGGCTGCCGCCGATGAAGAAACCCTCTTCGCAACCTGGCACCACCAGCCCACGGCCATCCACCACCAGCGCTGCCCCTTCGGCCACGCCTTGGGCGATATAGCCACTTACCTTGTCCAGATGCTGGCGCGTCACCAGCGGGCCCATCTCGGCCTTGGGATCAGTACCGATATTGATGCGTAGCTGGCGGGTGCGCTCGGCCAACCGCGCCACCAGGGTATCGCCCACCTCGCCCACCGCCACCGCCACCGAGATGGCCATGCAGCGTTCACCAGCCGAGCCGTAGGCCGCGCCCATCAGCGCTTCGATGGTCATGTCCAGGTCGGCATCAGGCAGCACCACCATGTGGTTCTTGGCACCGCCCAGCGCTTGTACCCGCTTGCCATGCGCGGCACCGGTTTCATAGATGTAACGGGCAATCGGCGTGGAGCCGACAAAGCTGACCGCCGCCACGTCCGGATGGGTAAGCAAGCCGTCCACCGCCAGTTTGTCGCCTTGCAGCACATTGAACACGCCATCCGGCAAGCCAGCTTCCTTCAGCCATTCAGCAATCAGCAGGCTGGCCGATGGGTCGCGCTCGGAGGGCTTGAGAATAAAGCTATTGCCGCAGGCCAACGCCACCGGGAACATCCACATTGGCACCATGGCCGGGAAATTGAACGGTGTGATGCCCGCCACCACGCCAAGCGGCTGGCGCATGGTCCAGGCATCCACCCCGGTGGCCACCTGCTCGGTGTACTCACCCTTGAGCAATTGCGGAATGCCGCAGGCAAACTCCACCACTTCCAGCCCGCGCTGCACCTCGCCCTGGGCGTCGGACTCCACCTTGCCATGTTCGCTGGAAATCACCGCAGCCAGTTCGCGCTGGCGTTCTTCCAGGATGCTTTTAAAACGGAACAGGATGCGCGAACGCTTGAGTGGCGACAGCGCCGCCCAGGCCGGGAAAGCCGCATGGGCGGCGGCTACGGCGGCTTCGACATCTTGCGCCTCAGCCAGCACCACCTGGGCCTGGCTGCGGCCCAGTGCCGGGTTGAACACGGCTGCGTGGCGTTGCGCTGCGCCAGCGGTGCGCTGGCCATTGATGAAATGCGGAATCTGCAACATGGTTTCTCCTTGCGGCGGGCAAGCCGGGGGCCTGCCTGTCGTCGGTCGGCATCAAAATGAAATCGGAAAAATGGGCGTGGCCCGTCAGGGCGGGCCTGTCGGCTTCAGTCCGGCAGCTGCAGCAGCCACTCGTGCTGAGGATCGTTGCGGAAGCACCATTGGCGCTTGGGCCCGGCCATTACATTCAAGTAATAGGACTGGTAGCCGTAAGGCACACATACCGGGTGATAACCACGTGGCACCATCATCACGTCGTGGTTTTCCACCGCATGGGATTCGTCCAGGCTGCGGTCATCGGTATAGACACGCTGGAAGGCAAAGCCCTGCGGCGGGTCGATGCGGTGGTAGTAGGTTTCTTCCAGCACACTTTCCGCCGGCAGATTATCCAGATCGTGCTTGTGCGGCGGGTAGCTGGAAGAATGGCCGGACGGGGTGATGACTTCCACCACCAGCAGGCCGTCGGCTGGCTCGGTTTGCGGCAGGATGTCGGTGACGTAACGGGTATTGGCGCCCTTGCCGCGCACGCTGCGCTGCATGCTGGCAGGTGCAATCAGCCGCACCTCGCGCCCCGGCTGGCCGGGGGCCGAGCACAACGCCACTTCAGCCGGAGTCAGTGCAGTGATGGTAAGCACCACACCCGCCGGGACATACACTGCCCACGGGGCCTGCTCGTCAAACACGCTGCTGCGCTCGCCCAGGCTGTCCCAATGCTGCGTGCCCGCCGCTACCGCCACCTTGCCGGTGAGCACTACCAGACAGCATTCGCGCCCGGCCTCCTGCCAGTACTCCTGCTCGCCCACATCCAGCCGCAGAGCCCGGAAACCGACATGCTGCCAGTTGGCACGCTGCGGGGTGATGTCGGCAATCTCGCGTCCCTTGCCTGCCTTGACCAGCAAACTCATGCCACAGTCCTTTCCTGCTGATTGATGGCAGCCACCAGGCCGGACAGCGTGCGATAGCCCTTGTCGGCGTATTCGTAGCTGGGGGCCACCACCGGATCCTGCTCGGCCTCCACCACCAGCCAGCCGGCATAGTCGTGCTCGGCCAGGGTGTGCAGGATGGCCGCAAAATCGATGCAGCCATCGCCCGGCACGGTAAAGGCGCCGTTGATCACCGCCTGCAGAAAGCTCCAGTTGCCGTTCCAGGCTTGCGCCACCACTTGCGGGCGCACGTCCTTGCAATGCACATGCACCACGCGGGCAATATGCTTGCGTAGCACGGCCAGGGCATCGCCACCGGCGAAGGTGATGTGGCCGCTGTCGAACAGCAGGCCCACTTCCGGCCCGGTCACCGCCATCAGCTGGTCGATGTCCTGTGCCGTTTCCACATAGGCTCCCATGTGGTGGTGGTAGGCCAGGGTGATGCCACGCGATTGCAGGTGGCGGGCAAATTCGTTCAGCCGCGCGCCATAGGCCAGCCATTGCTGCTGACTATTGAAGCGGGGGCGCTTGTACAGCGGCTGCGGCTGGCCTTGAATGGCGCTGGCCACTTCGCCATACACCATCACCTGGCAGCCGTTGTGCACCAGCAATTGCAGATGCGGCTCGACCCGGCGGATTTCGTCTTCTACCGTGCCCTCAGCCAGCAAGCCGGAGTGCCAGCCGGAAATGCAGGCCACGCCATAGGGCTGTAACACGGCGGCCAGCGCGGCCGGGTCACGCGGAAATTTGTTGCCCAGTTCGAAGCCCTGATAACCGATGCGCGAGCCTTCGGCCAGGATGGTGTCCAGCGTTACATCACCGCCCAGCGAAGGCAGGTCGTCATTGCACCAGGAAATGGGGTTGATGCCGATTTTTACCTTGAATGGCTTGCTCATTATTCTCTCCCGGTGGTTCAGCGCGGCTGGCGACGGCTGCGCCAGATGTCGATCAGGGTTTCAAAATTGGCACGGGCGGCGCTGATCAGCCCGGCATCATCCAGTTCGCCGGCCAGCCAGCGTTGTGACGGTTCGTGGAACAGCGTGCGCCCCACCATGAAGCCACGGCAGCTGCTGCTGGCTGCCGCATCGGCAAAGCCCTGGCGCAGCACATCCAGCGAGGCATGCAAGCCCAGCAGCACCACACCACGGCAATAGGGGTCGCGCTCGGCCAGCAGGGCATCCACCGCCTGCCATTGCGCGCGGCTCATCGACTCCAGCTTCCACCATTCCGGATAAATGCCCAGATTGTAGAAACGCTTGAGGGCGCGCAGCACGGTATCCGGCTGCTGCGGCAGCTTTTTCGACGGAATCACTTCCAGCAACAGCTCATGGCCACTCAGTTGCGCCGCCTCGTAAATGGCACGCACCTGAGCTTCCTGCTCCAGCCGGTTTTCCAGCGTGTCGTCCGGGTGGTACTGCACCAGGCATTTGATGATGTGTTCCTGTGGCCAGCTTTCCAGCCGCGCGGTAGCGGTGCGGCCACGATCGAACTCCAGCGGATTGGAGCCGGGTAGCTCCACCGGACGGCCTATCCACCAGCCACGACCGGTAGCCGCGTAGATAGCGTCCTCACCGTAGCGGTCGTCCACCAGGATGCCGATATGGCCTTGCAGTTGCAGCGCGGCCTCGGTTTCGGCTACCGCCTGGACCAGCAGGTTCTTGAGGGTGGAAATGCGCGCTTCATCGACCCCGCTCTGCTGCGCCAGCTCGAAAAACTGCTTGCGGTGGTCAAAAGCGAAAACACACAGATCGTCCCATTGCTTGCGCTGGATGCTGACCCGATGCAGGCGATTGAGCGTGGCATCATCACCAGGACGTAGCGGTGTTGTTTCCAGGCCGAGGAAATAATCCAGCTCGGCCGGGGTGGGCATGGCCGGCGAGCAGCCATGGCGCGACACCACCAGCGCACCGCAGGCATTGGCGCGGGTGCAGCACCAGCCGTAATCGCGGCCATTGAGCCAGCCGGACAGGAAGCCCGACAGAAAGGCATCGCCGGCCCCCAGCACATTCATCACCTCCACCTGTGCGCTCTTGACCGAGAAGGCATCCTCGATGCGCTCAGGAATGGCTGCCGGAATCACCGCGCAGCCCAGCGGCCCGCGTTTCACCACCAGCGTGGCCTGCGGGGCCAGCTGGCGCACGACGGCCAGGCTGGTGAGCAAATTGTCCGAGCCGCCGGCGATATTGATTTCCTCTTCGGTACCGACAATCAGGTCGAACAGCGGCAGTACCGACTGCAAATGAGCGGTGACGCCATCGCTGGCGATATAACGCTGTTCGCCATTGCCACGGCCGGTAATACCCCACAGCACCGGACGGTAATCGATGTCCAGTACGGTACGTACATCATGCTGACGGGCTAGAGCCAAGGCCTTGCGGCTGGCCGCATTCACCTTGGCGCTGGAAAAATGGGTGCCGGTAATCAGCAGCGCCTTGCTGGAAGCGATGAAGTCTTCATCAATATCCGCTTCTTCCAGCGCCATGTCGGCGCAGTTTTCACGGTAGAACAGCAGGGGGAAAGTGTCGCGGTCCTTGATGCCCAAGAGTACCAGTGCGGTCAGCCGCTCCGGGTCCACTTTTACCTGGCTGACATCGCAGCCTTCCCCAGACAGGGTTTGCAGCAGGTAGCGCCCCATATGTTCGTCGCCCACGCGGGACAACATGGCAGACTTCAGGCCCAGCCGGGCAGTGCCGAAAGCGATATTGGCGGAAGAGCCGCCCAGATAGCGGGCAAAGCTGCTGGCGTCTTCCAGCCGGGCTCCCAGCTGGCGGGCATACAGGTCGATGGCCAAGCGCCCCAGACAGATCAGGTCCAGCGGTCGGTCGGCAGCAAAATGGGTGGTGTTTTGCATGGTGTGCATTCTATGTCTCGTTGAGTGACTGTCCGCCGCTGCAAGCTGCCCCCACCCGCCCGGGGAAGCAATCCGTCAGCCATATCGGTTGAAACCAGCATAAAACGCAGCCACGGCAAATGCAACATTTTTTTCGTATTTAATTTCTAATAGAAATTTATTTCCGAAATAATTTTTTCTAATCTGACCGATTCCCTCTAAAATAGAGCGGTCCAGACAGCAGAAACTTCACAACATGAGCAAGGAAATGAGCGCGGACCAGCTGATGCAGCGGATTGCCGAGGAGTACGAAGGCCTGAGCAAACAGCTGAAAGTGATTGCCAAATATATCGAGGAACATCGCCAGACGCTGATCCTGGAGCGGATAACCGATATCGCCCAGGCCTGCGAAGTGCAGCCATCGGCTATTGTGCGTTTTGCCCAACGCTTTGGCTTCAGCGGTTTTTCCGACATGCAGGCGGTGTTTCGCGATGCTTTTGCCCCGGCGGCCAGCAACGTCAACAATTACCAGAAGCGCATCCGCAGCGTGATTGCCACTCAGGACACACCGCTGAGCAACACCCAGGTGACGCAGAACTTCATTGCCGCCTGTCAGCAAGGCCTGGACGAGCTGGGTCAGACTCTGGACCCGGTTGCCATCGACAAGGCGGTTGATCTGCTGGTGAAGGCAGACAATATCTATGTGGTGGCGGTGCGACGCATGTTCCCGATTGCCAGCTATATCAGCTACGCCTTGCAGCACACCGCCAAGCGCGTGCATCTGGTATCCGGCCTGGGCGGCATGTATCACGAGCAGATACGCAGCATTCGCGAAAACGACTTGCTGATTGCCATCAGCTTTCAGCCCTATGGCAGGGAAACCCGCTACTGCGCACGCGTGGCCGCCCAAAGCAAGGCGAAGCAGCTGGTGATTACCGACAGTCAGCTCAGCCCGCTGTCGCGCCATGCCGATGCGGTGCTGACGGTAAAGGAAGGCAGCGCCTTCGCCTTCCGTTCGCTCACCAGCACCATCAGCCTGTGTCAGGCGCTATTCATTGCCTTGTCCTACCGGCTGGAACTGGTGATTGAAGAGACCCGCGACGCCGGGGCTTACGACGACTGATCAGCAAGGACGACATGATCAGTCCGGCGCCGGCCAACTGGCTGGCGCTCATGCTGCTGCCAAACCACAGCCAGGCCAGCATGGCGGTCCATACCGGCTCCAGCAGCAGAATGAAGGCCGAACGCTGCATCGGCACCCGCGCCTGTGCCCAGCCCTGCAGGAAGAAACGACCGCAGGTAGCCAGCAGGATGCTGACCAGCAGCCAGCCCCACACCGCCGGACTCAGGCTGGCGGGCCACCGCTCCACCATCACACTGCCGGCAAAACCGGCCAGCCCCGCCAGCAATAGCTGCAAGGCAGTCAGTGACAAGGCCGGTGCGCGGGCACCGGCACGCCCGTTCAGATTGAGAAACACCGACATTGCCACGGCCGAGGCCAGAAACAGGCTATCCGCCGCGTCCAGTTGCCAGCCGCCATGCAAGGCCATGGCCGCCACCCCGAGTACCGCCAGCGGCATCGCCCACAAGGTCTGCGCCAACAGCACCGTGCCAAACATCAATCGCGCCAGCACCGGGGCCAGCACCACCCCCAGGCTGCCGATAAAGGCGCCCACCCCCAGGTTATTGCTCAGCTGCAAGGCCAGCATCCACAGCACCATGGCCAGCGCCAGCATGGCGGCACTCCACCAGCTGGTGGCAGGCAAACGCCACGGCAATGGCTGAGCACGCAGACGCGCCAGCGCCGCCAGCACCACACCGGCGCTGGCAAAACGCACACCCAGAAACAGCAGCGGCGGCATGCCGCGCAAGACTTCCTTGGAACACAGCCAGCCAAAGCCGGCAATCAGGGTAACCAATACCAGGCTGGCTTCGGCCAGCCCGGGGCGCAGAGCACGATTCAAGACAACAACACCTTCCCGCCATTAATGAAAAAACGGGAAGGCTCGCCTTCCCGATCAACACCCTGCTGAGAAATTCATGTACAAACCACAGGCTGAATACAAGCGACAGGGTGTCACTCCGGCAACAGTTTAACCGGAGTCACACCCTGCGTCGTAGCAGTTGGCAGTTAGCTGCGGCGGTTACGCTGGCGGTACTGGTCGGCCACCACCGCCACCACGATGATGATGCCTTTGACGATTTCCTGGTAATAGGCATCGATGCGCAGGAAGGTGAAACCCGAGGTCATGGTGCCCAGGATCAGCGTGCCGATGACGGTGCCGGTAATCTTGCCCAGACCACCATTAAGCGAGGTGCCACCAATCACCGCAGCGGCAATCGCATCCAGCTCGTACATCATGCCCATGCCGGCCTGGCCGGATACCGCCCGCGCCGAGGTCACCACCCCGGCCAGCCCCGACAGCAGGCCGGCCACGGTATACACCAGGATCAGGTGTCGGTTGACATTGATGCCGGCCACACGGGCGGCAGCACGGTTGGCACCGATGGCATAGGTGTATTTACCGTAGCGGGTGTAGCTGAGAATGATGTGGAACACCAGCGCCGTTACCAGGAAGATGATCACCGGATTGATACCGGCACCAATGGCCGCGTAGTTATCCGACAGCATGCTGATGGGCTCACCCTGGGTGTACCACTTGGCCATGCCGCGCGCAGTCACCATCACGCCCAGAGTGGCGATGAAGGGGGGAATGGCGGTTTTGGCAATCACCGTGCCGTTGATCAGCCCGCATACCAGCCCCACCAGCAGACCGGCTGCCAGCGGTGCAATCACCGGCAGGTCGGTCAGCGTGGGGAAGACAGCGCGGGCAAAATCCGAAGTCTGCGCCAGACTGGCCGACACCATGGCGGTGAGTGCCACCACCGAGCCCGAGGACAAATCGATGCCGCCCATGATGATGATCTGGGTGACGCCGACGGCGATGATGCCGATGACCGACACCTGCAGAATCATCACGATGAGCCTTTCCTTGTTGGCGATAAAGCTCTGGCCAACAAAAATCCAGCCCAACAGTTCAAAAATCAGGGCCACGCCCAGCAGCACCATGAAGATGCGCGCTTCGGCCGGCAGTTTGAACCGGAATGCACCGGGCTTGGGAGATTTGCCCAGTGCTTGCGTATTGCTGATTGCCATGTTGTCTTCTCCTGCTGTTATTGTGCTTGCCTGCCGTAACCAACCAAGCGGTCAGCCGGCAGCCAGTGTCATGATGCTGACCTGGGTGGCATCGGCGCGGTCGACGATGCCGGTGACCCGGCCTTCATGCATCACCATGATGCGGTCACTCATGCCCAGTACCTCGGGTAGCTCCGACGAAATCATGATGACGGCCACCCCCTGCCCTGCCAGCTTGCAGATCAGCTTGTGGATTTCCGCCTTGGCCCCGACGTCGATGCCACGGGTGGGCTCGTCCAGAATGAGTATTTTCGGATTGGTCAGCAGCCAGCGGCCTATCAGCACCTTTTGCTGGTTGCCACCGGACAGGTTCTCAATCCGCTCATCCAGATTGGGTGTCTTGACGCGCAAGGTGCCGGACATGGCTTCGCACATGGCATCCAGTGCCTGCTGCCGGACAAAGCCGGCTTGCAGATTGTCACCACCCAGCACCGAAATCTGCATGTTTTCCTGAATGCTCAGGCTGAGAAAACAGCCGGTGTCCTTGCGGTCTTCGGTGAGAAAGGCCATGCCGTGCTGCATGGCGGTGCGCGGTGAATCGATGGTCACCGGCTGGCCATTGATACGGATCTGGCCGCTACTGGCCGGGCTGACGCCAAACAGGGTTTCCGCCACATTGCTGCGGCCGGAGCCGATCAGGCCGGCCACCCCGAGAATCTCGCCTTGGCGCAGTGAAAAAGACACATCGTGGAATACGCCGTCCAGCGTGAGATGGCTCACCTCCAGCGCCACCTCGCCAATCGGCACGATGGTTTTGGGGAACATCTCGGTGATTTCACGCCCCACCATCATGCGGATCACTTCGTCGTGGCTGAGCTGTTCCACCTGCTTGCAGCCGATGAAATGGCCATCGCGGAATACCGACACCTCGTCGGCAATCTCGAACAGCTCGTTCATCTTGTGGGTGATATAGATGATGCCCTTGCCCTGTTCGCGCAGCATGCGCACGATGCGGAACAGATGGGCGACTTCGTGCTCGGTCAGCGCCGAGGTGGGTTCGTCCATGATCAGCACGTCGGAGTTGTACGATACGGCGCGGGCGATCTCCACCATCTGGCGGCTGGAAATGCTCAGACTGGCCACCTTGGCCTGCGGGTCCAGCTCGATAGAGAGCTGGGCAAACAGCTCGCGCGTCATCTGATACATGCGCGCATGGTCGATCAGGCCGAAGCGGTTCAGCGGCTCGCGGCGGATCCAGATGTTTTCGGCAATGCTCATGAAGGGCATCAGGTTGAGTTCCTGATGGATCATGGCGATGCCGTTTTCCAGGGCATCCAGCGGCGATGTCAGCGCAATTTCGCGGCCGTGCAGGCGATAAACCCCCTGGTCCGGGGTGTAGACACCCGCCAGTATCTTCATCAGCGTGGATTTACCCGCTCCGTTTTCGCCCATCAGTGCATGCACGGTACCGGCGCGCAGGCGGAAGGACACATCATCCAGTGCCACCACGCCAGGAAAGGCCTTGCGTACACCTTGCACGTCGATCAGCAGCTGCTGGGCAGCCACCGGCGGCTGGGATGGGGCGGTAGTCAGCGGTTTTTCTGGGACCAGGCTCAACATGGTTTGCTCCTCATCGTCGCAGGCAGCCTCCTCAGCAGAGGCCGCCCGCTGCGGCAATTAGTTGCGCGACTGGTAGTTCTTCAGATTGGCCGGGGTCACCAGCTCGAACGGCACCCAGATCATCGACGGCAGCTTCTCGCCACGGGACAGCTTGAGGGCGGTATCCACCGCGCCCTTGCCCTGACCGGCGGCATTCTGGAATACGGTCACTTTCAATTCGCCGTTTTTCATGGCGGTAAGCGCATCCTGGGTGGCATCCACGCCAGCCACGATGGTCTTGTCCAGCCGCTTGGCGGACTTGAGCGCCTGGATCGCACCCAGGGCCATTTCGTCGTTATTGGACACCACGGCATCAAACTGCAGACCGGCGCTGAGCCAGTTCATCATCAGGTCGCGGCCATCGGTGCGCGACCATTTGGCGGTCTGCTTTTCCACAATCCTGATGCCATTACACGGCGCCTTGGCAATCACCTCTTCCACGTCCTTGGTACGCTGGCGTGCTGCCTGGTTGGACAGATCGCCCATCATCACCACGATATTGCCCTTGCCCTTCATCAGGCGGCACACCTCTTTCATTTGCACGGTGCCGGATTCGGCCTCGTTGGAGCCGACAAAGGCCACCTTGGCCGGCAGGGTTTTGTCAGCCGGCATGCGGTTTACGTACACCAGCGGGATGCCTGCGCTCTGCGCCAGCTTGGTGATTTTCGGGGTGGCATCGGTATCCACCACATTGACGATGATGGCGTCCACTTTCTGCGCAATGAAATTCTGTACCTGGCTGAGCTGGCGGCCCACATCGTTTTGCGCATCTTCAAACTGGATGTCCACGCCCTTCTGGCTGCCGGCATAGGTTTTCATGTTATTGCGCAGCACGGTGAGGAAGTTGTCGTCGAAGGCGGACATGGTCACGCCCAGTTTGGCAGCAGAGGCCGGCATGGCCAGCATGGTGAGGGAAAAGAACACTGCGGAACCAGCAAGCTTGGTGATGCGTTTCATTGATGCGTCTCCTGTCCTTATTAGTGGTTCGATCCCGAGATGCGCCGTGTTCCATGTTGCAGTGCAATGCAAGGCGCATATCGTCTGGTCGTGCAGCTAAGATAAGTGAGCCCGCGCATTATTGCAAATAAAATTTCACAAAGAAAAATTAGTAGAAATATTTTTCCATTTTTACTTTTGGTAGATAGCAGACCTCAACCATCCACTACCCGGCCACTTACGCGCCACCCCAGGCTATCAACTTGTTTTTAAAATGATTTACTGAAAAAAACTTGCGCATGAAAATGAAAAAGCCATGCCGCGCGGGCATGGCTACTGTCTTTCAGACCTGTGGCATTCAAAACATACTGTGAGCGCAGCACGCAGCCAATGCACCAGACGTTGCCTCAGTGGCGCTGGCGCTGGCGGGCCTCCTCATAGGCGGCACGGGCAGCCCGTACCTGCTCGCGTTCCGATACTTCCGGAATACCCACCTCCCACCAGCTGCCACCTTCCGGCGTGCATTGCGGGCCATCGATACGCAGCTGGATCAGATAACTGCGGCTGGCGGCGCGGGCGCGCACCATGGCGGCCTGCAGCTCGGCCACCGTACTGACCGTTTCCGCCTCCGCCCCCAGCGAACGGGCATTCTGGGCAAAGTCGATCTGCGGGATACCGTGTTCGCCATGCAGGCAATCGGCCAGCATATTGTTGAAGGGCAGGCCGCCGCAGGCCTGTTGCAAGCGGTTGATGCAGGCATACCCGGCATTGTCCAGCAGCAGCACGATGATCTTGTGCCCCAGCATCACCGAAGTGGCCAGCTCATTGTTCAGCATCAGGTAGCTGCCATCGCCTACCATCACGATGACTTCGCGCTCCGGCCGGGCCATTTTCACCCCCAGGCCACCGGCCACTTCGTAACCCATGCAGGAATAGCCGTATTCCATGTGGTAGCCACCCGGTGTGCTGGTGCGCCATAACTTGTGCAGTTCGGCTGGCAGCGTACCGGCGGCGCACACCACAATGTCGCGCTCAGTCGAATCTGCTGCCGACGCCTGCACCGCACCGATGGCCTCGGCGTAAGTCGGCAGGCTGGCACGCTGGCTGCGGACGATTTCGTCCACCTGCCTGCGCCAGCCATGGCACAGCCGCTGGCTATGGGCGGTCCAGTCGGTATCGGCCTGCCAGCTAGCCAGCGCACTACCCAACGCAGCTAGGCCGACAGCGGCATCACATTGCAGGCTGTGGCCACCCCATTTGATGGCATCAAAACCATTCACATTGATGGACAACAGCGTGGCCTGGGCATACAGCGCATGCGAGCCGGTGGTGAAGTCCTGCAAGCGACTGCCCACCGCCAGCACCAGGTCGGCCTGCGCGGCCAGTTCGTTGGCCGCCGGTGAGCCGGTGACGCCGATGGAACCGGCTAGCAGCGGATGATCCCAGGCCAGCGCACCCTTGCCCGCCTGGCTTTCGCCCACCGGTATGCCATGGCTTTCCACAAAATTTTTCAGTGCCTCCACACCGCCAGCGCTGTACAGCACCCCGCCACCACAGACGATGAGCGGACGCTTGGCCTGGCGCAGCAAGCTGGCCAGCGCCGCCAGCTCGGCGGGTTCGGGCTGTGGCTGACGGAAGTGGATATCACGCTCGGCAAAAAAGGATTCCGGCCAGTCGAAGGCCTGCGCCTGCACGTCTTGTGGCAGGGCCAGTGTCACCGGGCCGCACTGCGCCGGATCGGTGAGCGTGGCAATGGCGCGCGGCAAGGCGGTCAGCAACTGTGAGGGCACCACGATGCGGTCGAAGTAGCGCGATACCGGGCGCAGGCAATCCACCGCCGACACCCCGCCATCCTGAAAGTCCTCCACCTGTTGCAGCACCGGGTCCGGCGCACGCGAGATGAACACATCGCCCGGCAGCAGCAGCATGGGCAGGCGATTGACATGGGCCACCGCCGCAGCGGTGACCAGATTGGTACAACCGGGGCCGATGGAGGTGCTGATGGCCATCATGCGACGGCGAAAATGGGCCTTGGCATAAGCAGTGGCGGCCAGCGCCATGCCCTGTTCGTTATGGGCGCGCAAGGTGGGCAGCACATCCTGCGCGGCCTGTAGCGCCTCGCCCAGACCTGCCACATTGCCATGGCCGAAAATGGCCCACACCCCGCCAAACAGCCGCTCCCGGCTGCCATCCGGCAGGGTGACAAACTGTGCAGCCAGATAGCGCACCAGCGCCTGGGCTACGGTAAGGCGTACGGTTTTCACATCCATTCTCCAGGGAGGAAACAGCCTGCGCCCGGCTGGGCGGAGCCGCTGGCAGGCCATCAATGATCAGGTGCTTGTCTGCCACTACGATATAAGATTACCGTCAAATTGCAAAATATTTTTCATTTTAATTTTTTTTGGAAATCAATTTCCTTCAATGCAAACCGACAGGGCAATGGCCAGACAGATTCAGCCGATCAGATAAGGCCGGGCTGACATGTTTTCTGCCAGATACAGCCGGAACTCCGCCGGACCAGCCCCGGCAGCGGCTGGCGCTTGCTCCGCCACGCTCAGCACATGCTGCAAGGCTTTGATGGCCTGGCCATCCGGGTTCTGGTCGATCACCACGTCCAGCAGGCCCTGTTGCAGATACAGGCGGTGGTCGTCCGACAATTCATGCGTCACCCAGCACACTTTGTCATGGATGGCATGGCGGCGCAGCGCCGCTTCGATGCCGGGGGAGCCGGCCCCGCTGTTGTAAATGCCGGCAATCGGCTGCCCCCGCTTGAAGGCAAGGCTGACTGCGGCATGGCAACGATCGGCATCGTCATGGGTGGCGGTGGCCACCTGGTCACACTGCAAATGGGGAAAGTCCTGCGCCAGCACTTCGGCACAGCCGCTGGCACGCTCCAGATGGCCACGATAATCCGGCCGGCTGGACAGCAACAGCACGCGCCCCGGCTGGCGGCACAAGCGCCCCAGCAACAGGCCGGCAGTGCGCCCGGCAGCATGGTTGTCTATGCCCACGTAGCGTGCCTGCGCCAGGCCAGCCACATTGCTCACCACCAGCGCCACCTGCTCGCCACGCAGGATGGCCGCTTGCAAAGCCAGCTGCACTGCCGGGGTATCCGGTGCCGCCACAATCAGCCCCTGCCGGCGGTAGGGCCGTGGGCGCAGGGCGCGCAGCAGGCTGGCGTCGTCCTTTTCCCCCAGCGTCTGCTGATGCACCACCACCCGCTGGTCCAGCATGGGCAGTGCCGCTTGCAATGCCTGGCGCAGGCGCTGGAAAAATGGCGAGCGGTTGTCTGGCAACAGGATGTCGATATGGATCAGCCCGTGACGGGTATCCGGCAACAAGCGCGGCACCGCCAGCTCACGCGCGGCGGCCACCACCTTGGCGCGGGACTGGGCCGATACGCTGCCACGCTCGTTCAACACGCGGTCCACCGTGGCCACGCTCACCCCGGCGGCGGCGGCAATTTCGATAAAGCGGGCGGTTTTCTTGCGACGTGCGGGTGCTGTCATGGCGAGCCTTCCGGTGTTACCGCGAGCTGGGCAATCGGCCCACATTGACGATTTATCGTCAAAACAGCAACTGAAAAGCTGTTGTCCATCCCCTAGAGTCAGTCCCGGCACACCAGCCTGCAACCCTTTTGCCACAAGACATCAAGCGCCTGGCATGGTGTGCACTGCAACATCAGCCGGGCCACACGACAAGAACTGGAGGACGACATGAAAATTGCGCTGGACCCCTATATGCACCGGCAGCTCAGCCTGCCGGAACTGTGCCGCAAGACGGCAGAGCTGGGTTATCGCCACATCGAACTATCCCCGCGCGCCGACCTGCTGCAATGGTGGGCCATGCCGCGTGCCAATGGCGCACGGCTGGCTGGTTTCAAGCAGGCCATGCGCGAACATGGCGTGAGCCTGGCCACGCTGCAACCGATGTACCGCTGGTCCAGCCCGTTTGAAGATGAACGGCAGGCGGCAATGAAATACTGGAAGCGCGCCATCGACATTGCCGTGGAGCTGGAATGCGACACGCTGATTTCGGAATTTGGCCGGGGCGCAGCACCAGAACGGTCGCTGGGCATGGGTGCCGGCATCAACACGCCGGAGCAATGCGAGGCGGCATTCTGGCGTTCGATGGACGAACTGCTGCCGATTTTCGAGCGCGAAGGCCTGCAGCTGTCGATCGAGCCGCATCCGGAAGACTGGATCGAAACCTTCCAGCCGGCCTTGGACATCGTGCAGGTGATTGGCTCACCCAATGTGAAGCTGTCCTATATCGCACCGCATACCTTCTATTACGGCGAGGACATGGCCACGATGCTGCGCGCCGCCGCGCCAGTGCTGGCCCATGTGCGGGTGGCCGACACCTTCAACCACAAGGCCTCCTCCGGCCTGCGCTACATCGTCAACCCGCCCGGTGCCAATGTGCGTGTGCACCAGCATCTGGATATCGGCCAGGGTGAAATCGACTGGGATGTGTTCTTCGCCACCCTGGCCGAAATCGGCTTTGACGGCGTGCTGTCTTCCTGCGTGTTTGCCTGGGAAGAACGCGCCGACGAATCGTCGCGCTTCATGCTGAGCGAAATGCAGCGCTATCTGGATAAGCACGCCCGCCAAAAGTAAGCCGCCCCCCTCACCCGCCGAAAGCCCATCATGCACCACAACATCCATTTTGCCATCAACCGCATCAGCGCGCCGCGCCTGTCCTTTCCCGACTATCTGGCCATGTGTCAACGCCTGGGCGTGTCTGACATTGAAATCCGCAACGATCTGAACGGCGTGGAAATCAGCAATGGCACGCCGGCCGCCCAACTGCGCAATGCCGTGGCCGAAGCCGGACTCACCATCCGCAGCATCAATGCGCTCTACCCGTTTGATGTATTCGATGCCGACCTGCAACAGCGTGCCGTGCAACTGGCCGCCTATGCCCGCGACTGTGGTGCCCAAGCGCTGGTGATGTGCCCGCTCAACAGCCGTGACGATGCCCGCACCGCCAGCCAGCGCCAGCACGATCTCATCCATGCGCTCAAGCAGCTCAAGCCGATTCTGGACGACCACGGCATCACCGGCTTGGTAGAGCCGCTGGGCTTCGAGGAATGTGCGCTGCGTCGCAAGTCCGAGGCCGTCACCGCCATTTATGCCGCCGCTGGTGAGCGCCTTTTCCGCCTGGTGCACGACACCTTCCACCACCATCTGGCTGGCGAGGACATTTTCTTTCCGGAACTGACCGGGCTGGTACACATCTCCGGCGTGGAATCCACCACCCTGGCCAGCACGGATATGCGCGACGGCCACCGCGTGCTGGTGGGCAGTGCCGACCGGCTGGGCAATATCCCGCAGCTGAAAGAACTGCTGACACGCGGTTATCAGGGCCTGGTGTCGTTTGAGCCATTTGCCAACGACATCATGGAAGCGCCGGACAGCGAAACCCTGCTGCGTAACAGCATGGATTACATCCGCCAGCAACTCGCCAGCTAAACCCGCACACCACACAACAAGCAAAACCAAGGAGACAAACATGACTTTAGCCATTGGCGTTATCGGCACCGGAGCCATCGGGCAGGACCACATCCGCCGCCTCAGCCAGACCCTGTCAGGCGCCCGCGTGGTGGCGGTGCACGACATCAACCCGCTGCAAGCCGAGGCCGCAGTAAAGCAATACCAGCTGGCCGCCAGCGTGCACGACAGCGGCCAGGCACTGATTCGCGACCCGGCAGTGGAGGCCGTGCTGGTGACCTCATGGGGCCCCAGCCATGAAGAATTCGTGCTGGATGCCATTGCCGCCGGCAAGCCGGTGTTCTGCGAAAAGCCGCTGGCGGTCAGCGCCGCCGGCTGCATGCGTATCATCCAGGCCGAGCGCGGCCACGGCAAACGGCTGGTGCAAGTGGGTTTCATGCGGCCCTATGACGCCGGTTACCGTGCGCTCAAGCAGGTGCTGCAGGAGGGTCGCATTGGCGCACCGCTGATGCTGCACTGCGCCCATCGCAACCCCTCGGTGGGCGAGGGCTACACCACGCCGATGGCGATTACCGACACGCTGATTCACGAGCTGGACGTGTTGCGCTGGTTGCTGGATGAAGACTATGTGTCGGCCCAGGTGGTTTTCCCGCGCAAGAGCAGCCACACCCTGCCCCAGCTGGCCGACCCGCAGATCGTGCTGCTGGAAACCCGCAGCGGGGTGCGCATCGATGTGGAAATCTTCGTCAACTGCCAGTACGGCTATGACATCCAGTGCCAGATTGTCGGCGAAACCGGCATTGCCAGCCTGCCAGAACCAGCCAGCGTGCCGCTGCGCAGCGCGGCCAGCTACTCCACCGCCATCCTCACCGACTGGAAACAGCGCTTTATCGCCGCCTACGACGTGGAGCTGCAAGCCTTCATCGACGGCGTGCAGGCCGGCTCCCTCACCGGCCCCTCGGCCTGGGATGGCTATGCCGCTGCCGTGGCAGCCGATGCCTGCGTGCTGGCACAGCAAAACGGCACGGTGGTGGACATCAGCATGCCGCCACGCCCGGACTTTTACTGAAGGGACAGTTTTCTGCTGCAGCATACTTCCTCGGACTTGCCACGGTGGCCATCGGCTACTGTGGCTTTTTTTCTTTTTGCACTTCAGAAAATAAAATTTCCGAATAAATATTTTTCAGAAATTTTTTTCTAACATATACTCATCAACAAGCAGACCAACCAGCGGCACGGTTGGCCAATTACACGCATGAGGAGACAGCAATGACCGCAGTAGCCCTGTTCGGTGCCGGCCGTATCGGCAAGATCCACGCCGCCAATCTGGCCGCCCAGCCCGGCGCACGCCTGAAGTATGTCGTCGATACCCACCAGCCTTCAGCACAGGCGCTGGCAGCACAATATGGTGCCAGCGTGAGCGATATCGACAGTGCTCTGGCTGACCCGGAAGTGGGCGCAGTCGTCATTGCCTCCAGTACCGATACCCATGCCGACCTCATCCTGCGCGCCGCCGCCCGTGGCAAGGCCATCTTCTGCGAGAAGCCGGTAGACCTGACGCTGGAACGCGCCCGCCAGTGTGCCGCAGCGGTGAAAGAAGCCGGCGTGGCCTGCCTGATCGGCTTTCAGCGCCGCTACGACCCCACCTTTGCCGCGGTAAAAGCGCGCATCGAGGCCGGTGAAATCGGCCAGCCGGAAATATTGGTGGTCACCAGCCGCGACCCCGGCGCACCGCCGGTGGACTACATCAAGCGCTCCGGCGGCATCTTCAAGGACATGCTGATTCACGACTTCGACATCTGCCGCTGGATTCTGGCCGATGAAGCCGTCAGCGTGCAGGCCAGCGCCAGCGTGCTGACCGACCCGGCCATTGGCGAGGCCGGCGATGCCGACACCACCGCCGTTACCATCCGTACCCGCTCTGGCCGCCTGTGCCAGATCAACACCAGCCGCCGTGCCGCCTATGGCTACGACCAGCGCTTTGAAGTGCTGGGCAGCCTGGGCATGTTGCAGGCGGGCAATCACCGCCCGACCGAAGTCACCGCCTATGGTAGCCAGCAGGTCAGCACCGATCTGCCGGAACACTTTTTCCTGGAACGCTACCGTGCCGCCTATGCGCTGGAAATGGCGCACTTCTTTGAGGTGGTACAGCGCGGCGTCACCCCGCGCACCACGGTGGAAGACGGCGTCAAGGCGCTGGAACTGGCCGATGCCGCCAGCCGCTCCTGGCAGGAAAACCGCCTGATCAGCCTGTAAGCCTTCCCGTCACGACAACCATGCAAGCCCGCCGCCAAAGCTGCCGGTGGGCAGGGAGAAGTCATGTCTGAACTGAATATCGGCATTGTCGGCCTGGGTCGGCTGGGCCGGCGTCATGCGCTCAATCTGCGCGATCGCATTCGTGGAGCGCAGCTGGTGGCCGCCTGCTCACCGCTGGATGAAGAGCTGGGCTGGGCGGCAGAACAGCTGCCTGGCGTACACCGCCACCACACGCTGGAGGCCATGCTGGCTGAACCGCAAGTACAGGCGGTGTTTCTGGTCACCCCCACTGCGCTGCATGCCGAGCAGATCATCGCCTGCTTGCGCGCCGGCAAGCATGTGTTTTGCGAAAAACCGCTGGCGCTGAATGTGGAGGATTGCCAGAAAGTAGAGGCGGTAGCAGCTGACTACCCGCAACTCAAGGCCATGGTGGGTTTTGTACGCCGCTTTGACGCCAGCTATCAGGATGCGGCGGAAAAGCTGCAACAGGGCCTGGTGGGCCAGCCATATCTATTGCGCTCGCAAACCTGCGACTTGAACGACGAGAACGGTTTTTTTGTGAAGTTTGCCCCGAGCAGCGGCGGCATTTTCATGGATTGCAGCATTCACGATATCGACCTGGCGCGCTGGTTGCTGGGTTCGCCCAAACCGGTACGCGTCTGGGCCACAGGCACCAATGCCTTGCACCCGGCACTGGCCGATTGTGGCGACGTGGATAACGGCGTGGCCATGCTGGAATTTGCCGATGGCAAGCTGGCCTGCTTCTATGCCTCGCGCACCCAGGCACATGGCCACGAAACCCTGACCGAAATCTTTGCCAGCGCTGGCCGGCTGAGCGTGGGTGCCAATCCGCGCGCCAACCGGGTGGACATCAGCGATGCCCACGGCGTGCGCAATGAATGCGTGCAGGACTTCTACCAGCGCTTTGCCGAGGCCTTTGTCAGCGAGGCCCAGCATTTTGTCGATGCCGTGCTGCACAATCAGCCGCTGGCGCTGAGCCTGGCCGATGCTACCGAAGCCACCCGCATTGGCCTCGCCATCACTCAGGCGCTGCGCAGCAAACAGGTGGTGGAGCTGTAAGCTCCCACTCCGTCAAAAAGCCCTTGCCAGCGATGGCAAGGGCTTTTTATTGCAATCAGTCCGGATAAGCAAACCGGGACTCAGGGCTGCATGCTGCCCTGCTCCAGCAGGCGCTGATGCCAGGACAATGCCTCGCCCAAGAGGTGCGGGGTGTGCTTGCCCTTGCTGTCACGGCAGGCACGGTCAAAGTAATCCTGCAGCAGCGGGCGATAGTCCGGGTGGGCACAGTTGGCAATCACCGCACGGGCGCGCTGCTTGGGCGACAGGCCGCGCAAGTCGGCCAGACCCTGCTCGGTGACAATGATGCAGACATCGTGCTCGGTATGATCGACATGGCTGACCATGGGCACGATGCAGGAAATCGCCCCGTTCTTGGCAGTACTGGGGGTGACAAAGCAGGACAAGAAGCCATTGCGGGCAAAATCGCCAGAACCGCCAATGCCGTTGATGATGGACGTCCCCGCCACATGGGTGGAATTGACGTTGCCGTACAGGTCGGCCTCCACCATGCCGTTGATGCCGATACAGCCCAGGCGGCGCACCAGCTCGGCATGATTGGAAATTTCCTGCGGCCGCAGCACGATGCGCTCGCGGTAGTGCTCGATATTGCGGGCAAACTCCTGCACCCCTTCCGGGCTGAGCGACAAGGCAGTAGCCGAGGCCATGCGGATGGTGTCGGTGCGGATCAAATCCAGCATACCGTCCTGAATCACCTCGGTGAAGGCAGTCAGATTGCTAAAGCCACCATCACGCAGGCCGCCCAACACCGCATTGGCGATATTGCCCACACCGGATTGCAGGGGTAACAGGTTTTCCGGCAGACGGCCCATCTTGATTTCCTGCTTGAGGAATTCCACCAGATGGCCGGCAATACGCTGGCTGGTTTCATCGGGGGCACTAAAGCGCCCCAGCCGGTCCGGCGCATGGGTTTCCACCACGGCCACCACCTTGGCCGGATCAACCCTCAGATAAGGCTCTCCGATGCGATCGCCGGCCTGCGTCAGCGGAATCGGCTGGCGATTGGGCGGCAGCGCCGTGCCGTAGTAGATGTCATGCATGCCATCCAGCCCCAGCGGCTGAGTGCTGTTGACTTCCAGAATCACCTTGTCGGCCAGGTCCAGCCAGGTCTTGTTGTTGCCGATGGAGGTGGACGGAATCAGCCGGCCATCCGGCAGGATACCCGCCACTTCCACCACGGCCACGTCGATCTTGCCGAGGAAGCCGAACCAGGTGTACTGCGCCACCTGGCCCAGATGCACATCCATGTATTCGATTTCGCCATGGTTGATACGGGCACGCAGTTCCGGGTCGGACTGGTAGGGCAGGCGGAAGTCGATGCCGCCAGCCTTGGCCAATGCGCCATCCAGCTCCGGTGCGGTAGAGGCACCTGTCAGCACGCGCAGGGCAAATTTTTCGCCACGGCCTTGTGCCGCTTCAATGCGGCCAGCCAAGGCCAATGGCACAGCCTTGGGGTAGCCCGAGCCGGTAAATCCGCTCATGCCCACGGTCATGCCCGGCTGGATTTGTGCGGCGGCGTTTTCTGCCGACATGATTTTCCCTGCCAGTCCGGCATGGTGGATACGTCTTTCCACTTGTTGTTCCCTTGCAATTTGCGGCCTGTTTGCGGCCTGCTGTTTTATCGAGCGTTGCTCCGGCCTGTCCCGACCAGATTCATCCTGCCGACCCACGTTATCCTTACCTTTACGTCAGGCCACCAGACCCGCTACTTAAGCAGCTTCCACGACGACCTCGCAGACTAAAAGCATCAAACATGACCTGCATCAAAACTTGTTTGCTCAGCCATGTCATAGGGTAATGCTTCGTTTTGCGCCATCAATCAATGACAAATGAATATATTTTACAAAAATAAAGTCACTTGTCATTAATATGTGATAAACAAGCCTGCGAGCGCTATTGCGCCACTTGCACGGTCCCTCACCCTCGCGCTACAGCCTTGCGCCTGTGTCAAATTTGTCTCAGATCACCCAAAAAACCAGCCACTGCAAAATAATCCGCCACGCATGCTGGCAAATCGCATGGAATATTGTTAGATTGCCATTTCTTGGTAACTTAACCAAAAACCATGACAGCAAGCCAACAATCCGCCACGCCCTGCTCGGCCGCCAGCTGCAAGGACATCCGCACCAAGCTGATCGATGCCGCGCTGGACGTCCTGCTGCAAGACGGAATACTGGGCTTCAGCCAGAGCAAGGTGGCCAAGCAGGCCGGATTGCGCCAGAGCCACCTGACCTACTACTTCCCCACGCGTAACGATCTGCTCACCGTGGTGGTGGAGCATGGCTGCCTGTTGGTGATCAATGCCCAGGGCTGCCATGACACCGCGCCCCTGCCCACGCTGGAGGAGTTCCGCCAGGCCATGTGCAACAACATTTGCGACAGTCGCATTGCCCGGCTGATGGTGGCGGTCACCGTGGCGGCAGAGGTCGACCCCAAGCTCAAGGACTGGATCAGCGCCTTCGACCGCCGCATGCTGAACAACAAGAAAGAAGCCTTCAAGCGGCTGGGTGTTCATGCCAGTGACGACGAAATGGCCTTGTTTCACAGCACAATCGCCGGCATCGCCATACGCAATCTGAACAGCAGTGGCCCGCAGGATAGCGAAGAAGCCCGCCAGCGCTTTTTGTACGCCTTTGACCGACTGATCAAAGCGTCACATCCGGCAGCAATATCAGAATAATCCGAAGAATCAACTAGCCCACAAGGCAGGACAATGCAAAGCCGCCACCACGGCCCCGCAAGTCAAGAACAGGAGTACAGGATGCATCCCAAGCACTCACCGGGCCGCCCACCGGCAGCAGCGGCGTTAACCGTCCCCCGAGCAGCGCTGCCGCTGTTGCTCGGCCTGGCCTTGTCAGGCTGCACCCTGACGCCGCCCACGAGCACACCGCAACTGGTCGATGCGCAGAGCCGGACATACGGCAGCAGCCCGCTGGCGGAACACACGGCGGCCAGCCGACAGGCGGGTGCAGCCGGCATCACGCAGCACCTGGCCCTGGGCCAGCAACTGCAGCCGGAATGGTGGCAGCTGTTTCGCTCCCCCGCTCTCGACCAGCTGATTCGCGAAGCCTTGCGCAACAATCCCAGCCTGGCCGCCGCGCGGGCCGCGCTGCGCCAGGCCCAGGAAAACTACAATGCCGCCGCCGGCACGCTGGAATATCCCTCGGTCAGCGGCCAACTGGGCGGCAGCCGCCAGCGCCAGACCCAGTCCGGCAGCACTCCCAGTGATTTCAATGTGCTAAGCGCCGGCCTCAACGTGTCCTACACGCTGGACCTGTTCGGTGCCAATCGCCAGCAATTGCAGGGATTGATGGCCGCCAGCGACTACCAGCGCTACCAGCTGGAAGCCACCTACCAGACCTTGATTTTCAATGTGGTCACCACGGCCATTCAGGAAGCCTCGCAGCGCGCCCAGTTACAAGCGACACGGGAAATGCTGACGGCTGCCGAACAGCAGCTGCGCATCGTGGAAAGACAGGCCGCACTGGGTGCAGTGGCCCGCAGTGGCGTGCTGTCGCAATCAACGCTGGTGGCACAAACCCGCGCCCAGTTGCCACCACTGGAAAAAGCGCTGGATCTCACCCGCAACCAACTGGCGGTTTATATCGGCCAGCTACCATCGGCCGGCGGCCTGCCGGAATTCACTCTGGACAGCCTGCATCTGCCGGCCGAACTGCCGGTATCGCTGCCGTCCGAACTGGTGCGCCAGCGGCCGGACATCCGCGCCAGCGAAGCCTTGCTGCAACAAGCCGGTGCACAGGTCGGCGTGGCCACGGCCAACCAGTATCCGCAGATCAGCCTGACCGGCAGCTTTACCCGCGAACGCTTGTTTGTGGGTCCGGCAACTGCCGGGCTAAACCTGTGGAGCCTGGGGGCCAGTGTCAGCCAGTCGCTGTTTGACGGCGGCTCACTGCGCGCCAAAAAGCGTTCGGCCGAGGCCGCTTTCGAACAGGCCCAGGCCCAGTACCGCGAAACCGTGCTCAAGGGCTTCCAGAACGTGGCCGACAGCCTGCGTGCCGTCAGCGCCGATGCCAGCACCCTGCAAGCCCAGGCTGATGCCGAGGCTCAGGCACGCGAAACACTGCAGCTGACCCAGCAACGCTTCCGCCTGGGGGCAGTCAGCCAGCTAAACCTGCTGGATGCCCAGCGCACTTGGCAGCAGGCCCGCATCAATCTGGTCAGCGCCAGCGCCAGCCGCTATGCCGATACCGCCGCGCTGTTCCTGGCGCTGGGTGGCGGCTGGTGGAACCGCAGCGACGATATCGCCAACCCCACCCCTACCGCCCAGGCCAAGCCCTGATCGCGACTGGTAAACAACACGCAATCTAGAGAAAACAAGGAAAGCAATATGACCAAGCGAATGTTCATCATGCTGGGAGGCATAGTGCTGCTGGTAGTGGTACTGGGGCTGGGCTTCTTCATGCATATCCGTACCCTGATGGCCAGTGCACCCAAGCCGCAGCCACAGACGGTCAGCACCATCATCGCCAAGAAAACCAGCTGGCAGCCGCAGCTCAAGTCGGTCGGCACCCTCAGTGCCGTGCATGGCGTGGATGTCAGCAGTGAAGTCGCCGGCCAGGTACGCAGCGTGAACTTTCAGTCCGGCCAGGATGTGAAGGCTGGCGATGTGCTGGTTCAGCTGAATGCCGACTCCGATCTGGCTCAGCAACATGCGCTGGAAGCCGCTGCCGAACTGGCCGCCATCACGCTCAAGCGCGATCAGGCCCAGCTGGCGGTACAAGGCGTATCACAGGCGCAGGTGGATAACGACGCGGCCGACCTGAAAAGCAAGAAGGCACAAGTGGCACAACAAGCTGCCCTGGTGGCCAAGAAAACCATTCGTGCGCCGTTTGCCGGCCGCGTGGGCATCACCAGCGTCAATCCCGGCCAGTACCTGAATGCCGGTGACAAGATTGTCACCCTGCAGCAGATCGACCCCATCCATGTCGACTTCAACCTGCCGCAAAGCCAGCTGGCCGCAGTCAGTGTGGGCCAGAAGGTGATAATCAAGACCGATGGCACCGCCGACAAGGCCTTTAGCGGCAATGTGAACGCCATCAACCCCAAGATCGACACCAGCACCCGCAATGTGCAGGTACAGGCGCTGATCGCCAACCCCGGCCGCAAGCTGCTGCCCGGCATGTTTGCCACCGCCAACCTGGACACCGGGCGCGAACTGCCCTACCTGACGCTGCCGCAGACTGCCATTACCTATAACGCCTACGGTTCCACCGTATTCGTGGTGAAGGCAGCCGGCAAGGAAGCCTCGGCCGCCGCAGGCAGCCTGGTGGTGAAACAGGTATTTGTCACCACCGGCCCGACTCGTGGTGATCAGGTAGCCATTCTCAGCGGGGTCAGCGAAGGCGAACAGGTGGTCACCACCGGTCAGGTCAAGCTGAAGAACGGCACGGCCGTTACGGTGGACAATACCGTGCAGCCGACCAACAACCCCAATCCGACCCCGCAGGAACACTAAGGCCCAGCCATGAACTTTACCGACATCTTCATTCGCCGGCCGGTGCTGGCGACGACGGTAAGCCTGCTGCTCGTCGTGCTGGGTTTGCGCTCCTTGTTCGGCTTGCCGATCAACCAGTACCCGCAGACCCAGAACGCCGTTGTCACCGTGTCCACCACCTATTACGGTGCGGACGCCAAGACCATGGCCGGCTTCATCACCCAACCACTGGAAGGGGCCATTGCGCAGGCACAGGGTATCGATTACCTGTCATCCAGCAGCAATAGCGGCGTTTCCACCATTACCGCCACCCTGCGGCTGAACTACGACGCCAACCGTGCGCTGACCGAGATCAACACCCAGGTCAACACGGTGAAGAACCAGCTGCCGGCGCAAGCCCAGCAGCCGGTGTTGACGGTGCAAACCGGTCAGACCACGGACGCCATGTATATCGGCTTCTATAGCAAGACCCTGCCCACCAACAACGTCACCGACTTCCTCAACCGCGTGGTCAAGCCCAAGCTGGACTCCATCCCCGGCGTGCAGACGGCCGAGCTGCTGGGTGCGCGTCAGTTCGCTCTGCGTGCCTGGCTGGATGCCGACAAGATGGCCGCCCACGGCATTACCGCCACCGATGTCAACAGCGCACTGGCCAGCAATAACGTGCTGGCGGCTGTCGGCACCAGCAAGGGGCAGATGGTGAGCATTCCGCTGACTGCCGCCACCGACCTGCACAGCGTGGACGAGTTCAAGAAGCTGGCAGTCAAGCAAAGTGGCGATGCCATCGTGCGGCTGGAAGACATCGCCACGGTGACGCTGGGCTCTGAAAACTACGACTTCAACGTGGCCTTCAGCGGCGAGCGCTCGGTGTTCATCGGTATCAAGGTGGCACCGGAAGCCAATATCCTGGACGTGGCCAAGAGCGTGCGCTCCGCCTTTCCTGGCATTCAGCAGCAATTGCCGTCCGGCCTGACCGGCCAGATCGTCTACGACTCCACCGACTTCATCAACACCTCGATTCACGAAGTGGTGAAGACGCTGCTGGAAGCGCTGGTGATCGTTACCGTGGTGATCTTCTTCTTCCTCGGCAGCTTCCGCGCGGTACTGGTACCGGTAATCGCCATGCCGCTGTCACTGATCGGCACCTTCTTCATGATGCTGATGCTGGGCTACTCCATCAACCTGCTGACCCTGCTGGCGCTGGTGCTAGCCATCGGCCTGGTGGTGGACGACGCCATCATCGTGGTGGAAAACGTCGACCGCCACATGAAGGAGGGCAAGTCGCCCTATGATTCGGCCATTATCGCTGCCCGCGAACTGGGCAGTCCGATTCTGGCGATGACCGTGGTGCTGGTGGCGGTGTATGTGCCTATCGGTTTCCAGGGCGGCCTGACCGGTGCGCTGTTTACCGAGTTTGCCTTCACTCTGGCCTCGGCCGTGACGGTATCCGGCATCGTGGCGCTGACGCTGTCGCCGATGATGTGCTCGCGCTTCTTCCGCCCGGAACAAGACGAAGGCCGACTGGTGAAGGCCATCGACCACACCTTTGACAAGGTACAAAACGGCTACCGCCGCCTGCTGCACAGCCTGCTGGAAACCTGGCCGGTGCTGGTGGTGATGGCAGCCATTCTGCTGGCCTTGCTGGGCCTGATGACCAAGATGTCGCAATCGGAACTGGCTCCCGAAGAAGACCAGGGTATCGTGCTGGGCCAGATTGTCGGTGCTCCCACTGCCAACGCCGACCAGATGCAGACTTATGCGCAGCAAATGTATGCCATCAGCAAGAGCATGCCGGAGTACGCGCAGATGTTCCAGATCACCGGCACGCCCACCATCAATGCCGGTATCGGTGGCGTGCTGTTCAAGCCCTGGGAAGAGCGTGGCCGTAGTGCGCATGAAATCCAGCAGGACTTGCAGGCTCGCTGGAACAAGATTGCCGGTGCCCGGGTAGCGGCCTTCCAGTTCCCGCCTCTGCCGGGCTCGTCCGGCCTGCCGGTGCAGTTCGTCATCAAGACCACCGAGCCGTTCGAGAACCTCAACGAGGTATCGCAACAGCTGCTGGACAAGGCGCGCAGCTCGGGCAAGTTCTACTTTGCCGACGTGGACCTGAAGATCGACGCACCGCAAACCACCGTGGTGATCGACCGCGACAAGGCCAGCGCGCTGGGCATGACGCAACAGGATGTGGCCAATGCGATGAGTGCTGCCATGGGTGGCGGCTACGTCAATTACTTCTCCATCGACGGCCGTTCCTACAAGGTGATTCCGCAACTGCTGCAGAAAGACCGCCTCAATCCGTCGCAGCTGCTGAACTACTACATCCGTACGCCGAATGCAGGGGTGATTCCGCTGTCCACCGTGGCGCATCTGAAGTCGGAAGTGGTACCGGAATCCATCACCCGCTTCCAGCAGCAGAACTCGGCCACCCTGTCCGGCGTATCCGGCCAGGCGCAAGGTGAAGTGCTGAAATACCTGGAAGACACGCTGAAGGAAATTGCCCCCAGCGGCTACACGGTGGATTACGCCGGCCAGTCGCGCCAGTTCAGCCAGGAATCCGGTGGCTTCGCCCTCACCATGCTGTTTGCCGTCATCATCGTGTTCCTGACGCTGGCCGCGCTGTTCGAAAGCTTCCGTGACCCGGTGGTGATTCTGGTATCGGTGCCGCTGGCACTGTTCGGGGCGATGATCTTCATCTTCCTCGGCTTCTCCTCCATCAATATCTACACCGAGGTGGGACTGGTGACGCTGATGGGCCTGATCAGCAAGCACGGTATCCTGATCGTGGAGGTCGCCAACGACCTGCGCGCCAAGGGAGCCAGCAAGCGTGAAGCCATCGAAGGTGCGGCGGTAGTGCGTTTGCGCCCCATCCTGATGACCACTGCCGCCATGGTGTTTGGCGTGGTACCGCTGGTGATCGCCTCCGGTGCCGGTGCTGCCGGCCGCCATGCCATGGGCCTGGTGATTTTCAGCGGCTTGTCCATCGGCACGCTGTTCACCCTGTTCGTGGTGCCGGCCATGTATATGGCACTGGCGTCAGAACATCACGGCAAGCAGACTGCTACAGCCAAGGTAGAAACCGTCGGCTAAATCACAACGCGCTCCCCCCGCAAGCCCGGCCCAGCCGGGCTTTTTTCATCAGGACAGGCAAAGAATGCGGCTTTCTTGACCTAGGCGAAAACTTTTCCTGCATTTGCCACCTATGCTGACGGCAAATGCAGGCACAGGGCGCGCCATGCTGCACATGGCGTCATGCGAACATCTAACGCATTGGCCAGCGACTCCCTACCGGGAGCCCGTCCCCGTGACTGCTTTCCATCTTTGCATGACATCCCCCAACAGGAGATAAAACAATGGACAAGGCAATCAAGGCCGCTATGGAAGGCCTGCTGCGCGTCGCCACCGGTGAAACCCAGCATATCCGCCGCGCCAACTGTCCGGTCAACGGTTCCGAAGACCGCCAGGATGACTGCCCGGCCTGCCAGGCTATCCAGCGCGCAGAAAAGCTGCTGAAACCGCAATGGGCCGACAAGGCGCAAGTGCTGGAAACCGTCATCCGCCGGCTGGATATCGGCTGAGCCAGCGGCACGGTCGCCTTGGCGGCCATCCGGCATGCAACAGGGGCTGTGTCCATGGCGGACCACAGCCCCTCTTCCTTTTAGGCCAGTGACTCAGTAGCTGGCCTCATCTGCTCAGTGCTGCTTAATGCTGCGCCTGGCGCTCTTCCTCATGCTCGCCCCACAGGGCATTCAGAATCCCCAGCGACACGGCAAAACCGATACCCAATACCCATGCGAAATACCACATCATGTTCTCCCGGTAATTGATTGACAGCGGCCCTTGCCTGGCAGGTAAGGTGTGGCACGACTGCCGGCTATGCACAGCGCCGCCGCGGCCTGCAGCTCGCTTTCCATGGTGAGCGACAGCATGATGCCAAGCTGCCCCAGCCGCCGCGCCAGCGGCCGCCCGGCACTGGCTGCCAGCACGACATCCACCTCGCGCAGCGGGTGATCCGCCAAGTCACCACCCTGGCACAACAGCTGCGCCGGACTCAGCAGCAGGCTGTGCCAGCTGCCATCGGCACTATCCAGCAGCCAAAAATGCGTGCACTTGCCGGCGTGGCTGCTCACCGTGCGCCGGTTCTGGCTGGCAATGGCGATTTTCATCTCAGTAGGCACTGTGATTGTTCTCCCGCACATAGGCTGCTGTCACCTTGCCGCCCATCACCTTATACGCCCAGCGGGTATAGAGGATGATCAGCGGCATGAAGATCAGCGTGGCCACCAGCATCAATTCAAGCGTGAGCTGGCTGGATACGCTGTCCCACACCGTCAGGCTGGAGGCCGGATGGCTGGACGAAGGCATCACAAAGGGGAACATGCTGATACCTGCCGTGCCGATGACACCCGCCAGCGCCAGGGCCGAGGCCCAGAAGGCGGCAAAACTGCGCCCGCCGCGCAAGAGCAGCATGGCGGCGATGCCGGCCAGATAGGCGCTCAGCGGCAACAGCATGGTGAGCGGCCAGCGCTGGTAATTGCCCAGCCAGGCTCCAGCGACGCGGCTGACGGTTTTGGCCAGCGGGTCGGGCAGTGCATCCGGCTGTACGGCCGAGGTAATCACATAGCCATCAATACCCAGCGCCAGCCAGATGCCGGCCAGGGTAAAGCCCCCGAGCCACAGCAGGCCCATCACCCTGACCCAGCGCTGTGCGCGCTGCTGGATCTCCCCTTCGGTGCGGTGTGCCAGATATACCCCGCCGTGAAAGGTGATCATGGCGCTGGAGACCACGCCACACAGCAAGGCAAAGGGGTTGAGCAGGCCCCAGAAGCTGCCGTCGTAAGTGGACAGCAGATTGTTGTCGAAATGAAACGGCACGCCTTGCAGCAGATTGCCAAAGGCCACGCCAAAGATCAGCGGCGGAATGGTGCCACCGACAAACAGGCCCCAGTCCCATACCGAGCGCCAGGTGGGGTTGTCTATCTTGCTGCGGTAGTCAAAGCCTACCGGGCGGAAAAACAGCGCCCACAACACCAGCAGCATGGCCCAGTAAAAACCGGAAAACGCCGTGGCATACACCAGCGGCCAGGCGGCGAAAATCGCCCCGCCACCGGTGATGAACCACACCTGGTTGCCATCCCAGTGCGGGCCGACGGTGTTGATCACCACCCGCCGTTCGGTATCGTCCCTGCCGACAAAGGGCAGCAACGTGCCCACGCCCATGTCGTGACCATCCATGATGGCAAAACCGACCAGCAATACGCCGACCAGCAACCACCAGATCACCTTCAGACTTGCATAATCCAGCATGATTGTTCCTTAGTGAGCGGTTTCATGGTCGTAGCGGCCCGTGCCCAGACTGCCCGGCCCCTGACGGGCAAAGCGCACCATCAGCATCATTTCCACCACCAGCAGCACGGTGTAGAAACCGACAAAACCGGCCAGCGAGCCGTACAGCGACTCCACCGACAGCGTGGACACCGACAACCGGGTGGGCAATACGCCATAGATGGTCCACGGCTGGCGGCCGTATTCCGCCACCACCCAGCCCAGCTCGCAGGACAACCACGGCAGCGGCAAGCACCACAAGGCCAGCTTGAGCAGTCGCGGACGGTGCTGGAAGTTGCCTTTCAGCGAAGCCCAGAAGGCCCAGCCAAACAGCAGCAGCATCGCCATGCCCATGCCCACCATCAGGCGGAAGGACCAGAACATCGGTGCCACCCGCGGAATGGTGTCGCGCGCGGCGGCGGCTATCATCTGCGGCGTGGCATGGGCCACGTCGGCGGTGTATTTCTTCAGCAGCAGGCCAAAGCCCAGATCCTTCTTGTGCTGCTCCAGCACTGCCAGTGCTGCGCTATTGCCGCGTTCACGCCGCACGGTTTCCAGCGCCTGTACCGCCAGCATGCCGGACTGAATGCGCAGTCGGTTCTGCGCCATGATTTCGTGAATGCCGGGGATTTCCTTGCTGAGCGAACGGGTGCCAATCAGCCCCATCACCCAGGGAATGCTGAGCTGCCAGTCGTTCTCCATGCGTGTTTCATTGGGCCAGGCCAGCAGATTGAACGAGGCCGGTGCCGGCTCGGTATGCCACATGGCCTCAATGGCGGCCAACTTGGTCTGCTGCGCCTCGCCCACGGTGTAGCCGGACTCGTCGCCCAGCACGATCACCGAGCAGATACTGGCAAAACCGAAGGCTGCGGCAATACGGAAGCTCTTGCGGGCGAATTCCACATTGCGCCCGCGCAGCAGATACCAGCTGGAAATCGACAGCACAAACATCGCCCCGGTGACATAACCCGCGCTCACCGTGTGCACGAACTTGGCCTGGGCATCCGGGTTAAGCAGCAGCGCGGCAAAGTCGGTCATTTCCATGCGCATGGTCTGGTAGCTGAACTCCGCACCCACCGGGTTCTGCATCCAGCCATTGGCAATCAATATCCACAGCGCCGACAGATTGGTGCCGATGGCCATCAAGATGGTCACCAGCAAGTGCTGCTTGCGCGACAGCCGCTCCCAGCCAAAAAAGAACAGGCCGATCATGGTGGATTCCAGGAAAAAGGCCATCAGCCCCTCGATGGCCAGCGGCGTGCCAAAGATGTCCCCCACATAGTGCGAGTAATAGGCCCAGTTGGTACCGAACTGGAATTCCATGGTGATGCCGGTGGTCACCCCCAGCGCGAAATTGATGCCGAACAGCTTGCCCCAGAAGCGGGTCATGTCCTGATAGACCTGCTTGCCGGTCATCAGCCATACCGACTCCATGATCACCAGCATCCACACCATGCCGATGGTCAGCGGCACGAACAGGAAGTGGTAAAGCGCCGTCACGGCGAACTGCAGTCGTGATAAATCGACGACGTTATCTAACATTGTTTTTCTCCAGGTGTTGGCTGGCCATCCCCGCCTCCCGCATGCCGTCGGCCATGGCGGCGGCATCGACATGGACGCGGTAGGGCGCGACCAAGGCTTTCCAGATGATCAGCAACAGCACGATCTTGATGCCGATGATCCAGGCCAGTTCACGGCCCAGCTTGCGTGGTGGTTTTTTCATTGCAGGCTCTCGGTTGGCAGTACGACAACGCTTGTGACCGCCCGCACAGCCGGGACAGGTAGGGTGGGCCACCGCGTTTGACCATGCTGTTTGCAAATGCCATGCCAGCCTGCCGGGCCTTGATTCAAGGGGATTTGTGGCTGTTTTCCGGCTATCATGTCATTTTTGACATGTCAGCAATCGCACTATGTCACCCCTGTCGAATGAAGCCAGCCTGGACACCATCAGCCGCATGCTGGACGAGCTGAGCGAACCGCGCATTGTCATTACCGAGCACTTTGAAATCCTGCATGCCAACCAGGCCTACCGCGCTGCCTACGGGGCCGAAGCGCTGGGCCGCCACTGCTACGAGGTATCACACGGCTATCAACGCCCTTGCGATGAAGAAGGCGAGTCCTGCCCGCTGCGGATGACGCTGGCCAGCGGCCAGCCGGAACGGGTGCTGCACATTCACCGCACGGCGCATGGCGACGAGCATGTGGATGTGGAGCTGATGCCGCTGGCGGATATCAGCGGCCATCGCCACCTGTTCATTGAAAAGATGAAGCCGCTGCAGCTGGCCAGCAGCCAGGCGGCGGCCGACAAGATGGTGGGACGCAGTGCGGTTTTTCGCCGCATGCTATTGCTGGCGCAAAGAGCCGCCCCTTCGCGCGCCGCCGTGCTGCTGATCGGCGAATCCGGCACCGGCAAGGAAGGATTGGCACGTGCCATCCACGACAGCGGCGGTGCCGCGCAACGGCCGTTTATTGCGGTGGATTGCGCCAGCCTGAGTGAAACCCTGCTGGAAAGCGAGCTGTTCGGCTATGAGAAAGGGGCGTTTACCGGGGCCAACCAGCGCAAGCAGGGCCTGGTGGAAGCCGCCCATGGCGGCACGCTGTTTCTGGATGAGATTGGCGACCTGCCGCTGTCACAGCAGGTCAAGCTATTACGCTTACTGGAGTCCGGCAGCTTTCGCCGTGTGGGGGGTATCAACAGTATTCCCGCCAGCTTTCGGCTGATTGCAGCGACTCACCGCAATCTGGCAGCCATGGTCGAGGCTGGCAGCTTCCGCGCCGATCTCTACTACCGGCTAGCCGTGTTTCCCATTCGCCTCCCTCCCCTGCGCGAACGGCGCGAAGACATTCCGCTGCTGGCGGCCTCGCTGCTGGAACGGGTCGCCCCCGGGCGCAGGTTGCAACTGGAGGCCGCAGCGCTGCAATGGCTGTTGCAACAGCCATTCAACGGCAATATCCGCGAGCTGCGCAATCTGCTGGAGCGCGCCAGCCTGCTCAGCGACGGCGATGTCATCACGCTGGACAACCTTTGCGCCGATGAATGGTGCAGCACGCCAGCCCCCGCGGCGGCCATGCCACACTTCCACTGCGGCCTGCTGCCGCTGGAGCAACTGGAAAGCCAGTACCTGCAATGGGCCGTCGAACAGAGTGGGCTGAGCCGCCAGCAATTGGCCTCGGCACTGCAACTGACCGAGCGCACGCTCTACCGCCGGCTGGCCGGCAGACAAAAGAAAGCCCCTGCAGCTTAGGCAGGGGCAAAAGACAACCTTGGTCGATTCCTTATAGCAAACTCTGTTCCAGCCAGATGGCCTGGCGGCATCAACACCCTGTTTGCAACAAGGCAGCACCGAGACATTCACAGCAGCCACCCCGGGCAAGGCAAAACAATCGGCGCCGCCAAAGGGTTTGCGGTACGCCTCCAGTGGCTCGCCATCCAGCCACTATGGGGTAGCTGCATTCGGCAAGCATGGAAATGACTGTCTGAAAGCCCCGGCCATCTCGCAAGCCCGTGACGTTCGCAGCTGATTTGGCCAAGTCGCCGGTTTCGTAAAACCCGCTGGGGAATGCGCCTCGCACTCGCAGATGTCAGGGATCAGGCGATGGGTATTGAAGAGGGCTTGTCCGTCATCAGTACTGAACGGGCTACTCTGGATGAAATGCACCTTGGCACCTGCGTGAGCAGGACGGCAGTAGCATGAGGCTGTTCGCAGCAACGGGTCTCGGGCACAATCGCGCCATAACAACAGCATGATGAAGAGGTTGTAAGTGTCGATCACGCTGAAAAATGTGCGCTATTTTGTTGCTGTGGCCGAGATGCAGTCGATTTCACGCGCGGTACAGGACCTGAATGTATCGCAATCGGTGGTTACCGAAGCCATCCGTGCGCTGGAGGTTGACCTGGGTGTCCAGCTGTTTACACGACACGCCCGTGGCATGAGCCTGACCCATGCTGGTTATCAGTTTCTGCGCCATGCTCACCAGATCCTGGCATCGGTCCGGCATGCGCGCGAAGCGCTGTCGATGCGACCGGATGCGGTGACCGGCCAGCTCAATATCGGCGTCACCAGCCTAGTGTGCGGTTATTTCCTGCCTTATCTGCTGGAGCGTTTTCGCAGCACTTTCCCACAGGTGGAAGTGCGAGTGGTGGAAGACCAGCGCGACTATATCGAACACCTGCTGGTCAATGGCGAGCTGGATGCGGCGGTATTGATCGTCTCCAATGTGCAGAACCGTCAGGCGCTACACACCGAGGTATTGCAGCAATCCAGTTATCGTTTATGGCTACCGGCTGGCCACCGTCTGCTGGATGGTGGCGCAGTCACCCTGGCTGACCTGGCCGAACAGCCGCTGGTAGCCCTGAAACTGGATGAGCTGGAAGATGTGGCCACCGCCTTGTGGCGACAGATTGGCCGCAAGCCACAACTGGCAGTGCGCACGGCCTCGGTAGAGGCCATGCGTAGCCTGGTGGCCACCGGAGCTGGCCTGGCCATCATGCCGGATGTGCTCTACCGCCCTTGGTCACTGGAAGGCGATCGGCTGGAGGTATTGCCCTTGCAGGAAGAAACCCCGACGCTGGAAGTGGGCGTGGTGTGGCGGCGCGGTATGCGGGTTTCTGACAACACTCACAACTTCCTTGCGCTGGCCAGAGAGTACAGCCGCAGTCATAAACAAACCTTTTCCTGATATCTGTATTTTCGATAATTATCCACAAGCCATCACTTATTGAGATGGCTTGGTGCGTTTCATGCTGTCGTCTTGCGCCAGGCAAGCGCTTGCAGTCCAGCCTTCGGCCAATCTTATTCTTTTTTTCCTGCACCAAAGCACTGCTATCTGTTTTCCCAATCACTGTCATTGGTCGGACTGGCTAGGGGCTCTACCGTGTGCTGCCTAGAATCGGCTCACACATTCCCAGACGCACAATGCGCAGTCCTTGGAGAAGGAGAAACGTGATGCAAAGCAGCCTGATTCGCCTGACCGCCGTCCTGGTCAGTTCCAGCCTGATTGCCCCTGCCGTGCTGGCCGCACCATTGGCCACATTGGGCAAGCCGGAAGGCAAACTCAATATCATTGCCTGGCCCGGCTATATCGAGCGCGGGCAGAGCGACAAGAATTACGACTGGGTGACCGGTTTCGAAAAGTCCACCGGCTGCCAGGTGAGCGTGAAAACCGCGGCCACCTCGGACGAAATGGTGTCGTTGATGAATTCACCCAATTACGACCTGGTGACAGCCTCGGGTGATGCTTCGCTGCGGCTGATCTACGGCAAGAAGGTGCAGGAAATCAACCCGGCGCTGATTCCCAGCTGGAACACGCTGGATCCACGAGTGAAGAGCGGTAACTGGTTTACCGTGGCTGGAAAACCCTATGGCGTACCCTACCAGTGGGGGGCCAACTTCCTGATGTACAACAGCAAGGTATTCACCAAGGCGCCCACCAGCTGGTCGGTACTGTTCGAGCCGGGCAATCTGCCCGATGGCAAGCCCAACAAGGGCCGGGTGCAGGCTTACGATGGTGCCATCTACATTGCGGATGCCGCGCTCTACCTGATGCACAAGAACCCCAAACTGGGCATCAAGGACCCCTATGAGCTGAATGAAGCCCAGTACGCCGCCGTCCTGAAGCTGCTGCGTCAGCAAAAAGGCCTGACACATCGCTACTGGCATGATGTCACCGTGCAGATGAACGACTTCAAGAAAGAAGGCGTGGCCGTATCCAGTGCCTGGGGTTACACCATCAACACCCTGCAGGCAGAGAAATTCCCGGTGGCCGGCACCATTCCGCAAGAAGGGGCCACTGGCTGGGCCGATACCACCATGCTGCATGCCCAGGCTCAGCACCCGGTATGCGCCTACAAGTGGATGGAGTGGTCGCTCAATAAAAAGCTGCAGTCTGGTCTGGCCGAATGGTTCGGCTCTAACCCGGTGGTGGCCGAAGCCTGCCAGACCAAGGCCCCAGGCGGCAGCAATTTCTGCCAGAGCAACGGTTTTGACCGCTTTGCCCAGATCCGCTTCTGGCGTACGCCTGTGGCCAAGTGTGGCCAGGGCAGCTGCGTGCCGTATAGCCGCTGGACTGCCGATTACATTGCCATCATGGGCGGTCGCTGACCGCATGCAGAACACGCTGCCTGTCGGCGCAGTGCCGATGGGCAGCAGGGAGTTTGAGTCATGACCCTTGCCGTCCGTTTCCAACAGGTTAGCCGCCATTACGATGCTGTGCGTGCGGTAGACCAGATCGACCTTGCCATTGCTGAAGGCGAGTTTTTTTCCATGCTGGGGCCGTCTGGCTCAGGCAAAACCACCAGCTTGCGGCTGATTGCCGGTTTCGAGCAGCCCAGCAGTGGTTCCATCCAGATTTTTGGCCGCGAAGCCGCCGGCCTGCCGCCCAATCTGCGCGACGTGAATACCGTGTTCCAGGACTACGCGCTGTTTCCGCACATGAGCGTGCTGGACAATGTGGCCTACGGCTTGATGATCAAGGGCGTGGCACGGGCCGAGCGCCACCGCCGTGCCGAAGCCATGCTGGACATGGTGAAACTGGGCCAGTACGGCAGCCGCCGTCCGTCCGCCTTGTCCGGTGGCCAACGCCAGCGGGTAGCGCTGGCGCGCGCATTGATTCTGCAGCCGCGGGTGCTGTTGCTGGACGAACCGCTAGGCGCATTGGACCTGAAGCTACGCGAGCAGATGCAGACCGAACTGAAGGCGCTGCAGCGCAAGCTGGGCATTACCTTTATTTATGTCACCCACGATCAGGGCGAGGCGCTATCGATGTCGGACCGGGTGGCGGTGTTCAACAAGGGCCGCATCGAGCAGATTGCCGCCCCGCAGGTGCTCTATACCCAGCCGGCTACCGCCTTTGTGGCGGATTTTGTCGGGACGTCGAATGTTTTCGATGCCGCATGGGCCGCCAGCCTGACTGGCCAGCAGCAGGCCTTTGCCGTGCGCCCGGAGCGTATACGCCCGGTGCAGGAAGGCCAGGATGGCGATGGCATCCGCTTGCCCACCCGGCTGCTCGACGTGCAGTACCTGGGGGCGGTCAGCCGCTACGAGCTGGAAGCCGGCCCGGAACGCATCATCAGCATGGTGTTGCCCAATGACGATGCAGCCGCTCGCCAGGTGTTGACTCCCGGTCAGGCAATTACGGTCTGGCTGCCGGCACAGGCCATGCATGCGCTGGCCGGCTAAGGAGATGACATGATGACTGTTTCACTGCCTGAAGGGCAGACTACCGCAACACGTCCGGGCATCTTGCTGCGGCTGGGAGGGGCGCTGTATCGCCACCCCGGCCTGCAACTGGCCTTGCTGCTGGCACTGCCGCTGCTGTGGTTCATGCTGGTGTATCTGGGTTCGCTGTGTACCTTGCTGGCACAGAGCGTGTTGACCTTTGATGACTTCACCATGTCGGTCAGCCGCGAACTGACGCTGGACAATTACCGCCAGCTGCTGTCGCCGGCCAATCTGGACGTGGTGCTGCGCACGCTCAGCATGGCCACCCTGGTGTCACTGGCCTCTGCCGTGATGGCGTTCCCGCTGGCCTATTACATGGTGCGCTATGCCCGTGGCTGGCAGAAGGGCTTTTTCTATGTGGCGGTGATGTTGCCGATGTGGGCCAGCTATATCGTCAAGGTGTATGCCTGGACCGTACTGCTGGCCAAGGGGGGCATTGTGTACTGGGCCTACCAGACGCTGGGCCTGCAGGGGATTGTCGACTGGCTGATGACACTGCCGCTGATCGGGGGGAATTCGCTGACCACGTCCAATCTGGGGCGCTTTACCGTATTCACCTATATCTGGCTGCCCTTCATGATTCTGCCGATTCAGGCCGCTCTGGAGCGGGTACCCGCCAATCTGTTGCAGGCCAGCAGCGACCTGGGAGCCAGTGGTGCGCAAACCTTCCGCCACGTCATCCTGCCGCTGGCCTTTCCGGGGGTAGTAGCCGGTTCTATTTTTACCTTCTCGCTGACTCTGGGCGACTACATCATTCCGCAGCTGATCGGCCCTTCCGGGCTGTTCATCGGCTCCATGGTGTACACCATGCAGGGTTCCATCGGCAATATGCCGCTGGCCGCCGCCTTTACCGTGGTGCCGGTATGCATTATCGGCCTGTACCTGCTGGGTGCCCGCAAACTGGGAGCGTTCGATGCACTCTGATCAATCCGACCGCGCGTCCTGGTGGCTGCGTCTGCTTGCCTTTGGTGGTATCGGCTTTTTGTTTCTGCCCATTGCCGTCATCGTGCTGTATGCCTTCAACGCGGAAAGCTCCGGTTACAGCTTTCCGCCCCAGGGCTTCACCCTGGGCTGGTTTGCCGCTGCCTTTGCTCGCGATGACGTGATGGCCGCCATTGGTCTGTCATTGCGGCTGGCCGCGCTGGCCACGGTGCTGGCACTGCTGCTGGGTACCCTGGCAGCAGCCGCGCTGTATCGACGCGACTTTCTGGGCAAGGACGCCATCACCATGATGTTGATCCTGCCGATTGCGCTGCCCGGCATCATTACCGGTATTGCCTTGCTGTCGGCATTCCGGTTGGCGGACATCACACCCGGCTTCTGGACCATCGCCATCGGCCACGCCACTTTCTGCGTGGTGGTGGTGTACAACAACGTGATTGCCCGCTTTCGCCGTATCAGCACCAGCCTGCTGGAGGCCTCGCAGGACCTGGGTGCCAATATGTGGCAAAGCTTCCGCTACGTCATCCTGCCGCAAATCGCTACCGCGCTGCTGGCCGGGGGCATGCTGGCCTTTGCCCTGAGTTTTGACGAAATCATTGTCACCACGTTTACCGCGGGCAATGAAGTGACGCTGCCCATCTGGATGCTGAACCAGCTGAGCCGCCCGCGCGATGTACCCATTACCAATGTGGTGGCCCTGTGCGTGATGCTGATGACAGCACTGCCCATTCTGGCTGCCTATACCCTGACCCGTGGCACGGAAGACATTGCCGGTAGCGGCAAATAAGACGAGGAACAAGCATGGACAAGACTCTGCAATGCAAGATGCTGATCAACGGCGAATTCGTGACGGGAGAGGGCGAGCAGGAGGGCATTCTCAACCCGGCCACTGGCGAGCTGATTGTGCATATCAAGGAAGCATCACTGGAGCAGGTGCAGGCAGCGGTGGCGGCGGCTCAGGCAGCCTTCCCGGCCTGGGCGCGCACCAGCCCGCGTGAGCGTTCCGAACGCCTGTTGCAACTGGCAGATGCCATCGAGGCGCGCGGGCCGGAATTCGCCCGGCTCGAGTCGCTCAACTGTGGCAAGCCCTATCATCTGGCACTGAATGATGAAATCCCCGCTGTGGTGGATGTGTTCCGCTTCTTTGCCGGTGCGGTGCGTGCCCAGACGGGCATGCTGGCCGGTGAATATCTGCCAGGACATACCAGCATGATTCGCCGCGACCCGCTGGGCGTGGTGGCATCGATTGCACCGTGGAACTACCCGCTGATGATGGCCGCCTGGAAAATTGCCCCGGCGCTGGCGGCCGGCAATACCGTGGTGCTCAAGCCATCGGAACAGACGCCGCTGTCCACGCTGAAGCTGGCCGAGCTGATGGCAGGGCTGTTTCCGGCCGGGGTGTTCAATCTGGTGTTGGGCCGTGGCGAAACCGTGGGCAGCCCGCTGATTTCCCAGCCGCAGGTCCGCATGATTTCCATTACGGGTGATGTCTCCACTGGTCAGCGTGTACTGGAAACCGCCTCACGCTCGGTCAAGCGTACCCATCTGGAGCTGGGCGGCAAGGCGCCGGTGATCATTTTTGACGATGCCGATCTGGCTTCTGCCGTAGAGGGCATCCGTGCTTTTGGTTATTACAACGCCGGCCAGGACTGCACTGCGGCCTGCCGCCTGTATGTGCAAAAAGGGGTATACGAACGTTTTGCCGCCGATCTGGCCAGCGCGGTTAGCACCATCAAAGTGGGCCATCAACACCTGGATGGCGTGGAAATGGGGCCGCTGATTTCCGAACGCCAGCGCAATCGCGTAGCCAGCTTTGTCGAGCGCGCCCAGCAACTGTCCCATGTCGAGGTGCTGACCGGTGGCAAGCTGGGTGAGGGGCCGGGCTTTTTCTACCAGCCCACGGTGATTGCCGGTGCGCAGCAACAGGATGAAATCGTGCAGCGCGAGGTGTTTGGCCCGGTGGTGTCCATTACCCCGTTCGACGATGCCGATCAGGTCATTCAGTGGGCCAATGATTCGGATTACGGCCTGGCCAGCTCGGTATGGACTGCCGATGTGGGGCGCGCCATGCAGCTGAGTGCGCAATTGCAATATGGCTGCACATGGGTGAATACCCACTTCATGCTGGTGAACGAAATGCCGCATGGCGGCATGAAGCGTTCCGGCTACGGCAAAGACATGTCCATGTACGCGCTGGAAGACTACAGCTGCGTGCGTCATGTGATGCTCAAGCACTGACAAAACCCGTCAATGCTAGCAGCCCGCCCGGTCTCTTTCCTGTGAAAGACCGGGCGGTTTCATTTGTTGCGGTATTACGCCCCTGCCCTGCATGTCCGCCACCGCCAGTTGCCCGACTTGGGTTCATCCATCCTGACCGGGGTGGTCGACCAGGTCGGGGACAGTTACCATCATGCGCTTGCCTGCCTGCTGCTGAAGTATGCTGCATCCATCCACCAGATCAATTCCGGTCATGCAAATACCGCACCGGCGGTGGTGAGCTGCCGATGCCGAATACTGCTGTCCTTGCCAAACATGGCGATCCGGTATCTGTGTAATGCAAGCGAGCTAGCTTGCTCCCACTGGGTCATTGAGTCGCAGGGGAAAAAGCGAAAGCCTTCGGAGACACCGAGTCATGGCGCAACCCTTGGCGCGGTGCCGCAGGCGGCACCATTCCAGGGCTGTTTTCACATACGTCGCCGCGCCAAAGGCGCAGCGTCAGCCCGGTTGGCGAAGAATCGGGCAAAGTCGCCATCAGGGCTGGCGGTGTTAAGCGTTCGCCCAATGAAATTACCCGTCATTAAATGACGCTAGGCTAGCGGTAGCGCGTCACTTGCGCTTTGCAGTTCGGCTTCGGACAGTACAAAGTCTTTACCGTCAGTCAGCCGGTCCACCGCCAAATCAATAAACCGCCGGACTCTTGCCGGCTGTGCCGCACGACTGCCGTAATACACAAACAGGCTGTAATGGTCTGCCATGTTTTCCAGCAAAATGGGAATCAGCCGACCACTGCGTATCAGTGGGGCCGCTGTCGGGCCTGCCAGTTGGCCAATGACCTCACCAGCCAGGACGGCGCGCAACTCCATGGCTTCGTCATTGGTGCAGAAGGCCGGATTGACCGGCTGATCCTGCATGCGCTCACCGACCCGCACACGCCAGGGCACCACGCGGCCATCGCTGGCCCGGCGAAAGGCACTGCAACGATGCGCCCCTAAATCGTAAAGACTGAGCGGGATGCCATGCTTGCGCAGGTAGCTGGGGGCGGCGCAGATAATCAACTGCATGGGAAACAGGCGACGTGCCACCAGCCCTTCCTGTGGCGAATTACCCAATCGGAAGCCGACATCAATACGATCCTCCACCCAGTTGCCAATGCGGTCATCCAGTTGCACGTCCAGTTGTACTTCGGGGTAGAGCCGACAGTATTCGTCCATCACCGGGCCGATGACCGATTGCAAAACGGTACGCGGGCCGACAATCCGCAGTGGTCCCGCCAGCTCATCCTTGGTTTGCTTTACGGCTGACAGCGCTTGCTGGAATCCAATCAGCGATGGTTGTACCGCCTCCAGAAAGCGCTGCCCCTCTTCGGTCAGCGACATGCTGCGGGTGGTGCGGTGGAATAGCCGCACACCCAGAAACTGTTCCAGTTGCCCCAGTGCCTTGCTGGCTGCCTGTGGCGAGATCTGTTGTGCAGCAGCAGCCTTGCTGAGGCTGCCGTACTCGACCGTCCGTACGAATGTGGTAATGGAACGAAGCTCGTTAATGGACATGGCTCAGCTTTGCCGATGAATTAACATCATAAAGTTGTAGATCATTCAAATAATAACACGCTAGTTTGATGTTCCACTGAGGATTAAAGTCACGTCCATCAACTTCAAGCGCCGAGATGGCAACGAGAATACGCATGGACAACTTTACTTTCTTCAATCCCACCAAAATTGATTTCGGTACCGGCAAAGAACAGCTGATCGGCCAGCACCTGGCTGAACATGGCATCAGCAAAGTACTGCTCTGTTTTGGTAGTGACCGCATCAAGCGCGATGGCCTGTTCCAGACCGTCAGCCAGAGCCTGGCTGCACACGGCATCGAATTTGTCGAATTCGGCGGCATTGTCAGCAACCCCTTGCTGAGCAAGGTGCGCGAGGGCATTGCACTGGCACGTGGTCATCAGGTCGGTGCCGTGCTGAGCGTTGGTGGTGGGTCGGTACTGGATAGCAGCAAGGCCATTGCCGCCGGGGTGGCTTACGCTGGCGATGTATGGGATCTGTTCATCGGCAAGGCTGCCATTGATGCCGCATTGCCGGTGTTTTCCATTCTGACACTGGCGGCAACCGGCAGCGAAATGAACAGTGGTGCAGTCGTCACCAACGAGGCCACTAAAGAAAAATTCGCGATCCAGTCGGTGCATACCTTTCCGCGCGTTTCCATCGTCAACCCGGCATTGATGCAAACCGTTTCGCGCGACTATCTGGTGTACTCCGCCGCCGACATCATCGCCCATTGCATTGAAGGCTATTTCACCGCCACCACGCAGCCGGTGCTTCAGTCACGCATGGTGGAGGCCCTGGTTAAAACCGTGATCGACACCACGGAAACCCTGTTGGACAAGCCGACCGATTACCCGGCCCGTGCCGAGTTCGCCTGGGCCGCCACGCAGGCTCTCAACGGCCTGATTTATGCCGGTACGGCAGGCTTCAGCTATCCCAACCACATGATCGAACACGCCTTGTCCGCACTGTTTAACGTGCCGCATGGTGCAGGCCTGTCGGTGATCATGCCGGCGTGGATGAAATGGTATCAGGGCAAGAATCCGCAGCAGTTCCAGCGCTTTGCTCAACAGGTATTTGCACTTGAAACCGCAGAGCAAGGCATTGCGGCTCTGGAAAGCTGGTTTGACAAGATCGGCACCCCCACTCGCCTGTCACAACTCGGCATCACCAAGGCTGACTTGCCAACCATTACCGAAGTAGTGCTGGGCAATGCCAAGTGGTTCGGTATTGCAGAAATCTATACCCATGATGTCGTGGTCGAAATCTTGAGCCTGGCTCTGTAATTCAAATCCTGTGACGCGCATGGCGCCACCAGAGGAAATGGCAGTCGCCGCATCCCTCCTGCAGGAGTCTGATGCGGCCTTCGTCACTGGTAGTGATTGCTGATTGGTGGTGGTGTCATCGTGGCCATGAAAACCAACGTCCTGGCTACGCCTGAGTAACTGCCACGGTCTGGTTGCCAGTCAACGACATGGTCAATAACCGGTAGCCGTCCATCTATTTATGTTGCTGAGCCTTGCCAGCGTCGGTCACTGCCATGGTGACACGCAGGTCGAGGCGCTTCCTGTGCGCTGCCCTTGTATGGCATCTACAGGATGAAAAATGAAACGATTGCAATGACCCGAATTCTGATACTGGGGGCAAACGGCCAGCTTGCGCGGCATACCTTGCCCTATCTGCTGGCACACCCGGATGTCCAGCTGACGCTGTATTTGCGCCGTGCACACCGCCTGGCTAATCCGGACCCGTCGCGGGTAACGATTGTCGAAGGAGATGTGCTGGATTCCGCCACCTTGCAGATGGCCATGCGCAACCAAGACCTGGTGTATGCCAATCTGGCGGGAGACATGGCCGCACAGGCAGGCAAGGTGATTGACAGCATGAAAGTGTCCGGGCTGCGACGCCTGATCTTTATCAGCTCCATGGGAATCTACGGCGAAGTGCCGGGTGAACGCTATCGCAGCGTACTGGACCCCTATCGCGACTCGGCCGCACTGATTGAAGCCTCTGACCTTGACTACACCCTATTGCGGCCGGGCTGGTTCAATCGCGACAAGACCGAAAACTACCAGCTGACCAGAAAGGGGCAGCCGTTTATTGGTCACGCGGTATCACTCGACAGCCTTTCCAGCCTGATCACCCGGCTGGCCATTACGCCGGGGATGGAAATCGGTCAAAGCCTGGGGGTGAGCACAGCATGACCCAGGCCTCAACGGCAGTGAACCGTAGCATGGTGCTGACCATCATCATGGTCAGCTACCTGATGCTGGTGATTGATATTTCCATTGTCCTGACCGGCTTGCCACGCATTCAGGCGGCGCTTGGCTTTAGCCCGGCCGGACTGTCGTGGATCCAGAACGCCTACACCCTGACCTTTGGCGGCTTCTTGCTGCTGGGGGCAAGAGCCGGCGACATTCTTGGCCGACGACAGATGTTCATCACCGGTTTGACCATCTTTACCGTGGCCTCGCTGGCTATCGGTGCAGCCATGACACCCGCGTGGATGATTACCTTTAGGGCGGTCCAGGGGCTTGGTGCTGCGGTATTGGCCCCCTCGACCCTGGCATTGATATCCACCCATTTTGAAGAGGGCCATGAACGAACCCGTGCACTGTCGCTGTATGCCGCAGCAGCAGGCATCGGTGCCACCGTGGGACTGGTGGCGGGAGGCTTGCTGGCCGACCTGATTTCCTGGCGAGCAGGTTTCTTCATCAACCTGCCGATAGGTGCCGCCCTGATTGCCGGCAGCATGCGCTACATCCACGAAACACCACGGCAATCCGGGCGTTTTGACATGGCCGGTGCACTGACCTCCACGCTAGGCATGTTTGCCTTGGTATTCGGTATTGTCGAGGCGGCCGAATCCGGCTGGGGCGCAGTACAAACCTGGAGCAGCCTGCTGGCCGGGCTGATTTTGCTGGCCGGTTTTCTGCGTATCGAGTCAGGTGCCATTCAACCCTTGTTACCCCTTGCCCTGCTGACCAACCGGGAACGTAACGCCGCATACGCTGCACGCTTGTTGTTTCTGTGCGGCATGGCCGGTTTCTGGTTTTTCACCGCGCAATACCTGCAACGGGTACTCGGTTTCTCACCGATGCTGGCCGGACTGGCGTTTGTACCGGTCACCATTCCGCAACTGGCCACCTCGTTGTCGGTGCCGGCCGTAGCCCGCCGTATCGGGCAGCGTCGCATTCTGCTGAGCGGGCTGGCCATGTGTGTGGCCGGTGTGTTGTGGCAAGGCCTGGCGGCTGATCAGGCGTCTTATGTTGCAGGTGTCCTGGGGCCGATGCTGCTAGTGGGTTTCGGACAAGGCTGGGTACTGGCGCCACTTACCGTGGCCGGGGTGGCCGGGGTGGAGCCACACAATGCCGGCGTCGCCTCCGGTGTGCTGAATGTTGCCCACCAAGTGGGTGCCACACTGGGTCTTGCCATTCTGGTTGTCGTCTACGCGGGTGGTGGCAAAACAGCCTACAGCAGTGCTGAGATGGCTCTGCATACCGGTTATGCACTGGACGTGGCAGCCGCGTTCCTGGCTGCCAGCTTGTTGTTGGCCGTGCGCTTTCTGAACTTCGGGTCCATCTCGTCGCAGCAACGCAGGCCCATACGAAACAACTGAAAAGCGGCCGGCTTAAACAGCTGCCTTCAAATCCATCCACCATCCAATGAAAGGTACAGCGATGAAAATGCGCAAGCTGGGAAAGAGCGAACTTGAAGTCTCAGCCTTGGGATTCGGCTGCATGGGACTGAGCTATGGCTATGGTCCGGCCACGGATCGTTCAACAGCTGTGGCTTTAATTCGCAGGGCTTACGAACTGGGTGTCACCTTTTTTGATACCGCCGAAGCCTATGGGCCCGGCAGCAATGAAGAGCTGCTGGGCGAAGCACTGGCGCCATTTCGCAGCAAGGTCGTGATTGCCACCAAATTCGGTTTCCGTAACGGAAATGTGGCTGAAGGCCTGGATAGTCGACCGGAAAATATCCGCGCGGTGGCCGAGGCTTCGCTCAAGCGCCTTAAAACCGAGGTGATCGACTTGTTCTACCAACATCGGGTCGACCCGACAGTACCTGTCGAGGATGTGGCCGGCGCGGTTAAAGACCTGATTGCGGCGGGAAAGGTCCGCTTCTTTGGTATGTCCGAGGCTGGCGTGGAGTCCATTCGTCGTGCGCATGCGGTATTGCCGGTTACTGCACTGCAAAGCGAGTACTCGATGTGGTGGCGTGAGCCCGAAGCCGAATTACTGCCACTACTGGAAGAGCTTGGTATTGGCCTGGTTCCGTTCAGCCCGCTGGGCAAAGGCTTCCTGACCGGCGCAATCAATGCCTCCACCCAGTTCGATAGCAGTGACTTTCGCAATGTCGTGCCACGCTTTGCCGAAGCTGCACGCAAGGCCAATCAAGGCCTGGTCGATATTCTCGGCGACATGGCCAGCGCCAAAGGCGCAACACGCGCACAGATTGCGCTGGCCTGGCTGCTGGCACGCCAACCATGGATTGTTCCCATTCCCGGAACGACCAAATTGCATCGTCTGGAAGAAAACCTGGGCGCGGCATCGCTGGAGCTCTCTGCGACGGATCTTGCCGACATCGAGGCTGTGCTCAGCGGTATCCAGATTGAAGGCCACCGCTACCCTCCACACTTGCAAGCGCGAGTAGGACGTTGATTTGGCGGCATGAAACCAGAAAGAGTCACAACACCATCGACTCCGCCATGCGGCTTTTGGCCATGTCGGTAGCAGATGGTCCACGCATTCCGACAGGAAAGACACGATGAAAACAGTCACATTGAACAACGGCATCCAGATGCCCTTGCAGGGCTTCGGGGTGTATCAGATGGCCGATCTTGCCGAGTGTGAGCGCGGTGTGGCAGCCGCACTGCAAACCGGTTACCGGCTGATTGATACGGCGGCCTCCTACGGTAATGAAGCAGCGGTCGGGCTTGCGATTACCGCAAGCAATATTCCGCGTGAGCAGCTATTCATCACCACCAAGCTATGGCTGCATGACACCGGCTACGAACAAACCATGCAGGCTTTTGAGCGCTCCATGAAACGCCTGCAACTGGACTATCTGGATCTGTATCTGATTCACCAGCCGTATGGCGATGTGCATGGCTCTTGGCGCGCCATGGAAGACTTGCACCGGGCTGGCCGGATCCGTGCCATCGGGGTGAGTAATTTCCATCCCGACCGGGTGATGGATCTGGTAATGCGCAACAAGATTGTTCCGGCGGTCAACCAGCTCGAAACCCACCCCTTCTGCCAGCAAATCGCCACTGCCGAGTTCCTGCAGGGCTTGGGCATACAGATCGAATCGTGGGGACCATTTGCCGAGGGCCGCAACAATCTGTTCGGCAATGCGCCGTTACAAGACATCGCCACCCGTCACGGCCGCTCGGTGGCCCAGGTGGTATTGCGCTGGCTGTTACAACGCGGTGTGGTGGCCATTCCCAAATCCGTGCGTCCCGAGCGCATGGCAGAGAACTTTGCCATCAATGATTTTGAATTGAGTGAAACAGACATGGCCAGTATCGCCGCACTGGATACGGGCAGCTCTGCCTTCTTCGACCATAGAGACCCGGCCATGGTGAAGTGGCTGTACGAAGCACATCGCCCCACCTGATATCGACATCAATCAAGGAAATGACATGACTGAACAATTGAATTCCGCTGAAACCGTCACCGTAGCACGGGCCGGATCCCAAGCTTCCTATCAAGGCCCCGCCGACTGGTTTACTGGAACAGTGCGCGTAGATCCTCTATTTGCACCGATTCCACCCGCTGCCGCATCCGGCGCACTGGTTACGTTTGAACCGGGAGCGCGTACCGACTGGCACACCCACCCGTTGGGACAAAAGCTGATTGTGACAGCGGGCTGTGGCCGTGTGCAGCAATGGGGGGGGCCGGTGCAGGAAATTCGTCCCGGCGACGTGGTGAATATTCCCCCAGGCATCAAACACTGGCACGGTGCGGCACCGAGCACGGCGATGAGCCATATTGCTGTGCAAGAGCAAGCAGCAGGTAGTGTTGTTACCTGGCAGGAGAAAGTGAGTGACCTGCAGTATTCACACTGAGCAGATGGCCCATGCGCGGTAAACACCAGCCAGCTCACCAGGCAGATTTTCGGCCGCTTTGTGAAGTAAAGCGGCCATGCTTGGTTTGGCCGAACTGCCGCAGTCCTAAGCGATGCTGCGGCAGTTCGGCCATATCGGTCGTTCTGCATGTTGGAATGCAAGGTCTGCTTTACATGACAGACCGGATCCGTCCTTACAATGAGCCCAGCCGCTCGCGCAAGAACTCAATGAACCGTTGCGTCTTGGCGGGAATCAGCCGGGTTTCCGTGATGGCATAGACCGGGAGCGGTGCGCCATACCAGTCGGGCAAGATGCGACGTAACTTTCCTGATGAAACATCGTCGGTCACGATGGCCTCCGGCATCAAGATAATCCCCATGTCCAGCGTGGCAAGGCGGCGGATCATGCCGACGCTGTTGAGGGAAAAGCGCCCTCCCACGCTGACCGTTTGCATATCGCCATCACGGTTTAAGGTCCAAGTACCTGCGCCAGACTTGAGCATGCTCAGGCACTCGTGATTCGACAGATCCGCCGGACTTTCAGGCTCTCCGCTGCGTGCCAGATAAGCCGGTGATGCATACAGCTGTGCACGCAGTGATGCCAGTGGGCGTGCGATGAGCTGGGAGTTTTCTGGCTCCCCCATGCGTATCGCCACATCAAACGGTTCGCTGACCAGATCTGAACGCCGGGGCGTCAGGTCGAAATCAAACGTCAGCCCCGGGTAACGTCGTGCAAACTCTGCAATCAGCGGTGCCAGGTAGGTGACCGAAAAGTCCACCGGCAGCGATGCCCGCAATACCCCACTCGGTTGCGCCAGCATCTCGCCCAGTTGCTCATGGGCAATCCGGGCCTCTTCCACAATGCGCCGACAGCGCTCGTAGTAAATCTGTCCCGCTTCTGTCAGCTCGACTTTCCGTGTTGTCCGGTGCAGCAGCCTTAAGCCAATCGCTTTTTCCAGTGCACTGATCCGCCGGGACAGGGTTGAGTTGGGCACGCCGCTGGCTTCTGCTGCACCGCGAAATCCCTTGGCCTTTACCACCTCGACGAACAAGGCCATGTCATTGAGAAACTCCACCTTATTGCCTCATTTTTGGATCAATCATTTCCAAAATACCATATTTATCCCGAGTTAAAACAGGACGATGATGACTTCCATCAGAAATGTGAGGGAAGTCAGATGAAGTTGAATGAGAACGTTACTTGGCGACCAAAGCCCGTAGCCGCAGGAGCGCTGAAGGGCAAACAAGTTGCCGTCATCGGCGGCACGGGTGGGCTGGGAAGAGCGCTAAGCCGTGCACTGGCGGCTGCAGGGGCAAGGGTTACGGTTGTGGGACAAACCTTCCGCGACAGCGACAGCGTCAATATTCACTTCATCCCGGCGGATCTGAGCCTGATGAAAGAAGCACAACGGGTTGCCGCTTTGTTACCTGCGGAAAACCTCGACATGCTTGTTTTCACCACCGGCATTTTTGCAGCGCCACAGCGACAAGAAACGGCCGAAGGTATCGAACGTGACCTGGCTGTCAGTTATTTGAATCGTCTGCTGATCCTGCAGCAGCTTGCTCCGCGTCTTGGCACCCTGCGCAAACAAGCGGCATTGAAACCACGTGTTTTCCTCATGGGCTATCCCGGCAGTGGCCAAAAAGGCGAGCATGCCGACCTGAATGCCGAGCAGTCCTACAGCGCGATGGCTGCCCACATGAACACCGTAGCCGGCAATGAAATGCTGGTACTCGATGGTGCCAGACGCTACCCGCACCTGACTTTCTTCGGTCTCAATCCTGGCCTGATCAAAACCGGCATCCGTAATAACTTCCTGGGGCAAGGCAGCCTGAAATCGCGCATTACGGAAACACTGATTGGTTTGCTAACGCCGACGCCAGAGCAATACGCACAGAAGATGCTGCCACTGTTGCTCAGCCCGGATCTCGAGCGGTACAGCGGCTCATTCTTCAACCGTAAAGCGCAAGCCATTCTTCCCTCTCCCGGCCTGGATGCACAGCACATCCGCCAGTTCATCGCCGCTTCAGAACATCTGCTGGCGAGAACTGGTGTGTATGTAACAGCGCAATCTGCGTCTCCTCTCTCCAGCAACACACTTCACTCGATGACCAAGGATTTCCACATGAAACAGATCTTCACTTCGACCACAGTGGGTCGTTACACCCTGAAAAACCGTTTTGCCATGGCACCGATGACGCGCAGCCGGGCTGAATTTGATGGCACCCCGGGCAAACTGGCTGCCGAGTATTATGCGCAACGCGCCGAGGTAGGCCTGATCATTGCCGAAGGGACCCAACCTTCCGATGATGGCCAGGGCTATCTGATGACACCAGGCATCTATACCGATGCGCACGTTGCCGGCTGGAAACAAGTCTCCGATGCAGTACATGCCAAAGGCAGCCGCTTGTTCATTCAGTTGATGCATGCCGGCCGGATGTCTCATCCCGACAATACGCCGCATCATCGGCAAGGCGTTGCGCCTTCGGCTATCGCGCCTGGAGCACAAATGTTTACGCCAACCGGGATGCAAGATGCGCCGGTTCCCCATGCACTCAGTACTGTAGAAGTGCAGCAGACCATCCAGGACTTCCGTGTTGCAGCACGCCGCGCTATTGAAGCGGGTGCCGATGGGGTGGAAATTCATGGTGCGAACGCCTACCTCATTCACCAGTTCCTGGCACCCAGTGCCAATACCCGTAGCGATGAATATGGTGGATCGATTGAAAACCGTGCCCGCTTTGCCATCGAAGTGGCGGCTGCCATCGCTGAAGAAATCGGCGCTGACCGCACGGCCATCCGCCTATCTCCGGGGATGAACATGTGGGGCATCGAAGAGGGTGAAAACGGCGCTGCGCTTTACCGTTACCTGGTTGCCGAACTGAACAAGCTGGGCCTGGCCTATCTGCACCTGATGCACCTTGGCAATGAAGATTTGCTGCAAGACATCCGCATCCTCTGGAAGCAGAGCCTGATTCTGAACCGCCCAGGCAAGCCGCGCGAGCAAATCGGAAATGATGTCGCTGCCGGACTGGCGGATCTGGAGTCTTACGGGCAAATGATTCTGGCAAACCCGGACTTCATGACCAGGCTGGAAGCCAACGCACCGTTTAATGAGGCAGACCGTAACACCTACTTTGGCGGCACCGAAAAGGGCTTTACCGACTATCCGGCACTTAACGCCACGCGGTAAACGGAAACCGCTATGCCAGTTATTGTTCCTCTGCAGCGGATGAATCATGGAAGTCATTTCAGGGCCTATACCCTGCGCGCTGAAAACAACGTGCTAGCTCCTTTCCTTGGCGTTGACCACGCCTGGATGAGCGCACCGACCTTCCCGCCGCATCGGCATGCCGGATTCTGTGCTGTGTCCTATGTCTTTATGGATTCGGAGACCGGTATCGACAACCGGGACTCGCTGGGAACCCACAATCTCATTCGCCCTGGTGGGCTGCATTGGGCAACAGCTGGCAACGGGATCATCCACCAGGAAGACCCCGCGGAAGAAGGCAAAACCGTCCACTCCTTGCAGATCTTTGTGAGTCTGCTACCAGAACTTGAACAGATAGCACCTTCTACGCTCAGTCTGGAGCCAGAAGACACCCCGATGCTTCGGATGCCGGGTGGCAAGATTCGTGTAGCACTGGGATCGCTGTCTGGGGTGGCGTCCCCGTTGAAACCACCAAGCAATGTGACTTTGCTGGACATCTCGCTGGAAGAAGGTGCGGAGCTGGCTATCCCAGTCCCCGCCGGCGTGAATATGTTTGCAATGCCTATTTTTGGGGAGATCAGCATTGACGGTGAAGCCTTCTTTCTCGATGGCCAAGGGCTTCCTGTCTACCCGGCAAGCAAACACCCCCGAGAAGTACGCTTAAAAGCAGAGCATGGCTCCGCCAAAGTTGTGATGTTCTGGGGCGATCCACGGTATTCCACCGCAAACTAGCAAGAGGGAATAATCACGACCTACAAACGATTAACCGGAAACGATGCCGTCTTGCTGTTGATTGACCATCAGCAAATAGCTGCGCGTGGGCCTGGATGAAGGCATACCTTACCCGGACTCCCTGGCAAACTATGCGGCGGCATTGTTAGGATGTCGCACTCCTCGGCCCCCGTTTCCGTTTTGCCTTGAGGCGTCTAATTTCGGCTTGTTGCTCCGCAGATTCGGCCAGCGTGGCACGTTTGGGGTATAGCGTTTCATTTCACGCCATATTACAAGGAACAAGGAAACCTGCGCCGAATCTCGTTCAAGGCAAGGAGCGCCAATGCAGGCATCTCAGGATCTATGCTTTCCGTGCTATTGGCAAAGCTCACTCCATAAATTCGCAGCGTATTACGCAAATCAACAAGTGGAATCCAGGATAGTGAGTGGCTTGCAAACAGCTTCACTAACATCGCCTGTTCGGCTGGAGATGGCACTCTGATTCTGCTTGTATTTGAAATCAGCTCCACCGCATTCCCCTACTTGCCTTGCTTACATGACAATGACTCAAGCACGGTGCCAAACACTCTGGCCATCGCCGCCCCTTTCTGTGCGGCAATGGCTCACAACGACATGGAGGGCCATTTCGAGACCGCTCCAGCCCGATAAGCTCATCCGAAGCCACATAGACGGTTCGCGGCCAATAACAGCATGGACTGACGAACTTTATCGGACTAATTGGTATCGACATGCGGCCCCCTTGGTGAGGGCCTACGAAATAAATCAGCAGAGGCTGTATCCCAGCTCATTACCCAGCCATATAGCGCGATCAACATCATCACCTCCACCATCAGGCTCCCCAGAATGAAAATCAATGGCATGAATAATAGTGAGCCAAAGTGCAGCGCCAGCGCTGCGGCAAAATAATGCAGCGGCGCTTCCACACAGAGATATCCCATTGAAAGCAGGGTCAGCAGCAGCTTGTGCCAAATGGGCTTGTCGAGAATGTAAAAGGTGAGCGCGTGTATCCATGGCACCAGCAACAACAGGGCCAGTACAAACTCCAGGCAGGAGTGGTGATAGTCGGATAGCGAATGACTGAACGCCGCTGGCATCACACAGAAATATAGGCAAGAACAACCCTGGATGATGGCAAGCAGCCGCAGTAAATAACGTGCGGGCATGCGCTCCTGGCTAATGACAAAAGACAGCAGTAGCAAGAGCAAGGCGGCCAGCGCATTGCCCCAACACTGCCAAAACGATGGCGTAGAAGAAGACAGCTCCAGCCAAGGCAGTGCCATGGGCCGCGTCCATCCTTCCTGCACCCGCAAGGCGGACACATCCGCCATCCCCCCGGTCACCGCAATACTCCAGCGCGTCAACTCAAACCATAGGCCGGTGATGCTGGGCAATAGCTTGAGCGTCACCAGATTGCACAGCAATGGCAAGCCGATAATCCAGGCCCAGCGCATACGGCTGAAGTGCTCGATGCGCATGGCGCGGTGCATCCTGATGAGGCCGCCGCCATGACCGGTGTAGCGCATGGACTTCAGTAAATCCAGACGTTGCTGCGTATTCATGGCAGATCCCAGAACACGGCCGTGGTCAGCCCACTGCGTTGGTAGTAAGGGCTATGGTAAAACTCCACGCCGGCATGCAGCCCCCAATGCTTGCCTACCCACTCGCGCCAGCTCAGTTGGTATAGCTGGCTATCAAACAGCTGCCGGGGTTGATTGTTACCGATTGGCATATAGCCTTCGCCGCCGGCATTGATGGCAAATGTCACCAGACGCCAAGCGTTGCGCCCGTAGGTAATCGCACCATAACCTTGCATCGATGCCACACCGCCGGGATAGCTGATCGTACGATGCACGCCACCCTCGATCACCCAGGGTGCATCAAAGTAATAAACCAGGCCCAGCGTCAGGATGCGGTCGCTATAATCTTGGCGATTGTCGTTGTAGGCAAGGCCAAAGGTGGCCACCAGGTTACGCTCCTGGAGCAGTTTTCGATTGAGTGCTACACCATAGTGTGTGCCAGGCCAGAAAGTGCCACTGCTGCTGCGCCCCAGCTCCAACCGGCCGAACCAGTCTGGATTGAAATCGTGGTTCCAGCCGCCATTCAGCGCGACACCATGCTCGCCAAAGCGGCTGTCCTGTTCGGCGATCCAGTCAAAAACATTACTGGCATTGCTTTGCCACACTCCGGAAACATACACGCCATTCCAGCTTGGATTACCCTCGCTCAAATGCGAGCGGGTAGTGCCCAGCTCTATGCTGCGAGCCTGGGAGTATGCCGAGTCGGCAGCAGCTTCCGCCGGGGCCTCCATCGCCTCAGCCTCCTCAGCCGGGGCGGATGCTTCTTCGTCGACCGCCCATGCCCTACCGGCCTGCAATAGCAGACAAATCATCAAACATGCCACTTTTTTTTGCTCAATCATTCGCGTCCCCTTCCGCCGCGCTACCCGGCTGCAAATATTCAAACCGCAGGTTCTTTCCCGCTTTGGCAGTCACGCGCCAGGCGTCAGGCAGTGCCTCGATATTGGCCGCGCCAATCAGCAACACCGGCCGTGCCGCAGTCTTGGGCAAGAGCCAACTTTGTCGCTCCAGAGATGTCGGGTTGCGGGCGTCGATACTGACCCAAGAGGCCTTCTTGCCTGCGGCCGGCGCTATCTGCCAGGCGGTTTGCTCGCGTTGCGACAGAAAGCGCGCCAACTGTGTCATGGTGTACCAACGAAACACGCCTTGTTCGCTCAGCTGGCGGGTTTGTTCCAGCCATTGCGTCGCCGCTTTTTGATAAAAGTAGACCCCCGGCGGGTGGAAGTAGACCAGCCGGACTTCGTGCTGCTGGGTCGCGAAGCGGGTCATGGCTTCAAGCCAGGTGCTCATCTGTGCATCGGAAAATTTGTTCAGCACGGCCTCTTCAAACGAGGCGACATCGCCATTGGCAGACACCGGAAAGGCCCATGGACGGCCATGCATGTCGGCCGGATCGATATAAGCGCGCGTGGGCCCCATCGACGAATTGCCCACAAAGTAATACGCCAGCACACCGTTATGGCGCAGCCAAGTGGTTACCCACTCCGGATGGTGGCCGTTGGGGGCCGAATATTCGGTCAATGGCTGATTGATGACTTGCTCAAGATCCTGTTTGTTATTGTCGAGGTAGGACGTCCACTGCGCACCGTTATTCTCGTTGATGTTGAAGGCGAAATAATTGTGCGCCCAACCGCCATGCGCACCCACCTCATAGCCCAGCTGATGCAACCGACGTATCCAGCCTTGTACGGTGGTGTTGTGGGCGACATCCATCCCCAGATGATCACCCGGGCTATTGTTGTCGGGACCAGAAGTAAAGTGGACCGAGTAAGGCCCCTGCTTCAGAAAACCCAAATCTTCCAGCATGCCCAGATAAGGAATCGCATTTTCTGCATCCACGTGCCAGTTCATTACCAGGCCGCCGATGCCATCCGGCACCGAGGCCAGCTGCGGCAGGTGCAGCACGTGTCGATTGAAAAAATTAAGATAGGACTGCAGCCACAAGCCATCCGTACGCACACGCAAAAAGGTGACCGGCAAGTTGACGAACAACACTTGGCCGCGTCCGTAATGACGCAGCCCCGCAATCAGGGACCCATCCTTGCTCTTGGCGAGCACCTGCCCGGGGAACTTGCCTCGCGTGACCAGGTAGCTGAAAACCGCCTCGTCATAGCCATAGGTAGCCGCCTGCAGCAGTGGCTCTGTACTACCCGCGTAGGGTTGAAAACGCCCAGGCGCAATGCCCAGCGCCTGTACGGCGGCGGCTGGCATCAGCATCAGGTCGCTACGCACCATCGCCTTGCCCATTTCCTGGTAAAGCAGATAGTCCACCCCCACCAGCCTTGCCAGCGCAGGCTTATCCAGAAAACGGCCTCCGGCATTTTCGGTGGCGGCGTCGTAGTTGATCCATAATGCTCCGCCATCCTGAACGTACTCCTCCAGTACCCCAGCCAGGGCGGCACTGATGCTGCGATGAATGCTGTCAGGCAGCACAATCCCGCGCAAGCGGGCACGCTGGGCCGCATCCATCGCGACCAGTTGGCTGGCGGTGATCTGAAGCATCGAGACGCCGGCTTCACTGGCTGCGTCCTGCCAGGCCAATACGTATTTGTGACTGGCCTGTTGATCCGGTAACAGCAGCGCAATGAATGCGCTCGGAGGTTGCTCTTCTTTTTGTTGTTTCAGGTGCCAAACTGCTATCGCAACCAGTGACAGGCCCAATAGCAATAACCACCATACCCAACGTGGCCAAGATCGAAATCTGCTCATGACTCGCTTCCTTTTTGTTCTGGCAGGTCCAAACCTTGTGTCAGTCCCTGAAAAACCGCTTCTTCCAATATGTTCCAACGGGTGGTATGGCGTGCGGGTGTCGCATGCTGCAGCCAGATCTGGGCCACATCGCTACGCCGCTCTTGCGGCGCGGCCAACACCAACACGCCCCACGGAAAATCCAGCGTGTTCTTGTCTTGCAACAGCCAGGAATGCCCTTCCCTCGCTAACCAGTCATCAAAGGAAGCCTGACCTGCAGGCGCTGGCAGCCCTGCCATGTGCGGAAACTGCTGTGCAGCCGCATCCGGGTAAAAAGCCAGTGGCGGTTCATGACGCGACGCCACACGCCAGCGTCGCTTGCCCGCATCCCAGAATGTGCGTGTCAGGGCCTTTTCCAGTTGCAGCATCCGCTGACAGCCGTATCCGGAGTAAGTGCAGTCGTCACGCAAGGCTGTGTAGACTTCAGCGTTATCCATCAGGTAAGCCAGGCGGGAGCCTGTCGCGTATTCGTAAACCCCACCGTCTACCCGGCGCAATCGCCAGAGCGCTTTACGGGCACGTTCCAGCGAAGAGCGCAAGGAAGCCGGCATGGCCTGCGCGGCATAGCGTCGGGATAACAAGGAAATCCATAGAGCCAGCGTGGAGTCATCGGCATCGGCGGCCGCTGAGCGCCGCCAGCCACCGTTGGCCAGTCGCTCAAAGCGTGGAAAGCTGCCATTGCCTTCCTGTCGGGGCAGGAGCCAGGCGACCCACGCATCGGTAACGGTATCCGTGGACAATCCCAACTCGCCCGCCGTCAGCAGCGCCTTCATCGCAAAATAGGGGTCGACATGCTTTCCCCCCTTCTGTAACAGGATGGCTCCATCCTCAAGCTGATATTCGGGCAGGTGGAGTTCACCATCGGCCAGGCAGGCCGTGGCCCACATCGCCAGCAACAAGCACACGCGTTTCATAAGCTGAGTACCTTTCCGCGCGTGCGCGCCCAGACCGTTCCATGTACCACCAGCGGCAGCTTTAGCATGACGAATTGGGCTGACAGGCTGCTTGGCGCATCGGGCTTGCCCAGCACAGAACCGGCGGCAATGGAAAGCTGCCGGTCGGCCACGATGGGGCCAGCAATACGACAATCGCCCTGGCAGACCACAGACTGATCAGAAATGACGGAGCCGGTTATTGTCACCTTGCTCCCCAGGTACACCATGCCAGCGGCCTTGATACTGCCGTCGATGTAGCAGCCATCGCCTATGTGCAAGTGCCCGCGCACCACAAGATTGCCGCGCAACAGGCTGTGCTCCGGCAACGTGAAGTCGCCGGCAACCACCACCCGTCGCATCGCTGCGTTATAGAAAAGGATATTGGGCAAGCTGCAGATATCCACCTCCTGCCCTTGCGCGGGAGCGGAAGAAGGCCGTGCTGCCATCTGCCCTTCCCGACCAAGCAGGATGGTGGGGGCCTGGATACGCTGAAAACTGACTGGACCGTCGATGCATAACATTTGCTCGGCCACCACACGGCCAAACAAAGCGCCCCCTGCAGCCACGTTGATGCGCGGTGCGCCGGCCCAGCGCAAGATGGAACTATCCTCACCAAGGTTCAAGTCACCATCAGCCAGAACACTGCGCAGGACCACGCCCATTCCCGTTGAAACATCGCCATGGCAATACACTTCCTGCAGGCAATTGAAGCCGGCCGGAATACGCAAACTCCCCTGCGCAAGGATTTCCTCGGTAACGGTGGGCCGTATTTCGCTTTGCAATTCGGTGAAGCGAGCGTTCCAGTCCTTGCTGGCGAGGTCGGAGTCCAGTGCAGTCACGCGACTGCGGTAATTCGCGGCGAAAACATTGGCGTTGCCCGTGTGCAAACGATCAATGCCCAGGGCGGCGATATCTGTCTTTTGATACAGCTCCAGCAGGCCAGGCAGCAAAGGGGCCAAAAGCAGCAATAGCACGCCCAGTACATAAAATAGTGTGCTCATGCGGCCTGCCCCCGGTAACGCTTGGTCTTATCCCAGTGCAAGGCTTTGTTTTTCTGGAAAGGCTCCAGCAAGGATTGCGCCAGCGTTGCTCTGGCAATCGTCACCAGGCTGACCAGAAAGCCAAAGATGGCAAAGGGCAGAATACGCAGCCGTCTACCGCTGCCATCCAGATAGCAGGCCACGCCTATTTCAAAAAAGGCAGCAAAGTTGCCCATCGCGCTGTAGCACACCAAGGCCATCACCAACAGGATGCCTGGCGATGGCAGCATGCTGTCGAAGAAGAACAGCACCAGCGTCACGGCCCAACCCAGCATGAGCAATGGCGACATGGCATAGGTGCCCAGCAGCAGCAACCCATCCACTTTTTCGCGTTGCGGTATGCCCTTGGTCGTCAGCAGCCGTCCCACATGACGTGCCAGCGCCTGGTTATGGCCACGTGTCCAGCGCATCAATTGCCGTATGCGTACCGGCCAACTCTCCGGTACTTCCTCATAGCATTCCGAACGATTGGTATAGGCCGTTAACCAGCCGCCAATCAGCAAGCGATAGGTCAGATCGGTATCCTCGGCGAGCACATCGTCGTGCCAGCCACCCACGCTGTTCAGCGCGGTCACGCGGATGCCGCCGACAGTGCCCCCGTATTGCGGCACCAGCTTCATGTTCATCCTGGCTTGCTGGTCAACCTGGTAGCCACCTGCCCGCTCCATGTCCAGCATTCTGGTCAGCAGGTTGGCTCCGGGGTTCAAGGGCACCACGCGGCCCATTACTGCCCCGACTTCCGGATCGAAAAACGGTGCCACTAGTTGCTTGATCAACCCGCGTCCCGGCACATAGTCAGCGTCGAATACGATGAATAACTCGGTGTCGATCAACGCAGTGGCATCTTTCAAGGCTGCCGCTTTACCCGGCTTGCCTTCTGTCCGGTGAAAGGGGCGAATCACATCCGGCCGACTGGATGCAATGCGATCGATGATGTCGCGGGTACCATCGGTTGAGCGGTCGTTGACAGGCATGATGATCATGCGGCCGGCCGGATAATCGCTATCCAGCAGTGCCTCCATGGCATCCGCAATCACCGCCTCTTCGTTATGTGCGGCGATGAAAACCGTCACCGCCGGCCACTCGGCGGTCTCGATATCAAGATAAGGATGGCGCTGATGACCGAACAGGCGATTCAGCGTAAACACCATGTGCCGCACTGCATAAATCATGATCAACAGCACGATGCCGTAAAGCATCAGCGTCAGCACCCGTAATACCCAGACGCCAGATGGCGGCCCCTGACGCAGCAACAGCGGGTCATCCTCCTTGCCGACCGTACGCAAGCGTGCCTCTTCGATCTGCTCCTTGATCAATTGCTGCGTGCGGCGTAAGTCTTGGTTATCCTCCGCGCCTTTCACATGTACGGAGGGCGCGCTGGCACCCTGTGCCGGCGGGGTATCTCGTGGCAAGGCCGCCAACGCAGCCTTGTTGACGATATCGGCATGCGCCCCCGGCTGCCGTGCCTGCATTTCGCTTGCGTTTGCCATGGCCAGGCCAGACTTAGCCAAAGAGAAACAGCACAGCAGAACTATGCAAATCTGGATACATCGGCGCATGCTCATGTCCCTGCTACCGTCGCAACGGTCGCTTCCTGCACCTGGGCGCACCCATGCAAGGACGGCAAGGAAGACACAATGGCGGCAATGCGGCGGCTGGCATGTCCATCGCCGTAGGGGTTATGTGCCTGCGACATCTTGAGATAGGCCGCCTCGTCATCCAGCAACTCGCTGGCTGACGCCACGATGCTTTCGGTTTCTGTCCCCACCAGTCGCGCCGTACCTGCTGCCAGGGCCTCTGGCCGCTCCGTGGTATCGCGGGTGACCAGTACCGGCTTGCCCAAGGCCGGTGCTTCCTCCTGTATACCGCCCGAGTCGGTAATGATCAGATAGGAGCGCACCATCAGATAGACGAATGGCAGATACTCTTGGGGATCAATCAGGTGAATATTGGCCACCCTGGACAGCAAGGCATATACCGGCTCGCGCACATTGGGATTCAGATGGACCGGGTAGACAAAGTCCACGTCGGGGTAGCGTTTCGCCAGCACAAGCAGCGCATGGCAAAAGTTTTCAAACTTCTCGCCAAAGCTCTCGCGCCGGTGGCCTGTGATCAGGATCATCCTCGACCCGGAGCGTAAAAACGCAAAGCGGTCGCGCATCTTCGCCTGCAGATGTGGCTGCTGCAGCTTGTCCACCGTCAGCAGCAAGGTATCCACCACACTGTTGCCCGTGATGAAAATGCGGGCAGAATCCACCCCTTCCCGCCGCAAGTTGCCACAGGACTCCTCTGTCGGTGCGAAATACCACGATGACAAGGTATCTACCACACGGCGATTCATCTCCTCCGGCCAGGGCGAAGACAGGTCGCCAGTACGCAAGCCTGCCTCAACATGCCCCACCGGAATCTTGCGGTAAAAAGCAGCCAGGCTCGCCCCCAGGGTAGTAGCCGTATCGCCATGCACCAGCACCACGTCGGGCTGCACCTGTGCCAGGACCTGATCTATTTCCAGAAGGAGCAAAGCAGTGAGCGGTGCCAGGCCCTGTGCCTTGTGCATCAGTTGCAAATCATGATCCGGCTTTACATCAAACAAGCTAAGCACTTGATCCAGCATCTCCCGGTGCTGTCCGGTCACACATACCTGAGACACCACGCCAGGGCAGCTTTGTAATGCTTGCACAATCGGGATCATCTTGATTGCCTCTGGCCGCGTGCCAAATATCGTCAACACTGTAATCACACCGATCTCCTCTCCAATTTTTCGACATCCCATATGCACCTGACATCCGGAACAAGGCATGACACCCCCTGTGTCGGTCCTGCTTCTGCAACGACAATATTGCACATTGTATTTAAGGTATTAAAACAAATTGCTTAAAATGAAGTTAAAAATTTGCCGACCCACAAGGCCGACGCCATGAAACCGTACAAAGTCAGGACATTTCGATACGTCCGTGTCAGTTGGAGATGGTTAATCCCTATGCATTGGCAGGTTTAACTGGTTAAAAGAGAAATAAGAGACCTCTTTTTACAAGTTTGGACTACTGGAGACTGCTTTTTCCTGCACCGTACCAATACAGCAACAAAGCATCAGATATACTCATCAATCAATGATATAAATTCATGATCATGCTATTTTTTGACTATAAAAACCAAAATGACAAAACAAGCTGATAAAAAATACCGCCAAGGCCAATGCTAGGGAGCGTGGCTTTTGATGACAGGCCCAGGCGGTAGTCACATCACTTGATATCGATACTGTCCATGTTGATCCAGCCGCTCGGTAAGGGGCCTGAGAGCATTTTCAGCCCGGACAAATGGTGTTGACCGGTGGCAAGCCTGCGGGTGGCGGGCGGTCTGTAAAGGCTCTGCGCTATGACTTCTTGATGTGACTTAATGTATGCCGGCCAAGCGAGAAGAGGCTTTTCAATTGCTTGCTACCCACGGAGATTTCGGTTAATTATTTTTTACTTAGCCAAATTTGGTGAAGAATATTTTTCAGGAAATGTTATGTCGGAAAATAAAACAGAATTATGCCCGCAGGATAGAAAGATTCTGCAAGAGCTGCAAAGGAATGCCAGGCTGTCCAATTCTGAACTGGCTGAGCGCGTAGGCCTGTCCGCATCAGCCTGTTGGAACCATACGCGGCAGCTAGAGGAGGATGGCTATATCCAGGGGTATGTGGCACTGATCAACCAGCAAAAGCTGGGACTGCGGGATACCGTGCTGATTGAAATCACGCTCAATGCGCACGAGGAAAATACGCTTGCCCGCTTTGGAGAAGAGCTGGCGGCCTTGCCAGAGGTACTGGAAGCCCATCTGGTGTCTGGTGAATATGACTATCTGATCAAAGTAGCCGTGGATGGCACGGCTGGTTATGAGCGCTTTCTACGGGAAAAACTCTACCGGATTTCCGGAATTCGCCACAGCCGTTCGCTGTTTGCCTTGCGCTGTATGAAGTCGGTGCCATCCGTGCAGGTATAGTGGCAGCGGTGGCCATAACTGGCCACCAGCAGAAACCATCGCTTTCATGGTGAAGATTGGCACCATGGCAATTTCAGCCATTGTGCATTTCAACGGGATCCGACTGCACAGCGGCCGTTTGCTAGGGTCTGTTCGCACGGCACACTGCGAGGTGAATCGCCCGAACGTCGCTAGCCATTCTTGCGCTGTTGGTGGGCTGCCCCGTTCAACAAGCAGCCCCCTTGCCATCGCCCATACCGACTAAGCAAGAGCCCGCTTCATCATGTACGTACAGCCACCGCCTCGCTGTGATGCACAGCTGCCGGACTGAGCGGAACATGGCCCAACGCCCATTCACTGGATTGGATGGCATCTTCTTCCCGGCTGGCATCCTGCCAGCGCATCAGCAGTGCATAACTGATGGCCGACACCAGCAAGCCTACCAGCCAGCCGATATCCACACCGCCAATCAAGCGTGCGACAGGCCCGGTATACACGTCCGGCAACACAAAGAAGGGAATGGTGGCAACAAAGCCAATGGTGTAGGCAATCAGTCCGTTCCAGCCCCAACTACCGTAAATGCCATTGGGCGTGAACAGATGGGTGATGGCATAGCGACCACGACGAACCAGGAAGTAGTCCACCAGATTCACTGCTGTCCAAGGCACCAGCAGGTAAAGCATGATAGTCAGCGCGGCAAACAGCATGCTGATGGCGTTGACGCTGGTGGCCAGTGCAATGCCGCCCCACAGCAGGGTCAGCGCCACGATCACCACCACACGCAAACGGCGTGTAGGTTGCAGCTTGCGCAGCGAGTCCAGCGCGGTCAGCACCGTCAACATGCCGCTATAGGCATTCAGGCCCATGGTGGCCACCATGGCGGCAATCGACGACAGCGCAATCAGTGCACCAAAGCCCTGGAATATCGCGTTACCTGAAGTGTACAAGGCGACCAGGCCATCCGATGCCCCCAACCGGGTAGCCAGCCAGGCACCCAGAATGATCAGCCAGATGGCCGATGAAGCTGCACCACAGAACACCGCCGCAATGATGGAGCGGGCGGGGGTATGGCGTGGCAGATAGCGTGAATAGTCCGACACATAGGGCGCGTAGGTGATGTTGTAGCTGGCGCTGGCAGCGATCTGCGCGGCAAAGGCCACCCAGGTAAACCCATTGCTAGTGGGCACCTTGCCACCGGCTGCGCCCAGCAGGATGGCAATGGTCAGAATGATGTACAGCGGCAGGCTCAGGTAGAAAATCCATTTGAACACCCGGTGCAACCAGTCGTGGCCATAAATCGCCAGCAACATGCCGATCAAAGAAGTCACCACCGTGATACTGACCTCACTCCAGCCGAAGATGCCATGCAGGCCGCTGGCCATCAGCACCACATCCACCACATTGAAGCCGACAAAGGTGAACAGGGTACCGATCAGCACCAGTGCCACACCGCGATAGCCAAACTGAGCACGTGACTGAATCATTTGCGGCAAACCCATTTCAGCCCCTTGCGAAGCATGAAAGGCCATGAACAAGGTGCCAAACAAAATGCCGATGATGCCGCCCAGCGCGGTATAGCCCAGCGACAGCCCCATGCTGGGGCCGATAAAACCGATCGCGATGGTGAAAAACTGAAAATTCCCCAGGAACCAGAATGGCCCCTGATCCCGCACTTTGCCGTGGCGCTCGTTTTCCGGCACATAGTCGATTGAGCGCACCTCGATACCGCCAAGCGGCAGCGGGCTGCTTGCTGTTTGTTTCATCTGATTTCTCCATGCAGACTGAAAGGGCCGCCCCGCTTATGGATGCAGGTGTCGGCCAGCTGGTTTGCCACCTCAGGTAGCGCTGTTGCAAACGATGTGTCTTACCTCCTGGAAAGAACGCAGCCCCCACGGGCCCAACTCGCGGCCGATACCGCTACGCTTGAAGCCACCCCAGGCGGTTTGCGGAAAGATGAGCTGAGGCGTACCCAGCCAGACCATACCCACATCAAGCTGTTCGGCCAGTTGCCGACTGCGGGCGGCATCACTCCCGACCACCGTGGCTACCAGACCATAATCACTGTCATTGGTCAGCCGGATGGCTTCGGCATCGTCACGGAAGCTGCGGATGCAGGCCACCGGACCAAATATTTCTTCACGCCACAGCAGGCTGTCGCCAGGTAAATCGATAAACAAGGTAGGGCCGACAAAGCAACCCGGTCGGCTTTCTGCCTGCAGGCGTCCGTCACACAGCAGTCGCCCACCCTCAGCCACACCACGGTGAATGAAACCCACAACACGCTGTTGCTGGGCGTGGCTGATCAGTGGCCCCATTCCGGTACTGGCGTCGTCAGGCCCGCCGACTTGAATGGCCCTTACCGCCTGCTGCATGGCATCCAAAAATGCCGGGTACAAGGATTGCTGCACCAGAATGCGAGAAGTGGCAGAGCACATCTGCCCGGCATTGAAATAGGCCCCGGCTACCGCCAGCGCCACCGCCTGTGGCAGGTCAGCATCATCCAGCACGACCAATGCCGACTTGCCACCCAACTCCAGACTCACCCGCGCCATGCGATCGGCTGCGCTATGCATCACCGCCTGGCCGGTTTTGTTACTGCCAGTGAAAGACAATTTGGCAATGCCAGGATGTCCTGCCAATGCCGCACCGGTTTCACCGCCACCACATACCAGGTTCACCACCCCCTCCGGCAGACCCGCTTCTTGCAACAGCTTGAGCAGGGAAATTTCCGCCAGCGGCGTCAGTTCCGATGGTTTCAGTACCACGGTGCAACCCGCTGCCAGTGCCGGAGCCAGCTTCCAGCTGCTGGTCACCATGGGGAAATTCCACGGCACGATCAGGCCAACCACGCCAACCGGCAGCAGTTGCACACTGGCGGCAAAGGCCGGGTCTGGCAGCTGCACTTCCTGGGAAAATAGCGCCTGCTGCATGCAGCAGGTGGCATAGTAATCAAAGGTGGCCACCACATCAGCCACATCAAGTTCCGCTTCAGCTTGCGGCTTGCCGCTGCACTGCATCTGCAGTTGTACCAGCGGTGAGCCTGCAGCCTCGATCAGACGGGCCATCCTCTCCAGCAGCCTGCCACGCGCTGCAGCCGGTGTACTGCGCCAGCCTGGCAAGGCCGCGCTGGCAGCACGAACAGCGTCGTCCAGCATGGTCACGTCGGCAGTCGATACCGTCGCATACGGTTGGCCACTGACAGGATCAATCAGCGACAACGGGCTGCCCATTCCATCCAGCCATTGCCCATTGATATGGACTCCACGTACTGACTGCATCTCGGATTTGCTCATGCACAACCCTCCGGCAGCGGCGACAGGTGCTCGTGCACAGCCAGCCAGCCGCCAGCAACATCCTGGCGGAAGAGGATGCTTTCGCGCTCTTGCAGTTGCTGTGTCACGCCTTCCAGCTGCACGGTAGTTCTTACCCGGTGCGTAAACAGCGCCAGCGTGCCCAGCCATTGCACATGATGGTCCGATGACTGACATGCCAGTACGCGAAAGCCCGCCTCTGCCTCCCAGGTTTGCCACAGAGCCTGATAAGCAGCACGGTTTTCCAGACGCACCGGGTGGTTATGAAACAGAAAGCTGGCATCTTCAGCAAACGCAGCAAAGTAAGCCGACACGTCGTGACGACCAAAGGCATCAACCAGTGCGCTGGCCGCCTGCAAAATGGCTTGATCTGTAGACAAGGTGCTCTCCTGCATCAGTCGCGATACTGCACACCAGGCAGCACGCACAGCATTTCAAAAGCAAGGTTCGCACCCAGCAAGGCGGTGGTGCCGAACGGGTCATAAGGTGGAGAAACCTCCACCAGATCAGCGCCCACCAGATTGACACCACGCAGGCCACGGATGATCTCCAGTGCCTGCGGCACGGTAAGGCCGGCGATTTCCGGCGTGCCGGTGCCCGGAGCAAAGGCCGGGTCGATGCCGTCAATGTCAAAGCTAAGGTAAACCGGGCGGTCGCCCATCATCTCCCGCACCTGCTGCATCAAACCCACCAGCGACTTGCCCCAGCATTCCTCTGCCTGCACCACACGAAAACCTTGCTGGCGGCACCAGTCAAAGTCCTCGGCAGCATAGCCGGTGCCACGCAGGCCAATCTGGATCACGCGCTGACAATCCAGCAGCCCCTCTTCCACCGCGCGGCGAAACGGCGTGCCGTGGGCAATTTTTTCGCCGAACATGGTGTCGTTGACATCGGCATGGGCATCTACATGCACTACGCCCACCTTGCCGTATTTGGCATGCATGGCGCGCAGAATCGGCAACGCAATGGTGTGATCGCCCCCCAGGGTAATTGGCCGGCAGCCATTGGCCACAATCTGCTGATATGCCGCTTCGATACGCTGGATAGAATCGTGGATGTTGAAGGGGTTACTGGCGACATCACCAATGTCGGCAATTTGCAGTGAATCAAACGGTGCGGCACGCGTAGCCATATTGTAGGGACGCAACAGCACCGATTCGGCGCGGATCTGCCGCGGGCCAAAACGGGTGCCAGTGCGGTTAGACGTGCCCAAGTCAAACGGCACACCAACAAAACAGGCATCCAGCCCGGATGTGTCCTCTTGCTGCGGCAAGCGCATCATGCTGGCGATGCCGCCAAAGCGCGGCATGTCATTTCCGCCTTGCGGCTGATTAAAAGCAAACTCCATTACACAACTCCCTCTACATCGAAAGTGACCGAAATGCCAGGATCGGCTTTTTTCGCTAGTATGCGAGCTGGAATTTTTTATTAAACAGCGAAAACGCCATGTTTACATTGGTGCACAGCGATGTATTAAGCCGTGCATGGAATGGCGCGTATTCACCAGAAAGGTGCAACCATGTTGCGAACCATCAGTGACCTGGACTTACGCCTGTTGCGGGTGTTTCTGTCAGTGGTAGAGGCCGGTGGCGTCACCCCGGCGCAGAGCATGCTTAATGTGGGGCAATCCACCATTAGCGCCCAGCTCTCCACGCTGGAAACCCGGCTGGGCTACCGCCTGTGCGAGCGTGGCCGCAGTGGCTTCAGGCTCACGGCACGTGGCGAACGCATGGTGGTCCTGGCACGTCAGTTACTGGATACCGTGGATGATATTGGTGAGCAGGCACGCAATATGGGACGTCAGTTGGTGGGTACACTGAACCTGGGGCTGATAGGACATACACCCACCAGCCACAATGCCCGTATCAGCGAGGCGATTGCCCGCTTCAAAACGCGCAGCCAGGCGGTGCGCTTCGCCATTTCGGTGCGGGCACCAGGCGAGTTAGAAGAAAAATTGCTGAGCGGGGAGATTGATGTCGCAGTGGGTTATTTCTGGCACCGGGTGCCCAGCCTTAGCTACACTCAGCTGTTTGTTGAGCGGCAGATTGCCTACTGCGCAGCCGGGCACCCTCTATTTGACAATGCAGGCCACACAACACGGGAGCAAGCAATCCAGCATGAATGGGCATGGCGTAGCTACCCGCTACCGGAAGCCCGACTGCAGCTCCCCCCCAGCTGCATTACCGCCCAGGCGGACAATATGGAAGCGGTGGCAGTATTCATTCTATCCGGCCATCACTTGGGCTTTTTACCCGAACACTTTGCCCGCCCACACGTGGAACAAGGCCTGCTCAAACCATTGGATGCTAAGGAATTCTTCTACGAAGTACCTTTCCACATGGTGACCCGCAAACTGAACCGCCATGGTGATGTACTGACTGCCTTTATCGAAGATCTTATCAGCGCTCATATGGATGCTTGATTATTCAAACCAAACCGCCCCATTTCCCAATGATAGTCCGTGAGCCTTACTGGACAACGTGCCAATATTCTAAATATGCCGATTTTTACTTGATTTACGCGATCAGACTTCATATTGACGACAATAATCCCACCCGCCACAAGTAGTTGGATATTTCCCCGTCAACAACTGTTGATAGCCAACGACTCCCATTTCTTGATAGCAATCAATATTCATTCGCTCTGAGTAGTTCTACTAAGTTAAAAAATTCATAAAAGCTGTTAAATTTTTTACCACTTCACGGTTTGTAAAAATAGTAGATAGTACTGCGCACAAAAAGAGCAAGATGGCAGGTTACATATCAGCCATGAACATCTCGCGGTACTGAGCAGCTTGATTGACAAGGGATGAGGCAACAATCCCTGAGGGAGTAGGTCGAAAGCTATCAGTCGGTAGTAGCCAGTCAGGAAGCTGTACTACAGGCACGGTCATACTCTTTCAGGTAGCCGAGAGACGCCAATGACGTATACATTGGTAATTTTTTAACTGTGCTTATTTTGAGATGCCAAGATGAAGTTTGCTAATTTTTGTTTGTCTGCTGTCGCGTTGTGTTGCATGTCAACAGCCTTTGCTGCAGAAGGTAACTTTACAGGTGCCTCCCTCAGCCTTGGTCTGGGTACGTCGAGTAACAAGGTTGAGTATGGTGGTTTCCTGAACGGTCAATCCAGTTCAAAAACCGATTTGGCTTCCGACTTGCAATTCAATTACGGCATTGCGGCCGGCAACAACTGGGTTATTGGTCTGGGTGCGAGCTATGATTTGAATGATCGCAAATTTGGTGCGGTGAACTACACCGACGGTGGCCAACAAACGGTGAATGTGAAGCTGAAAGAGCATTGGTCTCTGTTTGTTACTCCAGGCTATCTGGTACAGCCGGATCTATTGGTGTACGGCAAACTAGCTTATCACTCCGCTAAAGCGGACATCCACGATACGGATGTCGGCAATGGGACGAGTAACCATCAGGGCGTTGGTTATGGTATTGGCGTGAGTTATGCACTTACTCGTGCTGTTGAATTGGGTGCTGAAGTGCAGTATGTCAGTCTGAGCCGTGAGTCCGCGAATCTCTCGAATGGCAAGCCTTCGTTTACAGAAGCGATGGTGCGCCTGGGCTATCGTTTCTGAGCAACTGAACTAGCGTTTCTGTAGCCTTGAGCGCCCTTGCCCCAGCACCTGCTGGGGCATTTTCATGCACATATCTAGGATATATGTCACTTTGGATTGACCTATGCACCGCAGCTGCTCGTCATTGCCGATGGGTGACTGAAGTGGAGCTCATTCAGCAGACGGTCGTTCCCAGCACATTTTCTGGGCGAATACATAGTGGTTGTCTGTGTACTTGACCCCATCCAACCGGATTGCCCAGACATCGGTACGTTTAAGCATGGCCAAAGGATGGCGACGGGTGTAAATGCCCAAAGCATCCTGCCGGGGAATACCATCCAGCAGCTCGGCATGTGCAGTGAATTGCAGGCCACGGATCTCCCGCAAATGCTGCGGCTGCTGTGCCACTGTGCCGGCCAGCTTGGGCTGGATCAGCATTTGCTGGCCATGCCGTGTGGTTTGACTGGTCAGGACAATCAATCTCGCTTGCTCCGTATCCAGTGCATAAAAGCAGCTTGCGGCCCACAGCCCCTCATCATCCTTTATCGCCAGACTGACAACATGGTTCTGAACCAGAAATTCCTGAATCTTGTCAGGTAGCATCATGTTCTCCGGGTATGAACAACCGCACTCTCCAGCCATGGCGAGTGCGGTTGTTGCTTGCACGATCAGGCAATATAACTGGCCCACAGGAAGGAGAATGGCATCACCAGCAGCAGGGCCGGTAGCATATTGGCCACGGGAAACATCTTGATGCCGCAGATCCGCAGGCCGGTCGCCAGCATGATCAAGCCGCCAGCTGCCGAGAAGTCCGCCATCATGCTGGCCGTGGTCAGTGGCATGATCAGCGTTGCCAGCGTTGCCAGCGCCAGTTGAATCATGATTTGCGGCACGGCAATGGTTGCCACGGCATAGCCAAGCGATGTGGCGAAGATGGCCGAGGTAAACAGGTCAAGAATGGTCTTGATGTACAGGATGGACGGGTCGCCCGTCATGCCTTCGTGCATCGCCCCGAAAATGCCGGTACCACTGGCACAAAACAGCACCAGGATGGCTACGAACTTGTCCATGAACTCCTCTTGGGACAAGCCCTGGCGTGGCGGTATCACCTTATCGATAAAGCCACGGGTGGCTCCCGCCATTTTGCCAAGCCCGCGCTCAACCCCCAGCATCTCCCCGATAACCGCCCCCAGCACCATGGCCAGTACCACCGCAGGCATGAATTTCACCTTCACGATCAGCATGGCCCCCAGCCCCATCGAGGCCAGGCCGAATGTCTGCGGCAATGCATTGCGCAAACGCTCCGGGAGTCGGCTTCCCAGAAAAGCCCCCACGATGCCACCAATGGTGACAACTGATCCGTTTACATAGGGTCCGATCAACATGGCTGTATACCTCTAGTTTTGTGTTGCCCAGGCCTGCTCATGGCTGGCCGGGCTGCTCGCAGAGTGACCGAATGCAGGCTCCCCCCATCTGGGCAGGCTTTTGACCTCCAGATCGAACAGATCCAATGCCCGACCCACGCTGTGGGTAATGACATCGTCCAGCGACTGTGGTCGCTGATACAGGGCAGGAACCGGCGGGAAAATGATGCCTCCCATTTCGGTGACTTTGCGCATATTGTCCAAGTGAGCCAGATTCAACGGCGTTTCCCTGGCCATCAATACCAGCCGGCGTCGGTCTTTCAACACGACATCAGCGGCACGGGTCAGCAGATTGTCCGTCATGGCATGTGCGACAGAGGCAAGTGTTCGCATGGAACACGGCGCAATCAGCATCCCCAGCGTCTTGAACGAACCGCTGGCGATCGAAGCTCCCAGATTAGCCAGCGGGTGAACCACGTCGGCCATACTCAAGACTTCTTCTTTCTGGTAGTCGGTTTCCAACGTTCGGGTCATTTCCGCCCCGCGTGAAATCACCAGATGGACCTCGACATCCATGGCCTGCAGCAATTGCAAAGCCTTGTAGCCATACTGGAAACCGGTCGCTCCACTGATGCCGACGATAATGCGCCGTGTACTCATGATTTACCCCTTATTCGAAATCAGGCAGAAAGCGCTTAACATCAACCTCTTTGAATCTGGAACGCTCAAAGTGCGATTTCAGATCGAAGGGCACCGTGCAGTCGAAGATGGTTTTGCACGAAGTGCCCGCCTGACGGATGCTGGGACTGAATGCCGGAATCTGCGAAGGATCCAGCGGATGGCAACGTACGCCCGGTATGAAGACCGTGCTGACATCACCCTGATAGCGGGTTTGCATGGCCCACAGCACATCGTCGGTATCGAAGATGTCGACATCTTCATCAACCAGAATCACATGCTTCAGCTCCGGGAAGGCCGAGAATGCCAGCAAGGCGGCCTGACGCTGGCGCCCTTCATCCGCGGGCCCGGATTTTTTGAACTGCAGCACGGCCAGAAACTTGCCGCCACCAGACGAGTGAGCAAATACATTCAGCAATTTGCCCGGCATGGCGCGATCCACCATATCGAGAATGCTGGCCTCGGTAGGAATGCCGGCCAGATTGACGTGCTCCTCGCCCGGGCCCACGGTGGTTTGCAGGATGGGATTGCGCCGGTGGGTAATGGCCTTCACCTTGATCACCGGCAGCGCATCTTTTGATTCGCCGGTATAGCCCGGAAACTCCGGCATGGCTTTGCCGGTATCCGTGTTCTGGTCTTCACGCACCCGCACATTGGGCAGCAGTTCACCTTCAATCACCACCTCGGCATGGGCAATGGCGCGTGCCGGAATGGTCAGGCAGCGTGATAACTCAACCGGGCGACCACGAATGGCACCCGCCACGTTCAGTTCATCAAAACCCAACGGGGTGGTCGGCGGTTCGAAGCAGGCGGCAATCTCGATGGCCGGGTCCACGCCAATGCTGATGGAAATGGGCAGCGGTTTGCCTGCAGCTTCAGCCTTCTGGCGGAAGGCGTCGATATGGCGGCCAGGTGTCAGCCACATCGATAGCTCATCCCGGCTTTGCACGCACAGGCGGTGGATGGTGATGTCGGATTCGCCGGTTTCCGGGTCCGATGCGTAGCACATGCCCATGGTGATGTAGGGGCCGGCATCTTCTTCGGTATTGGTCGGTGCCGGCAGCAGGGTGCGCAGGTCAAAGGACGGGTCGCTGGCATAGTGGACCACCTCCTGACATTGGGCCTTGTCCGGACCCACCTCAACCGGGGCCTGCGGATGCTGCACGGCATCCTTCAGCAAATGTCCCAGCCGCTCAGGCGCGCAGCCCAACAAATGGCCGACACGCTTGCGCGAACCAACCAGGCCAATCACCACCTTGAAGTCCGGGAAGCCCTTCACTTTGTTGAACATCATGACCGGCCCGCCTTTGCGGGTAGGGCGCATGCAGGTACCACCGGCACCAACGTAGCGATATACGCCAGACAGTTCGGCTTCCGGGTCTACCTCAGTATCAGTACTGACAAACTCACCGGGCAGGGATTGCAGCAGTGCCAGCGCAGAGCGCAGGTCGTGTACGGGATGATCGGATTTGCAATGCATGATTTACCTTTCATTACGTCGGTTAGTTGAATTCACCGCGACGAATATAAAGATTTCTGGCCCAGCAAAAAAATACCGTTTTGGTGTGGAAAACCATACCAAAATGGTGTAATCGATTACATTGCAATTTGACTTAAATCAATATTTTAAGCAGTCTAAAAAACCAGAATGCGCCGAAGGAGAATGACATGGATCTAAAACGCTTACGCTATTTTTGCACCGTAGTTGAGCAAGGAAATATTACACATGCCGCACGCATATTAAATATGGCACAGCCACCATTAAGTAAAAGGCTGCACGAACTGGAAGACGAGGTTGGCGTACCTTTATTTTTCCGTAATGGAAGACGCATCGAACCAACGGTAGCAGGGTTTCATCTTTACAAACGGGCGAGTGAAATATTGCGAAGTGTTTCCGATACGGTGATGGAAACCATTGCCTTATCCAAGCAGGAAACAAAGCTGCTACGAATAGGGCTGTCACATTTGTTCCAGTCTTATTTCTCGCCATTGATTATGGAGATAAAGCGGTGTCATCCCGACGTGGAAATTGGCGTAACCGTCTCCGACTCCAGCCATCTGGAAGTGTTATTGAATAATGGCTTGATCGATATCGCACTGATCCAGAAACCTGCTAAAAATGATGGTTTTGATTGCATCACCTTTGCCCCGATCAAAGTGCAGGCCGTCATCAGCAAGAATTTATTGTCCGATCCTGAAAAAAGCGAGATACATCTATCAGAGCTAAGCAACTACCCATTACTTATGTTGCGCAGAGCTAATGGAGCCGGGACTTTCGAATTTCTGCAGGACCATATGCGAAAAGGCGGAGTAGAACCGCATATTGCCATGCATGTTTCTCAACCAGGTCTATTACTGGAGTGGCTGGAGTCAGGCTTACAAGGTGCAGCCTTGCTACCATCTTCTGAAATAAAAACCGAAAAACTGCACCACGCCAAAGCCATGGAAATTTTCCCGGCGCCACAGATATTCTTTCCATCGATTGTGAAATTGACCACTACGTCACACATGAAAGAGCTGATGGATCTTGTCGAGCAAGGTTATCCATTTTTAAACAGTCATTCCTGAATTACTTGCGGGGTTGGTATTGTGCAAGATCTGAAAGCAAGAATATTGGCAGCCATCAATGCATTACGGCGTGGATTGCCTGTCGTCCTGACTGACGACACGGATAGGGAAAATGAAGCGGATCTGGTCATGTCCGCCTGCATGGTGAACACGACCTGGATGGCCAGAATGATTCACGATGGCAGCGGTATTGTCTGCCTCTCCCTGACCCAGGCGCTGGCGGACGCCATGCAGCTACCGCACATGGTGGCGCAGAACCAGAGCAAGGAAGGAACAGCCTTTACCGTCAGTGTGGATGCCCGCTACGGCATCAGCACCGGTGTCAGTGCTGCAGACAGGGTCCACACCATCAGGGCAATCCTGGCCGAACACGCCAGCCCCGGCGATCTGGTTCGCCCTGGCCATGTATTTCCGCTGATTGCCGACCCAGGCGGCGTATTGGTCCGTCGCGGCCATACCGAGGGCAGCGTTGATCTGTGCTTGCTGGCGGGCCTGCCCCCGGCAGCGGTGATCTGCGAACTGATGTGCGAGGACGGCAGCATGCTGACCGGGAGTGCCATTGACGCCTATGCACAGTGCTACCAGCTACCGGTGCTCAGCATCGAAGACATTGCGCTATACCGTAGCCGCTTGCTGGATCAACCCGACCAAACATTGCTCCAGATAGCCCGACCTCAATTCACCACTCCTCCAAGGAATACATGATGTTCAGCCATACCCGCCTGCTTGCAGTGGCCGCGCTGTCGGTCTGTGCTGCAGCAGTACATGCAGAAAACACCAGCGAGAACGTTTCAATTTATGGTTATATCGGTGTCGCCATCGATTCGGCCAGCGCCACTGGCGGTAGCAGCAGCAAGCCGCGTTACACCCGTTTGTCCGATGCCAACTCCCGAATTGGGTTCAAGGGATTCGAAGACCTGGGCAATGGCACCAAAGCCATCTGGCAAGTTGAATCCAGTTTGCGGGATATAACGCAGGGTGGGACCAATGACTGGGGGCAGACAGCCACCCTGGCCAGCCGCAATTCCTTTGTCGGGCTGGAGAACCGGGACTGGGGACGGCTGATTGCAGGCTATAACGATACCGCCTACAAAACCCTGGTGGGCAGTGTCAGTGATTTTGGCATCGATGTAATGGGGAATACCGCGGCGGATACCTGGGGGACCGGGCCTGGTTACTACCAGATTTTCAGCCGAGGAGAGACCCGACTGAAAAACTCCGTTCACTATACTTCGCCTTTGCTTGGCCCCGTGCAGATTGCTGCATCCTATGGCGTGGATGAAACGCGAATCAGCGGCAGTAACAAAACCCGGTTGGACCTGGCGGTCAAGTACAGTAACGGGCCATTCAAACTGGGGTTGGGCTGGGATCATCAAAACGATGTGGCCGGCTATGCCGGTGGGGCCTATGGCTCGCCCAGCACCGCCCCGGGAAAATCGATTGACTACTACAAGTTGATTGCGGCCTGGCAGTTCAGTACGGGTACGCTGCTGGGCGGGGGTATTGAACAGGGCAAATATGACGCAGCCAGTGACAGCAGTACCATGCGACAAACAGCCTGGACTATTGCCATCAGTCAGGCAGTCAGCGAGCGATTCGCACTCAAGGCCTCATGGAACGAGCTGGGTGCCTTGCATCACACCACGCTGGATCAGGCAGATGACTTCAAGGCGCATCAATGGATGGTGGGTGCCAGCTATGCCCTGTCCAGAAAAACCAGCCTCTTCAGTTACTACACAGTCATTCACAATGGCGCGGCCCAAAACGTCAACCTTGGCTTCAGCCCAGTCGTCACCAGTACCAATGCCAGCGACACCGTTGTACTGGCCGATGGCTCTAGCGTGCGCGTGCTAGGTATCGGCCTTGGCACTGCATTCTAGCCATCAGCCATACTACCCGGCAGCACGGGTTTTCTTGTTGCAGACCTGATAGTTTCCGGCTGCTTCCCATGCGGGAGCAGCCGTTATTGCGTCGGGCCCGCGATACCTGCTGCATCTGCCGTACTGGTGCTGAGCCTCCAAAACCAGGAGGGGAAGAATTGCCCGAAGATCAAAAAAAAGCCGCCATAAGGCGGCTTGTACAAGGAGACAAAAGTCATTGCTACAGAATGCCCAGCTGGCGCTCTCCCAATTCAGTCAGGCAGGCTGCACTGCCTCTGTCGATGAAATCCACCTCAAAATGATCCGCCGGGAAATCCGGCGGGCTGCGCCCCTCGAGAAATGCGGGCAGTTGCCGCGCCAGATAAGCATCGTTCTTGGCACATGCGGGAATGGCGGCAATATACATGACGTTGCTCCAGTGACTGCCATGGTGTTCGTCTTCCACCGCATGAATAACGTCGCTATGCCAGAACACAGTGTCGCCCGGCTGCATGGCCGGAATGGATGACAGCGCACCCTCCAGCGCCTGATGCCACTCCGGTTTGATGGAAAGTGCGCGGCCGGGCAAGGCTCCGCACAAATCATCCTCTGGCACATCATCCTGCAAAGCGCGCAACAGGATATAGGCCATCACATTGGCAATCGGCATCAGTTGCAAGGTGCCATCACCGGGGCCTTGCGGCGTCAGCGCAGTCCAGCCCTGAAATGTGCGAAACATCGAGCAGACCGCCGGTGAGGGGATCTCACGCACCGCGGTACGATAAGCGCCATCAAAGGGGTCGTAGTCCTGCCAATTGCCACTAAATACATGGCGATACACTTTGCGGAAATTCTCATCCAGCCAGCGCTCCACCGAGCCGCCATCACAATGCGCAGACAGGCCCAGCGAGGCCGAACCTGGCGGACGTCGCCGCAAGCGGTCGGCATAGCTGGGGACGTGCTCCGGGTCGAAGTGACGCTGGCCCTCGCTTTCATTCAGCCACAGGCGGTTCAGGAACACGCGGGCCCGGGTCAGTGCTGCGGATTGTCTGGCCTCAAGCTGTGGCTTCGACCAATAAACACCATAAATCTGTGGTTTGCTGGATACCAGCTCACCAAAGTACTTGTCTTCTGCACGGTATTTCAGCCGCTCATCCAGATGGTTTTCTGCCAGGTAATGGCCGATTTGCCTATCCCACTCTTCTGCTTCTTCTGCAGCAAATACTCCTCGTATTACACAGGCACCACGCGTCTTGATGGCACGGATAAGACCTGGATCGACCTTGTCCGCTGCGATGTCGGCGTAGTTGATTTCCGGAATGACCGACAGCCCGCGCTTCTTCTCTTCCTGCAAGATGGCGACCTGACGCCGGATGTCTGCTTCTACTTCCCGGAATACTTCACGGTAAGTCGGCAGGGCTGCGCGCAACTGCTGCTTGGCCGCACGGATGGCACCGGGTAAGTCCTCGATGTGCAAGGTATGCATCTTGTTGTCTCCTTTGGGTGGAGAGGCCAGCATAAAACAGGCTGTTTTTCATTTGTGATACGATTCAGCCAAGTTATTTTCCTGATCTGCCATGAAAGCTACATTCGAGCATGTCACCCTGGACGAAGGGTGTTCACTCCGGGTTTATCACCGTCGTCTGCAACATATCCCCTTCGAGTGGCATCACCACCCGGAGTACGAGTTGACGCTGACCATGAACAGCACCGGCAAGCGCTATATCGGCGATTCAATCACTGACTATGGCGACAACGACCTGGTGTTACTGCCGCCGGACCTGCCACATAGCTGGTCGTCCAATACCTCGATTGCGCCCGATCAGGATCAGGTCGCCGTGGTGCTGTGGTTTGATGGTGACTGGGCCAGAAGGTTGGCCAGTTGTTGCCCAGAATACGCCCCGCTACTGCGGCTGATGCGGCATGCCGGTTGTGGTCTGTCGTTTGGTCCTGCTACAGCAGCGCTAATGCAGCAGCGACTGGATGGATTACTGTCTGCACAAGCAAGAAGCAGGCTGATGGCAGCGCTGGATATTCTGTGTTTGTTAGCCGACGAAGCAAGTACGCCGCTGGCTTCACCCACCGCTTTTCAAACCATGGGCAGGCCGTCTGGGCATCAGCCAGAGCGCATCAACCGCATACTGGCCATGATCGATGCGCAATTTGCCCAGTCATTAAGCATCGCGCAGCTGGCCGAGGCAGGTAGTTTGTCGCCGCGCTCATTGCATCGCTATTTCCTGCAGCATCTGGGGGAAAGCGTCAGCCGCTATCTGATGCGTAGCCGCATTGCCCATGCCTGTCAGTTGCTGGTGGATACCCGCCTACCCATTGCCAGCATTGCCCTGCAATCTGGCTATCCGAATATCGCCAATTTCAATCGCCAGTTCCGCAGCCTCAAGCACATGACGCCGCTGCAGTACCGCAAGGCATTTACCGACCAGCCAGCACCGCATACCCAACAGGAGGTGGCATTGCAGCGCAGGCCGCACTCTCTGATGCAGGACAAGTCTGGCGCGGACTAATCGCGCTTAGCTTTGTCAGTGGTCGCGGTGTCCTGCTGCGCGGACACCGGTGGCAGGAACTCCTCCAGCTGCTGCAAGGCCCAGCGGACCTTGCCTCGGTTATCGGGCATTGTCCGGGATAAGTAAGCTGCGTAATAAGCCAGTATGTCTGCTGTTTTCATGGGAGCGCTTCCGCGGCGTGAAGATGCTGTATCTTTGCGCAAAAACAGGCATGATTAAATTGCTGAAATTCATCTGAAAACTTCCCCTTTTATGCACCCAAAACGGCTTACCCAGCAGTACCACAGGCTTTATCAGCACTTTTCCGGGCAAGAGGTGGATACCCGGCTACAGCAATTGGCTGATATTGCCTGCTGCACCCGCAGGCATATGCGCAATGTGCTGAACAGCATGCAACAGCAAGGCTGGCTGGAGTGGCAGGCCCAGGTTGGGCGCGGCGGGCGCTCGCGGCTGCGCTTTTGCTGCAAGCCCGAGAGTCTGCAAAAAGACAGCGCGGTCTTGTTGCTGGAACAGGGAAAAGTGGCGCAGGCACTGGATGTGCTGGGCCATGACCGGCAGGCACTGGCTACCATCCTGCTGCGGCAGCTCGGCCAACATTGGCGAAACAACCGTCAGGTGCTGAGCATCCCCTATTACCGCGCATTGCCCAGCCTGTATCCCGGCACGGCACTGCGCCGCTCCGAGCGCCATCTGGTACGGCAGATTTATAGCGGGCTGACCGCCATGAATGAGGAAAAAGGGGAAGTCGAACCGGATGTGGCACACCATTGGTATCAGCACAGCCCACTGGAATGGCACTTTCATCTGCGGCCCGGCGTGCGCTGGCACGATGGCCGCCTGTTAAGCGTCGAAGATGTCATTCACAGCCTGCTGCGACTTCAACAGCAGCCCTTGTTTGCGCATATTCACACCGTGCAGGCACTTACCCCACGCTGCATCAGCATCAGGCTGAGTGAGCCGGATGAGCGGCTTCCTGCCTTGCTGGCAGACAGTGCGGCATTGCTCTTGCCATCCGGCCATGCGCATGATCCCGATTTTGCCTCGCACCCGGTAGGCTGCGGCCCCTACAAAGTGCTGGCCAACGACACCCTTCACCTGAGCCTGCAGGCTTTTGATGACTACTTTGGTTACCGCGCCTTGCTGGATGAAATTGATATCTGGATGTTGCCCGAGCTGGGTGAGAAGCCACAGTCAGCCCAGCAAGCCTCAGCCGGGCTTGAGGTGCAGGTTTCCCCCATGGCAAGTGCCGAGCAAGCCCATGCCATGGAAGCCGAGCAAGGCTGCTATTTTGTCCTGCTGGATGCGCGCGCGGCGTCCATGCGCAGCACCATCTTGCGCCAGCAGCTATTCCAGCTGCTCTCCCCGCTGTTGTTGATCCAGCACATTCCACTCGCGGTGCGGCAATACTGGACGGTGGCCAGCAGCCTGCTGCCACAATGGTTTCACCTGCTCCAGCAGCGTGAGCCAGCGGGTACGCCTGCGCCTGACACGCTATCGCTCCGTCTGGGCTACCCGGCAGAACAACCTGACTATCCGGCTATTGCCCAGGCGATTCAAAACTGCCTGGCGGCGGTGCAAATCCACCTTTCCTGCCACAGCATTCCCTTTGCCGACTGGCAACAAGGCAGTGGCGGCTTCGATATTTACCTGGGCTCGGTCAACTTCACCAGTGATATCGATTACGCGATTCCAGCATGGCTGTTAGGTACGCCACTGTTACGCAATGCCGCCTTTGCCGACCACCACCCCGCCACCGCAGATTTGCATCGGGCATGGCGCAGCGGCCAGCTGGATGCACGCACGCTCAGCGCGCACATTCTCAGCCGCCACACGTTGCTGCCACTGTTCCACAACTGGCTGCGTCTGCAAGTCAGCGATGGCATGCAGGATTTGAAACTCAACGCGCTGGGCTGGTTTGACTTCAAATCGGCTTGGCATCGCTAATGCCCGGCACTTGGCCGCGCAATCGCACAGCAAGCGGACTGACCATTACCAGGCGTGCAGCGTTTTATCGGGAAACACCCCGTCCTTGACCGCACGGACATAGGCCGCAAAAGCTCCCTGTACATCACCGGCATCGTGCATGAAGTTGCGGACAAATCTGGCCATGCGGCCCAGATTCAGTCCCAACATGTCATGCATCACCAGCACCTGCCCGGCCGTACCGCTGCCAGCACCGATACCGATGGTGGCGCAGGCGTGCATCGCCTGGGTAATGCGGCTGGCCAGTTCGGCCGGCACCATTTCCAGCACCATCATACTGGCACCAGCATCGTCCAGTGCGCTGGCTTCCGCGCGCATTTTGTCCGCCGCAGCGGCCTGCCGGCCCTGTACCCGATAGCCCCCCAGCGCCGAAACGGTTTGCGGTGTCAGCCCAAGGTGGGCGCAAACCGGAATCCCCCGCTCTACCAGAAAAGCCACGATTTCCGTTGTCCAGCCACCGCCCTCCAGCTTCACCATCTGGGCGCCGGCTTGCATCAGCTGAATGGCCGATTCAATCGCCCGATCTTTTGACTGCTGATAAGTGCCAAAGGGAAGGTCGGCAATGATCAGTGCCCGTCCCTCGGTACGCAGCAGGCCTTGAGTAACACACTGGGTGTGATACAGCATGCTCTCAAGGGATACGCCAACCGTGGAGCTTCTCCCCTGGCACACCATACCCAGCGAGTCGCCCACCATCAGACAGTCCACGCCGGCAGCATCGGCAACTGCTGCAAAAGTAGCGTCATAAGCGGTCAGGATGGCGATTTTTTCTCCCTGCTCACGCATCTGGGACAGGCGCAGGGTCGTGATGGGCTTGCGGCCTGGTAGCAGGCCGATAGCCCCTGCACCGTAAGGTGGTGTTGCCGTGTGTGTGTCGGTAGGTGACATGTGTGCGATCTTGAAAAGGTGGAGGATGTGTCAGGTTGCCGGGGGTTGATTCAGCTCGCATACCCGCCTGCTGGCAGCCTTACGGGCAGACAGGCAATGGACGGTGAGCGGGTCCCGACGCAGGAAAGTTTCAACGCAAGATTTGTTCGTAGAGCAATAGCGCGGCAATCACCATCATGGCGATGCCGGATAGGCGACTCACCACCCTGGCTGCACCGGCCTGCGTCCGCAGCACCTTCTGGGCACTGAAACCGACCAGCAGATAAACCACGCTACAACTGAATATGTGTACCAGCCCGAGCATAATGATCTGCACCGGAACAGACCAAGATGCGGCAGGGTTGGTGAACTGCGGCAGTAGGGCCAGAAACAGCAAGAATACCTTTGGATTGAGGCCGCTGACGCAAATGCCTTTCAGCGTCCAATGCAACGCAGAGCGAGATAGCATAGCCTCCCCCGCATGCGCACTTGCAGGATGACGCAGCATGCCGATACCCAGCCATAACAGATAAGCGGCACCCAGCACCGTGAGCAGAGTAAGCGCAAATGGCTGCCGGGCAAGCAGCGCGGCGACACCAGCAGCCACCAGCAGCGTAGCGATCAGATGGCCCACAATCAGCCCGCTGACCGCCGGCACGACAACCTTACCGCGCATGCCAGCAGAAATGGCATAAGCCCAGTCGGCTCCCGGCGTAATGACAAACAGGATGGATACGCCCCAGAAGGCCGCCAACATGGCAAAACTCATGACCATTCCTCCCGGAAAGAATAAGCACCGCCTATACAGGGCAGGTCCTGCTGCGGATATGCGGGAAACAGCATTGGCATTTCACACTCCTCTTGATGCAGTAGCGGTCTTGACTGGCAACGAATGCAGGCAAAAACCGGCCTTGTCTTGGAGATAGAAATACTAGGTGGTCGAGGTTAGAATGTGCTCCCTGGTTTTTGTGTAAAAACCGGAATTTTTGGAAAATTTTTCCTCATGGACAAGATAGACCGCAAGATTCTTGCAGAGCTACAGGCTGATGGCAGTTTATCTGTCACAGAACTGGCAGAGCGCGTTGGCCTGAGCGTGTCCCCCTGCCACCGTCGGGTAAGAGCACTGGAAGAGTCCGGCGCGATCAAGGGCTATCATGCGCACCTTGACCCGGACATGCTGGGCCTGCATTTTTCGGCCCTGGTATTTGTCACGCTCAAGGAAGGTAATCAGCGGGCGGTTGCTGCGTTCGAGGCTTCCCTGCTGGACCTGCCACAGGTGACTCAGGCGCAACGCCTGTTTGGCGATCCTGACTACCTGCTACACGTCATTACGCGAGACCTGCCAGCCTTCCAGCAGCTTTATGATCAGCAGCTATCGTCCCTGCCCAGTGTGCAGCGGCTGACCTCAACCCTGGTCATGAAGAATGTGATTCAGGACCGGCCACTCCCGCTGGCGAATAGCAGCGGTGGATAAGCTGCGGTAGCCGCACCCTATGCCAGGGTAAGCAAGGCCGCAGTCAGCTCGCGCAGTTTGGGGCTGTTGCGGCTGGGCTCGGGCATCACCAGAAAGTAGGCAAGCGCGCAGGTGGTCAAATCTCTAAACGGCATCACCAACTCGCCGCTGGCCAGCCGATCGTGCGCCAGGCGCGGGTCTCCCAGCGCAATGCCGTAGCCCAGCACCGCCGCACCAGTAGCTGACTCCAGCGAATCAAACACCACATGGCGCGCGGTCATTTCTCCGCTGCCATATTGCTGCCACCAGCCTTGCCACGCCTGCTGGCTGGTATCGGCATGAATCAGGCAGTGGTGCTGCATATCAGCCGGGGTGTGCAACTCCAGCGCCATATCCGGGCGACACATCGGGGTAAGGTGCTCGGCAAACAGCCGTTCTGCATGCAGGCCATGCCATTGGCCATCGCCACGCACCAGCATGGCGTCCAGCTCTGCGCCGGTGAAATCGGGGGTATCGCTGATGGAGGTGCTGATGTCGATGCGAATGCCGGGCAGCAACTGTTGCAGGCTGTCCAGCCGAGGCAGGAACCAGCGCAGTGCCAGCGTGGATGGCAGGCGCAGGCGAATCACTTGCTGCTGCGGGCTGGCCAAGCGTGAAAAAGCGGACAGCTCGGCCAATACGCACCGGGCAACCTGTTGGAGCGGTTCGCCTTCCGGACTCAAGTACATGCTGGTGGCGCTGCGCCGAAACAAGGCAAGCAGATAGTACTGTTCCAGTTGCTGGATCTAGCGGCTGACCGCGCCTTGGGTACGGTGCAGCTGGGTGGCTGCGCGCGACAGGCTGCCCAACTGGGCGACGGCGATAAACGCCTGCAATCCCATGATGGATGGCAGGCGTTTGGTCAGATCGCCAAGCGAGTATGCATCCGCTGCATATCCGGCTTCAGAATTTGTCGATATTCGGCTCATGGGCAAATGGCTAAGGGTGGTGGCTCACACCAAACAAGGAATACAGCAATGTCCGGTATCGATACGGCGCAGTTCGCAGCCAGTCTGACAGACTACCTGCACGCACTTGAACAGAGCAATGTGGATGAGGTGGTCGCGCTGTTTGCGCCACAGGCCACCATTTATTCGCCCCTGTTGGGCTGGGTCAGTCCTGCGTCGTTTTATCGCAAGCTGGCCGATGCCTCGGGCAATAGCAAGATCACCCTGCTGGACATCTTCCACAGCAGCCAGGGCAGCCGCCGTGCCACCGCCTATTTTCGGTATGACTGGGTGCTGAAAGACCACAGCACCGTCAGCTTTGATTGCGTGGACGTGTTTGACTTCACTGTTGACGGCCTGATTGAAAAGCTGGTCATCATCTACGACACCCACACCATCCGTGCCGACCTGGGCGATCGCTTTAGCAAGGCTTGCTCCGAAAATGATTAACCCTTTTCAGACCGCTTTAAGCAGTCATTGCCTTGTGTGAGGTCGAATGTCAGTAATGGCCGAAACTCGGACGTGGCCAACTTTTAATGTCATAAACAACAAGAGCACTGACCCTTTGATGGACCAGTGCTCTTGTTGTTCATGCGCAGGACGATCCAAGTCAGCGGTATCTCAGGGGCAGACCCCAGGCCATAGTTGCCTGATTCCCACCAGAAATAGTGTGGTGTGCTGAGGTTAATTGCACAGGGAGGAACCAGCGGGACCAGATGGGATGAAGCGGGATCAGCCGCGCCAGGCAAGCGTTTCAGCCAATCAACCGCCCCAAGGCACCCGCTGTTTAAATTTTGCGAAAGAGTTACACGCGCAAGGCCAGAAATGGCACTTTTAGCAAGTTATTTGCACTGACGTCAGGCGTCAGAGTTGACGGCCAAACCAGACTACGCGGCCAACAACTGCAAAATCGCCGCCAGGATTCGCAGGATCAATCTCAAAGGGCCTGTATGCCTCGTTGGCACTCATGATCTCCAGCTTCCCACCTGGTAGCTTCTGCACCCGCTTAACAAGCAAGTCCCCCTCAATGCGCAGCACATACAGCCCAGTTGTTGGCGATGTGTCTGCGTGATTCACCAGGATGACATCCCTGTCATTCAGAACACCCTCCATTGAATCACCCTTTACCGATAGGACTGATAGGTCCTTGGGGTCAATTCGCAGGAAGTTATCTATCCAGTAGCGCCGGAAAGACATGGAGAAGATGGGCTTTTCACCAGCTACCGCCGCGCCATGCCCTGCTGCAGCCTTGAGATTGTAGCGAGGGATGAAGACAAATTCGTCCAGATCCACGGGATTTCCCAACGTATCGCAGCATTGGCATTGAGAGTCTGATGAAGATGCCACCTTATCAGTAGACCCTTTGCGCATTTCTCCTTCACCAAACAGCAACCAATCAGCCGCAAGACCATATTTTTTGGCATAGATCGAGATCTTTGTCGCATCGGGCTCTCTCTCGCCTGCCTCCCATGCCTGGAATGTTGATAGTGAGACACCAACGACATTGGCAGCCTCAATCCTGGGCACTCCCATAGCCTCTCTAGCCTCTCTAATTCGGCTCCCAAGAGCGGACCGGTTACTTTCAGGTTGATCTAGTGAACCTGAAAGCAACATCTGACCATCAGTACCTGTTTTAGAGTTCATTGCAAGCGCCTGAAAATTAATAGCTTTCTTGGTCAGTGTTTGATTTCACACACACTTAAACCTGAAAACAAGTTGAAAACGGTTGTTAAGTATTCATTTTCAGGTATCATGTGCTCACCTAATCACCGCAAGAGATTAAGAAATGAGCACATCCGCAACCCAAAAAAAACCCGCCGAGGATTGGCACCGGGCGGATATTGTGGCGGCCGTTCGTAAGGCTGGATGGTCTCTTCGCAAGTTGTCTATCGGGGCTGGTTTGAGCCCTAGTGCATTGAATAATGCCTTGGATAGATCGTGGCCAAAAGCAGAAGGAATCATCGCTGCTGCTATTGGCGTTACGCCGGAGACCATCTGGCCAAGCCGCTACGCTAAGCGCCATTTTAAGCCAGTTTTCCCATCCGTTCCCCCTTCATCTGCAAATACCCAAGCGGCATCCCGCTCGGCTGTTGTTGTTGAGTGAATGGTAGGGGTGAGCTGACCAAATGGCCACAACACAGATTCTCTGAGCAAGGAGTCACGCCATGAGAAACCACAGCGGGAAATCCCGCAGACCAACCAGCCTTGCCGAGGCTTTCGATCTTGATGAGGCAAATGCGCTCAAAGCGCATCGACGTCCGCGTAAGCAGATGGAAGAGCTAATGGGAACAAACCGCTCTACCTATGCCCGCTGGGTATCCGACTGTGAGATGCCTGCAGGTCGCCTGCTCCAGTTTGCTGTGCTCTGCGGCTCCGCCAATGTCATTGAGTACCTCGCCATTGCCTGCGGAAAGCTGGTCGTCAGCATTCCAAGCGGGAAAAAGGCCAAAGCTGGCGACCTGGGAGAAATGCAAGCCAATTTCGGTAAGGCCGTGATGCTTCTGGAGCAGTTTTACCGGGGGAAGTCTGAACTGTCGGAAACCCTTGGCGTATTGAATGAAGTTCTCTCGCAGGTGGCATACCACCGCGAGAACGTCATCAAAACAGGCCAGCCGGAACTTGAATTGTTTGGGGACTAAGCATGGCCCAAGCCGAACTCAAAACTCACTACAGTGCTGCAGAGCTGGCAGAAATGAAACTGCCCAGCATGCCAGGAACAATCCAAGGGATTGGTATCCGGGCCAAGGCTGAGCAATGGGAGTCAAAAAAGCGCCAGGGCCGTGGCGGTGGCTATGAATACGCACTTTCTAGCCTGCCCGAGATAGCTGCCCGCGCTATCAAGGATCGCCTTGTCACATCAATGATTTCAGCGCCTGCGGTATCTGTGCCTACCTTGCCAATGAAGGCCGCACAGCTCGAACTGGCTTTGACTAGCCGTCAACAGACGGTTGAAGGTGCCCGCAAGGGTGTTCTGGTTGCCATTGATCGCCTGATGGCTGGTTGCGGTGTCAGCCGTGAAGCTGCCATTCATACCATGCTGACCCAGGCCAAGGCCGGGACACTGGACCCGCACCTGGAACGGATGCTACGCGCCGCCCATGATGGCCGTGGCCGTAAGGGTGATAGCCCGTATCCCTCGGTGCGCAGCATCAAGGGCTGGCGCGCCCTGGAAAAACAAGGGCAGCTTGCTCCGAAAACTGCGGTCAGCACCGTGTTGGAAATCCCTGCCTGGGCTAAGTCCTTCCTGACTTACTGGCAGCTGCCATCTAAGCCAAGCGTGTCCCATGCCTATGAGCAGTTTGCACGGGATTGGACTAATAGCCCGGAAATGCTGCCATCGATTCACCAGGTACGCCGCTTCATCGGAAAACTCGGTGCGGTATCGCGGGAAGTCGGCCGTATGGGGCCGCGTGAGATGAAGAACATCAAGCCCTTTGTCCGTCGCGATATTTCCCAGCTGCAGCCGAATGACGTATGGACCGCTGATGGTCACACCTTCGACGCTGAGGTGCAGCACCCGATGCATGGCAGACCATTCCGCCCGGAAATCACCGCCATCATCGACGTTGCTACCCGCCGCATCATTGGCTGGAGTGTCGGCCTGGCCGAGTCGGGTCTTGCCGTACTGGATGCCATTACCCATGCGGTTACCCGTGAGGGCGTGATGGCGATCTTCTATGTCGACAATGGCTCCGGCTACAAAAACGACATGCTACGCAATGAGTCGACCGGGATTATGGGGCGGCTGGGTGCTGAAATGAAATTCGCCCGCCCTTACAACTCGCAGGCCAAGGGGGCTGTTGAGCGGCTGCACAAGTCAGTGTTTGTGCGTGCTGCACGTGAACTGCAGAGCTATGTCGGAACCGACATGGACCGAGAGGCCAAACTGAGCCAGTTCAAGCTGACCCGTAAGGCGATCAAGGATGGTGGCAGCGTGAACCTGATCAGCTGGCCGCAATTCATCGAATTCATCAACCAACGCATTGCCGACTACAACGCCCGGCCACATAGCAGTCTGAACGGCATCAGCCCAGACATGAAACTGGCTGAGTTTGTAGCCATGGGCTGGGAGCCGACCTGCCTGCAGCCAGGTGAAGAGGCTTACCTGTTCCGCCCACAGGTAGAGCGCACGATCAGCCGCTGTGAAATCTCGGTTTTTGGTAATCGCTACTTCAGCCGTGAGCTGGAGGAGTTTCACGGAGAGCGCCTACGCATTGGCTACGACGTTAACGACGCCAGCCAGATCTGGGTTTATGCGGACGATGGCAGGCTAATTTGCACAGCCGAATGGAATGCCAATGTACGCAGTTACTTCCCAGTTTCCGTGATTGAACAGGCTAGGGACCGTCGTGCTGCAGGCCGTGTAAACCGTCTGCAAGTGCATATGGAAGAAGTCCAGGCCGAGCGTCGTGGCCAACTGGCCATTGAGGCCACACAGGAAATCGTTATCCCCGGACTGATCAGCGGAACCCGTGAGCAACTGGCAGAGGCTGCAGCACTTGCCCGTGCTAAACGCCAGCCACAGGTAGCTGAAACACCGAGTCTGCGGGTAATCGATGTCGAGCCGGCCCCCGTGCCCAGCAACGTGCTGAGCCTACCGGATACCCCGGATGCCCGTTACCGCTACTTCTGCACCCTGCGCGACCGTCACCAGCGCGGCGAACCCTTGGGTGAGCGTGAGCTGGACTGGCTACTGAACAAATACGTCCGCACCAATGAATACCGAACCCTCAGCCAGCGCTGAGACCACAAGAAACAGGAGCCTAAACGTGAATCGCATTGCACCGATTGCCAACCTCGACCTTGTCAGCATCGCCATGAGCAAGCTGATCAACCGCCAAGACGGCCTGCCGGGCCTGGGCGTTTACTACGGCCCTAGTGGTTATGGCAAGACGACCACCATCGTCGCTGTAGCCAACGAGACCCGTGCCTACTACGTCCAGATGCGCAGCGCCTGGGGCAAAAAAGCCCTTCTGGAAAAGATCGCCTTCGAAATGGGTATGCGCCCTGCTGCCACGGTTTCGGCCAATCTGGATCTGATCTGCGAACAGATGTCGACCAGCCAGCGGCCGCTGATTCTGGATGAGGCCGACCATGCGGCGTCTCGCCCCGGCATGGTGGAGTTGCTGCGCGATATCTACGAAGGCAGCCAGGCACCTCTGATGCTGGTTGGCGAAGAGATGTTGCCGAACAAGCTCAAAAAATTCGAACGATTCCATGGCCGAGTTCTGGCTTGGGTGCCTGCGCAGCCGGTGACCATGAGCGATGCCCTGAAGTTGAAAGATATCTACAGCCCGGACATCGCCATTGCCGATGACTTGTTGGCTTATGTGGTCGACCTTGCTCACGGCTCTGTACGTCGGCTTTGCGTCAACCTGGTGAACATTCAGGAGCACGCCATGTTGAATGGTCTGGACGCAATTGACCGGGCGACATGGGGTACCCAGCCGCTCTATACCGGCGATGCGCCGAGAAGGGTTTAACCATGGCAGCGACAAAGCAAAAACGTCGCGGTGCCCACTTAGAAATGGTGGGGGGTAAGGGGGGGCGTCAGAGAGTTTGGGAGGCCATCCGGGCCAATCGTGATGGCTTCTATCTGGCAGACATATCCCGCGCCGCCAAGGTCGATCTGGCGACAGTCAGAACGTACGTGCAAGCACTCGAACGTGGCGGATTTATCCAGCAGTGCAATGTGACCGTAAAGCTAGCAGAGGCAAAGCAATTTGCCTTGGTCAAGGATAACGGCCTGGAAGCGCCGCGTCTGACAGCCGAAGGAAAGCCGGTTATTCAAGGGCTAATCAATGAGGCGATGTGGCGAACCATGCGGATGGTACGCGACTTCAATTTCCACGAACTCGCTGCACTGTCCAGCACAACAGAAGTTTCAGTCGCACCAGGTACGGCCCGGACCTATCTGAGGCACCTGGCCACCGCTGGTTATTTGATTGAAATCGATAAAGGGCATGGCAAGGGTGCTGGTGGAATTCCTACCCGGTACCGCTTTAATCCAGCCCGGAATAGCGGGCCGCGCCCTCCGATGATCCAGCGTACCAAGTCGATCTATGACCCCAATTTGGGCCAGATCGTTTGGCAAGAGGAGCCAGATCATGACTGCTGATTGGCTAGAAATCCTGCGCACAGCCGTGGCCCAGCGTGGCCAGAAGCCGGTTGCTGCTGAGCTGGGTTACTCCCGCACCACTATCAGCCTGGTCTTGGCTGGCAAATACGCAGGAAAGACCGATGCGGTCGCCACGAAGGTGCTGGCTGTCCTGGCTACGGTGACCTGCCCATTCAATGGTCAGGAAATGACTATGGCTGATTGCCGCGCTTTCAGCAGCAGCCGTGCACCGACCCACCACCCGTTGAAACTGACGCACTGGCGGACCTGCCGCAAGTGCAAAAACTGCAGCAAAGGAGAGTGATATGCAAACCGCCGACGCGCAGCGCCCTGTGCCTGCATTCCTGCCCATCAACACCCTGATGCTGCAGGCCGTGAAAAAAGTGGAAGTGGTGATCCAGGAGCTGGGCCGTCGCGGCTTTGCCGTGGTCAACATCGACATGAGCACCCCGTCACGCCCCACTGTCCAGATTCAGACAAGTGCCCGCTGCGCTCAGCTGATTGAGTCGGGCCAAGCCGCTTACTACGGGTTTGGCCTCGGCCAGATTGGCCGCTTTCGCGAAGGCCAGTTCTGCCTGGATGGCTGCCGCGTAGTTTGGACCGAAAACGCTAACTGATGAATGACCAGGAGAACGACATGACCGAGCAAACCGTAAACCGTGACTACCGTGTAATGCGCCGCAAGCTGGGCCTGAATCAGTCCCAATTCTGGACCGCCGTCCGCGTGACCCAATCTGGTGGCTCTCGCTATGAAAGCGGCCGCCAGGCACCTGCCAACGTCGACGAAATGGTGCGCCTGCGCCATGAACTGGGAATTGATACCGCCCTGATCACCACGGAAAACGCTGACCTGATTCGCGCCATTCTAGCCGGCACGCTGGATAGCAAGCTGCTGCTGCAAAACGCTAACCGCTGCCGTGATCTCCTGATTCACCTTGGGAACGGTGCTGCGGATCTGACCGAGCTGGCTCAGTCTGTTTCCAACCTCGTAACAGGCAATCAGGAGATAACCCATGCACCCGCTTGATGCCCAGAAAAAGCTGATTGAAGCCCTGGAAGCTGGTGCTGCCTCGTTCAGCACCCTGGTCGAAAAAACTGGCCTGCCGCGTCACGAAATCCAGTTAGGTCTGGACCGCTTGGAACAGATCGGGGTTTCGAACTCCACCGTGGCCGGCACCGTAGTGATGTATCACCTGTGCAGCCAGGTGAATGGGGAACGTGCCGTTGAAATGGTTAATGCAAGCCCTTCGGAAGAAGTCACATCAGTGTCGGACCAAGTCCGTGATCTGCTGATCAAGGCCGGTGATGCAGGTATTAGCCCTGCGGAGATTGAAGTGCAAGGAAGTAGGAACGCCAAGTACACCGCTCTGCAGTATTGGAAGCGAAAAGGTCTGGCCAGGCTGGAAGACAAGCGCTGGTACTGGGTAAAGCCGGTTGTGTTGGTTACTGATGATGACAAAACCGCGCCAATCGACATCCCGGTAAAGCTGAAAGACGGCGCAGAAGTGGTCGGCCGCATCCGCTCACCGGCTCAAGAAAAGTTGAAGGTGACTGCAGATGCCGACAACAGCCATTCCGATCCCGTACCCCAGGTGCGCGTGGTGAGGATTCAGCGCGTTACTGCACGCCTGGAAATGGGTGGAATGTTCACCATCATCGGCTACGGCCAGGAACTGCTGGTCAACCCCGCGAATGCTCGGGAACTTGGGTATTTTCTGCTCAAGACAGCGGAGGCCATGCAAGCCCGATGACCGAGCTGGATGAAGCCACCAAGGCCAAGCTGCGGGCAGAGGTGGCACGGCTAGTGAGCATGGGACATGACCGGGCAAAGGCAAAACGGACGGTGTGGGATGACTACCTGGAAGACCCGTCTGCCTATACAGCAGCTAAGCCGGTAGCCCCACCACTGGAACCGGAGCCGGAACCGGTCCAGGAGCAGGAAATACCGCCCCCAGCGCTGCCAGTCCCTGCTCCAGTCCTTCCCGGCCCGGAGCCACCAGCAAGACACAGTCGGTTTTGGGATGCAAAAGAGGAACCCCGGCTAACACCGGAATGGCTTGAGCGAAACCGGCAGCAGCTGGCGCAAGTGAAACGAATTGTTGGAGTAAGGAGCAAGTAATGCAAAACGCAACGCAAAACACCCCAGAAGGCTACCGCAAGGATGCCAAGGGCCGTCTGATCCCGGTTGAGTCGATTAAGCAAATCGATCTGGAACGGGACTCCCTTGTGATGGAAATCATCAATAAGGCCCTGGGCGTCAACAAGATGCTGGCCCAGTTCAAGACCACGGTTTTTGCCGATATCCAGGCCTTCATTGAACTGTCCGGTGAGCGCTACGGGGCAAAGGTCGGTGGTGCCAAGGGTAATGTGTCCCTGGCCACCTTTGATGGTCGCTACATGATCAAGCGTGCTGTCAGCGACACGCTCACCTTCGATGAAGGTCTGCAGGCTGCGAAGGCCCTGATCGACGAATGCGTACATAAGTGGACCGAGGGTGCCCGCAGCGAGATCCGTACCCTGATCAATGACGCGTTCAACGTCGACAAAGAAGGAAAGATTTCAACTGGTCGCATCCTCAGTCTGCGCCGCCTCGAAATCAAAGACGAGAAATGGCAGCAGGCAATGAATGCCCTCAGTGAGTCGGTGCGGGTCCAGTGCTCCAAGTCCTATATCCGCGTGTACGAGCGCATTGGCGACACTGACCAGTACCAGCCGATCCCGCTGGATATGGCGGGGGTGTGAAATGCAACTAGACCAATCAACCAGTATGCAGAAATTTGAACGCTGGGCTGACACAGAGATCGGCCCGCTGGAAGACGCACCTGCCTATATCACTAGCACCCGCTTGGCGCTTCGCAATATTGCGCGTGGAGCTTGGGAAGCCGCCCTTGCTGAAAGTGCGGAAAGGTCGGCGGCATTTCTACTTCTGTTGGCAGCCTGCAATCGCATTGAGGCTGATGCGGAGGAAGGTGAGACCGATGACGGCTTGGCCGTAACGATCCCGCTTGACCTGTGGCACCAGTTTACCGCCGCCCTGGATCATGCCCGCGCCCCGGACTCCGTGGAGGTGCAGGGGATTGAGCCATACCACAGCACGATGCAGCTGGCCGAAATGGTACTGAGTGATTGCGGCCATTCGACAGTAATCAGTGATCGCCTACAGCGCAGGGTAGCTGAACGCATCCAGCGCCACTTGGATGGAATGCAGGCTATGCCGCCTATACCTGCACAGCTAGCTGAAGCCCAAAGCCCTGGTGGAATTTACGCAATCCGTTATCGAGACAACTTTGATGGTGAGGGTGACGTTGTCTACATGATTGCAAAGCGCCATGAGGATGGCTCATGGACAGAGGAAGATTCGGGAAAAAGGTTGTTGGAATACCAGGGTGACGAAATCTTGCAAGCATGGCCGCTGAATGATGCAGCTCCGCTTGTGTCGGGTGTTCCGATAGCGTGGCGAGATGCTATCAAACAGGCTGCCGAATCACTTGAGGACAATTACTGCCACGAGTCTGCCCGTCAATTGCGTGCTCTTCTCTCAATGAGCACAGAGTGATGTTTGGCTTGGCATTGGTGATCGCCGGTGTCGGATTGGGAGTGTGCTTTTCCATTCTGATCGCAGCAGAGCGAATTTGTAATGCCCTTCTATCGCAAGAGAAGGATTCCCAGCGATAGGACCAGAAACATCCATTTAAAGCAGTTTTTTCAACGCAGTACGAGGAGAAAAGTATGACCAAGCAAGAACTGATCGACAGCATCACCGAAGTCATGAAAACCCGTCACGACCGCGCAGTAAGCAAGGCTGACGCTTCGGCATTCATGGACTCCCTGGGCGATGTAGCTGCTGTGTGCCTAAAAGCCGGCGAGGACGTAACGCTACCAGGTCTCGGAAAACTGGTCGTGAAGGAAAAGGCAGCACGAGCTGGCCGTAACCCACAGACCGGCGAAACCATCCAGATTCCAGCCAAGCGGGTGGCTGCATTCAGCCCTGCTAAGGCCTTGAAGGATGCGCTGGAATAACTCTGCGAAACCGCCGAGAGGCGGTCTGTCTGGCGTGGTGGCCAGGCACTGATGAGCAGCCAAGAGAGAAGGAAACATGGACAAGAAAACCGCGATCGAAAAGATCAAGAAATGCCTGGCACTGGCCAAGAGCGCCAACGAGCATGAAGCCGCTGCAGCCCTGCGCCAGGCTCAAGCACTGATGGAAAAGTTTGGCGTTGAAGACGACGACATCCTGATGTCTGAAGTGTGCAAAGACCATGTAAAGGCTGGTGCCAAGGCCAAGCCGGTGCAGTGGGAAAGCTGGCTAGCCGTCACCGTGGCCAAGGCCTTTGGCTGCGAAATTGTTTTCACCCGGTCGCTATCAGCAGGCTACTGGCTTTTCATCGGGTGTGGCCCCGCACCAGAGATAGCCACTTATGCGTACAAGGTGCTGCTGCGCCAGCTCAAGAAAGCCCGTGCTGAATATCAGAAGCGGGAATGCAAGCGACTGATTCCAGCCAGCCGTATCCGCCGCTCTGATCTGTTCTGTGAAGGCTGGGTCAATGCCGTTTCCAGCAAGATCGCCAAGTTTGCTGGCAGCCAGCGTAATACCGAGGCCCTGAAAGCCTATATGACGAAGGAATGCGCCGATCTGGAGAGTCTGGCCACCCGTGACCGGCAGGCTGGGAAAAGCCTCCGGGGTGGTGATGACGGCGCGCATTACGCCGGCTGGAAGTCAGGCAAGAACGCCCAGCTCAACCATGGCATTGGCGGCGCTGCTGACACAACCCTGTCCTTGGGTCATACCCCGCAACTTTCTTGATGGTGTCGTGATGAAGCTGACTAAAGAACAGAAACAGGAACTGATCGACAAGCTGACTACCCCATGGGGCCGGGTAAGCCTTCTATGTGATGGCCATAAAGTGGAATTGGTCGTGAAACTTTGCAGTGGCATGCGCTATCGCGTAGTCACGTATGTGGATGGTCGCTGGGAGGGTAAGTGGGCGTTGGGTAAGGAGGCATATCCCGAACAGAAATTCTTGAACAAGCAAATTCGTCCGGCTTGCAGAAAGAAAGATAAGGAGGCCATGGAGAAGGCAGTAGGCAAGCGCTACTTCAAAAAAATGTGTGCTGAAGAGCGTTACTGGACCGCGACCATTACGGTTTACGACATTACCTGGGCAAGTGGCCGCTCCGCTATCAACCACCTGTGCAAGGTCTGCGACTCCATCCAGATCGCTCCCGAAGAAGCCACTGCTTAGAACCCGGTGTCGAGCCTGCGTTAACAGGCTCCGCAACGTGTTTTAACCCTCAATGCAGCCGTGACCGGCCAGCCCCGACCAACTTACTGGGGTGCCGTCCTCTGATAAAGCCGGCATGGCCGGTCACGCGTGCATTGAGTTTGACCTGGAGAAGAACAATGACAGACAGACGCAAGGCGATGATCGCAAAAATCAAGATCGCCCAGCAGCAGCTGCAGATGGCTGATGACAGCTACCGCGCCATGCTGGCACGCCTGGCCGATGGCAAAACCAGCAGCACAAAACTGACCCTGCAGCAGCTGGATGAGGTGCTGGCCGAAATGAAGCGCCTGGGCTTTGTGCAAAAGCCTGCGCAAAAACACGGCCGCCGGCCGCAGCCCAAGGACTCCCGTGAGGCCCTGATGGCCAAGATTGAGGCACAGCTGGCCACTGCTGGCCGGTCGTGGGAGTACGCCCAGGGCATGGCCAAGCGCATGTACAAGATCGAAAAGCTGGAATGGCTGGACTACGAGCAGTTGCATGGGGTGATGGTCGCCCTGGTCTATGACGCAAAACGCAACGGGAGACCTGCATGAACCGCAATGACCACGAAACAGCAATGGCCCGTGCTGCGCACTTGCTGCCAGACAATGCCCGCCAGCTCGTTGAGATGCTGACGCTGGCCACCACCCTGAAACTGGTAGACGCCTACGGTGGCACACACTTCCCGATCCCGAAGACGGCACGGCAGGAAGGACAGTATTTTGCTGCACTGGCCGAGGCTGTGGGGGTCGATGCAGCGACCAAACTGGTCAAGCGTTATGGCAACACCCGGCTATACGTGCCGAAGTGTGCAGCAGCGCTGCGTGCCCTGCGTGATGCCAGCATCCGGGCTGACTATGATATGTCGTGCGCTGAGTTGGGGCATAATGCCACTGTCAACAATGTGCTGGTACCGAAGTACAAGCTGTGTGACCGCAGGATTGAAGAGATTTTGGCTAAAGCTGATGACCTGCTGCCTATAGATACGGCACAGGGCAGTCTGTTCTAGGAGATATCAAATGAAACGGCCAACCTTATATGAAATTCTAGAGGTTGAAGAAACAGCTACAACTGCTGAAATCAGAACTGCATCACTAGTTGTAAAGTACAAATATATGGCAGCTGGAAATCAGGCTGTATACAACCATGCTGTTGAAACGCTATTAAACGAAACAAAGAGGTATCAATACGATGTAAAAATTGGGATAAAAAAAATTGAAAAAAAAGAATCCAAGTTGAAAATTGCTGCTTTCATAATCCTATGGTCAATACTTATTGGTTGGAAAATTCATGAGAAACCTTGGGAAAACTGGATGCGCGAAGAAGTACCTATTATTCATAATCCAACCCCTGAGGAGGATAGAAATGCTGAAGCCAAAAGCCTTTGTCTTTCCTCTATCGGTTATGATTTTTCAAGTAGTGGTGTTAATGAGCAAGGGGAGGCGACCAATCAGGGCTATCGCGATGTATTTCTATTCACTTGGCCTCACGGAAGCCTGAAGAGTGGGACCGGAATTTCTTTGGGAGCAACCTGTGCTGGAAGATACGGGCCGCCAATGACGATTTCGACATTAGTAGTTAATGGAGTATCTGTTATTTCCAGACCTCTACAATAAACACCGCCCCATTCATATGGGGCGGTATCATTTGTACCGAACCCCTTCCCAATCTGCCGACCTCCCGACATTCCCTACGATTGGCCTCATGTCTCGCATGAGGAAAAATCGTGTCCCGTACCATCAATCTGATTGTCATTCACTGCGCCGCTAGCCCCAACGGCAAGGTACTCGGTTCCGCATCCAAGTCGGCCGCCGCCGTCATTGACCAGTGGCATGCCCAGCGCGGTTTCCACCGCCAGCCGGCTGCTATCGCTGCCTATAACCCCGATCTCAAGGCGATCGGCTACCACTTCGTCCTGGACGTCGATGGCACCAAGTCCACTGGCCGTGCCCTGGATGAAATCGGCGCGCATGTGGCGGGCCACAATGCCAACTCCATCGGTATCTGCATGGTGGGCACCGATCAGTACAGCACCGCGCAGTGGGGTGCGCTGACCAGCCTGGTGAAATCGCTACTGGCCAAGTATCCGGGCGTGCCCGTTGTTGGCCACCGTGATCTGTCCCCGGACCTGAATGGTGACGGCACGGTGGAACCCAGCGAATGGACCAAGACTTGCCCCGGTTTCACCGTTGCGGACTGGCTGGCTGCCGGCATGAAGCCGCAGGCCAAGAACACCCTGGCCAGCTAATGCACCGGCCACTCATTTATCTGCTGCTGCACGCCCTGGCAGCCCATCATCTGCCGTTATCCCGGTGGCGGGTGGCTGGGAGCCAGTCCACACCGGTAGGCCATCGTGGCCCTAGTGGTGTGGCCAAGGCCAGGCGTGCTGCAGCCAAGCGAAGGAACCGCCGCCGTGCAACTCGCTGACATCCTCACCAACCCGGTTACCCAGCGCATGTCGCAAAGCAAGTTCTGCATTGCGGTCGCCCTGGTGGCAACCACCTTTTCCCTGGTTTGGGAGGTGGTCCATGGCCGTGCAACCGAATGGCTGTATGGCCTCTATCTGGCTGCATGGGTAACGCATGCCCAGGCCAGCAAGCGGGCAGCCATTGCCCGTGATGCCTTGCCCACTCCGGCAGCAGGAGACGCACCATGAATCTGTCTGTCCCGCTTATCCCTGCATGGGCAAAGGCACTAGCCATCGGGGCTGGCTTGGCTTTCATTACCTACCAGGTGCATCACCTCGGCTATGAGGTCGGGGCCGCTGACCAGAGCAAGACGGATGAAAAAGTCCGTCTCGGCCTGGTGGCTGACTACGAGAAGCAGCTGGGTAAGTTCAAAGACCAGTGGGCTGCCGAGCTGTCCACGGCACTGCGCGACAAGCAGCTTCTGGAACAGCAAGCAAATCAGGTCGGTACGGCCCTGCTGGAGACCCGCGCCCAACTGGCCCGTACCCAGCAGCAACTGAAACAGGAGATTCCCCATGTCGTACAAGTTGATGGTGTGCACTGGACTGGTATTGGCCCTGCAAGCCTGCGCCTCTATTCCCAAAACCTCGGCTACACCGTCGCCAGTGGTGGTCCGAGTCTGCCCTCAGCCAACCCCGGAGATGCTGCAAAAGCCGATCAAGCCGGCAGCGCCGGAGCCGGGTTATCACCCATAGACCTTCTGACGCACTCGGTGGATTACGGCCAGTGGTGCCAGAAGCTGGAGCAGCAGCTGGATGCCTTCATCACCCTGCATACGGAGAGTGTGGAATGACGCAGGAAATTGATGTCGCTAAAGGAATTTCCTCGCTGCAGGCAGCTACCGAGGCTGCTAGCCACCTGGCTTCCGAAGAAGGCAAGACCAGTACGCATAGCCAGGGTGACTTGATGGATGCCCTGGAAATAAAGGGGGCGGAACTGGCGGCAGTCGTTGGCCAGATCGCCCGGCTCGGTGGTGATGCCGAGTGTGCAAAAGAAGCTGCAAAACGTCTGTCCGAAGCACTGTACTGGGCAGACCGGGCGATGGGGGCCTTTGATGGATCCGTTTGATCGTGCCCAGGTATTGGAGCTGGAAGAGCGCGAAGCCCACATTGCCGAACACCAGGCACTGGTCCCGCATGGCCCGCCAGCCAGTCATTGCATCGACTGTGGGGGCGAAATTCCGAAAGAACGCCAGGCTGCGGCACCAGGCCTGCGTTGCACGCGTTGTCAGAGCGCCGTTGAGCGCCGAAATGGGGGGAGCCGGTGACGGTCACTGTTGAATTTTGGTACCTGGTCGGCCTGCTGTTGGGCTTTCTGGGCGTGGTGTTCACCTTCGGCAAACTGCTGCTGGCGCAGTTTGAGCAGCGTCTGGATCAGCGCTTCAGGGCGATTGATGAGGCGAACAAGGCCACCAGCACCCGCTGGGACACCCGTTTTGCCGAACTGATGGAACAGAACCGGCGCGAGGCCGATGGTTGGCAGCGCATCGAAAAAGACTTCCTGCGCTTCCAGGCTGAACTGCCGGTGCAGTACGTGCGCCGGGAGGACTACGTCCGCAACCAGACCGTGATCGAGGCCAAGCTGGATAGCCTCGCCCTCAAAATCGAAAACGTCCAACTGAAAGGACAGTAGCAATGAATATCGATGCCGCCAAAGTACGCCGTGAAAGCATCCGCTGGTATCTGGTGCTAGCCACCTATAACGCCCGGCCCAATGAGATCACTGAAGACGTGATCCAGCAGACCATGCGCGCCATCATCCCGGATGTGTCGCCGCTGGAGGTGCGCAAGGAGCTGGACTATCTGGAATCCCGCGCCATGGTGAAGCTGCGCAAGGAACCGTCGGGCCGCTGGTGGGCGGATATCACTCGTTATGGCGTGGACCTGGCTGAGTACACCATTGACTGCCAGCCCGGTATCGCCCGTCCCGCTATGTACTGGGAAAACAAATAAGATGGCCGCACGCAACAGCGTTTCCATGCTGCCGGCAGAGGTGCGTGCCTGGCTGGACCAGTCCCTGGTCGATGGCAATTTTAGTGGCTACCAGGCACTGGAGGAGTTGCTGCGCGACAAGGGCTACAGCATCAGCAAGTCGGCCATCCACCGCTATGGCCAGAAGATCGAACGCCGCTTTGCTGCGATCCGCGCTAGTACCGAAGCGGCCAAGCTGCTGACCCAGGGCGCATCGGATGACACGGACACCCGCTCTGAAGCCTTGCTTGCCATGGTGCAGACCGGGCTATTTGAATCCATCGTCAATCTGCAGGAAGCCAGTGACGAGGATATCTCCAATGAAGACCGGATCGCCATTCTGTCCAAAGTGGCCAAGAACATCGCCACCTTGAGCCGAGCCAGTGTCAACCAGAAGAAATTCCGTCTGGAAGAGGAAGCACGCATCGAGCAGAATGCCCGCGCTGCGCTGCTGGCAGAACAGGAGCAGAAGCTGGAGGAACTGCGTGGCTCGGATGGCATGTCGGAACAGATGGAAAGCAGCATCCGCCGCATCCTGCTGGGTAAAGAGTGATGACTGAAACCACACAGCAGCAAGCCCCGTTAAAAGCTCTGGGCAGCCCCCGTAAAATTAACCTGGCCGAGGAGCTGGAGCTGGCCGGGGTGGTAGTGCCGCAGGAAGTGACTGAGGCCATCCCGGCCGAGCAGCCGGTTTTTCTGCCCTACCAGCAGCGGTGGTTTGAGGACGAGTCCCAGATCATGATCGCGGAGAAGTCGCGCCGGACGGGTCTGACCTGGGCAGAAGCTGGCCGCAACGTGGTAAAGGCTGCTCGGCCGCGCCGCCGTCAGGGCTGCAATACCTTCTATGTGGGCAGCAAAAAGGAAATGGCGCTGGAGTACATCGCCGCCTGCGCGCTGTTCGCCAAGGCATTCAATGAGCTGGCCAAGGCTGATGTGTACGAGCAGACCTTCTGGGATGAGGGTAAGCAGGAAGAAATCCTCTCCTACATGATCCGCTTCCCCAAGTCGGGTTTCAAAATCCAGGCACTGTCCAGTCGGCCCTCTAACCTGCGTGGTCTGCAGGGTGACGTGGTGATTGATGAGGCGGCATTCCATGAGTCCCTTGAGGAGCTGCTCAAGGCCGCACTGGCGCTGACCATGTGGGGCAACAAGGTGCGGCTGATCAGCACCCACAACGGGGTCGAAAACCTGTTCAATGAGTTGATCCTGGAAGCCCGTGCCGGCAAGCGTGACTACAGTATCCACCGCATCACGCTGGACGATGCCATTGCAGATGGCCTGTACCAGCGCATCTGCTACGTCACAAACAAGGAATGGTCAGCAGAGGCCGAGGCAAAGTGGCGGGCCGATCTGTACAAGAACGCCCCAAACCCCGAGTCGGCCGACGAAGAGTATGGCTGCGTCCCCAAGAATAGCGGCGGCAACTGGCTTAGCAGCATGCTGATTGAAAAGCGCATGTCTGCCGATACCCCGGTGCTGCGCTATGAGTGCCCGCAGGGCTTTGAGCTGGAGCCGGACCATGTCCGCGCCAGCCACTGCCAGGACTGGATTGAGTCGGTACTGCAGCCCGAACTGGACAAGCTGCCACGCGGCGTCCGCAGCTTTGACGGTGAGGACTTTGCCCGCAGTGGTGACCTGTCGGTCCACGTCCCGCTGATTGAAATGCAGAACCTGGTCAAGCGCGTGCCCTTCATCCTGGAAATGCGCAATGTCCCCTTCCGTCAGCAAGAGCAAATCACCTTCCACCTGCTGGATAACCTACCGGGCTTTGCTGGTGGCGCATTCGATGCCCGAGGCAATGGCCAGTATCTGGCCGAGGTAGCGATGCAGCGCTATGGGGCGGATCGCATCCACCAGGTGATGCTGTCGGAAAGCTGGTACCGCGAACACATGCCACCAGTCAAAGCCGCCCTGGAAGACGGCGACCTGGACGGGCTGCCGAAGGACAAGGATGTGCTGGCCGACATGCGCGCCGTGCAGATCATCAAGGGGGTGCCGCGCATCCCGGACACCCGCACAACCGGTGAAGACAAGGGCAAGCGCCACGGTGACGTGGCTGTCGGCGTAGCCCTCGCCGTGTATGCGTCCCGTGTGATTGATGCAGCGCCGCTGGCCACCAGGGGCTACAAGTCCATCCCTCGCGGTGCCATGGCCATGTCGGCCCGGTTCGGGCGTGGTACCTGGTAACCATACGGAGTGCAAAACATGCTGCAAATTGTGGATCACAACGGGCAACCGATTAACACCGGCCTGCTCAAAACCACCATCGCCACCCCGACCACCACCGGGGTGCGTCAGATCATTGCCTCGGCCAGCCACGGGCTAGACCCGGAGCTGCTGGGCCACATGCTGCGCCAGGCAGTGAATGGGGATGCCAGCGCATACCTGCGACTGGCCGAGGACATGGAAGAAAAGTACCTGCATTACGGCTCGGAGCTATCGACCCGCAAGCGCGCCCTGGTTGGCCTTGAGCTGTACGTGGAGCCTGCCGGCGACGATGCCGTCAGCCAGCGCGCTGCCGAGCTGGTAGAGCAGGCCCTGGCCCCGATCAAAGAAAACCTGTTCGATATCCTAGACGCGATTGGCAAGGGTTTTAGTGTCCACGAGATCGACTGGGAAACCAGCGCCAAGCAGTGGATGCCGGTCGGCTTGTCCTACCTGCAGCCCTACTGGTTGCAGATCCGGCGCAATGAGCCGGAAACCCTCTACCTGCGCTCGGACAGCAATATCTATGGTGAGGCGCTAGCCCCGTACAAATTCATCACCCACAAGGTCAAGGCCAAGTCGGGCGTACTGATCCGGGGCGGCCTGGCGCGCATGGCCTGCTGGGCCTTCCTATTTAGCAATTACGCCATCAAGGACTGGGTGACCTTTGCCGAGGCTTACGGCCAGCCACTGCGGGTGGGCAAGTACGATGTGTCGGCCACGCCGCAGGACATTGAAACCCTACTCATGGCCCTGCGCAGCCTGGGCACGGATGCGGCGGCCGCCATCCCCAAGAACATGGAGATCGACTTTGTCGACGCTGGCAACAAGACGGCCTCGGTCGATATCTATGCCCGGCTGACGGAGTACTTCGATAAACAGACCAGCAAGATCGTACTAGGCCAGACCTTGTCGACCAATACCGGTGGCGCAGACGGCGGCGGGGCCTATGCTCTGGGCAAGGTCCACAATGAAGTACGCGAGGACATCCTGGACGCAGACGTCAAGCAGCTGGAAGCCACGCTGACCCGCGATTACGTCAAGCCGGTGGTGGACCTCAATATGGGTGTGCAGACGGCCTACCCGACAATCAAGCTGAGGATCAATAAGCCTGAGGATCTGACTGCACTGGCCGGGGTTGTTGACACGCTAGTGCGCGCCGGCCTGCCCTTAGGGCAAGAGTCGACCTATACCCGCTTCGGACTGGAACGCCCCAAGCAGGGCGAGGCAATACTGGTGCCGGTGGATGCCCCGGCCCAGCAAGCGATGAACCGCTATCGTGCGATGAATTCACTGCAGCCGGGCCAGACTGCAGACCCGATGGCACCGCTCCTGGAGCAGCTGACCAGCAAGACGACCGACCCGATGGAAGCCACGCTGCAGGTGATTCGCCAGGCGCTGGCCGATGCCCCGGATCTAGAGTCCTTCCAGGCCTGGTTGACTGGTGCTTTTGGTGACTTGCCGGTTGACCAGTTGCAGCGGGTGATGAATACCGCCTTCAGCCTGGCTGAGTTGTCCGGCCGCTACGAGGTGAGCAATGGCCGATAGCCCGGCTCCGCTGAGTGCGGTCTTCAAGCAGCCCTGGCAGACGCAGCTGGACTATTTCCAGCAGAAGCTGAACCTGCCGACTGAACAGTGGACCGACATCATGAAGGCGCAGCATGACCGCTCCTTTGTGGTGGCCGGGGCCATGGCTAGCGACTTGCTGGAGGATCTGCGCCAGGCAGTGGGTAACGCTATTGAAGGCGGCAGCACGCTGGCCGATTTTCGGCGCGACTTTGACAAGATCGTGGCCACCCACGGCTGGGACTTCAAGGGCGGCCGCAACTGGCGTACCCGTGTCATCTACCAGACCAACCTGCAGACCAGCTATGCTGCTGGACGCTACCAGCAGCTGACCGACCCGGACATGCTGAAAGTCCGGCCGTACTGGCTCTACGTGCATTCCGACTCGGTACTACGCCCACGGCCGCAGCACCAGGCGTGGAATGGGCTGATTCTGCGCGCCGACGATCCCTGGTGGAAAACCCATTACCCGCCCAATGGCTGGGGCTGCCAGTGCACGGTACGGGCCGTGTCGCTGCAGGAGCTGCGTGACAAGTACGGTAAGGCTGGCCCGGATACTGCCCCGGTCATTCAGACGCGCCGGGTTGAGCAGGATGATGGCAGCGTGGTCTATGTGCCGGATGGCATCGACTTTGGTTGGGACTATGCCCCTGGTCAGGCCTACGTGGGCAAGCTGCTGCTGGACAAGGCCGCGACTACATCGGCACGGATTGGTGCCGATGCCATCCAGAGTGCGGTCAACAATATCGACGCCCTGGACAAGGTCATCCAGGAGCGCTGGCAGCCGTTGGTGCAGCAGATCTACCCAGACCCGGCCAGTTACCGGCCTACAAAGCAGCGTTTCCACATCGGTGCGCTCTCGCCGCAACTGGTCGACAAGATAGAACAGGCCACGGGCGAGTCGCTGGCCACGGCAGTGGTGTCGGTCGATGACAGTGAAGTGAAGCATGCGCTGCGCGATACCGGGGCCAAGGCTGACAAGCGGATTGCCCTGGACGATGCCATGCAGACTGTCGTCGGAATGTGGGAGCCGGAGCGGGTTTATCAGCAGATTGATAATGGCAAAGATGAGCCTGTTTATCTGGCAGTCTGGCAAGCCGCTGATGGCAGCCGACATGTTAAAGCAGCGATTAACGTGAACTACCGGACAAAGGACAAGGATGCGTCAGGGAAGCGCTATACCTTGCAGACGAACACTTTGCTGACCCTGGGCTATGTGGACCTACGGGATTTGGATAATCCGCAGCTTTACAAGCGGATTCTATAGAAGGAGGAAAACCGTGCTGGCAGGGACGCCACCCCCCTGCGTGTGCACGCCCTTTCGGGGTTGCAATACGTACAGCGCTATTTCACGTATTCCAGCACGGTATATTCATTATGAGTGACAACAGCTTTGAAATCCAAGTTATCAACGATAGTGTTGGCCAGGCACTGGGCCAACTGTTGGCCCAAGCCCACAACCTGCGGCCGGCACTGCTGGACTTTGCCGAGTGGGCCAAGGCCGAGACAGACCAGCGCTTTGCCGACCAGGCCGACTGGCATGGCCAGCCCTGGGCACCCAATGCCGAGCTGACGCTTGCCAACTATCTGCGCAACCATGGCGGCAACAAGAATTTCAAGAAGGACGGCAAGCTGAGCGCGGCTGGTACCCGGCGACTGGCCGCCAAGCGCATCCTGCAAGTGGACGGGACATTACGCCGGGCCGCCTTCAGCTACGACGCCACTAGCGACAGCCTGAGGTTTGGCCCTTGGGGTAGCGGCCTGGATGCTTATGCTGCTATCCAGAACTTCGGCGGCCAGGCTGGCCGGGGTCTGAAAGTCACCATTCCGATGCGCCAGTACCTGCCGGTCGATATCGATGGCACCCTGGCTGATCCTGCAGAAGCCAAGTTGCTGGACGTGCTGGCCTCCCATTTCCAGCCTACCTGACTTTCCCCATAAACCGCCCTTGGCGCATGCGCAGTGTAGGCAGACCGCCAAGGGCCGGTGGTAATGGGGTAAAACACCGTACACCCCCGTTAACGCGTGTTAATTCCTAACTCAGACAGCCTGCTGCCCATTGCATCTGGTCAGTCTGCGCATTTACCGAACCCTTTCCCCCGTTTTTGTCCCCAGCAGGCTGCGCACAATGCAGCCCATGAAGCTCATCCCAGAAGACGTTATCCGTGCCTTGAACAGCCTGCAGCCTGATGGCCTGCAGCGGGCGAGTTGCGCCATCGCTCTTTCCATCGCCCTGGCACTAGGTCCGAATGGCGAGCCGCCCGAATGGTGCCCGGTCATTCCGGCCGGCACGTTCATGGGCCGCGATGACCGTGGACCATGGCATACCGACACGGCAGCCGTGCTGGCCGACTTTGTAGCAAACCAGGCGAAGGGCATTGATCCGGTGGTCGACTACGACCACCTCAGCATGGTGTGCCTGCAGACCGGCCAGAAGGCCGAGGCAGCCGGCTGGATCAAGCAGCTAGAGATTCGGAATGGCGAGACCTGGGCACGCATTGAGTGGAATGCCGATGCCGCCCAGGTGATCACGGCCAAGAAATGGCGCTACCTGTCACCCGTCTTCGATTTTGATGCCAGCGGCCGCGTGGTCCGCCTGGTAGCCGTGGGGCTGACCAACCAACCCAACCTGTTTTTACGTGCCCTCAACTCACAGGAGAACCGCATGGACCCGATTGACCAGCTGCTGCAGCAACTGGGCATCAGCATCACTGAAGCCATGGACGCTGCCAGCAAACTGACTGCCGCCCTGAATGCCATCAAGACGCTGCAGGACGTCAGCAACTCGACCCAGACCGCCATGAACAGTCTGCGCCAGGCAACCGGTGCGGCTGCCGATGCCGACCTCAAGACGGTGGCCAACAGCATCATGACCGGCTTTGTACCGAAGGCCGAATACGAGCGCGTGGCCAATAGCTTGCAACAGCTGCAAGCCGGTACTGCTGCCGCCGAAGTCGACAAGGTGCTGGATGAAGCCATTGCTGCCGGCAAGATCACGCCGGCCAGTCGCAACTTCTACCAGGCCATGTGCAGCACTGACATGAAGGCCTTCAAGGACTTTGTGAAATCCGCCCCGGCCGTGGTGCAGCCCGGTACCGAAACCACCATGCGTGCCGCCAACAGCAAGCATGACAACCAGCAGGGTGGTGACAACCCGCTGATTGCCAACGCCAAGGCCCGCGCCGGCACCAAGTAACCCAACCCGGCCCCTGGCCAGAAAAGGAAAGTCATGGAATCCCTGACGATCAATCAGACCCTGCCGCCCCAGATCCCGCTGGTTGGTGAGCCGGACGAATGCGGTGAAACCCTTGTAGTCGGCCCGGCTGCACTGCCGGCCGGCACCATCCTCGGTGTGGCCACGCTGGACGATGAGCTGGCTGTGCCCTGGCATGCCGGTGATGATCCGCTTGCTTTCGTGCTAGGCGTGACCCGCCACGCACTGCCGGCAGCCGATGCCGGCGTCACCTCCCGCGAGGTCGCCACGGTGGCCGGTGATTGCCTGGTCGCTCTGGACACGCTGCCGGAGCTGCAGGCCGCGCAAACCTCTGCCGCCGCCCACTACCGCCACGTTTACCGCCAGCTGTCGGCCCGTGGCATCCGTATCACCGAGCGTGCCGGCGACTAAGCGTCACCAGCCGTCACGACCTCAAGCAAAGGAAACTGAGCATGCCTCAATCTATCGCTGACCTTCTGAAAGACCCCGCCTTCGGTGTCGCCAGCCTGACCGAGTCGATCAAGCTGCTGCCGAATACCTACTCCAAAGTTGGCCAGTCCGGCATCTTTGTACGCAAGGGCGTGAATTCCCGCACCATCGCTCTGGAGTATGCCGGTGGCCGTATTCACCTGCTGGCCAACCAGGATGTTGGCAGTCCGGGTCAACGCACCAAGCGCGACAAGAAAAACGTGAAGTTCTTCGGGGTGCCGCACATCCCGCACGACGACACCATTCAGGCCGCAGAGATTACTGGCTCCCGCGCCTTTGGCAGCAATGACACCCTGACGGTGGCCGACGTCGCCAATGTGGTGAACAACCATCTGCAGGACATGAAGGTCCGTCACGATCTGACCCAGGAATGGATGATGCTGGGTGCGCTGAAAGGCATCATTCTGGATGGTGACGGCGACGTGCTGTACGACCTGTACAAGACCTTCGACATCCAGAAAACGGTGATCGAATTCAAGCTGTCTGACCCGAAGTTCAATGTGAAAAAAGCCTGCATGGATGTATGCCGTCACATTGAAAAGAACATGCTAGGTGATGTCTCTTCCGGCGTCGGCGCTTACGTCGATGCAGACTTCATGGATGCACTGACCACCCACCCGAATGTGGAAAAGGCATTCCAGGGCTGGGCCGCTGCCCAGGAGAATATCGGCGGTGACGTGCGTGGCGGCTTCAAGTTCGGTGGTGTGATCTTTGAAGAGTACACCGGTGAAGTGCCGAAGGCTGATGGCAAGAGCACCGTGTCGCTGATCAGTGAAGGCACCGGCCACGCTTATCCGCAGGGTACCCGCCAGACCTTCCTGATGTACGACGCGCCGGGTGACTTCATGGAGGCAGTCGGTACCCTGGGCCAGCCGTACTACGCCAAGATCAAGAACACCGACTTTGACCGTGGTGTGGATGTCCATACCCAGTCTAACCCGCTGCCGCTGTGCGCCCGTCCGGGTGTGCTGGTGGAATTGAAACTGACCTGATAACGCCATAAGGCGATAGAGAGACAGCGACCGGGTGGGTGCTACTAACACCTACCCGGACAGCTGACCGCAGACTGAACCTGCAGGCCAACCCAAGGCTGCCACTTTCGTGCACGAAAGCCTGGCAATTCTAACGGGTTTTAACGACCTTGCAGAGACATGAACACCGATATTCGCTGTGGCCATTGCGGCCGGAAAATGGCCGAAGGCCAGTACATCACCCTCAGTATTAAGTGTCCGCGCTGCCGGATACTCAATCATTTCAAGGCCACGAGCCACCGACCAGCGCACCAGGGCGTGCCAGAGATATCGCCTGATGCAAAACCTACCGATCATTCCCTGGATAGGCGGTAAACGCCGCCTTGCCAAACACATCCTGCCGCTGTTCCCGGAACATACCTGCTACGTTGAGCCATTCTGTGGGGCAGCGGCCCTGTACTTCATGAAGAAGCCGGCCAAGGTCGAGGTGTTGAACGACATATCGGGCGAACTGGTGAACCTCTACCGGGTCGTGCAACACCACCTGGAAGAGTTTGTACGCCAATTCAAGTGGTCGCTGGTTTCACGGGAAATGTACAAGTGGCTGCAGATCACGCCGGATGTGATCCTCACTGATATCCAGCGGGCAGCCCGCTTTTACTACCTGCAGAAGATGGCCTTTGGCGGAAAGGTCAGTGGCCAGACCTTTGGCACCGCTTCTACCAGTCCGCCCAGGATGAATCTGCTGCGCATCGAGGAGGAGCTGTCGGCCGCGCACTTGCGCCTGGCCCGGACCTACGTCGAGCACCTGGACTGGAAAAGCTGCATGAAGAAGTACGACCGGCCACATACGCTGTTCTATGCTGATCCACCGTACTGGCAGACGGCGGGCTATGGTGTGCCGTTCCCGTTTGAGGAGTACCAGGCGCTTGCCGAGGTGATGCGCAGCTGCAAGGGCAAGGTGATCTTGAGCATCAACGACCACCCTGATATTCGTGACGTGTTTGCGGGCTTCAGGATGGAGCAAGTGGCCATCCAGTACAGCGTGAACCAAAACAAGGGGAAAGCCAGCGCAGAGCTGATCGTCTGTAACTGGTAGATGTGAAGGATGTGAGATGGCCAGGATGCTTTCCTGGCCAGCCTGCTACTTGTAAAAGTGATCTGCAATCACATTGAACGATTCGGAGGCAAAATAAGCTGTGATGGTTTTAACCTCTACGTAACGACCAGATCCATGTTGATCAACGTATCCGTTACCCAAACGATTAGCAATTTCATCGGCACTAATGAAGGGACTGACATTCTTGTCATGTAGATAGTCAACATACAGAGTGATGTTATTTGTCTTGTCATCAACGAACACGTTGCGAACTTTCACAAAGTGATCGCGACTCTCTGTGCCAAGTAATGATTTCAGTTCTACTTCAAGATCAATGACTTCTTGGACAGCATCCTTAACTGGGGATAAGTAACCCTTATGAAGGAGTCCATTCGTACGAGTGTTTGCAATAAAAAATTGAGACTCATCAGTAGTCATACCGATCACTGTCGAGGGCTTTTCAGTTCTATGAATTTCGATGGACATGGCCTCACCTTGGTGTTGATGGATTTGTCATCACTACATGGCCATAAATTGTACCCACATCCATCTGTCTACCGAACCCTTTCCTGCCTTTTTTGCACTCCCCATGCCCGCACAATGCGGGCATGACTACTTCTACTCCCTACATCACCCAGCAAGGCCTGGAAGACCGCTTTGGCCGAGAGTTCCTGCTGCGCGTCACTGACCCGACCAATACCGGCGAAGTTGACCAGGGCAAGGTCAGTCGTGCCATCGGGGACGCCACCGAGCTGGTCAATTCCTATCTAGGCAAGCGCTATACCTTGCCGGTGCCGTTCGTACCTGGTGCGCTGGAGCGGGTAGCGGCCGACCTGGTGCGTTACTTCCTCTATTCCAGCCAGCCTGGTGAAGAAGTGACCAAGCGTTACGACGACGGGGTGAAGTGGCTTAAGGACGTAGCCAATGGCGTGGTGTCGCTGGGCTTGCCGGTGCCAGAAACCCCGGCCAGCTCCACCGGTAAGGTGGTCATGTCTGGCCCGCACCGCAAGTTCACCCGCCGCAGCATGAGGGACTACTGATGCGGCCCGACCACCTTGCCCTGGGCCAGCTCATTGTGGCCCAGCTCAAAACCCAGATCAGTGACGTCCGCCAGATCGTACAGCGCGGTGAGCTTAGCGATGTGACCAGCGGTGAACAAGTCTCGCCGTCGTTATATGTGATCTACGTGCGGGATGTCATTCCGGGTGATGGTCAGTCCATGGAAGCCCAGAACCACATCCTGCAGCAGTGGATGGTGGTGGTCGCTTACCAGGGCGGTGCAGACCAGATGCTGGCCAAAGCCGGTGAGCTGCTGGCCAAGGCCCGTGCTGCCCTGCTGGGCTGGACGCCGGATGCCGCGCTGTATGAACCACTGCAGGCATCGACACCGCCTGCAGCCGCCTATATGAGCGACTGGGGCTATTTCCCGCTGCTGTTTACCGCTGATTTCTATGCATGACATGAAAGGAGACCCCATGGCATCGCCCCAGAAAGAGCGTGTCGAGCTGATTGTGGAGCACAAGAACGCCGGTACCCTCTACCCAGTTGGCCATGAGCTGGACGTATCCCCCAGCACGGCCGCCTGGCTATATCGCAACCACATTGCCAAGCCTGCGACGGCTAAGCAGTCTATTCCCACTCTCTCGGAGCCTGAAGCATGAGCTACGCACCCGTCATCCTGACACCTGAAAAACACACTTACTCGGTCTCCGGCCAGGTCCTGATGGCTGAGTACGGCGTGCCCAAATTCACCCCGTTTGCTATGGTCGAAACCGCTGACCTGACCATTGAGCAGGAAACCCAGGAGTTGGCGGACTCTTACACTGGCCAGGGCAACTACGACAAGCTGTACTCGGTGAAGTCGGTATCGCTGGATCTGAAGGTGACCACTTTCCAGCCGGAGATCATTGCCGAAATGACCATGGGTGTGGCCAATGCCCGTGAAGAGCAAGCCATTACCGATGAAGTCCAGACCGCTTTCAAGGGCGTTCTGGTACCGCTGCAGCACATCGGTTCCGGTGACTTTCAAGTCACCCCGGATGCAGGTGGCCAACCCTTTATCGCCGGCAAGGACTACTTCCCGACCGCTGCCGGCATCATTCCGCTGGCCGGTGGCGGCATCGCGGACGGCACAAAGATCAAGGTGAGTTACAAGGCGCTGGAAGCCAATGTAGTCGAATGGCTGGCCGGCTCCCAGAAAGAGCGTTCGCTGATCTTCCATGGCGTGAATAAAGCTAGCCGCAAGCAAGTGGTGATGCAGATCTTCCGGGGCAAGTTTGGTTTCCCGGACAAGTACGCACTGCTGGGCAAGGATTTCCGTAGTTCCGGCGTCAAGTTTGAAGTGCTGGCCGACCCGTTGCAGACCGGTGAAGGCCTGTCGCAGTGGGTACGTGAAACCCTGCTGAAGTAAGCCATTCCACCACCGATGGGCGCAGCCTGGCTGCGCCCTGGAGCTTGTCATGCGTATCGAAAAAACCATTCCCATCGGTGACCACACCATCACCATCCGCGAACTGACCGTTGCGGATATTCGTGCTTTGCTGGTCGAGTCCATGCAGCAGCATGGCGATGTCGGACTTATCCCGGACCAGGCTGACCTGGTGCTGAATGCCATGCTGCTGCCGGATGTCCGCCTGGAAGAGCTGCGCGCCATGGCCCCGATGGAACCAGACGTGCTGGACAGCCTAGCTGATTCGGATCTGCAGACGCTGCGCGATAAGTGCCGGGAGTTGAACCCGCTTTTTTTCGGCATGAAGGCGCGGCTGGAACAGGCGAAGGCCCAGGCGGAGATGATCGCCCTGGCCCAGCTGAACAGCTAAGCCAGCTGGAAACCAACCTGGGCCGGCTGATTGAAGCAGGCCACCCGAATGCAGCGCGGTACCCGCTGCGCTTCTTTGCCGCCGTCATTGATGATCTGAATAGCCGAAACGCCACATGAAAACCCTGGAATACCTGATCAAGGCCAATAGCTCCGACTTTGTCACTGCGGTGACCAAGGCGGAAACCATCTATGGCCAGGCACTCAAGGGCATGGCCGACAAAGCCAAGCAGATCAGCCTATTCAAGCAAGCGAAGGAAGACGCAGACAGTACTGGTACCGCCCTGGTCAAACTGAAGACCACGGCAGAACAGGTGCGCAAAGCGCTGGGAGACAGTGGCGGAACCCTGCAGCAAAACCAGCAGCTGGCCCAAACCGAAGCAGCCATCAACAAGACCGAGGCTGCTATGCGTGGCCAGGTAGCTGCCGTTGTCTCGATGCGCCAGGCGCTGGCTGCGGCCGGTGTCGATACCCGCAATCTGGCAGCAGAGCAGGACAAAATGGCCACGGCCATTGCAAAAGCATCTGCAAGCGTCATCCAGAACCGCCGCACCAATGCTGCCCGGGATGTCCTGGGCATCCGTTCCGAGCTGGATGTCACCCGCGAAATTAACCTGGTGCAGGCAGCTTATGATCGCCTTGCTGCCACCGGTACGGTCTCGCATAACGAGTTGGACCGGGCGGCTGCTGCGACCAAGGCCCGGATTGCCGCCCTGCGCCAGGAGCTGCGGGGTGGTGCTGAAGAGGTCAAACTGTTTACCGCCCCATCGGCGGCCGTCAACCAGGTGCGCCGTACTGGTGCCGCCCGCGATGTCCTGGGCATCCGCTCCGAACTGGATATCACCCGCGAAATTAACCAGGTGCAGGCAGCGTATGACCGCCTCGCAGCGACCGGCACGGTTTCGCATAATGAGCTGGACCGAGCAGCTGCCGCAACCAAGGCCCGGATTGCCTCCCTGCGCCAGGAACTGCGCGGTGGTGCTGAGGAGGTCAAGCTGTTTACAGCGCCTGCGGCACCAATCAGACAAGCCCAGCGTACCAGCGCTGCCCGCGATGTCCTGGGCATCCGCTCCCAGACCGACATCCAGCGGGAAATCCAGCAGGTGTCGGCAGCCTTCTCCCGCCTGACCCAAAACCCAGCTATCAGTATGGCTGAGTTGTCCAGGGCAGCCACGGCCACCAAGGCCCGGATTGCTGCCCTCCGCCAAGAGCTGCAAGGCACGATGCCCGCCAGCAGCTTCCTGATGACAGGTGCCGGCAAGCTGGTCGCCATGGCCAGTGCTGTGGTGTCGCTCAATGCTGCGCTGGCGCTGACCCGCAGCATCCTGTCCACGGCTGGCCAGTTTGAAACCCTGCGTACCCAGTTAAACGCCGTTGAAAAGTCGGCTAACAAAGGCGGTGAAGCCTTTGCCTACATCAAGCAGCAGGCAGTCAATACCCCGTTCCAGGTCACCAACCTGACCCAGACCTATATCCGGCTGCGCAACTACGGGCTGGACCCGACGGCTGGCAGTATGCAAGCCATCATCGACCAGGCGGCAAAGCTGGGCGGCAGTCAGGAAATGCTGGAGCGCATCACCCTGGCGCTGGGCCAGGCATGGACCAAGCAGAAGCTGCAGGGCGAGGAGATCATGCAGCTCAACGAGGCTGGCGTGCCGGTGTGGGATCTGCTGTCCAAGGCCATGAACAAGTCGGCTGCCGAGCTGATGAAGCTATCCGAGAACGGCCAGCTCGGCCGAGATGCCATCACCGCGCTGATGCAGGCCATGGAGAACGATGCAGCCGGTGTAGCGGCTTCGCAGATGCAGACCTGGAATGGCATCGTGTCCAATGCCACCGACTTGTGGCAGGAGTTCCTGGACAGCATCGGCCAGGCCGGGCTGCTGCAATTCGCCAAAGACAGCATCACCCAGTTGACGACTGCCCTGCAGAAGATGAAGGAAACCGGCGAACTGTCCCAGATCGCACACGACATTGCAGACGCGCTGCAGGCCCTGGGCAAGATCGCCATCGGTACCGCCAAGTTCATCACCGCGCATCACGATGCCATCATTGCTGTGGCTGCGGTTTATGGTGCCCTGGCTGCCAAGAAACTGTTTGCTGGCCTGGCCACGGATCTGGTGACCTTTGCCACTGCTGCTACCAAAGCTGCTACCGCACTGCGGACACTGAAAGAAGCCCAGACAGTGGGCGACATCATTGATACCGTGGTTGGCAAAGGCAGTGTCCGCAAGGCGACGGCAGCGGCCAAGGCGGCACAGCCGGCATCTACCCTGACAAAGGTTGCTAGCGGTGTGATCGAGGGGGCGACCTATGCACAAGGCGTCACAGAAACCTATCGTCTGGCTAAAGCTGTTCCAGCTGCTGCAGGTACCGGTGTTGCTGTAGAAGGAGCAAAAGCAGCTGAGACTGCAGCAATGCAGTCCGGCGCAGCCTGGAGTGCCGCTGCCAATGTCGCAAAAAAGGCTTGGATGGGCATGACATCTGAGGTAGCCCTTACCTCATCAGTGTCGCTGACTGGGGTAGCTGCATTGATTGCCCGTTTTACGGTGTTTGGAACAGTGGCCTATGCGTCTTATAAGGCGCTTGAACCAATAATCAGCAATACCATTGATCTCTATAAGATGGAAATAGACGCTCTTGAGCAGAAGCGTCAAACACTGGAGGAAATTAATCGGCTTGAGCGAGAGGGTGTGAAGCAGGATGGTGGTACCGGTACCGGCGCAGTCACACGAATCATGACAGCCAGTGAGCTGGCCAGTTCAAGCAGCGCCCAGCTCAAAAGCTACCGTGAGAATCTGGATCGTGCTCACAAAATCCAGTTTGACCAAGCAGTCCAGCAGGCGCGGAACATCACTCGGGCAGGTGGTGATTCTGATAAAGACCCGGAGTACCAAAAATATCTGGCTGAGGCGATTACCTATAAAAAAGCCATCAAGGCGCTGGATGATTATGAGGCGCAGCGCCTCAAGCTGGAAACCGGCTACAGCAACCAGATCAAGGCCATCAAGAATGGCCAACTTGAGACCCTCGCTGTCGCGCTGGCCAGAGAGCAAAAGCTATATGACAAAGCCAATGAGCAACTCCAAGCAGCTGTTGCTGCACGCCAGAAACATCAGGACGCCTGGGCCAACAATAAAGCGGTAGACCCTGCGACAAAGGCCACTGAACCACAAGGCGTTACCGACTATTACGACAGCCTGCAGAAAGCTCAGGCACTGGCGCGGGCAGCGCAGGATAGCCAGAAGACAGCCAATACCACTGGCCTTGATGGCGACTTCCAAAAGGCCACCCGCGATGCAGCCGCTGCTGAAACAGCTTTCGGCCGAGTGATGGATGTCATCAATCAACTGCGTAGCGGCGGCAAGATCACTGAAGGCGAATTCAAGCTGTTCAATGACCAGGCTGGCCGCGCCCAGGACAGTCTGGATGCCGGCGCAGAAAAAACCGCAAAATCTTCCTTGCAAGCAGCAATGGAAAAGATGGAAGCACTGAAAGCCGCTGCCGCAGCCATCCAGAAACTGGATATATCGGTGAGCTTCAATGATAAGCAGGCCGTCCAGGATATGGAAAGCATGATCAACCGCATTCAGCAGGCGGCCCAGGCTCATCCAGTCAAGATTGCCACTGCGCTAGTCGGCCCCGATGGAAAGCTGCTGCAGGATGCGCGCCAGGCAATTGGTCTGCCAGACCGTCCAACCTCGGAACTGACACCAGGGCCATCCACTGCTGGAAGCAGTGACAAGAAAGCAGCAGCGGCAACGATACCGGCCGAAGTTGATAAGAAAACTGCGACAGCTGACCTGAACCAGTTTCTGGATAGTGCCCAGCTGGTTGCCAAAGCCAATCCTATCAAGGTACCGGTGAACTACATCGGCGGCAGCGATGCAGCGACTAATCTTGCGGCGGCCCGTCGGCAAGTCGGCCTGCCCGACATCCAGTCCCACGCCGATGGTGGTGCCATTTCTGGCCCAGGTACCGGCACCTCGGACAGCATCCTAAGCCGCTTGAGCAATGGCGAATTCGTGGTCCGTGCAGCGGCTACCAGCTACTACGGGCCGGATCTGCTTCATGCCATCAATCAGATGCGTCTCCCGCGCTTTGCCACGGGCGGTGTCGTGGGCCAACTGCCGGCAGTGAGCCGGGCGATGTCGGCCATGCCATCCCTGCAGGCGAGTACCAGCAGCGCTGCCATTGGCCAGTCCAGTAGCCCACTCAACATCTGGCTACCTGGTGCAGCCGACCCCATCACCGTGCAGGCCCCGGATGCATCCGTTAAACAGCTGCGCGATGCCGCGTTAAAACACAACCTCAAATTCGGCAAATAAACCATGAATGCAAATCGATATGCACAGTTTTTTGCACTGGATGGCCAGGTCATTCCAATCCGGGCCGGTCTGAAAGTGAACCAGACCTATGAACAGCTCGGTGGCCGCCAGCTGTTCCGGGCCCGCACCGGTAAGGCCCGGATGCAGAGCCACTGGACCAAGGTTAAAACCGTCCTGTCCGGCAGCGGCTGGAATGTCATGCCTTTTGCGGGCATTGATCAGACGGCCGTGCATACCCTGGACTGCGTGACCGCCCGTGCGCTGCAAAGCCATCTGCCGCTGTTTACCCTGCCGGCACTCCGTCAGGACATCCCGCCGAGGGGCTTTGCCGTGGTCAATGGCGAACTGGTGCCGACGCATGCAGTGCTGGCCGGCACGGTGCTGACGCTCAACCCAGTCGCCAATGCGGACAGCTACGTCTGCTGGTACTGGCCTCGCCTGACCGGTTATCTGACCGCCGTCAGCGACCAGGGCGACCCGCGCAGCCTGAATTACACCTGGTCGCTGATGCTGGAAGAGGCTTGAGATGATCAACGGCTCTGCCATCAATAGCGCACCAATCAATGCCTATTCCGCTGGCGGCGGTACGCCACAGCCGGGTGCCAGCAAACTGTCGGTACCGATTACGCTGGACGTGTCGACGCTACCGACCGGATCGCTTTCTACCCCGATCAGCCTGGCTGTGCTGCCGGTATCACTGCCGGCAGAAGGCTGGGATGTCCGGGTGCTGGTGGGCGGTGTTGATCTGTCCGGCCGGGTCGAGGGAGAGCTGGAAATTGAAGCGGAGGAAGGCGCAGCGCGTATTGCATCGGTGGTGCTGAGTCTTGCGGCCGGAGATAGCCTGGCCAGCTTTGGTGGGCAAAGCCTGGTGATTGATGTCCAGCCGATGATCGGTGGTGCGTGGGTGCGGCGCTTTACCGGCAAAGTCTCCCTGCCGCAGTTTGATCTTGAAGCTGGCCGCGTCACCCTGCACGGTACCGATAACCGCCATGAGCTGCTAGCACAATCTAGCCGCTCAGCCCTTGCAGCTATGCTCGGTGGCTACTGGTCCGATCATGTCGGCAGTGAGGCAGCAAACAGTCTGCAGTATGCCGAAGGCCGACTGGAAACCGTTGCAGGCAGCTTTGATCTGGATGCCTATGGTAATCCACGGCTGACCAACTGGGCCGGATCTGGCCAGGCTGCGACGGTGACTGACGACGATATCAAGGATGGTTCGCTCGAGGTCCGGCCGGTAGCGCTGAGCGATGTCACCAACCTGGTGACAAATGACCAGGTCGGGCTGGGTGCGGTTTCGACGACCAGCATTTGCGGCCTGATCCACGACAGTGCAAACGATACCGGCAAGTCTGCGACCGATAATCTGACCGCCAATACCCGACCATTGATCGGTGGAACGGTTGAACCAGGTGCAACGGTCACCCTGGCTATCGGTGGTCAGAGCGTGGTGACCACGGCGTCAGGTACGGGCTATTTTGCAGTACAGCCGCCGTATGCGCTGGCCCCCGGCATCCATACTCCGCATATCACTGTTACAAGCAGTTGGACGTGGGAGGCTTGGGGAACGTCGTTCACCGTGGCCACGGCTGATGAGGCGAATGAAGGGGCAGTATCGTCGGCGACAAGTGAAAAAGTGGCAAGCACCGATTGCACCCTGGAATACCGCTACCCGCGCCTGCATTTGGCCGAAACCATATACCAATGGTCCATGGGCATTTCCTACCCGGAGCTTGTTCTCGGTCGCAATGGCCATGCTTTTATTCTCCCGGAGCGGTCACTGTTTGAATCGGCTGCCAGCCAGAGCGGCTGGATCGTCGACAAGACGACATACACCTCTCCGAAACAAGGTAGCTCCGTCGTTGGCTATATCGACCGCAATGGCAATGTGATCAATGGTGCCCCCGGCCCGGCCGCTGATGTCGTTGAAGTGTTGATCTTCAAGAACGAGTACACGGGCGCGGTAGAACTGGACCCACGCTGTGAGTCGGCAACGCTATGGCTGCATCGTCGTATTGCACAGCCTGTGACTGAGCGCTGGCGTGTCACGGTGTCCGCGCCGGACTCTGTCGCAGCACTCGGCACCCGTAAAACCCAAGGGGCGACGGCTGCCGTGGATGCTACGAGCAGCTTTAATGCCGATGCCTGGGAAAAGGACTTAAAGGTCGAGCCGGTCATCAAGACCAGCACCGACTACACCAGTCTGCCGACGGTTTCCCGCGCCGATATTGATGCTGCCCTTGTCTGCCTGGCGGCGAAGGCTCGTCGCCAGATCCTGGCCAGCCACCGCGCCAGCCGGGTGACATTCACCACCGTGGCCAGTGCGACGCTGGACTTGCCGCAGCGCCTGCAGGTTGATTCTGCCGACCTGCACGCTATTGGCAAAGTTGCCCGGTTTGTCGAGCGCTACACCATCGACAGCGGCCGGGCCGAGACGGACATCGAGCTGGCGATCAGTGCGCTGGTCGGTGTCGGCACCGCCCAGGATGAACCGCTTCAGAGTCCAGTTATTACCGGCGCGGCCAATCTTTCGCAGTCGGCCACGGTGCCGGTGCCTAGTGCTTGGGAAGGCCGAGGTAACCTGATTGCGGGCACATCCTGGACCACGGGGGCGACGGGTGACACGACTTCGCAATATCCGCGCTCTGTCGCGCTAACCACCAATGCTATCCACCCCTATATGACTGACCCGATTGACCGCCCGATGTCCTATGAGATCAGTGTGGCCATACCGGTTGACCCTTTTGAACTGAGGTAGCCATGGCGCTCACTTTTGCACTGTATTACGACGCCGCCCGGACCCAGCCAGTCACCCAGCTGGCGCTAGCCGGCATTAACGATGCCCTTGCCAGTCCGCTCCAGCAGCGGCTGTATGTTGGTCCTGCTGCCGGCATGCGGACGATGTCGACGGATGGCCAGCCGATCCGCTTATCGGTCGTCTCAACCGGTGATGTCCAGCCCAGCGCATTCCGCTTGGCGCTGAGCCAAGTGGATCTCAGCAGCGCAGTACCAGGTGCAGACATTGCCTTGCCTGCCCAGCTGGATGACTTGGTAGCGATCTGGCTGCAAGTAGATTGCTCCCACATCACAACGGGCAGCCATGGCGGCCTGACGATCACCAGTACCGAAGTGAAAGAGGTAGCACTATGAGCGGCATGACTGAGCAAGATGCCCAGACTATCGGCAGGGCACTGAAGCAGCCGGCTACCTCATCAAAGCGGTTGCCGGCACTGCCGGCGCGTGGCGGGATTCCCAGTGCCACGGCAACAGGAACAGCCACTCAGTCGGCTAGTACAACAAGCGGTGGCGGGATTGACTCGCCGCTGACTGAGCAGTCCAGAAGCTACTGGCCGACCGTACAAGCTGTCACCTCGGATGGGCTGCTGCAGATCGCATACCAGCCAATCAAGAGCGTTGTGATGAAAGATAAATCTGGCCGGGAGGTGGTGTTTAACTATGTCCAGCCTACCGCCTCCTGACCTCAGCGGCCCGCTGCCGCTGCAGATTAACCGGCTTGGCCATGCCACACATGGGCTGTGTAAAAACGGCACGGTCAGCATGGCCAACGGCCTGCAGCAGGATGGCTATGCTTTCCCTGGGACGGGTTTCTGCTATGCCGTATCAGTGCCGGGCTTTGTCGCTAGTGTTGATCCCGATGCCGCTGCTGAGCAGGCTGCAGGCCGCTACTGGTTGCCTTATGCCATCGTTGCCGGTGGGCAGCTGTATGGCCAGCAGCTGATGAATGAGCCTGGCTATCGTGGTGATGCTGCCGTATTCATGAGTTTTGGTACTAACCGGAATCTGGCGATCACCATTCCTGGCGGTGCCATTAAAGCCATCTGGTGGACTATCTGGCCATCTCAGAAAATACATAGCGTGACCGGCATTTCTGCAATCAATGAGCTGCCATTCTGGAAGCTGCTAGACGTCGCTGGCCACCGTGCCGTGTTTGCGGCCAGCACGGCCTTGGGTGGCGATAACATCGGTATGAAGCTGTGGTATGCAGAGTGCCGTTTTTTTGAAATGACTGTGAGTTGGCCAGTCGGTGGCACGCCACAGATATCCTTGGCAGAGCTGCCGAATACGAGCAGCATTCCCACGCAGTTTGATGGCTTTACAGTAACCCAGGCTGCTCCTGTAGAGGGCGGTGGCCTTGAGCTGCGGGACTATACGCTGCCCGCCCGTTCCTATGATGCGCAATACGGCATGACGTCAAACCGCCTGGCGCTCCAGCCGATGGCGACTAATGTGGCTGCCTACTATCCACACGACCATACCTTTAGCCGCATCGTCGGCTATGCCTACCGGGGTGAAGAGCCGCAGCCAATTACCTGTGAGGCGCGCAGCGTGTTGACCCAGGACTTTGCATGCTCTCCTTATTCTTATCTTGAAACCAAGCTCTGGTCTGTCCGTATCAGCAATAAGGCGCATCGACGGGTGACGACACGGATCGCGTTTGGGGGTACTGAGGTCATCAGTGCGGTGTGGGATAAGGATATCTGGGATAGCTGGGTTGTCATGAGCGCTGGCGGTGTTGATGCTGATGCCAATGGACAGCCACTGCTTGGCGGTGGCCCGCTAAATGATGGGGACAATGCTGTTGTGTGGATGGGGTGTTATGTAGTGGGGCGAGATCTGCTGGTTGCTGCATGGTCGGATAGTGAGTCCGCAAAATGGCAGCTTGTCGATGTCGTGACCGGTCAGAAGCTGAACCAGGGGAGCCTCAGCGATGCCCAGCGGTTGGCGTTTCAGCAGGGGCATAAGTTTGAGTTTATCTATGCCAGTAAACACCCAGTTACCGGGCAAATTGCGGTCAGTGTTCCAGCTGCCGGCAGTTCGCTTGCAGAGCAGCTGTGCTGGGTTTAACGGGAGATTTGTATGTTTTCGATGTTTAATAACTCTGATGTCACGCTGGCGGGGCTGGATCAGCAGGCATTTGGCAACGCTAGTAACTTTGTGGCTGCAGTGTGGCCGAATGCCAGCCCGACCAGGGAAATGCTGGTGGGGCATACTGCGATGCGCGTAGCGATTGAAGCCATTGACGGTAGTCAGCGCGAAATCATTGAGCTGCGGGTATCGGAAGATCAGATCATCCGTGGGGCCGAGCCAGTCATGCTGGCCGGCAACTGGGTAGACCAAAATTCCATCAGCTGGGACGCTGTACCGTGCCGGGTGTTTGTGACGGTGACTGCCGCCATGTTGCAGGCTGCAATGGGCTATCCGCAATATGTCGGTGCCGGCATGTATCAGTCCAATCTGCAGATTGACTGGCCAGCCCAATCCATTGATATCAGCGCATACGATAGCCCGGACCCGGTCTTTCTGATGCTGTCCCCTGTGTCGATTTTCCCCGGTGACCGTTTCCGGGTCACGCTGGTGCGCAATGGTGGCAATCCAGTCCAGATTGGTGGTACCGCAGGCCGCTGGAAAATGAAGGATGGCAGTGCAGTGAACTGGCCGACCATGGGGACGGGTGGCCTTGTTACATGGCACTTTGATGCGTTCCTGGACAGTATGAACTGCGTGGCGTACATCGTGAATGAGGTACGGATCGCAGCGGGTTAACCGAACCCCTTCCCCCGTTCCTCCACAGCAGAAACACCGGACACTTGGCACTCAATGTCCGGTGTTTTGTTTTGAGAGGCCACTTTGCTCCCCTATGTCCGTAAAGATCCGCTAACCATCGTCCAGGGCTGCACTTTCCTGCATACCTGGGAATGGCTTGCGGGTGGCCAGCCCGTTGATCTGACTGGGGCCGAGTTCGAACTGGTCGCCAAGGCCAGCACGGATAGCAACGCGGTCCTGATTCATCTCACTACCGACAATGCAGGCGTCACGGTGATCGGCAATGCCATCAGCCTTCGCATCGAGGAGGACATCACCCGCGCCTATACCTGGCGTAATGCAGTTTTTGATCTGCGGGTGAAGTGGCCAGGCTCCGAGCCGCGCAGGGTTGATCCCTTTATGACTGGCCGCTTCGAAGTACGTCCTGGAGTACTGGCATGAACGAGGTGATTGAACTGACTCCATCCCCGGTAAGAGAGGTGCTGGAAGTGGTTGTTACCGAGCGTGAAACCATCGTCGAGATGGCCCGGCAGGGACCACCAGGACCACCCGGTGATGCTGGATTCGATGTAGACCTCGACCTTATTTATCAAATTGCAAAACTCTAGGAGTGGCAATGTCCCTCGAAAGTAGAATCACCGTACTCGCCCAAAGCATCGCGGCTGACATCAAGGTACTAAAGGCGGCACAGGGCAACTTGGATGCCCTGAATACCACGGCCAAAGCCAGTCTAGTCGCAGCGATCAACGAGGTGCTGCAGTTGGCCCAGGCGGCAGGCTCTTCGTCTGGCGCGGCGATCAATGATGCCTCAGTCAGTGCTGGCTCGACGTTCTCATCCAGCAAAATCACTACATTAATGGCAGACCTGAAGAACCAGATTCTGGGTGGTGCTTCCTCTGCCTACGACACGCTGCTGGAGATTGAGGCCAAGCTGGGGAGCGACGATACGGCGCTGGCTAACTTGCTGATAGCAGTCGGCAACCGGCTCAGCTTTACCGATGCCCAGTCGCTGACGGCTGCCCAGCAGCTCCAGGCGTGTACAAATCTGGGGATAGGTGATCCGACAACCGACTTTCTGGCTGCGTACACTGCCGCTAAGAGCTGAACATGCCTTCGCTGTCTTCACGCATTGCGTCTGCTTTTACGGCAATAGGTAGTGATATAAAAAGCCTATTCACCAATAAGCTGGCGACGGATTGTGGTGCGGGGCAAATAGGCTCGTTTGCGTTGATGTTCTATTCCAACGCGAATACCCCCATTGCAGCGGGAACCATCTACTCCGGGGCCAAGCTGTATTATGCGCAGTTCTACACCTCTGGCTCGTCGCAGTCTGTCTCACAGGGGTCCGTGGTCTATTCGGTTGTGGGGGTATCTGCTGTGGGCAGTTGGAGGGCAATGCATTCCCTGATCGCAGCACCGGGTAACTTCACTATTTTTTTAGCGCAGAGAGTCGCATGAAGCTTGAATATACGGCGGTAACTGATCTGCAGTGGGCGAATGAGGCGCGCTCGGCAGTCACGATGACCGTAAGTTTCAACTCGCTGGGGGACGTGCCATTTACGGCCGCTCCTGATGACACGACAGAACATGGTCGGGAGCTGTTTGCGCGGGCTGTCGCTGGGGATTTTGGAAGTATCCGAGAGCCGGATACTGAAGATGCCATGGTCTTTTATAACCTGCGCCAGCAGGCACAGATTGAGCTGGATGCGTCTGACAGAACGGTACTGCGCTGCTATGAGAAGTCCATTCAGGTGCCATCGGAGTGGGCCGAGTATCGTAATGACCTGAGGGAGATCATCCGCGCCACAGCGTTTGACTCCTCAATGAAGCTCCCGACTAGGCCACCATTTCCCTCTGATGCCTGATCGACAAATGCCACACCATGTTTAGAGCCTGCTTTTGCAGGCTCTTTTGCATTTGTACCGCCGATGACTCAGTGCAAAAGCGTGTGCGAAAGTGTGCAAAAGAATCTGCGCGGTTACAAATAGAGAAAACGGCGATGCACATTGCCCAAATTTGCTTACATGGTGGTTACACAACAGGAAAAATTAAAAAGGGTTACAGGAAAAATCACTGTAACCCTTTGTTTTATATGGTGCCGGTAAGAGGAGTCGAACCCCCGACCTTCGCATTACGAATGCGCTGCTCTACCAACTGAGCTATACCGGCGAACCAACTTGGTAAAAAAGCCTTGAGTCTCTTATGAAGAAATTCAAGGCTTTTTTGAATCTGGTCGGAGTGAGAGGATTCGAACCTCCGGCCTCTACGTCCCGAACGTAGCGCTCTACCAGGCTAAGCTACACTCCGATTTTGTGTTTTCGTGCATCAGCGCGAGAACAGCAATTTAACTCAAATCCAAGTATTTCACAATACTTTTGCAATATTTTTGGTCGGAGTGAGAGGATTCGAACCTCCGGCCTCTACGTCCCGAACGTAGCGCTCTACCAGGCTAAGCTACACTCCGCTTCCCACTAATATCTGCAATCTGTTGTCTGCTGCGCGGCCCGTTTCCGGGTTACAATCAGCGGCATCAGAGGACGCGCATTATGGAACAATTATGTGGTTTAAGCAACTATCTTTTTATCGTCTGACTTCCGAATCTATCCACGAAACCGACAAGCTAGCCGCTGCGCTGGAGAAAAGCCCCTTTCAGCATTGTGGAGGGCTGGATTGGTTCGGTGAGGGCTGGGTAGCACCGGCTTCACACCTGGATAGTCCGGTGTTCACCGCCCGCGATTGTCAGCTGCTGTCACTCAAACGGGAAGACAAGGTATTGCCCGCTGGCGTGATCCGCGATTTTGTCGAGCAGAAGGTGCAAGAGATCGAAGAGAAGGAGCTGCGCAAGGTTGGCCGTAAGGAGAAGCTGGCGCTGAAGGAGCAGGTTACCGACGATCTGCTACCACGAGCCTTCGTACGTACTCACCGTACAACGGCTTATCTGGATTGCCGCCGCGGCTGGATGATGGTCGATTCAGGTACGGCCAGTAAGGCCGAATCACTGGTTTCCAAACTGCGCGAGGCCCTCCCCCCCTTCCCGGCGGCCCTGCCCCGCACCAAGCTGGCCCCGCATACGGCCATGACCGACTGGCTGGCGGCTGGTGAAGCGCCTTATGGCTTCGAACTGGATGCCGACTGCGAATTGAAAGATGGCAGTGAGAATGGCGCAGTCATTCGTTGCACGCGCATGGATCTGACCGCAGATGAAATCCGCCAGCATATCGCAACCGGCAAGCAGGTAACCCGCGTGGGTCTGATCTGGCAAGAGAAGGTCCGCTTTATGCTGACCGATACCCTGCAACTCAAGCGCATCCAGTTTCTGGATGTTCTGCAGGAAGAAGCCAGCCAGGCAGGTGATGACAGGGAAAGCCTGTTTGAAGCCACCTTCACCCTGATGAGCGAAGAACTGGGTGAATTGGTGGAAGCCTTGATTGAAGCATTGGGTGGATTGGAAGACAGCCAGGCATCGCCTGAGACTGTCTCTACACCAGCGCCGACAGGACAAATTGCGGTGCCAGCGGCAAATGGCAGCGATGAGAAACTGCCTTGGGACTGAGACCCCACCCATTCGGATTGACCAAGAGCCTGCGGGCTCTTTTTTTTTGATAGCACAAATCTAACAATCAATTAACAACAATCAATTTAACAAATCTATCAATCATTACCATACTAAGCACATCACCCTGTTACTGACTGGGTAGTGAAGGCTTGAACTTGGCGACCCACTTCGCAGCCCAAGCACCTGATAGGAAATTTCTTATCGAGATTAAGGAATTATCCCAGTAACAAAGAACAGGTGATGCAGTACAAATTAAGCTATCAATCCAGTACACAGGGAGAACGTCATGCAAAACAATCAGACATGGCAGGAAATCCTGCTCGACATGCTGGCCGCATTTGCAGGCTTGCAATAGAACGATCAGGTGCAATGTCTCTGGCTACGATGAGCTTGAGCTTGCCTTGAAAGTGCAAACAGCGCTACCCCTTGCACTGGATTCTTGAAAACCCTATCTGTTGACGGGAAACCTGCCCGCAACAGTCCACACCCCACGCAACAGGAGCAAGTGATGGCGAACAATAACGCAAGTTCTGCAGGCAAGTGCCCAGTCATGCATGGCGGGATGACCCAGGCAACCATGTCCAATATGGACTGGTGGCCCAAATCCCTGAATCTGGACATCCTGCACCAGCACGACAGCAAGACCCAGCCCTTGGGCGAGGGCTTCAGCTACCGTGAAGAAGTGCAAAAGCTTGACGTCGAAGCCCTCAAGCGTGATCTCAAGGCCTTGATGACCGACAGCCAGCCCTGGTGGCCGGCTGACTGGGGCCACTACGGCGGCCTGATGATCCGCATGGCCTGGCACTCGGCCGGCACCTACCGCATCGCCGACGGCCGCGGCGGTGCAGGCACGGGCAACCAGCGCTTTGCCCCTCTGAACTCCTGGCCGGACAACGGCAACCTCGACAAGGCACGCCGCCTGCTGTGGCCGATCAAGCGCAAATACGGCAACCGCCTGAGCTGGGCCGATCTGATGATCCTGGCCGGCAACATGGCTTATGAATCGATGGGCCTGAAGACCTTTGGCTTCGCCTTCGGCCGTGAAGACATCTGGGCCCCTGAGAAGGACATCTACTGGGGTTCCGAAAAGCAATGGCTGGAACCCAGTGGCGGCCCCAACAGCCGTTACTCGGGCGAGCGCGATCTGGACAACCCGCTGGCCGCCGTCATGATGGGCCTGATTTATGTGAACCCGGAAGGCGTGGATGGCAAGCCCGATCCGCTCAAGACCGCCCACGACGTGCGCGTTACCTTCGCCCGCATGGCCATGGACGATGAAGAAACCGTCGCACTGACCGCTGGCGGCCACACCGTGGGCAAAACCCACGGCAATGGCGATGCCGCCAAGCTGGGCCCGGCTCCTGAGGGCGCGGATCTGCACGAGCAGGGCCTCGGCTGGATGAACCACAGCAGCCGTGGCATTGGCCGCGATGCGGTCACTAGCGGCCTGGAAGGCGCCTGGACCACCCACCCGACCCAATGGGACAACGGCTACTTCGACATACTGCTCAACCACGAGTGGGAGCTCCGCAAGAGCCCGGCCGGCGCATGGCAGTGGGAGCCGATCGATGCCAAGGACGATGAGTACCCGGCCGACGTCGAGAACGATGCCTCCCAGCGCACCCGCCTGATCATGACCGATGCCGACATGGCCATGAAGATGGACCCGGCCTACCGTGCGATCTCGGAGCGTTTCTACAAGGACCCGGCCTACTTCACCGAGGTGTTCGCCCGCGCCTGGTTCAAGCTGACCCACCGCGATCTGGGCCCCAAGACCCGCTACATCGGCCCCGATGTGCCGCAGGAAGACCTGATCTGGCAAGACCCGGTGCCGGCTGGCCGCAGTGACTACGATGTGGCCGCCGTCAAGGCTGCCATCGCCGCCACCAGCCTGAGTACGGCCGATCTGGTCAGCACCGCCTGGGACAGCGCCCGTACTTTCCGTGGCTCGGACAAGCGCGGTGGTGCCAACGGTGCCCGCATCCGCCTGGCCCCGCAAAAAGACTGGGAAGGCAACGAGCCGGCTCGCCTGGCGCGTGTGCTGTCGGTGCTCGAGCCGATCGCTGCGAAGTTCGGCATCAGCGTGGCTGACGTGATTGTGCTGGCCGGCAACGTGGGGGTGGAAGCGGCGGCCAAGGCCGCTGGCTTCGACATCGCCGTGCCGTTTGCGCCGGGTCGTGGTGACGCCACGGCCGAGCAGACCGATGCGGCATCGTTCGACGTGCTGGAACCGGTGGCCGACGGCTTCCGCAACTGGCTCAAGAAGGACTACACGGTCAGCGCCGAAGAACTGCTGCTGGACCGCGCCCAACTGATGCGCCTGACCGCCCCGGAAATGACCGCTTTGATCGGCGGCCTGCGGGTGCTGGGCACCAACCACGGCGGCAGCGCTCATGGCGTGTTCACCGACCGCGTTGGCCAGCTGACGAATGACTTCTTTGTCAATCTGACTGATATGGCCAATACCTGGAAACCGACCGCGCACAATCTTTACGAGCTGCGCGATCGCCAGAGCGGTGCCACCAAGTGGACGGCAAGCCGCGTCGATCTGGTATTCGGCTCCAACTCGGTGCTGCGTGCCTACGCCGAGGTCTATGCCCAGGACGATGGTCGCGAGAAGTTTGTGAAGGACTTCGTGGCGGCCTGGACCAAGGTAATGAATGCAGATCGCTTTGATCTGAACTAATCGACCTGGCGCTTACCAGCGCTGTCACAGCAGACCAAATCAACCGGACAGCACATGCTGTCCGGTTTTTCTTACCACACACTCCCTCGACCCCGCCCCTAAGCCTCGACTCCCGCCAATCATTGTCAAAACAAATCGACAATTTTAAAAGATTAATTTTACTTGCGAATTATTCTCATTAGAATGAGATCATTCAATGGGAGAACGACATGAAACAACAGCACACCGCATTACCACGTAGCCGCCTTCCCCTGATGGCACGTCGACTGGTGGGCCTTGCCATCGTCTGCGCAGGCTGGGCCTTGATATTGCAGCCAGCAGGACACAGCAATATTGATAAGCAGCCGGTGGCCAGTCGCCCGGCTTAAGCTAGGCACGGCACATCCACGCTGGAGCCAGACATTTATTTACTATTAGTAAACAATATAGTGAGAAATTCACGGTTTTTTTGACGGGAAAAGCTGGTTAAGCTGTTCACATGGCAATCAATGCAGGCAATACCACCATGACCACACGACAACCCGCCCTGTTTATTTCTCACGGTGCCCCGACGCTCCCCATCGAACACAGTCCTACCCGCGACTTTTTGCAGCAGCTTGGCCAGCAGCTTACCCGCCCACGGGCTATCGTGGTGCTGTCTGCGCACTGGGAAAGCACGCTGCCCATGGTCAATCTGGCCGAGAAACCAGGCACGCTATACGACTTTGGCGGCTTTCCGCCCATTCTTTACACCCTGCGCTATCCCGCCACTACTGATCTGACCCTGGCGGCAGAGGTAATGGATCTGCTGCGCCAATCCGGCCTGCGTGTAGGCAGCACCGATCAGCGCGGCCTGGACCACGGCATGTGGACACCGCTGATGCTGATGTACCCGCAGGCAGATATTCCGCTGGTGATGGTGTCACTACCCCATACCGCGACGGCTGACACCTATTACCAGATGGGCCGGGCACTGCGGGCACTGCGCGACGACAATGTGATGATCATTGGCTCTGGCAGCTATACCCATAATCTGTGGCAGCTCGGCCGCGATGGTAGTGCACCAGCATCCTGGGCAGAGGATTTTGCCCACTGGATGGACGATGCCTTAAGCCATAACCGACCACAGGACATTCTCAACTGGAAGCAGCTGGCCCCCCATGCACGGGAAAACCACCCCAGCGACGAGCATTTCAATCCCTTGCTGGTGGCCATGGGGGCGGCATCCGATGACACACCACCACACAAGTTGCACGATGACTGGCGCATGGGCTCACTATCCATGGCCTGCTGGCGCTTCGACTGAAATGTAACAGGGCCATCTTCAAGATGGCCCTGTTACTGTCCAAGTCCGCTTCTCAGCTCACAGGGTTTTCAATTTGCCACGGAAGTCATCCAGGCATTGATAACCCTTCTGTGCCATCAGCTGCCGCAGCTCATCCAGAATACGCGCAAACGCCCCCTCGCCTTCCTCATACAGGCAGGTGCCAATCTGCACCACCGTTGCCCCGGCCAGGATATGCATGAAGGCCTCCCGGCCACTATTGATACCGCCACAGCCCACCACATGCTTGCCAGGCAGCAGGCGGTAAAACTCGCGCACATTGGCCAGCGCCGTCGGCAGTACATAGCTGCCGCCCAGGCCACCCAGTCCGTCCTTGGGCTTGATCACGACGCTTTCATGCTCGACATCAATCACCAGACCATTGCCAATGGAATTGATGCAGGTAACAAAGCGCAAGGTGGGAAAAGTGTTGAGCACCTCAGCCATCTGGGCAAAATGCACCGGGTCGAAATACGGCGGCAACTTAACGCCAAAATCGCCGGGATAAACACGCGCAATCTGTGTCAGGGCCTCGCGGCAAGCTTGAAAATCGTAACCAAGCTGTGGCTTGCCCGGCAGATTGGGGCAGGACAGATTGACTTCCGGCAAACAGGGTAGCTCTGCGGCAGCCAGATCACGCAGCATGTCCAGATTCTCGTCCAGCGTCATGCCGGAAAGTGACAGAAACAGCGGTTTGCCTGCGGCGTAGGGATAGCTGCGCGCATAGTCACGGTAATAGTGATAGCCCGCGTTGGGGAGCCCCATGGAATTGATACTGCCCAGCGGCGTTGCACAATAGCGCGGCTCCGGATTACCCACACGCGGCTGCGGCGTACAGCTCTTGGTGATCACCGCGCCCGCGGCCGAGGTGCGTACTTGCTCCAGTTCGGCCACGCTACGACACATAACACCCGAGGCGTTATACAGAGGATTGGCCATGGCAAGACCAAGCCAGGAGACAGACAGGTCTACATACATGCCTTGGATTTCCCGACAAAACAAAAAAACCAGTCTGCGCCAGCCACAGCACAGTCGCTCTGCGCCACGTCAAGCCTCCATGCAAAACGACCGCCGCAGCGGTCGTTACTTGGCAGGACACAACACACTAGCGCAGCAGATGTACCCCCTGATAGAAGGCAAAAGAGATCAGCCAGGCCAACAGCACTGACCAACCGACGGATAGCGCAGTAAAGGCTCGGCTTTTGGATTCGCGACGGATCGCTGCCACAGTAGACAGACAAGGCACGTACACCAGCGTAAAGATCAGGAAACTCATGGCCGAGGCCCAATCCAGGTGGTGCAGTAGCGCAGCGCCCAATCCGGCTTCCGGCACGCCATAGATCACCGCCAGACCGCCCAGCAAGATTTCCTTGGCAACAAATCCCACCAGCAGGGCCACGGCCAGTTCGTGCTTGATACCGATGGGATCCAGCACAGGTGCCATCACCGTACCCAGCACATCCGCCAGCGTCTTGTTATCCCCTGCCGGAATATGCGAGACGAGCCACACCAGCACCACCCCCATCAGGATAAAACTGGAGGCAAGTTCAAGAAAAGCACGTACTTCGGCTACCGCACGGATCAACATATGACGCATGCCCGGCAGACGATAAGGCGGTACTTCCAGCAAGAACGCCTCATTACCACGATAACGATGCTTGAACACCCAGGCAGTGAAAATGGCAACCACAAAACTCAGCAGGTAAAGCAGCAGCAAAACCCACGGAGCCTGCTGCGGGGTAAACAAAATACCGGCAAAAAACACCACCACCTGCAACCTGGCAGAACACAGCGAGAAGGGAATGATCAGCATGGTGAGCAAACGCTGCTTGCGCTCGCGCATCACCCGCGTTCCCAGGATGGCAGGTACATTGCAACCAAAACCCATCAGCTGCATGACAAAACCACGACCATCCAGCCCCAGTTTGGCCATGAAGGCATCGGTAAGATAGGCGGCCCGCGCCAGATAGCCACTATCTTCCACCATGGCCATCAGGATAAAAAACACGAACAGAATGGGCGCAAACGTGAGGACAGTGGATACCCCCTGCCAGACACCTTCCAGCAACAGGCTTTGCACAATGGCTGGCAATGGCGCGAGCCATTGCTGTAACGCTGCGGTCTTGAACCAGTCCAGGCCATCACCGACCAGCCCTTGCAGCGGAGTGCCAATCTGATAAGTCAGATTGAACAGCACTGCCATGCAGGCGAAAAACAGCGGCAAACCCAACCAGGAATGCATCAACCAGGCATCCACTTTTTCCGTCATGCCCTCAGGCAGCACGGCAGGCAAATTCCAGCAAGCAGCCAACTTCGCCCGCGCCTGCATGATGGCATCCTGTGTCTCGGGTACACGATCAAGCTGGGCGTGGCTGGCGGTGGCAGCGCTGGCGGCTTGGCGGTTCAGTGCTTCCATCAGCGCCGGCCAGCCCTCCATGCGCTTGGCCGACACCAGCACCACCGGTACGCCCAGACGCTGGCGCAACACGTCCAGATCAAGCGTAATTCCCAGCAGTCTGGCTTCATCCGCCATATTCAGTACCACCACCGCGGGGATCCCACTGGCCAGTACCTGCAGGGCCAGCGGCAGCTGGCGGTCCAGCTGGGCGGCATTGAGCACCAGGATGGCTGCATCAAATGCGGTGCTCATCAACACATCACGTACGACGGCTTCGTCATCGCTATAGCCGGTCAGATCATTCACGCCGGGCAAATCAACCAGTTCCACCATCTTGCCGCCCAGCAGCAGACGTGCGCTGGTGAGTTCGACCGTGAGTCCGGGCCAATTGCCAACGCGCTGTGACATACCGGTGAGGCGATTGAATACCGTGGACTTGCCGGTATTGGGCAGGCCTAACAGAGCAAAACGCTTCATTCAGCCACCCGTACCTGAATCAAACTGGCCAGGCTGCGACGCAGCAAAAAGCGGGTACTACCGACCTCCAATACCAATGGGCCGCCAAAGGGTGCACAGCGCGTCAGATTGAAGTGACTGCCGGGAATCAGCCCAAAAGCGGCAACACGGCGGAAAGCCTCATCAGACAAATCCAGGCTGTCCACCACCCCTTTGCACCCCGGTGGAAACTTGTCGAGTGACAACATCTTGCATACCCATAACGCGAATAGTTTGCATTATTATAAGCGCAAAGACCTTTACTGCCATAAGGTGTCTTGCCCGGCATCTGAGCAAGGTTTGCGCGATATCAACTGCCGGCAAACCCAAGTCGTTCACCTGCGCCGGCAAAACATGACTAGATATGGCCGTGCCGGGTCATACCGTTTAGAATCGGAGCCATCTAAATTTCAGCAACGGACCCCCGACCATGAGCATCAAATCCGACAAGTGGATCCGCCGTATGGCACAGGATCACAACATGATCGAGCCGTTTGAATACAACCAGATCAAGAACATGAACGGCGAGAAGGTGATCTCCTTCGGTACCTCCAGCTATGGCTACGATATCCGCTGTGCCGATGAATTCAAGGTATTCACCAATATCAACAGCACCATTGTCGACCCGAAGAATTTCGATCCGGACTCCTTTGTCGAAGTCTCAGGCAAGGGCTACTGCATCATCCCGCCCAACAGCTTCGCTCTGGCTCGCACGGTGGAATATTTCCGCATACCGCGCTCCGTGCTGACCGTATGCCTAGGCAAATCAACCTACGCACGCTGCGGCATCATCGTCAATGTCACCCCCTTCGAACCGGAGTGGGAAGGCTATGTCACGCTGGAGTTCTCCAATACCACCCCGCTGCCGGCCAAGATCTATGCCAACGAAGGCGTGGCACAAGTGCTGTTCTTCGAGTCTGATGAAGTATGCGATGTGTCTTATGCTGATCGCGCCGGCAAATACATGGGGCAGGTTGGCGTCACACTACCGCGTCCCTGATAGTCGCCTTGCGCGACAAGCCGCTACGACAAGGACAGCCTGCGCTGTCCTTTTTTATTTCATACGCATGAAAATCTGTCGGGCAATTTCCGCTGCCTGTTCTAGGATGAACTGTGGCTTACTCGATTTCAGCAGCAAACCTAATACAGCATATGGTTTCTTCTTGGGACGTCGCGGTTCCCCCTTGCCGTAACGTCCCTTTTTTTATTCAACAAAAAATCAATTGGCATTTTTTTTAATTATTTTCATCCTATGTAAATAATTTACTACTACAGGAATGACACCGTATCGCGAAGCAGCACCGACTTAAAGAAACAGGGCCGGCAAAGCCGACCCTGTTATTCCCTCATTCCCCGGTGACTCCTGTTATATCCCATCTAGATAACCTCGCTTGCCTTATGGCAAGGATCTTCCAGCAAAACACGGGCACTTTCCGCCAACTTGTCCAGATCTTCATCCAGATGTTCCTGCATATCCAGCAAGGCAGCCTTGAGTACCATGGCGGCCAATGCGGCCTGGTCGCCACTGAACACATGCGCCAATACACGCAACTCGCGACATGCATGCAGATCCAGCGGTATTTCCAGAGTGCGGACTACCTCAATCCGTGTCACGGCATCGGTATCCACTCCCTTGCTGCGGCAGCTTTCCAGCTCACCCAGCAAGCCTTTCAAAGCTAGTCCCATTGCCCTCTCCTTTCGCCTACACTTTAACGCTAGCCCTGGCCCGTCAAAAAACCAAGCTGACGTCAGCAAGATATTGACTTGAAACAAAATATTCATACGCCATAGCCATCAATAGGCCTAATTTCTGCCGCTAGTACGCCATGCAAGTGCATGACAGGGCGATGGGAAGACAGACCGGATAGCAGTAACAAGAGTCTGAAATGTACCGGGCGTCCAAGCTGCGCGGGCTACTGTTACATTGAGAATCCTTCGAGCACATTGACAGCATTCAAGCCGATAGGCTCCACCGCATAGCCCCCTTCCATGCAGAAAGCCGTTGGCAGACCCAAGCTTCCAATCTGCTCGCCCAGCCGCAGAAAGTCTGTGCTGGCCAGGGAGAAGCGCGAGATAGGATCGCCCTCGAAGGTATCCACCCCCAAGGACACCACCAGCGCATCAGGAGCATAGCGACGAACTTCGCCCAGCGCAGTTTCCAGTGCGGCAAACCATAAGGCGACACTGGATGCTGCCGGCAGCGGAAAATTGTAGTTGAAACCCAGCCCAGCACCTTCGCCATGTTCATCGGCAAAACCGAGAAAAAACGGGTATTCGGTAGCCGGATCGCCATGAATCGACAGGAACAACACATCATCACGCTGGTAGAAAATATCCTGCGTACCATTGCCGTGGTGATAGTCGACATCCAGGATGGCAACCCGTTTCGCACCACGGTCCAGCAGGCTTTGCGCCGCAATCGCGGCATTATTGAAGAAGCAATAGCCACCACAATAATCACGGGCGGCATGATGACCGGGCGGCCGGGTGAGTGCAAATACACCACGCTGGCCAGCCTCCAGCTGATCGATAGCCGTTAGCGCCACATCCGCTGCAGCGGTGATGGCCGGCCAGGTGCCCGCAGTCAGCGGCGTGCCGCAGTCCATCGAGTAATAGCAAAGCTGGCCTTCCACATGCTCGGGAATGGCCGCGCGCAGACGGCGGATCTGCCACATCTTGGGCAGGGCATCATAGTCACGCCCCATGGCCGTCCAACGTTGCCAGGCGGTCTGCAGAAAACCGACATAGCCAGCATCATGCACCCGTAACACCGGCTCCAGCCCATGTGCCAGCGGCTCGATTACCGGTCCCAGGCCACGTGATCTGACTTCCTGCAATACCATGTCGGCACGTGATGGATTTTCGAAACAAGGCTTGAGGGTGCCATCAATCAACTCGGCCTTGCCGTGCTGCAGACGGTGTTTGTCGCTATAGATGGTCAGCATGGAAATATCCGGCAAGAAAAAGCCCCATGCTGGCGCGATGGGGCGGTGGGGTCAACCTTGACCGGGCGATGATTTGCCCAGGCGCAAGACTGGTTGCTCAGCCTTCTTCAGCATCGCCATCCACATAGAACCAGCGACCATCTTCCTTGCGAAAGCGGCTGACCTCATGTAACCGCTGGGCACGGCCGTTGACCTTATAGCGGGCAACAAACTCCACCACGCCAGCATCGTCAGCAGCCGTGCCGGCCTGGGTGCTGAGTACGTCCAGTGCCAGCCACTTTACAAAGCGCTCTTCACGCGACAGATCCAGCTCTGCCGGACGGGTGGAAGAGTGCCAGCTGGCCAGCAAATAGTCGCCATTATTCATGGTGTAGGCCGCATAGCGGGAGCGCATCAGGCTCTCAGCGGTAGGGGCCAGCTGCGCGCCGTCAATATAGCGGCCGCAACAGTCGGCAAAGGAGGCAGTCAGGCCACAGGGGCAAGCACTGGAATGTTTCTTCTTGCTCATTGCTTTATCAGCCCAGGGCGGGCAATCCATAGAGTTTCAACAGAAAATTGGTAAATACCGGGACCGGCGGCTTGGGCTGCAGCTTGGGCCAGCGACGCATCCATTCGCGCAAGCGCATTTCCATGCGTGCCTGTGACTCTTCTTGAGTCAGCCGTCCAGCATCCCGCTCCACGGCCAGATAGCGATACATGGCAAAGCTATTGTCGTCGACCAGGTTGGCACCAATCAGGCGCAAGCGGTAGACATTAAGCTGGTCTGCTGCCGCCACACGGTTCAGCTCACCGCTTTTCACCTTGCTGGCCAGGCGGTTAGCTTCCTTGAACAGCAAGTCGACCTTGCTGTCCGGCACCGGTTGGGCCACTGGCGGATGAACCGGTCGCCCTCCAGTTTGCGGGGCTGCCGGCTGTTGCAGCAAGCTGCAGGCAGACAACATCAGCGACAGGCCGGCTACTCGGCTAAGCACTTTAAGGGTGGAATGCATGGGCGGTAGTGTAGCGGATGTAGAGGGAGATTGGACAAAATACGCCGTAATGCAGTTCGCTGCCAGCCCACACACAGACGCAAAACCGGCCGGGCAGGAGCTGCGCGGCCGGCGATACCGGGTGAGGCTGTTGGGCAGAAACGATCAGGCCAGGTGTTCGAACAGCGGTGTCGACAAGTAACGCTCACCAAAGGAAGGAATGACCACCACGATAAGCTTGCCGGCATTTTCCGTACGCTTGGCCAACTGAATGGCCGACCACACAGCAGCCCCGGAAGAGATGCCGACCAACACACCCTCTTGGGTAGCTACCGCCCGTGCAGTGGTAAAAGCATCGTCATTCTTGACGCGAATGATTTCGTCGTAGACTTCGGTATTCAGGATAGGCGGGACAAAACCGGCACCGATACCCTGGATGGGGTGCGGGCCCTTGGGACCACCCGACAACACCGGCGAAGCATCCGGCTCCACCGCAACGATCTGTACACCCGGCTTGCGGGCCTTCAGTACTTCGCCGACACCGGTAATGGTGCCGCCGGTACCCACACCGGCCACAAAAATATCTACCTGGCCATCGGTATCGCGCCAGATTTCTTCAGCCGTCGTATTGCGGTGAACCTCCGGATTGGCTGCATTTTCGAATTGCTGCGGCATGAACCAGCTATCGGGGTTCTCTTCCACCAGTTGACGTGCCTTGGCAATGGCACCACCCATGCCATCCGGCCCGGGGGTCAGGATCAGCTCCGCACCGTAGGCTTTCAATAGCTGGCGGCGCTCACGGCTCATGGTTTCCGGCATGGTGATCACCAGCTTATAACCACGCGCAGCGCAGACCATGGCCAGACCGATACCCGTATTACCGGAGGTCGGTTCGACAATGGTGGTTTGCGGCCCAATCTTGCCAGCCTGCTCGGCAGCGTCGATCATGGCAACCGCGATACGGTCCTTGACGCTGTGTGCCGGATTGAAAAACTCCAGCTTGGCTACCACGGTGGCGACGCAGCCATCGGTAACACGGTTCAGTTTGACCAGAGGGGTATTGCCGATCAGGTCAGTTACGGTATTGGCGATACGCATCGTCTTATTCTCCCGGGCAACATTAATGCAAGGTTTAATGACGCTTATAATATATGAGCGGCAAAAAAACTCTAATAGTGTTTACTTCTATTCAATGAACCAACAGATCCCACATTCATCATGCCGACCCAAGAAGAGCTGATTCCCTTGAGCGGCTGGCGCCGCAAGCTGTACATCATCATTTTTGAAGCTGACACCCGCAGCGGCCGGCTGTTCGATCTGGCGCTGATTGTCAGCATCGTCCTGTCGCTGCTCACCGTGATCCTGGAGAGTGTGGCCAGCATCCGCCAGCAATGGGGCACACAATTAAAGGTACTGGACTGGCTGTTCACCATTCTGTTCACGCTGGAATACCTGCTGCGCCTGGCATGCATCCACAAGCCACTACGCTACGCCCGTAGTTTTTTCGGTGTGGTCGATCTGCTGTCCATCTTGCCGCTCTACCTGGGTTTGTTCATTCCGGAAAGCCGCTTCCTCGCCGATATCCGCATACTGCGGCTGCTACGCATGTTCCGCATCCTCAAGCTCACCCGCTATATGGGCGAGGCGCGTGAACTGAAACGAGCCATGCTGGCGAGCCGCCGCAAGATCATCGTTTTCCTGGGCACGGTGGTGCTGCTGGTGATCATTCTGGGTACGCTGATGTATGTCATCGAGGGCGAGGCCAATGGTTTCACCAGCATTCCGGTTGGCATCTACTGGGCTATTGTCACCCTCACCACGGTTGGTTTTGGCGACATCACTCCCAAAACTCCGCTCGGCCAGGGTTTGGCCAGCCTGGTGATGATTACCGGCTATGGCATCATTGCCGTACCTACCGGCATCGTGACAGCAGAAATCGCCCGTGGGGCCTCCGCCACGCCAGCAAATGATCAGTCGGCAACCCGCCTCTGCCCTCACTGTTTCAGCGAAGGCCATGATTGGGATGCCCGCTTTTGCAAGCATTGCGGGGGCACACTGCCCAGGCCAGCCAAGGGCGAAGTCAGCTAGCCCTGACAAATCAGCTCAAGAACGAGGACTACCCCGGGCAGCCAGAATGGTGCGCGCGACTTGTTCAGCCAGCTGGGCAAGACGTTGCGGAGCTTCCTGCATCGCACTATCCAACGACATCGGCCGGTTACACAGGGAGTAACAACCATCAAAACTGGTGACCAATACGCCTTCCTCATCTGCGATCACCGCGCCGGATAACAGGCTGACGGGAACACCAGCCGCACGTGCCAAAGTAGCCACGCAGGCCGGGGCCTTGCCGGCCAGCGTCTGACTGTCGCTGCGCCCTTCTCCGGTGAACACCCAGTCAATCATTTGCAGTGCTGGTTCGAGGCCCAGGTGACGTGCTACCGCCTGGGCTCCCGACTGCATGCGCCCGCCCAGCAAGAGCATGGCATAGCCCAAGCCACCGGCAGCACCACTCCCCGGCAGGTGCCGAGTGTCTTGCTGCAATCTTGCATCCAATAGCTGTGCAAAATGCGTAATCTCGCCATCAATGCGGGCGATATCCGCCGCGGCCACGCCCTTTTGCGGGCCAAATACCGCTGTTGCACCGCGCGAGCCGCTTAAGGGATTATCCACATCCGACCAGATTTCCAGCTCAACACCGGCAAACGCATCCAGCACGCCATCGGCATCAAGCGTAAACAGCTGCGGCAAATCCTGCAGCGCGCCGACCAATCGCTGCCCTTGAGCATTCAGCAACTGCAGACCGAGAGCGGCCAGACAGCCAGCCCCACCGTCATTGGTACTGGAACCACCCAACGCGACGGCGATACGCCGCTGCCCCGACTGCAGCAAAGCAGCCAGCATCTGACCCACACCACGGCTGCTACGCTGCGCCACCAGACTATCCCCCGCTTCGGGCAAACCGATAATGCGCGCCACCTCCACTACGGCGGTCCCATCCGGTAGCAGCAGACAAGGTGCAATGATGGTTTCACCCGTGGCATTGCACACAGGAAACTGCAGCCACTCACCACCTACCGCGGCATACAAGGTATCCAGCGTACCCTCGCCGCCATCTGCCATTGGCCGCAGCATACATTCTGCTTGCGAGTCGGCTTGTTCAATACCACGCTGCATCGCCTTTGCCACCTCAGCAGCATCAAGCGAGCCTTTATAGGAATCCGGTGCAAGTAGCCAACGCATAGGTCATCCTCCAGCCGAAAACGGTCAACATAAATGCAAAACCCCTTCTTGCCAAGGCAAGAAGGGGTTGGTAACGGGAGCGAATTAACGCTTATTCAGCAGACTGGCCTTCCGGCGTAACCGGGGCAGTACTGGCTTCGGGCACAGCAGTAGTTTCAACTGCGGCCTTGGGTGCCGACATCAGCTGGGCCGCTTTTTTCTCTTCAGCGGTCACTTCACCAGTCGGCTTGCCGGCCAAATCGAAACGCTTGCCGCCACGCGCCAGGGATTTGACATAGCGAGGCTTGCGGCAATGATTGGCGACCACACGGGAAATCAGTGTGGGATCAAATTGCGTCAAGGCTGCAATCAGGCTCTCATGGATGCCCAGAGCCAGCGGACGGAACTGACGAAACACTTCGAACTTGCTGTAAACATGTTCCGCAATCATTTCAGTCTGCTTTTTCTTCGACAGACTCTGCACTGCGGACTTGAGAGCAGCACCCAGTGCCGTTTCGGTATTTGGCTTCATGAACTTCTATCTAGATCCAGTGATGCTTTTCAATGACAGGCAAGCCTGCCAGACGGGGTGACGGTGTACAACCCGTCGCTAGCTCAGCATGTCGCTCTCTTCACGACGCTGCTGCGCCCTGTATGGTAATGCAGCTTGCAAGCGCATGCCAGCAAAAGCCGGCATCGACCAATGGTCTGCCAGCCAGGCGGCTTGAACCGGGCAATGGTATTGGTGCGCCCAGCCGGGGTCGAACCGGCACAACCGAAGTCGAGGGATTTTAAGTCCCTTGCGTCTACCAATTTCGCCATGGGCGCACCGAGTGGCGGATTATGCCAGCACTCGGCCGCAGAGTCACCCTTTGCACACGCAATTTCCCTTATCCTGCGGCACAAGCCGTGCATGACTTGCTGCTATTGGCCGCTTTGCGCGAAGATGCATGACTTATGCATCACTGCCGCCCTGTCTTGCCGACGAGCTGCTACCCACTACTTATCACGATCGCTACCAAGGAATTGCCATCTCATGTTCGAACATGTCGAAGCCTATCCCGGCGACCCCATCCTGACCCTGGTGGAAACCTTCCATGCCGACACTCGCAGCCAGAAAGTAAACCTGGGCATCGGCCTGTACTATGACGAAGAGGGGCGCATCCCACTGCTAGATTCGGTCCAGCAGGCTGAAGCAGCCCGTGCAGCATCTCCCGCACCGCGCCCTTACCTGCCGATGGAAGGCGCCGCCAACTACCGCACTGCAGTACAAAAACTGTTATTTGGCGCAGAGCACCCGGCAGTGCAGCAACAACGCATCGCCACCATCCAGACTATCGGCGGCTCTGGTGCGCTGAAAGTGGGGGCGGACTTCATCAAGCGCTACTTCCCGCAGAGCGAAGCCTGGATCAGCAATCCCAGCTGGGACAACCATCGCGCCATCTTTGAAGGTGCTGGTATCCAGGTACATGACTACCCTTATTATGATGCCCACAGCGGCGGCCTCTTGTTTGATGACATGCTGGCCACAATCAAGCAGTTGCCCGCGCAAAGTGTGGTTCTGCTGCACCCCTGCTGTCACAACCCGACCGGTGTTGACCTGAGCACTGCACAGTGGGATGCGCTGATTCCAGTGCTGAAGGAGGGCAAGCTGCTGCCTTTCCTCGACATTGCCTATCAAGGCTTTGGCCAAGGGCTAGATGAAGATGCCTACGCCATCCGCGCACTGGCCAACGCAGAAGTCAGCTTCTTTGTCAGCAACTCCTTTTCCAAGAATCTTTCCTTCTACGGCGAACGCTGTGGCGGCCTGTCCATCCTCTGCCAAAGCAAGGAAGAAGCAGAGCGCGTACTGGGCCAGATGAAAGCCACCGTACGCCGCAACTACTCCAGCCCACCCACCCACGGTGGCCAGATTACCGCCGCCGTCATGAACGATCCTGCACTGTTTGCCCAATGGGAAAGCGAAGTGGCTCAGATGCGGGTCCGTATCAAGGCCATGCGTCAGCAATTGTTTGCCGTACTCAGCGCCCGCTTGCCTGGGCGTGACTTCAGCTACTTCACGACCCAGCAAGGTATGTTCAGCTATACCGGTCTCACCCCGGAACAGGTAGACCGCCTGCGTGAAGAGTTTGCTGTCTATCTGGTGCGCTCCGGCCGCATGTGCGTAGCCGGCTTGAACAGCCGCAACGTGGACTATGTCGCCCAAGCCATGGCCAGCGTGCTGGAAGACTAAAATCGTCCTCACCTCTCCAAGTAAAAAGCCCGTCATCTCTGACGGGCTTTTTTATCATGGCAACAACACTCATTCGCGCTTGTGCAGTTTCAAGGTCAGGCTTAACTCACCCTCGCCATCATTAACTGACTGGATATTTTTCAGGGTAATGCCTGTAGGCAACAGTACGCTGATGCCATGACCAATACCATATTTGGATAGCGACTTTTCCAGTCGCTTGGCCATATTCTGCGCAGGCAGTCGCGCCTCCTCATCCAAGGCAAAGCCATACGTCTCCGCAGCGCTGTCAAATGCCTGGCTCACCTGCTCCTTGCCAACAAACTTTTCGGCGATAGAACTGACCTGACCAGTAGACATTTCCTCTTCAGCACCACATACCGCCAGAAACTCATCCTTGAAGCGAGCCTGCTCGAGCGGGTCCGCAATCTCCTCGGATAGCTGTTCGACTACACTGGCCACCATGCGGCTACTGCTATTGGCATCCGGCACCCGCATGGCCTTGAGAAAATCATCCAGCCAGAACTTGGCTTGCTGTCCACCACGGTCTACGGCATACACCAGCGGGCTATTCTCAAGAATCAATGCCCCCTTGTCGATCAAGCGCGGATTGATCCCTGAAGCATGGCGAATATCAAACACTTCGCCAGCCTCGATCACCGACAGAAAATCATCACGCACTTCCGACTTGAACACCCCCAAAGCACGCAGCTCACGTTCGCCATCAGACAAACCGGTAAACAAAATGACAAACAAATCGCCGGCACTGATATTCGGATGCTGTGAGCGGGCATACAGATGCTTGGCAATACGCTGTGACACCGTGAGGAAGTCCAGCTCATCACGGAAAAATTGCCGTGTGTAGTGATAGATCTCATTCAGATTGAGATCAGACTCATGAAAAAACTGGTGCTTCTTCTTGTCAGAAACCACACCCCTTAAGTAGCCACTCAAAATGAGCGAGGAAACGCCGTCATCGACGTCACAGGCCCGCTCAGACAGTTGCAAGCCCTCACCCCTCACCTGATTGCCTACCCGATGCACCACCAAGCGTTCTACACGCGACTCACCAATCAACATAAGCAGCCTTTGACATCTAAACCCAGATTATTGCCGTACAGCCAAGCGCTGACAATCGCAATGCACTCTCACAAAACCCAAATAGCATAAATAGCGATCTACAACCGCGGTGACGACACTTGATCAGATCCGCCGCTTAGCGACAAAACAGTAGCTGCCAAGCCAAATCTGGCTTCACACACTCCGTATTAATAAATATAGCGCGATCCAACCCGTTTCATTAATTAGAAATTGCATCAAGTGGATTGCCGCACCTAATCCTTGGGAATTTTCCTAGCTTTAAAAAAGATTGCTCTCAATTACTAAGCGTCCGTGATGGTTGATAGTGGCATCTAAGCAATCACTGCTTGTTGTTAATACACTTTCATCAAGGAATTAAGCTATGAAAAAACTGCTCACTACTGCATCCGCCGCCCTGCTGCTGGCAGGTATCGCCACCCAGGCACAAGCCTACGATGGCTCCATCACCTTCACTGGCAATATATCCGCCGTTACTTGCACCATCACTGCTGCTGGCGGCACAACTACTGGCAGCGTCACACTGCCAACTGTTGCAGCCAGCAGCTTGCCAGCTGCAGATAAAACTGCTGGTTCCACGCAATTTAGCATTGCATTGACAAATTGCACTGGTGGAGCACCAGCACCAACTCAAGCCGCGACCTGGTTTGAAGCTAGTAGTGATGTCACTGCTGCTGGTCGCCTGAAAAATACAGGCGGTGCCACTGGTGTAGATGTCGCTATCTATAATCCGAATAATACTGATACCAATTTTATCAAAATTGGCCAAGGTAATGGTTCACTGGGTAGTAGCGGCATAGCAGTCCCCATTTCTGGTGGCAACGCTACGATGACTTATACAGCTAGGTACTACTCTACTGCCGCAGTCGTTCCTGGTACTGTAGTTGCAAAAGTAAACTACACCATTCAATATCAATAATAACATCAGCAGTAGCTGACTATACTAGTAGCGCAGACAAGGAGGCAAATAATGCCTCCTTGTTTAAATTAAAACAAGCTCGGGGAGAGTTCTATGAAAAAATTCACTACATATTTCACGTTTATTGCCATCGCTGGCTGGCTACCACAAGCCAGCGCAGATACGTCGATCAATGGCACCCGCATCATTTATCCTGCAGACAAACGAGAAATTACCTTTACTGTAAATAATAATGGTAAAAAAGCATCGCTTGTACAAAGCTGGATCGATGAAGGAAATCCAAAAGACACGCCAGACAACACTACTGCCCCCTTCATCCTCACACCCCCTATTTCAGTAATCTCACCGGAAAAAAGTCAAAATATTCGTGTACGTTATACTGGAGAGAAAAAATTACCCACAGAGAAGGAGTCACTCTTCTGGGTAAATGTACTGGAAATCCCCCAAAACATCGACGCACCAAATCAGCTGCGTATTGGTTTGCGCACCAGAATAAAATTCTTTTTCCGCCCTGAAAATCTTCCCATAAAACCAGACAGTGCCACAGAAAAACTCAGCTGGCTCATCGAGAAAAAAAATGGAAAATGGATCACAATCATTCGCAACAACAGCCCTTACTACATTACCTTCAGTTCAATTAACATTAAGAATAAAAACACCAGTGGCACAGTAGAACTGGCGCCACAAAACTCTATGATCGCACCTAACAGCAATACTGAATACGAGTTAAAACCTTCAAAATCAGAATTAAAACAAGGGGTTAATTTCAGCATCATCAATGACTACGGTGGCCAAAGCAGCTTCACTGCAAACACTGAGGAATAAACAATATGCATTAAATAATAAATGCATACAACAGAGCAAATAATGTGAAATCGACTACTCCATTCAATAGAAACCCGACCTATCTTATTATTGTTGCCATATTGGCAAGCATGAGTCGCTCGGTACAGGCCGAAGATAACACTGCAGCGCCGGCTTTTGATAAAAGTATGCTATGGGGCCAGTCGTTAAAAAATCTTGATTTTAGCAAATACAACACAACCAATACGTTGCCAGATGGCACATACAGCATTGACTTGAGTATCAATGGTATTGTAAAAGGCCGGCGTGACTTAACAGTTATCAAAAAACCTAATACAAACAAGGCAATACCTTGTCTATCCCGCAAGCTTCTTTTAGAGTTTGGAGTCAAACCAGAAAGCCTAGCTGCCGCAACAGAAAACAGTGAAGATGAATGCGTAGATCTTGCCAACAGAATAAAAGATGCATTCTATGAATTCAATAGCAATGATCTGCAATTAAACATCAGTGTTCCACAAATAGATATGTCACAGCAGTTGCAAGGCTATGTACCACCTGAAAGATGGGAAAGTGGCCTACCGGCATTTCTGCTGGACTACAACAGCAATTTCTACTATGCAAAAAATAGTGGAGATACTGCACAAAATGCCTATTTCCTAGCAAAGACCGGAGTAAATATTGGCAATTGGCAGTTTCGTAATACAACGACAGCAAGTTGGAATAACACATCAGGAAGATCGATCACTCCCATTGAAAGCTATCTAAAACGTGATATTGATTCAATAAAATCACAGCTTATCATTGGTGATAATTTCACGGATGGCGATCTATTTGATTCTGTTTCATTACGCGGGATTCGCTTGGTTAGTGATGAGCGGATGAAACCAATCAATGATACAGGCTACGCTCCAATTGTACGTGGCATTGCCAATAGCAATGCCAAAGTAACTATAAAACAAAATGGCTATATTATTGCCGAAACAACTGTTGCACCAGGTGCATTTGAGATAAAAGATATTGCTCCTTCTAGCTACAATGGCGACTTACAGGTAACTGTTACCGAAGCTGATGGTCGTAGCTCAACCTTCGCTGTTCCATTTTCGGCGGTACCACGCTCTCTGCGGCAGGGATCAGATCGGTATAGCTTTAGCTTCGGAAAAGTGCGGCAATTGGCCAATAGCCAGCCATGGCTCGGACAGTTGACCTACCAACGTGGCCTATCCAATCTGCTCACCATGAATAGTGGACTTACTGCTAGCGATGGTTATACAGCATTGCAATTAGGTACTGTATTCAACACAGGTGCCGGTGCAGTCGGCCTTGACATGACTACATCAAATACAAACTTAGGCAGCCAATCACTGACTGGCCAATCGTATCGAATCAGCTTCAATAAATTATTCTACAATACAGGAACAAATGTAACATTAGCAGCTTACCGCTACTCGACTTCTGGATATCTGAGCATTCAGGATGCACTAAATGCACGCGACAAAATTGCGAGTTATAGTAATTCACAAGGCTTTATTGATGGCTACGCACGCGTACGCAGCCGTGCAGAAATAAACATCAATCAAACATTTGGCACTAGTAGTTCGGCCTACATTAGTGGCTCGACACAAACCTACTGGGCAGGGCAAGGTAGCAATAGTCAATTCCAGGCAGGGGTAAGGCAGGGATATCGCTGGGGGAACATAGGTGTAAATACCGGAAGGCAGACTGATTTCAGCGGAAGAAGTATTAACACCGTTATGTTTACTGTTAATTTCAACCTAGATAAGGGAAAGACTTTCAGCACATCATTCCAGCATGATTCTAGCGGCAATAATAGTAACCAGATGAATGTTAATGGCACACTTGGTGAAGAAAGAAAGCTTAGCTATGGCATCAATGTCATTAATAATAAAAATCAGCAAAGTGAAAGCAATAATATTTCGGGAAACTTAAGCTATCAGGGTAGCAATGGAATTATCAGTACCAGCGCCAGCACTGGTAACCACTCTAGCCAAATGTCACTGGGACTGTCCGGCTCAGTGGTGGGTGCTGCAGGAACAATTCTATTTGGTCAGCCACTGGGAGACAGCACTGCAATCATACAGGCTGCAGATGCTGAGGGTGCACAAGTGACTCCCAGCATTGGAGTTAAAATAAACGCTGATGGATATGCACTATTACCATCGCTATCGTCATATCGACTCAATAGCGTGTTACTTGAAACCGGCAGCATGAGCGATGGGGTCGAGCTTGACTACACCAGTACCGAAGTCGTTCCACGTAGCGGTTCTGTGGTGTTGGCAAAATTCAAAACAAAAAAGGGCATACCATTATTGTTCAAAACCAGTTTTCCCAATGGACAGCCACTACCATTCGGTGCCAGTGTATATGATAAGGATGAAAATATTGTTGGTGAAATTGGTCAATCTGGAAAATTATTCGCCCGCGTAAAATATGAATCTGGCCAACTAGTGGTTAAATACACCGATAACAGAACATGCGACCTTATTTATGATATGAAAAAACAAAAGAAAGATGAGATAACAGCAATCGAATGTACTGTAGCGAATGCAGGGAAATAAAGTTCTATTATGAAATATTCGAAAACTCACAGTTAACACCAAGAATCACATTAAAATGTTACGGCTAACTTCGTCAGTGTAGAAGATGAGATTATGTATAAACTCGCCTAAACAGCCCAGCAGATTCGACTTCTGTTGGGCTGTTTTTCTATACAGCCTGAACCATGGCCTGTAGCAGGCTCATTGCCATGGCAATCCTTCTAGCAAGCTAGGTATAGCTATCCACTTGCGACGCCCCCCACCAGTATTGAGTAGCACGTCACTTTAGAGTCCAATCAACCCCACATGGAGATTGGACGTGAAGAAACGATTCACCGAAGAACAGATCATCGGCTTCCTGCGCGAGGCAGAAGCCGGCATGCCCGTTGCACAGTTATGCCGCAAATACGCCTTCTCGGAAGCCCACTATTACCTCTGGCGCAACAAATTCGGCGGCATGAATGTCTCTGAGGCCAAGCGTCTCAAGGAGCTGGAAACTGAGGACGCACGGCTGAAGAGGCTCCTGGCCGAGACCATGCTCGAGAACGAGATTGCCAAAGAGGCCCTGCGAAAAAAGTGGTAAGCGCACCGTCACGGCGGGAGCTGGTGCGCCATCTGGTAGGCAAAGGGCTCAGCGAGCGCCAATCACTGCATCTGGCTGGCATGAGCCCCAGCTCATGCCGCTACCAGCCTGCCACCGACCGTAATGCCACGCTGAAAGCGCAGATCATCGCGCTCGCGCAACGGCACCGACGCTACGGCGCCGGCATGATCTATTTGATGGCTGCCACAAAGTGGCCTTGTGGTCAATCACAAGCGGGTGGACCCGCTTTATGCCGAGGCAGGTCTGCAAATCCGCCGGTGCAAGCGTAAGAAAATCCCTGTGGCAGACCGTCACCCACTGGCTCGTCCTTTGGCGGCCAATCAGGTCTGGTCGATGGACTTTGTATTCGACCGAACGGCGGAGGGGCGTGCCATCAAGAATCTGACGATGGTTGACGATGCCACGCATGAAGCCGTCGCCATTGTTCCGGAACGGGCGATGGGAGGTCTGCAGCTGACCCGCGCCCTCGACCAGTTGGCGAAGACACGTGGCTTGCCCAAAGCCATCCGGACCGATAATGGCAAGGAATTCTGCAGCCGTGCGATGTTGAGTTGGGCACATGCCCGTGGGGTTCAGCTCTTTCTCATTGAGCTAGGCAAGCCGAATCAGAACGCTTATAGCGAATCGTTTAATAGGCGTTTCTGGGATGAGTGCCTGAACGAACACTGGTTCACCAGCCTGCGTCATGCTCAGGTTGTTATCGAAGCCTGGCGAAAGAAATACAACAATGAAAGGCCGAAGAAAGCACTGGGTGGTTTGACGCCGGCAGCCTATGCCGAATCACTTGCAGAGAAATCAGGTAAATTAAGCTTGGACTCTAAAGCACCCTGCTACTGAAAGCGGGGGACGTCGGCTGACAGGAGATAATTTGAATGGATTTGAATCGCTGAAATAGAAAACGCCCAGACTCTGCTGGGCGTTTACAACCTTGATTTACAAGGATTTTTTGGAGGCGCGGGCCGGAGTCGAACCGACCTACACGGATTTGCAATCCGGTGCATAACCGCTTTGCTACCGCGCCGTAGCTTGTGTTCAATCAGCGCTGTGTCTGACTGATAAATTGTGGAGCGGGAAACGAGGCTCGAACTCGCGACCTCAACCTTGGCAAGGTTGCGCTCTACCAACTGAGCTATTCCCGCGTCGCATGGTACTGCTTGAACTGTGATGGAGCGGGAAACGAGGCTCGAACTCGCGACCTCAACCTTGGCAAGGTTGCGCTCTACCAACTGAGCTATTCCCGCGTCGCATGGTACTGCTTAAACTGTAGTGGAGCGGGAAACGAGGCTCGAACTCGCGACCTCAACCTTGGCAAGGTTGCGCTCTACCAACTGAGCTATTCCCGCGTCGCATTTACAGCGGCAAAAGTGATGCTGGAGCGGGAAACGAGGCTCGAACTCGCGACCTCAACCTTGGCAAGGTTGCGCTCTACCAACTGAGCTATTCCCGCACTCACACTACTTTTGCTTCTCTTGTCTGCCACCGAAGTGGCGTCGAGAGAGTGCGAATTATAAGGGTTTCTCGAACCCTGTCAACACTTCACACATCAATTTTTTTACCGGAAAACTCGCGGGCTGCCATACGCAGATAATAAACCATTGACCACAAAGTCAAAATTACTGCGATCACCATGAAAATATTTCCCAGCAGCAGGCTATTCACTCCTGGCAACAGCGGGCCTGCGTATAGCAGCAGCAGAATAGCCAGCATCTGTGCCGCAGTTTTTAGCTTGCCAATATAGGCCACGGCCACGCTGCCACGACTGCCCATCCCCGCCATCCACTCGCGCAAGGCAGAGATAGTAATTTCGCGCCCGATGATGATCATGGCCATCCAGCCAGGGGTTCGCCCCATCTCAACCAGCAGTATCAATGCCGCCGCGACAATGAGCTTGTCGGCCACCGGATCCAGAAAGGCACCAAAGGCTGAGGTTTGCCCCAGCTTGCGCGCCAGAAACCCGTCCAGCCAGTCAGTCCAGGCCGCGAGAAAAAAAATCATGGCCCCTACATTATTGCGGTCACTGGCATGTAGCACGGTATCCGGCAAAAAAAACACGGCAACGCAGAGCGGTATCAGTGCTACACGTAACCAGGTAAGGAAAATCGGCAAGTTGAAGGGCATGTGGTTAATCTGCTTATGTTTTGTTCAATGCAGCGCGTGGTAAATCTTTTCCGCCAACGTCCTGCTGATGCCATCCACCAGCGCCAGCTCATCCACACTGGCCGCCACCACACCGCGCAAGCCACCAAACCTCAACAGTAGTTGCTGACGACGTTTGGCACCGATACCCGGTATATCCTCCAATGTGGAGGCTGTCCGGGCCTTGGCACGGCGGGCACGATGGCCGGTGATGGCAAAGCGGTGTGCTTCATCGCGTATGGTCTGGATCAGATGCAAGGCAGGATGATCACTGCGCAATTGTAACGTCTTTTGCTGATAAGGGAGGATGAGCGTTTCCAGACCGGGTTTGCGTTCTTCCCCTTTGGCCACGCCGATGATGGGCAAGCTCAGCCCCAGCTCGGCAAATACCTCGACCGCAACGCCAACCTGCCCCTTGCCGCCATCGATCAGTACTGCATCAGGCAGCAGCCCCTCGCCTGCCGCCAGCTTGCTGTAGCGGCGTGTCAGGACTTCGCGCATGGCGGCATAGTCATCCCCCGCCTTGGCGGTTTCAATATTGAAACGGCGATACTGGCTGGGCTGCATGCTTTCCTTGTCATAGACCACACAGGAAGCCACCGTGGCCTCACCCATGGTGTGGCTGATATCGAAACACTCGAGCCGTTCCACCCCCTCCAGCCCGAGTGCTTCGTTGAGCTGCACCACCCGATGATGCTGGGTCGCCTTGCTGCTGTGGCGCTGCTGAATGGCCAGCATGGCATTTTTCTCCGCCATTTCCAGCCATACGCGACGCTCGCTGATGGGATTGCTGACCAGATGCACTTTGCGTTCGGATTGTTCTTCTAGCGTTTGCCGCAGTGCCACGGACACTTCGCCATTGAAGATGATGACCGGAGGCATGGGCGCGCCCAGATAGTGCTGGGCAAGGAAGGCATCCAGATTGGCCCCGGCATCGTCATCTTGCGCCCCCTGTGGGAAGAAGCTCTTGTCTCCCAGGTGACGACCACCACGAATCATGACCAGATTGATGCACACCAGCCCACCCTCTGCCGCAACAGCCACCACATCGCAATCAAGCTGGCTGGAATTGCTGGAGACAAACTGCTTTTCCTGCACTCGGCTCAGCGCCTGCACCTGATCGCGCAGTTCCGCTGCCTGCTCGAACTCCAACTGCTCGGCGGCCTGCTCCATGCGGGCGGTCAGGCTGTCGATCAGTTCGCTTTGCCTGCCTTGCAGGAAAGCCACTGCGCTTTGCACATCGTTGCGGTAATCCTCGGCCGAGACATGCTCGACACAGGGACCGGAGCAGCGTTTGATCTGATAAAGCAGACAGGGGCGTGAGCGATTGGCGAAGACCGCATCTTCACAGGTACGCAAACGGAACACTTTTTGCAGGATCTGAATGCTTTCCCGTACGGCATAGCTATTGGGATAAGGACCAAAATACTGATGGGGCTTTTTCGGCTCACCACGGTAATAAGCCATTTGCGGGTAGTCATGGCCGGTCAGCATCAGGTAGGGGTAGGACTTGTCATCCCGAAACAGGATGTTGTACTTGGGGGCCAGCGCCTTGATCAGGTTGTTTTCCAGAATCAGCGCCTCCGCTTCCGAACGGGTAACGGTGGTTTCGATGCTGGCAATCTGTCGCACCATCAACTGGATGCGCGGCGACAGGTCGCTTTTCTGGAAATAGGAACTGACCCGTTTTTTCAGGTCGATGGCCTTGCCTACATAAAGCACATTGCCCGACGTATCGAACATGCGATAGACGCCGGGCAAATTCGGAAGGCTGGCCAGTAGCGATGGGTAATCGAATACGCTGGCGGACACTACTTGTTGCACCAGCTGGCTACATTTTGCTGGGCTGCTTGCAATAATTCACTGCGCTGGCTGTCCGTTGCCAGGGCATTACTACCTGGCATCTTGACTCGACCACCTTGCTGCAGCGCAGCCAGATTGTTCCGTGCGTTCTTGCAGTTTTCCTGCGCTGTTTTTTTGTTCTGTTCTTTTATCTTGGCGTTTTCAGCATCGATCTCGGCGTTTTTCTTTTCAACATCGTTGAGTGCTGTCGTCTTGGGGGCTTTGGCTGGTGCAGATGCAGCTGCCGATGCCCGTACATTCAGCTGCTTTGCCTTGGCTCCCGGCGGCGGCTGATCGGAAAAGACGGTTTTGCCGTTGGCATCAACGTACTGGTACACCTCGGCCATGGCCGGGGCCGACAGCAAAAATGCAACAAGCACACTCAGAATCGCACGGGTTTTCATTCTTTGGTGTCCTAAGCTCAAACACGCTGATTGTACGGTGTCGGGACGCTGATCGCAAAAACAAGCGACAGCATTTTTTGCAACACTTCTATAGTCTCGGTATAATGCCGCTTTGCCGCAAAGGAAACGCCAGATGCGTATCATCGAGAAAGCCTATACTTTCGACGACGTTCTCCTCGTCCCGGCCCATTCTGAAGTTCTGCCGCGCGACGTAGTCCTCTCTACCAAACTCTCCCGCAATATCACGCTGAACCTGCCGCTGGTTTCTGCTGCCATGGATACGGTTACCGAATCCGGGCTGGCCATTGCCATGGCTCAAGAAGGTGGTATTGGCATCATTCACAAGAATATGTCGGCCGACAAGCAGGCTGCGGAAGTGTCCAAGGTAAAACGCCACGAAAGCGGCGTGGTCAAAGACCCGATCACCATCGCACCTGACATGCTGGTGCGCGATCTGGTCCTGCTGACCCGCCAACACAAGATTTCCGGCCTGCCGGTGATCGAAAACGGCAAGGTTGTGGGTATCGTCACCAACCGTGACCTGCGTTTCGAAACCCGCCTGGAACAGACCGTCGGCTCGATCATGACGCCGCGTGAACGCCTGATTACCGTGAAGGAAGGTGCCAGCATCGACGAAGCTCGCGAGCTGATGCACACCCACCGCCTGGAACGCGTACTGGTCATCAACGATCAGTGGGAACTGAAGGGTCTGATCACCGTCAAGGACATCATCAAGACCAGCGAACACCCGAGCGCCAACAAGGACAATCAGGGTCGTCTGCGCGTAGGTGCTGCAGTTGGCACCGGCGGCGATACTGAACAGCGCGTGGCCGCGCTGGTAGCGGCAGGTGTGGACGTAATCGTGGTGGATACGGCTCATGGCCACAGCCAGGGCGTGATCGACCGCGTGCGCTGGGTCAAGCAGACCTACCCGCAGGTAGACGTGATTGGCGGCAATATCGCCACCGCCGCTGCTGCGCGTGCTCTGGTGGAAGCTGGCGCCGATGGCGTGAAAGTGGGCATTGGCCCCGGCTCCATCTGCACCACCCGTATCGTGGCCGGTGTAGGTGTACCGCAACTGACCGCCATCCATAATGTTTCCGAAGAACTGAAAGGCACTGGCGTGCCGATGATCGCCGATGGCGGCATCCGCTTCTCCGGTGACATTTCCAAGGCACTGGCTGCTGGTGGCAACTGCGTGATGCTGGGCGGCATGTTTGCCGGCACCGAAGAAGCGCCGGGCGAAGTCGAGCTGTATCAGGGCCGTTCCTACAAATCCTACCGTGGTATGGGCTCGCTGGGTGCGATGAGCCAGGGTTCGGCAGACCGCTACTTCCAGGACAGCTCCAACGCTGCCGACAAGTTCGTGCCGGAAGGCATTGAAGGTCGCGTACCGTACAAGGGCCCGATCGCTGCCGTCATCCATCAGCTGATGGGTGGCCTGCGCTCCTCCATGGGTTACCTGGGCTGCGCCAACATCGATGAAATGCATGAAAAAGCCGGCTTCGTGGAAATCACCTCCGCCGGCATGCAGGAATCGCATGTGCATGATGTGCAAATCACCAAGGAAGCGCCGAACTACCACGTTTCGCGCTAATCCTTAGTCGCCAGCGGCCGTCAGACCGCTGGACGATCAAAAGCCCGCGTCGCAAGACACGGGCTTTTTTTGTTGCCCCCGCTCAGGCCAGTGGTAGTAGCAAGCGCGTACGCAGCAAGGCTGGTGGGGTATCCTGCGGTGCGTTCAATGCCTCATCCAGCAAAGGCCGCTGGCCAAATTGCTCACCGCTGCCGGGCAACCATTCCTGCAGCAGCCAGTTCCAGCCCCCGGCTAGTCCCTGATACGGTCCTTGATGCACAATGCTGGCATAGCGCCCTGCAGCCAGCTCGCCATAAACAAAACCCAGTTCTTCCACTTCGGCAGGGGTGAGTGACAAAGCCGGTGGCGGCGTGAGGCAAGCTGCTGCGCGCAATGCCTGCGGCGCAACCGCGGCGGGGTCATCCAGATACTGCCCGAATGCGCGCACAGCTTGCGGGCCTGTCCCATGCTGCTGCAACAGCGTGCGCAAGGCGGCAAAAGCAGCAGCAATGCCGGAATACGGCCCTTGATGCGGTTTCATCAGCACCGGCAGCGGCTGTTCATAATGGATGATTTCTACCTGATACATGACGGGCTCCGGTTTAATCTTGCAAGGCCAGCAGCAGGCGGCTGCGCAGCTGAGTGGGCGGCGTATTGTAAGGGGAGTTCAGATACTGCTCGAGGCAAGGCAGATCGGCGGGCTCCTCACCGCTTTGCGGCAACCAGTGGCGATACAACTGATCCCATGCTGTTTTCAGTTCGGCATAAGGCCCCACATGCTCCAGGCAAGCGTAGCGGCTAGCCGGGATTTCACCGCGCGAAAAACCTTGCGCCGCCAGCGCAGCATCACCCAGGCTGAATCCGCTGGGCAGGCTGACACTGGCGATGGAACGCAAATCCGCCGCTGCCACCTGGTCCGGATCATCCAGATACTGGCCGAACACCTGCAAGGGTTCGCCGCCAGCCGGCATGGGCCCCACCAAAGCATGCAGGGCATCAAAAGCCTGCCCTATCCCCATATACGGCCCGCGATGATGCCGCTGCAATACCGGCATGGCGGGTAACAAGATGATGCTGACGCTGTGCATGACACGCTCCTGTAAAGTGGTGGGCATGAGCAAACGTCGCTGACGATAGCGTCCAGGCGTCTCACCGTAATGCTTGCCAAAGGCCCGCACGAAAGCAGCACTGCTACCGTAACCGGCGCGGCTGGCAATGACAGGTAGCGCTCGTCGGCCTGCCGCCAATTCACCAGCTGCCCGGTGCAACAGCATGCGCTGCCGGCTCTGGCTCAGCGTCTCGCCCATCAGCGCATGAAACAAGCGATGAAAGTGGTAGGGCGAGAAGCAGGCCTCCTCAGCCAGCCGCTCCAGCGAAACGGGTTGATCAAGATGCCGCCACAGGTAGTCCAGTGCGCGCATCAGGCGCTGTGAATACAGGGTGCCGGGGCCGTGCTGGCGATAGGGTTTGCTCATGACGGACAGTCTAGGTGAGAGGCATTGATCGATTTTGCGATTCTAGCTTGCTCCTTCTGCGCGATACACATTTGTCCGGAGACATCCTCCTGTCTCTCCACCACATGCAAATAGCCCCCTTCCCCACCATTCATGGTGAGCACACCCGTATTTTTTCGTACACTAACTCCCCGCCTACCCCAGACGATTAGCCAGCCATGCCCCTTATTCAGCCCAGCCGCAGTGAATTCATCACCCTGAACCAGCACTGCTATCATCTGCGCCACTGGGGTGAGCCCAGCGCGCCCTTATTGGTCATGCTGCATGGCTGGATGGATAGCTCGGCCACTTTCCAGTTTCTGGTCGATGCCCTGCCCGGGTGCTGGCATGTGGTGGCGCCTGATTGGCGCGGCTTTGGCGACAGCGACTGGAATCAGGGCAGCTATTACTTTCCCGACTATCTGGCCGATCTGGATGCCCTGCTGAGCCACTTATCCCCCCAACAGCCAGTACGGCTGCTGGGGCACAGCATGGGAGCAATGATTGCCGGCATCTACGCCGGTGTGCGCCCGGAACGCATCGAACGCCTGTCGCTGGTGGAGGGCTTTGGCCTGAATGCCACTCGCCCCGCCGAAGCACCGGGCCGCTATGCCCGCTGGTTGCGCGAGCGGCGTGATACCCCCAGCTTCAATGCACTGGGGCAACTGGAAGATGTTGCCAGCAAACTGATCGAACGCAATCCGCGGCTGAATACGGCACGGGCACACTGGCTGGCCACCATGCTGACGCGTGAGCAGGATGACGGACAGCTGGTTTACCGCGCCGATCCGCGCCACAAAATGGTTAATCCAGTACTTTACCGGCTAGAAGAAGCCAAGTGCTGCTGGCAGCGCATTACATCACCCGTGCAGTGGGTGATGGGCGGTGATATGTGGGACCATCCCATGGCCAAAGGCGTGCTGGACACGCTACCGGAACGGCGAGCCTGCTTTGCCCTATTGCAGGAGAGCGTCGTTGCCGATGCGGGTCACATGATCCAGTGGGAGCAGCCATCAGCGCTGGCAGAAGAGATTCAGTCCTTCCTGATTTAAGCTGCCACCAAGCCCGATTGAAGACCCGGCCCACATAGGCTTGAGCATGGTCAATATTTAGCAGATAGCCAATAAGATGACCTAACGTATGGCGGGAAGGCTGATAAAATAAATGGAAATCATCTCCACATAGCATCCAGCATGACGCCACTGATCAGTACCGACGAGCGTGACGAGCTCCTGAAAAATTTGGTTATCCCTCCGCGTCCGGATGTGCTGGACAAGCTGCTGGGACTTCGCAATGACCCGGATGTCACACTGCAAAAGCTGGACGACATCATCAGTGAAGACTTGGCCTTGTGTGTTGCCATGCTCAAGGCTGCCAATACACCCATTCTCGGCCGTGGTCGCCACATTACCTCCATTCATCAGGCCATCAGCCTGCTGGGGGTGAAAAATGTGGTCAGCCTGGTCAGCGGTCTGGTATTGCGCACCCGACTGACGGCGGAAACACCGCCAGCGTTGGAGCAATTCTGGGATAACACCTTGCAGATTGCCGCGATCAGCGCCGCACTGTGCGACAAGATCGTGCATGTCCCGGATGACTGCCAGAGCTTTGCCCTGTTTCACAGCTGTGGCATGGCCATCATGCTGATGCGTTTTCCCAGCTACAGCCGCACGCTGCGGCTGGTGGAAATGGCCAGCGACGACCGGGTTGGCCTGGTCGAACAGGAACTGCATGGCACCCGCCATGATGTGGTCGGCTACTTGGTTGCCCGCAGCTGGAACATGCCGGAAAACTTTGCCAAAGCGATTCTGATGCAGAACGACGACACGGTCATGGCCACCGGACCTGATGCCCCGCTGGATCATGATGGCCGCATGATGGTGGCAGTCACCCGGGCGGCACGCCATGTCTGGCGCACGCTGACACCGGACAAGGAAGACGCCGGCTGGGATGCACGCAAGGATGAAGTGCTGAATTATCTGGGCATGTCGGACGTAGAATTTGAAGACTGGGTCGATGCCATGCATCTGGAACTGGCCGTCGCCGGCTAAGCACCCAACCTCTCGCCATAAAAAAACCGCGACTCACCATGGCCGCGGTTTTTTTATGCTCGGAGCAAGGCGCTATGCCAGATAGCGTGCCTGCAAATGGGCATGGAAGTAAGCCGGGTTCAGGCTTTCGCCAGTGGCATGCTGCACCAGCTCGTTGGTGCCATGCAAGCTGGCCTGGCTCCAGATATGCTGCTGCAGCCAGTCAAACACCACAGCCAGATCACCTGCGGCAATGCGCTGATCCAGATCCGGCGTGTCGCGCCGCATCACTGTGAAATACTGCGCGGCATACATCGCCCCCAGCGTATAGCTGGGGAAGTAGCCAAAGCTGCCATCCGTCCAGTGAATATCCTGCAAACAACCCTGGCGGTAATTACCACGGGTATCCACTCCCAGATAAGCCTGCATTTTCTCATCCCACAGCGCTGGAATATCCTCAGCCTCAATCTCGCCCTCCATCAGGGCTTTTTCGATTTCATAGCGCAGGATGACGTGTGCCGGGTAGCACAACTCGTCGGCATCGACCCGGATAAAGCCCGGATGGACACGGCTGTACAGTCCGGTGAGGTTTGCGGCTGACAAGGCCGGCTGCTCGCCCAGATATTGGCCCACCAGCGGGGCAATCAGGCTGAGGAAGGCCGGGCTGCGTCCCAGCTGCATCTCGAAAGACAGACTCTGGCTTTCGTGAATACCCATGGAACGGGCACGCCCGACTGGCAAATGCAGCATGTCACGCGGCAAGCCCTGTTCGTAGCGGGCATGGCCGGTTTCATGAATGATGCCCATCAGGCTTTGCATGAAATCGTCTTCGCGATAGCGCGTGGTGATGCGTACGTCCTCGGCCACACCGCCGCAGAAGGGGTGAACGCTGACATCCAGCCGACCACCGTCAAAATCAAAACCCAGCAGCTGCATCACGGCCAGCCCCAGCTGGCGCTGCTGTTCTACCGGAAAACTGCCCTGTGGCAAGTGCAACGGTTCCTTGGCCTGCTTGGCCATGACTTGTGCAATCAAGCCTGGCAGCCACTGCTTCACCTCACCGAAAATGCGGTCGATGTCGGCACTCTGCATGCCCGGCTCGTATTTGTTCATCAAGGCATCGTAGGGGCTGCAGCCTTGTGCTTCGGCCAGTAAGCGGGCTTCCTGGCGTGACAGGGCCACCACTTCACGGAAATTCTGCAGAAAGCCGGCCCAGTCATTGGCGGTGCGCTGGCTGCGCCAGGCATGTTCGCAACGCGCCCCGGCCAAAGCTTGTGCCTCTACCAGTGTGGCGGGCAGCAAGTTGGCGCGTTGCCATTCCCGGCGCATTTCCCGCAGGCTGGCGCGCTCTTGCAGGCTGAGATCTTCCTGTTCCGCCCGCTGCAATTGCTCGGCCAATGCCGGGTCGGTCAGGGTGGCGTGCATCAGCACATCCAGCTCGGCCTGCGCCGCCGCCCGCGCATCATTCCCCTTGGGCGGCATCATGGTGGCCTGATCCCAGCTGACCATGGCGGAGAGGTGTTCGTAGCGATAGAGCCGGGTAAAGCTGGCAACGAGGGACTGATAGGCCGATGGCTGGGACATGCGTGCTCCTGCAAGGTATGAGTGGGAGCATGATGCCACGCCGCTGCCTGGCAAAGCCAGCCGGCGACAGCAAATACGATGTGAACTCAGCGCTGGCGCGTGGTGCTGCCGGGCTGGAGCAGGCTGATAGGCTGAGCGGCCTCCTCAGCCAGATGGATGCGCTCGTGCGCTGGCGGGAATGACAGCCAATAGTAGAAATACTCGCGCGCCAGCTGCACAAAGGATTTCTTGTTGCGGCTATCGTTCAGGTGCAACAGCATGGCATCGACCACCATGCGGAAGCTGTCTGGCCGGTAAGGCTGTCCGGATAGCAGGAACAACATGCCCTTGAGCAGCATTTCGCGTTCGTGAATGTCGACTTCGGCCATACCATCCTCGAACAGCTTGCCCAAATAGATTTCCAGCGAGGGCGGAAAAGCATCAAAGCCCTGGCGCTGCATGCGCTCCAGCAGCGAGGCCAGTGAGTCGGCCATCTCCAGCCGCACATTGCGCGTGGTAAAACCGGAGCGGGCGGTAATTTCCACCAGCTTTTTTACATCGCCCAGCCAGAAGTAATAGAACTCGCGCGCGCAGGTGAGTGCCGTTACCCGGTCTACCACTGCACAACTACCGACAAAGCGCTCCACCACGCGCCGGAAGGAATGCGCATCGCGCGACACGCCATCCAGCAATGGCAGTAATTGATCCAGCAACTGCCGCCGCTCATCCAGCACCTGCTCGGCGGCGCCCTGACGCAAGATAAGCCGCAGATAGGCATCCAGCGCCAGCTGCAGGTCGGCCACTGGCATGGCGGGGAGTGATGAGGCTGAGTCAGTCATTGTTGTCTACTCATGCTAGCGGCCCAGGCCGATACTGGCGGCTAGCGCCAGTTTTATGTTGCACCGCTCCCGCGCCAGCCGGTAGCCGGAGCAATGAACAAGCTGCTTCATTGTGGAACACGCCAGCCGGTTCGGCCAGCCTGATTCCGGTTCAGCCATGCGGATGCAAGTCACAGCGCTGCGGTAAATGTCATGTTGATACGAATATCCGCCCCCACCATGCGCACATCCTGAATCTTTACTTGCTGCTTGTCGGCCAGGTCTTCCAGCGCCGGCCAGGCAAACAGGCCTTGCGCGGTACTGCCCACCAGCGAAGGGGCAAGATACAAAATGGCTTCATCCACCAGACCAGCCCGCACCAGCGCACCATTCAGGCCTGCACCGGCCTCTATCATCAACTCGTTGATACCGCGCTCGGCCAGGTGGTGCATCAGCATGGGCAGATTGGCATGGCCGGCATCTTCCGGCAGCACCATCAGCTCGGCACCACGTTGCAGATAAGGCTGATGGCGGGCCAGGTCGGTACTACTGGTCACCAGCAAGGTATTACCGCCATGGAAGATGCGGCGGTCCGGCGGCGTGACCAGCCGGCTGTCCAGCACTACCCGCAAGGGCTGCTGCGGCAGGATGAAATCGCGCACCGTCAGCTGTGGATTGTCCACCAGCACCGTGCCACTGCCGGTGAGGATGGCACAGTGGCGGGCACGCAACTTTTGCACATCATGGCGGGCTGCCGGGCCGGTAATCCATTGGCTCTTGCCGTTCAGCAAGGCCGTCTTGCCATCCAGCGTGGCGGCGGCCTTCAGCGTGACCCAGGGGCGATGGCGCTCCACCCGCGATAGAAAACCGCGATGCACCCGGCGCGCCTCGGCTTCCAGCAGGCCGGCACTGGCATCGATGCCGGCTGCACGCAGCATGGCCAGACCACGGCCGGACACTTCATGATAAGGATCGACCATGGCCGCCACCACCCGCGCCAACCCTTCCTGTATCAGCCTTTCAGCACAGGGCGGGGTGCGGCCGTGATGGCTGCATGGCTCCAATGTCACATAGGCGGTCGCGCCACGTGGAGTATTTCCGCGCGCCAGACAGTCCTTGATGGCCTGAATTTCGGCATGATCCCCACCCAGCTGCAAGGTTGCCCCTTCACCGATGATCTGGCCATCACGAACCAGTACACAACCTACGCCAGGATTAGGCGCGGCGCGGCGGGTGGCGGCTTCGGCCAGGCGCAGCGCCTGTTGCATGAACACATGATCTTGCGGGGAATACGACGACATCAAGCAACCTTCCAGCGGAATGAGTATGGTCGCGCCACGCCATTAGCGTCAGCGACCGGCAACGGAAAACAGGCCAGCCATTGCAGGCTGACCAGTCCTTGTTTAATGATTGGACTTCTGGATTTCCTTGATGGCGTCGGAAAACTCGGAGATATCCTGGAAGCTGCGATACACCGAGGCAAAACGCACATAGGCCACCTTGTCCAGTTTGGCCAGTTCGTTCATCACCATTTCGCCGATCTGGCGGCTGGATACTTCGCGCTCGCCCAGTTGCAGCAGCTTGTGGCAGATGCGGTCGATGGCGTCATCCACCAGTGCGGTAGGTACCGGACGCTTGTGCAGGGCGCGCAGGAAACTGGTACGTACCTTCTCGATATCGAACTCGGAACGATGGCCGCCGGATTTCACCACCTGCGGCATGCGCACATCGGCGGTTTCAAATGTCGTGAAGCGCTTTTCGCAGGCCAGACAACGGCGACGACGACGAATGCTGGCCCCGTCCTCGCTGACTCTGGAGTCGATGACCTGCGTATCGGCATTGCCACAGAAAGGACATTTCATGACGTGTCAATCCAGTATGTTTGATGAGGTCTGATGGTAGCAGCAAAGATCAGACAGGTTAATGCCTGCAACGGTAAAGCCGCCTTGATTTGCCGCAGATAATAAAAAAGGCAGCCCGCAGGCTGCCTTTCGTCTGGCACGCAATCGCTTACTTGGCGTAAACCGGGAAACGATGGCACAGCGCGGTAGCCTGTTCGGCAACACGGGCGATGGCAGCATCATCAGTCGGATTATCCAGTACATCAGCCACCAGGTTGGCCACCATCACTGCCTCGGCTTCCTTGAAGCCTCGGGTGGTGATAGCCGGCGAGCCGATACGGATGCCGGAGGTCACGAACGGGCTTTCCGGGTCATTCGGAATGGCGTTCTTGTTGACCGTGATGTGACCACGGCCCAGCAGCGCATCGGCAGCCTTGCCGGTGAGGCCCTTGGGACGCAGGTCCACCAGGAAGACATGGCTCTCGGTACGACCGGAGATGATGCGCAGACCGCGTTCGGCCAGGGCTCGGGCCATGGCGTCGGCGTTCTTCAGCACTTGCTCCTGGTACACCTTGAATTCCGGTTGCAGCGCTTCCTTGAAAGCGATGGCCTTGCCGGCAATCACGTGCATCAGCGGGCCGCCCTGCAGGGTGGGGAACACATTGCTGTTGATGCTCTTCTCGAACTCGGCCTTGGCCAGGATGATGCCGCCACGCGGACCACGCAGGGTCTTGTGGGTGGTGGAGGTCACGAAGTCGGCATACGGCACCGGGTTCGGATAGACACCAGCGGCGATCAGACCGGCGTAGTGCGCCATGTCGACCATGAAGTAAGCGCCACACTTCTTGGCGATCTGACCCATGCGTTCGAAATCGAAGCGCAGGGCATAAGCAGAGGCGCCGCCAATGATCAGCTTGGGCTTGGTTTCCATCGCTACGCGTTCCATGTCGTCGTAGTCGATTTCTTCCTGTTCGTTCAGACCGTAGGCCACGATGTTGAACATCTTGCCGGACAGGTTGGCCGGGGAACCGTGGGTCAGGTGACCACCGTGGCCCAGGTTCATGCCCATTACGGTATCGCCCGGCTTCAGGATGGAGAAGTACACCGCCTGGTTGGCCTGGCTGCCGGAGTGCGGCTGCACGTTGGCGTATTCGGCACCGAACAGTTGCTTCACACGGTCGATGGCCAGTTGCTCAACCACATCAACGTGTTCACAGCCACCGTAGAAACGCTTGGCCGGATAGCCTTCGGCGTACTTGTTGGTCAGCTGGGAGCCCTGGGCTTCCATCACTGCGGGGCTGGTATAGTTTTCGGAAGCGATCAGTTCAATATGATCTTCCTGGCGTTGGCACTCGGCCTTGATAGCGGCGGCCAATTCCGGGTCGAACTTGGCAATCGTCTGGTCAGCTGCAAACATCTTTGACTCTTCCATCAAAGGGTTAACGATGAGGCCATTCTACACGAATCGCCCTCTGAAACATTTTCACGTGAAGCGTTTTTACCAGCGCCGCTTCAGGCCTGCCCGTTCAACTGCGGCAAGTCATCAGCGGTAAAAAACAGCGGAATGCCATCACGACTTTCCGGGTAAACCGCCGGCAGCACATGCACATCGCGCACCCGGCATTCCGCCATCAGTTCGCGGAAATTCGATTCGATCAGCGCCACATTGTCCATGGCCGCCAGCGGCCAGACAAAGGCTTCCCAGTTGCGCTCGTCGCCTTCGGCCGACAGGGTGATGTGTAACTCACCGTTGTCATGGGCCGACAGAATGGCCACCGGGTCTTTCGACAATTCACGCAGGCGGCGGATCTGGCTGCTGGCAAATACCTGCAACGCTACTTCGAAGCGGGCGAAATTGCCGGCCACCAGCGCCTGCATCACCGGCAGGGGCGGGCGGGCGATGGGGAAC